>NZ_DGLI01000035.1 GCF_002387895.1 Clostridium sp. UBA4548
ACACTGTAGCGTTGCCACCATCCGGCGACTTTTATATCTTATCACCTATCAAATCACTTGTCAAGCTTTTTTTGTTTTTGCTTTATTTTAGTGTTTCGCATTGACGACTTGTTTATAATAACATGGATATATACGTATGTATATTGATATAGTTTTAAAATTTCTAATTTATCCTATAATTTCTTTTTATTACACTGTTTTTCTAATTAATTCACATATAGATACACTAGGATGGGTTTATATTCATATTGTACCACCTATGCCTTATTTACCATATTACTATTCTATATTCCTATAGAAATCTGCTGACTTTCTCAATAGGTTTCCAAAACATATTAGGACTTATAATTTACTTATAAGTCCTAATATATTTAAATATTGATATTCTACTAATATTAAGTTACTAATTGTAATAATTATTGAACAGTTGCACTAATGAATGTTTAGAAACATACCCCAAATCTTTTAATGCTAAATCTAAAACATTTAATATATATACTATTTTTTCTATATGAGCATTTTCGCCCATATGACCAATTCTAATAACCTTATTATTTAAATATCCAAAGGATCCTGGCAACAAAACATTATACTTTTCTAGTAAATGACCAATTATCTTCCTAACTTCTATTTGTTCTGGAGGTTCTATCACTGTTACTGTATTAGAATATCCTTGTTTGATATACAGTCTTAATCCATACTCTTCCAAAGATTTTCTAGTAGCATATGCTATTTTTCTATGCCTCTCTATTACCTTTTCAATGCCTTCATCTAAAATATTATCTACTGCTATATTTAATCCCATAATGTCGCTTATAGGCATTGTGTATGGAAACCATTTTTTAGTATAGTATTCTCTCCAGATAGTAAGATTACAATAAAATCCCACAATAGGTGTTTTCCTATTATCCATAACCTTAAAGGCATCTTCACTTATGGATAAAATGGTCAATCCCGGTGGAGCTGAAAAAGCCTTCTGGGACCCACCTAATGCAATATCTACTTTCCATTCATCTACCTTAAGAGTTTCCCCCACCATAGCAGCAACACTATCCACCACAGTTATAATTCCATATTCTTTTAATAGTGGACATATTTTGCTTATATCATTTAGCACACCTGACGGCGTGTCGCAATGAACAACTGTAGCATATTTAAATTGATTATCCTTTTGTAAAAACTCTCTTAACTCTTCAACACATATTTCTTTGGTTCTATCTGATGAAAAATAGACAGGTACTCCACCATAAATTTTCACAAAATCTCCGAATCCTTCTCCAAATATTCCATTATCTATTATTAAAACCCTATCCTTTGGTTCCGTTAGTGAAGCACAAGCTGCCTCCAAACCAAGAATACCTTCTCCACTAAGTATGTACACATCATTGTTTGTATGAATTATTTTACTAATCTTTTCACAAGTATCTTTATAAAAATCATAAAAACTTTCATCTATATCAGGGTTGGTTACCTCAATGGCCCTAGCCAAGCGAACATTTTCTCTAACTTCTGTGGGACCTGGTGTAAAAATATAAGGTTTTCTCATAGCATATCGCTCCTTTAATACAAATACTCAAACTATCACTTTTATTATACTACAAACTTATTCAAACAAATTTGATACTTTACTTAGTATGTTAAAGTTAGTTAAATCATAATGTAATGGTGTTAATGTAATGTAATCTTCTTTTATACATGCTACATCTGAATCTCCTTCATTAGAATCTTCTGGTGTGCCCTTTACTGAGTAACTAGTATGTTCATTTGTAGATTCAACCTCAATAAACACATTTTTGTATTTTCTTTCTCCTATTTTACAAACTTTAATACCTTTTACTCTTTCTTTAGATACAGGTGGAATATTCATATTTAATACTACATCTTCCTTAAGCTCTTCTATATCCACAGTATTAATTATCCTACTAATATAATCCACTCCAATATCAAAACTACTATCACTACCATCACAAGATATAGCTATAGATGGAATCTTCATAATTGAAGCCTCAATAGCTGCTGAAACTGTTCCTGAATATAACACATCTGTGCCTAAATTAAATCCATCATTAATTCCTGATAAAACTAAATCAATTTTACCTTTCACTAATTTTTCTATACCGACTTTAGTACAATCTGCCGGTGTCCCACTAACACTATAGCACTTACACTTCAATCCATTAACTTTTACCTCTTTTATTATTAAAGGTATAGTTAAAGTTATAGAGTGACTACTAGCACTTCTCTGTCTATCCGGTGCTACTAATATTATTTCATGATTATCTTGTAATGATTTAGCTAAAACCTGTATGCCTTTAGCATTTATTCCATCATCATTTGTAATTAATATTCTCATTTAAACCCTCCAATTTTTCTGCATTTTCACTTCAAATAATAACTTGCAATTTGACCTTTCTATCTCTACCTGCTATAGGTAGTTGAAGATTAAAATTTAACCTAGTCATCTTTAACACGCTTTAATGATCCTTTATAAATTCTTCACTTGAGTTCATTACAAACCTTACAAGTTTATATGATACCCCTAAAGTCTTGTTATACTTATTGATAAATTTCTACATAGAATTTATTATCCTCAATAAAAGTTTAATTATATACACTAATATTTCTTTAATGAAAGAAATATTTCAATAGTATATATTAAAAGTTGCTTTATTAAATTTTATCGTATTCTAATAGCCTTGTATAGTGCATTAATTTTGCTAGTCATAGTATAAGGACGTTTCAAAATTCTCATCCATATTTTTATAAAGAAACTATAAGAAAAGCATGTGCTTATACCTCTTTTAATGTAATTATTTTATCCGTATTTTTTTCAGTTCCTTCAATTCCTTTAATACTAGGACTTTTTATGCATTTTCTTAAATCAATAATTGCATTTTCTATATAATAAAAAAAGCATGTAAACACACGCTTCCTATAATTAGTAAAACTTCACATAACTTCTTATGCTTAAGTTCCTAATTTGCAGGCTTTCTTATATTAGAAACCTTTGTTTGATTTCTCCAATTTAAACTAATGTTTTACAAAAAATAAAAAAGCAATCCTAATGGATTGCTTTTTGGTGGAGATAAAGAGATTCGAACTCTTGACCCCCTGCGTGCAAGGCAGGTGCTCTCCCAACTGAGCTATACCCCCAAATATGGTGGACCTTCAGGGACTCGAACCCCGGACCAACCGGTTATGAGCCGGTTGCTCTAACCAACTGAGCTAAAGATCCATATATGACCTGGCGACCACCTA
>NZ_DGLI01000016.1:0-9858 GCF_002387895.1 Clostridium sp. UBA4548
CTTTAACTGAATATGAAGCTCCAGGAAATGAAGTTCAAGAAACTTTGGCGAAAATATGGACTGAGATATTAGGGATTGAAAAAGTAGGCATAAATGATAACTTCTTTGATTTAGGTGGACACTCTTTAAAAGCAACAATGATTATATCTAAGATTCATAAGGAATTAAATAAGGAAATTCCACTAAAAGAGTTATTTAAATCACCAACAATAAAAGAGTTAGGTAAGTATATTGAAAGTGCAGAAGAAAACCTTTATTCAAAGATAGAAAAAGTAGAAGAAAAAGAATACTATGAGGCATCCTCAGCTCAAAAGAGAATGTATATGCTTCAGCAATTTGATAAGGATATCACAGCTTATAACATGCCAGCAGTTTTTGAGTTAGAAGGAAAAGTTGATAAAAATAAGATAGAAGAAACTTTTAGAAAGCTAACACAAAGACATGAAGCATTAAGAACTTATTTTGAAACTTTAGATGGAGAAATAGTACAAAAAATACAAAGTAACTATGAGTTTGAATTAGTTAAAAAACAAAATGAAAATATAGAAGACATAATAAAGAGTTTTGTAAAACCTTTTAATTTAGAAAAGGCTCCACTACTTAGATTAGAACTTATAGAAAACAAAGAAAAAACTTACTTATTGATAGATATGCATCACATAATATCAGATGGCTTATCTATGGAAATATTAATAAATGAGTTCAGTGAGATTTATAGTGGAAAGACCTTAGAACCACTAAAGCTTCAATATAAAGATTTTGCAGCATGGCAAAATAACTTCTTAAAGTCAGAGGAAATGAAGAAACAAGAGGAATATTGGGTTAATAGATTTAGTGATGAAATACCAGTATTAAATATGCCTACTGATTATGAAAGACCAGCTATGCAAAGCTTTGAAGGAGACAGTGTAAGTTTTGAAGTTGATGAAGATACAACCTTAAAACTAAGAAACCTTACAAAAGAAACAGGAACTACAATGCATATGGCCTTGCTATCAGCCTTTAATATACTGCTATCAAAATATAGTGGACAAGAGGATATAGTAATAGGAACTCCAATAGCAGGAAGACCACATGCAGATCTTCAAAATATAATGGGTATGTTCGTAAACACTTTAGCTTTAAGAAACAAGCCTGAAGGAAACAAGAAATATATAGATTTCTTAAAAGAAGTAAAAGAAAACTCTCTAAAGGCATATGAAAACCAAAGCTATCAGCTTGAGGCGTTAGTAGGAAAGTTAGATGTAAGAAGAGATACAAGTAGAAATCCATTATTTGATGTTATGTTTAATATGGTTGATACAGTAACCAGTGAAGATATTAAATTAAATGATATTATATTGAAGCAATATAATAATAAAAATAAAGTATCTAAATTTGATTTAACATTAAACGCTTTAGAAATAGATGAAAAGTTAAGCTTCACTATAGAGTATTGCTCAAAGTTATTTAAGAAAGAAACAATAGAAAGAATAAGTAGTCACTATGTAAAAATTTTAGATGACATAGTAGGTAATAAAGAAATAAAATTATGCGAAGTTGATTTACTATCAGAAGCAGAGAGAAATAAAATACTATATGAGTTCAATGACACAAAGGCAGATTATCCAAAGGATAAAACAATCCATGAATTATTTGAAGAACAAGTACAGAAAACACCAGACAACATTGCATTAGTATTTGAGGAAAATAGGTTAACTTATAGAGAGTTAAATGAAAGAGCAAATAGTCTTGCAAGACTATTAAGAATGAAAGGTGTAAAAGCAGATTCTATAGTAGGAATAATGGTAGAAAGATCTTTAGAAATGATAGTAGGAATAATGGGTATTTTAAAAGCAGGTGGAGCTTACTTACCAATTGATCCAAACTATCCAAAAGAAAGAATAGAATATATGCTAAAGGATAGTGAAAGTAAGATACTATTGAGTGAAAGTACTTTGGTAGAAACTTTAGAGTTTGATGGAGAGAGTATAAACTTGTATGATGAAACTTTATTTAATAAAAGTTCTAGTAATTTAGAAAAGATAAATGAATGTAGTAATTTAGCATATGTGATTTATACTTCAGGAACAACTGGTAATCCAAAAGGTGTAATGATAGAACATAGAACATTAAATAATTATATAGAGTATGCAAAGGTTAATTATTTCATAGAAGAAAATATGCATATGCCTTTATATACTTCTATATCCTTTGATTTAACTGTAACATCTATTTTTACACCATTAATAAGTGGAGGATCTATTATTATATATGAAAACTTAGAGATAGATAAGCTTACAAAGAAGGTTTTTGGTGGAGAAAGACAATCTGTCATTAAGGTAACGCCAGCACATTTAAGTTTACTAATAGAAATGAAGGATGTAAATAGATCAATTAATAGATTAATTGTGGGTGGAGAAGATTTAGCAGAGAAGTTATCTAAATCTGTTAGTGAGTTATTTGATAATAAAGTAGACATAATAAACGAATATGGACCAACCGAAGCTACAGTAGGGTGCATTGTCCACAAATATAACTGCAAAAATAATTATAGAAACTCGGTACTAATAGGAAAGCCGATAAATAATACTCAAATATATATAGTAGATTCAAATATTAAGCTTTTACCTATAGGTGTATCAGGAGAAATTTATATAAGTGGAGAGGGATTAGCAAGAGGTTATTTAAATAAACCAGAATTAACAGCTGAAAAGTTTGTGGATAACCCATTTGAACCAGGAACAAAAATGTATAAAACAGGAGATTTAGCTAGATGGTTACCAGATGGGAATATAGAATTCTTAGGAAGAATAGATAATCAAGTTAAGATAAGAGGATTTAGAATAGAACTTGGTGAGATTGAAAATAGACTATTACAACATGAAAATATTAAGGAGGCAGCAGTTTTAGTTAAGGAAAACAAAGATAGTGAAAAATATATATGTGCATATGTGGTAAGTGATAAAACCATTCAACAATTAAATTTAAAAGGTCACTTAAGGGAAACATTGCCAGAATATATGGTTCCAGCTTACTTTGTGAAATTAGAAAAAATGCCGCTTACAACCAATGGAAAGCTTGATAGAAGAGCACTTCCAGAACCAAACCTAGATGCATCTTTAACTGAATATGAAACTCCAAGAAACGAAGTGGAAAAGGCTTTGGCGAAAATATGGACTGAGATATTAGCTATTGAAAGGGTTGGTATAAACGATAACTTCTTTGATCTTGGGGGACACTCCCTAAAAGCAACAATGCTTATAGCTAAGATTCATAAAGAGCTAAGCAAAGAGGTTCCATTAAAAGAGTTATTTAAGTCACCAACAATAAAAGGGATAAGTAAGTACCTTGAAAGTGCAGAAGAAAATCTTTATTCAAAGATAGAAAAAGTAGAAGAAAAAGAATACTACGAGGCATCTTCAGCTCAAAAAAGAATGTACATGCTTCAGCAATTTGATAAGGATAGTATAGCTTACAATATGCCAGCTGTATTTGAGTTAGAAGGAAAAGTTGATAAAAATAAGATAGAAGAAACTTTTAGAAAGCTAACAGAAAGACATGAAGCATTAAGAACTTATTTTGAAACTTTAGATGGAGAAATAGTACAAAAAATACAAAGCAACTATGAGTTTGAATTAGTTAAAAAACAAAATGAAAGTATAGAAGACACAATAAAGAGTTTTGTAAGAGTGTTTGATTTAGAAAAAGCTCCACTACTTAGAGTAGAACTTGTAGAAAACAAGGAGAAAACTTACTTGTTGGTAGATATGCATCACATAATATCTGATGGTTTATCTATGAGTATATTAATAAACGAGTTTAGTGAGAATTATAGTGGAAAGATATTAGAACCATTAAAACTTCAATATAAAGATTTCGCAGCATGGCAAAATAGCTTCTTAAAATCAGAGGAGATGAAAAAGCAAGAGGAATACTGGATTAATAGATTCAGTGATCAAATACCAATACTAAATATGCCTACTGATTATGAAAGACCAGCTATGCAAAGCTTTGAAGGAGAAAGTGTAAGTTTTGAAGTTGATGAAAATACAACCTTAAAACTAAGAAACCTTATAAAAGAAACAGGAACTACAATGCATATGGCTTTGCTATCAACCTTTAATATACTGCTATCAAAATATAGTGGACAAGAAGATATAGTAATAGGAACTCCAGTAGCCGGAAGACCACATGCAGACCTTCAAAATATAATGGGTGTATTCGTAAACACTTTAGCTTTAAGAAATAAGCCTGAAGGAAACAAGAAATATATAGATTTCTTAAAAGAAGTAAAAGAAAATTCTCTAAAGGCATATGAAAATCAAAGCTATCAGCTTGAAACTTTAGTAGAAAAGTTAGATGTAAGAAGGGATACAAGTAGAAATCCATTGTTTGACGTTATGTTTAATATGGTTGATACAGTAACCAGTGAAGATATTAAGTTAAATGATATTATATTGAAGCAATATAGCAATAAAAATAAAGTAGCTAAATTTGACTTAACATTAAATACTTTAGAAATAGATGAAAAATTAAGTTTTACTATGGATTATTGCTCAAAGCTATTTAAGAAAGAAACAATAGAAAGACTAAGCAGTCACTATATAAGAGTCTTAGATAGCATAGTAAATAATGTACAAATAAAATTAAGTGAGATTGATTTACTATCAGAAGCAGACAAAAATCAAATTCTATATGAGTTTAATGATACAAAGGCTGATTATCCAAAGGATAAAACAATTCATGAGTTATTTGAAGAACAAGTAGATAAAACACCTGATAACATAGCAGTAGTATTTGAAGATAAAAAGCTAACCTATAAAGAGTTAAATGAGAGAGCAAATAGTCTTGCTAGAGTATTAAGAAATAAAGGTGTTAAGGCAGATTCTATAGTAGGAATAATGGTGGAAAGATCCCTAGAGATGATAGTAGGAATAATAGGAATCTTAAAATCCGGAGGAGCCTACTTACCAATAGATCCAAACTATCCTAAAGAAAGAATAGAATATATGCTAAAGGATAGTGGAAGTAAAGTTCTATTAAGTAAAAGTGGTTTAGTAGAACCTATAGAGTTTGGTGGCGAAGTTATTGATTTATATGATGAAAATTTGCCTAATGAACATTCAGTCAATTTAGAAAAGATAAATGATTCTAGCAACTTAGCCTATATTATTTATACTTCAGGAACAACAGGAAACCCAAAGGGAGCCATGATTGAACATAAGTCATTAGTTAACAGGTTAAATTGGATGCAAAAGAAATATCCAATAACTGAAAAAGATACAATCCTACAAAAAACGACTTATACTTTTGACGTTTCTGTGTGGGAGATTTTATGGTGGTCATTAGTAGGAGCAAAAGTATGTATGCTTACTCCTAATGCTGAAAAAGATCCAATGAAAATCATAGAAACAATAGATAAGTATGAAGTAACAACAATGCATTTTGTACCTTCTATGTTAGATGTATTCTTATATTGTGTAGGAGAAAATAACAACAATATAAATTTATCAAGCTTAAGACAAGTATTTTCAAGTGGAGAAGCATTGAATTTTAAGCAAGTATCAAAGTTCTACAAAGAGTTTGAAGTTGGCAAAAAGCTTATAAATTTATACGGTCCAACGGAAGCAACTATAGATGTATCTTACTTTGATTGCGTTAATGATGGTAAAAAAGCAATACCAATAGGAAAACCTATAGATAACACGGGATTATATATTTTAAACAATAATGATGTTGCTCCAATAGGGGTGGCAGGAGAGTTATATATTGGTGGACATGGATTAGCAAGAGGATATGTAAATAGACAAGAGTTAACAGCAGAAAAGTTTGTAGATAATCCATTTGACCCAGGAACAAAGATATATAAAACAGGAGATTTGGCTAGATGGTTACCAGATGGAAATATAGAATTCTTAGGAAGAATAGATAATCAAGTTAAGGTAAGAGGATTTAGAATAGAACTTGGTGAGATAGAAAGTAGACTATTACAACATGAAAATATTAAAGAGGCAGCAGTTTTAGTTAAGGAAAACAAAGACAGTGAAAAATATATATGTGCTTATATTGTAAGTGATAAAAGACTTAAAGAGTTAGATTTAAAAGGTTACTTAAAAGAAACATTGCCAGAATATATGGTTCCAGCTTACTTTGTAGAATTAGAAAAAATGCCGCTTACAACCAACGGAAAGCTTGATAGAAGAGCACTTCCAGAACCAAACCTAGATGCAGCTTTAACTGAATATGAAGCTCCAAGAAACGAAGTGGAAAAGGCTTTGGTGAAAATATGGACTGAGATATTAGCTGTTGAAGGGGTTGGTATAAATGATAACTTCTTTGATTTAGGTGGACACTCCCTAAAAGCAACAATGCTTATGGCTAAGATTCATAAGGAGTTAAACAAAGAAGTTCCATTAAAAGAGTTATTTAAGTCACCAACAATAAAAGGGATAAGTAAGTACATTGAAAGTGCAGAAGAAAACCTTTATTCAAAGATAGAAAAAGTAGAAGAAAAAGAATACTACGAGGCATCTTCAGCTCAAAAAAGAATGTATATGCTTCAGAAATTTGATAAGGATAGTATAGCTTACAATATGTCAGCAGTTTTTGAGTTAGAAGGAAAAGTTGATAAAAATAAGATAGAAGAAACTTTTAGAAAGCTAATACAAAGACATGAAGCATTAAGAACTTATTTTAAAACTTTAGATGGTGAAATAATACAAAGGTTGCAGAATGATTATGTATTCGAACTAAAATATAAAAATGAAAATAGGAATATAGAAGACATAATAAATAGTTTTGTAAGACCTTTTAATTTAGAAAAAGCTCCACTACTTAGAGTAGAACTTGTAGAAAACAAGGAGAAAACTCATTTATTAATAGATATGCACCATATAATATCTGATGGTTTATCTATGGAAATATTAATAAATGAGTTCAGTGAGATTTATAGTGGAAAGATATTAGAACCATTAAAGCTTCAATATAAAGATTTCGCAGCATGGCAAAATAACTTTTTAAAATCAGAGAAAATGAAGAAACAAGAGAAATACTGGATAAATAGATTCAGTGATGAAATACCAGTATTAAATATGCCTACTGATTATGAAAGACCAGCTATGCAAAGCTTTGAAGGAGACAGTGTAAGTTTTCAAGTAGATGGCAAAATAACAGAAAACTTAAGAAAACTTACAAAAGAAACAGGAACAACATTACACATGGTTCTGCTATCAGCCTTTAATATACTGCTATCAAAATATAGTGGACAAGAAGATCTAGTAATAGGAACACCAATAGCCGGAAGACCACATGCAGATCTTCAAAATATAATGGGTATGTTTGTAAACACTTTAGCTTTAAGAAATAAGCCTGAAGGAAACAAGAAATATATAGATTTCTTAAAAGAAGTAAAAGAAAATACTCTAAAGGCGTATGAAAACCAAAGCTATCAGCTTGAAACTTTAGTAGAAAAGCTAGATGTAAGAAGAGATACAAGTAGAAATCCATTGTTTGATGTTATGTTCAATTCTATTAATTTATTTAATAAGGATAAAAAAATTATAGAATGTCTTTTAATTAAATCTTATGATATGAAGGTAAAAACATCTAAGGCAGATTTGGAATTGACAGTACAAGAAAGGTTAGAAACAATTCAGTTAGAATTAACATATTGCACTAATCTTTATAATAGAAACACTATAGAAATTAAGATGGAAGATTATATTAACATACTCGAAATAATAGTAACGAATAAAGAGATGAGTATAGATAATATAATTTTAAAGTGTTCAGAGAGAGGTTTTGATTATAACTCAGATTTAGATATATTAGAAGAGCAATTTAATATATAAGCATGCTTAAGGGAGATGAATTAGCTTTATGGATAAAGAGAAGAAAGAGTTAAGTTATTGGAATGAACAACTCAAAAATTTATCTGATAGTGAAAAGTTTATATGGGATTATTGTGATGAATACCCATATAAAAAAAGTATATATAAAGAAATATTTGATAAAGAACATGGAAATAAGTTGAGTAATATATGCAAAAATAATAATCTTTTGATATATACATTTTTAGTATCAACACTAAAAATTACTTTATCTAAATATATGGGTAAGAATGACATTGTAATTGGTATACCTTGCTATAGTATTCAACACAATAGAGGAAATGCACATATAAATAAGTTGTTGCCATTAGTATCTTATATAGACTATGAGAAGACTTACTTAGAGTACATGGATTCTATTAAAACCAAAGTACTAGGTAACTATAAAAATCAGGCTTATTTAACTTCAAAAATATTATTACAAAACGGGTTACCTAATGATGTATTTGATTTAACACAAATAAATGTATGTATGAAAGAATTACATGAAGATAAAGATATTAATTATATATGTCAATCAAGTAAAAATGAGTTATCATTTTTACTTGACCTTATGAAAGATAATTCAATAGGGATTCATATTATATATAATTCTAATAAAATTACAGAAAGTACTGTTAAAGCTATATACGAAAGTTATTCAACCGCTTTAAGAGATGTGGTAAATAATTGTAATAAGAAGGTTAAAGATATAAAAATATTGTCTGAAAAAAAACTAAATAAGATATTATATGAATTCAACGATACAAAGGCTTATTATCCAATAGATAAAACAATTCATGAGTTATTTGAAGAACAAGTACAGAAAACACCTGATAATATAGCAGTGGTATTTGAACATAAAAAGCTAACCTATAAAGAATTAAATAAGAGAGCAAATAGTCTTGCTAGAGTATTAAGAAATAAAGGTGTTAAGGCAGATTCTATAGTAGGAATAATGGTTGAAAGATCTCTAGAGATGATAGTAGGAATAATAGGAATCTTAAAATCCGGAGGAGCCTACTTACCAATAGACCCAAACTATCCTAAAGAAAGAATAGAATATATGCTAAAGGATAGTGGAAGTAAAGTTCTATTAAGTAGTAATGAATTAGTAGAAACTATAAAGTTTAGTGGCGAAGTTATTGATTTATGTGATGAAAATTTGGTTAATGAAAATTCAGTCAATTTAGAAAAGATAAATGATTCTAGTAACTTAGCTTATATTATTTATACTTCAGGAACAACAGGAAACCCAAAGGGAGCCATGATTGAACATAGGTCATTAGTTAACAGGTTAAATTGGATGCAAAAGAAATATCCGATAACTGAAAAAGATACTATCTTACAAAAAACAACTTATACTTTTGACGTTTCTGTGTGGGAGATTTTATGGTGGTCATTAGTAGGAGCAAAAGTATGTATGCTTACTCCTAATGCTGAAAAAGATCCAATGAAAATAATAGAAACAATAGATAAGTATGAAGTAACAACAATGCACTTTGTACCTTCTATGTTAGATGTATTCTTATATTGTGTAGGAGAAAATAAAAACAATATAAATTTGTCAAGCTTAAGACAAGTATTCTCAAGTGGAGAAGCATTGAATTTTAAGCAAGTATCAAAGTTCTACAAAGAATTTCAGAATGATAAAAAACTTATAAATTTATACGGTCCAACGGAAGCAACTATAGATGTATCTTACTTTGATTGTTGCAATGATAGTAAAAAGATAATACCAATAGGAAAACCTATAGATAACACGGGATTATATATTTTAAACAATAATGATGTTGCTCCGATAGGGGTAGCAGGAGAGTTATATATTGGTGGACATGGATTAGCAAGAGGATATGTGAATAGACAAGAACTAACAGCAGAAAAGTTTGTGGATAATCCTTTTGAACCAGGAACAAAGATGTATAAAACAGGAGATTTAGCTAGATGGTTACCAGATGGAAATATAGAATTTCTAGGAAGAGTAGACAATCAAGTTAAGATAAGAGGA
>NZ_DGLI01000016.1:10055-35457 GCF_002387895.1 Clostridium sp. UBA4548
TTAAAAGCAACAATGATTATAGCTAAGATTCATAAGGAATTAAATAAGGAAGTTCCACTAAAAGAGTTATTTAAATCACCAACAATAAAAGAGTTAGGTAAGTATATTGAAAGTGCAGAAGAAAATCTTTATTCAAAAATAGAAAAAATAGAAGAAAAAGAATACTACGAGGCATCTTCAGCTCAAAAGAGAATGTACATGCTTCAGGAATTTGATAAAGATAGCACAGCTTATAATATGCCAGCAGTTTTTGAGTTAGAAGGAAAGGTTGATAAGTGTAAAATAGAAGAAACCTTTAGAAAGCTAACAGAAAGACATGAAGCATTAAGAACTTATTTTGAAACTTTAGATGGTGAAATAATACAAAAATTACAAAAAAACCATGAATTTAATCTGTCTTGCAGAAATAAAAGTGAAAATATAGAAGACATAATAAATAGTTTTGGAAAACCATTTAACTTAGAAAAAGCTCCACTATTTAGAGTAGAACTTATAGAAAACAAAGAAAAAACTTACTTATTGATAGATATGCATCACATAATATCAGATGGCTTATCTATGGAAATATTAATAATTGAGTTCAGTGAGATTTATAGTGGAAAGACCTTAGAACCACTAAAGCTTCAATATAAAGATTTTGCAGCATGGCAAAATAACTTCTTAAAGTCAGAGGAAATGAAGAAACAAGAGGAATATTGGGTTAATAGATTTAGTGATGAAATACCAGTATTAAATATGCCTACTGATTATGAAAGACCAGCTATGCAAAGCTTTGAAGGAGACAGTGTAAGTTTTGAAGTTGATGAAGATACAACCTTAAAACTAAGAAACCTTACAAAAGAAACAGGAACTACAATACATATGGCCTTGCTATCAGCCTTTAATATACTGCTATCAAAATATAGTGGACAAGAGGATATAGTAATAGGAACTCCAGTAGCCGGAAGACCACATGCAGACCTTCAAAATATAATGGGTATGTTTGTAAATACGCTAGCTTTAAGAAATAAGCCTGAAGGAAATAAGAAATATATAGATTTCTTAAAAGAAGTAGAAGAAAACTCTCTAAAGGCATATGAAAACCAAAGCTATCAGCTTGAGGCGTTAGTAGAAAAGTTAGATGTAAGAAGAGATACAAGTAGAAATCCATTATTTGATGTTATGTTTAATATGGTTGATACAGTAACCAGTGAAGATATTAAATTAAATGATATTTTATTGAAGCCATATAATAATGAAAATAAAGCGTCTAAATTTGACTTAGCATTAAATGCTTTAGAAAATGGTAAAAAATTAAGATTTAATATAGACTATTGTTCAAAGTTATTTAAGAAAGAAACAATAGAAAGACTAAGCAGTCATTATATAAGAATCCTAAATAACATAGTAAACAATATGGAAATAAAATTAAGTGAAGTTGATTTACTATCAGAAGAAGAGAGAAATAAAATACTGTATGAGTTTAACAATACAAGTGCTGAGTATCCAAAGGATAAAACAATTCATGAACTATTTGAAGCTCAAGTAGAGCAGACACCAGACAGCATTGCAGTAGTATTTGAAGATAAGAAATTAACTTATAGAGAATTAAACGAAAAAGCAAATAGTCTTGCTAGAGTATTAAGAAATAAAGGTGTTAAGGCAGATTCTATAGTAGGAATAATGGTTGAAAGATCTCTAGAGATGATAGTAGGAATAATAGGAATCTTAAAATCTGGAGGAGCATATTTACCGATAGATTCAAGTTATCCTAAGGATAGAATAGAGTACATTTTAAAGGATAGTGAAAGTGAAATTCTGTTAAGTAAAATTAATTTAATAGAAACTATAGAGTTTGATGGTGAAATTGTTGACTTATTTAATGATGAGATGTTTACAGGTGATATAAGGAACTTAGAAAAAATAAATAATTCAAATAACCTAGCGTATATTATTTATACATCAGGAACAACTGGAAAACCTAAGGGAGTTGCTATAGAACATAAAGGAATTATTAATTTAACTGATGTATTCAAAAAAGAATTAAATATAAATATAAATACTAAGATACTACAGTTTGCAAGTATTGCTTTTGATGCGTCTGCATGGGAAATATACATGAGCATTTTATTGGGTGGAGAATTGCATATAGTATCTAAAGATATTGTAATTGACACAGTAAAGTTAAATGATTATATCAGAAATAGCGATGTAAATATAGTAACGCTACCACCATTCATTGCCAATGAAATTAAAGTAAACAATTCCAAACTTGAAGTCATTATAACTGCAGGCAGTGAAGCTAAAAAATCAATGGTAAACAAATTAGGTAATAGGATTAAATATATAAATGCATATGGACCAACAGAAGGTACTATTTGCACAACATTATGGAACAATAAATATAATAAATATAATAAATATAAGACGGTTCCAATAGGAAAGCCAATAAATAATAATAAGGCTTATATTCTTAACAAAAACAATAAATTACTATCTATAGGTATAGTGGGGGAATTATGTATAAGTGGTGCTGGGTTAGCAAGAGGGTATATAAACAGACCAGAATTAACAGCTGAGAAGTTTGTAGATAATCCATTTGAACTAGGAACAAAGATATACAAAACAGGTGATTTAGCTAGATGGTTACCAGATGGAAACATAGAATTTGTAGGAAGAATAGATAGTCAAGTTAAAATAAGAGGATTTAGAATAGAACTTGGTGAGATAGAAAGTATATTATTAGAGCACAAAAATGTTAGGGAAACAGTAGTCTTAGTTAAGGAAAACAAAGATAGAGGTCAATATATTTGTGCATATATTATAAGTGATAAAAAACTTGAAGAACTAGATTTAAGAGGTTATTTCAAAAAAATATTACCAGAGTACATGATTCCAACTTGTTTTGTAAAAGTAGACAAAATTCCATTAACATCTAATGGGAAAATTGATACAAAGGCTCTTCCAGAGCCAAATGAAGAGATGAATTTAACTAGTTACGAAGTTCCAACAAATAAAATCGAAGAAACTTTAGCAACAATATGGAGTGATGTTCTATATAACGAAAAGTTCGGAATTAACAATAGCTTTTTTGAAGTTGGGGGAAATTCAATTGATGTAATTAAGGCAACATCAATAATAAATAAAACTTTTAATATATCAATGGAAGTTCGGGAATTTTATGAATTAGCCACTATAAAAAATATTAGTTCAAAAATAACTGAAAAAATTAATAATGTTAGTTTTGAACAAATTAATAAAAAACTTAATGAAAGGTTTGGACAGAAATATAAGCTTGATAGATATAAAATAGAAGAGAATGAAGAGATAATTTTATACTCAGATGAAAATTATAAGGAGGTATTGGATTACTTAAGAGACAACTTTAATAGTTCGGTATATCCAGATTATGTATTGCCGTATTATAAACTAGAGTATATAAAGATGAAGAAGTTATTAACTAAAGAAGCATTATATGAAGTGCTTGAGATGAAGTCTATAGGAGAGCGAGATATAGTCAATTTATTAAATAGAATAGAATTAGAAATGAATAAGTGTAAAGAAAAAATTTGCAATGAAAAAATAATTGATATATATAAAATAGGAAAAGTATTATATGAAAAGTGTAAGAAGGCACATTTATTAGGAAGAAAAAATTATAATAATATAATAATTCCATTTAATAACTTAAACTATAATAACGTAAAGAGTAGTTTTATTAAGTTAATTAACAATCAAGATATGCTGAGAACTTCGATGTACTTAGATGGATTAGAGTATAAGTTTGCAGAACATAATCAAATTGATGATATAGATTTCAATGCTATAGACTTATCACAATATAATTATGAGACTAGAATGAGTATAGCAATAAGAATTTTCAAATTAATGAATGATTCAATTAAGTATACAAGTAGTTTAAGTGATGTTTTATACAGGTGTGTAATAGTAAAAATAAGCAATAAAAAGTATTTTTTACTTTTAACAATAGCTCATATGATATGTGATAACGAAACTACTAAAATAATAAAGAATTATTTTGATGAAAGCATAAATAATGAATTTAAAAGTTTACCATATAAACACTTCATAAAAAATTACTTAGTAAATGATAGGAAATATGAGATAAGTTTATTTGATAATTCAAAAGTATTAAAGGAGTATATGGAAGCAACAAATTTATTTAATGATAATTATCCAAAGTATTTGAATTCTCAAGATAAAAAAATTGAAATATCAAAACCTTTCGTAATAGAATATGAATTAAATAATAATGAAAAACCAAGTAATAATAAAAATAAGTCAGCACTTGAAATTGCTATGTATATTGTTTCAAATGTACTGAGTATACAGTTTGGAATAAAAAAAGTACCATTAGGAGTATTAGCTAGCAGACGCGTAATAAATGAAAATAATTATTATTTTACTATAGGGAATTTTAATGAGAGTGTTCCTTGCACATTTAATACACAATTAGATCTAGTTTATAACTATTATGATAAGTATTTATATGTATACAATAAATTAAATGAATATAATATATATCTGCGTAGATTAAAGGAGAATACTCAATGGTTAAACACGTTATATATTACTAATCCATTTTCATTGAATTATTTGGGTGATTATGCGATGAATGATGATAGGTTAGTAAAACCAGTATTAAGTAGAAGATTATCATATCCATATCCTGTACAAGCATATTCTTTAAATTCATCCATTTTAAAAATATCATTTATAAATGGTGTAGATGATAAGAATATAGAAGAAGTCATAAAATTTTTGGATAAGTTAGATGGAAAAAGTTATTGCTATGTTGATTCATCTCAATAGTAAATATTCATAATTGAATTATATTTATGGATGTAATCTAATATAAACTTCATTTTAAAATTGGGAAATTTGTAATGAATGTGGTTTAGACACAACGTCTTAAGATGATATAAGCTTTTAGACTCCTAACAAATTTGAATATGACTATACTAATCAATAAGGAAAGTGAATGGTATAGATGAGTATGATAAAGAAAATTGCAGTATATATAACATAAAGTATTATGTTATGTAAATAACAAAATATAGATATAAACTATTACACAAAATTACAGCAATAAGATTGCAAGAGCTTATGTATAAGAGGTAGGAAGCAAGAGGATTTGTAGGGAAAGGTCATGTACTCATATTAATATTATGTATGCTTAATGCATCACTAAGTAAAAAAGTACAATGTCTAAAGGGGTGATCATCAAAGTTAATTCAAGAGGAATTTACAGAATTTTAAAAAAGTATTGAGGACAATATTTGTGATAAAAAGAATACTTTTGTGCAACCTTAGGTAGTGTCAATGAAGAAACTATAAGAAAGACATATAAAGTCAAGAATTAAGTGAAAAAGATTATATATTCAAGCTTGATGAATAAGCTTAGGTCATGATATTAAGGTTGATTAATCAAATGTTTTTTATAAGGAGTAATCCTTTAATAGCATTGACTTCAGTTGAAGGTATTTACACCTTAAATCAGCCTACTTTAGTAGGTGAGTAAATTAAATTACCATAAGATATAAAAGGGAATTAGGGGGAATAATAATGAATAACATTGAAATTAGAGTATGTTTGACAAAAGAATGCAACTTTAAATGCCAATATTGTAAGCCTGGCGGAGAGGGTGTATATAATAAGAATAAAGCTTTAAATAAAGAGGAATTATTGTGTATTATTGCAAAATTAACTAGATTCGGAGTAGGGTCAGTGCGATTAACTGGTGGAGAACCTTTATTAAGAAAAGAGTTTACTGAAATAGTAGATGAACTTAGTAATTTAGACAAAATAAGTCATATATCTTTAGTTACTAATGGAAGTTTATTGAATGAAAAGTTGGTAAGTAGCATAAGTAAAAGAAATATTAAAGAAGTTACAGTAAGTTTGGACACAATAATTGATAAAAAATTCGCCAATATAGTGGGTGTAGATTGTTTTTATAAGGTTATTGATGGAATAAAACTGTTGAGAAAGTACGATGTATCAGCGAGGATAAATACTGTAGTTACAAAAGAAAATTTTTCAGAAATTGATAAGTTAATTGAATTTTGCAAGGAATACAAGATATCATTAAAATTATTGGACTTGTTTAATAATGGGGAGGAATATTGGAAGAATCAATTTGTATCACTTAGTAAGATAAGGAATGAATTAAGTAAAGTATCGAAAAATACAAGCGTTAAGTATCCAAACAAAAGCAATTTTGGATCTCCAATGAGTTGTTTTGAACTTGATGGCATGGAAGTTATTATTAAAGATAGTACGATTGGGACATGCTATTCTGACATGTGTACTAAGTGTAGCTTGTATCCATGTCAAACAGGAGTGGTATCATTATTTTTAACGCATGATGGATATTTAAAATTCTGTACTCTTTCAAATGAATTTAATTTAGATTTAAAACCATTGTTGATTGATGATAAGCATACTTATGAGCAAGTGAGTAAGATGATTGATTTATATAAAGAGTCTAAATATTTAAAATGTCATTCGGAGAATGAAACAGCCTAGAACATAAAATAGATATAATATAGTTTTCTATATTAAGTCCAAACTTAATAGTTCAAATAAAATATGTACAATAGATGGTTGTTAACTAAAAAATAATAAGATATTGTTTATAATTTTGGAGGAAGTATGAGAGATATAAAAATAGTAGGCTTAACAGGGTTGATGGGATGTGGAAAAACCACTATATGCAAAAAAATAAATGATGATGAGAAATTTAAGATAATAAGGTTAGGGGAAGCTTTAAGAAAAAATATTAATAATAGGGACATGAATATCAAAAGTGTTGAGATTGAGGCAGAAAAGCTAAAAAAATGTAATAAATCTTTAGGTGAAATGTTTATTCAAGACATAAATGAAGCTGCCCAAAAGGGAAAAATCATAGTTGTAGATAGCATCAGAAGTATTCAAGATGTAAATTTTTTCAGAAAACTAACTACAGATTTTAATATTATAATGATTATTGCTGATGAAGAAAAGCGGTTAAATAGGATATTACAAAGGGAAAGAACGTTTGATCCAGATGGAATTCTTGAGTTGAGAAAGCACGATGAATGGGAAATGGAATTTGGAATTAAACATATATTTCCATTAACCAATAAATATATAGTAAATGATAATATAGACAAAAGTAGCGAGGAGTTTGAAGTTTACTTGAAGAATTATAAGGGGTGTGATCTGGGTGGAGTATAAAAGTAAGTTTAATGATATTATATATTTTGACAGAGCAGGAAAACAAAATACTGGAGAAATATTGATAAAGACAAAAGAGTACGTCGAGGCAAATGGTAAATTAAATTATATTATTATATCAAGTACAACTGGATATACAGCCATTGAAACTATAAAAGTATTTAAAGATTGTGATATACCTATGATAGTATGTATGCAAGATTTAAATGAGGAATTTTCAATGAAAAAAGAAGTGTTAAATGATTTAAAGTCAAGTTGTGAAGTGTATGATATTCCTAAAAAGTATTTAGCAGACATAATAGGAAATGCAGGAAGTAATATTCTAAGAAATTTTTCACAAGGAACTAAAGTATGTATTGAATTATTAGTATATTTAATTAATAATTTGAAGGTTAATGAAGGAGATAAATTAGTTGTTTTAGCGGGAACATTAAAAGGAGCGGATACAGCTATTTCTTTTGAAGTGAAAAAAAATAAAAAATTTAAGGTTTTAAGCATCATAGGACTTCCTCAAAATTAAAGTTTCTAAAATAGTTTGTAAAAAGTAAAAAACACCGTATATAAATTAAAAAGTTTATCTGATTGTGTAAAAAAATATGTGTCTTATTTCTGCAATAAGCAATTTTAGAGTGTCGTAATATACATTAAACTATAAAATAATGTAATAAATTTTGAAAGAGCTAAGTTCTTAAGTCTATATGCTTATGTATATTATTTCTAATTGTGGGGTATGATGTACAACATTTATGAAAAGATAAGGCAATGCTGAGGAGTAACCCGAGAGTTTATTAATGCTTCATTACAGGATATGTATAGTGCTAGAGGTATCAAGTGCAAGTACTATGCATGGGATAAAAGAAGTGAAAGTAAAAGAACAATAGAAAATAAGAGCTTATTGAGTAAAATCCAAGATATCCACAATAAGCTGACAATGTTTTTTCGGGATATTAGAGTTACTCAAATTATAAATAAAGAAGCCGATAGACCTATCAACGTGCTGAGAAGCCTAGTGGCATTATTTTTCACTCAGATAGAGGTTATAAGTATTGTTCTCATTTATACTATAATATTGTAAAAAAGTCTAAGTTTGACTGTGGTATGTACCTCAATAGAAACTACAGGGATAATGCTCACATTGAACCTTTTTTTGTAAACTTAAGTCCTAATGGATTTATGGAAAGTACTTTAAAACTTGAGATGAGGCTAGAGTAGCTCGATTTGAATGTATTGAGATATTTTATAATAAGCAAAGAATCTATACATCTAATGGGTATTTAACTCCAGAAGAGTTTCATAATATAGCCAGTAATAAAGTAGCTGCAGTTTAAAAGTGAAATAATTAGTTATATTAGGAAAAAAACGATATATAACTAGTTTGGTGCAGTTATTTTATTTTGGGAATGCCGTCTCTTTAAACATATAGATTTCAGAGTTCTCAAGAAACTAAGAGTACTACTTATTACCAAATGTCAAAGGATTTAGTATTGGACATTTTCGTACAAAACACTCAAAAGTGTAAAATTGGTAATAAGAATTTAGCATTAATTAATTCCTAAATGTACTTAGATGAGTCAGCTAATTTTATTATAAGGAAGTATTTTAGAAATAAGAAAATTTCTAAGTACATATGTAATAAAATGTTTTAAAATCAATATATTGACAATTGATAGCCTGTCATTTACAGTTATAAGGTATAAGAGCTTTAATAAAATTAAAATACATCTGAGTAGAAATATATTTTAGAATATATTTACTAACTATTTTAATTCTGTAGAATTAAAATAGTTAGTAAGATTACAAAAAATAAATATAGTGCACTAACCTGTCCAATATTAAATGTAAGATACCACAAATATCATAGCTGAAGTTGTCAGCATGCCAAGTCTTCATTGATTATAGTGTATACACTGATGATTAACTTTACAACTACTTAAGTTATGCAAATTATGGAGTGAGCAAGCTGTAATTTCATCATTTAACTACGATTATTAATTCGTTGGTAAACTTAGATTGCATAAAATTATTATTAAAAGCCTTAGAACATATATTGATTGCCAAAATAGCTCTGTCTAGAGATTCTTAAGCTGTTTAAATTTGGCTATAGCCTCATTAATAGAAATAAATTTAATTAAAATATATTTCAACAAATTTACAAATCTAAAACTAATAAGAGTTTTAATTATAGATGGTACTGTAAATCCTAAAGAACACGGAAATAAAATGTAAGGATAAGATACAATTATTAGCATACAGATTCAAGAGGTTTTGGGTTCATTTCGTGGCTACTTTCAATTTTGCTGTAGATAATACTATACTACTTTAAACAATGGCACTTATTTAAGTAAAGGAACTATCAAACATATAATAAAACATTTATTAGTAAATAAAATATAGCTTAAGACTTCATTATCTTATTGAAAAGTTATTCTATTACAGCAAAGTATACTTACTTGTTGGCTGTTTGTATCCTAGTAAAAAGCTAATTAAGGACTACTTTATTTGAGTGAGTCACCGTATGGAAACTCTAAAATATAATGGAAAAACTTCTCCATTTGGAACTACATTATAACTAAAGACTTTGTAAAATGTATTAATCCAGCTATGTTACATGTAGTTACCATCAATAGTACTGAATGTAGTGTAAAAAGATATGAAGGAAAGATATCAAAAGCCAAAAGTATTTAGATTTAATTTGCGATGAATCCAATTGAGATAGTTTTAAAGACCCTATTTATCTAATGGCGACAGACATAGGACATAGAATTAAGCAATGACAGTATAATAAGATATTATTTAAACAGATGGAGTATTGAAATTAACTATAAGTATCTTGGAATACATTTGAGTTTGATATATCTAGGTATATCTTCTGCTTACATTCTTAATAATCAAATTTTTAGAGCCTTACAGCGGGTATACTATCATTATAAATTTGAAATTACTGGTGATAAAATAAAGGTTATCAAAGGTTTATTGGCTAAAGTACTTGTGTGCATTTTGTATGAGCAAGCGAAAAGGTATCAACCGAAATAATTCTTTATGAACTAAAATTAGCTTCTTTAAAATTTCACGAAATATTAATAGGCTAATTATAGAGGTTAAAGATTACAGTTTATTACTCAAGCACAATAAAAGTCTAATTTTCGATTTTCAACTTCTTAAATTAAAGAAGTTAAGTTAGTATTAAAACTTTACATGTTAATTTTTATTTTTAGTTAATTGGGGGGAGAGTTTTGGAGAAAAGTAATTTTTTGAAGCAAGTTATTATAATTTCGCAGAGTATGATGAATAGTGACAAGAAATTTCATGATTTTGTACATACGAAAAATGTATACTTTAATATAAAAACTCTATTAAAATATGAGGAAGCTGATGAAACAATACTACTAACAGCCGCCCTTTTGCATGATATAAGAAGGGAATGTAATAACCATGGAACAGAAGGCTCATTATGTGCAAGAGAAATATTGAAGAGCATCGAAGGTATTTCTGAAGAGTTTATTGGAAAAGTATGTGAAATAATATATTCACATGACAAGAGAGGGTTTCAAGATACATGCGATAAGAGAGTCTTTTATGATGCTGATAAGATGGATGCTTTTAGTGATTTTGGATTAATTAGATCTTTCATGATGTATGCTTTAGAGAACCTAACAATTAAGGAGTCATGCAACAGGTATATAGAATATATAGATTCAACATATAATAGTTTGTTTTTTAATATTTCTAAGGAATTAATTCATAAAGATTATTTGAAAAATAGGGATAAAGCTTTAGAAATGCTGATGAACTACTATAAAATTGATTTGATTTATGAATATTAGGGGGGAGTAAAATATGGGTTGGTCAATTTTTCAATATGAAAATAATTTCATTTCAATTACAAGAGAGGAAGCAAACGGTATTCCATTTTTAAAATTTAGACCAAATGGGTATGAAGGAGTATTACCAACAGTAATATTTTATCATGGATGGCATTCAAGTAAAGAATTTATAAGATTTAATGCAATGACAATTGCTGCTTACGGATATCAGATTATTGTCCCAGATGCTTTACATCACGGGGAAAGAGATGCTATAGATCATGATAATGTTGAAAGTTGTGATAAATATTTGTGGAAAATAATAATTCAAAGTATTAAGGAGTCTAAGAAATTTATAGATACAATTATAAGGAAGCATGATGCTGATGCTAAAAGGATTGGAATTATGGGAAGTTCTATGGGGGCAATTACTGCGGGGGGAGTTATGGTTGAAAATCTGAATGTGAATTGCCTTATTGGACTTAATGGAACATTCGCTTGGCAAGAAGCTATTAAAAGAAATCATATGCCAACACCTAGTGACGAAAATAAGCAAATCGTAAAATCATATGACCCAGCAAATAATGGGGACAGAATAAAAGAAAAAGCCATTTTAATCTTGCACGGAGTACAAGATACTTCAGTACCAATTGAAACTCAAAGGCTATTTTATGATAAAGTAAGACCACTATATATAGAAAATCCAAGTAATCTTCGATTAATTGAGGTAGCAAATATAAATCATAAGATAACAATGGGAATGATAGAAGACGCAGTTACATGGTTAAAAGAACATCTTTAAGAGGAGGCATTTATAGATTTGTGAAAATCAAATCTATGGGTGCTTTTTTATTATATAGAAAATCCAAATTGCATAAGGTTATTATAAAACAAATTATTAACAGGGAATTAACCTTGTTTTTTCTTGCATAAAAACAGATCCGAGTAAATAAGTATTCTTGATTTAAAAAGAATTTTTATAATCACTGAATAGTAATGTGTTGATTTATACTTAAAACTGGTTCTTTCCAGAGTTAGTTGATTTTTCGAAATTGCTCTAAGGAAAGAACCTTTCTTCGTAATGTCTCAAATTTGCATCTGCCATACATTATCCTCTTTATAACTTTTATCTTATTCACATTTCCTTCAGCTAGTCCGTTATTATACTCATAGATAATAGAATTCCTTACACCTTCAATATCATTTTCAATTCCTTTAATAAAACTATTAATTTCAGATATGTTTAGAAGTTTTGCACTATTAATCCAGGGATCTAACCTCTTAGCTCTTTTTCCAAATAAAGTTTCTTTGAATGTTGAAAGCAGCTTGTAAATATCAGCTAAAATAGGATACTCACTTATTATTCTTCTTAATAATTCCTCTGAGATTTCCTTTATCTTTTCAATAGGCTTATACAATAGTTTTATAAGGTGCTTACGGTCAACCAATTCATATTTATCAGCCTCAGATTGAATTGTTTCCTCTATTAATCTTCGCTTTCTTGTTGTGTACATACGTATTGCTGACGCAGAACCAGTATATCCGTTATGACGTATATGCTCCTCTATCTTCTTAAATGTTTGTCCGCTTGAAACTAATTCCTCTACTACACTATGAAAATCAGATAGGGCACACTCTCTGGCTACTCCGTAGGAACCATGAACTGCGGATATATTGGGATTTAAATATCTCCTTATAGTTTGTCTTGATAATCCAGTTATTTTTGAAATTTGCCTAATCCCACAGCCTTCATCTTTTAGTTTACGAACCAGATTTATATTTTTTTCTTTCTTACTAACAGTTTCCTTGTGTTTTTCTTGCGGAGCATCTATTGATAGATTATCTTCTCCAAGAGCAATATATTTTTTTACAGTCCTTATGTCCATTTTTAACTTTAGTCCTATTTTCTTTTCAGAAAATCCTAATGAATTTAAATGCTGTGCTTCTCTTATTCTAGAACTTTTTCTATTGCTTATATTAGTATTTACAGTTCTTTCATTACTTCTATCAGATAGTTGTTTTATCTTTATTTTAAAACCCATTACTTTAGTTATATAACTTTTACAATAATCTGTTAAATTCTTTAATAGATGAAATCGATCACTTACTTGAATTGCTTCAGGATGGGCATGTCTTATAGCTGCCGCATAGGTTTGAGATCCATCTCTAGATATTATCTCTAAATTTGGATAGGACCTTAACCATTCTGTAACATCATTCAAGTCTCTAGAATCAAGAAGGTCTATTATTTTTTTAGTTTCTATATTTACCATCACAGTACCATATATATGACGCTTCTTCATAGCAAAATCATCTATACAAACCTTGGTTACCGTGGATTTATCAACCATTTTATTTTCTGTTTTTTAAAAGGTTGCAAATTGTACTTTTACCTACATTTGCAATCCTATTTTTAATGATTTGCTCTGCTGCTAATGAGCTAACATTCATAGAAATATTAAGAATTTCATTGTCTAGTCTTTTGCTTTTCTTTGCATTTGGTGCTAGAAAGTCAAAGGATTCTGCAAAGGTCTTCTTAGAGCACTCTGGATTATTGCAAAACATTTTTCTATTATTTATAGTAATAATAACTTTATGTTCTTGAATTGGTAGGTCCTGAAAACTTTTCTTATAGTATGAGTGAACTTTCTGTGTTTGTGCTCCACAATATGGACATACTACAGTTCCACGAGTAGAAGCTACTTCAATATATAAAGTATTGTTAATAATTTCGTGGTTCATATATTCTAAATTTGAGTCAAGTAATTTTATAATTTCATCCATAGGTATGCCTCTTCATCGTTTTTTTAGACCTTTATTATCACATAAAAACAAGACCTTTTCAACCAACCTTGGAAAGAACCCAATTTTACTTGACAATCTACAGTAATGTAATTTAAATAAACTATAGTAAAAGAAATTTATATTAAATACAATTTAAACTCTATGAATTTATGAATAAATAAAAAAAACTTGCTTACAGGCAGTTTACTTTAGCAGGTAAAATTGACGAAAAATAGCAAAAAGTTTATACTAAAATTGTGAATATAAGAAATTTTTAGAAATATACATCTTTTATGTGTCCATATTTACATAGTAATAAATTCCTATGTAAATTAATTGGCTTGCATAAGAACTTGTATTTAATTTTTTATTTATAATCAAGGGGTGAAACTATGATAAGAAAATTAGAGGAACTCATTAGCTTAGCTAAGGAAAGACAAAAGAAAACTATAGCCATTGCTGCAGCCCAAGATAAGGTTGTTTTAGAAGCTGTGGTACAAGCTGTAAAGGATAACATAGTTGATGCTATATTAGTTGGGGACAAGAAAAAAATATTATCTATAGGTGAAGAATTAGGGTTAGATTTATCTAATATGAGAATTGAGGACGAGTGTGATATTAATAAAGCTGCTGCAAAAGCAGTGGACCTTGTAAGTAGGGGAGAAGCGCAGTTTTTAATGAAGGGGATTTTAGGAACTGCTGACTTACTAAAGGCTGTACTCAATAAAGAAGCAGGACTTAAAACAAACAATCTTTTATCTCATGTGATGATTTATGAAGTACCAACTTATCACAAGTTATTATTTTTAACTGATGGAGGTATGGTACCTTATCCAGAGTTAAAGGACAAGATTGGAATAATTAATAATGCAGTAAAGGTTGCTCATTCACTACAAATAGAGAAACCAATGGTAGCACCAATTTGTGCTGTAGAAGTAGTTAATCCTTCAATGCAGGCAACTTTAGATGCAGCAGCTTTAGCTACTATGAATAAAAGAGGACAAATTAAAGGATGCATTATAGATGGACCATTAGCACTGGATAATGCTATTTCTAAGGAAGCTGCACATCACAAGGGGATTGTAAGTGAGGTTGCAGGGGAAACAGATATATTATTAGTTCCAAATATTGAAGCTGGTAATTTCTTAGGGAAATCTTTAACTTACTTTGCTCAAGCAGAAAGTGCTGGGGTTATTGTTGGTGCTAAGTGTCCAGTAGTTTTAGTTTCAAGAGCTGATAGTGCTAAGTCTAAGCTTTATTCAATAGCACTTGGAGCTGTATTAGTTTAATTTATTTGCGGGGAATTATTCTTTTAAAGTAATTAAATAAAAAAAGCTTCATATTATTTTATGTATGTAAAAACACTTATGGGGATGGATTGGATTGTTGTTTTATAATAGCTAGTCCATTCCAAAGAATAAATAAATGGGGGTAAAAAAATGAAGAAAGTTATAATGACTGGTAATGAAGCCATTGCAAGAGGTGCCTATGAGGCAGGATGTCATGTTGCATCAGCTTATCCAGGAACACCAAGTACAGAAATTCTAGAAAACTTTGCTACATACGAAGGAGTTTATGCAGAATGGGCTCCTAACGAAAAGGTTGGTTTTGAAGTAGCATCAGGAGCATCAATTGGTGGAGCAAGATCTATGACTACCATGAAACATGTTGGATTAAACGTAGCTGCAGATCCATTATTCACTATGGCTTACGAAGGAGTAAATGGGGGCTTTGTAGTTGTAAATGCTGATGATCCAGGTATGCACTCTTCTCAAAATGAGCAAGATAACAGACTTTATGCACCACATGCTAAAGTTGCTATGATTGAGCCTTCAGACTCTCAAGAATGTCTTGATTACATGAGAGAAGCTTTTGAGGTAAGTGAAAAATATGATACAGTAGTTCTATTTAGAGTTACTACAAGGATTTCTCACTCGAAAACTGTAGTAGAACTTGGGGAAAGAAAAGAAGTAAAGGTTAAACCTTATGAAAAAAATATAAAAAAGTATGTTATGACTCCAAACCATTCAAAAATAAAACATTATGAAGTAGAAGAAAGATTAGAAGCACTAAGAAAATACTCTAACAGCTGTAGCTTAAACAGAATTGAAATGGGAGATACAAAGATTGGTATCATAACTAGTGGAATATCTTATCAATATTGTAAAGAAGTTTTTGGGGATAATGCTTCTTACTTAAAGATTGGTTTTAGCTATCCACTACCAGATGAAATGATAAAAGAATTTGCTTCAAAGGTAGAAAAGCTTTATGTAGTAGAGGAAAATGATCCTTATATTGAAAAAGAAGTTAAGGCTCTAGGTATTAAATGCTTAGGTAAAGAAATAATTCCAATTTGTGAAGAGTTAAATCCAGATATAATAAGAAGAGCTATTTTAGGAGAAGAAAGTAAAGGAAACTATGGTTCTGAACTAAAAGCTCCATCAAGACCACCTGTATTATGTCCAGGATGTCCACACAGAGGAATTTTCCATGCGGTATCAAAATACAAAGATGTAGTAGCTGCTGGGGATATAGGCTGCTATACTTTAGGAATGAATGCGCCATTAAATGTTACTGACACAGTAATTTGTATGGGTGCTTCAATTTCTGGTGGAGTAGGGTTACAAAAAGCGGATATGGCAGATGGAAGACAAGATAAGAAGGTTTTTGCTTTCATTGGGGATTCAACCTTCTATCATTCAGGGGTTACTGGCTTAATTGAGGTTGTATATAACAACAGCCCAATAGTAACTGTAATCTTAGATAACAGCATTACTGGTATGACTGGACATCAAGAGAATCCAGGAACAGGTAAAACTCTTCAAAACAGGGTAGCACCAGTAATTGATATAGAAACACTAGTTATAGGCTGCGGAATTAAGAAAGAAAACATTAGAGTAGTTGACCCTTATAAGCTTGAAGAAACTAAGAAGGCTGTTAAGGAAGCTCATGATAGCACAGAGCCTTTTGTTATTATCACAAAACAACCATGTGCTCTAATTAAAGAAGTAATGAAGAGAAGAGTAAACTTAAAGTGCAAAGTTAATGAGGAAGTTTGTAGAAAGTGCAAAATGTGTTTAAAAACAGGATGTCCAGCACTTAAATTCCAAAATGGTGTAGTTAGTATTGATGAATCTATGTGTAATGGCTGTGAAGTTTGTAAGCAAGTTTGCCCATTTACTGCAATAGAGAAGGTTGGTGAATAATATGAAGGAAGTTAAAAGTATACTATTTATAGGAGTAGGAGGACAAGGTACTATCCTTGCTTCAAAAATATTATCTGAAGGACTTTTAAGACATGGATATGATGTTAAGATGTCAGAGGTTCATGGTATGGCTCAAAGAGGTGGAAGCGTAACTACTCAAGTAAGATTTGGAGAGAAGGTTTACTCACCATTAATTGAAAAAGGAAAGGCTGATGTAATAGTTGCCTTTGAGAAAAGTGAAGCTTTAAGAGCACTTCCTTATTTAAAGGATGGAGGACACCTAGTTGTTAATGACTATGAAATCCATCCAGTCCCAGTTTTAATTGGAGAAGAAAAATATCCAGAGGGAGTTAGCGAAGAATTAAAAAACAGAATTCCTAATACCCTAATAATTAATGCAGCTAAAATTGCTAAAGAGCTAGGAAATATTAAAGCGCAAAACGTAGTACTACTTGGAGCATTACTTAAGGCTTTAAACCTAGAAGAAATCAAATGGGAAGATGTAGTTGCATCATTAGTTCCTGAAAAGGCAATTGAGCTTAATAAAAAAGCATTAAAAGCTGGAATGGAAGCATAATAGATAAATAAAAATGTAACCCTAAGGGTTGTCACAGAAAAGCAAGGGATTTTTCTGTGACCTCACCTTGGGGTTGTTTTTTTATGGGAAGTGGAATGCTAACATAGGGTTAGTGTTTTTTATGCTTTGGAAGGATAATTCTCTTAAAATAAACATTTTATATTTACAAGCTTTGTTTATAGCTATGGATTGTAAAGTTCTGAAAGGATTTATAAAATAATAACTTAATTACTTTAAAATTTGTCAAAATATTTGATATAATATATACTATTAATAATATTGATAATAATAGATATATATTGAATAAATTATAGAAGAAAATTGAAGGAAAGTAATTAAGGGGGAACTAATATGTCTATATATACAGTACCATCACCAGAGGTTATGAAGGTTGCAAGCAGTTATAAGAAAACATTTGAAAGTGTTATGGCATCACAGCCAGCAATGCTCCATGGCAAATTATATAAAGAAGTAGTATTTAATAAAAAGGTTTTTGGAAAGTTTAGAGAGAATCCAAAGGAATATTTATATTTAGATGAGAATAATGAGGTAGTTAATAATAAGAATACTATTGAAAGATTAGGTAGGTTATTCTTTTACATGGATGCCTTTTTTAGTCAAGATGATGATAGCATAATTAAAGCATTGCAAAGAGATGGCGATTTAGAAAAGACTAGCAATGACTTTGAAAATGCCATAGAAGCTTTACAAATGATAAATAAAAGGGAAAAGAGTAAAAAACATAATAATATAGATAAAAACAAAAAAGAAGTTAAAAACTCCAAGGAAGAGGAGCCTGCAGTTAAAGGAGTAAAAGAAGTTGAAAATACTCTAACAAAGCTTAGTGCTTTAAGAATTAAGAATAATGAAAAGTTAAAGGTACTTCTAGATAAAATTGAGGAAGAGAAAGCAAAAAATGAATACTTTAATGAGCAAATGATAGAGGTTTTGATGCCCTACTATAGGGATGCTATGATTTGTAACTATGAAAAGATTCAATTAATTGCTAGTAACTCAGCTTACTATAATGACATAAAAAAAATAGCAGAGAAGACAAGAAAAAACTATACCGTAAGATTTAATACTCGTAGCACAGAGCCTTTAATGAAGCTTCACTACACTATGGGATACTTTGAAAATCTTTTAAGATCCTATGGAACCATTGCTACAATGAATTATAATCAATACTTAAAGCTTGTAACCAACTCAGGAAAGACTAATGCAGAATATAAATTACTTGTGCTAAAAAATAAAGTTCAATAAGTAAAAGTTGTGTTTAAAGTTAGAATTGCTAAAGTAAGCTAATAAATGGAACTACAATACTGAAAATGGAATAATAGTAATAAGAAATAAAAAAGCTATCAAGAAAATACTTGATAGCTTTTAATATTATTCTACATTGATATAAACAGCATCTTCCGCTTTAACTACTCTGATGTACTCAACCTCTGGGTCTTCTGTTCCTTGAACATATAGCCCAGTGTCTTTTAATCTTTGAACATAATCTACTATGTCAGAGCTGATTTTCTCACCAGGGCATAATATTGGAATTCCAGGAGGATAAGCCATTAGGAACTCTCCACTAATCATACCTACACTGTCCTTAATTCTAACAGGAGTTTTAACGCTGTTAAAGGCCTCACTTGGTATTTGAATTTGTTCTGGAATTTCTGGGATATCTATAAAGTCTGCCTTAGCACTTCCTTTTCCATAGTACTCATTACTAATTTCCCTTAAAGCACTAAGTAATTTTTCCATACCTTCAGGAGTATCACCAAAGGAACCTACAATAAGTACGTTGTAAAGGTCAGAAAGCTCCATTTGAATATGATATTTATTAGATAATATCATATCTAAATCATAGCCTGTAATTCCTAAGTCTCTGCAGGTTATAGTTATTTTTGTTGGGTCGAAGGCATAAGCACCTGGCCTTCCTAAAATTTCTTCACCAAAACAATAGAAACCAGGGATTTTATTTACTTCATCCCTAACATAGTTAGAAAGCTCTATAGTTTTATCAAGGAGCTCTTTCCCTTCAAGGGCAATTTGTCTTCTTGCAGTATCTAAGGATGCCATAAGAATATATGAAGGAGAAGTAGTGTGCATTAAGTTAAGTACTTGTTTTACTCTTGGTATGCTAATACGTTTTGAACGAACTTGAAGCAGTGAACCTTGAGTTAATGCACCAATAATTTTATGAGTACTTTGTGCACATATATCTGCACCAGCTTCCATAGCTGAAACTGGTAGTTTTTCATTAAAGTTAAGGTGAGGACCGTGTGCCTCATCTACTATTAAAGGAATATCATATTCATGAACTATATCAGCAATCTTACTGATATCTGTAGACACTCCATAATAAGTAGGATTAATTATAAGTACTGCTTTTGCATCAGGGTGCTCTTCTAAAGTTGCTTTAACTGTTTCTGGAGTTACACCATGAGCTACACCAATTTGTTTATCAAGCTCAGGTTGCATGTATACTGGAATTGCTCCAGCTAGAATAATTCCGCCAGTAATGGATTTATGTACATTTCTTGGAATTATTATTTTATCTCCTGCACCAACTACAGAAAGAATCATAGCTTGTATAGCTCCAGAAGTACCGTGTACAGAAAAAAAGCAAGCATCAGAGCCATAGGCGTCTGCAGCCAATTCTTGTGCTTTTTTTATTGGACCTGTTGGATGATGGTAGCTATCCACAAGCTTAAAAACTGTCACATCAATTTTGAATGGGTTTTCTCCCATAAAATCTTTAAATTCTTTATCTACTCCTACTCCTTTTTTATGTCCAGGAACATGAAAAGGAAGAGTTTCTCTATTTACATATTCCATTAAGGCATCAAAAAGTGGCGTTTCGTTTTGGTTTAGCTTATACAATTCCATACCCTCTTTCTATATTCTTTCAATTGGTGTAATATAATTATTATAGTTAAATTATGAAATAATCATTAGTTTTATGTATATAGATTTTCAGTTCAAATAAAATACATTAATTGAATAAATAATTTTACATAAATAAAATAAATAATTGAATAAATAAAACATCAAACACAGGATTTTATTTAAATACTATTTATATATATACACATAAAACAAATTAATTATAAATTAATATCTTTGGGATTGCAATAAAATTTTCACTTTGTTTATAATATTAAATATACTGTATATTTCTAGTATAATAATCAATTCTATGGTAATATAGAAAGTCAGAGAAAAATTAGTTTATATATAAGTAATAAAGGTTATTTTTTTATTATTTGTATAAAAATATTCAAACATATAGGATGGTGGAATATGAGTATTGAAAGTTATTTATTGGAGAAACTATCAAAAGTATTATTCTTGGAAATAAAAAAGGAAAGTAAGATAAATGATTTTAAATTTGTTGAAAATACATTTCTTCCAGTAAGAGGAGATGAAATTGTTGATAAGGCAAAAGCAGGAGAAAATCTAGAACATATACCTGTAAATATGTTTATCGAGGGAATGTTTTATGTTTTAGGTGCTGATAAAGAATTTAAATTTAATGAAACTTATAAAAAGCTAATACAACATGTACCAAATAGCGATAGATTCATTAAGGGAATAATTTTTAAGTATATTAAAGAAGAAAAATATGAAGATGCTTACATATTGCTAAGAGGGCTATTAGAGATGGATGAAAGCAAGGAAGTTTTCGACAAAGCCTTGCTACTTGTAGATGCTCTTAGAAATAAAAATAATAATTTTAAAGATGAAGAATTAAACTTAATACAAAGGGGAAAAGGAATAAGTAATTATACAAAACCTTATTACTACGAAGCTTTAATTAAAAGAGATGATAAGGATTTTCAGGGAGCTTTATATGCAGTTAATCAATATATATCTCTAGGAGGTCAGGTTACAGAAGAGGTTTCAGAACTAAAAACTTCCTTAAATACTATTACTGAGTATGATAAAGGTAAAGAAATGGTGTACGAAGCCCCTAAAGAAGCACTTAAAATTTTACTTCCTCTTGTAGATACCTTAGGAGATAGTGCAGAAATTTACTATTTTATAGCTGTAGCTTATAGAGTTTTGGAAAACTTTGAGAAAGCTGTATACTATTTAAATGAAGCTTTAGCAATAAGTAGTGATTACATAGAAGTAGTCAATGAACTTGGAATTAATCATGCTTGCTTAGGAAATTATGATTTTGCAATTCAGTATTTTAGAAAAGCTTTTGAAGTTACTAAATCAATAGAAATTTGCACAAATTTAATTATGTGTTATATTAATATTAATGATACAACACAAGCAAAACTTCACTTAGAAATAGCCAAAAAGTTAGACTCAAAGGATGAAATAGTATTAGAACTTGAGGGAATTTTAAGTAAAAGCTAAAATATCATAAGTTTTATAAATTTATGAGGAAAACTTGGAGGATTCAATGAGTACTAAATTACTTAATTATAATATTTATTCAGATACAAAATCAAATCTTATAAATGAAATCTTTAAATATGAAAAGGTTCATATTGTTTCAGGGAATCCAGAGGTTCTGTTTCAAGGTTTAAACAATGAAAGTTTATTTCGAAATTTTACCTCAGATAATGCAATAATAATACCTGATGGAGTTGGAACAATTATAGCAGCAAAAATGGTAAAACAACCTGTAAAAGAAAAAACTGCTGGTATAGAAGTTATGGATGAAATTGTAAGACGTTGTGCAGAAACCAACAAAGGAATTTATTTAGTTGGAGCATCTCAGGAAATAATAGAGCAGTGCGTGTTAAATTTAAAGAAAAAATATCCAGACCTTAATATATTAGGGTATCATAATGGATTTTTTGATCAGGAAAATTGTGATGATATAATTGGTGATATAAAAGAAAAGAGCCCATATGCCTTATTTGTAGCTATGGGAGCACCAAGGCAGGAAAACTTTATCATTAAATATATGGATGAATTACCATGTAAGGTATTTATGGGTGTGGGAGGAAGCTTTGATGTAATTGCAGGAAAAGTAAACAGAGCACCCAAGTGGATGATTAATATAGGTTTAGAGTGGTTTTATAGGGTTGCAAAAGAACCTTGGAGAGTTAAAAGGTTATCTTCTATACCTAAGTTTTTAATTCAAGTTATAAAAGAAAAGTAATAAGACCAAATAAAGTATAGGTGAAACCTATACTTTATTTTATAAGTTAGTTATATATTTTATAGAGGTGGATGTTATGAAGATTTTACATGTAATAGCTGGGGATGATAATGGTGGAGCGGGAAATCATGTTCTTAATATATGCAATGAAAAAAACCAGGCTTTTTATAATGAAATAGCCTTTTTAGGAAAAGGAATTTTATATGATAAGGCAATAAGTAAGAACATAAAAAATGAAGTGTTTAAAAAAGCTACAAAGAATTTACCATTAATAGATTATATAAATAAAAGTGATTGCCATTTAGTTGTTTTTCATGGAGCAAGAACTTCCTTGATACATTTAATTTATAGGTCAAGGATAAATAAAAAAACTGTAGCTACTATACACAGTGATTTTAGATATGATTTTTTGAATAGCAAAATAAAATTATTATTATTTACTCCATTAAGTATATTAGGATTAAAAACCTTTAAAAACTACATTACTATTTCTAATAATTTAAAACTTTTATTAGAAGAAAAAAGTTTTAAAGGGGGTAAGTTTGTAGTAAATAATGCTATTGATATTGAAGGAATTAAGCGAAAAGAAACAGAAGAAAGCATAAGAAATAAATATCACATTTCTAAAGAAGATTTTGTCTTTGGAATGGTGGGGAGATTTCATCCAATAAAAAATCACATAAACGTCATTGAAGCCTTTTCAAGATTTATTAAGGAAGGCAATAAGGGTAAGCTGCTTTTAATTGGCGATGGTGATTTAAGAGGGGAAGTTGAAAAGAAAATAAAAGGTAGTGGATTAGAAAAAAGTATATTCATTACAGGCTTTGTGGATAATCCTATAGATTATTTAAAGCTTTGTGATTGTTCTATAATAGCATCCTTCAGTGAAGGTGGAGCACCTCCATTAGTAATGTTAGAAGCAGCCTATGTAAAAGTGCCAGTAATGGCAACTAAAGTAGGGGATTTGGAGCGTATTCTTGAAAAGCAGTGTGGCTATATAATAAAAGATCAAAGTAGTGAAGCTATATATGAAACCATGAAAAAGGCTTATGAGGATCAAGAAATTCAAGTTAAAGGAGAAAATGGTGAAAGGTTACTCTATGAAAGATTTACCCTAGAAAATTTTTGGGCAACCTATGAAGCTATATATAAAAACATAATTAATGGTTAGGAAAATTAATGGAATAACTATAAGAAGTGTAAATTATTATAGTGATTTTTCTTTTAAATATTTTGTATTCTCTAGATTTATAATGTAATGATATAGATAATAATGTATAATAAGGTAGGAGATAGCTACTTTAACAAACACATTGAAAGTCTATAATAAAAGAATTTATTGGAGGACAAAATGGGGAAAAACGACAAACTAAATGGGGTATTATATATAATTTTATCTGCAGTTTCTTTTGGAATTATGCCTATATTAGCAAAGTTAGCATATAACGGAGGAGCCAATACTATAACTACGCTATTTTTGAGGTTTTTATTTGCCTCTTTAATGATATTTTACTATTTGAAGACTAATAAAATATCAATGAAGTTAAATAAAAGTCAAGTTAAGTTAGTAATTATACTTGGTATTGCAGGGTACTCATTGACTTCAGCCACTTTGTTCATGGCTTATAACTATATATCAGTAGGTATGGCTACTATGCTTCTTTATACTTATCCAGCTATAGTTACTTTATTTTCAACTATAATTTTTAAAGAAAAAGTACAATTAAAGAAAATAGTATGCCTGCTTTTATCAATAGGTGGTATCTTTACTATGATAGAGGTAGGAGGAACTACATATAATCCTATGGGAATACTCTTAGGACTACTTTCTTCCTTATGTTATTCACTATATGTTTTAGGAGCCTCTCACAAAGAAATTAAAGCCATAAATAGTTATGTGATGACCTTTTATGTATCGCTTCTTGCGGCAGGTTCTGAACTTATATTTGGAGTAGCTACTAATACCCTTAATTTCAATATAGAGTTTTATAGCTTTATTGCTATATTACTGCTAGCCTTTATATCTACGGTAGTTGCGTTAATGGCATTCTTACAAGGGGTAAAAATCATTGGGTCCTCTAATGCAGCTATATTTAGCACCTTAGAACCTATAGTAAGCCTTATTCTAGGTGTATTGATACTTAAAGAAGCTTTAACTTTAAGAGTAGTTTTCGGAAGCATATTAATAATTGCTTCAATGATCATCTTGGCTAAAGAATAAGAATTTTATAATAAAAAGTCTAGGTTTTTGAAACCGGATCCTATATCAAGGACACTATAAAAAGAGAGTTAAGCAACTAGAAGCTGATTTCTGTATTGTACAGGGGTCAGCTTTTTTAAATTCTACTGACATCTATAATTATTATAATAGTCCATGTAATCATCAATTACTTATTTAAGTTCATTTAAACTAGTGCAATCTCTATAGTGCATTTCATCTTTCATGTGTCCAAAGAAGGATTCTTGAGGGGCATTATCCCAACAATTGCCCCGTCTGGACATAGATTGACCAAGATTATATGACTTTAATAACTTCTGAAATTTAGGACTTGTATAATGACTTCCTTGGTCTGAGTGAATAAATGCCTCTTCTACAAATTTAAAACTCCTGTTATTCATCAATTTGTGAATTGTATTGGTAGCAATATCTAAAGTAATTCTATCAGATAAGTTATAGGGTTCCTTGGCGAAT
>NZ_DGLI01000041.1 GCF_002387895.1 Clostridium sp. UBA4548
TCCTCTTTCACCTCTTGGTCCCGTTGGTCCCGTTGGGCAAGGTCTTGGGCATGGACATGGACATGGGTTGGGACATGGATGTTTTTCTAATTCACATAATATTAGTAATATAATTAACAGCTTGAGCTTTGTTAATAAGCTACAGTTGTAATAATACATGTCTTATGCCACCTTTATAAAAATATAGTAGAGTATTTAATACTCTACTATATTTTATGAATATATTATATTAATGTTACAAAATATGAGCTTTGCTAATACACTTGGTGAAATTTGAAAATACAACTACATACTTTAAGGTTTTTATTTATAAATAAATTAAAGTGCTATTTAGGATTACCGCACACTCAGCTTAAATTTATTACAGCTCTATAATAAATATTTTTATTAAAATTTTATATTTTTCATTTTACTATGTAAAACTTTTATAGATTCATTTTAACTTAAAATAATCATTTGTTAATTAATTTCTCTAATAAAGTTGAAATTTCATCTAACTTATTATCTAAATCTCCTTCACAACATGCATCTTTAATACAATGCTGAAGATGTTGCTTAATAATTACACCATTAGCTTTCTTCAGAAGAGAAACTGAAGATATAATTTGATTAGATATATCTATACAATATCTTTCTTCTTCAATCATTCTCACTATCCCCTCAATTTGACCTCTAGCTATATTTAAATATTTAATTGCATCCTTTTTTTCTTTATTCATAATATATTCCTCCTTAAAAAGAGTCCCCCCTGGGGTGCACATCTATAGTATAACATTACTCTTCAAAAATCAACAGAGCAATTTATTCTACTAGTGATTTTATTGGAATAAGTTACTAAACTGTCCATAACCTTGTTCTTGTAGGTCATTTGCATGAACAAATTTTAACGCCGCACTATTAATACAGTATCTTAAGCCACCTTTATCTATAGGTCCATCTGAAAAAACATGCCCTAAATGAGAATCACTTAATGTACTTCTTACTTCTATCCTGTGCATTCCATAAGTAAAATCTGCCTTTTCAAATATATTATTTTTTACTAATGGTTTTGTAAAAGATGGCCAGCCGCATTCTGAATCAAATTTATCAATAGAACTAAAAAGTGGTTCGCCAGATATTATATCTACATAAATGCCTGGTTCTTTATTTTTATAGTACTCATTGTCAAAAGGCTTTTCTGTTCCATTTTCTTGAGTCACAGTAAATTGTATTAATGTAAGACTCTTCTTTAGTTCTTCTTTTGTTGGCTTATTAAAGTTTCTATTTATCATAACTTTTATGTTCCTTTCTTAATATATATTAATAATTCTATTTATTTGGTTTGAATTACATATAGTAAAAGGGAATAATATCTTAAATATTATTCCCCTGAAAATTTTATTTATCATTTTGCCTTTTTTCTAAATACAAATAAACATTTTCACTCCAATACTTATAAAGTATAGGATCAATAAACTTTACATAATCTAAAAATTCCTCTAGTTTCTTTCGCTTATGCATACCCTTCATTAAGTGTCTTGGATAAGGCATTTCTCTTTGAAAATTATTTTTAGGATCAATAACTTTAAGAGAAAAGTCAGGTTGTACATATAAATCCTTGCATCTTATATCTAGCTTTTTATACTGCATTTTCTTAAAATCCCTTATTAATTCCACCACACTTTTAGCTAGTTTAAAATTAAAGTTATTTTTATTTAAGTATTTATCTAATCGTATTCCTTCAACATAGTCTCTAATAATATAATATCTTCCATGCCCATAGACTTTAGGAAATGAGGAGGATTTTCTTGACCGTCTTAAAACTTCATATTCTTTTTTACATACTTTTTCTTCGTTAAAAATCTTAATTATAGTATGTTCGTCAATTCTATATACAACTCCATTATTTCCTTTACCTAAAAACTCAGAACTTTTGATTATGTTCTCTATTCTTTCACTTAGATAAATTGGATTAGTAAAATGCCTTGACACATAATCCCTCCAAAACATTATTATCTAATACATTATATGCTTTATGTTCAATTAATAATATAGTTTATTTAAATAAAATAACACCTACATTATTGTAGGTGTTTTTTGGTGCAGATGAAGGGAGTCGAACCCCCACGCCGTAGGCGCTAGATCCTAAGTCTAGTGCGTCTGCCAATTCCGCCACATCTGCATGACTGTATAAAAAGTGGTGCAGGTAATGGGACTTGAACCCATACGTACGATGTACACACGCCCCTCAAACGTGCCTGTCTGCCGATTCCAGCACACCTGCTTAAACTTTAACTTTCTTAAATATTATAGCACTAAAAAAGAATAAGTTCAATATTAAATATCAATATTTGCTTAGTATTTAAATGAGAATCCAATGAAACTATGGATTCTCATTTAAATTATATAACAACTTATAAATCTTATAACTAAACTTAACTTTTCTTACATATTCTTCAGTCTCTTTAAATGGGATGTTATGCAAAGTTTTTCCATCCTTTGAATATTCCTCATTAGAAAGCCACTTGTTTACATTTCCTCTTCCACCATTGTAAGCTGCTAAAATAAGTTCAGTATTTCCATTAAATTCTTTACTTAAATTATTTAAATACCAACATCCCATTTTGATACTAATTTCCGGGTCATACATCATATCAACATTGAATGGACTAATTCCTACATATTGTGAAATCCATTGACCCGTTTCAGGCATTATTTGCATTAGCCCATAAGCACCTTTCGAAGAAATAGCTTTTTCATTAAATTTGCTTTCAGTATTTATCACCGATATTACTAAATAAGGATCAACATTATATTTACTACTGTATCTAATCACATACTCCTCATATTTTAGTGGATATGCAAATTTTACGATTGTTTTAAAGTTAATCCCCATTAGCAATAATATGATTAGTATGATTAACATTACACGATTCTTTCTTTTTGCCATCTTTCCCCCTAAAATTATTTAATAATATTAATATTTCATCAAGTTGCTTCTTAGCGTTATCTTTAGTACCATTATTACTTATTACAAAGTCTGCATATTTTAATTTTTCTTCTTGTGGCATTTGGTTATCTATTCTACTTATTGCGTCTTGTAAATTTAGTGAATCTCTTTCCATTACTCTTTTAAGTTGAAGATTCTTATCTACCATAACAAGTATAATGGCATTCATATAAAAATGCAAATTGTTTTCTATAAGAGTTGGGGCATCTACAACACAAATTTTATCCCCATTATCATCATACTCCTTAACTTTTTGAAATATGTCTTTAATAATATAAGGGATAATGATCTCCTCAAGTTTAATTTTCTTTGTGATATCTAAAAATATGGCATTCCCTAACTTTTTTCTTATTAAGTTACCATTTTCATCGAAGAAATCATTCCCAAAATTATCTTCTATTTCCTTTAGTATACTTGGATGCTTTATCATTACTTCCCTAGATATAATATCAGCATCTATTAAGGGAATTTGCTTTTCTTTTAAGAAATTAGATATGGTACTTTTCCCACTTCCTATATTGCCTGTTAATCCTACAACAAAAATCCCACCATCACTTTGCTTCATACCAATTTTCTCCAACACTCACATCTGCAACTAAAGGAACAGATAAGGACAATACATTTTCCATTTCTTCTTTTACAAGAGCACTAACTTGTTCTAATTCATCCTTATATACATTTAAAATTAATTCATCGTGAACCTGTAAAATCAATTTACTTTTCAGCTGTTTTTCTAAAAGCTTTTTGTGAACATTAACCATAGCAATTTTTATAATATCTGCTGCACTTCCCTGAATTGGTGCATTCATTGCCAATCTTTTCCCTAGGGCCTTAACTACTTTATTAGATGAATTAACTTCAGGTATAAACCTTCTACGATTCAAAATAGTTGTTACATAAGAACTACCTTCTGCTTCTTCTACTACTTTATCCATGTATTCTTTTACTTTTGGATATCTTTCTAAGTAGGTATCAATGTATTCCTTAGCTTGTGCCTTAGAAATCCCTAAATCCTGAGCTAAGCTAAAATCTCCTATTCCGTAAACTATTCCGAAGTTAACTGCTTTTGCATTGCTTCTCATAGTTTTTGTAACTTCTTCTACTGGTACTCCAAAAACCTCCGAAGCAGTTTTAGTATGGATATCACTACTATGTGTAAAAGCACTTATTAAGTTATCATCACCAGATATATGAGCCAATACTCTCAGTTCAATTTGAGAATAGTCAGCTGATAAAATCATAGATTCCTCATTAAAAGGAATAAAAACCTTCCTAATTGCTCTTCCATTTTCATATTTAATAGGTATATTTTGCAAATTAGGTTCTGTACTTGATAACCTTCCTGTAGTAGTTACTGTTTGTGTGAAATTGGAGTGTATTCTTCCATCCACATCTATTACAGCTTTTAACCCTTCAATATATGTGGAATAAAGTTTTGTTATTTGTCTATAATAAAGAATCTTTTCTAAAATAGGATGCTTTCCCTTAAGTGCTTCTAGCACTTCTGCATTAGTTGAATATCCTGTCTTTGTTTTCTTTATAACAGGAAGGTCTAATTTTTCAAACAGTATTTTTCCTAATTGCTTTGGAGAATTAATGTTAAAACTTTCATCCGCTAATTCATATATTTCTTTTGTAAGGCTATCTATTTCTTCTTTGAATTTTTTTCCTAAAGTATCTAAAGTAATATTATCAATATTGAAGCCTTCACATTCCATAAGTGCTATTGCCTTAGTTAATGGCTGCTCTATATTATATAGTAAATTTTCCATATTTAATCCTTCAATACGTGTTTTCTGAACTTCATATAACTTTGGAAGGAAGGATAGTCCATTGACGAACAAGTTTTCCTCTTCACCTTGAAAACTTTCTCTTAAATATTCCTCTACTAAAGTCTTTAAACTATATTCAGATTTGGATGACTCAATTAAATAGGCTGCGATTTCAGTATCAAATTTTATAAGTGATAGGTCTACTCCTAACTTTAACATAGCACTATAAGCATTTTTAACACTATGACTTATAATCTTTCCTTGTGATACTTGAAATACTTTTTTTAACCATTGAATAGTCTCTTCCATATTTTCATTTATGAGCTTTTGTATATGGATAGAATAATTATTACCTTCATAATTTAAATAGAGTTTGTTAAGATATAATTTTGAAAATACATTGGTATCTTTCACATCAAAAAGCGCATAAACAGGACTCTTTTCTAAATCTATAATTAACTGATTTAAATCTGAAACTTTATTTATATCTGTGTACTCTGCATTAACTATAGGTTCATCTTTGGCTTCATTAGCATTTCCATTGATTTTTTCTACTTTTTCTAAAAGAGATTTAAACTGAAGTTTATAGAAGAGCTCCCTTATGCCTTTTATATCAAACTCCTCTTTAGATTTAATGGATTCTAAATCAATATCTACTGGTACATCTGTTATTATAGTTGCTAGTTTCTTACTGAAAATTGCTTGTTCACTGTACTCGATAAGGGACTCCTTAAGCTTTTTCCCACTTACTTTATCTAAATTGTTAAGTAAGTTTTCTATATTTCCATATTCCTTAACTAACTTATATGCAGTTTTTTCTCCTATACCCGGCACCCCTGGTATATTGTCTGATTTATCACCCATTAACCCTTTTACATCAATAAATTGCTTTGGTGTTACTCCAAGTTCCGTAATCATTCTTTCCTTATCGTATATTTCTTTTTCTGTCATACCTTTTTTATTTATTACTACTTTTACATTATCTGTAGCTAATTGAAGTGCATCTTTATCTCCAGTTACTATATAGGATTCTATACCATTATTTTCAGCAAATACAGATAAGGTACCAATTAAATCATCTGCTTCATAACCATCAAGTTCAAAAATATTGATAGCTAGTTTAGATAGTAAATCCCTAACTATTGGAAACTGCATAGACAGCTCATCAGGTGTTTTTTTTCTTCCTAACTTATACTCTCCATACTCTACATGTCTAAAGGTTGGCGCTGCTCTATCAAAAGCTGTAACAATATAATCTGGTGTTAATTCATCAATCATTCTTAAGAGCATACTTGTAAATCCATAAACTGCATTGGTATGTATTCCATCTGAAGTTGTTAGCTCAGGTATAGCATAAAAAGCTCTATATAATAAACTGTTACCATCTAAAATGAGTAATCTCTTTTTCTCCATTGAGTCACTTCCTATCTTCTTCTATATATTTTAATAAGGTGTTAAATTCATCACCAGGATAAACTTTTAATACTTCTTTTAATATTTCAAATGCCACAATATTTTCAATAACAATTGAAACAGGCACTACTGCACAAACATCAGATCTTTCATACCTTGTAGTTGTATTTTGCCTTGTGATTAAATTTACAGTTTTAAGGTTTTTTCTTACTGTTGGTATGGGTTTCATATAGGCTGTAATAGCAATATTATTGCCGTTTGAAATACCAGCATCTATTCCCCCACTATTATTAGTATTTCTGCAAACTGTGCCATTATTTAAATACATCTCATCATGAAAACTGCTTCCAATCATAGATGAGTCTATTATATTTCCAAACTCTAGGGCTTTTATACCCTGAATTGACATAATACCCTGGGCTAATATTCCATCTAGCTTTCTATCGTAATGACTATAACTACCTATTCCAATGGGTAATCCCCTTACTTCAACTTTAACTCTACCACCTATAGTATCTCCCTCAAGAGTTAGTTTATCAATTACTCTTTTAGCTTTACTCTCAACTTCTTTATCAAAAACTCGGAGTTCACTTTCCTCAATAACTCTATATATTGTATCATCAAAAATATCTACTTCTTTATCAATTATATGTCCTATACTTTTTACTCTGCTCCTAATATCTATATGTAAAAATTGAAGAACTTCTTTACAAATAGCCCCAACAGCTGTCCTTATTGCAGTTTCTCTTGCAGAGGTTCTTTCTATAGTATTTCTAATATCCCCCGTTTTATATTTCATAAAACCCACAAAATCTCCGTGGCCAGGTCTTGCAATGCCTATTTTTTCAGTACCTTCTGGTTCATCATGAATGGTATTCTGCCAATTATCATAATCTTTATTAAAAATCACTAAAGTTATAGGATTTCCAGTAGTAAATCCCCCTCTTAATCCAGACCAAATTTCAACTCTATCCTTTTCTATTTTCATCCTATTTCCTCTGCCATACCCCTTTTGTCTTCTGCTGAGTTCATAGTTAATGTTGTCTATATTTATTTTAATATTTGATGGCACACCCTCAAGAATTGCTACCAAGGCTTTTCCATGAGATTCACCTGCATCTAGAAATCTTAACATTTATTTTCCTCACTTCTTAGATAAAGTTATTATTTAATTATAGCATTACCAACTATCCATAACAATAATTCCCTTATAGAAACCAATTATCTAGTTCCTACATCATTTTATACTTTAAGCTACCTAAGGACATATAATCAAATACATTGCATATCAATAAAATTTTATAATTAATGAAAACACGCCCTAATTATGAATTAGACCGTGTTAAAAAAGACCAAATTTAAAATAAATTTAAAAAATACTTAAATCGAACTCATGTGACAAGCTTTCAAGAACCTTTATTCCAGCAATACTATTTCCCTTATGATCTAGTGCTGGTCCAATGACGCCAATTCCCATTCTTCTTGGTACTGCTGCCATAATACCTCCACCAACTCCACTCTTAGCTGGGATTCCTATATGTACAGCAAATTTCCCTGAGGCATCATACATGCCACAAGTTACCATTATTGTTTTAATAATTCTACAAGCTTCTCTTGATATAACTCTCTCATTATTTAAAAGTACTCCTGCGTTTGCAAGCAGTGCTCCAATTCTTGCAATATCTTTACAAGTTACTTCCATAGAACAAGCTTTGAAATATACATCTAAGATATCTTCAACATCACCTTGTATTATTCCGTTTCCTTTCATATAATATGCCAAAGCTCTATTTCTATCACCAGTAGCCTTTTCACATAAATAGACATTGTTATTCACATCAATGCTATCATTTCCTGTTATTTTTCTTGTAAACTTTAGTATTCTATTAAACTTTTCTTCAGCAGTGTCACCACTAATTAGGGAAACAGTGGCTATAGCTCCTGCATTTATCATTGGGTTTAAAGGCTTTTTTTGCTTGTTATTTTCTAGGTTTACGATTGAATTAAAAGCTGATTCTGTTGGTTCCATTCCTATTTGAGAAAAAACATATTCAGTCCCATTATCTAAAATAGCAAGCATCAAAGTGACTACCTTAGAAATACTTTGAATAGTGAACTTGGCATCATAATCACCGGCAAAGTGTTCTTCACCATCAAGAGTGGTAACACAAATTCCAAGGGCATTGGGATTAGCTTTAGCAAGTTCCGGAATATATGATGCAACTTCTCCCCTTTTCGACCATTCCTTGTTTTTTTCAATAATATTTTCTAGGACTTTCTTCATTATGATACTCTCCAATCTAAATATAAACATTATAATTACAAACTAATTATATACGTATAAAAATGGTTTTTCAACTTTATTAAAGAATAACTTTTGAACTTTTTTGCTATTTTTTTCTTATATATATTGAAATGGATAAACATCTATGGTAATATAAATTTGTTGATTATTTTATTAAAGATTTTAAGATAATTACTTTCATAAACTATATTTGCCGATGTGGCGGAATGGCAGACGCATTCGACTCAAAATCGAACGGGAAACCATGAGGGTTCGAATCCCTCCATCGGCACCACAAAAAAACCATGTTCAAAAGAATATGGTTTTTTTACGTTATTATAGTATTTACTTTCTTGGATTTTCAAAAGCTGGTGCCGTAGAATTTGGGTCGTCAAAATATTTTCTCAAAGATGATCTAAACTTATACAAAACAAAAACTTATTAATTTCTCATCCATATTGAATGTACCGCCAAGACTTAAAGAATAAATTCTGAATTTATTTTGAAAAGTAATAAAATAAGTAATAATCTTGTAATATTTTTCATAATGTTATATGGAAAAAGGGGTTGATATATTGAAAAGAAAAGTCATAATCATATTTTTATTAATTTTCACCTTAATAAACTTCACTGGTTGCAGTATGATTAGTAAAATTTCTCATGACGAAAAGCCTACAAACTATTACTATACTAATGGGCTTCTTACTTTCTACAAAAATGAAGTTCCACAATCAATGGTGGTGTTTTATTCAGACTTATATAAGGAAAAAACTTTAGATAAAGCTAATTATGTAGATATGGATAACTTTTTAAACTCTTTAAAAACTGAAAACTTTGTAGAAAAGCCTTCAAACTTACCAGAAGTACCATTATATAAGATTTATATAGAATTTGAAAAAATAAAGTATGTTTTAAATATTTACAATGAAAAGTACGTCTCAATTTATCCTTGGGATGGAAAATATGATATGGATTTTGTAGACATGTCAACTATTCCTATAGCCTATAATCTCTACGGAGTTTGCAAATTTTATTTACCTGATAACTAATGTGTACTTATGTAACAGGAACACTTACTACTAAATTACCTCTTCATCTATATGCGAAGTTATAGGTAAATTAACATCATAATTCAAAAGGGTAGACTATAATTAAACAGTCTACCCTTTAATATTTACTTTAAAATATTTTAAGCTTCTAATAAGAAGGCTTCATAACCTCTGCATGCTTCATATATATCAGCTTTACTTGCTATTTCCCATGGTGCATGCATATTATGGAGAGCAACACCTGAGTCAATAACTTCCATTCCATACTCAGCTAAGATATAAGCAATTGTACCACCGCCGCCTTGGTCAACTTTTCCAAGTTCTGAAGTCTGCCATGATACGTTATGTTTATCCATTATTCTTCTTAACTCAGCAATGAACTCTGGATTTGCATCGTTACATCCACCTTTTCCTCTAGCTCCAGTATATTTGTTAAATACTATACCTTTACCAAAGAATGCATTGTTTTGTTTTTCACTTACTGATGGATAGTTTGGATCAAAAGCAGCACTTACATCAGAAGATAACATTTTAGAATTTGCTAATGCTCTTCTAACTTTTAAGTCGCTATAATCTCCCATTAAGTTCACTATTTCAGCTACAGTGTTTTCAAAGAATCTTGATTGCATTCCTGTAGCTCCTATGCTTCCTACCTCTTCCTTATCAACAAGTAAAGTTATACAAGTTTTATCAGTTTCTTTAATATTCATCATAGCTTCGAAGGATGTGTAAGAGCAGATTCTGTCATCATGACCATAAGCCATAACCATTGAGCTATCTAATCCGTAGCTTCTTGCTCTTCCTGCTGGCACAACTTCTAATTCAGCAGAAACGAAATCTTCTTCATCTATTCCGTATTTTTCGTTAAGTAATCTTAAAGCATTTAACTTAACTCTATTCTTAGCTTCCTTATCTTCGATTGGCATACTTCCTATGCAAACGTTTAAGCTCTCACCTTCAATACCCTTTGCTAAAGTTTTAGCCATTTGATCTCCAGCAAGATGTATTAATAAATCTGAAATACCTACTACTGGCTCTTTATCATCTTCACCAATAACTACATCAACAGTAGTTCCATCTTTTTTAATTACAACTCCGTGAATTGCTAGTGGAATAGTAACCCATTGATATTTCTTTACTCCACCATAATAGTGAGTTTTTAACATAGCAAAATCTGAATCCTCGTATAATGGATTTTGCTTAAGATCTAATCTTGGAGAATCAACGTGAGCACCTAAAATTTTAAAACCTTTTTCTACTGGCTCCGAACCAATTAAAAATAAAGCTAAAGTTTTTCCCATGCAGTTTGCATATACTTTATCTCCAGCTTGAAGTTTTTTTCCTTCAGCAATAAAGGAGTTTATATCTCTATATCCTTCTTTTTCTGCAAGAACTATGAACTCGTTTACACATTCTCTTTCAGTTTTGCATTTTGACATAAAATCTATATATCTTTCTGATAACGCAAAAACTTTATCTAAATCCTCTTTAGTATACTTGTCCCAAGCTAATTCATATTTTTTTACTAGCTTACTTAAATCTCCCATGGCTTTATCCTCCTAAAATATGATTTATCTCTTTCATTTTACTAAATAGTTGAATGAATTACAATTAAAATTTCATGAATTGCCAAAGTTTATTATACTTTCTAATAATTCATTTCACTTATTCTTTTTTCAATAGTTTCAACTGGAGTACTATTAGAGGTAGCATGATATCTAAAATTTGCTGCTGCTGCTTCAATTATCACTGCAATATTACGCCCTGGTCTAATTGGTAGTAACATCTTTTCCACAGATACTCCTAAAATTTCTGTATATTCTTTATCTACTCCAAGTCTATCAAAATCCTGTTTATCATCCCAATTAACTAAAGATATGATAAGGCTAATCTTCTTATTTGTTACAATAGAACTACTACCATAAATTGCAGATACATCTATAATACCCATACCTCTTACTTCTAGCATTCCTCTTGTTATATAAGGACAATTGCCATACAAGAACCCATCAATTTCTTTTATATCTACTGCATCATCAGCAATTAATCTGTGTCCTCGCTTAATTAATTCTAAAGCTGTCTCACTTTTGCCGATGCCACTTTCACCTGTAATAAGAATACCTATGCCATAAACATCTACTAGTACCCCATGAATCCTAGTTTCAGGTGCTAGTTCACTATCTAAGTAGTTTGTAATTCTACTTACAAATCTTGTAGATTTAATATTACTTCTAAAAATATTAACCTTATACTTTTTTGCAGCCTGAATAAACTCTTCTTGGAGTTCAAGCCCCCTTGTTACAATAATGCATGGATTTTCAAAAGAAAAAAACTTATCCAATCTTTGTTTTCTAAGTTCTGTGCTTAAAGACTCTAAATAACTCCACTCAGTCTTTCCTACAATTTGAACCCTTTTATTGTCATAATAGTCATAGAAACCTGCAAATTGTAATCCTGGTCTATTAATATCACTAACAGAGATATCAACATTTAAGTTTCCCTCAACTAAAATTTCTAGGTCAAAATTTCTAATTAAATCTTTAACATAAACAGACATACTCTCACCTACATCTAATGTATTTTTTTTGGAGGAACTCTTTTTATTCCATTTAATTGTTGCCTGAAGTTGGATTTAACATTTTCTATGTACTTTTTTCTTAATTCTTCTTGCTCTTTTTTTTCCTCTGCAGTAAGACCTTCATTCTGACTTTTCCTATACAAATAATTTATTCTCTCAATCATTTCTTCGATGTTCATTACATTCATCCTTTCTTTATCCAATAGTTTATTAAACTTAGCAACTTTATTTTGCTAATATAATTATTAACTATAGTATGCAAGACTACCTAAGCATACAGAAAATAATTTCTTAACTATTTTACTATTAATATGGCCATTAATAAAGTATTGTATATAAAATTGACTTATTAATTATGACTAAAAGTAAAGAGCGGTTACTAAAATATATTTAATAACATTTACATCTATATTGTTCTGTGATTTTTGCTAATAAATACACTTTATTAACTGTGAAAATAGAAATAATTAAATAGGTGCTATATCCTTTATGATTGCTATGTATTTTCAATTTCAACAACTAATTAACCTAATGATAATTTATAAATAAGTATAATTGTATAAAATATAATTTGGAATAAATTAACTTTACGACACAGTTCCCTTTTTACATTTATTTACATATGTTGAAATAACTTAGTTTTCCTGAATTATTTAATGGTAATTTTTGTAATTATCCATAACTTTCATTCGAAGCTATGTAAAATTTGTAAAATAACAAAATATTTTGACTGAAGAAAGTATTTAACATTTATTTTGTTCTTTGTTAAACTTATAATATGAAGTACAAATTATAAGTTTAGCGAGGAACAACTATGATCTTAAAAATTCGTATATTAAAACATAAGATTAATTCCTTTAAGAAGCTACTACATTTTTTACTGACATTTAGAAAGCCAACTGACAGAATAGTTGTGTTTTGTTCACAACAGTTAGATCAATATATAGTTCAATATCAAAAGCTACATAAAAAAGCAAGCTAAGTTTTTAGCTTAAAATTTTAAGAAACTCCTAAAAGGAGTTTCTTAACCCTGTACACAAATTAAATTTATCTAAAAATCTAACTCATCCAATTCAAAATTAAGTTCATCTTTATAGAATACAGTAATAAATTCTACGTAGTTTGATTGCTCCTTTGAAACTTCATAGGCTATAAACTCATAATCTAAATCTTCGTCCTCACTAATTTCATCTATTATATCTTCTACATTATCTATTGCTGTATCATTTAAATAGGGAAAGAAATAATCTTCGTACCATGTGTCATCCTTTTCAGTTCCATCATATTCTTCAGCTGCATAACTTTCTGCTCCTGAAACTTCTAAATCGTCAAAAGCGTATTTAAAGCTTACTACAACCACATCTTCATTTTTCTTAATTTCCTTTATGTCATCGAGCCCATTATCTTCAAGCATGTTAAGAATTTTATGTTTATTCAAGTTTATTCCTCCAATACTAAATTATTATTTTAATTATTCTACATAGAAAGTATTATTTCCTCGTATCCTAATATTAACACATATAGTTGGTTATTTTAATATTTTTAATTTACTGTAAATTTAAAAACTACTTATAAAATTTGTCACTTTGTTATATAATTGCTTGTCACTTGAATTACAAAGGAGGATTGTTAAATGAAAATAAACTTTATAGGAGTACCACTTTTCTATGGTTGTGATAGAGAAGGTGTAAACCTAGGTCCAAATGATCTTAGAGAAAAAGGTGTAATAGAATTGCTAGAGAGAAACAATCATGAGGTATATGATTTAGGAAACTTACATGTGCCTGAAATTCTTGAGTGCGATAAATATACTCACCACAATAAAATGAAATATTTAAATGCTATATTGAATGTTAATAAAAATTTAGCTCATCAAGTTTATAGCAGCCTAGAGTCTAAATCTTTTCCACTTGTGATAGGTGGAGATCATTCCTTGGGACTAGGATCTATATCTGGTTGTAGTAAGTATCATGATAATATGGCAGTTATTTGGATAGATGCTCATGGAGATATAAATACACATGAAACTTCTCCATCAGGAAATGTCCATGGTATGCCTCTTGCGGCAGCTATGGGTATTGGTCACGACACACTGACTGACTTATATTACCAAGGTCAAAAGGTAAAACCAGAAAATGTATTTATTTTAGGTGCTAGGGATTTAGATGAAGGCGAGTTAAAACTAATTGAAGACTATAATTTGAATGTGTATACAACAGAAGATATAAGAAAATTAGGTTTAGAAGAAGTAATGAAGAGAGTTCAAAATGCATTAATAGAAAAAAAGATTGATGCCATCCATTTAAGCTACGACATAGATTCTCTTGATTCAACCTTAGTTCCAGGCACAGGCACACCAGTGGCTGATGGCCTATCTGTAGATGAATGTAAGTATATGCTAAAACACTTAATAGAAACTCGTTTAGTTAAGTCTATGGATTTTGTAGAACTAAATACTAAGTTAGAAACAGGAGATAGTACTATTTCCATTTGCATGGATTTAATAGATTATATTTCAAAGCATCTATAATATCTATAAGTACTTTACAAGCAAAAATCCTGCTGTAACAACTAAGTTACAGCAGGATTTCTTTACTTATTTAGTTAGTTGCAAGAAATTTTCTACGTAAGATTTTGCTGCTTCGAAATCATTCTGACTTGGAACAAAATTAAACTTGAAACCTTCCTCTAAAACCTTAAACTTTAGATCCTTTAATCTAGAGTTTATCATAGGAACGCCTTCACCGCTCCATCCATAAGATCCAAAAGCTCCCCCAATTTTTCCTCTGTTAGTGATTGCACTAACATGAGCTAACAGATTCCATGCTGGTTCTACTGCATCTTGGTTTATCGTAGGAGAACCAATTAATATACCGGAAGATTTCTCAATCAAATTAATCATATCTCCCATATTCATAGATGTTATCTCATGAGCTTCAGCTCTAATTCCTTTTTCACTAATAGTGTTGGCTATAAACTTTGCCATTGCTTCTGTATTTCCATAAGCTGATATATAGAATATTTGAATATTCTTGTCCTCAGGGGCATCTTCCTTAGCCCATTGTCTATATAAATTGAAATAGTGCTCTAAATCACTAATATGCACTGGTCCATGACTTGGAGCAATAATTTCCTTATCTAGATTTTCAATTTTATCCAACCCTGCATTAACAAACTTTTTAAAAGGTCCCATAATTACATCAAAATAATATTTCATTTCTGTTTCATAATCACCTGAACAGGAATCAGTAATGCAATTGGTTGGACAGTAATGACAACCCATTACATCACAAGTAAATAAAACTTTATCTTGTTTAACATAAGTAAATATAGTATCTGGCCAGTGTAGATTTGGGGCTGATATAAACTCTAAACTTCTATTTCCTAAATTAATCTCACCATCTGCAACTGCATTATGAAAACTTGTGTTTAATATACCACCTAAATATTTAATAGCTGCTCTTGAACCTACAACCTTTGCCTCAGGATATACTTCTAATAATTTAATCAGGGAACCACTATGATCTAACTCTGTATGCTGAACTACTATGTAATCAACTTTTCTATCACCAATAATGCTTTTTATGTTTTCTAAATAAGTTTCAAAATATCCATCTTTTACAGTATCAATAATTGCAACTTTTTCATCATCTATTAAATAGGAATTATATGTAGTTCCTCTTTTTGTTTCCATAATTATATCGAAAACTCTTAACTCTGGGTTTTCAGCACCAATCCAATAAATTTTATTCTTTAACTCAACTGACTTCATTAATCAAACCTCCATTTGACAAATATTTTACCAAATTATATAACACTACTATTATATAACATATTTCATATTATAGGAATAATTAATATTAATTATTAATTATTCTAATAATTTAGTTAGTGTATCGTTATACATAATGTATTCAAGATGCAAAGCTCTTGTCAATGCCACATACAATAACCTTTTATCTAAGTCATTGTCATTATAATTTTCTTCATTACATTCATAAATAATTGTGGCATCAAATTCTAATCCTTTAGTCATATAGCTTGGAATTATAAGTCTTTCCATATTAATATTCTTCTCACTATTATTAACTAAAATCCAAGAATAAGAAGATTTCTTGCTTAAAACTTTATATAGTTCCTTACACTGAGAATAGTTTTTGCAAACAACTGCTACAGAGTGTTTTTTCTTCTCATGAACTTCTTGAATAATTGAATCAATTATAGAAACTTCATGATTCTTGCTAGGAACCTTAATAATCTGAGGCTTATCTCCATGTCTTAATACAGGTATTGCAGGAGTTAAATGGAGTTTTTGTTTCTCTAGCACCTTATTTGCCAAGTTTATTATCTCAACTGTAGAGCGATAACTTTGAGATAAGGATATATATGTACCATCTTCCCTAAATACACTTTCAATAAGTTTGTTCCATGACCCAATGCCCTTGTAATTATAAATTCCCTGTCCTAAATCTCCAACTATAGTCATAGAATTATTTTGTGATATTTCGTTTAATAAATACATTTGAAAATAGCTATAGTCTTGAGCTTCGTCCACCACAATATGCATAAATTTATCAACTGTATTCCCTTCAAATTTTAACTTTAAATAGGTTAATGGAGTAAGGTCATCACTATCTATTACTTTCTTTTCATGATTATGATTTAGCTCATCCCTCATATATTGGTATAATTTATCCGGTATAGTATCCTTCGCTATGTCTTTAAAAACATTTTCATCATTAAATAAATCAATATAACTCTTATACAAATCTAAAGACTCCCAATTTGTAAAAAACTCTTTTAAAGCTTTAGTACTATGGCTTTTTAAAGACTTCTTTTTTTCATCTCTTTCGTCATAAATATTAATTATTTTTTCACGTTTTTTTTCTTCTGAAAAGCTACTATTAGATTTTATATCCTTAACTTTAAAACCATAATCTTTATCTATTAATTCTTCTAAATCCGAAATTTTATACTTCATTTTGGATTTAAAATATTTTTTAATTTCATCTTTTCTTTTTTTTACTGGTAAATGGGCTAAATCCCTTATATAAAGTCTCTTCACTTCCTTAGAAGTAAAAAGTGTATATCCTTCAACTTCTATATCCTCTACTTCTGTATCCTTTGCTTCCAAGTATTTAATATATCTATCTAAAATAGATTTAAAAACTAACGAGCCCTTTACTTTACTAGATGAAGTTATATACTTTATTTTGTTTGGATATTCACATTCTATGATTTGTGATAGTTTTTCATCCTTAGTAATTATTTTCCCCTTAATTTTCATAATTTCTACGCAAAGTTCTTCAAAAGTATTTTGTTTCACATTATATACACCTAAATTAGGCAGCACATCGGAAATATAATCCAAGAATAATTTATTTGGCGCAACAACTAATATATTACCATTTTTTTCTTCATTACTATACGTATATATTAAATAAGCAAGTCTATGAAGTGCCACAGTAGTTTTTCCAGACCCAGCAGAACCCTGTATTATTATAGGTTTATTTTTATAAGCTCTAATAATTTCATTTTGCTCTCTTTGAATAGTTGCTACTACATCCTTTAGCTTTTTGCTCATGCTTTGCTCTAAGGTAACTTTCAAAAACTCATCAACAAGTCCATCGCCTTCAGCAGAAGTTTTTACAATTAATTCATTAATCCCCTCATCAAACATATCTACAATACTTCCATCTTTCACAAGAAACTTTCTTTTAAGTGAAAGTTCTCCCTCAACAATTCCAGCAGGAGAGTTATAGTACGATTGTCCAAAAGTTCCACTATAGTACAAATTTGCGATAGGTGCTCTCCAATCAATTACTACTTCCTCACTTTGTTCCTCATCATTTAGTCCAAACTTACCTATATAGAAGCTTTCCTCTTCTCTACGCTTTTCCCTAAAATCTATTCTTGCAAAGTATGGTTGTTCCTTTGCCTCCTTATATTTGTAAAGGTTTTTTGTCACAAACTCAAAAACTTTCTGTGCTAGAAGTAAATCATCACTATAGGTTCCTCCAGATGATTTTTTCAATGAAGATATTTTTTCCTCATAGTGGTTGAACTTATTTTCTATCTTTATAAATTCTTCATCTATCCATTCTTTGGTTTTCGAAAACCTGTATCTTTCTTTAATAGTTTGATTTTTTTCAATTGCCATATAACTTCACCTCACTTAAAATTGGGTATTGTATTTCATTGCAAGAATATTATAATAATATATTATAATAATTAAGTCTATATAAAAATAATTTTTAGGAGTAATTTATGATAAAAATTTGCGATAGTGCTTTGGATTATTTAAGAAAAAACAACTATATAATAATATTAAAAATAATAAATACTAATTTATGTTGAGGTACAACTCCTACTAAAACCCCATGGATTGAGGTTAAGAAATCATTTACTCCTACCGATAATCTAGATTTGTATGAATATGAAGGTATAAAAATTTATGTAGACACTAAACTTACTGTTTCGGATAATGCAGTAATAAAATTAAAGAAAACCCCTTCCATATTAGGCAATAAACTATACTTTGAAGGAATTAGCATCATTTAAGCCCATAAATAAAGAGAGCTTTTAGCTCTCTTTATTCCTCTTCTTCTACAAGTTCATACATTGAATCTGCTTTAGACATGTAGAGTATTCCATCTAAATGATCAATTTCATGGCAAAAAGCTCTTGCCAATAATCCTTTAGCATTATATCTAATGCCTTCACCATTCTCATTTAAACCTTCAACTACAACCTTAGTTGGCCTTACAACTTCACCTTCATATCCTACATAGCTTAAGCAACCCTCATAATCACATTCACTTCCACTGCTTTCTACTATTTCAGGATTTATTAATATAATTGGTTCACCACCCACTCTTAAGTCGATAAGAATTACTCTTTTTAATATTCCAATTTGTGGTGCTGCTAAACCAATCCCCGTACCATCATATAAGGTGTCCTTTAAGTCTTGTACTATATCCAAAACTTCCTGATTAATTTCCTTTATTGGTTCACAAGTAGTATTCAATCTATCGTCACCATATTGTAAAATTTCTCTTACTGCCATTGTTAGTCCCCCCTCTTCTATCTGAAATTTTTCCATAAATTATAACCAAAAATATTATAAATTTATTCTTAAACATTATATTGTGATTTTATAAAAAAAGCTACAAAAAGTTACTTGTATTTAAGTTCATCGCTTAGGATTTTACTATTAGTTCCTATATCTTTATTGAAATTGCTCCCTCACTTTGTTAACTCCATTATATAATATTTTTTTATCAAAGAGAACTGGTTTATTTATACTTATTTTTAAATCCTTAAAATTTTATTCCCAAAATAGGAGAGCGAAGTAAATTACTCCGCTCTCCTATTTTGCTTTTCCATCATATCTTTAACTTTCATAAGCCTTGTCAATGCACTTCTTTCATTTTCATCCAGCTTCATTTTTATATATTTTATAGTTTCATTTAACTGAGGAATGGTCATGTATTCAAGAGCATTAACTCTTCTTCTTGTTTTTTCTATTTCATCAGCCATTAGCTGACATGACTTTTCAACCTCTGCTAACTCTAGAAGCTTTGGTAGAATTGAATACAGATGCTCAATAGAATCATCTAGCTCTGAAGATGTTGTAGCAAATCCATAGGGATAGATACTACCAGGATCATTTTCTAGCTTTCTAATAAACTTCATAACTGGTACATTAACACTCATAACATTTTTTTGTTCTACCTGCACAGAAATGCTCTCTTTTGGATAAGCTATTGCTTCTTCAAGAAACTCTGGAGATATAGCAGCGGATGCCATGACAAATTGCTTAAAAGATAATTGAAGCTTGTCTTCAACCTCATTTCTAAGCTTGTTATTATATTTTATGAGTTCTATAAATCTTCTCATAAGCTCATCTTGTTTATCCTTTAATAGCTTATGGCCTCTTGTTGCAGTTACTAATCTCTTTTTGAGCTTGGTGAGCTCCATTCTAGTAGGATTAACATTAAGCCTAGCCATTACTACTCATCCCCTCTTTGAGGTAAATACTTCTCCAAATATTCATCTCTAATTCTCTTTAGCTCTGTTCTAGGTAGTATGGTTAATAGTTCCCAACCTAAATTTAGTGTTTCTTCAATAGTTCTATTAGACGTAAATCCTTGAGATACATATTTCCTTTCAAAGGCTTCTGCAAATTTTGCATATTGTTTATCTGTATCAGAAAGTGCAGATTCTCCTAGAATTACTGCAAGTTCTTTAGCTTGCTTACCCTGAGCATAAGCAGCAAATAACTGATTCATTGTATCTGCATGATCTTCTCTTGTTTTATTTTTTCCAATTCCCTTATCTTTTAATCTTGATAGAGAAGGCAATACATCTATAGGTGGCATAATACCTTTTTTGTATAATTCTCTGCTTAAAATTATTTGGCCTTCTGTGATATAACCTGTAAGATCTGGGATTGGATGAGTTTTATCATCCTCTGGCATAGTAAGTATTGGAATTTGTGTAATAGAACCTGGTTTATCTTTTATTCTTCCAGCTCTTTCATATAACATTGCAAGGTCTGTATACAAGTATCCCGGATAACCTCTTCTGCCTGGAACCTCTTTTCTTGCAGCCGAAACTTCACGTAGAGCCTCACAATAATTTGTTATGTCTGTCATAATAACAAGCACATGCATACCTTTTTCATATGCTAAGTATTCAGCGGTTGTTAGTGCCATTCTAGGGGTAGCTATTCTCTCTACAGCAGGATCATTTGCTAAATTCATAAATAAAACCGTTCTATCAATAGCTCCTGTTTTAGTAAAATCATCTACGAAGAACTGTGCTTCTTCAAAGGTAATACCTATTGCAGCAAAAACAACAGCAAATTTTGAATCTGAGCTTAGAACTCTTGATTGCCTTGCAATTTGAGCTGCTAGTTCAGCATGTGGAAGTCCTGATCCTGAGAATACAGGAAGCTTTTGACCTCTAACTAGGGTGTTAAGTCCATCTATTGCTGAAATCCCCGTCTGAATAAACTCAGATGGATAGTTTCTAGCAACAGGATTTATTGGTTCACCACTAATATCCATTCTTTTTTCAGGTATAATTTTAGGACCGCCATCTTTTGGTCTGCCTAGCCCATCAAATACTCTTCCTAACATATCTTCAGACACTCCTAATTCAAGAGGTCTTCCTAGAAAGGTCGCTTTGCTACCTTTTAAGTTTATACCAGCAGATCCTTCGAAGAGCTGAACCATTGCTTTATCTTCACTAATTTCTAAAACTCTTCCTCTTCTTTTCTCTCCAGTTTGAAGTTCAATCTCTACCAGTTCATCGTAAGTTACGTCTTTTACCTTTTCAACAACCATCAATGGTCCTACTACTTCTGATACAGTCCTGTACTCTTTAAACATCAACTACACCTCCCTCTACAATTAATCTTTGGATTTCTTTATTCAATTCTTCTTCAATTTCATCAATGGAGTCTATTTTACTCTCATCTATATACTTTGATCTTGCTATCTTATCTCTTAAAGGAAGGTCTAATACTTTCTCTAGATAAACACCATTATTTAATGCATTAACTCCTAACTTATAGAAATTAAGAACTAATTTCAGCATTTTATATTGCTTACTTAAAGAAGCATAAGTATCTACTTCGTGGAAAGCATTTTGCTGAAGGTAATCTTCTCTAATAGACTTTGCAGCCTCAAGTTTCAATCTATCACCCTCTGAAAGAGCATCAATACCAACTAGACGAACTATTTCTTCAAGATTCGCTTCTTCTTGCAACAATGCCATAGCTTCAATTCTTAAATCAGTCCAGTCCTTAGCTACATTTTCATTCATCCATGTGCCTATTTTTTCCAAATAAAGAGAATAAGAATTAAGCCAGTTTATTGCTGGGAAGTGTCTTCTATAAGCTAAATTTGCATCTAATCCCCAAAACACCTTAACAATTCTAAGGGTTGCTTGAGTAACCGGTTCCGAAAGGTCTCCTCCTGGTGGAGAAACTGCACCAATAACAGTCAGCGCCCCCTCTCTTTCATCTTCTCCTAAGCACACCACTTTTCCAGCTCTTTCATAAAAGTCAGCTGCTCTTGAACCCAAATAAGCTGGATATCCCTCATCACCAGGCATTTCTTCAAGTCTCCCTGACATTTCTCTCAAGGCTTCAGCCCATCTTGAAGTAGAGTCTGCCATTATAGCTACAGAGTATCCCATATCTCTAAAATATTCAGCAATGGTTATTCCTGTATAAATAGATGCTTCCCTTGCTGCCACGGGCATGTTAGAGGTGTTAGCAATAAGTACTGTTCTCTTCATTAAAGACTCTCCAGTTTTAGGGTCTTTTAATTCTGGAAACTCATTAAGTACGTCTGTCATTTCATTACCACGTTCTCCACAACCAACGTATACCACTATTTCTGCATCTCCCCATTTAGCTAATTGATGCTGAACTACAGTTTTACCACTTCCGAAAGGTCCAGGAACACAAGCTGTTCCACCCTTTGTTACCGGGAAAAAAGTATCTATTACTCTTTGTCCTGTAGTAAGAGGTTCTGCAGGGTTTAACTTTTGCTTATAAGGTCTTCCTTTTCTAACAGGCCATTTTTGCATTAATGTCAATTCTTTAATTCCACTTGAGGTTTCAATTTCGCATACTACAGTATCAACAGTAAAATCCCCAGCTTTTATTGATTTTACTTTTCCCTCAACACCATAGGGAACCATTATTTTTTGAGTAATAATTGAAGTTTCTTTTACTGTTCCTATAGTATATCCACTGTACACCAATTGACCCTCAGTTACTGAAGGCACAAAACTCCATAATCTTTCTCTATCTAATGGAAATACGCTAACTCCTTTTGTCAGGAAGTTTCCAGCTTTAGCTCTTATTGCATCAAGTGGTCTTTGTATTCCATCAAACATAGCTTCCATTAGTCCAGGTCCAAGCTCTACACTTAAAGGTTCTCCAGTTGTTATTACTGGAGCTCCTGGTCCTAATCCAGTAGTTTCTTCATAAACTTGAATAGAAGCCCTATCTCCTCTCATTTCAATTATTTCACCAATAAGACCTTTATCTCCAACTTTAACAACGTCATATATATTAGCTTCATCCATGTCTTTAGCTACAACTAAAGGACCTGAAACTTTTACTATTTTACCAATCTTCAAGTTTCTTACCTGCCTTTCTATAAGATATTCACACCTACAGCCTTCTCAACATTATCACTAATTCGTTTCTTTCCAATATTTAAAGTTCCTTGATTACTCGGTATTAAAATAATTGCAGGAATCATCTTATTGTTATATCTTTGAATTGTTTCTTCTAAATGCTGAGCTAGTTGTTCAGTGACAAAAATTACTGCATAATTTTCGAAGGCCATTCTATCTATTCTTTTTCTTGCTTCTTCAACATCAATCACAGGATAAACATCTATACCAATTGCTTTAAAGGCCAAAATAGAGTCCTTGTCACCAACTACACCTATTTTATGCATATATGTCACGCAACCTTTCTCTAATTATTTCAGTTGGCACTTTATTTATTTTTCCAACCATAATAATTCTTACTATTTTAATCTCATTTTCCTTTGCTAAGATAAATGAAATTAATGGTTCAGGTCCAAAGTTAACTCTCTTTGCATATTTAGCTCTATCAATAATGTTATTATCGAAAAGAACCTCTATAGAGGAAAAGTTTCCTGTGTTATTGTACTCTTCTAAAATTGATGTTAATATCTTTGCATAAGAAGATTTAGAAATATTATTAATAAAGTTTTCTAAAGTATCATTAAGACCATAAATAAATATGTTTTTTTCTATTTCCCCACCAGGTATTAATATACTCTCAAGGAATTTACCATCTTTATTTTGTTTTTTAACTCTTAACATGGCTTTAATATTTGCAATATCAATAGTTGCTTTAACAAACTCTATAATAAACTCTATTTCTGTTGATAAAGCTCTTTGAAGAATATCACTATACATAAACTTATCTAGTATTATATCTATATTCTGAGGATCTTTGCTTTTGGAAAAGTCTTCTTCAACTTTATTAATCCCCTCTCTCATCAGGGGACTCAAATCTTTAATTTCACCTGAAAAAACCATGTTTTTTAGTGCATCAATTGGTATTGTTCCAATTGGAATTAAAAGATTGGAGAAATCTTTTTCACCTAACTTACTTTTTTCTAGAACCTTTATATTATGATAATCATACTTTATACTCATGATATCTACTATTGATTTTTCAGGAGTTAATTTATACATATTCAGGTACAAATCCTTTAACTCCTGTCTTAACATATCTTCGTAGTTATGAACATCATTAATATCAGTAATGCTTTCCCCATACTGCATTTCTTGAAGGATTTTAAGAACTTCTTCTGGGGTTTCACACTCTAGTAATCTTTCAACTTTTACTTTATCAAGGAGTCTCTTTTCAATAACTCTTAAGCGAGCTACAGCATGGGTAAAATCCATTCTGTCCATTTTCCGTAACCTCCTTAGTTTTCATCAAATAATATTTTATTAACCCCATATTCAAGTTCATCTCGTAAGGAGGAAATCATCGATTTAAAAGAGTTGTTTATTTCAATTCCACCTTTAGCTAAAATGTATCCACCATTTAAATTTCTTGTTTCATCGCTAAACTCCATATTTCCTTTTTTGCCAGCACTAACAAGTGCTTTATTTAGCTTTTCTAAAAAATCCTGCGGTAGCTTTGCTTTGTCATCAAGAGACATTATTATTTTTTCATCTCCATCAATATCTAAAGCTAAAATTGAGGTTTTTACAAATTCTTGAAATGTTTCTAAATTAATTTTACTAAGTCTCTTTTCAGCTTCCTCAAAAACTTTATCCATAACTTGTTGCTTAGCAAATAGCTTTCTATTTCTAACTTCAAGCTCAGCTTTTGATAATGCTCTATCTATCATAGATTTAGCTTCTATGTTAGCATTTTCAGTCATTGTAGCTGCCGCTTTTTTTGCAGCTTCAACCCTTTTACTTATTATTTCTATTTCTTTACCTTTAGCTTCTTTAATTACATTTTCTGCTTTTAATTCTGCATCCTCTATTATTTTAGAAGTTAAGTTTTCTAAATTAGACATGTACTTCACACCCTTAATTAAAAGTTAGCACTAGTTACTAGTAGTAATGACATAACGAAACCTAATAAAGCATATGTCTCAACCATTACTGTTAATATAATACCCTTAGTATTGTGTTCTGGTCTCTTTGCAAGAATTTGTACTGCTGAAGCTGCTGTTCTTGCCTGTGCAATTGCTGATTTCCAACCTGCGAAAGCTATAGGTAAACAAGCTATCATTAAATAAGCACCATTTGCAAGGCTCATATCTGGTGATAATTGAAGCGATACTAACAGGGCAATAACGAACCCATATAGACCTTGTGTACCTGGCAATAATTGAAGAATTAGAGCTTTACCAAACTTTTCTGGCTCTTCTGTTAATAATCCTGAGGCAGCTTCACCCACCATACCAACACCTTTTGCCGAACCAATCCCTGGCATTGCAGCTGCTAAGGCAACTCCCACAGCTCCAAAGAAAATACCTCCAAGACCATTAAATAATTCCATCATAATTTTATTCCTCCTCATTTCCTGTTTTTAATATATTATAGTATTGTGAAGTAAATTTAAGTGGGCTAAAGGCTTTACCTCCACCCTCATAGAATTTACCAAAGTATTCAAGATACTGTAATCTACTTGTGTGAACATATGAACCTAATGCGTTTATTAGTAAATTAAATATATGTCCAAAAGTAAAGATTATGGCTGCAAATATAATAGCAAAAAATGATCTTCCTAACATATCAACCATAATATTAAATGCTGAACCTATGAAGCCAGTAGCTAGTCCAAGAGCAGCAAGTCTTGTATAAGATACTAAATCTCCTACATATCCTGTAATTCCATATAGTGAGTAGAAGCCAGTTCCAAGTTTTCCACCTATAGACTTTTCTCCTCTTCCGTGGGTAAGTACTATTAAAATCATAGATATTACAGTAATTATTCCTGCAACTTTTACAACTTGAGGACTTAGACCAAGTGTTTCTCCTGCACCTAATGCATTTACTGCCCAAATAATTGATCCTGTTAGAGTAAAATACCATAATCCTGCATCAAAGAATGCTGCTAAGGGATTTCCGTCTCTAATAAGTATATAAGCTTTAATTCCTAATCCAACAAATATTTGAATTAGTCCCATAGCTATAGAAACAATCATTAATAAACCTACATCACTATCAGGAGTCATCCATACTGGAGGTATTTTAATTGCGCCCCCAAAGTAACTTCCATAGAGAACTCCCCATACAATTGTTGATATACTTAAATAAAAAAACATTCTAACAGTTTTTCTCATATCACTATCTAAATTGAACCTTGCTAAGGCAATACCAGTTGCTAATAGCATTAAGATCCCATATCCAGCATCAGATAGCATCATTCCAAAAAACAGTATATAAAAGGGTGCAAACAAGGGTGTAGGATCAATTTCCTTGTATCTTGGCATACTATACATTGCTGTAATAGGCTCAAAAGCTGAAAATACACCATTATTCTTTAATAGTATTGGTACATCTTCCCCCTGGGCCTCTGAGAACTCAATGTAATATTCCTCACCTAAAGCACTACTTAAAACCTTTAAAAACTTATCATGGTTCTCTGTTGGATAATGCCCTTCTATAGCAATAATATTTTCGCTCTTTAAAAACAACCCCACAGACTTAAGTCTTATTAGTTTATTTTCATAGTACTCATGCACCATTTTGAATTCCTCTAGGTGTATTATATAGTTTTTGATTTCTTCAACAATGTTGTTAATAGAGTGATTTAATTCAGCTATTTTTTTTATATAATCTTCTATAAGCTTTCTAGGAATTCCATCATAATTTAAAATTATTTTGCTAAAGGAATATTTTTTTAGTAGCCCGCTAGCTAACTCTTCTTCATCTTTATGGAAAATCATAAGAACATTAGCTTCACGTGTATCTTCCCCAACAACCTCTAAATAGTATCCAGCAAATCCATCTTGTAAATCTTTTCTAAGAGTTTCCATGAAAACTTGTGGAATAACTCCTAAAAAGCTGACTGTAGATTTACTACTAAGTTGCGAAAAAGATGCATCTAAGTTCTCCCAAGCTCTAAGCTCTTCAATGCTATTTGAAAGCTTAGATATCTCACTTTTACTTTTATTAATTAGATTTTCTTTTTCTTTTAACTCATTATAAATGATGCTCCAATTAGATTTAGATACCATTTCTGATAAACTATTATAGCCTATCTCTTTTTTACCTTCTTTTAAACTCTTTAACATACCTATCTTTTTACTATGACTACTTAAAAGCTCAATTGCAAAATTAATTTTTGATAATTCACCTTCGATTTCAGATATTTCAATGCTCTCATTATCTCTTTTAAGTTCACTAAACCCACTTTCTTCTAGGTCTGCAAGATATGCAAACTCAACATTTTCAAATGTTTGTAGTTTTTCAAGCAAAGAATATTTTTGTGATTCAAAGGCTAAGAGTGTAAATTTATTCATCTTAACTATTGCCATTGAAATTCACTATCCTCTCAATTACTAAATTTACAGCTAAATTGAATTTGTCTTCTTGAATATTAATTATTTTGTTAATTTGTTCTTCTCCTATTTTTAAGATAGGTTCTGCTTTAATATTACCTTCTAATAATGCTCTTTCCTTTATAAGTTTTGTTTCTTCCTCCGCCTTGTTTATAAGTGTACTGTATTCATTTTCTCCTTTAAGCTCAGCATTCTTAATAATGTTCTTACTATCTTCTATTGCCTTTTCCAAAATAGCTGAAGCATTGCATTCTGCCTCTTTAATTTTATTAATTGCATCCATTGCCAAAATATCACCACCTTCGACATAACTTTGTGTTATTAATAAAATATAGTATATGATACTATATTACATCAAATTGCCAACTTTTAAAAGTGTTAATTGGTGTTTTTATATTAAAATTTATTTTCTAATCCAAATATTTCAAGTATTCTGAAATATTTACTTAATATTTAGTACATATTTTGTTAATATTATCTTAATATTTGCATGCTTTTTTAATAATTTGTTATTTATTTATTTGTGGTAATTCAATATGTTATTATCATCAAGTATTTTATTTCAAAATATCATAAACGCATTTATTAAATGTATATGCCTATACTATCGTTTATAATTCATAATACTTTAACACTTTTTCCAATTATAATTGTTACTTTTTCCTTAAATAGGGAACCAATTAGATACTTTCTAACTTTGGCTCCCTAACATTTTTCATTTATATTTAATTAAATTTAATCTAACAGCTATTTTTTCTTATTTTTGCTAATGAAAACATAATCATCATCAGTGTTTGAAAAGGCAATATAGGTTTCCTTGAAAATCTCTAATTTTTCAACTATAAAAGTTTCTATATTAAAGTTAAATTTATGTATTGTAATCTCATTAGGGTTATCTATTTTCCTTTCCTCAATTAACTCATCTTTAATAGCTCTTTCTATGGTTTTATCTATCTTATTTTCCAAGAAAGTAGGAAGTCCTTTTTTCTTATTAAATCTTAAATAATCAAATTTAACTATATCCTTAACTAGTTCAGTATTTTTTATACTCATGGTTTCGTTGAAATCAATGAAAACCTTGTAGTAATCAGATGAAGAAATATTTCTTTTAAAATACCCCATATTCTCAAAAAATTGAGCAAGTTCATAATAGAAATCAAAAGGTGTTTCAAAATAGGCACTATTAATAAAACACTGCAGAATATTATTAAATTTACCACTATTTAAATATTTATCAACCACATGTTCTATTTTCTTTAAAACAATTAGTTCTTCGTAAGATATGTCCTTTGTCTTTAAAATTTCATAAGGCGGATAAGGCGAATAAACCATTCCCCATTTTTCAGCTTCTTCTCGCATAGAGGATCCTTTTAAAAGTTTTAAAAAACCCAGTTGGAGTTCATCGGGTTCTATTTCATACACTTCATTAAAAGAGTTTCTGAAAGACTTATAATCTTCTCCAGGAAGTCCCGCAATTAAATCTAAATGCTGCTTAACATTCTTTATTTTCTTTAGTTCTTCTACTTCCTCTTTAATGTTTGAAAAATCAATTTCCCTATTTATATTCTTTAATACCTGTTTATTTGTGCTTTGAACTCCTATTTCAAATTGAATAGTATTTGGTTTTGCACAAGCTAAAACTTTTAAAGACTCCTTGCTTAATAAATCAGCAGAAATCTCAAAATGAAAACTACAATCTCCACCTTCTTTTACCAAGAACTCCCATATTTCGTTGGCAAATTTTTTATTACAGTTAAAGGTTCTATCTACGAATTTAACTAACCTTACCCCTTTTTCAATAAAAAATTTTAAATCCCTTTTTACCCTCTCCATATCTAAAAATCTAACTCCATGAGTAGTGGATGATAAACAATATTTACAGTTAAAGGGACAGCCTCTTGAGCCTTCATAATATACAATCTTGTTATTTAAGTCTTCTTGTTCTGTATATGGGAAAACTATTTTATTCATATCCATGAGTTGCCTTTTTCCACCGTAAGTTATTTTATTATCTTTTCTTATATATAGTCCCTTGACTTGCTGGAAGTTAAACCTCTCCTTGTGTTCATCTTCATATATTTTTCCCTGAATAAATTCTCTAAAAGTTTCTTCGCCTTCACCTTCAATAACATACTCCCCTACATTTCTGCTTATAAAATCCTCAGCATCGAAACTAGATTCAGGTCCTCCATAAAATATCTCTATCTCTGGTTTAATTAATCGAATTAAAGTTGTTAATCTATTAATAAATTCAACATTCCATATATAACAGGAAAAACCTAGTATGCTAGGTTTTTCAGCTAAAATATCCTCTACAACTCTTTCGGGCCTATCATTAATGGAAAACTCCATAAGTTCACAGCTATATCGTAAGTCTCTAGTATAAGCCTCTAAATACCTAATTGCTAAGTTACTGTGAACAAACTTGGAATTAACACCAACTAAAACTACTTTCATACTCTTCAAATTCCTCTCTTTTTGCAAACTATACTAAATATATTATCAGAGTGCTTTATATCTAAAACTTCAAAAAACTCCTTTAATACACTTATTATTTTTTCTTTTGAATTATTTGTAAATGGGTTATAACAATTTATTTTGAAATCTTTTAAGGATTTATCAGGCAAAGAAACCTTAATATTTCCCTTAAAAAGTTTTAATGGCTTTTTGTCTACATCCCAAATATAAACATATCCATTACTCTTTAGAGAACCATTTATATTTTCAAATAACTTTTTCTTTTCTTTACTATTGACTATATTGTGCAAAGAAAAAAATAATATGCAGGAATCATAGTAATTATTCTTCAGAGCTTCATTACTTTGTTGCCCTTCTAAATAATCTACATCTAAATCCTCATCATAGTATTTATAAACATTATAAATCACTCCACTGTTATCTAATCCAACATCTAAGATGTTACCTCTAAATATTTCCTTTTCTAAGCTTATAAAAATATTATTCATAATTTCACCTCTTTGGAATATTTTACCATATACTTCTCCAAAGAGGTGTAAATTCCTTCTTAGCTATATAAATTTTTAAAATTTTCATAGAACATCAATAGGAATCCAGCAGTGGTTTGATTTGCTCTTAACAAAACTTTTTCAGTAATCTTACTAAACCTTTCATCCTTATTCCTTAAATTTTGAAATTTTTTCTCTACAGCAACAGCGTACTTAGTGTTTTCCATTATAAATTCTTCCGGACTTTTGAATGTCAAAACTCCATGCCTTATGTGATGCTTATATCCATTAGTTACTTCGCTTATCACATAGGTTTCAAAACCTTTGTGATTCCTTAATTTTCTCTTGGCATGGGCAGGCACTGTGGAATCTTGAATTAAATGACAAGCAGCCCCCAGAAAAAACATAGATTTTTCATACTCCTTATTTTTAGCATAACATATTGCTGTATTGTAATACCTAGTGCATTCTGTGAATGCATTAGAAAAACCATAAAGGCCATTTCCTTCTTCATGATGATAAAAGTGATTAGTACTTTTAAAATCTGAATCTGCCCAAACCACCCCTTTATTTAACGACTCCTCATATTTCTTGAAAAAACTGTATTCTTTATCATAACCTTCACTTTTTAACATGTCTAAAGCTTCTAAATTAATGAATTTATGAACTACACAATCTGTCCTTTTAACTTTTTTCTTTATGGGATTAACCATATAAAGAAATACTTTCATTGTATTACTGTAAGTGCTTTCTATTCGTTTTTTCATGATTTCACCTTCAGTTTATAATATTTTACAAGTATCATAAGAAATTTATATTTTGCAGATCTTTAGCTTATTAAGTAACTTTTTCACTACTAATTCTTTCACTAAGGCATCTTAAAATAAATAACAAGTCAAAGATGTGAAGGATATTTTGAGTTAGGCAAGGAAGCAGGTTCCGCTATCTAAGGGTTCTGTTAACGAAGTATAACACAAAATAGGCCAGCATAATGACTTATTTATTTTTTGAAGATGCCTAATATATTTTATTAGAAACACGTCTAAATATCTAGTACTTTATTTATTTATAAAACTTATTTACTATGTTAGTATATAAATTTTATATTAATATTATTTATGTTTTACTCTTAATAGCAATAAAATAATAGATACAATGGAAGTTAAAGTTATAACTAATAAACTTAGATACATATTATTGTTAAAATAAGTTGAATCACTGTCTGTTTTAGAACTAACACTATATAGTATACCCTCACTATTTTCTAATAATAATAACTGATCCTCTATAATTTTCATACTTGTTATATTACTCTTGTCTCCTAGACTTAGGAAGGTTACTGGTCTTTCTTTTGTATTGTATGATAAAATTTCATTATTTTTTTTATCGTAAAAAATAATATTATCCTTACCTATTAATAGTCCTTTAGTATCGATACAAAGACTACCAAGAGTTTTTACGTCATTATGCTGGTAAACAGGTGCAGGTGGATTGTTGCTAGGATGCTTTTCCAATAAAAAAGAATTAGTTACATTTTCTTTACTAGAAAATCTTGGTGAGGTAACTGGGTCCCCACCCGAAAAATCTGGAAAGCCATGCCAAACCCCTTTTTTTATTTCATAAATATAATCAGAATCATTTGCAACAGGTCTTAACCCTCTATCTTCCATTCCACCTATAGTTCCATAAATTTTACCCTCACTTGAAAAATCTAAACCAGAAATGTTCCTAACTCCCCATGCAAAGGTTTCGTAGGCCTTTGTATTAAGATTATATATAAGAACTGTTGATGTTCCAATTTTACTACCTTCTATAATCTGGCCTTTTATATTTTCCGTATTATTTGGGACAAAAGCCCCATTGTTATTTTCACCAAACTTAGTTCCCTTTAGAGTTATTTTTTTAGGAGTATAATCATGATGACTAGGATAAGTAGATATCCACTTATTATCCGGTCCAACCACACCAGAATTGGTAGCTGCACCTACTGTTATAAATAGATAATCACCCTTCACTTTCATTAAAATCCTAGGAAAATCCCCATAGTTTGGGATATTTTCTATGCAGTTTTCCATTTGTCTACTTTCAATGTCATATGACACTAACTTATCCTTAGTTGCAATATATAACTTATTATTATAGTATTCCATGCTCCAAATATTAAAATCATTATCTTCCATTAGCACGTAACTTTTTCCATTTTTCTCTATAGCTACAACTTTATTTGTGAAAGCTATGAAATAAGTTCCCTTATTATCCTTAGTAAAATCTACTGAGTTTTCTAACCCCTTGTACTTTAATTGTACTTCTATCTTTTTGTCGTTGCAACTAATACTATATTGATTGTTATTTTTGCTTACTAAAAACAATATAGATATTGAAAATATAATTATTATTATCCAACCAACTAATTTCTTCATAAAATCCCCCACTATATATTTCTTAGTTTATATATATTTGAAAGAAAGAAAATATAGAATTATTAGTTTAATTAAAATCCACTGAAAAGTTTTACTAATAATATTTACCAATTGAATATAAACTGTTATTATATTTTTTAGGATACATATAATATGTATTGCAATTTAAAACGAAGGAGGAATTATTTTGAAGGATCCTAGAATTGAAACTTTGGCGAAAAACTTAATTAATTACTCATGTAAATTAAAAGCAGGAGAAAAGGTGCTTATAGAGGCTGTAGGTCTTGAAACACCACTAGTAACAGAATTAGTTAAACAAACTTATGCTGTAGGTGCTCTACCTTTTGTTACTATTAAAGATAAAGAGGTAGACAGAGCTATACTTATGGGTTGCTCTCAAGAGCAAATGGAAATGATGGCAAAGTATGAGGCTGAAAGAATGTCTGATATGGATGCATACATAGGTATAAGAGCTGGTAACAACATTACTGAGCAATCTGATGTACCTTCTGAAAAAATGTCTATATACTCTAAGTATTTATGGGCTCCAGTTCATGGTGGAATAAGAGTTCCAAAAACTAGATGGGTTGTTTTAAGATATCCAAACTACTCTATGGCTCAATCAGCTAATATGAGTACTGAAGGATTTGAGGACTTCTATTTTAATGTATGTAACTTAGATTATAGCAAGATGTCAAAGGCTATGGATAACTTAGTTAATCTAATGGAAAGAACTGATAAAGTTCATATTAAGGGTGAAGGTACTGACTTATCTTTCTCAATTAAGGGAATGAATGCTATTAAATGTGCTGGAGAGCTTAATATACCTGATGGAGAAGTTTATACAGCTCCAATTAAGGATTCTGTAAATGGCTGTTTAAGCTACAATGCACCAGCTGTTTACCAAGGATATACTTACGAAAACATAAAGCTAGAATTCAAAGATGGTAAAATAGTTAATGCCACTGCTAATAACACAGAAAAAATTAATAACATCTTTGATACAGATGAAGGTGCAAGATATATTGGTGAATTTGCAATAGGCGTAAATCCTTATATCTTAACACCAATGAAAGATACATTATTCGATGAGAAAATCGCAGGTTCAATTCACTTTACTCCTGGAAGTTCTTATGATGATGCATTTAATGGTAACAAATCTGCAATACACTGGGATCTTGTTTATATTCAAAGACCAGAATATGGTGGCGGAGAAATCTACTTTGATGATGTACTAATAAGAAAAGATGGTTTATTTGTTATAGACGAGCTAAAATGCTTAAACCCTGAAAACTTAAAATAATAGAATAATAACCAGAACCCCTACATAAGTATTAATATATTATTTATGTGGGGGTTTTTATGGGAAAAGATACTTTTTATAGAGATACATTTGTATTAACTATATCTAATTTAGCCATGGGTATTTTAAGATTTATGTTTTCAATTATTTTATCTAGACAGCTTGGTCCAGAAGGAGTAGGCCTATATGGCTTAATAATGCCTATATATGATTTATTCACTTGTCTTGTTTGTGGTGGTTTAGTTGCTGCTTTATCGAAGGAAGCCTCAGCTTATTATGGGACAAACCACTACGGCAACTTAAATAAAAGTGTTAGTATTACCTTTGCTTTTACCTTGCTTTGGTCTATCACCATAACACTTATTATTTTTTTAATCTCACCTTTACTAAGCACTTATATAATTAGAGATAGTCGTTCACTTTATTCACTTTGGATCATTTGCCCAGCGTTAATCTTTATTGCTCTATCCTCAGTATATAAAGGGTATTTTTATGGTGTTTCAGAGGTGATTACTCCATCAGTAATTGACATTGTAGAAAAAGCAGTGAGGATGTTTTTAATGGTAGGAGTAATTAATTATTTTGCCTTAAAAGATATCAAATCTACTGTGGCAGCTACTTACTTTTCTTTTACCATAGGTGAAATAATTAGTTTTGTTTTTCTTTATATGTTTTTTAAAAGAAGCAAACGCAAATTTATACCTAGTGGAGAAAAAGGTGAAAACCGTGCTCAGTTATTATTTAATGTATTAGTGATGGCATTACCTTTAGCTATCAATGGATTTCTTTCAACAGCCATTCACAGTGTGTCTACGTTGTTAGTTCCTTTAAGATTAATGGTTGCAGGTTTTGATCATGTAACAGCTTTAGAGCTTATTGGTAAATTTAATGGTATGGCTCTAGCAATTGTGTTCTTCCCTATAGTTATCGTTGCATCAATGTCTACAGTATTAATCCCAGATATTTCAAGAAGCATAACCCAAAAGGATTATAGTAACTTAGAAGCTAGAGTTAGCGAAGTAATTAAAATGTGCTTTTTACTAGGAGTTTCAACTCTTTTAATTTGTTATCTTATCCCAGATTCCTTAGGTAAATTATTCTTTAATCGAACTGATTTAGGTTCTTTTATTAAGATTGCTGCAATAAGCGCACCTTTTCTTTATGCTTCTGCTTGCTCCTACGGAATACTCAATGGACTTGGAAAACAAAAAGTTATTCTCATAAACTCTATAATCACATCCCTAATTCAGTTAGTTTTAATATTTATATTAATTGGAATTCCTTCAATTAATATTATGGGATATGGGATTTCCATGGCGGCCTCAGCCCTTATCGGCCTTATTATGAATTTATATGAAATCTCCAAAGTAGTCACATTAAGGTTTTCCTTAGGAGAATTTCTCATAATGTGTCTTCTTACAGTATTAGTAATCATGTTAATATTGATTTTAAACTCTACAATTCCAGATAACATTTTCCTAGTAAAAAATATTATTATAATTTTCACCGGTTTTTCATTATTTTTAGTTTCAACATTTTTAGTGAGGAAATCCTCTTAAAAGAAAAAAATAAAATGACTTTAATTAATTCAAAGTCATTTTATTTTTAAATTATATAATTTTATTTTATTTTACTTTATTCAATAGCTTAGTTGGTACAAATCTTACTATTTTTCTTGGCAAAGAGTCTAAATCTTTTCTTCTTATTCCCCCAATACTAAATAGTACAATAATATATACAAGCACTGCTATAATTATAGCTATCATTGTACAAAGAGCATTTAAAATATATCCTGATATAAATATAGAAAACACTATATTTATCGCCTTATAAGCCAATACAGTTGCAATCCACATAGTTAAGCTTGCAAATATAGGTTTAATACTAGGCTTAATTAATTTTATTCTTAGTTTTAAAGTATTGTTTATTAATCTTTGGCTAAGTATAACCATAATTAAAAAGCCCACACCATTTCCTATCACTGCTCCTAAGATATTTATTGAGGGAATAGCAACAAAAATATAGTTTACAATTATTTTCCCTAAAAGTCCCATTAAGGAATACACTGTCACCATTTTTACTTTTCCCAAACCTTGTAGAATTGAGGTTTGTACTAGTGATATTCCTGTTAGAATTATAACTAAAGGCCCATAAGTAAATAAAGGCGCTGCTTGAATATCATAACCAATAAGCGTTAGAATCTGAGTGCTAAGTGCTGCAAGTCCAAAAGCGCAAGGCGCTGCAATGATATAGGTAACTCTATAAGTGGAACTCACGCTAGATTTTAGAGCTTTCTTATCTTTAATAGCATTATGCCTTGATATTATTGTTAATATGGATATTGATAAAGAACCAATAATGGCCATAGGAACTGATACTAAGGTATTATATTGGCTAAGCACTCCCCATAATTCTTCAACAATATTACTACCAAAACCTGCGATTAACAATCTAGACTTAACTATCTTTAAGTCTACAATCATGCCTGAATTCTGAAGAGCTACCCCAATAGTTATAGGTACTGCATATGCCAATACTCTTTTTATTATCTCTTCATTTGAAAGTCTTTTAACCTCTGGATTATTTCCACCCTTAGGTATGCTAAATCTCTTATTTTTATTGTAAGCATAAATTAAATACAGTGCAGCTCCAAGAGCACCTAAGGTAGTACCAACAGTTCCTCCTGCGGCTCCATAGCTATCCCCAAAGGATATGAGAATATAGGCAAACAATAAACTAAATACTATGTTAAATACTTGTTCTACTACTTGCGATATTGCCGTGGGAGTCATATTACTTTTCCCTTGAAAATATCCCTTATAAGAACATAAAATTGCAGTAATAAAGATAGTTGGGCATAGTGCTTGAATTGCAAGAGTAGACTCTGAGCTTTCTAAGCTCCTAGATAAAGGTCCTGCAAAAATAAACATAAATATGGATATAGTTAATCCGAAGCCTACTAATAGAGATCTGGCAATCTTAAAAGTTTTTAAAGCATCCTTATAATTGCCTAATGCATCTAACTCAGCTACCATTTTAGATATTGCTACTGGAATTCCTGCATTAGCAAGAACATAGATAAAGGAAAATATAGAATAAGCTGAGTAATATACACCTAATCCTTGTTTTCCTAAAATTCCTCTTAACACTGGTACGTATAAAAGAGATAATACTTTTACAAGCAGCATAGAAGCTGTAAGCACAGCAAAGCCTTTTGCTGCTGATTGCTGTGTTAACTTTGAACCTTCTTCCATACAAAACCTCCACTAAAATTTAAAAACATCATTCTTAATCTTTTTTAATACTGGTGGCAATGATTCAGCTATAGTTTTATTTTCCATGTAAGCTAACTCTTGTGGAGTATCCTTAAATAATACCTTAAATGCATATAGGTATTGATAATCTAACCCATACCTGTTTATAAAAAAGTTATTAACCTTTTTATCTCCATACTTTGGATCTCCGATTATTGGATTCCCAAGATGTTTTAGATGTGCTCTTAATTGATGGCTTCTGCCAGTTATAAGATCAATTTCAATTAATGAAAAAGTTCCGCAGCTTTGAATATTTGTTACTTCCATAGCTATTTTTTTAGAACCCTTAACTTCATTATCATATATTTTAGATACATTATTTTCCTCATTTTTCAATATATATGCTTCATAAATTCCATCTTTTATACGGTCTTTTACTAGAGCCATATAATGTTTCTTTATTTTTCTTTCTCTAATCATTTCATTTAAAAGCTTTAAAGAAGAAAAGTTTTTCCCAAAAATAACTATTCCGGAGGTGTTTCTGTCTAGTCTATTACAGGGAGCTGGTGTAAAAGTTAGTTCTTTTTCAGGTTCATAGTCCCCTTTGTCATAAAGATAAGATAGCACATAATCAGTAAGCGTAGCCTCTCCATTCTTTTTATCACTATGTACTAAAACACCTGGCCATTTCTCAACCATTATTATATTTTCATCTTCATAAGTAATTTTAAGTTTGTTTTCAATTCTTTCAAAATGCTTCTTTTCACTATTACTTTGTATTTCTCTTATTTCCAAAACATCCCCTTCTACTAGAGAATATTTTTCTTTTATTTTCTTTCCATTTACTTTAACATCACCTTTTCTAAAGGCTCTATAAATAGCACTTAATGGTACATCCTTTAATAATTTCCTTACAAATTTATCACTTCTTTGACCTGCTTCATTTATTCCTATATCTATTTTCATTTCTTCCTCCAAATTACTAAATGTTGCTTTAGTTATTATTTAAAAACTCAAAAGCTGCAGCACAATGTAATGCTACACCAATTGGAATACATTCTTCGTCAATATCAAACAAACTACTGTGTGCAGGATATATAATTCCTTTTTCCTTATTTCCACATCCCAACCAGTAAAACATAGCTGGTCTTTCAAGAGAAAAATATGCAAAGCTTTCAACTCCCATAGTTGGCTCTTTTACTATGTTTACATTTTTATCACTTAAAACATCAGTAGCTACCCTTTGAAAAAATTTATACATTTCATTATTATTATAAAGACAAGGATAACTTTCCTGAATTTCTATTTCACAGGTTCCTCTAAAAGCCTTAACTACTGATTCAACTATTTCTTTCAACCTTGATTTAAAATATTCCCTATCTTCTAGTTTCATAGTTCTAATAATTCCGCTAATGATTACCTCTTCTGGTATTATATTTTGAGCAGTGCCTCCATTAAATGTACCAACTGTAACCACTGCTGGTGATGTGGGGCTAACTTCTCTGCTTACTAAAGTTTGTATAGCAACTATTACATTGCTTCCTATAATTATTGGGTCTACTGCCTTATGGGGACTAGCACCATGAGCACCTTTTCCATAAATGGTTATTTTAAAAGGATTAGACGCCGCATATACTACATCATTTTTTATACCAATGGTACCAACTGGCAACCCTTCATCCACGTGACATCCGATTATAGCATCAACATGGGGATTTTCAAGGACACCTTGTTCGATCATTAATCTAGCTCCACCAACAGTTTCTTCTGCTGGCTCAAAAAACAACTTAATATTTCCTTTAAGTTCCTTTTTCATAGCGTTCATTATTTTAGCAGTTCCAAGGAGCATGGTAGTATGGGCATCATGTCCACAAGCATGCATTTTACCCATGTCTTTGGAAGAATATGAAGCGTTCTTTTTGTCTAATAGGGGCAATGCATCCATATCTCCTCTTATAGCAATAGTTTTACCATTACCAGTTTCTCCTCCTCGTATAATAGCTTCAATTCCAGTTTCAGCAACGATTCTATATTCTATTCCTTCTCTTTCCAAAAAATCTCTAACCTTTTGTGAAGTTCTATGTAATTCAAATCCTAGCTCAGGATTTCTGTGAAAATCTCTTCTAATTTGAATTAACTCATCCTTTATTTCATTAGCTTTAACTAAAAAATCCATAGTTAATACCCCCATAAAAAAATAATAGACATCTATATGTCTATTATAGTCTTAATTTGGAATTCTTATTATTAACACTCCAAAACATTATTTAAATTATATACCATAAATAAACATTATTCAACAATAAAGGTCACTAAAACATTGAATTAACCTAAAAGAAATTAGTTCTTCTAAGCCTATTTTGTAAATAAGCTAATAAATTGCAATATTAAAGTTTAATATTTACAGTTATAAGTCAAACATAAAATTCCATATGAATCTTTAAAATACTTATTAAAGGTATATAATATTAGTATAGAATGCAATAAAGAAACAAAAATATAAAATTTTATTTTGCATTCTTTTTTGTATAAGTTGCTTCATAAGCTCTTGAAATGCAAAGCAGTGTTGCAGCTTATATAGACCAATATATTCTAAATGAAAGGTGGAAAATTAATGAAAAATATTACTATGTTTATAACTGACTGGTGCCCTCACTGTAAAAGAGCTCTTACTTGGATAGAGGAAGTTAAAGCTGAAAATCCAAAGTATAAGGATATTAATGTGGAAGTTATTGATGAAGAAAAACATCCTGAAGTTTCTAAAGAATATGACTACTATTATGTTCCAACCTACTATGTTGGAAAAAATAAAATCTATGAAGGCGGCACTACAAAAGATATAGTGCGTATGGCTTTTGAGGAAGCTTCAAAGTAAAACTCTACCATAAGTTGCTTTTAAACCCTACTAATTATATTTGGAATTTACCACCTAATAAAACCTATGCACCTCATAGGTTTTATTATTTTGTCCTATTATTCATTTGTTTTTCTACATAAGAAATAATTTATTGGTTACTCTAAAAATAATATGTAACTGGAGGTATATAAATGAAATACAAAATAAAATTAATAAATTTTATGACAGTAATTTTTATAGCTACTCAAGTCATCATCGGGCTTGGATTATTTAAACAGAGTGAACTTGATTATTTATATGAAGTTGTTGCTATAGTAATATTGGTTTTACTAGGAACTTTTTTAGAAATAAAATATGACTTTTACATAAATAACTATACTAGATTAATTGTTATGCTAACCTTAATTCTCCATACCTCTGTAGGAGATTACCTTAAGCTTTACACTACATCATTTATCTTTGATAAATTTCTTCATGTTTTGGGAACTTATGCTTTTACTCTTCTTATTTACTCAGTTTTTCTAAAACTTACTAAAACCAAATTACCTCTCCGAATTTATGATTTTATTTTTATTGTGGTTTTAGGTATGGCTTTAGGGCAATGTTTTGAATTTCTAGAGTTTTCAATTGATATTTTCTTAAAACCTTCAAATCCAGCACAGGAATCCTTGATTGATACAGATGTAGATATGATTGCAAATACTATTGGAGCTTTTCTTGCAGCCATACATTTTAAGCTTAGAAAATTTAAGCCATATAAGTGAAGACTACCAGTAATTTTTTCTGGTAGCCTTCACTTATATGTTTCTAAGCACTAACTTTTATTGGTTCTTTATCATCTATAATGCTTTTAACCCATTTCTTTGATCGTAGCCTAGCCCACTCAAATATGACTTTTATCAATTCTTCCATGCAAATTATTAAATAAACAGCTGGAAGAGATAATTTAAAGTACACTGCTCCAATAAATCCTACAGGAATAGAGAAACACCAAATAGTACCAAGTTGAACAAGCATGGAATAAGTGGTATCTCCACCACCTCTAAATATACCAACGATCATAAGTACATTAAAAAATCTTAAAGGTGCAAAAAAAGCCATAGTTCTCAGCACAGTAACTGTTAGTTTTATTGTATCCTCACTAATCTTGAAAGCTCCCGTTACTATTGGTGCGGAAATCCATAGAGCTGCTCCTATTACTACTCCAATCATAGGAGCAAGCACACCAAGTTTTCCTGCGTAATTAATAGCAACTTCTTCTTCACCTGCTCCAATTTTATTACCTACCATTATACTAGCTGCAACAGCAAGACCTATACATAATACCATGAACATATTATTTATCGTAGTGGCAATTTGCATACTTGCAACTTCCTTAATTCCAATCCTTGCATAGATTACTGAATAAGTAGTCATCCCTAAAGCCCAAACTAATTCATTCAAAATTACTGAGTAAGAAGTTTTAAAATAATTCTTAATAAATTCCAGATTAAAGCTTAAAAGTTCCCTAAATTTTCCTCTAACAACACTTTGAGGACTATATGCATAAACTAAAACTATAGCTGTTTCAACCAACCTAGCTATACTTGTAGCTAAAGCTGCTCCAGCAACTCCCATTACAGGTGCACCAAGATTTCCAAATATAAATATCCAATTTAAAAAAGCATTTGTTAATACTCCAATTAAACTTGCAAACATAGGTGGCTTCGCAATGCCTGTACATCTTAAAGCCGTTGAAAAACCTTGAGTTATGTTAGTGAGCATAAAAGTTATTGATATAATTCTTAAGTATTGAACTCCTAAGTCAATTATTATTACTTCATTGGTAAATACTCTCATAATAGATTCCGGTATAAATAGCGCAATTAATGTAAATATAACTGAAGCAATAGTTCCTAAAACTAAATCCAAGCCAAGTACTTTTTTAATGCTGGATTTGTCTTTTCGTCCCCAATATTGTGCCATAAATATGCTAGCTCCAGCATTTATCCCAGATAAGCAAAGCATGAAAATGAAAAAATACTGATTAACAAGTCCAACTGCTGCTATTTCATTTTCTCCTAATCTTCCTATCATCACATTATCCACCATGTTTAATGAGGAACTAATTAAATTTTGAAGTGTTATTGGAATAACCAATGTAAGAATAGTTGCAAAAAACTCTTTGTCTTTAAAAAGTCTTTTCATACTACCCCTCCTTTTCCTATGTTATTGTACATAAAAAAATAAAGCAAATGGGTGATAAGCCGCCCATCTGCTTTAAGTTCTATAAATTATATAAAGTTATCGATAACTTGTACTAATAAATTATAACCCAAAATACTGTAGTAATCAAAGGTATAAACTTACAATTTAATGAATAGTTTTTTAATTTTTAAGCAGATCTTACTTATTTCAATAAATTTAAATTTTCACTTAACTTTGACTGCAAAATTTGCTATTAAAGAAAGTAACCTTACTATAAAAACTTAGAAGCTAAATATATCCAATATTTTTAACTAGAATCAAAATTTATATTATTCTAGAAAATACTAATCTCCCCCAACCCTAAGTTTGAGGGAGATAAAATTTTATACTAAACTCATTTTAGCCTTTGTATCATTAAATTCTTGCTTTACCTCAGAGAGAATACTAGGATTATCAATTAAATCAAAAGCAGTTCCAGCAACTATTTTAGCTGCATTTATTACTGCATCGTGTCCCCTTTGAGTTTTTCCATCATCTAAAAACTCTTGTGAGTGGGATGAAGCATTTTCATCTACGAAAGATATTCTTATACATGACCCTGGTATAATGTACATAACATTACCAAAATCTGAAGATCCAGTTTTTTCTCTTGCAGGCTTAATATTAGGTGCATTTATTAACTTTGCATTATTCATAACTACATCATTTAAGCAGTAAACTGGTACCTTACTATCCAAATCTTTCTCTCTTATAATCTCATAGGTGGTTCCTGTCATAAGTGCAGCACCCTTAACAATATCTTCAAATCGTTCTACTACTGACTTTAAATAGGAAGAATTATAAGATCTCAAGCTAAAAGAACCAGATGCTATTTTAGGTACTACATTATTTGGACCACCTGCATCAACAACTGTATAATGCATTTTTGTATCTTCTTGAACGTGTTCTCTTAAAAATTCAACTGCTTGGAAGGTTAACAACAGGGCATCCAACGCACTTCTTCCCTGCTCTGGTTTTAAGGCTGCATGGGCACTCTTACCGTGGTAAATAACTTTAATACTGCTAGCTGCTAAGGATTTAATATCTACTTGAGTAGCGGGGCCACCATGCATCATAAGTGCCACATCTAGCTCTTTGATATAGCCCTCTTTTATCATCTTTATTTTACCGCCGCCACCTTCTTCTGCTGGTGTTCCATAAACTGTTAATTTATATGGCTTGTCCTTATATAATTCTTTAATTGAAGTTGCAGCTCCAATAATTGCAGGACCCTGCATATGGTGTCCACATCCATGTCCCATAGGCAATGCATCATATTCACATAAAAGTCCTATATTGGGTCCACCAACTCCATTTTCAAATATAGCTTTAAATGCTGTATCTAGGCTTCCAAGCCCTAGTTCAACCATAAAGCCCTGTTCCTTTAAGTAATCTGTAAGTAATTTACTAGCTTTATATTCTTTAAAGGCAAGTTCTGGGTTATCAAAAATATAGTCAGCCATTTCTATTAAATCACTACTTCTATCATCTATATTCTTAAATAAGCTTTCTTTCAATTTTATCTCTCCCTTACATAGGACCATATTTTATCATTTGTGCAATTACCATTAAGGTACATCCAACAGCTACCCATATAAGGAATAATTTCCCCATAAATTTCATCCATCTATCGTATGGAATGTTAGCTGCACCAAGTATACCCATAAGTGCAGAAGATGTTGGCAGTACATAGTTTCCAAAGCCGTCACCAAAGTTGAATGCAAGTACTGCTGATTGTCTTGTAAGTCCAACTAAATCTGCTAATGGTACAAATAAAGGCATTACAGTGTTCGCAAGTCCACTTCCTGATGTTATAAATAAGTTCAGTATAAGGTTTGCTATGTACATTGCTGCTCCTTGTACATAAGCTGGTAAAAATCCTAAAACTTGAGCCATTCCGTAGATGCATGTATCCATTATTTTACCTGCAGTTAGTATTCCCGAAACTGAACGAGCAAGACCTATAACCAACGCTGCTCCTATCATTTTCTTTGCGCCTTCTACCATACACTTTGCAATCTTACTTGGCCCAAAACCAGCACATGCACCAGCTATTATACCCATCCAGATAAATACTGCAGCAGTTTCTTCTAAGTCCCAATCAAGCTTTACTCCACCATATACAATAAGTCCTAGTAAGGCAAATAGTGTAACTATTACAAGCCATTTTCTTGCATCCATTGGCTTATCAAATTCTGCTGCATCACTATTATTTGATTCATTTGCTATATCTAAATCATACATATAACTGGATTCTGGATTAAGTCTAACTTTCTTTGCATACCTAATAAGGTAAATGTTAGTTACTATATAAAATACGATAAAACATATGGCTCTGTATCCTATACCTGAGTAAGGTGGTAACCCTGCTATATTTTGTGCCACTATAGTAGTGTTTACATTTAATGTTCCTGTTGAAAATCCTACAGCACCACCTAAAAGTATGATTCCAGCACCAACTATAGAATCAAATCCTAAGACTTTTGCAAACATTACCATGACTGGTGCAAATCCTATAAAGGTATTAACACCTTGAGTTGTACAAATTAAAGCAAATATTAATGTAACAATTGGAATGAATATTGTCTCTTTAGAAGATAGCTTTTTTGAAACCATTGCTATAAGAGACTGTAAAGCTCCACTAGTTACTATTACATTAAAGGCAGCTCCTGAAAATAAAATTACAAATATAAGACTTGCGGTCTCAATATAACCGCTTATTGCATAATTACCTAGTTTGAAAATATTTACTGGTGTATTAGCTATGTATTTAAATGATTCTGCATCAATAACTTTTTTCCCAGCTGAATTTACTATTTTGTCATATTGTCCTGCTGGAACTATCCATGTACAAATCGCTGCTACAAATACAATAAGAGCAATAATTACTAAGGAATGCGGCATTTTAAAGTTTTTTTTATTTTCTTTATGAACCTTTTTACTCATATGAAAAACTCCTTTACAAATTTATCAAATCACTTACACGGCCGTATAACTTAGTGTAATTGTAAACATTCAAAATATTTATGTAAAGGTTTTAAATTTTATATTTAGTATAAGTTTAACTTATACATCTCCACTAAATATGCCCTTAATTGAATTAATAATTTTATTAAAATTCTTAATTTCCATTGAAACATTTGGGTATGCAATAACTAGTTCCGAAGTTATCTCATCCTGTATTACATTATAATATTCAACATTTTTTATGTGGGACATGTAGTTGATATAGCTTACTCTATTGAATCCGATGCCAAAGTTTGCTGAAACTAGCTTCATTATAGTTTCTATATTTCTAATTTCTATAATCTTTTTAGGAATTATTTCTGCCTTTTCAAACAAAATATCACTAGCTTCTCTTAAGCTTTGTCCCCTTTGAGGCAAAATAAAAGTCTCTTCCTCTAATTCTTTAAAATCAATATATTGAAAATTCCCATCTTCAAGCCACTTAGCTTTTCTTCTTAGTTTACTAGATGAGTTAACAGCTAAAAATAAGTTATCGTTAAAAATATGTACATAATTTAAATCTTTTCTTCTTTTCATACAACTATAAATAATCAAATCTAGTTCGTAATTTGCAACCATAGCCTCTAATACACTGGTATTAGACTCAGTAAACACTAATTCTATTTCTGGATAAGTCTCCCTAAAATGACTTGCAATTTCAGCTACTATATATGGGGATCTTCGGAGCTGTACGCCTACTCTTAATCTTCCTGTGCTACCTCTAAAAAAATTATGTAACTCAGTATTGAACTCACGTTCTAGGAAAAGCATTTCTCTAGCCTTTGCAACATATTTTTCTCCCATATAAGTTAATGTATAAGAATTGCCCTTTCTTAAAAACAATTTAGCACCTAAAGTCTTTTCCAAATTGTTAATATATAGACTCAAGGCTGGCTGAGAAATAAATAATTTTTTAGCTGCTTTTGACATATTACCTTCTTCAGCTAAAGTACATACATATAGTTGTTCTTTTAAATTCATATTGACTCCTCCATATATAAGTAAAACTAATACACTGTATAATAAAAACTAATATAAACATGTTCACCTTTTATTACTAAATTCTAAGAAACCTTGGTTATTTTTCGTTCTAAAGCCTATAAAATCTAAAGTTAAATATTATAATCTTACAGTGTTTTCATAACCACTACTCCCTGGCCATAATCCAAATCATCCCTTACTACTTCAGTTAATAAAGCTTTAAGCCAGTTTAGTAAATTTCAGCTTTTTAAAGCACTTCAATTTTCTATATTATATAATATCCATGTATTTTAAAATAGAGGTAAAATTTCTAAGTTAATAATTAAAAACTTAATGCCGTTGGTATTCATAAAGATTGAACCTAGCGAAAATAGAGTCTGTAAAATAATT
>NZ_DGLI01000039.1 GCF_002387895.1 Clostridium sp. UBA4548
ACAGACTTATTTACACACTCGAAATCAGCATCATTACTGCTGGATATGGTGCCTTTTTAAAAGACGAAAATACTCTACTAAAATTTATAACAATTCCCCTAAATAATTAACATTTATTGTTTCTTTCTCGATTTTTTATTACATAACCAGTTCGAAGGATTTTTCTTTCTCATTCTTACTTACTTCTATAAATCCCAAGGACACAAATAAATTTTCTGAACGGTTATTATATAAATAAATTGATGGAACTATCAGCTTTTTTAGCCCAACTTTTTTTGCTCTTTGAATAAGGCTACTTATTACTTTTTTACCTATTCCTTTTCCCCAGTAGGCTTCTTCTCCAATGACAATTGGCATATTTTCTTCAGACAAAGTTACATCTCCAATTGGCTTCCAAGCATCATTTTCTAATACTTCAATAAAATATAATTCTCCAACATTGCTTAGATATGTATACATTCTCTTTATTATTTCCATGTCATAAACCTTATCAGCAACTCCTTCAGAATAGTACAGTACCTTTGGATTTTCATACCATGATAAGGCGTCTTTCCATTGATTCTTATTCGGAGTTCTTAATCTTAATTCCATATGTATCTCAATAATATCTGGTTGAGTAATTTCTTTAATCCCCATAAATTATCCCCTTTACTAAAAACTCTTTGACCTTACTCAATATTATACCTATAAACAAGTCCATCTTCTCCATGAGGATGCTGAAACTTTGAAAAATTTAACTTTTCGAATACCTTTCTAGACCTTATGTTGGCCTTATATACTTCTGCAATTACAGCAGAAGCCTTTAAGTTATTTTTTGAGTATTCTATAAAACCTTTAGTTATTTCTTTTGCATACCCTTTGTCCCAATGAATTCTACTCAGCCTAAAACCAACTTCGTATTCCCCAACCTTATCTGTACTAACTATAAATGCCATGCCAATTTTAACTTTTCCTGTTTTTCTTTCTACACAAAAGGCTCCAGTGCCTGGATTAAAAGAGTACTTTTCTATCCATTTTCTAAATTCTTCTTGACAACGTTCATAAGACATTGAATCCCATCCATTAAATTTAATACATTCAAGATTATTATTGATATCATATATTAAATCAATGTCTTCATCAGTAAATTCTCTAACAATAAGTCTTTCTGTTTCTAAAATCATTTGAATTCCCCCCTCAAATCTCTACGAAACATTCTGGAATTATGCACTTTTCACTAGGCAATTTTATAAAATAAACTATATGAATTTGAAATCATTTTTACTCATTAAATATGATGGATGGTTCAGCCCTGTTGGTTGGTAAAACTCATCATGAGTATACTTAAATCCAAGTTTTTTAAGTAGCTTTTCTGATGCCTTATTATTGGGATTGTGCCCTGCAAAAAGTGAACTTACTTTAATGGTTTTAAAAGCATAATTCATAACTGCATAGCAAGCTTCTTCCGCTAGTCCAAGTCCCCAGTACTTTTCTTTTAAATGTATGCCCATTTCTAAAATGTTCATACTAAAATCGTAGGGTCTTAAACCACAACATCCAACAAATTCCTTTGTTTCTAGTAAATAAATTGGCCAATACTGAATTTCACTGTTTTCAAAGGTTTCTATTTCCTTCTTTAATCTTTGCTTTACTTCTTCCTCAGTGATATTTCCTTTAGCAGTTATAAATTTTGTAACCTTAGGATTTCCCCAAAGTTCAGTAGCCTTTCCTATGTCATCTTCTCTCCATAATGAAAAGCCTAATCTTTCTGTTGTCATAAAATACCCGTTCATTATAAATTTTCTCCTACCAAATATTTTATAAATTTAATTATAAAAATTATTTTATTTAGATAATATATTTGAATTTAAGAATAATTTTATTTATACTTAAAAGTATTTGTTATTTCTCTTTTAAAGTAATCATGATGCTGTATTACGAAATCACATATTGAAATATAGGCTCTCCGTTTTCATCCTTTTCATTGATATATTGAAATCCAATACTTTCATATAACTTACGAGCCACCTTATTTTCTTCAATTATACTTAGGTATACTACGTTTACTTCATATTTCTTTGAAACTATATCGATAAGTTTTACCATTGCAGCTCTACCAAAGCCTCTACCCTGATATTTTTCATCTATCATTATTCTATCAATCCAAGTATCCCTATTGGGTCCAAAAGACCCATACATGGCAAAGCCAACAACTTCCTCACCATTATACACGGCCACTGGCTGCCATTGACTATAAATACTTGCTTCTTCTAAACAATGATCCACAGTTTCAATAAACTTCTCCTGTCCATGCTTTAACTTTATATTTCTAACTTCGCTTTCATTAGTACTATCAATAGCTTTAAAATGTATATTTTTCATAGTATTTTCCCCCAATGTTCCCAATAGCTTCATAAGCTATAGTTTTATAGTTTTTAGTTGTTTCTTCCTTGTCATGGAATGAACTTTCTACTTCCTACCATAAGATATCAGAATACATGGACTTTGAATAATATAAGCTTTATCCTTATTATTTATAACATAATCTCTTATTTTAACCTCACCCCTTACATAAGTTTCAGCTTCCGCTTCACTTAAGCCTCTACTTATAAGACTAGCTTTATATTCTACGACCTCATCTTCAGATAACTGTTTGTTCCATCCCCAAGCTGAAGTAACTGCAGTAAAATGCTTTTCATGTTCTTCTTTATCCCCAAAAGGGTTTATAAATTTAACCCTATCATTCATTCTAACTCCAACATTGTTTAATCCTAATTCTTGCATTAGTACAGGAATTTTAACTCCAATTCTATAGTCTCTTCCTCCGTTTTCTAATTCCTTCTTGTACATTTTACGATGTAAAGGTATCATGCCAAGTTCAGTATAATCTAATCCGCTAAAATACTGACCTGTCTTTTCAATTTCTAAATCGCCTTCCATACAAATCACAAGACCATCCTTTACAACTGATTGAACCATTTTTTCAAGAACACCTTTTGCATTAGGGATATGCCTTAAAACTGCTTGAGATATAGCTATATCATAACTTTCCCTTGCTACATATTCGTTTAAATCTGCCTTTATAAAATTAGTAACAAAGGTTGACTCTGCAAAAATCTTTCTTGCATCCTCTAAAAGTGTTTCACTAATATCAACTCCAGTGTATGTACTTTCCTCAGGCAATAGCGGCATTAATAATAATCCAATGTATCCAAAGCCACACCCAAAATCTATCACATTTACTGGCTTATTAATTTTCCAAACCTTTTCAACGAGAAATTCTATATAATCCTCATTACACCATCCAGTGCGGATAGCTTTTAAAAACTCTAATCTTCCATTCCAATAAGATTCCTTCATAACTTTACCTCCATGCTTTACATTAATCGTAATCAATATACCCTTTTCTTCTTGCAACCAAAGTTGATAACCAATTTATTAGATGAAAGAGAATGGGCAGTAATAATATATTTGGAGTAACAAGATTCTCTCTAGTTGCTATTATACCTACGATTATGATCCACAAGGAATTTAAAATAGAAAAATATAATTGTAGCTTAAAATATTTTTCATTATTTAAAACTATCATTCCACTTCTTTTACTATAGATGGTTATTCTATTTCTAAATAAAAATGCATATACTAGATACACTACTCCAAAAATGCATATAAAAATATTATACTTACCCAAACTAACCCCTCCACATTATTTACTGAGAATTTAATAGTATCAGTATATTTAAAGCCACTAAAGACTTATTACAAATCCTGTTTTCACACCTCTTTCAAACCCCAGGTTTTCGTAAAATTTAAGTGTTGCTTCCTTTTTTGAGCCAGTTAAGAGCATTACCTTATAACAGTTGTTTTTCTTAGCAATATCAAGGGAGAAGTTTAGTGCCTTAGTTGCATAACCCTTTTTTCTATAGTTCAAATCTGTAACGACGTTTTCTATTAATCCATAAGGTCGTAAATTTCTTGTAAGATTTTTTATAATAGATATATTACATGAAGAAACTATCTTCCCCTCTACTTCAACCACAATATAATAAAGATTTGGATCCTTATATATTGAGTCCCATATATCTTTTAGCTCACTATTATCACTAACATCAGGATCATTTGGTTGTAGCTGCCTATAAAGTTTTAATATTTCTTTTAATTCTTCATATCTAGCTAAACGTATAACCTCACTCATGAAAAACCCCCATTAATATAGTTTAACTTTGAACTCAATTTCACAGTATTTGTTTCCTTACTTTCAGTCTATGTTTTAAAATCTCGTTAAAAACATATAAATTTTAAGGTATATTATAAGGACTTACCTTAAATCACCTTGCAAGAAAGTTATCCTATAAATATTGCTTGGTTTAGTTCAACAAATTTCAACTTTACCATAAATCCCTATCCATATCGTTTCTTGTAAGTACCTCTTTATTTTCATAAGGATAACTACACAATACGCTATCTAAAAATTTAATTCCACAAAAGTATTTGCATATTGAGGTCCCTTTTATCGCACATTTATGTTCATTGGTTTTTTCTGCAACGTTCCAGGGACATTGAGTCTGTGCCCAATCAACACCCTCACTTGCCAAATCTATATCTAAATTTCCACCACTTAATGCTTTTACTCTATCATCCATATTCTCTTCCCCTTCTTTAATTCCCCATTACACTCATAAGAAACGTGCAATATACTACAAATTTTTAAAGCTTACTATGCTTCATAAGTACCGCTTGTATTTATATATTTATAACAAGAAATATTGTTATAAATAAAAGAATATAACAATATATAGTATTTATGCGGGTTTTAAGGCCTTTATGAATTCTTATGCACTTCTATAGTAACTCCTTTAATAAACCTCACTCTGCACTTTTATAGTTATTAATCATATGTTTTACGTCAACATCACTATATAAAAACTCAGATGATTCTATTCCGTATATCCACTTTTTAAAGAACACACTTAAGTCAATGTTTGAAACTTCTTCAATTGCCTCCCTGAAGTATTCAAAATCAACTTCTTTATCCCTAAACTTATTTAAGAAATTTCTTATAGCCTTGTAAAAAACTTCATCCCCTAAAATTTCATTAAGTAAATATAGTACCCATGGTCCTTTGGTGTAGCTATTATTACCTATTTCATATTTCCCATAGTTACATATAGGTGTACTAAAGTTAATTTTGTCTGCATTAACACTTTCAATAAATAAATTTCTATAGAGGTCCATTTTTGCAGTAAATTCTTTATACCCGTAAAATTTCTTAATTGCTAGTGCTTCAAAATATGAAGCAAAGGCCTCATCGAAAAATCTAGTTCTTTGTATATCATGTTTTGCTTTAACATTCCAAGCATGTCCAACTTCGTGATATAAATGAGTTAACTTTTTAATATCCTTACTAAATCCATGCTCCTCCATCAAAATATAATTGTCTCCTGCTTGTGATCCATAGGCTTCTTTTGTCTCAACTACAGTAAAATATTTATCCTCCTGAAAATCTCCAAACAAGTCTTCAAATAACTTAAAAGATCTTTTTATCTCCCTTATTACAATTTTTTCAGCGTTTGCTTTATGTTCTTGAAATACAAAAATTTTTAAGTTAATATCTTTGTCTTCTATAATTGAATAATCTGCAACAGTAATATCAAATCTCCAGGTAGGAGAAACACTTGAATAGTTAAAGATGCTATAATCATTTGTTTCTGTAACATTTCTCAACACTCCCCCACATGCCACCTTATAGACCTTAGGAACCTTTACTAAGATGTTATAAGTAAATTTATTTTCATAACTCTTTAAAATACTTATAAAACTTGGCTCTGCAATAATAGGATAAGCATGGCAATCAGGCCGAAGAATAGAAAACTCTTTATGAATTTTATCTTTTACGTATGCCATTACTTTTGAATATCCATTAAGACTTCCTTCATATTCAATTGATATATTTATTTGTTCATTAGGTTGCAAAGCTTCACTTAAACTTATAGTTATGTAATTTACTAGGTAATTTTCTTCGTCTTCTAATGAAACCTTTTCTTGTAAAAAAGCTAAACTTTCGTTTTCTGTATTCCTAATATTCTTTACATTTAAATCATGATATAACATTATACTTAATTTCTTAAAAGCTTCTTTTGTATCATTAAGTATAGTGATAGTTCCTTGTGAATTAAAGAAACCTTTTTCTGGCTCAACATCAAAATGTAAATTATAGTTTGTAATTTTGCATAACTCACAATTCTGTTTCAAAAATTACACCCTCCTAAGTTAAATATTAGTTACTATTTATCTTCATAAAATTTATATCTATATCCATGAATTCTTATTGATTCTTTCATTGCTACTCTCCAAAATAATCAAGCCAATCAACAGCTTCTCAGTTATTTTCTCTCAAAATACTATTACAATGTCCAACATGATATTGTATATGTCTTATCTGCATGAATATCACACCCAAATTTGTAATCTTATCATATAAAATACTGCTATAGACAAGCCAAATCATCCTTGTCCCCAAAAAAGGCTTCAATGATTTCTTTTACAAAGTTTTTATATTCCTTTATATCACTTCTAGTTAGCTGATTTTCAGGGGCATTATCTAACTCTGGGTAAACCTTCTTATCAGCAAAGGGTTCTATAAATTTCTCATTTTTTGTTCTCAGCCAAAAGTTTATTCCTGTAAAGGCATGCAATAATTGTTGCCAAAAAACAAATCCACCCTTTTTCTCATTCCACAAGTCATCTGGACATTTTTCTATCATTTGTTCTAACATAGAAAATGATAAGTTAAACTGTTTTTTAGCTATATTAACCATAGTTTTACCCTGCATTTTTATACTCCTTACTTAAAACTTATTTTTATATTAATATCAAAACACTTTTCAAGAAAATCATATTACAAAAGATTTTAACCTTTAAAATTTCCAAAAACAAATTATTCTTGGCCCCTTAGACACTCTATCACCAGTCCTAGGTATTTTTATTACCTTCACTGGCTCTACATTTAAAGTCCAGTCCCCGATTATCTTCTCATCAATCATGTGGTGTTCTGGATAGTTTGCATTATCTTTTGGGCAATCCCACATATAAGGGAAACTTAAGATTGCCATTTTAGAAGTTCTCATAACTTCTTTAAATGCATCCCTCTGCTTTCCACCTAAATGCTCCCATACCTGTAATGCAATGAATAAATCATATTCCTTATCCTCTATTGGCCATGGTGTTACCGTTGCATCATGCTCATACTGTTTTGCTACATACTTTTCTGGCCTTCCCCATACATCCTTGTCTGGCTTAACCATAATGTCACAGTTTTTCACTACAGTTTGAACCGATGGTCCTAGTTCCAAAACCTTTTGTATATGTTTATTTTCCTTAATAACACCTATAACTTCACTAAAATATGCCCATCTTCCTTCATAATAACTACCATGAGAACCCTTCAATAATTCCTGAAAATCAGAATAATCCATCAATTCCATATAATATCCCCCTCTAAAATATTCACTAAATTGCTACGCCAACAAAAATTTATAGTATCTTACTCTATGTAAAATTATCTTTACCAATAAGATCTAACATGTTCCCTCATGTATAAGTCATTTCTCCTTTACCACTATTTATATTTTATCACATATACTGTAAACCAAGAATTGAAATCTAACTATAAAAAGAGAAAAGCTAGAGTCTTAGTCTTAATTAGACTAAACTCTAGCTTTTCTCTCCATTATTTAAGGGAAAATCTGCGATTTAAAGTAAGTTAAATTATTAAATTATTTCTTTTATATCTTCTCCTTATTTAACAAAGAAGTTCATAAATATTGTTATTATACCAGCATTGAAGAAATCTATAAATAAACTTCCTACTAAAGGCACAATGAAAAAGGCTTTTGGTGCTGGTCCAAACTTTGTTACAATAGCCTCCATATTCGCCATTGCATTTGGTGTAGCTCCCATTCCGAAACCACAGTTTGCAGAAGCTATTACTGCTGCTTCATAATCCCTACCCATTAGATTGAAGGTTATAAAGTAAGCAAATAAAGCCATTAGTAATGTTTGAGATAACAGCATTATAATTAAAGGTAATGCTAAATCCGCTAACTGCCATAGCTGTAATGCCATTAAAGCCATGGCTAAAAATAATGATAATGCAATGTTTCCTAAGATATCAATTTCATCTCCATAAATTTTAAATTTACTAGTAGAATCAGATAAATTTCTTAAAATAGCGGCAGCAAACATAGCACCTATATATGGAGGAAATGTCATGCCTGTTTTTTGAAGAAGTTCTGAAATGATTGTCCCAATTCCCATAGCTAAAAAGATTTGTGCTGTTGCATTCATAAAGTTGTTAGGAATTAATTTCTTAGTATTTCCCTCTTCAGTAGCTGCACTTTCTTCATGAGCTACTTCTGAAAAGCTTTTCTTTTTTGCTAGAAGATTATTCTTATCTATTAATCTCTTAGCAATAGGTCCACCAATCATACTTCCCATTATAAGTCCAAAAGTTGCTGATGCAATGGCTACAGTAGTAGCTCCCACTGCTCCTGCCTTTTCAAATACCGGTCCAAAGGCTCCTGCAGTTCCGTGTCCTCCTACCATAGGAACAGAAGCTGTAGAAAGTCCTATAAGTGGATTAAGTTTAAATAGCTTTGCTAAAAAAACTCCGGTAAAATCTTGAAGAGTTACAAGAGATACGGAAATAACAAGAAATATAAAGACTTGTACTCCACCTTTTTTTAATAGCTTAAAGCTAGCTGTAAATCCAATAGTTGTAAAAAATACAGTCATGAATAGTTTTTGTAGGGTTGCATCCATTTCTAGAGTTAACATACCCGTTTGTTTCAAAATTAAAGTCATTATTGCAAACAATAAACCACCTATAACTGGTGAAGGTATACAATACTTTTCAAGAAAAGTTGCTTTGCTTTTTATAAACTGTCCTATAAATAAAACTATAACTCCAATTGCTGCTGTTTGAACCATGTCCAATTTTAAAATCATATATTTCCCTCCTCCATAATTAATTAATATAAAATTAATTATAGCTAGTTACTACATCAAACAACAAAATACTACAGGAAACTTCCGAAAAATATTTTTAAATTTTCTAATTATTAATAACAATCTGTAAACAAAGTATGTCAAATTACCTAATGTGATTTTTATAACCATATAACTAACATTATAGTGCTTACCTATATGAGTAACTTATTTTCCTCAAGGTAATTTTAAGGGTTTCTACCTAATCCACAAAGTATTTAAACCTTTTATGTCACTCTGTTACTTCAACACTTGCATTATACTTTAATCTTCTTTAATCATCAAAGAATTATAGAAGACCTTTAATCCAAATTTCCTTTTAAATAACGAACAATTTCATTCTCAGTAGCAACTTTAAAAGTATAATTAACTTAGTTTTGCAATAATGCCTTCAATAAACTTTTTCACGCTAATCTTCCCAGGCTCTTCAGCAGGATTATTTATATGCCTAATCTCTTGTCTTATTTGTTTAAAATCAAAAATCAAGGTACTGTATTCTGTGAAAATGCTGTTGCTATAATCCTCACAGCCCAATTCCGCTATAGTAGTAAAGGCCTTTTGAATTGTTCTTCTCACCCTTTGTTCTAGAGCCTTCTTGCTTGCAGCAGTATTTTCTTTAACCCCCTCTTCTTCAACAACTTCTTCATATATGTCTTGCAATACATAATTCAAAGAAGGATTTTTCCTTCTTTGCTCTAATATTTTATAAATAATCTTTCTTAAATCATTACTTCCAATTACCGCTGAAATTCCTATGTCCGTAAAAATATTAGTTATTTTCTTATCTATATCCAACTGTTCAATTGTATTAGCTCCACTGTCCTTTAAGTTTAACACAGCATCTTTAATTAAATTCAATGAATTTTCTAGGTCAATATTCTCACATACACCCTTAATAACCTTTATAACTTCTATATTGTTAATAGGTTTGCTTATAAAAAACTTTATTCCACTCTCGTAAGCTCTTGATACTAAAGCTTCATCTTCCACTTGAGATATCATAATGAACTTTCCTTTATACCCCATTTTAGTAGCAGAATTTATAGTTTCAATACCATCCTTAACAGGCATTAATAGATCTATAAGCACAATACTAGGGTTATAAAACAAGATTTCTTGCGCTCCATGCTCACCACTGTCTAATTCGCAAATTACACGACCTAAATTATTTTTTTTTATTATAATTCCAAGCATTTTTCTTATGTTAACATCATCATCAATTATTAAAAAAGTCTTTTCCATACTTATCACCTGCTCAATGAATTTTTAGGAATTCTCACTAAAAATGTAGTTCCTTCCTGTAATTTTGACTCTACAGAAATAGCTCCCTTTAAGTTTTCAATAATATTTTTTACATGAGCTAATCCAATTCCTGTAGAAGAGGTCCCAGTTTCCTCCTGAAATTTTGTTGTAAAACCTGGGTTGAATATATAAGGCAGCACTTCTTCTTCAATTCCACGTCCATTGTCTACGACTTTTATGTATATGTTTCCGTCCCTTTCCTGTTCTATGACATCGATATTGCACTTGTCCTCACAGGCTTCTATACTATTTATAATCAAATTATTTAATATTGCAAACAAGCTATAGTAAGGTATTATTTCAAAATCCTTTTCAAAGGAAAACTGTAACTTTACTGATAGTCTATTAGCATTAATATATCTATTTGTATTATCCTTTATAATTGTAAACACTGTGGATAAGGTCATAACCTCTTGATTTTCCACACTATTAATTAAGTCTTCTAATCCACTTGTAACCCTATGATAATCTTTTTTAATTTCATGTACTTCTCTAGCAATATTTAAGGTTTTTTCCTTTAATTTTTCTTCATGGCTATATTCTTGGTATAAACTATAGCTTTCTCCCATGACCTTTTCTATATCCTTCATAGATTTTTTCAAATAGAACAGCTCACTTTGAATATTAGACATTAGCAAATTTAATTGAGTGTATCTTTCCTGATGTTCTTTTTTTAAAATATACAATTTTTCTTTTTTATGCGCTAAACTTAATAGGTAAACTATTAAACTTCTTATAATAGCCGCTAAAACAATCACCTTAAGAACCTTAATACTTACATTTCTTCTTATCAAAGCTTCAAAAATATTGCTTAAAGAATCTAAAGTTGCAAGAAGCAAGAAGCTATAGCTAATATTGTCCTTATGTTGTCTTATTTTAGTTGCCTTTATTAAAATTCCTAAGATTAAATAATATAAAAATGAAGGAAAGTTAAAAATCATTCCTTGATAAATTTCAGATTTAAATATTAATACATTTATAATAGTTCTTACTAATAACACGCCTATTCCGCAAAGTACCCCTAAGGTAATTTCTTCAATATCTTCTCTCGATAAAATAACAAAGTTAAAAATAATAACCCCTATTGAAAGTTTTAAGTCACTTTGAAAGGGATAAAAGTACACCTGAGCAAACAATGTTATTAATAGTACAATAAAAAAAAGTTTCTTTTCCTTCACCTTGTTTCCCTCATTTACTAATAAAATTCTTTGTATAAATTTCTATAATACTGCAATATGAAGTTTTTATATTAGTTTTTTATAGGTATATTTCTTCATAATTAAATAATGAACAAGTTCATTTTGTGAAGCTGCTTTGGCAGCATTTTTGGACTAAATAAAGGTATCTTTGAATTTTTAGCAAAGAAAAAGGCACTCCATCTTTCTAAGATTAGTGCTTCTCTCACCCTAGTAATTAATTTAATAGCTTAAAGCTGAGAATATCTACATAACTTAACATTAAGCCTTTAAATTTATTATTTATATTATATCATAGTAATTTTAAAAATAAACCTATAATCTAGTTTGTTTTACTCTATTCTTAAAAGGATACTCTACTTGTTTTGTAAAAACTCCTTATGCTCAGTGACAAAGTCCCGCCCCATATTTTTAACATGCTTTTTTATAAAGGTCTCTGAAAACTCCTCTGGGGTAATTCCATAACAAGCCAAAGCATCAGTGTAATACATGATTACATCTATCATCTCTTCTACAAAAGCCTGTCTTACTTCAGAGTCATTCATTATATCTTTTTCCCCGCGCTTTTTAATGATAGCTATAACCTCTCCCATTTCTTCAATGAGCCATAATAAACTGCTCCGACCATTGTCAGGGGTTAGATGCATCCATTTACCTTTGTATTTTTCTTGTAATTCATTTTGCATTGACATAATTTCTGATATTCTTAAATCTGACATAATACACTCCATATTATTTTATTTTTTCTTATGATAATGAAAGCTTTACATTTCCAAGGCAATAATATATTTAACTAGCTGTAAAAAGCCCCAAAATTATAGGGACTACTTCATATTTAAGTATCTTCACAGCAATGACTTACTTTAAATTGCCTATTAATGCAATTTTACTATCCAATCCTCACCTGACTTATTTCTCTCATATATAAATTCATTATAATTATCCGAATCAAAGACCTTTAGTAACTCTATAAAGTCATCTACTAATGCATAATCTTTTAATAAATCCCTATGGATCCACTTCATTTCTCCTTCATCTGAAGAAACTAAAGTGCCCTCATATTTATCTGTCTTAAAGAGCAATACAATGTATCTTTCATCCTCATCAGTCTGAAACTGTTTTACCCCACATAATCTTGGCTCTTTTATAGTTAGACCAGCCTCTTCATAAATTTCACGGATAACAGCCTGAACAAAGGATTCCTCCTTTTCAACATGCCCCCCTGGAAAGGTAAGTCCATTCCAATCTTTTTTCACCCTATCTTGAAGCAAAATCTTGTCCCCATCATAAACCATACACAAAACTGTTACTATTGCTTTCTCACACTTACTCATTTTTATCTCCCTTTTAATATTTCTATGACGATTTCCCAATTCTCTCTTAAGATTAGCAGTAATCCCCTTAAAGATACTGTAATCTAAATTCATTTTACTTATGATTTAACTAATCCTATAGGGTTTTCTTTATGGAGTTTGTCTATCTATCTTTTATTAAAAACTCCACTAGTATTTACTGACTCATCTCTTATTCTCTTTATTATTAATTACCTTAATAATGACTAATCTTTTAGAAATTTCCCCATTATAATCGAATCTATATATCCGTCATTGGTTTTTACCGCTTTCTTTCTTCTTCCTTCTTCTGTAAAACCAAATTTTTTATAAAGACCAATAGCCCGTATATTGTTTTCAAAAACTTCTAACTCAATTTTTTCAACATCATTAAACTCACACCACTGAATAATATTCTTCATCATAAAACTGCCTAAGCCATTCCCCGAATACTCTTTTAAAATAGTTATACCAAAGGTTACGGTATGATTTAACTTACTCTTATTACTCCTATCTAAAGAAGCAGAACCCACTATTTTCCCCTCAATTTCTGCAACTAAAAAAAGTGCAGTGCTTAATATGTATTGTTCTTCTTGCTCCACAGTAATATTAAATTCATCAGCTGTTGATGGAAAAAATGGAGATTCCTCCATAACTTGCTTAACCATCAGTATCATTTCCTCAGCATCCTTAGGTTCTGCATCTCTAATTATTATATTTTTATTGCTTATTAAATCTTTTATCATTTTTTCTCCCCCTCATATCTTATAACTTTAACTTGAAATATTTCATAGTTCATACTAAAACATGTTGAATTTGAACTTTTTAATATATAGCTACTACTTCTCTTAATATTTCTATATTTTTATCCATATCTCCCAAAAACTCTAATCTATGACCAACCCCATAAATTTGTTTTAAATATATATTCTCTTTTTTACAATGCTCTCTTAGAATATCAGCATCTAACTGCTTATCCGCTGTACCTGCAACTACAGCAATAATACCTTTTCCATATTTAATATAAGGCAAGGTTTCTTCTATAGGTGTCAAAAATATGTGTCTTGCTTTAATACATAGTTCTTCCTCAATCCATCCAGCAATTACAGTTCCTAGACTTTTTGAAATAAATACTATATCATCATATTTCGGTAATCCAAAGTTCTGTAATTGGGCTAACACTGAATTCTTTATATCCCTTACACACTCTTCAAATGATTTATCCTGTTTAAGAAAATTCTTATAATTAATAGCTACTTTTTCATATCCCCGAAGCTCAAATTTAAAACCAGCATAGTACAATAGCGGACAATCTACACTGTAATTTGCTCCTGGAAATATCACAACCACTTTTTTATCCCCCAATTAATTCTCCCCCATATATATATTGTTATTAATACTACTTATTATATCTTTTTAGTTATATACAAAGTAAAGTTAAATAATGCTGCTACATAACCACCATTACTGTTTATTAACTCCTCAATTTCCCTATTCATATTTTCAATTGCCAACTGACTTAAACCATCAACTTTTGATGCAAAGGCTGGGACTGAATTGAGAACTTTTATATATTGTTTAGCATTGTTCTTTGTTTCCTCTGTATACTTTATTTTTTCCACTAGTTCAAATAATCCTGATGCTTCAATCTCTGATTTTCTTTCATCATCCTCACTGACTCCATCATGCTCTTTTCTTTGTGGTTTTTCACTATTTATAGAATAACTTGAAACATATTTATTAACTATGCTATCAATATTTTCTCCTATTCTCATTGTTTCAGACAACTCATCATTATTTGATGTGTACCAAAATAAAGCAAGAAACCCATTGTCCTTCAAAAGTTCATGGCATTTTTTGTATTTAATATTTTTATCTAGCCAGTGAAAGGCCTGAGCTGAATATATCATATCAAATTTCTCATTGTTGTCCCCTTGCCACTGCTCAAAAGAAGCTATATCAACTGAAACCTTTGGGTAAGTTGTACATTTTTTCTTTAGTATTGCAGCCATATCTTCTCCAAGTTCTATGGCATTTATAGCAAATCCTTTCTTTGCAAATTGTACAGTTGCCTTTCCAGTGCCTGCACCAATTTCTAATATGCTATTATTCAAACTTAAATCAGTTTTAGAGATAATATCTTCAATTAACTTCTCTGGATATGATGGTCTTATTTCATCATATATCTCAGCAATTCCTTTATAAGGTTCAATTTTCTTAATCATAAATTCTCCACCTCTTATATACTTTTAAATAATTATATAATGTACATAAATCCTCTAAGTAAACTATTTCTTTTCTATAATTTCTCTACTCATATTTCAGAGCTACCACCCTTAGATAATTAAAGCTGAAATCGCTGCTTTATCAGCTTAGCAACCATTTCTGGTGAAAGATTGGAATTATCTATTTTTATATAGTTGTCGTATGGAATTTCACCTTCATTGCTTACGCAACGGTACTTTATACTGTCATTTATTAATCTTTGATTAGATGCTTCAATATCTCGCTTTGAAGCTTTATTTTTCAGACGATTTTCAGTAGCATTCCTTTGTAATCTAACTTCTTGAGGAGCCACAAGCTCCACAAAATATATATCTGCATTATGTTTTTTAAAAATATTACAAACACCCTCAACATAATCCCAGTCTGCTTGTTGGTCAAAGGCCCACATATACGTAAAAATCATTCCATATTGCTGAGAACTTGCAAATTCCTCAAAAATAACTTGTCTTATTTTACCTATGGCTTTTCCATTAAAATATCCAAATATATCTAATACGGGTTCAATAATCATATGATTATGAAATAACCGCAAATCTGTAATTTGGGCAAGTTCTTGTCCAACAGTCATCTTACCCACAGCACTATCTCCAACAATAAAAACTAATTTCAAAATAACACCTCTCTTATTAACTATGAATAATATTTACTTAGTTATACTTGTTTTACTGGATTATATCTATCTCCATATTTTTCTTTTGCCATTTTTGTGTACTTCAAAATGAAATCTGATTTAGCACTGGTATATCCATCTCTATTATGCTTATATTTATCAATAAGTCCTAATTTTAGCTTTCCATATTCATCAGCAACCTCTTTATATTCCAAAAGGTAATTTCTAAAATATAATTCACTCCAATTATCGAAGTTGGGAACATGCAAGTGATATATCTTTTCTGCAAACCCTTATTTTGTATAACCTTTATTAAAGTATAATTGCAGGTATGGACTTTCTTGAGAAGACATGAATCCTGTATTTTTATCATAAATTCCTAGTTTCTTATTTTAGAATGCCGAAGTAACTCTTAACTTATTGATTATCCTTATTTAACTCCTTATATACTTGTTGCTGAACTCTTCCAAATGAGATTTCCTTATTTTCTCCACCTAAGGTTAAAAAACTTTTTGCCAAATCTTCAACGGTAGTCTCTAATACATTCATAAATTGGTCATAGGCAAAATTAAATTTAGGATCATTTTCATCTTGTCCAAAGACGGAATATAGAAGTTGCTCAATCATTTGATCCATTCCCCATAGTTTCAAATGCAGTAGCTCATGTATAATCAATGCTTCTAAATTAGTTTGCTTTGGATTGTAATTATTTATCATTAATATGGCTTTTCTGTCTGTCACATCTATTTTAATATCGCCAGTCTTACGCCACTCCGTATTAACAACCTCATATTTTATATCCCAGTCTCTTAGTCTTAAAACATCTTGCCATTTTCTTAAATAAGTTTCTATTAATTCTTCATCAAATTTCATAAATACTCTCCCCCTCAATTTACATATTTTAATAAGTCTCTTTAATATTTTTTTATTTATATAGCCTAAAGATTATTGTAAATTGTTTTTTGCTTCATAAAAAAAGCTTATTTTTTTCTTAATAACAACTTGAAATGCCTTGAAAACTTATTTGTATTATCAATGTCATAGTATTCTATTTCTTCAACAGGTATTTTTACAAATTCATAGTCTGAGAAATACTTCTTTATATCTTCTATATCAACATAGAAGTGAGGAACATTTCTTTCGGTATCATGTTCATCTCTCAAAATTGTATTTTCATCAACTCTTACATATTTATCAGCATTATCATATGTTGTTGAATTCTTTGAGTTTAAAGTTATAAATAACTCTCCATTTCTTTTAAGTGTACGAGTAATTTCTTTTAGTGATTTTATAAATCCTTCTGTATCTGTGTGGTAAATTACATTATAAGCCATAATACAGTGAAAGGTTTCATCAGAAAAAGGTAACTTAAGCATATCGCTGTGCTCTATTTGAATTTCCATCTGTTCTTCCTTAGCCCAACTTTTCAAGTGGCTAATTCCACTCTTTGATAAGTCAATTGCACTTACTTCAAATCCTCGCCTTGCAAAATATATAGAATGTCTTCCTAATCCACATCCCAAATCTAGAAATTTACTATATCCTTTTAACTTCCAACTTTCAGCTAAAAAACTTGCTTCAGTGGTTGGCATTAACCAATAATCTATTTTATTTTTATCCCAATCCCATGCTCTTGATTTAATCATAGTTCCCCCATATCATTTAATAAACTTAACTTGTTTCAATTTAACATATACATTGCTTTAACTGTATTTTTAACAAGTGCAATCGAACAAACTAACCTGTACTGATTGATTGTACTTTGTCTTTATCTCAGCAATCTTTAGTAACTCCTCTAAGTAAACTATTTCTTTTTTCTTCTTCTGCACCTCTAATAATCCTAAGAATACCTGGGCAGTTAGTATGCAATCCGCCAAGGCTCTATGCCTATTCTCAGGTATTTCTAAGTTTAAAGCCTGAGCTAAGGTATCTAGTTTATAATTTGTTAAATCAGGTAATACATATTTCCCAAGCAAGATAGTATCCATTATAGGGGTTTTAGCAATAGCATCATACTTTTCTGTATGATGAGATAAGATACTAGCTTCATACTTTGCATTTTGAGCTATAAATACATAATCCTTTTTTCCGCATGAATTATTGACCTTTCTCATAACCTCATCTATGCAGGGCTTTCCTATCAAATCTCTGTCTTTAATTCCAGTTTGAATTATACCACGCTCTGTAAGATGACATCCTTCAGGAGGTTGTATAAGCCAACTTATAGAAGCCTTTTCATCTATGCTAAAGCCCTGTACTCTTTGTATACCTAATTCAATTGGCTCTGGAGAACGCCCCTTTGGAGTTACGGTTTCAAAATCTATTACCAAGAACTCTGTATCTTTTAATAATTTGTTATCCATAATCCTTATTATTCCTTTCAGTTCTTTCACACTTTCTAGCTTCTCTCAGGTTTTTGTGCAAGAAATAATTCTACTGTATCCTTAATAATTATTTCATTTCCTGATTCCTCAATTGCTGATTTTACCCTCTGAAAAAGCTGGGATTTTATTGATTCTTCTAAAGCTATATGATTCGAATAAGTGTTTAGTAATTCTATGTATTCAACCCCAGTCATTTTTCTTATATTATGATATAGCTTAAACTCAGCATTAATAAATCCATATTGCTCTATTTTGCTTATACTTGAATACCTTGGTCTATCTTGGTTATTGGATGCTTCAATATTCCATTGTGGTAAAAGCTCCTTATAAATAACTTGAATTTTTTTATGTACTGGATTATTCTCGTGATTTGGTGATGGTTTATTCCAAAATAAAGCAATTGTGCCACCACTTTTTATTACTTTATATGCCTTTTTATATCCAAACTCTTCTGGTATCCAATGAAAAGCAGTAGCAGAATATAACATATCAAACGTATCATCCTCACAGCCATAATCTTCAAAAGCACATTGAATAACATTAAAGTTGTCATAAACTTTAAACTTTTCTCTTGTATAAGTGGCAAGGTTTTCCCCTAGTTCAACAGCTGTTATCTTACAATTTGCCTTTAAAAAAGGTTCTGTTGCTTGACCTGTTCCGCAGCCTATTTCTACAAGTGATTTGCCTTTAGTTATTTTTCCATATTCCATTATATCTTTGTATATTTCCGTCCCATAATTTGGGCGCCTCTTTTCATAATTTAAGACTGCCTCATCAAAGGTATATTTTAACTCCATATAATCCTCTCCTTCACAATAAATTCCAGTATTTTGTCCACATAAGAAATTTATAAATTCCTCTATTTATCTTTAGTCTACCTTTAAGGATGTTACTATTGGAAGTACATGGCGACCATTCCACCTATCCCCTAGTCCTAGCTCCCCTGGAGAAACATTCTGGTAATGTCCATTAATACCTTCAATATTAATACCACCCTTTTCAGTAATTGTGACAATAGCATATAGCCCATCTTTATATAGAACTAAATCTTTTATAAAGGGATACTGCTGTTGAATTTCATCTGAATAAGAAAAATGCTCATATTCAGGTCCAACCCATATATAAGACATTGAATTAAGCCCAAAATAATAGGTTTGTCCAATTTTCTCAAGAGAATCTCCATGGTCATGTCCATTAATACATAAAAGTATCTTTTTTCCTGTATCATTTATCCTATTAATTAAGGCTGTTACTTCAGCCCTATTATTTACTCCTCTTTTAGCAAACTGATTTTCAAAACTATGATGGGAGAAAATCACATAATAATCACTATTATCAGTCAATTCATTTTCTAACCATTTTACTTGATCCTCAGGAAGAACTGGATAAGCATTTTTTGTTTTGTCATAATTTCTCTTATTATATGGCTCATATCCTTTATCATTTTTTATAAAACAGGTATCTAATACAATAAATTTAATATTGCCCTTTTTAAAGGAGTAGTAACTACTGTCAAGATTTAAAAACCTCATCACTTCGCCTCTTTGAACCTCATCAGAATCATGATTACCAATGACATGATAAACAGGTTTTCCAATATCTAAAAGCATATGGAGTAAAATTTCATTTTCCTCTTTTGGTACGCAAAAATCTCCAAGTTGAATAACAAAATTCAGCTGTTGATCTTTTACCTTAGTTATAAAGTTTTGAAGCCTTTCAGCTCCATCATGAATATGGTCATAGTGTAAGTCAGCAAATACTGCAAATGTAACCTTCTCCATTTATTCACCCCTTTTCAAAATTTAAAAACATTTATTGTTTTATCACTATTTAAGCCACGAAATTATGAATAAATGAACCCTTCTACCTGATTTTCATTGCTAAGTTTTCTCTATTAAAAATTTTATTATACACCAATGTATATTTATTTTACCATATTATTACTTGAAATTTATACCATTAACTTCTTATATAAATCTTAAATATTTTTGTTAACTATAATTGCACCTATGAAATTGGGTGCTATTGCAAAAGTCTGTAGGAGCTTAACCTACAGACTTTATTTTTATAAAATTTACATGTTGTATTTATCCTTTATGCTATCAAGTCATAATAATTTTATGATTTATTCAGTATCTTAATACCTCTTCATTTTCTCAAAGATGATGGGACGTGATAACTTTCCAAGACAGATTGGTACATTACTATATTTATAACTAGGATTTTCCCAAAGGCCTGCTGTTGCAATCTGGCTATTATCATAAGTTTTAAAAAAATATTCACAGGTATTCGTATTTATAAAAGCTACATACTTAGTATAATCACAGGTATCTCTCTCAGATATTACAATACCTCTTGGTATAGAAACACTCTCCATAACATGGAAGCATGCATTTATAGCCTCAATACTATTTCTTGGCATTTCAATATGAGTCTTTTGATATGCAGTTCTTACAAATCGTTCTGGTGATGTATACCCTCCAGGTAGCATCATGGTTCCTGAACCCTGCCCAAAGGGCTTCAATTTAACATTTCCCCAATTGGTCTCATGAGTCTGTCTTGGAGAAACATCCATGTAATTTCTTAAATTTGTCATATGCCATCCAAAATTAGGGCTGTTTGCCATAACGCCTATTGGATTTTGTAGTAACTTCATACCTGCCCCTGTTTGCTCCATAACAACACACTTTCCACTTTTATCTGTAGCAATCCAATGTAATGGTGCAATTGTTTTTGTTACAGGGTCTGGTAAACCAACTAAATAAATCTCCTTAAGCATTTCCTCTAGATCCTCTACTGAGCTGCAGTTTCCTAAGATAAAATGAAGAAAATCCAAAGCTGCCATTGGTTCCCTTTCTGTATGTTTTAATTGAGTATCGTATTTGGCATATCCAGCAAAATATAGTGCTGCTGCTGCAAAGCCTCTTTCATTTACCCCATCAAAAAATCCAAGTATTCCATCAGTCTCCTGACCTATTCCTATAAAGCTGTAGGAATCACAAATTTCGTTCATGTTTAAGGCATTATTCCACATATAATTCTTAGGTACAATATATAACTGAGGCTCAATAGGATATGAAAAATCCATAGTTCTTCCGAAAAAGTTTTCCTTTTGTTTGGATTGTAATGTAATTGCTGTACACATATTAATTTCCTCCTATAACTTTCAAAACTCGCTTTAATAAAGACCCTATGCAACAACTAAAAAACTATCACAAGATTGATATCACTAAAATAATAAATAGTTGCATGTTTATTATTATGCTTATTTCAACTGGAGGGTTACAGTTAAAACAGTTGTATAGAAAAAAGCCTGTAGACTTTTGTAGGCTCTACAGACTTTCATAATTTTATAAGCTTTTCATTTTCACTGTTATTTTATAGATTTAGCAACAACTACCCCAAACCATTCTCCCTCAAAAGGAATTAAGTCACTGTCACTTTTTTCTCCAATTGATTCTCCTATAGCTACCATTTCTGTGCTATGAAAACTCATATCATTATAGGCTTTTTTTATTCCTGTTTTTATAGTGAATTCTTCTGCCCCAACAACCTGATTCTCTTCACAAAATTCCTTTAGCATTTTAAATCCATTGGATTCTTCCTTGATTACAATATAACTATCAAAAAATGATTGTCCTGTTTTAAGTACTCTTTTTGCTTCTTTTAACCCACCCTCTGCTAAATTTAACATATTAGCAATTCCAAAGAAAGATGTAGCTGCATCAATTGTATAATCTTTAAAAGGTAAATTGGTAGCATCACAAGCTATGTAGTTTACTTTTATTTCGGGGTTAATCCTTTTAGCTTTTAGTCTATCATATCCTAACACTACAAAACTTAAGTCTGTACATATTATTTGCACTTCACCCTTTAGTTGTTTAACCATTTCTATAAATAAGCCGCCCGTACCAGTTGCTATGTCTAATATAAACTTATTCTCATTATTATTTATATTATCAATAATAAACTTTCCTGTCTTATCCACTAGCTGTGTTAGATTTTTAGGATTTGCCTCTGACATTCTTTTACTCAGCTCTTCCTCATCATATTTCTCAAAAGCCTCTGACCAATTATTTATAATCTCCTGTTCCACTGAACCAAAGTTTATTACACCTTCTCTAATAGCCCACTGATGTCCGTCCTTACAACTTAGGTTTCCTTCAACAATCTCACTATTTTCTTCCTTCTCAATTGCCAAACTTAATTTTCCATTGCAGCTTGGACATTTTAATAAACTTAAAATTTCTTTATACATTCCCCTTGTCCCCTTTTTTGAAAAAATTTATGTTAATTAATTACTAGAAACTATGTTGTTTTACCATTGAAATTTCTTTTTCTAGCACGTCAGCAAATTTTTGAATATAAGGTCCAAGCCCTTCTAGCCATTTTATAACGTCCTTATGATCTTTATATTTATTTGGCTCTTTCCTAATATTTATAACTTTTTCCATAATCTCAATGTCTTCAATTAGATTGTTATCCAAAGCCCACTTCCCTGCTTTAGTTTTAGAAATGATTTTACCTGTCCTAAGGGTATAAATACATCTTGCAATATCTAACAGCCATCCAGCAGAATACAAACTTTTGTCTATTTTGGTTCCAAATCTTCTTATTGTATCATAATGTTTTATCACAGCTTCTAGGATTTCTTCTTTTCTTGGATAGGTAAAATTGTGCCTTAGTTCCTTACCATATAACAAATTACCCTGTTCAATTAATTCTATCATGGAAAAAGGATCAAAGCAGTATTTATTTGTTATTTTCTCACCACTAGTCCCCCAATATACCACTATATCTGGATTATTATTAATAAATCCATTCAGTGTTAAAAATCCACCCTCAAAGGAAGTAAAGTACAAATTATTTCTATATTCCCTGGAAAGTTCTTGTCTTAAGTTAAGCAAATCCTTTCCTTGAGTATTTGAAATTTCTGTTTTAGTTAAACATAATATATCAATATCACTCCATCCTAATTTAAAATCTTCAAGGACAACTGAACCATAAAGATATATTGATGGCTTATTTTCTGATAAAATCTCCACTATGCTATTTTTCATTATTTCAATTGACTGCTGCATTTCTAAAACTCCCCATCTTAATAGTAATTACATGAAACTAATATGTTGCTGCTAAGTTAGAAATTATAAAGGATGTAATAATAAAAATCTTCTTATCACATCCTTTAAAATCATTTTCTTAACTTATTCCATGGCAATTTAAATACTATAGTTTAAATTACTTACTTATGTATCTTCAAAAATAAACAGGTCCATATCCTCGTCTATTTTGAGCTATACTGCGTCTACAGAACCCTTAGATAGCCCACTATTTAAAGAAACAGTTTTCTTGTCGGCACAAGCTTGCTTGTGAGCTCAAAATATCCTTCACATCTTTGGCTTGTTATTTACTTTCAGATACCTTAATTACTTTTTTTCTATATCTATAAATATCTCCGCCTGATTTACTAACATGGTAAAAGGCTTCAAATCCTCGCTTTAACAATTCTTCCTTAGGCTTTCTCTTTCTATCATCTTCACCAATGCAATCAATGATATAACCACCATTTTTAACAACCCTTGTTAACTCAGCAATTTCAGCATCATAATTATCCCCTACTACATGTCCAGACATTACAATATCAAAAGTATTATCCTCATATGGAATTTTCTCTACTGTGCCATCTAAAACTACGACATTAAGAATATTCTCAGCCTTTATTTTATCACGTAAATATTCTCGTAGTGCATCTGTTGGCTCACTGGCATAAACTCGTCTAGCCTTTTCAGCAGCAGCAAATGCAAGTCTTCCCGTGCCACTTCCAATGTCTAGAACAATCTTATCATTAAAATCAGCTAGCTCAAATAGAAGGTTCTTATCCCAATCATAGATATAATCACAGTTTTTATTCATCAGTTTAGGGTATACATAAACTATTGATGTTTCCATTTCCCCTATAACAAAAACTTCTGCTTTGCGTACCTCTTGATGAGAAAGATTTTTAGGCACTTCAAGAGTTAACTTTTCAAGGAAAACTCTACACTCAGGGCACTTATGAAAAAAGTACCACTTTACTGCCGGATTGTACTCTAGTGCTATTGCTAAATTTTTAGAAAAGTCCTTATCCCTTAAATGATTTTCACACATCATTCTAATAATCCATCTATCCATAAGTAAAAACGAGTTGAATGAAAATTCCTCTGGCTTAATCCAGTTATAATTCATATACTATTCCTCCATTTATTGAGGGCTACAGCATATTCACCCTCCCATTATTTATAATAGAAAATCTAACATTATACTTCATATCAATTCACCCTTTCAAAATAATATTTATTATCGCCATAGGCTTAAACAATGGAATAATAAATTACTCCTAACTTATTTTACCATGTAATTATTTGTAATGTATACCATAACTTATCAATACTTATGCAGTTTTTGATTATAGTTTGAAATTAATAAGAGAAGAAAACATTTCATGAAAATTAATGTTTTCTTCCCTTATTAATAGATTTAAGCTAAATACTTAATATTTCTTATAGCAAAAATTTTATGATAGCTTACTCATGTTTTCTAAATAACATATTATTACTCTTATTCCACATTGCTTTAAAAACTTAATGGTAACAAATTAAATAAACTTAGCTACATATTAACATTAAAGCTCCTTTTATTAAGTTGTTTCAAAAAAACGTAGTCTACAGCCATCAATAGTTGTAACACTGCATTCCTTTGCTCCCCATGGTTCTTCTTCAATGTCTGAAATCTGATCCCACCCATTTTCTTTAACAAACTTGTGAAAAGCTTCAATTCCTTCAATCATTAGAAATCCAGCCACATCCTTTACTGGTTCTCCTTTGAATAAATGAAATCCTCTAAATGGAGTTATGTGAGCAACCGCTACTTCATCTGGATAATCGTGAACACAACCATAATTTCCACTCCCATCACTATACCTTGAAACCACGGCTCCATACCAGCCAAGGACTTCTTCAAACCATTTTACTGTTTTGTCCATATCTTTTGTAAAATATACTGGTCCATTCTCTCTAACAACATAACCTCTTTCAGCGAATTTACTCATTTTATTAAACCTCTCTTTCTCAATAAGTTGGAAGTTTATTTTAGGATAAGCATTAAGATCAATGAAAGTATCACGAGCTGCTGAAGGCGTTACCCCATAAAGCTTACTAAAGGCACGAGAAAAGGCTGATGCAGATTCATAGCCATACTTAAGAGCAATATCAATTATTTTTAACTCACTACCTTTAATATCATAAGCTGCAAGTGTAAGCCTTCTTTTGCGAATATACTCACCCAAGGATATGTGAGTCAAAAATGAGAATATACGTTGAAATTCCCATGTTGAGCATCCAACTAACCTAGCAGCCACATTAAAATTAATAGTTCCCGTTAAATTACTTTCTATATAGTCCATTGCAATATTCATACCCTTTTGCCAATCCATTTTTTCACCTCCTAATCCTATTATAAAGAAACAGTTTTATTCTTACTTTGCATTTTATGCATTCTTCTGCATACTAATAGCATAGATAATTTCTTCATGAATCTTCTAAATTAAATTATAAGCATCCTAAAATGTACTTTTATCTTTTACAGCACAAAGTATAGCTAAGTCTAATTAATTTTATCACATTTTTACTTTAGACTTATACCATAAAATTGCTATCACTTTTTATTAACTTTATCTTATTTGCCAATTTAAAGGAGAAGAAAACACGGTAATATATTAATGTTTTCTCCTCCTTTTATGATTTATCTATATAGTCATTTTTAACATTGTGAATATGAATCTAATTCTCTTTTATATCCATACTTATATATTAACAGTAAGCCAGCTATAGTTAAAATTAGATCATATAATATTGCGTTCAATGTTCCTAATCTATAGCTTAAATTGAACAACTTAGTAATATCAGTGTATATCATATTATTTATTGAAAGCTTATTAAAGAAAATCCCTGTAATAAATACATAAAATGTAGGTAGTATATAAGCAATAATCTTATTATTAAAAGCTATTGTTGCCCCAAGGATAAAAGTTGAAAAAGCAGCTACTGAAATGGATAAACATAATATTACAAAAGCTATATATCCAATTTTAGAAATATGATATATATTTCCATAAGGTCCTAAATGAGGTATATACATTGGATCTGTATTAGTAAGTCCAAATTTGAGTATAAAGCATAACGCTACTATGATGTAGCTAACTGAAAATACAACAAAGTTTACTATTGCATTCACAGCTATTTTAACTACATAATAAGTTTTTAAGCTTATTACATCTAATAATTTGCATAAAAAACCTGTGTCCTTATCTTTCATAATAGAGGTAGCGTAAATAAATCCAACTATCACTGGTGTAAATATATATATATAAGACCTTTGATAAATTCTAACAAAATAATCTACTCCATTAATAACCTCTGGTTCATAGACCACTTTATTTAAATAATGTATAGATAAAAGTGTTATAATTGCTATCATAGAAATTATAGTTATCCATGATAGTAAAGCCCTTTTCAGTTCTAACTTAAAATAAGTCTTCATATAAAACTCCCCCTAGTATTTATCAGCTACAGCCCCAATAGTAGCTGCTTTTATATAATTCAAATTCTTTAAGGCTTTTAATGTTTCCACATCTCCACTTACTACTACGCCAATAATTCTTAAATCTTCTTTATTAATTTCAGTTTTTCCACCACTTAATACTTTGAATAAACTTTTATATCTATAATTCGCATCTTTATTTGAGTTTCCACGGATTATTGAATTAATAAATCTTTCTTCCGGTTTTTTTATTTCTTTTCCTTGATTATCCAAAGCTTTTATGCCATATACCTCATCTTCTTCTAGTATTGATTTTGACAAATTACCTTTATCATTCTTATCTAGAGTGTCTACCCAATACCAATTTAAAGTTATACCTTCTGGTACCAACGCTTTAGCTTCTTCAAGGCTATAGCTCTTATCAAAAGACAGGGATATTTCAATAAGCTTATCTTTTTCTATGTTATTAAGTTCCTCTAAATCATTAATGTGCTTATCATAGCTTATTGAAGGATGGTAAAATTTCATAACCCTTTTCCCTGCTTTGTTGTATCTCCTCATTTCTTCTAGCTCCTTAAAGCTTTCCCCTTTACTATCAAACAAATGATATCCCAAATCTCCATAGATGCCATTAATTAGGGGCATATAAGAATAATCTTCTTTAAAAACACCATCCACTATTGGCTTTTCTCCTAAAAATCTATACCTTGGGTACTCAATCTCTCCAATCATTATTCTATCATCTGCTTGTGTATTTCCCATATAAGCATTAGGCATCGCTACTTGAAACCAAGTATGTAATTCATTTAATTTCTTGTTACTTACATGATTTAAAATAAAACTGTTTACAATTAATAATGCAGCACTTAAAGTTATAAATATCATTAAGCTTATGATTATGTTTCTTATTATAGAAAAAGTCTTGGCTCTTTTAATAGTGTTATTAAAACTAGGTTCCTCTTTCATCTCAAATAACTCTTTTAATTTTTCTTCATCACTTTTCAAAATTATCCCTCCAAACCTTTTTAAATTGTTCCCTAGCCCTAAAGAGATAGGTTTTTACTGTGTTCTCATTAATATCTAAAATTTCAGCTATTTCTTTGTAAGACAATCCCATGTCATACTTAAATACCAATAAATTCTTTTGTACTTCACTTATTGAACTTAAACATTTTAGAATTTCTTCTTTTTTCTCTAAATCTAGTATGAAATCTTCTACTAACTTATCTTCTCTTAGACTTTCCTTAAAAATATCCTCATGGAGACTAAGCTGAATATGCCTGTTATTTTTTCTGCATAAATCGTAATATTTGTTGATTGCTACCTTAAAGAGCCAGGAGGATAACTTTTCAGTCTGTATCCCATCTATATATTTTAATGCTTTATAGAAGGTATCTTGAACAATGTCCTCAGCATTTGCTTCACTACATCCAAGCTTAATTAAATATTTATATATGAGATTCATCTTCTTCTCAAACATCTCATTAATTAATTCATTGCTCATCATATCCCCCTTCCATAAAGTTAGTTAATTAGGCATCTGAAAATAAATAACAAGTCATAGATGTGAAGACTATTTTGTGATAGACAAGGAAACAGGTTCCGCAGATAGTGGATCTATCAAAGGGTTCTGTTGACGCAGTATAGCACAAAATAGACTAGCAGATTGACTTACTTATTTTTTGAAGATGCCTTATTTGTTTCTGAAGTACTTCTATTATTAAGACGTTCAGCTAGCAAATATGTATACATTAATTTTACACTAAATAAAAAATCTACCAAATATTTTCTATATAATCCATATGAACGTTATATAAACATGCGGCAAATCTTTAAATATATTTTTAGTGAAAGGAAGTTGTCCGTCAAAAGGTTAAACACTGTTTTAAATTGATTCTTTTCAAACTCCTAAGCATTAAATATCAAAGCTATCTATTAGGGTAGAGCTTTTAATTTTTTATAGACTCATACAGTTCTAAGCCTTTTTATCTTTATAAATTATTGTTCATTTTATAATACTTTCTGCTCCTAATAAATATTGGTTTGAAAATCCAAGTTTACAATTGTATATAATTTTGTTAAATACTTGGAATATGTAAATATTTTCTGTATAATTTAAAATAAAACTTTTGATATTTCCAAGGGAATATCGCTTAGGGGATAGGGGGATACTTATGAAGCTAGATGAGCTATATGAACGTTTTGAAGAGGATAAAAGATTAAATACAAATAAGGCTAATAGTATAGAGTTTTTAACTTCCATATCATATACTGATAAATACTTAAAGGAAGGTATGAAGATTCTTGATATAGGAGCTGGTACTGGAGCCTATAGCATTTACTATGCAAGTAAAGGCTATGATGTAACTGCTGTTGAACCGGTGAAAAGAAATCTAGAGGTTATTAAAGCTAAGGCACTAGATAAAAATCTTAAAATTAACATTCAGCAAGGTAATGCATTAGACTTATCTCATTTGCCATCAGAAAGTTTTGATGTTGTTTTATGTTTTGGACCACTTTATCATGTGGATACTGATGAGAAAAAACTAAAGTGCATTGAAGAAACTAAAAGAGTTTGCAAGAAAAATGGAAAGATATTTTATGCTTACTTATCAAATGATATGGTATTCATAACTGAGTCAATGCTTTACAACAAAGAGTATTTAGGTGGACCTCATTATGACCATAATACTTTTAAATTAACTGATATGCCCTTTTGTTTTATGACTGTTGATCGCATGGTGCACTTAATGGAATTATCAAAGCTAAAAGAAGTGAAACATTTTGCAGCAGACGGATTATCTGAGCTATTGAGTGAAAAAATAAATACCTTTAATGGGGAACAGTTCAAAGAATGGTTTAGGTTCCATCTTTACACCTGTGAAAAGAAAGAACTTTTAGGCTATAGCAATCATATAGTTTTTATTGCTGAGAAACAGTAATAAAATTAAAAATATATCTTTTATAAATATATAAATCAAAGTTGAATTTCGTGGTTTTCCATATATATTTGTATGATGAAAATTTATTTTTTATCTTCAAAAGGTCTTAATAGAGACAATATAATGGTTGTATATAAATCAATGTTGACATTGATTTTACATAATTAAAGGTAATTTTTATGACTTCCGCTAATATGATTACCATAAATTCATATAAAAAAAGAGTCTGTAAAATAATTTGT
>NZ_DGLI01000037.1 GCF_002387895.1 Clostridium sp. UBA4548
ATTTAGTGCGACAGCCCCTTTCTATTGTACTTGTGGCTATCTTAATTATTTCCATTCTAATAACGGTAACAATGGGTTCTGTTCATATGTCCATCAAAGAAGTATATGAAATTATAATATTTAAATTATTTGGTATTGGTGATGCTGCTCTATTATCTAAGGGAGCTGTACATGATATTGTATGGTTTGTAAGATTTCCAAGAATTATTTTAGCAGTTACAGTAGGGATAGGGCTTTCAGTGTCTGGAGTAATTATGCAGGCAATTGTAAAAAATCCTTTGGCAGATCCGTATATACTTGGAATTTCATCAGGAGCCTCTTTAGGGGCTACATTAGCAATTATGCTTGGTGTAGGTGTTTTTTTGGGCAGTAATTATGTAGGTATATGTGCCTTTATAGGAGCATTTGCTATATCTATACTTGTTTTAACGCTTGCAAATGTAAAAGGAAGAGCAAATTCAATAAAGCTTTTGCTATCAGGTATGGCCTTAAGTTCAGTTTGCTCAGCTTTTTCAAGTTTTATTATATTCATAGCTAATAATAGAGAAGGTATGCAGAGTATAACATATTGGTTAATGGGGAGTCTTGCAGGTGCAAAATGGCAAAATATAAGGATAATTCTTCCCATTGTAATTTTAGCTACATTATTTTTTATTACTCAATATAGAATTCTTAATTTAATGCTTCTTGGAGATGATGTTTCTATAACTTTAGGCACAGACTTGCATAAGTATCGACAATTTTATCTAATAATTATATCTGTTGTAATTGGTTTTATTGTATATTCATCAGGAATGATTGGATTTGTAGGACTTATTATTCCCCACCTAGTAAGAATGGTTTTGGGAACAGATCATAAAAGAACTATCCTATTATCAGCATTAATAGGAGCTATATTTTTAGTTTGGGCAGATGTTCTATCACGAATTATAATACCAGGAAGTGAACTTCCAATAGGAATATTAATTTCTATGATAGGCGCTCCATGTTTTGTATATCTTATGATAAGCAAATCCTATGGATTTGGAGGTGATACTTAATGGAGATAAATACTTTAGAGATAGAAGCATATTTAGGAAATAGTCATATTTTAAAGGGATTAAACATCCAGGCAAAGAACAAAGAATTTGTAGGAATTATTGGACCTAATGGTAGTGGAAAAAGTACTCTATTAAAATGTATTTACCGAACATTGCAACCATCTAAGGGAATTATATTTTTGGATAATAAAAATATCAAGGATTATTCATTGAAAGAAAGTGCGAAAAAAATGGCTGTGGTGTCTCAACATAACAATTATAGTTTTGATTTCACTGTTTCTGAGATGGTTTTGATGGGACGTGCACCACATAAAAAGTTTATAGAAAAAGATAACGCAGAAGATTATAGAATTATGAGAGAGGCTTTAGAAAAAGTAGGTATGATAGATTATGCAAAAAGAAGCTACTCAACCTTATCAGGTGGAGAAAAACAACGAATAATTCTTGCAAGGGCACTAGCACAAAAGGCAGAATGTCTTATTCTGGATGAGCCTACAAATCACCTTGATATAAAGTATCAACTTCAGTTTATGGCTACTGTAAAAGAACTTGGAGTCACAGTGATAGCTGCTATTCATGATTTGAATATTGCTGCTTTATATTGTGATAAAATTTATGCTTTGAAAGCAGGTAAAATTTTAAGTCATGGAACACCAAAGGAAGTTTTAACCAAAGAAGTAATAAAATCTTTATATGAGGTTGAGGCTAAAGTTATTGAGGATAAAGAGACTGGTATTTTGAACGTTATTTACAAGTCAATTCATGTAAAATAATGATTTTAGTACATATGAAAAACAGTATTAGAAAATGGGCTAATACTGTTTTTCATTTATATAAGTAATTTTTTACTTACACTTAGAAGTTTAATTATCAAGATTTCTTAGCTTTCCATCTTCAGGCTTAAGGTGTATACTACTAGGAAAGGATGTTTCAAGTGCTTGTTTATGCTGCTTAATCCATCCATGCAATGTGGTTGATTTTACTCCCAAATCTGATGCTATTTTAAGAACTGACTCTCCTGAACTTTCAACTCTTCTTACTGCTTCAATTTTAAATTCCTTACTGTATTGTTTTTTCAAACTAATTATTCCATTCACTTTAAGTACACACGAGTTCTTCGTGTCTATCAAAGTGGGTAAGGGTCACATAAAAACAATACTGACAGCATATAAATAGCGGTGTCAGCTTAAATAAATTCAATATACTTTGCTCTAGGATTGCATTTTCTTATAAAATACCTAATTCAGCTTCCACGGTCTTTAAGGTTCTTAGAAGTTAATTAAATCCAAAAGTTGTTTTTTATTCCTTGGAGCAAACTCACTATTCAATAAGCCCTTATGTTTCATAGCTTCATAAACCTGAAAAACCATAGGCTTTTCTATAGAGCCTGCTTCTATCCAATGATCATTTTGAAAAACTTCTTCTGGGGTACCTTCACCTACTAGTTCACCATCTTTAAGGATAAATATGTAATCTGACCAAGAGTAAGCAAAATCAATATCATGAGTTGATAAAAGTAAGGTAGTTCCAGTTTTATTAATGTCATTTAGCAACTCCTCAATCATTGCACTATGCTTAGGGTCTAAAGATGAAGTAGGTTCATCTAAGATAATTACTTCTGGTTCCATAACTAAAATATCCGCAATAGAAACCCTCTTTTTCTGACCATAACTCAAAAAATGAGTAGGCTTATGTTTATATTCAAAAACATTAGTATCTTGAAGAGCTTTATCTACTCTACGTATTACTTCAGCTTTTTCCAAGTTTAAATTCATAGCACCAAAAGAAACTTCTTGATAAACATTAGCAGAGAAGAGTTGTATATCCGGATCTTGGAACACAATGCCTATCTTTTGTCTAATTTTTTTCAATTCTTTTTGAGAATACTTAAGAGGCATGTTATTGAAGACTATTTCACCTTTAGTTGGTTTTAGTATGCCATTAAGGTGTAAGAATAGAGTAGACTTTCCAGCACCATTTATGCCTAGAAAAGAAATTTTTTTACCACGTTCAATCTTTAAATTCAAGTTATTAAGAGCTTTAGTACCATCACTATAGCTAAAGGTTAAATTATTTAATTCAATTATATAATCTTTCATAATTGGCCTCATTTCTTACAGTAAAATTGATAAAATTATAAGCAGTGATTCTAAGAAAAGTATCTTTGGAATAGACAAAAATTCTTTGAAGTTATCTTCCTCAATTACATTTAAATATCCAGTGTATCCACGAGCTTCAAGAGCTGTAAAGGTATCAAAGGAACGTTTGTATGATTTAACAAAAAGATTTGAACAAAGAAGAGTTATAGACTTCATAGAAGTTTTAGTATTTAAATAACCAAGCCTTGAGTTTTGAGAAATAATAATATTTGCTGATGTATTAAGTAAAATAAATATAAAATAATATACAAGAGACATGAGTTCAATAAACAACACTGGAACCTTAAATTTTTTTAATGCAAGCAAAATGTTTGTCATTGGAGTAGTAACTGTTAAAAAATATAAACAGCTAACTGCCCCTAAGGATTTGCAAAAAACCTTCCAAGAAGCCCATAGAGTTTCATAGGTTGAACCAATATAAGTGTTAAAGATTTTTATGTATAGTAAAGCACCTGTATTCGATTCTAATTTGTTAATGGCTATGGTTAAAACTCCTGTGATTAAAAATGCAGTTGGAACTAGTAGAAGTTTAAGGTAAAGGGAGAGTGGAACTCCCCCTTTTACAATTGCAATATAAGACATAAGTAATAGTATAACTATAGAAATATATATAGAATTACTATATATGCAGAGGAACATGGTACTTAAGGAAAATAAAAGTTTTTCCATGGGATTACTGTTACTAAGCTTAGAATTGTAAGCATAACTATCTATGTTAAGCATTTTCGCTCCTATTTTCATGGTCAGCAGACTTTTTACCTTTTCCATAACCTAAGTAGTATCCAATTAATCCAGCTCCTAGAGCTGCTTGAAGAGCAAACAATAAACTTTCTATTTCACCACTTGGTGGTTCCCAAATTGATGAAAACCAAGGGGTATAATCTGGATTTATTTCTGTGATCAGCTCTTCAGCTTGTCCGTCTGCACCACCAAATTCTGCCCCTTTGTTAAGGAAAAGAGGTAATACTGCAAGAAAAATAACTAGTGCAATTATAGTCAAGTTGTTAGGAAAACTTTTATGTTTTTTTTCTTTAATCATAGTTGACATATTAAACCTCCTCACTTATAACCTTTAAGTCTTGTAATTCAGAGTAGTTGTAAGCTTTTATTGCTTTAAATATTAATACTGTAAGCAAACCTTCACTAATTGCAAGAGGAATTTGAGTTACTGCAAATACTCCTAAAAACTTGATTAATGATTCTAAAAATCCTCCAGTAGTGCTGGGATATGCAACTGCAAGCTGAATAGAAGTTACCACGTAAGTTGCTAAATCTCCAAGAGTTGCAGCTAAAAATACCGCAAGCCATTGAGAACCTTTGGCTTTTATAATTAATTTGTAAGTATAATAAGCCACTAAAGAACCTACAACAGCCATAGAAAAAGTATTAGCTCCTAGAGTTGTAATTCCACCATGGGCTAGCAATAGAGCTTGGAAAATTAAAACTATTAGTCCAACAACGCTCATAGCTGTAGGTCCAAAGAGAATCGCACCTAAACCAATTCCAGTAGGATGAGAACAGCTACCAGTTAAGGATGGTATTTTTAAAGCAGATAAAACAAAGGTAAAAGCTGCTGCTACTGCTAATATAAATTTTAATTTTGGATTTTCTTTCAGCTTATTGTTAATAGATTTTAACCCTACCACAATAAAGGGTAAAGTTACTACACCCCAGGATATGCTCCAAAGTGGAGAAAGAAACCCCTCCATTATGTGCATGGCAAACACTGTTTTAGTCAGCGTAAGACAAAATAAAAGTGACATAAGAAAAATTCCACGTTTTTTTAGCATAATTAATGCCTCCTTATAAATTAATTTTCATAGTTATAGCTTTAAGAAAAATAGAATACACTAACAAAATAAATTTATTTATTATTTAAAGGAAAGCCTTAATTATTGCTTATTGCAAATAAAAAAACCTAACTTTAGAAAAGTTAGGTTGCCATATTAACATAATTATAAACAGTGGGTTTATTTAATCTACTTTATAAACTAAGTTCACAAAGAGAAAGTACTATTTAAGCATATTAGGCATATAAACTTTCCATGGAAGTGTATACCAAACATTAAGCAGGTCTCCTGACTTATAGATCATAACTTATCCTAATCCTTCTCAAAATTTCTTTCAATGGTTTATTTAGGTAAGCTCCCTAGTTACAGTGGCCGGACCGTTGGAGACTTTCACTCCATTCCCTTTTAATTCTCCATACTTTTTATGGAAAAACTCAATGTACGAAATATTCTATTTTATTTAAAGTAAACTATCTAATGTGATTATAAGCAATAACATAAAATATGTCAATGTTTTCGCCCTTGTAGAATTAAAGGGGTTTTTTATAGTTTTACTGAAATAATTTAACTTCTAGTAGTAGGCTACAAACAAAGAAACACTGTATCAAAAAGGACTTAGTGTATCAGTCAGTGAAATGATTGATACACAGCCATGTAAACCTTTAGATATAAGAGTGTGAAAAGTTGGCACGGTTTTTGCTTTTATATTAGTGTAAACATATTTAAAGGAGGTGCCATATGAAGGTTCTTATGGTGTGTTCAGGGGGAATGTCTAGTGCCATTGTAGTTAAGGCTATAAAAAAGGAAGCAGATAAGCAAGGCTTTCAATTAGAGATTAAAGCCGTGGGTACACAAGAGTTTGAAGAAGAGCTTAAGACAGGAACATATGACCTTGCCATAGTTGCTCCACAGGTTAAACATAGATTCAATGTGTTTAAAGAGCAAGCAGCAAGTGCTAATGTACCAATAGAACTTATTGTTCCAATGGGATATACACCAATAGGTGCACCAAAGGTACTACAGCAAATTAAAAAATATATGAAGTAAGGGGGATTAGTATTTATGGAAAGATTTCTAAAATGGGTTGAAGAAAAATTCATGCCTCCAATGGCAAAGCTAGCTGAGCAGAGACATCTTAGAGCAATCAGAGACGGTATTATATCAACTTTATCCTTAATTATTGTAGGTAGCTTCTTTTTAATTATAGCATCACCACCAGTAGAATCTTGGGCAAAAGCAGTAGCACCTTATGCAGGTAAAATCCTTATACCTTTTAGAATGACAATGGGACTAATGTCTCTTTATGCAGCTTATGGTATGGGGTATAGTTTAGCCAAATCTTATAAGTTAGATGGAGTTTCCGGTGGAGTTCTATCATTAGCAGCCTTCTTATTAATGACTATACCTTTAAATATGGATGCAGTGCTAAAGGAAGCCGCAAAAGCTGGAGTGCAAGGAGCTAATACTGTAGGTTGGATCCTTCCTATGGGTAACCTGGGAGGTGCAGGTATGTTTGCAGCAATACTTGCCATGATTTTTGCAGTTGAGGTACTGAGGCTTTTAAAGAAATACAATATAACAATTAAAATGCCAGAACAAGTGCCTGAATCAGTAGCTAGATCCTTTGAAGCATTGATTCCAGCAGCAGTTATTATCGTTGTGGTTTGGTTTGTAAGAGTATGGTTAAATTTCGATATTCAAAGCTTCCTTATCAAAGTGTTCTCACCAATAAAAGGTGTTGCAGGAAACAGTATTTGGGGAGTTATAGTGCCAGTATTCTTTATTTGTCTACTTTGGGCTGCGGGTATCCATGGAGTTTCTATTGTAGGAAGTATTTTAAGGCCTGTATGGTTAGTACTGCTTGAAGAGAATGCATCCTTATTAGCTGCAGGTCAACCAATGGTTAATATTTTACCAGAACAATTTTTCCAATGGTTTATTTGGATAGGAGGCTCTGGTGCAACCTTAGGTCTTTGTATATTAATGGTGTTCTCTAAGTCTGAGTATCTCAAGAGGGTAGGTAGGTTCTCCATTATTCCAGGAATATTTAATATAAATGAGCCTATTATCTTTGGAGCTCCAATGGTTATGAATCCATTGCTAGCAATACCATTTATCCTAGGACCTTTGGTAACAGGAATAATTTCCTATGTTGCAGTTTCAATGGGTATAGTTGGTAAGTTTGCTATTAATGCACCATGGACATTACCAGCACCTATAGGAGCATATTTTGCAACCAATGGTAATTTACCAGCAGTGATATTAGTTTTGGTGAATATATGTATAACTACATTGATTTATTATCCTTTCTTTAAAGTGTATGAAAAGAAAATGATTAAAGAAGAACAAGAAAGCTCTAATTTAGAAGCATAAAATTTTAAGTAGCTTAGCCATAAAGTATTAAAATTATAAATATAAAATACCCCTTTATAAGTATAAAGAGAATAATATTAAACTGGCTAGGCTGCTTAATCTTAAATAAGAATAGTTTTATTTACATATTAAGAGAGGAGGAGCTAAATGAAGGGTTTAAAGATAGCAATAATTGGTGGAGGAAGTAGCTATACTCCTGAAATAATTGAGGGATTTATTAAAAGAAGCAAAGAACTTCCAGTAGAAGAGATACATTTAGTAGATATTAAAAGTGGAGAAAATAAGCTTAATATAGTTGGAAATCTTGCTAGGAGAATGATTGATAAAGTAGGGGCAAATATAAAAATAATACTTACCTTTGATAGAAAAACAGCACTAAAGGATGCAGACTTTGTAGTTACACAGTTTAGAGTTGGAGGGCTACAGGCTAGAGCTATGGACGAAAGATTTCCTTTAAAGTATGGGGTGTTGGGGCAGGAAACTACAGGTCCAGGAGGCTTTGCAAAAGCTCTAAGAACCATACCAGTAATTCTTGAAATATGTAAGGATATAGAAGAACTTTGCCCAGAGGCTTGGTTAATAAATTTCACTAATCCTTCGGGGATTATCACAGAAACAGTACTAAAGCATACTAAGACAAAGTGTATAGGACTATGTAATGTCCCAATACACATGACCATGAATATAGCTAAAATTCTTGAGGTAGAGCCTAAGGATATATTTATTGATTTTGTGGGGCTAAATCATCTTTTATGGGGTAAAAAGGTTTGGCATAAAGAACAAGATGTCACATCTAAAATAATTGAAGCATTCTTAGATGGTGAAAGTTTAACAATGAAAAATATTGCAGATCTAAAGTGGGATGGAGAGTTTTTAAGAGCACTTAACATGATTCCATGTCCTTACCATAGATATTATTATATGACTGACACTCTTGTTAAAGAAGAAAAACTTTTAGTAGACAGTGGGAAGGGCACCAGAGCAGAGCAGGTGCAAGAAGTAGAAAGGGTTCTCTTTAAGAAATATAGTGATCCAAGTTTAGATGTAAAACCTAAGGAATTAGAGAAAAGGGGAGGGGCTTATTATTCAGAGGCGGCTGTATCTTTAATAAGCGCTATCTATAATAATAAGAGAGAAGTTCATGTAGTGAATACAAGGAATAATGGAGCAATTTATCAGGTTCCTGAGGATAGTGTAATTGAAGTAAATTGCTTAATTGACTCAAGAGGAGCCACACCCTTAAGTTATAAAGAAAGACTTCCAGTAGAAATAAGTGGACTAATTCAACAGGTTAAAAGTTATGAAATTTTAGCAGTTGAAGCAGCAGTTAAAGGGGATATAAATAAGGCATTAATGGCTTTGGTGGCAAATCCGTTAATTCCGTCTGTAGACACTGCAAAAAGCCTTTTAAAAGATCTGTTGGAAATAAATAAGGATTACTTACCGCAATTTATGGAGAAGCAGTGGTAAATCTAAATATTTATTAATAAAAATAATTGCTCTATGGATAAAAAGGGGGAATTTTTATGGAGAATGAAATTTTTGAAATAATATCTCATGGTGGAAATGCCAGAGCCTTTGCTTTTGAAGCAATGAGGGCAGCTGAAGAGGGAAAAATAAAAGAGGCTGAAGAGTTACTAGAGAAAGCAGAAGAAGAATTGAACCTGGCTCATAAGACACAAACAAAGCTTATTCAAATGGAGGTAAATGGAGAAAGTCTTCAAATGTCACTACTCATGGTTCATGCTCAAGATCATCTTATGACTGCCCTATCAGAAAAAAGCTTAATTGAGCATATGGTAAAGTTATATAAAATTATTCACAAAAATAATCTTGTATAAATGTAAGGTATGGATTTAATCAGACACTTTATAAGTTATTTCAGTAAAGTTTACTTATAGCTTAACATAGAATTTCCTAGTAAAAATCAAAGCTTTATAAATAAGAAAATGGAATTAAGGAGAAGTGTATATGTGGTCAAAGATGTTGTATGTTGTATTACTGATGGTAATAGTGCTAGCTTCAGTAAAATTTACTAAAGCTATGATGAAAAAATTTAAGCTTAACAGGTGGATTATAGGTAGTGTAGCACCTTTTGTTTTAATAATTCCATCCTTACTTTTTGATAAAATCCATCCAGTTGTTTGGAATATATTATCTATTATTTTTTCAGTAATGTGCATTATGTTTTTTGAAATATCTAGAAATCTTCTTGAAGAAGGTAAATATAAGGGTGTAATAAAATACAGTAAAAAATAATGAAAACAAAGAAAAACACTGAAAAATTTTAGTATTAAAGAATTAAGGATAAAATTCTTCCATTGCAATTTATCATAAACACCAACTTGTTTAGCATAGTATGTGGTAGAGAAGAAAACAAGGCGGTAATAATATGAAGCATTTAGAGATATATAATGCGCTGCAAAGTTTATGCAATAATCAGCAAAATGGTAGTGGAAAGGCTAAAGGGTTTACTGCAGAGGAAGTTGCAAAGCTAATGAATATGAAAAGACCAAATGTAGTGAGGGAGTTCGCAAAATTAATTAATGAAGGGCTTATGGAAAAGACTACTGGAAGACCTGTACTTTATTATGTAAAAAACTATAATAAACCTTCAGTTGAAAGGACAAATGAAGCTCTGCTTTTAGAAGACTCAGTGTTTAATTCCATAACTGGTAGAGAGTCAAGTTTAAAGCATTGTATAACTCTTGCTAAAGCAGCAATAATTTATCCACCAAGGGGGCTCCATTGTCTTATTGCAGGAGAGACGGGAGTTGGAAAGTCCTTTTTTGCAAAAACTATGTTTAAATATGCTTTGCAAACAAGAGTTGTTAAAGATAATAATAGATTTTCCGTGTTTAATTGTGCAGATTATGCTAATACTCCCCAACTCTTAGTTTCTCAAATATTTGGAGTTAAGAAGGGAGCCTTTACGGGAGCCACTGAGGATAGAGAAGGAATCATAGAAAAGGCAAGAGATGGGATTTTGTTCCTGGATGAAGTTCATAGACTTCCACCAGAAGGGCAAGAGATGTTATTCACTTTAATGGATGAAGGATATTATTCTCCCTTGGGAAGCACAAAGCAAGTTGCTATTAATTTAATGATAATATGCGCTACCACTGAAAATATAAATTCTTCATTACTTAGAACTTTCACTAGAAGGATACCAGTAACCATAGCTCTACCACCTCTTAGGGAAAGAAGTATGGAAGAGAGGGTAGAACTAATTCAAACCTTTTTAGGGGAAGAATCAAAAAGAGTTGGGAAAAAAATTGAAGTTCAAGGAGAAGCTTTAACAGCATTAATTAACTATGATTGTTTTAATAATATAGGAGAATTGAAAAGTGACATTCAAATTGCTTGTGCTAAGGCTTTTCTTAGAAGTATGTTTTCTCATGGAAACGTAAAAGTTCATATGGAAGATTTCTCACAAAAGGTAAAAGCTGGACTTTTAAAAGCAAAAAAAGTAAGCAACATGGATAGTAGTCTAAAGTTTTCAAATAACGAGGAACTTACAATGGGAGATATGGAAGAGAAGTATAAGCTTTCTAAAAATATTTATGAATTCATTGATAGTAGAAGCGAATTCCTCAGATCCTATGGCTTAGAGCAAATAGATATAAAAGGAAAGCTATCGGATGAGGTAGAGGATTTTATTAATAGGTATGTGGCAAGCATTAAAGATAAGCATGAGTTTAAAGAAATAAAATCTATAATAGATAATAATATTTATGATTTACTAAGTAATTTTATATATGTTGCAGAATATAGATTGAAGAGAAAGATTAAGAGAAATACCTTTATAGGATTATTAATTCATATTGATGCCTTTTTAAACAGAGCCAAGATAAAAGGTATAATAGAAAATCCTAAAATTGATGAAGTGAGAAAGAAATATCCAGAAGAATTTAAGCTAGCAATGATTCTTGCGGACAAGCTTCAAGAAAAGTTTAACATTATAGTGCCTTTAGAAGAAATAGGGTTTATTACTATGTTTTTTGCAGCTGATGGAAAGGAAGTTCAAAAAAGAGTTACTGTGATATTAGCTATGCACGGCAATAGTACGGCAACTTCTATGGCAGAGGTAGTCAATGAATTGTTAAACACAAATCATGTTATTGGCTTTGATATGCCCTTGTCAATGAAACCTGAAGATGCACTTCAAGGTATTGAAAAAATTATTATAGAAAACCATGAGGGGATGGGAGTATTACTTATGGTGGATATGGGATCTTTGAAATTTTTCAATACAATAATAAGAAAAAATACGGGAATAGAAGTAGTTACTGTAGATATGGTGACTACTTCTATGGTAATTGAAGCCACAAGAAAGGCTATTATGAATAAAGAACTACAACACATTGTGAAAGAATTAAGTCATGGCACTAAAGTAATAGAATGTAAGGCTAAAGAAGAAGTAAAGAAGTCTGTAATTATAACTGCTTGCTCTACAGGGGAAGGAACAGCTCAAAAACTCAAGGAATTTATATTCAAAAGTTTTACTGGAGAAAAATATGAAGTAATAAATCTAGGAATTAAGGATGGAAAAAAGTTTCAAGAGGCAATAGAACAGCTAAAAAAAGAAGCTAATATTAAAGCTGTAGTGAGTCCATTTAAAATAACCATTCCAGGCATAACTTATATACCGATGGATAAATTTTTTAGAGAGTTCATGGATACAGATTTTAAAGATTATATTAGTGATGAGTCTCTTTTAGAAAACATTAAAACTATATATAAAGATTACTTAAATTTAAAGGACTCAGAATATATAGTGAATAAACTAATACAACTTATTACTAAGATAAAATATACCTTTGATATACATTTAGACAGTGAAAAGTTGAATGGCCTTTTAATGCATTGGGGGGCATTAATTCAACGCTTAATAGAAAGAGAAGATACCTATAAATGCAAAAACTTGCAAACTGTATTGAAAAGGTATGGTGAACTATTCGAAGTCATTAGACGAGAGGTTATGGAGTTAGAAGCTAAAGTCAACATTACTTTTTCAGACGAAGATATAGGAAATATTATTGAAATATTGGTAAATATATAGGATTGCGGTAAGGCTTCAATGTGTTATCAGAAAATAGAAATATAAAGGAGCTTGGTTTAGTATGGAAAAGTATGCAGTAGGACTAATGTCAGGTACTTCTTTAGATGGCATAGATGGTGCTTTGGTTAAAATACAAGGAGTAGGTGTGAGCACGAAATTAGAGCTTCTTAATTTTATTAATGAAAGAATTCCAGAGAATATTAAGGAAGAAATAAGCAATTGTTGTTTAAAAGAAAAGTCTAATGTTGAACTTATCTGTAGCCTAAATTTTAAGTTAGGTTATTTGTTTAGCCAAGTAGTAAAAAAGCTTTGTAAAGATGCAAATTTTCCCCAAGATAAATTAGACTTTATTGGGTGTCATGGTCAAACTATATATCATATTCCAAGAGGCAATGGGGAAGTAGCAAAATCTACTCTGCAGATTGGAGAGCCAGCGGTAATTACCTATGAAACTGGAGTAACAGTAGTTTCTAATTTTAGAACCATGGATATGGCAGCTGGTGGACAGGGGGCTCCCCTAGTTCCTTATACTGAATATCTTTTGTATAAGTGTAAAAAGAATAGAGTGCTTCAGAATATTGGAGGAATTGGTAATGTTACAGTAATCCCTGCTAACTGCAGTCTTCAGGAGGTCTACGCTTTTGATACAGGACCAGGGAATATGGTTATAGATGAAGTAGTAAGAAATCTAAAGGGATTACCTTATGATAGAGATGGAAATTTTGCAAAGGATGGAATTGTTAATCAGGGGCTTTTAGAAGAATTATTAGCTATGCCTTACATTAATATGGAGCCTCCAAAAACTACAGGTCGAGAACTTTTTGGCAAGGAATTTACAAAAAAAATTTTAAGTAGGAATAAAAATATATTGCCTGTAGACTTCGTAGCTACAGTAACTGCTTTTACAGCTCACTCTATTGTGAAAAACTATAGAAAGTTTATATTTCCAAAGGTGAAGATAGAAGAAGTAATTGTAGGTGGTGGTGGAAGTTATAATAAAACCCTTATTAGCATGATAAGACAGTTACTGCCAGAGTGTAAGGTTATGATTCAGGAGGATTTAGGGTATTCCTCTGATGCAAAGGAGGCTATAGCCTTCGCAATTTTAGCCAATGAAACCTTAAATGGTATTGAAGGGAATATAATTGGTGCTACGGGAGCAAAAGAAAGAGTAGTTCTAGGAAACATAACTCCAGGGAAAAACTTTTTCAAAGGGAAATAAAATCAGATTATATGTGTGTGGAAAGGCTAGTTTATTAGAAAGTATGACTTTAAAAGGAGTTATTATCTATGATAATAGAAGATTTAGCTAAACTTACTACTGAGAGTATAAATATTAACACAACAAATATAGATAGGGTTTCAACTTTTCATATGATAACCTTAATAAATGAAGAGGATAAAAAGGTAGCCTTAGCTATTGAAAAAGTAAAAGAAGAAATAGCAAAGGCTGTAGATATAATAGCAAAAAAGCTTATGGAGGGTGGAAGGTTAATTTATGTAGGAGCAGGCACCAGTGGAAGATTAGGAATATTAGATGCTTCAGAATGTCCTCCAACTTATGGTGTAGAAGAAAATCTAGTTATGGGAATTATAGCTGGTGGAAAAAGCGCCATGTTTAAGGCAATTGAGGGGGCAGAGGATAATAGTGAAATGGGTAAGGAAGACCTAATTGAAATAAAGTTGAATGAAAAAGATGTTGTTTGTGGGATAGCCGCTTCAGGAAGAACTCCGTATGTTATTGGAGCAATGAAATATGGAAGAGAGATAGGTGCAACAGTTTTATCTTTAACGATGAATAAGAACAGTGAGATGAATAGGTATGCTGAAGTTTCAATTTCTGTAGAAGTGGGTCCGGAGACCATAATGGGCTCTACTAGAATGAAATCAGGAACAGCACAAAAGATGGTGCTTAATATGCTTTCTACAGGAGCTATGATTAAACTGGGAAAAGTATATGGAAACTTAATGGTAGATGTTCAACCATCAAATAAAAAATTGATAAAAAGAGCAAAAAGAATAGTAAAACTTGCTACAGGGGCCAGTAATGAAGTTATTGAAAGAATTTTAGAATTAACAAAGTACAATGTGAAGGTTACTATTCTAACTATAAAAAGCGGGCTCACTATAGAGGAAACTGAAAAACTCCTAAAAAAACACAGAGGGTATATAGCTAAGGCATTAGAGGAAATAAACATAAAATAATATGAGTAGAAACTATAGTAGGATTAAGATGGATTTAAAATATAAGCTTTAAAAGTATTTCTGTAGATTTTTCTTAGAGTCTACAGAACTTTTTATGTTGTCCTATTAGGAGTTAAAACTTTACTAGTTCAACTTAAACGTGTCAAAATTCTACAAAATTAGATATTAGATTCTCAAAGTAATATTATTTTTAAATAATATATAAACTAGTAATAAAAAGATACGAAATATATGGTAAGAAGATTAATGATTATTAACTTCATAAGAGTAGCTCTTAACTTATTGACTAATTAATTCACGCAGAAGAAAGTTAATTGCTATGTTACAAAAGTTAAAATATATAGATAAAACCTATCTAGAACCCCCTTCTTTAGATAGGTTTTAGAGAAAAAAACTAAGAAAAAGTAGTAAAAACTTTATGTTCTTACTACTTTTTATATTTAAGAAATTACACTTGAAACAGTTAATTATTAAATAAATAAAATAGGATGGCAATTCAGGGGAATCAATCTATAAGATTGATAAAATAACTACCTTAAATAAAATTTAGCTATTATGATGTGGATTTTTAGACACTACCTCAATGGCCTTAACTAGTTCTTTTACAATATCTGTACTAAATTGGATTTCTAGCTCATTTACCTTAGCATATAAATTCCCTGCATTTGTAACTACATATATGGGCTTAAGATTATTTAAAGCTATAGCCTTAATATCATCACAACATTTTTCACATTTGCATAGGTTACTATAATCTGGAAGAATCTTTTTAAGAATATTATCCACTACAATTTCCATATAATTTTTAACCATTTACTCCATTCACCCCTAGTTTTAATATTTATAGTATTACTAAATCTAATTTCATAACTAAAGCTTAAAAAATTAAGATAACTTGTACTTAAATATGTATAATACAGTTTATGTAGATATTTACAAGTTTAATACATAATTACATTAAAATTTAAAATAATGAAAACCCTGATAAAACCCCATATAATATGTTAAACATTAAACAAATAAATCCTTTATTTTTATAAAATATTTTTATTGAATAGAAGAATAGTTATGGTTACATAGAAAGAAGTAAAATCTTAAATTAATCTTAAATTTTGAAAGTTATGTAGAAAAATGTAATAAATCTAATTATAATAGTAAAATGTGGAATAAAACTTTCATATATACATTATAAAAAAAGGGGACGGGTGACGAGAATATGAAAAAGGGGTTAGGGAGTAAGGTACTTAAGCTAATTAGTACAATTTCTTTTGTGTCAATGGGGTTAATCTTATTAATGAACTTTGTTTTGTTTAAGGTGTTGTTTACAAACATCCAAAATGAAGTGAAGACGAGTATTGTTGAAGGGACTAAAATAATTAATGGTAGCACTATTGAAAAAATTATAAGTGATAAATCAATGGATAGTACCGAATATAAGCAATTACAAAATCAAATGCTAGTATTTAAAAGTGATAAAGATTTAAGTTTTTTTTATACTTTAACGAAAAGTGGAGAGAAAACCCACTTTTTAGTTGATGGAAAGATTTCAGATGTAAGTAAGCTAGGTGAAGAGTATATTTTTACTAAAGACATAGAAAAGGCATTTAATGGAGAAATATTATACACAAAAAAGCCTGTTAAGGATTCCTATGGAACATTCATTTCTGCTTATGCACCCATTAAAAATTCAACTGGTAAAATAATTGCTATTGCAGCTGTAGATAAGAATGTAGAGTATTTTATAAATATGAGGAAAACTATACTTGTAAGCATTGGTATATCATCAATTGTTATTATGATATTGTCTATAATAGCTACTACAATATTCTCAAAGAAAATAACCTGCAATGCTAAAAAAATAGAAGAAGCTTTGATGAAAGTGGCTAATGGTGAAATGAATACAAACTTAAACATAAATAGCAAAGACGAATTTCAAAGTATTGGAGAATCAATCAATAAACTTTCAAATAAATGTAGTGAAACTCTTAGGGTTATAAAACAAACTTCAGCAAGTTTGTTAGAAGACTCAGAAACACTGTCAGCACTTTCGGAAGAAATGGCAGCATCAACTGAGTTGGTGTCTTCATCCGTAGAGGAAGTCACTACTAGATCATTAGAAGAGGCTAGAGAAATATCAGAAGTGGATAATAATCTAGTTAAATTTGGAACAGGATTAAATGAGTCTGCTGATTTTATAAACATTGCAAATAATACAGTTCAGGAAATGAACCTTGAAGCTCAAAAAAGTAATGAAGATATTTTAATCCTTGATAAGTCAGTAAAAAATATTGCAACGGCTTTTCATGATGTAAGACAAAATATAAATAATCTTAATGTAAATATATCTCAAGTTAGTGAAATAACTGATTTGATAAATTCAATTGCAGAGCAGACTAACTTACTTGCTTTAAATGCTGCAATTGAAGCAGCACGTGCTGGAGAGGCAGGAAGAGGATTTTCTGTAGTAGCAGAAGAAATAAGAAAGCTTGCAGAAAAATCTAGAGAATCTTCAGAAGGAATTAGCAGACTAATTGAGAGAGTTTCCTTAGATAGTCATATAGTAGTAAAAACCTCTAGTGATATGGAAGATAAACTTAATGATGAAAGTAAAATAATACAGGGCACTATTATTTCCTTTAAAAATATTATCTCAAAAATGGGACAAGTTTCTGAGTTAACAATAAAAACAAATTCAAATATTGGCTCTCTAAATTGTGACAAGGATAAAATATTGAAGGGAGTAGAGGTTATAGCGGCGGGTTCTGAGGAGGTAGCTTCATTTACAGAGGAAATACTTGCATCTTCACAAGAGATTAACTCATCTTCACAAGAAGTTGCAGTTTCATCTCAGCAACTTCGTAAAAAAGCAGAAGAGATGATAGGAGCAGTAAACTATTTTACTGTTTAAAAGTAAAATATTTAAATTGAAGTACTATACATAAATAAGTATGGTACTTTTATTTTTTATAGAATAAATATTTCATTGTTATGGAATAACTAAAATGAACGGAACAGGTAACCATTAGGCTTTTAAAATGAGAAATATTTATGTTCATGTAGACTGGTAAAGCTTATCTCTTGGTGGATGAAGTTAAAATCCAGATTTAATTAACATAAACCTTTCTTGTCTTAACAAAGGCATTTGTGATGGATGGTCTTACTATGGAGGTCTAAATTAGTTTACAACATGAAAAGGAGAGAAAAACATGAAAAACAAAAGAAATAAAGTAATGTTATTAGCAGGTATAATAGCACTGATTACTATGCTTATTTTTAGTGAAACTTATGTTAAGGCTGGGGACAATGAAAATAAATATCCTTTTAAGCTACCCGCACTACCGTACAGTTATGAGGCACTAGAACCATATATAGATACACAAACTATGACAATTCACCACCAAAAACACCATCAAGCTTATGTAGATAACTTAAATAAGGCTTTAAGTAATTATCCTGACTTACAAGGAAAAACTCTTGAAGAGCTATTAGTGAATTTAGAACAGGTACCACAGGAAGTTAGAGAAGCCGTAAGAAATAATGGTGGAGGACACTACAATCATAGTTTCTTTTGGATCATCATGGGAAAAGATAAAGGCGGGGAACCAAAAGGAAAATTAAAAGAAGATATAGTTAAATCCTTTGGATCTTTTGATAACTTTAAAAAAGAATTTAAGGATGCGGCCTTAAAGAGATTTGGAAGTGGATGGGCATGGCTTGTTAAAGGTGAAGACGGTAAGTTAAAAATAATAAGCACTCCTAATCAAGATAGTCCAATTATGGAAGGCATAACTCCAATACTAGGAATTGATGTTTGGGAGCATGCTTATTATTTGAAATATCAAAATAAAAGAGGGGACTATATTGATGCTTGGTGGAATGTAGTTAACTGGGAACAAATCGAGAAGGACTATAAATAGTTGTTTTAAAGATAGAGAACAAGTACAAATAGTAGATATTGTATAGTGGCTTTCTATATATACCCCAAGGTGGGATGTATAGAAAGCTATTTTATATCTTAAACTTAAAAAAATAAGAAATTAAATTAGAATAATAAGAGATATAAAATTAATCGTAAAAACTAAATATACAGATAAATAGTTATTGACAAGTTATTGGCATATGCTATAATAAATGTAGGTTGAGTTTGAAATTCAATTTTCCAAACTCAAGTATATTAAAAAGTTAAATAAATAATCAATTTATTTGGAGGTAAAATATATGAATATTACAGTTTATTCAACAAATACTTGCCCATGGTGTGTAAAAGTTAAGGAGTACTTAAAGGAAAATGATGTTAGCTTTAAGGAAGTAAATGTAGCTGAAGATCGTGTTGGTGCCATGGAAATGGTAAAAAAATCAGGTCAAATGGGGGTTCCAGTACTAGATTTAAATGGAACTATAGTTATTGGCTTTGATAAAGAAAAAATAGATTTAATATTAAATCTCAAATAAAGGCCTTTAACTGTAATAACCTTGAAAGAATATAACTATAATTTAGGAGCATAATATTATGCTCCTAAATTATGAAGTTAATTAAATTTGAAGTTTAGAACCTTAGGAAATGGATTTAACAATTGAAAGGAGAAATTATGTTTACAACAATTACCTATATACTTGCAATAGGATTAACAATACTATCATTAATAAAAGACAAAAAGAAAACAAAAATGGCTCTAAAAAAGTCATGGAAATCTTTTGAAAATATTTTACCTCAATTTTTAGCAATTGTATTACTTATAGGAATAATGTTATCAGTTATGAGTCCCAAAACTATATCAGCTCTAATTGGAGAAAATTCAGGTGTTCTCGGTATGATTATCACAGGAGTGATTGGGTCTATAACTCTTATTCCAGCCTTTATTGCATTTCCGCTAGTTGCTGCACTATACGAAAATGGGGCAGGAATTGCACAGATAGCAGTATTTGTTTCAACACTTATGATGGTTGGAATAGCTACAGTACCGTTAGAGATAAAATACTTTGGAAAAAAAGCAACCCTAAGTAGAAATATTTTGGCCTTAATATTTTCATTTGTAGTAGCAATAGTTATGGGGGTAGTTTTAGCATGATAAAATTTATGAAAAGATATAAAACTTTTATAATACTATTTATAGTGAATTTAATTCTATTGTTCGCATATCCTACAATAGGTAAAGAAGCTTTTAGGATTACTGGAAAGAATATGATTGAAATGCTTTCAGTAATTCCGCCTATATTTGTACTTCTCGGACTTTTAGATGTTTGGGTTAAGAAAGAAACTATGATGAAATACATGGGACCTAAATCAGGAATAAAAGGTATACTATTAGGATTCTTACTAGGATCTGCAGCGGCAGGCCCATTATATGCAGCTTTTCCTGTAGCTGGTATACTGCTTAAAAAGGGAAGCAAGTTATCTAATGTGCTAGTGTTTATTGGAGCTTGGTCTACAACAAAAATACCACTACTTTTATTTGAAGCGTCTTCCATGGGTTTAAACTTTATGCTATTAAGATTTGCATTAAACATACCAGTAATAGCCCTAATTGCTATAATAACAGAAAAGATATTAAAAGAAGAAGAAAAAAAAGAGTTATACGAAAGAGCTTTAACATTAGATGAAAACTAATAATAAAGGATATTTTCAAGAAATTTACTAATTGACTTGAAAATATCCTTTTTACTTTAAAGCGCATTAATGAAAATATATTTCCTTGTGCAAATCAAATTTACATATGATGTTTGAGGAAATTTTAAGTTATAAATAATTACTCATAACTACCTTTAATATTATTTACTTATTTTTTTACCTACAGCAGCTAAATAGATAGTGAATTCATTTTCACCATCTAGTTTTAACATAGTGTCCACCATAGTTTGATCATAAATACCTATAGCACAGGTACCACAATCAGTTGATTCACTAGCTAAGTAAAGGTTTTGGCAAATATGGCCTACATCTATAAGAATCTTCTTGTGAGCTGTTACATCGAACTTCCACTCAGATCTGTAAGGAAGAGTACTCCAAGCAAAAACTACTGAAGCTTTGGAGGCAAATCTTGGAACAAAAGGTTGTTCAAGAGTTAAATCATTTATTTTATCTTTAATATTTTCTATTTCATACATAAATAGTAGTTTATGTTCTAAGGGTAAGTATCTATAGATACCTTGGGTTAAACCCTCTACATTTATAATAAATAAATAAGTTTCAAAGGAATGAGTAGCTCCACTGCAGGGTACTGTTCTTAAAGTGAAGGTATTATTATCAGAAACCTTAGTTACTCCCTGTGTAGCCCATAATAGATAGGAAAGCTCTTCTAAAGATAATGGAGCTTCTTCGTATAATCTTACACTTCTTCTTTCCTTTATACATTGAAAAATATTATTATTAGTTAATATTTCTTCAGTTACAAAAGGTAAGTCTACAATTATTGAATTATTATCATATTCCTTTACAAGGGCTGGCTGTGGAACACCAAGGGCTCTATCAGCTTTGTGGTTCTTCATTGGAGTAAAGTCAGTTTTTAAAAAATCTCTATTAGTTTTAAATCTTTCCATTAGTTTTTCCTCCATCCATAGGTTATAGTTTAGTATAAAATTATCTCTTTTGTAGTTGATTAATTTTAAAGCAATTGGATTCCTTTAAGATTAATCAAGGAAGTTTAATAGCAGTATATTATTATACTAAATAAAAACATAAAATGCAGTAACATAAATCACTGTATTTAAATTAAATATATATTTAGTTTCAGAAAATCATTGAAATAGTAATGTTATTTAAGATAATATTAAATTAATATAAAAATAAGAAGCATATATTTTTAGAAGTGATAACTAGGCTGAGTAAAGCTTAAGAATGTTTTATGTGCAGGTTATTAATGAATCTAAAATTAGGATGATAAAACTGAAAACAACTTGTTAGGAAAAGAAAATATGGACAAAGATCCTTAAATCTTGGAACAGGTTTAAGGAAGGTTATAACTTATATTTAAGAATAGAGTAGGTAATAGACATGAATTATATAAAAAAGGCTATAGATTTTGGAAAGAGAAAGTCAAAAGAGTTAAAGGTAGAAGTAGGAGCACTATATTTAGCTTATAAAAGGAAAGATGTAGCTTGGTATGCTAAAGCTTTTGCAATTATTGTTGTTGGATATGCTATGAGCCCCATAGATTTAATTCCAGACTTTATTCCTGTATTAGGGTATTTAGACGATTTAATTCTTATCCCTTTAGGTATAACTATTGCATTAAAACTTATTCCCAAAAATATAATTGAGCAGTGTAGGGAAGAAGCAAAGAACCTATTTCAAGGTAAGAAGATAAATAATTGGATTGCAGGTTCAATAATAATACTGCTATGGATAGTTTTCATAGTAGTAATCTTTAGTAAATTTAAAGGCAAGAGCTAATAAAATAGCTCTTGCCTTATTTTAAGTTTTAGTATAAAAAGTTACATACTGGGTTATAGGTATTTAATAGGTCGCCAAGTTCTTCATACCCTATAGGAATTCTGAATAATCCGTAGGAACTAGGTGTATATTCATCGACTTGATAGAAAAGAACAATTCCATTAGGAGTTAAATAGTATTGTTGATTGTCACATAAGCCTTCATAGTCGCTTACTAATGGAACTTCTATTTCATCACATTTTTTAACAGCCATATCACTTAACAGATTTTCATAATCACAATCATCTTTAAATAAGTCTTCAAGTTCATACTTTTCACCAGTATTAGTGTCAAAGGTTAATGAGCTGAAAATTGTATTATTTTGATCCATAGCTGCACTAATATAAATAGAGAATACTATGCAAAGCAATCCTTTTTCCATTAAAGGTACCTGATAAGAAACTTCTACTTCTTTAATATCCTTTTGTTCTGGAACTAGAACTTGATTATTTAATAAAGAAGTAACTTCACTAATGATAGCATCATTAATATTATTCTGCACTTCTTTATTTGGTAAATCTTTAATTACTGGATAATCAACCTTTATCTTTTCAGGCTCTAAGATTTGAGGTTTCAAATTAGCACTAATATCAGTAGTAACATTTATATTTTCTGTAGTTTGTACAGGGGTAGGTACCTCCATAGTTTCAGTAATTTCTACTGGTGGAATTACCTCTGTATCAAAATCCAAATTAGTATCAATTGGTTCAGGAACTACATTTGTCATATCTACAGGAGTAGGAGTTAGGGCACCGTTCATGTTAGCAAGATCCTGCATATTAGCTAAATTACCCATGGTATTAGCATTTTCTGCAGCATTAAAATTACTCATATTATTAACATCAGGAAGGCCAGCTTTTTTCACTAATTTATCGCTTCTTCCTTTAAATCTTCTACCATAGCATTCAAAATAATTGATTGATTTTAAATCAACTCCAAAGTAAGTCCAGTTAAATCCAGTCCATCTATAGCCAGAAGCAGATTTTTTATCTACTCTAGTAAGCCAAGCCCAGAAGGAGCGGCCATTATTTAGCCATATATATACATATTGATATAGGCATGGTTTAATTGAACCAGGAGAAACAGCTTTAACCTGTGGACCTCCCATTAAGTTTTGAGAAGATGATTTGCTTGGAGTCATTGAAGGAGGAGGTCCAGGAGGTTCGCTTTGATTTCCACTTGGAGGAGTTCCACCGTTAGGCCCACCGGATGGAGGTCCAAAAATAAAGTCAAAAGGGTTTCCAACGCCTCTCTCAGGGTCATTCGTACAATCCCTTCCAAAGCATTGGAAGAATTCAATTCTATTTAAACTAACTCCAAAGAAAGACCAATTTCTACCAGTCCACCTAAACCCAGTAGCGGTTCTTCTATCTACGTCTAGTAGCCATGCCCAGAAGGAAGTGCCATTTCTAAGCCAAATATAAACAAATTGGAATCTACAGCGTCTAATAGATTCAGGGGATACAGCTTTAGTCTGTGGTCCACCAAAAGAGCTTTGGGATTGGAAAGAAGCACTTGACTTACTTGGTGTCATTGATGGTGGCGGTCCAGGAGGTCCTTGCATATTTCTTAAATGCTCTGGAACCTGAAAACTATCCTCTGAAACCTCAAAATCTCCTAAGCAATCCCTTCCAAAACATTGGAAGAATTCAATTCTACTTAAACTAACTCCAAAGAAAGACCAACTTCTACCAGTCCACCTAAAACCAGTAGCAGTTTTTCTATCTACATCTATTAGCCAAGCCCAGAAAGAAGTGCCGTTTTTTAGCCAAATATAAACAAACTGAAATCTGCAACGGCTAATAGATTCAGGAGAAACAGCAAAGGGCTGAGCTCCAAAAGTAGTAGCAGGTTTAGTAGGAGTCATTGATGGTGGCGGTCCAGGAGGTCCTTGCATATTTCTTAAATGTTCTGGAACCTCAGAATCTCTTAAACTATTTCTTCCATAGCACTCAAAGTAATCAATTCTTCTTAAGTCCACTCCAAAGTATACCCATCTTCGTCCATTCCATCTAAAACCAGAAGCGGTTCTTCTATCTACATAAGTAAGCCAAGCCCAGAAGGAACGGCCATTTCTAAGCCAAATGTAAACAAATTGGAATCTACAGGGTCTAATAGAGCCAGGGGATACAGCTTTAACCTGTGGTCCACCAAAAGACCCTTGGGATTGGAAAGAGGCACCTGACTTACTTGGTGTCATTGATGGAGGTGGACCTGGAGGCCCACCGAGTCCGCCGCCAGGAGGACCGCCACCAGGTCCACCAGGAGGACCTGGCGGATTAGATGGCCCGAACAATAAGTCAGTAAGTGGATTATTAAGGAACGGTGGTAAGTAACGCTGATCACTGGCATCTTTATGAATATAAATATCCTCATCCTCTGAATCATCAAAAGCCTTATTATTTAAAGGCACATAAGATAATTCTTCATCTGTTTCTACAGTGTAATTAGAATTAGGATTACGCACAAACATTATTAATCTCCTTAGTATTATTACACATTACTATAATATACATTTGTCTTCAGATTGTGCTTTTTTATGGAGGTATCTATAGTAATTTCTCAAAGATTTAATATTAATATAGGCTAAGTGGAATATCTAAGTGTATAGAGCAAGAGGAAAACTAATCTTCAAACACTAATTGAGATTCCTTATTAAAGAAGGTTTTATATCCAAGTTGAACAAAAATTATTACTGTCAAAGCAACACTACCTAAGATTCCAAGCATTATGGCAATTTGATATTCTATGGCTGTTGTTGGGGAAGTACCAGATAGTATTTGTCCTGTCATCATTCCAGGAAGAAAAACAATTCCCATGCCTACCATAGAATTAATAGTTGGAAGTATTGCGGCATCAAAGGCAGCATTTATAATTGATTTTGCTGCAACCTTTGGGTGAGCTCCAAGCATTAGAGCGGCCTCTACAAGTGCCTTTTGAGTAGTCATACCATCTACAAGTCTATTTACACCTAAAGTAATACCTGTCATTGAATTTCCTATAAGCATTCCAGCAATGGGAATAAAGTATTGAGGATTGTACCAAGGACTAACTCTAACTACTACGAATAGAAAGTAAAAAAGACTTGTAAGGGTACCAAAGGTCATGGATAAGGCAATAATCTTTTTTAGTTTTTTTGAAAGTTTAAGTTTACTTCTTTTAAAAATGTTATATATTGAGAAAACTTCCATGGTAATTACAACTAAAATAGTGTAAATTGGGTTTGAGTTTTCGAATAAATAAACAAGTACATATCCAGTAATGATTAGTTGAATTGTCATCCTTATGGAGGAAATTAGTATTTCTTTTTCTCTAGAAATTCCTCTTTTCTTTACAATTATCAGTAAAATCACAACAAATATATAAACAGAAATCATTTGAATTATTCCCAAATCAATTACTCCATTCATAATTTAAAAGTCACCTCCATTTACTACTTTTCCACCACTAATCTCAATAATATTATCTGAAAATCTTAAAGCAATGGTTTTAGAGTGTGTAACCATTACTAAAGTTTTATTATTAGCTTTTACATAAGAAGCTAGTTTAGCTACCATAAGATTTTCAGTTTCCTCATCAAGAGCTGATGAGGGTTCATCTAGCAAGAGCACCTCAGGATTCATTAAGATGACTCTCCCAAGGGCCAAGCGTTGTTTTTCTCCACCAGATAAAATTTCTGCATTTTCTTCAAGAGGCTTATTTAGTTCTACCATTTCTAGAATTTCTTTTAGTTTAATATCCTGAGGAAAAGGTTTTTCTGAAAAACCTAAGCCACATAGCAAATTATCTTTTACTGTTCCAGTAAAAATAACAGGATTTTGAGAAAGCATTACTACTTTTCTTCTAAGTTCAACAGAATCTATTTCTGTTAAAGGGGTATTAAAATAAAATATATTTCCACTATTTGGAGAGATGAGCTTATTCAAATGTCTTAAAAGGGTAGTTTTGCCGCTACCGCTTGAACCTACAATAGAGGTGGTTTTTCTATTTGGAATTGTAAGACTTTGGATATCTAAGATGTTCTTGTATTTTATATTCTCTAACTTAAACATAAAAATCCTCCTTTACTATTCACTAATTTCTTTTATCAGTTCAAGAGCTTTTTCTTTTAAATCTCTAAGTACTTCTTCACCATCTTTAGTAGTAGAGTAGTACTTTCTAATTTTACCCTCTACGTTTTTTTCTTCCTTACTTAAAAGACCACTTGATTCCAAATTATGTAATATTGGGTATAAAGTTCCGGGGCTCATATCATAGCCATGATGTTTTAGCTCATCAATCATCCAAGAACCAAAGAAAGGTTCTTTAGCACCATGATGTAGAATGTGTATATGTATAAAACCTAAAAACAATTTTCTTGCAATTTGATTTTTCAAAAATGGAACCTCCCAAAATATTTATTTCCGATATCGGTTGTCAATATTATTATAACATATGGCTTTTTAAAAATGCAAAAATAAGATTATTTTTAACAAATAAAAGGATTATCCAAAGAAAAGAAAAATTACAAGGTCTACAAACTTAATATACGGACAAACTATTAATAGAAAGTTATCTTGTGAAATTTAAATGTAAATAAAAAAATAAACTTCATAAGAAACTTAGCATTTTAATGTTTTTTTGTAGGCTTCCGTGATGGAATTTTATTTTAATGAAATTTATTATAAAAATAAGGGAGGAAGAGTTTATGAAAAATATTAACGTAGCTAGACACCGTGCAATAAGTCCCCAAGCAAAACAACAAATGACAAAGTTTAAACAAGAAATGGCAGAAGACTTTATTTGGAGGAGCAAAAAAGCAAGTAAAAATCAAAAATAAAGTAATTAACTATAAAATAAAATCAAACAATTAAAATAAAAAAACTGCTTCCAGAATATTTGATGGAAGCAGTTTTTTAAAGAAATTTTATTTAATTAATTCAAAGCAACTTTTTTACTAGGTAATTTATCAGAAGCCATATCTTTTTTTGAAGCTTTATTTAAAAGATGTAAGGAGATAGAAGCTGATATTAAATCGGAAATAGGATAGGCTATCCATGCTCCTAAGGTTCCTAATATTTGAACAAAAATTATTGCTAAAGGTATGAAAACTACAAGTTGTCTAAAAATCGATAATAAGAAACTTTTTTTAGCTTCACCAATTGCTTGATAATAATATATGCCAATGTAATACACACCAGCAAAAGGAAGCAATGAAATGCAAATTCTAAAGGCTTTTACTGCTGAAGGTAATATTTTTTCATCCATTAAGAAAAAGCCTATAATTTCATTAGATAACAGACCAAGCACTGCAGCAAAAATTATAGATATAATGGTAACAGTTTTAATTGAGACTATCACTGTTTCTTTGATTCTATTATATTTTTCAGCTCCAAAATTGTAAGCAACTATAGGTTGCATAGCAGAGCTTATACCGATTATTGCAATAAACATAAACATAGAAATTTTTGTAATTACACCGATAATTATAATTGCAGTATCTCCACCTTTAGAATAAAGTAAATTGTTTAATATTACAGATACTACTGCATCGGAAATTTCAATTACAAAGGTAGAGAATCCAATAGCTATTATGCCACTGGTTATATCTAGACTTAAGGAAGAAAAAATTGATTTTATTGAAATTTTAATTTTAAAACTTTCAAATACTTCTTTAAACCTATAAAGAACAAAGAAAAAGGAAACAATTTGAGAAATTACTGTAGCAATAGCAGCTCCCTGTATTCCTACTCCATAATGGGCTACTAAAATATAATCTAAAATAATATTCAATATAGCACCAATTGAATTAGCATAAAGGGTTATCTTAGTATTTCCTAAGGAAGTCATAATATAGCAACCCACTAATCCCAAGCACTGGAAAACACCACCCATTAAAACTATTGATACATATTCATTAGTTAAGGAATATGTTACGCTACTAGCCCCAAGTTTATAGAGTATAGATTCTTTAAAGAAAAATATAAGAAGAGTCATAAACAACATAAGGGTTAGGGTAATTGCAAAAGCGTTGATTATAGTTTTCTCAATTTCTAAGAAGTTTTTTTCACCTAGACTTCGGGATACATAAGTTGAAGCGCCAACGGCTACTAAAAAACCAAGTGCAATTAAAAATCTTTGAATTGGAAAAGATATAGTTAGTGCAGCAATGGCATTAGCACCAATGTAGCGACCAACATATATAGTATCCACCATGTTATAAAGTTCAGCTACTAATAAAGAAATAATAGCTGGTATAGCAAATCTTAAGAGTATCTTACTAATTTTTCCCTCAGAAAAAATTCTATCGTCCATTCCCATGAATTCCACCTCAATTTTATGTGTTCTATATAAATTTGATTTATTAATTTTATATAGTGAATCAAACTATCAATCCTCTTTCAAAGTTATTTAGGGTTATAAAATAATGTTTATAAATTAAAAGGTAGCCTTTTATACCTTTCAATTATTTAACCTGAAATTTTCCTTGTTTTTAAATTAATTCCTAATTCTATTATAGAAATTAAGTGAATTTCTTACATTCACTTGTATGCTTAATAAAAGGTACTTTTATGAGAAGGTTACATATTCCTAAATGTAAAAAAAAGCACAAAACCACCTTATTAATGGTGGTTTTGTACTTTTTTAATTAAAATAAGAATGGATCCGTAGCTATTTAGTAGACCTTGAAGATTTATTACAGCACTTTTTTTGAAATGTTTAAATCTTATTTGAGGAAAAGATGCTTTGTAAAGAATTTCCTTTTCTTCCTTACTTAATCTTTTAGGCTTACCCATTTGCAGCCAATAGTTGAAAGAAGAACCTTGTTTTTCACTTATTTCGTAACTAGTAATTTTAATATCAGAGCAGGTATTGATTATGTTTAAAGAAAGCTTCTTTGAAGTAGCATTTTTTACTCCTCTTAATTTTGAGAACTTTTCTAAAGGTATTAGTTTATCTATATCCTTATGAAAGTTATAAAGTAAAATTTGATATTCATCATCAGTTTTGGTAACAATATATCCATCCTCTTGAGCAACCACCGTATCACCAAGTTTATTTAAGAGGTAGTAGCCATAGTAGGAAGGCTTTTTTATACCTTTGTCATTAATTAAACCAGGGTATCCAAAAAATACTTCATTTGTTAAGTCTACCTGTTTATCCAATACATCAAAGGGTCTTAAGAATGACAAGCTATTATTGTTGGTTAAAATATTATGAATTACATAGGGAAGCATATAGCCAGTGTCATAAATAGGATTTATTTCTGAAGTTTTATCCATTGGATAGGGTGTTTCAATTTCAAGGTTATGGATATTCATAAATAATTCCTGTATTTTTAATTTCACGGATTCAGGAAGGCTACTACTAAGTTCAAACTTAAAGGATCTAAAATCTACGGAATCTAAATCACTAAAATAACTCAAGAAGGATTCAATAACTTCTATAAAGTTATCTTCAGTAAAATCATTAGAATCAATAACAATAAGTGGATTAAGATTAATAGAATATAAAAATTCTAAAACGTCCTTTGTTCTATTCCAATTATAAAACCTGGAGTTTGGAAAAATAGCCATATCTGCAGTGAACACATTAAGAATACGGGCATATTGAAATCCAATCTCATGCTGTATTTCCTCTAAGGTGTCCTTGTTATCTTCAATTAGAAGTTCAAAGGCATCTCCTATGGTAATAGTATTCTTAAAACTTTTATCAAAATTACCTAAGTTCTTACTCATATCAATATTTATTTGGAAAATCTTATCTTCGTAGTTAAACCTATCATAGTCCTCTAAAAAATATGAAAGGTATGTAATGCTCTCATTTAAATCTAATATTTCGGAACTTTTAAGTTTTTCCAATTGAACCTCATTAGTTTTATACTTTTTTCTAAACTGTAAGGGCGTAACCTTATAGTGAAGTTTAAAGTTTTTATTGAAGTATCTTGTATGAGAAAACCCTACCTCCTCTGAAATTTCAGATATAGTTTTATCTGTATCAAGAAGTAATTTTATTGATTCTTCTACCCTAGTAAGGTTTATCAAGTCTGTAAAGCTGTAACCAGTAGCATATTTAATTTCATGAGATAGGTATTGAGGGCTTAAGAATTCATTATTTGCAATATCTTTTAGAGTTATATTGTTGTTGTAGTTATTAAAAATATATTTAGAAATACTATGATATCTTTGAAGTTGATTAGCATCATCCTTAAGTTCTTCTTTCTCATAAATTAAGTAATTAAAATTATTTATAAGGTGATAAAGAAGTTTAACCAATAAATCCTCAATTTCTTCATCATAATCTTCTTGCTTTTGAACTACTTCACAGAGTATTCTAGATAAATATGTTCTTAGCTCATCATACTCTTCACTACTTTGGGAATGCAAGGAAGAGGATTTTGTATAGAAAAACATATTTTTTATATCTGAATAATACTTTTCAAAAAAGTATGGATCTATATGAAAAATTAATATTTTATTATTTTCATTACTATGAAGGTGATGGACTTCATCTACATTTATAATCTCTAATTGGCCCTGATGAATTTCATATTTTCCTGAGTTAATATAAACCTCTAAGGTACCTTTAAGAACATAAATAATCTCGATAGCGTAGTGCCAGTGAATAGGATATTCTTTAAGATTTACGTAAGATACAGTAACAGGTATATTTGAAGGATAATTTACATATTCTCTCCTCAAAAGAAAACCTCCTTTGAATTAACATGATAAAGCTATTATATCTATAATATATGAATAAATAAAATATACATAAGAATTAATAGGTTTGATTTTATTTTTTAACTACTTTAGTAATATGGGTAGTTTTAAGCTTAGGACTATAGATATTATAAATTATAATATCACAAAAATTTAATGCTTTCACAGTCTACAAACTGCTAATTTATGTTAATATTAGTATATACAATTGGTTAGAAACTTTTAGTAATTCTAAATAGCCATAGCATATTTTGGAGGAGATAACGTAGGTTTTTAGCCTGAGGCTAATATTAATAAATAGTTTTTTAAAATTGGGGGATTAAGATGATTCAGGGGAAAAAAGTTGTTATAAGACAATTAGAAATAGGTGATGAGGAGTATCTTTATAAGTGGTGGAATGATATTAACCTTATGGAACATGCAACTCATTGTTTTGGAACATTACAAAGTAAGGAAGCTATAAGAATAAATATTTCAAAGGAAATAGAAAGTACAGCTATGTTCCAGGAGCAAAAGAGATTTATAATTTGTGATAAAGATACCTTAAAACCTATAGGAGAAATGAATTATTCCGGATGGGATAGTAGAAACCAAAAATGTGAGTTAGGTATAAAAATTTGTGATCTAAAAGAACAAGGAAAGGGCTATGGAGAAGATGCATTGACTCATTTTATAGATTTTCTTTTTAGATTTTTAAATTTAAATAAAATAGAACTTACAACCATGATAGATAATAAAAGAGCTCACAAATTATATAGAAAATTGGGATTCAAAGAAATAGGCATTATAAGAGAAGGTTACTTTGACAGTAGAATTGGTAAATTTTCTGATGTAGTTTACATGGACTTATTAAAATGTGAATGGAACAATAAAGAGGGTTAGTAGGAGGAGCATATTGAATAAAAGAAGAATACTAGTACTAGTAATAATTTTTAGTATAGCATTGGGCTTTATTTATTACTCTAAGCCAACAAAGGTTGACCTTAATTTAGAAGGAGTAATATTAAATAAAAGCAGAGAAAGTAATATAGAGAAGGTTAACATAAGGTTTCAGGGTTATATTTACAGAAAAGTTCTAAAACCTAATAACTTTAGAGGATATATTTATATTAATGATAAAAAGTATCCTCATGTAAGTGTAGAGCTAACAAAGGACTCTTATTCAAATATGTTATATTGGAGTGGCGATGAAAACTCACCAGTGGATGGAGTATTTTTAAGTCTTGGTGAAGTATTTATAGGTGAGAATTTTAATAACCTTGAGTTGATATTTACTACTGAAGAGGGTGCAAGGAATGATAAAATTTTAATTGCACCTGCAAAGGATATAAAAGAAGCAGAAAAAGTTTTAGAAGAAATTGAATTAAAAGTTGGTAGAAATTAATCATATATATTTCATTAATATAAAGTACAGAGTTAGTATAGAGGTAAGATAATATATAGGAACAAAAGGAGAACGAAAATGGATAAGAGTTCTTTAGAACAATTATTACAGTTAGTTAAGACAGATAAAATAAACATAGAAGATGCAGTGACAAAACTTGTAGACTTGCCATATAAAGATATCGGCTTTGCAAATATAGATAACCATAGGGAATTAAGAGTGGGATATCCAGAAGTAATATACTGTGGAGGAAAAACCGTTGAACAGGTAAAAAGTATTTTTGAATTTATGGCTACAAAGAATTGTAACATACTAGGAACTAGAGCTACAGAAGAAATGTATGAAGAAGTTAAGAAAGTTTGTAAAGATGCTGAATATAATAATTTAGGTAGAACTATCACGGTAAAAAGGAAGGAGATGCAAACTACGGAAAGTTATATTGCTATAGTAGCAGCAGGAACCTCAGACCTACCAGTGGTAGAAGAAGCTTACGAAACAGCTAAAATCTTTGGGAACAAAGTTGAGAAGATTGTAGATGTAGGAGTGGCAGGAATTCATAGATTATTTAACAGATTAGAAGTTATAAGAGGGGCGAAAGTTGTAATAGTTGTGGCTGGAATGGAAGGGGCTCTTGCCAGTGTAATTGGAGGACTTGTAGATAAACCAATTATAGGAGTACCAACTAGCGTTGGATATGGTACAAATTTTGGGGGAGTTTCAGCACTTTTATGTATGCTTAATAGCTGTTCTAGTGGACTTAGTGTAGTAAATATAGACAATGGTTTTGGTGCTGCTTATCAAGCTAGTATGATTAATAAGTTGTAGGAGGAAAAGTATGTTTGATAACAATAAAAGATTCCAAGTTATTCACAAGGAAAGTTCACTTGGAGAGGGATGCAAGATATTTGTGGATAAGGAAACAGGAGTAAACTACTTATTTACTTGGGCTGGCTATGGAGGAGGGTTAACCGTGCTAGTAGATAGTGAGGGAAAACCAATAGTTAGTACAGTGGAAAGATAAAAAACTCTATAAAAAAAACATGAACTAGTAATCCAATTGATTACTAGTTCTATTTTTCATTAGGGGATTAATGAAAAAGCATTACTTTATCTTATTAATGTTATAATAGTATAATAACAGAGTAATATGAAGAAATTATAAAGATAATGTTTATATTATATTAACATAGGGTGAAGGGATGAAAGTAATGGTTAATTTTTACAATAAGTGGAATGAGTTAATTAGTGGTGAATTTGAAAAGGAGTATTACTTAAAGCTAAGAGAATTTTTAATTGAAGAATATAGAACTAAAACAATATATCCAGACAAACATGATATTTTTAATGCTTTAAAGTTTACATCCTATGAAGATGTAAAGGTAGTTATTATAGGGCAGGATCCATACCATGGTCCTAATCAAGCTCATGGGCTTTCTTTTTCTGTTCAGCCAAAGGTTCAAACGCCACCATCTTTATTAAATATGTACAAAGAACTTAAAGAGGATTTGGGATGTTTTATCCCTAATAATGGATATCTAGTGCCTTGGGCAGACCAGGGAGTGTTACTTTTAAATGCAGTACTTACTGTTAGAGAAGGTCAAGCTAATTCACACAGAAATAAGGGGTGGGAGAAGTTTACTGATAAAGTAATACAATTGTTAAATGAAAGGGAAGAGCCGGTAATATTTCTCCTTTGGGGAAATAATGCTAAAGAAAAGGGTGAATTAATTACAAATAAACACCACTTTATATTAACAACTGTGCACCCAAGTCCACTTTCAGCTAGTAGGGGATTCTTTGGTTGTAAGCACTTCTCTAAGACTAATGAAATTCTTAGAGACTTAGGAAAAGAACCTATTGATTGGCAAATTAAAAATCTATAATTAGTTAGTTATATTTATTATTGGGCTAGGTAGGAAAAGTACCTAGCTTTTTTTATTTAATATTTTTAGGCGGATATGTCAACGGATGGGTAAGTATGAATTAAAATTAAATATCTAGAAGGAATATGATAGAATATGTAGAATATGAAGTGGGAAGAAAAAATTGGAAGGTACAAACCCTTGTAATTTTATAATACTTTTAGTTATAATATTAGCAGGAAATATTATATTTATAGGAATATTATTAAATTTTCATAATAAATATAGTTATATACACATTTTTTTAATATTAACATTAAAAAAACTACATTTTTTTACGAAATATAATAATGCAGAGTTTTTTTACATTATATTATTCTGAATAAATGTAATACATATTTAAAAACTAAAGGAAACTTAAAGTTCCTTTGTAAGTAATCACCATTTTAATTTGCTTACATATGTCCAAATTCGACTTCACAAGGAATTTTCAAATTGTAGAAATAGATAATGGGATAAAGCTTATAAACTTATATTTATTAATAAGTTGGCAAAGGACAAGCTTTATAGAAGGAGGAAGTATGAATAAAACAGTAAAATTCATAATTGCTACAGTATTGTGTGGTAATTTATTAACCACAACAGTTATGGCTAATGAGTTAGAAACAAAGAAACAGGAAGCAGGCAGCATCCAGCAGGATATAAAAAAGAATAAGGAAGCTATTAAGGCTTTGGAAAACACTAAAGGTGATATATTAAAGGAAGTAGAAGGATTAAATAAGAATATTTCAGTTTTAGATGAAGAAGTTGAAGTGTTAAATTTAAAAATTGAAAGTACATCAGAAGACATCGTAAATCTTGAAGGAAAATCAAAAAAGTTACAGGAAGATTTAGAAAAAAATAAAGTTATAATGGAGAAGAGACTTAGAGCCTTATATATAAACCAAGGACAAGGGTATGTTGAAACTTTACTTCAAGCTGAAGGTATATCTGATCTTATAGAAAGAATAGAAGTTATATCAACGCTTATAAAGTACGACAAAGGTGTAATGGAGGAGTTTAAGAAGAATCAAGAAGAGTTAGCTTCTACGTTAAAGGAGCTTGCCTTAGAAAAACAAAGCCTTGAAGATTCAAAGGTTTTAGCACAAGGGAAGCTAGATGAATTAAATGAGAAGAAGGATGAAAAAAACACTCTAGTAGCTAAAGCAGAAGAGGATATAGATAATCAAGAAAAAATTCTTGCACAATATGAAGATGAATTTGATCAGGTTACAGCTATGATTAAGAGTATGGAACAACCATCAAGACCTTCAAGAGGAGGTTCATCAGGTGGAGGAAATTCCGAAGATAGCGGAAGTGGACAAGTATCTAATGGAGAAATTTATTCGATCACTGGAGGCGTTGCCTACCCTATAACTTCTGGATATGCTTATAGAAATGGTCCTTATAAGGGCGATGGTGAGTTTCATCCTGCTATAGATATTGGTGCCCCTCATGGTTCGGGAGTATATTCCCTAATGGCTGGAACTGTAGTTTATGCAGGGTGGATGAATGGATATGGTAATGTAGTAATAGTAAACCATGGAAGTATCAGTAGTTTATATGCACATAACTCACAGTTGTTAGTAAGTAAAGGCCAGCAGGTTCAAGGTGGACAAAAAATTTCTCTAGTTGGTTCCACAGGATGGTCAACAGGGCCACATATACATTTTGAAGTTAGAAATTCAAGTGATGAAAAAATAAATCCAACGTCCTACTATATATACTAAAATAGGATTACTAGGTAGGACAACATTAACTTAAAATGCATTTTAGCATAAATTGAATATTTTATTCTATAAGTTATACGAAGCACTCTCAAAATTACTATAATTTTGAGGGTGTTTTTTTTATAGCAATTATTAATATTACTATGGTTAAGAGTTATTAAATTCGTTCTCTATTACTTTTATTAAAACTAGTGCTTAAAAACAGTTCAAGAATGAAAATGTATCAATGATTAGTAATAAAAGCCTAGAGGTTTTTTGAATATGAGATGTACAGGGAAAAATAGCATAACTTAATGCTTATAACAAGGAAAAGTTTATTTTTTCAAAAGATTTTACAATTTAAGTAGCATAATAATTTCAAGCTATCATATAATTATATAAATTTACGGTATATAAATTTAAAGTGATTAACTTATGGGGAAGATTGATATTTAAGACTTTATAAGTAATTTAGGCACAATTATTTAGAGTATACATGGAGTTTAAATGTCAAAGTTTAATTTAGGTGGGGAAGAGAAATGAAGAAAAAAAGCAAGTTAAGTAATAGCTTTATGTTAACAAGAAAAAGTCTCAAAGCAATTGGAATTTCACTGATGGCCACTAGCATTATTGTAAGTGGATTAGATTTAGAAGTTAAGGCAGCGTCAGAGAATGCTAATAACAATAATAGTATAATATTTGAAAGTTTCATGAATAATACTATTTCTATTTTTAAGGCTAACTCAAAAGAGGAGCATAGTAGTATTTTAAATTTGTTCTCATTGAATCCTCTAAAAGTTATACATAAGGAGTTAGCTTTTTTAGAGTTTAATAATATAAAGGAAGAATTTATTGACGAGAAGGAAGATAGTAAAGTAGTTGAAGAAGCAAAGGTAGCAGAAGAAATTGCAATTAATCCATTCACTTTAAATGATAACAGTATTACTAAGGCAGAAAAGCCCTCTGTTGATGTTGTAGGAAATCCACAGGATAATTCGAAGAAAAAAATACTGATTTATCATTCTCATACTACTGAAGCTTATGATTTGAAGGAAACGAGAAAGATGGACTTAACACAAACAGTAGCTGGGGTTGGCGATGAGCTGGCAAAGGAATTTGAAAAACAGGGTTTCACAGTAATCCATGATAAAACAATTCATGATTTAGATTATAACTCAGCCTATGCAAAATCTAGAGCAACCATGAACAATTATTTTAAAAAGTTTGGAGACTTTGATTTTGTAGTGGATTTGCACAGGGATGCTGGGCCAGCAAAGGAAAATGTTACTGCTAAAGTAAACAATGAAAATGTTGCAAGGCTGGTAATAGTTACAACCACTAGTGATCCTAGATATAAAGCCCATATGAAAAATATAAATGCAATATTTAGTGTGGCAAAAGAGAAATATCCAAATTTGTTCAGAGAAAAAAATCTTCATACCAATTATAATGGTCAAAGGTACTATAATCAGGATTTAAGTGATAATGCCTTGTTATTAGAAGTTGGAGCAACTTCTAATACTGTTGAAGAAGCAAAAAATAGTATGAAGTATGTGGCTAGAGTTGTGGCTGAGGTTATTAATCAAAGAGGTAAGTAGTAATCATATAATAAATATAAACCAAAGGGACTATGTGAGGTTTACTTCACATAGTCTCTTTAGAAAATTAGTATCAATGGGGATAATTTAATCAAATATTGGGATGGGGTATTGATTAAATTTACGGTAACTTTATACTAGTATAAAGTTATGTAGATTATATGAAGATATCTTTTTTATTTAGTAGTAAAAAATATCTTACAAAGTTTATAACTATAATTTTATTAGAACACTATAAGTACATAGTATTTAGACACTTTCAATAAAGGCATTTAGTTCTTCTCTTTTAGCTCTAGCTTTTTCCTTCATGGATATTAAAGAAGTATTTAGTCTATTAGTAATAACTTGTACATTATTAGATACATTAATTACATTCTGGAGAGATTCTTCTATTTGTGATTGAACAACCCAGTCAGAAATTAATCCGTCAAAAAAGTAATCTGCAAAGGTGTCAAAGCTACCTACATTAAGAGCAAGATCAGAACCAATGCTCACATCTTTAAGCTCAGTCTCAAACTTATTAATAAGGTTTTGAGCTATAAAAGCATGATCATTCGCTTCATCAATTTTAGAATGTTTTGAAGCCGTTGCTAAAAAGCCACCACCAAACATATCCCAAGTTCCCCAGTTCTCAGCACTTTCTAAATCTGAAATCACCTCTTGTAATTTGGAGCGAACTGCATTTCCAGCAGCAAGTGCCTCTTCTAATTCTTTAATATTAGATTGGATATTAGCCAACTCTTCAGTAATATTAATTAATTGGAGTTTAGTTTTATCATTAACATTAAATATAAGTTTTTTCTTTTCCTCAACTAAAGTTTCATATTCCTTTTCACAATCATTATATTCACTTAAAGAAGCTTCGTATTTTGAAATAAACTGTTTTAAAGAAACTACACTGCTATGACATTCATCATACCTTAGTTTTGCAAGAAGTAACTCTTGCTTTTCTTTTTCTAACTGCTTATCCTTGTCTCTAAGAATAGTATGAAATAAAGCATTAATTGTTAAGCCTTCTAATTTCTTTACATCTAGAGTTTCCTTATCAAGTTCTTCTTTTAAGTCTTCAAGTTTTAAGTTTTCTTTTTCAAGGTTTTCTTTAGTAGTTTTAAGCATGGCTTGAAGCTTTTCAAAGTCCCTTAACTTCTCCTTTGACTTAATGATTTCATTAGTAATTTCTGTAAACATATATCCCTCTCTTTTCTGAAATAGATAAATAATTTAAAACTATTTCAAAGTTAATAAATTCTCTGGTAATTATAATAAATATTATAATTTATTTTCTATTTATTAGCTATTATACAATTAAGCCGTTAAACAGAAAGGTCAGCAATTAGCTATAACTATCTACTTATAGCTAGAAAAAAAGCAATAGATTTTAAAAAAGTAAATACACGAACAAGTGTTTGATAGAAGCTAAGTTTTATGGTATAATACTCTTATAGTTCTAATTAAGGGGTGTTAAAAATTGTACGAGAATTATTTAAAGACATCTTTAGAAGAGCATAAGGTAATTACAATAATGTATATGAAAAATAGTGAGATAACTCAAAGAAAAATTAAAGTATTAAAAATAAAGGATAAAGAGATAGAAGCCTTTTGTTACTTACGCCAGGGTATTAGACATTTTAGAAAAGAAAGTATTTTGGCGGCAGAATATATACAATAAATAAGCGAAGCTTTGAACATAACCCTCAGTAGTATTACAGGAGGGTTATTATTTTTTCGATTAATTCTTAGACTAGTATTTAAATTTTTTGATTACTGTAGCCAATATTGAAAAGTAGCATAATATAATGTATCATATGATTATAAACGAATATGTTAATATGAGGGGTGAATAAATTGGATTTATTACAAGTGATGAAAGCCTTAGCTGATGAGACTCGAATGAGAATTTTATATCTACTAACACATGGTGACTTATGTGTTTGTGAACTAGAACTTATATTAGATATAAATCAATCAAATGCTTCTAGACATTTAAACAAGCTAACTAATGCTAAAATTTTAGATTACTATAAAGTAGGTAAGTATGTTTACTACAAGATAAACGAAAAAGCTATAAAACAATATCCTTTCCTTTCAGAAATTATTAATAACTATAGTGATGAAATGGAATTATTTAAAGAAGACTCTGAAAGATTAAAGAAGTATAAGGATGCGGGATTGAATTGCGATAGTTTTAAGGATGGAAATTTAATATTAAAGGACATTATAAAGTAGGTATCTTGAATATAGTGATACTTTACAAGAGAACACACTATACTAGGATTAATCCGCAAGGGAGAAAGAACTTGGTAAAAAGAATTTACTGCTAAAGTGCAGTATTACTATATTTTGATTAAAGGAGAAATTTTATGAAACCAAAAGTAGCCTTTATATGTGTACACAACTCCTGTAGATCTCAAATTGCAGAGGCATTAGGAAAGTTATTTGTAGAAGAGATATTTGAACCATATTCTGCAGGAACTGAAACAAAGCCCCAAATAAATCAGGATGCAGTGCGAATAATAAAGGATTTATATGGAGTGAATATGAACCAAACTCAAAAGTCAAAGCTTTTATCAGATATACCAGAAGTTGATGTAGTAGTAAAAATGGGTTGTAATGTAGTATGTCCTTTTTTACCAGGAAAACACGTTGAAGATTGGGGATTAGAGGATCCTACAGGGAAAAGTGATGAAGAATTCATTAAAACAGCAAAGGTTATTGAGAATAAGGTTAAGGACCTAGCTAGGAGAATCCAAAGTGGAGAGCTTAATTTAAATTAAAAGGTTTTAATCTTATCATAGTTGGTAAAGTAGTTGAATATAAGGCAAAATTACTTTTAGGACATTTTAATAATAAACTAGTAGCTAATAAGTAGTTGACATGCTATAGTACTTGGTTAGGATTTTACATAAAAAATATATAGGAGGCATAGTATATGTCAAAAGAAAATAAAAAAGTGGATAAGGGTATAGGTTTCTTCGAGAGATACTTAACCCTTTGGGTTGCAATTTGTATTGTAGTAGGTATTCTAATTGGTCAAATTTTACCTGCTATTCCACAGACTTTAAATAAGTTTGAATATTATAATGTATCCATTCCAGTAGCTATACTAATTTGGTTAATGATTTACCCAATGATGCTGAAAATAGATTTTTCAAGTATAGTTAATGCTACAAAAAAGCCAAAGGGACTAATAGTTACCTGTGTTACAAACTGGCTTATTAAGCCTTTTACAATGTATTTAATTGCAGCATTTTTCTTTAATGTAGTTTTCAAAAGTTGGATACCTGTGGGTCTTGCAAAGGATTATTTAGCTGGAGCAGTACTTCTAGGGGCAGCTCCTTGTACAGCTATGGTATTTGTTTGGAGTCACCTAACAAAAGGTGATCCAGCATATACTTTAGTTCAAGTAGCAGTAAATGATTTAATTATTTTACTTGCATTTACGCCAATTGTTGCTTTTTTGTTAGGGGTAAGTGATGTTACAGTACCTTATGGAACACTAATACTATCTACAGTTTTATTTGTTGTAATACCATTAACTGCGGGTTACTTAACTAGAAAAACTGTGATAAAAAATAGAGGGTTAGAATACTTTAACACTGTATTCTTAAAGAAATTCGACAATATTACTATTATAGGTCTGTTATTAACGTTAATCATTATCTTCTCTTTCCAAGGAGAGATAATAATTAATAATCCACTTCATATAGTTTTGATAGCAATTCCACTAACAATTCAAACCTTCTTAATCTTTGGTATAGCTTATGGATGGGCAAAAGTATGGAAGTTGCCACATAACATTGCAGCACCAGCAGGAATGATTGGAGCTAGTAACTTTTTCGAGCTAGCTGTTGCGGTAGCCATTGCACTATTTGGGTTAACATCAGGAGCAGCACTAGCAACTGTAGTAGGGGTTCTTGTAGAAGTGCCAGTAATGTTAACTCTTGTTAAAATAGCTAATAACACTAGGCATTGGTTTAATGATAAAGCATAATACTGCTTTATGTCTTATAGATTTCCTTAGTTAAAGGTTAATTTACTCATTTTCGAAAATATTAAGGGAACCAATTTAGGTTCTATGTACAAGTTAAGTCTTGTATTTGGTCCCCTGTATACAGTTTAAATTTAAAATTAAGTTGTAAAACATGAATTCCCAGTTGAGACTTACTAGTATTCAACTGGGGATTTTGCACAAAATAAAATATATAAGTTTTTTCATGGTAATTCAATTCCTTGATTTATAACAATTTAATCTACATATAGAAAATTATAAATTATAATAATAGTTAAACTTAAAATTACATATTAAAAAACTAATAATATTAAGAATAAAAGGAGATATGAATTATGAAACTAGAATTTTTTGAGAAGCCAATGTGTTGTCCTACAGGTATATGTGGACCTTCTGTAGACGAAACTTTAGTAAGACTACAAGAGAATATAAAAACCTTACAAGAAAAATATAGTGATTTACAAGTGGAAAGATATCAACCACAAACCCATGGGCTTGTGTATATGGTAGCAAAGGATGTAGCACAATTTGTAAAGGAAGAAAAGATGAAAGCTCTTCCTATAACAAAGGTTAATGGAAAGATAATAAAAAAAGGTGAGTACCCAACTTTAGAGGAAATAGAAGATGCACTAAGGAGTGAATAAAAATGAATCCTAAGTTTATATTTTTTTCTGGAAAAGGTGGAGTGGGAAAGACTTCTATGGCCTCAGCTACAGCAGTATATAATGCTGATAAAGGCCTAAGAACACTAATTGTAACTACAGATCCTGCTTCTAATCTATCAGATGTATTTGAACAAGAAATTGGTCATAAGATAACAAAAATTAAAAATATAGAAAATCTTTATGCTATGGAAATAGACCCAGATAAGTCTACAGAAGAATATAAAGAAAGACTTTTAGCTCCAATGAGAGAGTTATTCTTTGATGAGGATATGATTAAGATTGCTGATGAACAACTAAGTGGACCTTGTACGGCAGAAATGGCTTCCTTTGATAAGTTTATTGATTTTATGGGAGAAGAGGATTATGAGGTAATAATTTTCGATACTGCCCCAACGGGTCATACCATAAGATTGTTGGAGCTTCCTATTGATTGGAGTAAGCATATTGAAGAAGCATCAAAAGGTAGTGGGCAAACTTGTATGGGGCCTGTGTCAATGATTCAGGAGAGTAAGGGAAAGTTTGATAGAGCCATAGAAAAGCTTAGAGATAAAAGACAAACAGAGTTCATCTTTGTTATGCAACCTGAGGCCACCTCCCTTGATGAGACCTTGAGATCCTCAAAGGAATTAGAAGAACTCCAAATTCCTACCTCAAAAATTATAATAAATGGCTTTATACCCAAGGCGGAAGCTAAAAACTCCTTTTTTCAAAGTAGATATGAAATGCAGCAAAGATATTTTGAAGAAGCTAAGAAAACTTTTAAGGGAATTCCAATGGACACTATGGAGCTATTTCATACAGAACTTAAGGGAATTGAAAAGTTTAAAATTATTGGGGAAGCCTTATTTAATAGAAGAACTATAAATAAGGAAGATATAAAAGCGGAGTTTAGTGATATTAAGGATATAATCTCACAAAAGGATGATATAAGTAATCTTATATACCCAAGAAAAAATAAGCATAAGAATATTTTCTTTTCAGGTAAAGGCGGAGTTGGAAAAACTGTAATGGCTTGCGTTACTGCTGTAAACACTGCATCAAAGGGATATAAAACACTATTGCTTACAACAGATCCAGCAGCCCATATTGGGAAGGTTTTAGACAAACCCATTGGAGATTCGCCGACTAAAGTAGAGGGAATTGAAAACCTTTATGCCGCTAAAATAGATCCAAAGGCTGCCTTTGAGGAATATAAGAAAAATGTATTAGAGGAGGCTAGAAAAAGATTTAATGAAAATACAGTGCTTACTATGGAAGAGGAGTTAAATTCCCCTTGTACAGAGGAAATGGCTGCTTTTCAAAAGTTTATTTCATATGCCAGTGAAGAGGCCTATGAGGTAATAGTTTTTGACACAGCACCAACGGGACACACTTTAAGATTACTAGAACTTCCAATGGATTGGAGTAAACAAATCCAAGTTAAGGCAGGTGGTGGGGCAGAAATAAGTGAAGAGGATAAAAAGCAAAAGGAAAGATTTGATAAAGTTATTTCTATGATGAAAGATAAGGATAAAACTACTTTTGCCTTTGTAATGTATCCAGAAAAAACACCAATAATTGAGGCTTATAGAGCCTCACAGGAACTAAAATCAGCTGGAATAGAAACTCAGCTGGTGGTAGCTAACTTAATAATTCCAGAAGACCAGGCAACTACTGATTTCTTTAGAAATAGAAGAAATATGCAGGAGAAATATTTAGTGGAAATAAAGAATACCTTTAATTCGTCTAAAATAGTGAGAGTTCCTATGCATGATAGAGAAATTAAGGGACTTGAAATGCTTAATAAAATCAGTATGGAGCTAGTTTAATAACATGAATTTGTTCATTATTTAATTTAAATTATAACAGGTTGCCCTAGAGTTAATTTAATCACTCTAGGAAACCTCTTTAAGTTTTATAGAACTTTAGAACACATAAATAGGAGAGTTTAAAACACAGTTTTAAAAAATATTATAACAAACTTATGTAGAGAATATTATTGACCATAAAAAATTTTAGAGTTATAATACTTATATACCCATATGCGTATATAAGTATTATGTTATTAATTTATAGAAGTTACAAAGAGTATTAAAGAAGAGGTGATATTTTGGATAAGTTAACAGATTTTTTTAAACTACTATCAGATGAAACTCGTTTGAGGATTTTAATCTTACTTTATCATAAAGAATTATGTGTATGTGAAATGTGTGGAATTATGGAGGAGTCTCAACCAAAGATTTCAAAACATCTAGCAAAGCTAAGAGATATGGGACTAGTGAGAGATGAAAGAAAAGAGCAATTTATCTTTTACTACTTAAAAGCAGAAGACGAGATGTTTAAAGAAATAATACATAAAATTGTAGAAAATATAGAGTCCTATGCTGTATTAAAAAATGATGTTGAAAGAAGTAGGGATGCAGAAAAATACTTAGAGACATGCAAAACTAAGGCTATAGAAGTGATAAAAAACAAATAAGATTACGAAGTATAAATTTTAACTTTAAAACTATAATTGGTGATTAATAATTTTTATTGGGGGTGTTTTTAGTGGGTATTATAGAAGTTGTATTTAGTACACTAAATAATGTTTTATTAAAAATGACTTGGCTTTGGGATTTAGTAACATTACTTGTAGAAAAGGTCTTTAGACTTTCTACCGAAGATAGGCTAGGTGGAAGTATACATTTCTTTATTTATGATACTATAAAAATATTTATACTATTATCAGTGTTAATATTTCTGATATCTTATATCCAAAGTTACTTTCCACCAGAGCGAACCAAAAAGATTCTTGGAAAATTTAAAGGTATAAAAGGGAGTATACTTGGAGCATTACTTGGAACTGTAACTCCATTTTGTAGCTGTTCTAGTATTCCTATTTTTATAGGCTTTACTTCAGCAGGACTACCCCTAGGAGTAACCTTTTCCTTTCTTATATCTTCCCCTTTAGTAGATTTAGCATCTCTTTTATTATTAATGTCCTTTTTCGGTGCTAAAATTGCTATAGCTTATGTCGTGGTGGGTCTAGTTCTTGCTATAGTAGGGGGAACTATTATTGACAAGTTGAATATGAAGGAATATGTGGAAGAGTATGTATTTGGAATTCCTAGTGTAGATGGGGAATTAGCAGAAATGACAAAGAAAGATAGAATAGCATATTGTAAAAGTCAAGTTGTAGAAATCATCCATAGAGTGTGGATATATATTCTAGTGGGTGTGGGTATAGGAGCAGCTATTCATAACTGGATTCCTCAAGAAGTTGTAGAAAGAATTATAGGAGGAAACAATCCTTTTGCAGTGGTACTTGCAACAGCTGTTGGAATTCCTATGTATGGAGACATTTTTGGAACCCTACCAATTGCAGAAGCACTTTTTGGAAAAGGTGTAGGTATTGGAACAGTACTATCCTTTATGATGGCAGTTACAGCCCTTTCACTTCCATCTATGATAATGCTTAGTAAGGTGGTTAAAAAGAAGCTTTTAGGTATATTTATTGGAATAGTAACTAGTGGAATCTTAATAATTGGATATTTATTTAATGTATTTTCTTATCTATTTATGTAAAGAGGAAATATAATTAAATTTAAAATTACTTTCACAATATTTTTCATGAAAGTGTTACTGTAGTTTGTACGACTTTAAATATTGCTTTTATATAATGAAAGAATTAAGTGATATCTAATATAAATCCATTACTATAGGAAATTTAAAATTATGGAGGTATGAAAATGGAAATTAAAATTTTAGGTTATGGTTGCGATAAATGTGATAAGGTAGAAAAAAATACAAGAAAAGCAATTGAAGAATTAGGAATTGAAGCTACCATAGAAAAGGTGGAAGACCTTAAAACAATACTTGGATATGGTGTTATGAGTACACCGGGTTTTATGGTAGATGGAAAAATTAAGTCTGTGGGAAGAGTACTTTCTACAGAGGAAATAAAGAAACTTTTAAAATAGAGTGAAGTTAAGCTTCAAAGGAACTAATAGAGGTTTATACACAAATTAAACCTTAACTTAGGTTTTCTAAATATAGTATTTTGAATTTAAAGGGGAGATAAAAATGACTAAAGAAAAAATTAATCTTTACTTACTTACAGGGTTTTTAGGCTCAGGTAAAACTACGGTACTTTTAAGAATTTTAGATAAACTTCAAAAAGAAAAGGTTGGAGTTATTCAAAATGAGTTTGGAAAAATTGGAGTAGATGGAACTATATTAAAGAGAGATAATATAGAAATGGTAGAAATCAATAAGGGATCTATATTTTGCTCTTGCTTACAACTATCCTTTGCTCAAGCTATGGCAGAGATGTCAAAAATGGATTTAAAATACTTATTCGTGGAGAGTTCAGGACTTGCTGACCCCTCTAATGTAGAAGAAATATTAGGTGGAGTAGAGGTTTTAGCTGGAGATGTTTATGACTTTAAAGGGGTAATTTGCCTTATAGATGGAGTAAATTTTTTAGAACAATTAGAGGATTTAGAAACTGTAAACCGTCAATTAAAGCATTGTCATATGGCTATAATAAACAAGGCAGACTTAATAGACCAAGTTCACCTTGAGAATGTGATTCAGGACGTAAGAAGTATAAACCCTAAATGTGATATTCAAGTTTGCTCTTATGGACAAGTTGAATTTGATTTCTTAGAGAAAAATCTACTAGAAAATAAATGGGTTGAAGGTGAAGCAACAACAAATTCTCCAGAAACCAAACCCAAAAGCTTATTTATGAACTTTAATGGTTCTGTAGAAAAAGAAAAGTTAGAGGCTTTTTTGAATGTTATTAAAAAGGATTGCTATAGAATAAAAGGCTTCTTTAAGCTAAGTGATGGATGGAACCAAGTGGATGTAGTAGGGAAAAATATTGACTACAAACCTTGTGAAGAGAAGGAAGTTTCTCAGTTAGTGTTTATATCAAAAGTAGGACCAAAGGTTATAAAACCTATATTTGATACTTGGGAAGAAATTGTGGGAGAAAAAATGGAGCTTAAGAATTAGATAAGTGGTATAAGTTCTAGGAAAACCATGTTAGGTCAATATTAAAATTTATTAAATAACTAGATTTTTTATTCTCATTGCATTGATAAAACAGCATATCTAAAGAGGTAAGGTGTAAGCTGATTTCAACTTATACCTTACCTCTTTTTATAAATCTAAAATAACTTCTTCTAAATTTCTTTTTGGTACATGATGAACTTTGTTCTCGTCACGGTAATATTTAATATCTCTAGCCTCATTTAGTTCCTCAAGAACAACCTCTTCCTTAGGTTTTCCAAGGGCAATGACTAAAAGTAGTTCATATCTTTCAGGAATCTTTAATCCTTCAATTAGCTTTTCTCTATCAATAGATCCAAACATACAACCTCCTAAGCCTTTTTCAGTGGCTCCAAGAAGTATACTTTGACATGCAATTCCATGATCCCAGAAATAGTTTTTACTGATCTCTTTATCAGCAACCATAACAATATATCCAGTAGGTCTTTCACCTTCTTCAGGTCCATTCCAATCTTTTAAGTATCCTGCCCATCTTAGATGAGGGAAGATAGTGTTATTTTTTTCTTCTGTATAGGAAATTATATATTTTAAGGATTGAAGATTTGCACCTGAGGAAGATAACCGTGCTAAATCTACAAGTTCTTTTAAGGTGCTTTCATCAAGCTTTACATCATCATAGAATCTTCTGTAGGTTCTGTTTTTAAGGATAAGATCTTTAATCATTGTAAAAACTCCCTTCATTTATATATAAGTATATTTTAACATATTTAACATTAAGTATAGTGAGAATTAAATGGAATTTTTATACTCCATTCTATATAATAAAAACAAAGATAATAACAAAGTAGAACATTTGGCTATGTTACAAAAGAATTAGAAGATATATAATAAAAACAAAGGTAGGAACAAAGGAGAGAGAAAATGAGTCATTATGGAAACTTGCAAAAAATAAGAGATGGGAAAAGAAAATTTGGAATTACTCCACATATACCAGGAGGATTCATTAGTGCAGATAATCTTGAGAAGATAGCTAGAGTAGCTAAAAAATATGATGGAGTTTTAAAGATAACCTCAGGACAAAGAATATTAATCACTAATCTTGAAGAACGTGATTTACCAGCAATATGGGAAGAACTAGGCATGGTTCCAGCAGTAAAAACACAAAACTCTGTAAAGAATGTAGAGATGTGTCCAGCAGGCTTCTGTAAAAGAGCTAAATATAATACTATTGGGATAGGTATGAAGTTATCAAGAAAGTACCATTGGGCAGAAATGCCTTGTAGAACCAAAATAGGGGTAGCAGGTTGCCGAAATGCCTGTGGAAGTGTTTATAGTAAAGATGTTGGAATTATAGCAGATAAGACAGGGATAATGATTACAGTAGGAGGTTCAGCAGGTTACAACCCAAGGTTTGCTGACGTGATTGCTGTAGACTTAGATGAAAAAGCTGCAGAAAAATTAGTGGATACTATATTTGAATACTATAAAGAGAATGCTGAGGATGGTGAAAAACTAGGATTTTTTATTGATAGAATAGGACTAGAAACCTTTAAAAAGGATGTATTAGAAAGAGCAGAATTAGAGGTTAAGTAAGTTTTATAAGGAAGTAGTGCAACCTTTATTAAGACTTGCCTATAGAAATAGCTTAAAAAAGTAAAGCTATAAATAAAGCTAAAGCACTTTAAACATTGTAGAAGTTTATATAATTATAAGTTTGGGGGTAAAAAATATGAAAAGTAACAAAATTAAGCTAAGCAAAGAGAAAAGAGATGCTATGATATCTCAAGTAAAAGAATATTTTTATAATGAAAGGGAAGAAGAACTAGGAGATTTAGCAGCAGGCTTAATTGTAGATTTTATAACGGAAAAACTTGCACCAGAGTTTTACAACCAGGGAGTTTTTGATTCCTATGTATACATGAATGATAGAGTTGAAGATTTATTAGGAATTCAAAGATAAATGCAAATCCTTATTTAATATAAGTGGTTTTGAACATATCATGAAAAAAGTAGCATGGTGTCTATAAAGTTTAGGAATTTTATTAATTTTGAATATTAATTGATGCTTTGAGAGATTCTTTCTATATAAGGCATCTTTAAAAAATAGTTAGCTAGGATGCTAGCTATTTTTTATTTAAAAAATTTAGTAAGTTTATCATCTACATAAGTTTAAAAAAGTTTTAAGGAGGATTTTTTATGAAGTTTAAAAAAGGCATTACAACTTATTTATTATTGGTATTATCAGTTTTCATTCTTACTTCCTGTGGACCTAAAAAAGTGGAATTGGGGTTTAATGTAAAGCCAGGGGAAAAATATAAGGTTCAGCAAAGTATTGAACAAAAAATAGTTCAAACTCTAGAGGGGCAAAGCTTAGACTCTAATCAAAATATAAAAATGGGATATACCTATGATGTAACGGCAGTAGACGATAAAGGAGTGGCTACAATTACTACAACTTTTGATAGTGTCTCCGTAACTATAACTGGAAATGGAGAAAATCTTCAATATGACTCAACAAAAGCTGAAACCAGTAATGATCCCCTTGTAACAGTATATGGTGGAATCATAGGAAAATCACTGACTATAAGAATTGATAAACAAGGAAATGTTTTAGAGCTTCAAGGAGTAGATAAGTTAATGGGAGACTTAATAAATAATTTAAACATAGAAAACCCTCAGGAGAAACAACAGCTTCTACAAGCCTTAGAACAAAATTTTGGTGATGAGGCTCTTAAGGAATCCTTCTCAAAGGTAACAAAAGTATATCCACCAGCAAATACAAAGGTTGGAGATAGTTGGGAAGATACACAAACACTAAATATGGGATATCCCATAACTATTATTAATAAGTATACTCTTAAGGAAGAACAAGGTGACTTTTTAACCATAGATATGAATTCAGATATAAAAACTAGTTCTGCAGAACCTATGGACATGATGGGAATAAGAGCTAGATATGACTTAAGTGGAAATCAAACAGGAAGTTTTAGACTTAACAAAAACTCTGGTATAGCTGAAAGTGGAAATTCTACACAGAAAATGGCAGGAAGTATTGTTTTTGAACCAAGTGACCTTGCACCACAAGGACTCACAATGCCAATTACTATTGATGCTAAGACTAATTTTGAAATGAAAAAACAGTAAGAGATTCAATGTATTTATAATTTTTGCTACATAATTAAAGATTTCTATGGGAAAACTTAGTAGAGAAAAATCAAAAGGAGTGAAGCTTTAATGGGTGAAACTATATTAGAAAAAACAGAAGGACGTGTAAGTTACCATGACTCAGTAGAGGAAATGGTGAAAAGAATTAGAGAAGATGGTATGTCTAACGTCTTCGATAGATATGCTCTTCAAGAAAAGATTCGTTGTAAATTTTGCTTAGAAGGACTAAGCTGCAAATTATGTTCTAATGGACCTTGTAGAATAAGTGAAAAGGGCGGCCAAACTAAAGGGGTATGTGGTATAGGCCCTGATGCTATGGCCATGAGAGAATTTTTATTACATAATATTATGGGAGCTGGAACCTACAGCCACCATGCTTACGAAGCTTTTCGTACCCTAAAAGCAACGGCAGAAGGAAAAACACCTTTTACAATTAAAGATGTTGATAAACTAAAATGGATGTGTGAAAAGGTTGGTATAGATACTAATCAAGATGTAAATGACATGGCAATTGAGCTTGCAGTTTTACTTGAAGACCAACAAAGAATTGGGGTAGAAGAAGAAAATATCATGGTTAAAGCCTTTGCTCCAAAGAAAAGACAAGAAAAATGGAGAGAAATCGGAATCTACCCAGCAGGAACTGTTCATGAAGAGCAAAACTGTGTAGCAAGCTGCTTAACAAACGTAGATGGAAGCCACGTATCACTCGCTATGAAGGCTTTAAGGCTTGGTATAGCTACCATATACAACACTCAAATAGGACTTGAAATGGTTCAAGACATATTATTTGGAACCCCAACTCCTCATGAAGTAAATGTGGACCTTGGGATAATGGACCCTGAATACGTAAATATAGTATTTAATGGACACCAACCTTGGGCAGGAGTTGCAACTATGCAAAAGGCTAGAGGAATGGATGTACAAGATAGAGCAAGAGCAGCAGGAGCAAAAGGACTTCGAATAGTAGGTTCTATAGAAACAGGTCAAGAACTTCTACAAAGATTTGATGTGGACGATATATTTGTAGGACTTATGGGTAACTGGCTTGCAATAGAGCCTCTTCTAGCAACTGGTACTGTTGATGTATTTGCTATGGAAGAAAACTGCTCCCCACCAGCGATAGATATGTATGCCGAAAAATATCAAGCAACTTTAGTTGCTGTAAGTACCCTTATTGATATGCCAGGTTTAGAACATAAGATTCCTTATGATCCGTCTGAAGTGAATGCCATGGCAGATAAATTAATTGACCTTGCTATAGAAAACTTTAAGAAGAGAAAAGACAACGTAAAACCAATGGTGCCACAAATGACTACAAAGGCTATTGCTGGTTTCTCAACAGAAGCAGTTTTAGGTGCTCTTGGAAATAAACTTGAGCCACTTGTAGATGTAATAGTTGCTGGAAAAATCAAAGGAGTAGTAGCTCTAGCAAACTGTTCAACACTAAGAAATGGCCCACAGGACTGGATGACAGTAAATCTTACAAAAGAACTAATTAAGAGAGATATATTAGTTGTTGCTGGTGGATGTGGAAACCATGCTCTAGAGGTTGCAGGACTTTGTAATTTAGAAGCAAACAACACTATGGCTGGAGAGGGTTTAAGGGAAGTTTGTAACGCACTACAAATACCGCCAGTATTAAGCTTTGGAACTTGTACAGATACAGGTAGAATATCAATGTTAGTAACTGCCCTTGCGGATCACTTAAATGTAGACGTACCAGATCTACCAATAGCAGTAACTGCACCAGAATGGATGGAGCAAAAGGCTACTATAGACGGTGTATTTGCCGTAGCGTATGGAGCATATACTCATTTATCTCCTGTCCCATTCATAACAGGTGCCCCTGAATTAGTTGATTTACTAACTAATAAGGTAGAAGGAGTAACTGGTGGTAAGGTGGCTCTTGGCGATGATCCTGTTCAAGTTGCTAATGATATAGAAGCTCATATAAATAGCAAGAGAAAAGCAATGGGATTAAGCTAATCCTATAAAAAAAGAGGAGATTCTTAAATTACTATTTAAGAATCCCCTCTTTATCTTTTATTAGGCAAATATTATAGATTACTAAACTTATTTTTTATAATGATTTTTATAAAACAAACCAAGAATGGTTTTTTAATCCATAGCATTACTTAAATATGATAGAAGTATATTCATAAAAGTGAATATGTATTCATTCAATTTACATATACATAATTATTTGATAGAATTGTGTATTATAACATGATAATGAGGAGAGATAATATGGATTTAGAAAATATTAAAGCAAGTGTAGTTACAAATGTTTATCACATTAATGCAGAAAAAAATGTACCTCTTCATAAACACCCTAAAAATGATGAAATATTTTATTGTATTAAGGGAGAAGGTTTTGGTGTTTTAGAGGATGGAGAAGTTCATCTAACCGCTGGAAAAGCTTTTATAGTTCCAGCAGGAGTCATGCATGCTCTAAGAACTGATAGTAATCTTTATGTTACCTCATTTTTAATACCTTTAGTTGAATAAGTAAATAGTTGATATTTAATAAGTCCTTTGGTAAGCGTAGCCGAAGGATTTATTTTATTTTCAAGTAATATATAAGGACTATAGGATGTAAATCTATTTTACTCAGATTGTAAATCATTACTTACTCGAACTATTATATAATAATTATCGTAAATAATATAAAGAGGAAAGGGCAAAAATAAATCAGGATAAGTATTGGGCTATGAATTTTGATCATATTAAGAGTAACTCAGATATTTACAGTACATTGAGCCTATCTATCTCGTTTAGGGAACTTATTTTCAGGAAACAATAGTTTAAATGTTGAAGTAATTATTCTATATAAGTAAAATTGTATTAATAGCGGAATAGTAAAATAGAAAGTATAAAGGGGAGAAGTAAGATGAAAAAGAAATCCTTAATAATATTAGTAGTTTTATTAGTTATATTAATCCCTACTTATATGGGGACTATTAGTAAGGAGAAGAAAAATAACATGGAAAAACCAACAAGCACAAAGTTGCAAGAGAAAGAGCCAAATAGCGGAGAAGGAAACAAGGGTATAACAGTAAATAAATTAGAGGTAGTTTATGTTGAGCCCAATAAGGCAGAAGAAATCTTAGGTAGCAAATATACAAGCATAAAAAAACTTAAGGGATATAAATTAATAACTTTAAACAATGAAACTTATCTCTATATTGGGTTAGGTAAAAAATCCACAGGAGGGTATGACTTAGAAGTAACCCACTTAGAGGATAATGAAGGAATTTTAAATGCAGAAGTTAATGTAAGGGAACCTAAAGACACAGATATAGTAACTCAAGCTATAACTTACCCACACAAAATTCTAAAGCTTAGCTTTTCACCAAGAAAAGTTAATATTAAATCTATGAATACAGAAGATGTTTTCGAAGAAGTTGTACCAGAAGGAGTTAGTCAGTAATAAAAATATGTTGAGATGGTCTCATAAATAATAAAGTAGAGATAAAAAGGACTTCTCATTATTGCATTTTATGCATTATGAGGTAGTCCTTTTGTTATGAATTCAAATTTCTACAATTAAGAGCTAATCTACAAACTTTCCCTGCTTAGGAACTGCAATTTCTTCAAAGTTTTTAGAAAGCATATCTAAGTGTTTTTTAAGTTCTTCATCTTTCATTGGTTTTCCATGGCTTGGGATTACAAGATTTGGCTTAAGTTCTTTAAGGAGCCTTACAGAAGCTTCAGCAGCCTGCCAATCTGTGGTTAAATAGGCTGGAGGAGTACTTATGGCTGTGATTTTATATGAACAATATTAGATAAATCTTTATTAAATATAATGAAGCTAACTATACATAGATCTTTCAAGTTTAATGGATAATAAGAAAAAGACAATTTGGAGGTAGAAGTTATGAAGAGAGATTTAAGCAGAAGAAATAAAAGCTATACTATAAGAGAAGTTGAAGACAATTTAAATGGAATGACCAATCATATAACAGAAGGTTCTGATGTGGGAAGCGAGCCGTTTCCCTTTACCGAAGAAGAGAATAAGACTAAGGAGCAATTTCATTTTGGAGATATTCAAAGTAATAGACCTTTATAATTTATGTAGATAACCAATGCATAACTAAAGGACTTTCTATTTTAAGATAAAGATATAACTTTTCTTTAATACACCGCAAAACTTATCTTTAGATTAAAAAACTAAAAAGTATTATAATCTATTCCTTTGTGGCATAAATTGGATTAATATAGAAATATATTAATTACTTTCATATGCCTTATTAAAATCATGGGGGAATTAAAATGAGCTGGGAGAGAGAAAATCTTAGAAGTAGAAAAGGTGGGGGAAACAAATTAAAAACTTGGATTAAGATATTATTTTTTATTCATTTAGCAGGTTATATTGCTGTGAATGGATTCTTAGCCTTTGTAAACTTCTTTACATGGAATGGCTACTTATGGTTTGTGTGGCCTTTATTTTCATGGGGAATAGGAGTTATGATACATGGAGTAATTACACTTCTAATAATTTATCTATGTAGTGGTTTACAAAATGGACAATCTAATTAGGCATCTGAAAATAAATAACAAGTCAAAGATGTAAAGGATATTTTGAGTTAGACAAGGAAACAGGTTCTGCAGATAGTAGAGCTATCTAAGGGTTCTGTTGACGCAGTATAACTTAAAATAGCCGAGCATACTGACCTATTTATTTTTTGAAGATGCCATATATAAACAAGTAAAATGTTATGGAGGATGAAAAATGAGTTATTTACTAAAACCATTAAAAACTAAAAAACTAGAATTAACTAACCGCTTAGTTATGCCACCTATGGCTACAGCTAAATCCCAAGGTGATGGTGAGGTTAGTGAAGAAATTTTAAATTATTATAAGGAAAAATCAGAAGGGGGATATATCTCCTTAATCATTGTTGAACATAGTTTTATAAATCAACAAGGGAAGGCTGGCAATGGACAGCTTTCAGTAGCACAGGATAGTGACATTGAAGGATTAAAAAAGCTTGCAAAAGTAATTCAGGCAAATGGTTCCAAGGCAGTAATGCAAATTAACCATGCAGGGGGAGCAGCAAGTAGAGAAGTTACAGGAATGTCTCCAGCAGGTCCATCAGCGACAGAAAATCCTCGTTTTAAAGATAGAGAAGTACCACAAGAGCTTTCTAAAGAAGATATAAAAAAAATAATAAAGGATTTTGCAGAGGCAGCAAGACGTACTAAGGAAGCAGGTTTTGATGGGGTAGAAATTCACTCAGCTCATGGATATTTGCTTAATCAGTTCTTTTCTCCGCTCTCTAATAAGAGAACAGATGAATATGGTGGAGATGTAAATAGTCGTATTAGGATTCACCTTGAGGTAATCAAAGCTGTGAAGGAAGCAGTAGGGGATGAGTTCCCAATACTTTTGAGATTAGGTGCAGCAGATTATATTGAAGGTGGAACTGTGGTTGAAGATAGCATAGTGGCAGCTAAGGCTTTTGAAGAGGCGGGAATAGATATTCTTGATATTTCTGGAGGCTTTTTAGGTTATGTAATGCCAAATGCAACAGAACAAGGATACTTCTATCCACTAACAGAAGTTATTAAAAAGCAAATTTCAATTCCAGTAATTTTAACAGGTGGAATTGTAGATGCTGAGGCTGCTGAAAAACTTCTTGCAGAAGATAAAGCAGACCTAATTGGAGTTGGAAGAACAATATTTAAGGATTCAGCTTGGGCTAAAAGAGCAGTAGAAAGTCTGAGTTAGTAGGAAGTAAAAGTCAGCAACAGTATGATAAAATTACTTAGTATAGGTTTTAATGACGAGAGTTTATTTTAGTAGCTTCAAAAAGTCTTAGGGGAATCAAGGAAGGTTTTATTTATAAGTGAAGTCTTAACTTGATTACGTATAAATTCTATAAGATTATTAATTTAGGAGGAGTATAATGAAATTTTGTTGGAGTACACTAAAGGTTAAAAATATGGAGGAATCACTTAAGTTTTATGAGGAAATACTTAATCTTAAGATAAATAAAAGATTCAATGCTGGTCCAGGATTTGAAATTGCCTTTTTAGGGGATGGAGAAACAAAAATTGAATTAATATGTGATAAAAACAATGAAGATATTAATGTGGGAAAAGATATCTCTTGGGGTTTTCAGGTAGATTCAGTTGATGAAATGATTAGTTTTCTTAATGAAAAAGGTATAGCTATTGCAGAGGGACCTATTCAACCAAATCCTCACACAAAATTTTTCTATGTAATTGATCCAAATGGATTAAAAATTCAATTTGTAGAAAATATGTAGAGAATTATTAAGAATGCACTAAAGTGTTACAACCCTTATTCTTTTTAGAGGATAGGGGTTAAATTTTTACTTGGTTATTTTTTATCATTTGTAATAGTACAGAATCTTATATTTCAATATATTATTAAATATAAGATTTGTAGATTGAGAAGCAAATACTTGCCTTTCTAAAATTCATGTAAATGTTATAGTATTGATTGGTTCATTAGTATTGTCATAAATGGGATAATTAACTATATCAGTGGTAAAGAATTTCACAACTAAAACGATAATATAAGAAAAGGGGGAGATTATATGCAGATTCAAAGATTAAATAATTGGAGTAACCCAATGTATAATAAGCTTAAAGAAGCTACAGATAATCAAAAGAGAGAAAAAGCGGAAGAGGGAAAAAGTATAAAGATAGAAAAAACCTCAAACGAAATAATAAAAAAATTGCAGGAACTAAAACAAGGTTTCAAGGAAGAGAAAACAAAACTTCAAGAAACAGAAATGGATCCTAAGGAAAAAAGAGCAAAACTTGAAGAGATAAACAAAAAGATTGCCGAAATAGACGCTGAAATACAGCAAGTGAGATTAATGGAAAAAGAAAAAGAAGCCTTAGAAAAACAACGTAAGTTAGAAGAAAAAAGTAAAAAAGATGAAAGTATGAGGTCTAATGAAAATATTAATGGAGTAATAGTTGAAGATAGTTTAAAGAAGTTAATTTCAGCTAAAAACAAATTAAGCAATGTAAATAATTTTGGTAAAACTAAAACGGCATTAGAAGTTGAAAAAGGATACTTGAAGCTTACTGGAAATGAAAATTCTTTTGTTGATAGACAATATACTAAATTAACTAAAGGAATAAAAGGGTTAGAAAACAGAATCTTAAATGAAGTAGGAAAAGCAAGCAAAGAAGTTAGTGATAATTACGAAGATAAAAAGGCTTTGAAAGATGAAAATGAAAAAGAATAGAGTATATAAATATTTAACTTTAAGAAATAGTAGTAGATATTTATAGTGACCTTTAAAAGGAGACTCTCTTATTCTCATTAGAAGAAAGTCACAATAGCATAATAAGAAACAGAGTGTGTTAATGAAAATAGCACACTCTGTTTCTTATTATAAATGAGCAAACTTTTTATAATAAATTAATATTTTCTTTTTAAATAGGTATTGCTTAAATTAAAAGCAAAAATACAGATAATTTATTAATCATATTACCGTCAACTAAAAGTCATAAGCTGACCATGGTTTATAGAAGAAATGCATTCATAAGATAAGGTACTATAAAAGCCTCTAAATATAATCTTATTAAATTCTATAAACTCATTGGTAAAAATTTTCTTCATAATGTCCTCCTGAAAGTTCATATTGAAGCTTAATAATAAATCATATTAATTGGCAATTTACATCTGGATAAGAAGGATTATATACCCAAAAGCTGAAAGAAATCATGTTATATTCTTATAAATATAAGAATAAAAGAAGATAAGAAGATATAGTATTCATGACGGTTCTGGGGATAAGATGCATATAAGTTATATACTACAAACATAATAAGCAAGGCTTAATTAGAAGATTAAGCTAGCATATAGCCTATCTTTTGTAAGATAAGAATCAGACTGGAACTTATTTCAGCTTGTGCACAGATATAATTATAGTGTAATATGGAAATAAAACAATATCTTGTAAAAAATTTGGCAATACTTATATAACAGAAAGGTTAAAGAATTTATAACCTTCAAGATTTTATTTGGAGACAAGAAAAGTTTTAGTAAGCATCAAAAGAAAAATGAAATGATTTATTACTAAAGGGAGATTACAATGATTTTAAACTCTGATTTACTTACAAAGCTAATTTTTTTCACAATTATTATACATATAGTCGACACCTTAGCTTACTCTGTTAGGTTAAATTCAGTTAAGAGTGGAAACTTTGCATTATCAATGTCTTTGTTCAATATTATAGTTTTAGTGGCAAGAACTGCAAACATGGTTCAGGCTCCACTGATTGGATTAATTATTGATAGAAGCATTAATGCTAACCATAATCCTATTATGGAAATTAGATATACAGTGTTTGGAACTACTATTGGTACGGTAATAGGAATTTTACTAATACCTACCTTTTTGAGGGTTTTTTCTAAGGCTGTTACAAAACTTGAGGAGACAGGTTCTGTTCCAAGCTTAGTATTACAATCACTAAGCCTTGCAAATATAAAGCGTGTAGCAAGAAATACTGTATCACCATCAAGAAATATGATTAAAAATCTTAGGTATAAAAATATTCCTAAAAGATTACTATTAATAAATATTTTTATAACGGGGGTTTATACTATAGGAGTTCTAGCAGCATATTATGCATCAACTTTTAACCCAGCTAATAGGGTAGCAATTTCCTCTTCTTCAGGAATGATTAATGGAATTGCAAGCATACTATTAACTCTTTTTATCGACCCTAAGGCAGCAATGATAACAGATGAGGCAATGAGAGGAAAGAGAGAATATGCAGATGTTAAAGCCTTAGTAATAGTGCTCATTGGAACGAAGCTTCTAGGGACTTTACTTGGTCAAGTTCTATTAGTACCAGCAGCTAGAATCATAGAGTTTTTCTTTAGATAAAAAATAATAAGTAAAAAAGTTTTAATTAATGGGGGAGAGTAATATGGCAACATGGATTGCACATTTAAGAGTAGGGGAAAAAATATTAAAAAGAGATTTTAACTTGGAGGTAACTCCATTTCTAATCGGAAATATTGGGCCGGATTCAGGAGTACCAAATGAAGATTGGAGCAGTTTTAATCCGCCAAAGAAAATAACTCACTGGATGGATGAAGATAAGAATTTTGATGCAGAAGGATTTTGGAATAAGTATTTAAGCAATTTAGAAGTAAAAGAAGATAAGGAGAGATACTCCTTTCTATTGGGGTATTATGTTCATTTACTTACGGATATTCAGTGGTCAAAGCTTTATAGCAAGAAGAAGGAACTTCCACTTTATAAGAATGGTCTAGAAAAGGATTCAAACTTTATTTGGACAATAAAAAAGGATTGGTATGGGTTAGATTATTTATATTTAAGTAAAAATCCACAATCCATGTTTTTTACAGTGTTTAAGAATGTTAGACAAGTTCCGGATTATCTAGACTATTTTCCAAAAGGGGCCTTTGTATTACAAGTTAAGTATATAACTCAGTTTTACTTAGGGGAAAATGAAGAAACCAAAGAAAACTTCATATACTTAACAGAACAAGAAATGGATAACTTCATTGAAGAAACTACTGAGGAGATTGCAAGTATATTAAAAGAAAAGTTATGTTAAGTTAAGCTATAGACTCAGTGTTAAGACATGAGGTAGTGAGAATAAAAGAGGGGATTTTAAATTTATGAGAATAGATGAGATAATTTGTAACTTTCCAAAGGAGCTAAAAGAACTTCTTGAAGGTTGTAGTTATGAAGAAAACAAAGTAGGCTGCTCAAATACTATGGTTTACAAAGTTATAAGTAACGATGGAAAAGACAATAGGTATTTGAAAGTAAGCAGCAATGAATTTGAAAACTTTAAGTATGAAGTTGATTTACTAAATTGGATGAATGGGAAGTTGCCTGTGCCACGAGTTCTATATCATGGTCATAGTGGAAAATACGAATTTTTTCTTATGTCTGAAATTTGTGGTAAAGACTCTTCAGAAATAGATGAAGGTACTGATAAAGTAAAGGTAACAAAAGCCTTAGCTAGGGGATTGAAATTAATTCATAATGTACCAATTAAACACTGCAATTTTGATCAAAGACTAGAAACCAAATTAAAGATTGCAGAATTCAATGTGAAAAATGGTTTAGTAGATGAGGAAGACATTAAAAGTAGTGACCCTAATATTACCCCAGAGAAAATATTAAAAGAACTACAAGATAAAAAGCCTAATAGTGATGATAAGGTGTTAACTCACGGAGACTATTGTCTTCCTAATATTATCTTAGATGGAAATTACAATATTTCAGGCTTTATCGATTGGGGCAGAGGGGGAGTCTGTGATAGGTACCAAGATATAGGCATAGGGTGTAGATCCATAAAAAGCAATTTAGGAGAAGAAATGGTACCAATATTTCTTGAAGAATACGGCTTAGATAAAATTGACTATTCAAAGATTCATTATTATATATTATTAGATGAGCTATTTTAAAAATCTACAACCAACCTATATAGTATTTACTAAGAGCTTTGTATAAAAGTCAAAGTAATATTAATTATTTTAATATTACTTTGACTTTTTGTGAATTATCCTATAGCTACAAGGATTTTTGCCCCTTGGAAATATAAATCTGTTTTGAAGTATGAAAGAATATTTTGAAAAGATAGAAAATAATTCTTGATATAATTAGTAACAATGTATATAATTGTAATATAAGTTTTAATGATTATTCGGAAGAGGAATTATCTCATGATTTTTGATGGTAATTCTTAGCTAAAAAGTAAACTTTCATTGAACAAAGTATTTTGTCAATTAGAGTTTCTTCCAAAGTAATTAAGAAAATAAATTTGTGTATTGTTTAAGGAGGTTCTATTAATGATTAGATATACTTGCTAGTAATTTTCAAAATTGAAAATTTAAAAGAAGTTTTTCCATACCTAGTTATTAGGTCTTTTTGTGATGCTTCTTTAATAGTAAGTTGAAAGAGTCATTTTATAGAATCTAAATATTATATTGTTTTTCAATTATGTGCTTTATGGTTTAATATGAAGTTTTAACATATTAAATGCTTTATAGAGGCCTAAATTTAATTTATGTATATGAATTATTGGCGGGTTACTTAAAGTGTATGAACTTAGCTTTGCTAGGTTTGTTTATGTGCAAGTAGTTTTGAAAAATATAATAGGTATTTATGACTATAGGAAGGCAGTGCTTTCTTATAGTCTTTTGTTTTTTTTGATTTTTACTACACCCAATTTGTACTTCATAAAAGAATATCATTAAAAATAATTAGGAGAAATTAAACAATCATAATAAGGAAAGTTTGGAATTATTTAAGTGGATTAGAATGATAAAGAAAATTTTAAATCAGCATGAGGAATGGGGGATAAAATGATTAAAAGAATAACAAATTTTAAAGCAACGTCAGATTTAAAGAAAATATTTCAACTGTCTTGGCCAGTAATGGTGGGAATGATACTCCAAAGTTTACTTGGAACAGTAGATATGATGTTTATATCTATTCTTGGAACTACCCCACTTGCAGCATCATCCATAGCTAACTCAGCAACTTCGGTGGTGTTTGTGTTTTCAACCTTAGTTTCAGCGGGAATTATAGCCTTAGTCTCAAGAAGCTATGGGGAGGAGGATATGGAGTCAGTTAGAAAATTTAGTGGGGAAGCATTTCTAATCTCTTTAATTATTGGAGGAATTCTTAGTGTTCTTTGTTATATCTACACTGTACCAATAATAAAGGCTATGTTTAATCCAGGTCCTGAAATTACAGGATTTACAAGAGATTATCTTTCAGTAATGTTTATTGGAACAGTATTTGTGTTTTTAAATTCAGCAGCAAGAACAATTATGCAGGCACTTGGGGATACAAAGACACCACTTTATATTTTTGGAGCATCTAATATAATTAATGCAATCTTTACACCTTTATTTATGTTTCCTTTAAATATGGGAATAGCGGGTGCTGCATGGGCATCTGTATTATCTATGGTGTTTTCACTAGTAGCTATAACTTATTTATTAATTAAAAGAATTTATAATAAGAGTTTTATAAACTTTCTTAAATCTATGAAGTTAGAGCTAAGTAATACTTTAAGAATTTTAAAAATTGGAAGCTGGGCATGTATACAACAAATTGCAAGACCTATAACAGGGATGCTAATGGTAAGACTAGTTTATGAAGTAGGTGGAAATTCAGCTTCAGCAGCTTTTGGGGCAGGTGGGCAATTATTTAACTATACTTTTATATTTCTTGTTGGGTTATCTACAGCTATTGCAATTATGGTAGGTCAAAGTCTTGGAAGAAAAGATATTCATGGCTGTGACAATATCATAAAAGAAGGGATGAAATTGGCAGTCTTTAATATGATTTTATTTGCAATACCTTATTTCATTTTTCCGGAGGTAATCATGAAAATATTCTCAAGAGAACATGAAGTTATAAAGGTTGGAGCAGAGTATTTAAGAATAGTTTATCTTGGAGTAATTTTTGTTATATTCCCAACTATTTATGGAGGAGTTTTTCAGGGAGCAGGGGATACCTTCCCTCCTATGATCTCATCCTTAATTGCCAATGTGGTTCTAAAGTTACCAATTGCCTATTTACTAGCTAAGACTTTTAACATGGGAACTAATGGAGTGTGGATAGCAGTTGCCCTATCTGTAATTATTGAAGCAGCAATTATAATTGTTTATTTTAAAAGAAACAAGTGGAAAGAGAAGGTTATTTAAAATGTTAGTTAAAGTAAAAATGAATAAAGCTATAAGAGATTTTTTAGAAAGTGATCTTATTTATAATTTAAATGTATTAGGTGTAATAGATAACATGCCTGATGCAGAAATATATGTGGATGATGAAATAGAGCCTAAGGGAGTAATGGTTAGAAAGGATTATTTTAACTATATATACACAGAAGAGGATGAGTTCATAGATGAAATGTTAGGAAGTCATTTTACTGAAGGATTCTTTGGATTCTCAGGACTTAAAAAATCTATAGCAGATAAAATTAGAAGTAGATTCATGAATTCATGGGAAAGTAAGTGTACTCTTTATTATCTACCTGAAGGTGATTTGGATTTAAGTTTAATAAAAAACCCTGTTAGGGATATAGATGTAAAAGATGCTGAAGTGGTGGATAAGTATTATACATTTAGATCACCCTGGAGCATTCATGAAATAAGGGAGGATATAACAAATAGACCTTCCTCTGCGGTATATGTGGAGGGGGATATTACTAGTTGGGTATTAATCCACAAGGATGATTCCATGGGCATTATGTATACCAAGGAAGAGTACAGAAAAAGAGGCTATGCGGTGGATGTAACTATTGATTTAGCAGAAAAAATTATTAAAAGAGGAAAAATCCCTTATCTTCAAATTGTTGAAGGAAATGGCATGTCCCCAGGACTTGCTAACAAGTGTGGATTTATTCCCTATGGAAGATGTGAATGGTTTGGGGTAATTGTAGGAGTTCCTAAGGATTTTATAGAGTTATCTAAGAAGGGGAAAGAAGTTTTAGTAAATGAGCTTTCCCCAGAGCTTAAAAAGGTTATGAACCTTCAAGACTTAACAGAAAAACATTTATATAATGCAACCTTTGAGCTAAAGAAAATAGACCATGAACTTGAAGGTTTTAAAGTTGAAAAGATTCAGGATGAGGAAGGTATAAACAAATGGTGTAAAATTGTAACCTCAAACTATTGTAGCAATAAGGAAGATTATAAAGAGTTTAATGATGAACTATTTAATACAGTTACTAAAGAAAACTCATTATTTAATTTATGGATAGGATACTTAAATGGAGGTGAAGTTTCTGCAATAGCTACTTTAGTATATGAGGAGGAGATTTGTGGGATTTACTTTAACGCAACTGTAGATGGAGTTAAAGAGGAGGAAATTGAAAAAGCCACTATACTAGAAGCTTTAAAATTAGAAGATAAAAACTATATAGAGTTTGTTGTACTTCAAACTTCTAAAGAAAAAGTAGGGTTATACGAAGATTTGGGATTTGTATTTATACCAGAAGAGAAGTTAACTTAGCTACAATTTGGAAAGGTAAAATGATTTAACTTTTTCAAATAGAGAAGTAATAGAGATGGGAATAAGGGTAAGTTCAGGAGGGGTTATATGGTAGAGTTAACAAAACAAGAAATGCCATGTCTTGCATCGTTGAGTAAAGGCAAGCTAAATGTTGGGCTTTGGGCATGTATTGAAGGTAAGATGATGGGAAGAGCATGGGTGGATAAAAAGGAAGACCCATCAATTGGAATAGTTTCTATTGCGGATTTTTGTTTTCTGTTAGGTAGTAATGATGAAAGTCATCAGCTTTCCATAAAAAAGTTGCTAGAGCAAGCTAAGGGTAAAATTCTTGTGCCATATAGTAACTACTGGAGTTCATTCATAGAGAAACACTTTTTAAATAATCATAAAAAATATGTTAGATACGCAATGAAGGTGAATTTGGATGAATTTCATAGGGTTAAGCTTAAAAGCTTTATAGATGTTGTTGAAAAAGAGTTTCGTATTGAAAAAATAAATGAAAATAATTATAGCAAGGTATTAGAAGATGAATTTATGTCAGATTGTTGTTCTAACTTTTCATCATTTGAAGAATTTTTGAGCAATGGCATTGGATATATAATCATCAATGAAAATGAGATAATTTCAGGAGCATCTTCATACAGTTATTGCAATGGTGCTATTGATATAACCATTGGAACAAAGGAAGAATACAGAAAATGTGGACTAGCATTAGGTTGTGCATCCAAAGTCATATTGGAATGTTTAGATAGAAACATATATCCAACCTGGAATGCAGCTAACATAGAATCAGTAGCACTTGCTGAAAAATTGGGATACCACTTTCATGAGGATTATTATGTATATTCAATTTATTGAGGATATGTAGACATTGGGGTTTGATTTTAAAAGTAGTAAGTAACATTAACAAATTATGATGCACTACCTTAGGGTAAGTCAGGAGGAATTTATGAAAGTTCAAAAAATAAAAAATAGAGGTGTTTTATTTACATATACTACCTCTTCTGGGTGGGATTTAAATATTCATGTAATTATGGGAGAAAAATATAATTATATCATTGATACAGGGTTAGGTTCTTTAAGTATGGGGCCAATTAAGGAATATATAAAAGATAGCAATAAACCTATTATTGTAATAAATACACATTATCATTGGGATCATGTGTGGGGAAATGGTTCATTTCAAGATTCCATAATTATATCCCATAAATTATGTAGAGAAATCATTGAATCAAAATGGGAAGAGATGATGGATAAGAATAAGCAATATTGTCAAGGTGAAGTAGAAATGTATCTTCCTAACTTGGTTTTTGAACAGGAGCTTTATTTCCCAGAAGATAAAATAAGAATTATATACACACCAGGGCATACTATTGACTCCATAAGTGTAATAGATGAGGAAGAAAAAGTGATTAATGTAAGTGATAATATTGGGGATAATCTTGATGAAATTGTTCCTAATATTTATTGTAAAAAAGAGCTCTATCATGCCACTCTTTTAAAGTATATGGATATGAATTTTGATACTTGTATATCAGGCCATAATGTAATTTTAGGGAAGGAAACTATTGAGAAGATATTGAGTATTCTATAATAATTTCTACCATTAAGAAACTTTTAATTTATTGCTATGCAAAGAGTAAAAGTAGGTAGTATGAGGAGGAAGAAAATGGATAATTTTCTTTTGTTAAAAATACAAGAATATATGATTGATGAATGTGTGGATTTATTTATTGGTACATTCACTAAAGAACCGTGGAATGATATTTACGAATCAAGAGAACAAGTAGTGAAGTTTTTTGAGAATCATTTTAAAAATAACTTTTTTGTAGGTTATGCAGCTATGCAAGATGATAAAATGGTAGCTTTAAGTATTGGAATGAAAAAGCCATGGATAAAAGGGTTTGAATATTATATTGATGAATTTTGTGTTAGTTATGAAATGCAGGGGAAGGGTATTGGAAGCTGGTTTATAAACGCAATAGAAGAAAATATTAAAGAACAAGGAATGAATGGAATAATGTTAAACACAGAAAAAGGGTATCCATCACAAAAATTCTATGAAAAAAGTGGGTTTAAAACACTTAGTGACTTAATAATTCTTGTTAAGTAGCATGGAAGTTAAATAGATCTATATTTGAGAGTTTAATCAGTTATTTATATTAGATAATTAATGCACAATACTAAGGATTACGATTAAATAAAGTTTGATAAATTGGGAGGCAAATATATGGAGGTTTCACATATTGTTGAAAGAATTAATGACCTTTTTGAGGTAACAAATAAGGAAGTCTATTCTAGTGAATCTGGGGTTACGTACCATGCATATAAAGAAGTTAAAAAATTAGGATACTGTGTTAACCTAACTCTGGAAACAATAGAGGAAGCAAGAAGTCAGGGAGTTGATATGATGGTGACACACCATCCTGCATGGGAAGAAATATATGGGTTAAAAGAGGCGTGCATAGAAAAACTAATTGAGTATGGTATAAGTCACTACTATAATCACTTACCCCTTGATGACTGTAACTTTGGCACAAATGAGAGTTTAGTAAAAAAATTAAATTTAAGAAGTGTTAATAAAACCCATGAATGGGAAGGTTTATATTTCGGTAGAATCGCTGAATATGATGAAGAAATTGAATTTAATGAACTAGTAAAAAGTATTGAAAATCTACTTGAAGAACCCGTTAAATCTTGGAGGTTTAATAACAAAAGAGTTAAGCGAGTAGGCATACTCTGCGGTAATGGAGGACCAACAGCTTGCCTTAAGGAAGTTGTAGAAAATAAGTGTGATGTGTACATTACAGGTGAATGTAATTTATATACCATTGAATATGCCCAGCTTAAAGGGATAAATCTTATCATTGGAAGTCATACTTTCACAGAAGTCTTCGGAATTGAAAGTTTAGCATTGAAGCTGAAGGAGAATATAAAAGAGCTTGAAGTAGTGAGACTTAATGAAAAGCATTATGAAGCCAATATAAAATAAGATGGAATGATAGATGTTTAAAGGTTAATAGTTGATTTTAAATTAAGGGGGGATTTTTGTGAGAGAAGCGGCATATGAAAATTATTTTTGGCAAAATGAAAAGATAAGATTAAGACCTTGGAGGGAAGAAGATTGGGAATGGCTCTATAATACTGGATTTGATACGTCCTTAGGTAGATTAGCAGGATATAAGGTTAATTTTCCACCAACAGTTTTAGAGGCAAAAGAGTATAGTAAGGAAGTTGAAAATTGCAAAATAAAAGATGGCAGAACAGTCTTTGCTATGGAAACCTTGGATGGTGTACATGTGGGAAGAATAATTTTTTCCTTAGATGAGGAAAGACACGGAACCTTTGGAATAGGACTTAGGATTGCTAAAGAATATCAAGGCAAAGGCTATGGGACAAGTGCAATGAAGATACTTTTGCAATATGGCTTCATGGAAAGAAGATTAAATAAATGCTCAGCAACTGTTTTAGAAACCAACGAGGGAAGTATTAAATTGCATAAAAGGTTGGGGTATGACCAAGAGGGTTTACTTAAGGAGAGTATTTATATGAATGGAAGCTATCATAATGAGATATGTTTTGGCTTAACAAAGAAAATGTATTTAAAGAGTATAAGTAATATATGCGAAAAATAGGAGCTTAAAGATAAATATGAATGATTTAATAGTAAATGAAATTTGCCTTAGAAAGCTTCATAAATATCCAGATAAAATCAAGAGATTTGAAATAGGACATGGAAATTATGTTTATAAAATATCCTTTAGTAAAGATAAATTTGTAATCAGAATAAATACTGGCGAAGATGTCTATAAAGATACAATATACTGGCTGGACAAGTTAATGGTTTTAGGTATCCCAGTCCCTAGAGTTATTAGTAGTGGGAGTTATAATGGACTTTCCTATTTAATTTTAAACTATATACCTGGAAAAGACTTAGGAATAGTATATGGTGATTTATCTGATAGTCAAAAACAACTAATTGCTAAAGAAATAGTGAATATACAAAATAAGGTAGCAACATTTCCTAAAAATCTAGGATATGGTTATTTAAGCTCATATGAGGATAAGGGCTATAAAAATACTTGGAAAGAAGTTATATTAGAACATCTCCAAAGGTCACGAACCAGAATTCAAGAAAATAAAGTCTTTGATAGCAGGAAAGTTGATAAGGTTGAAAAGCTATTAGAAAGATATGATAATTATTTTTCGTCTATAGAGCCGATACCATTTTTAGATGATTTAAGTTCAAAAAATGTGCTGGTACATGATGGTAAATTATCGGGGGTTATTGATATAGATTTTGTTTGCTTTGGAGATAGGATTTACAATGTGGGATATACAAAAATGGCTCTTATGAGCCTTGACTATGATACAAAGTATATTGATTTTATGATATATGAAATGAAACTGTCTTCATTAGAAAAAGAAGTCTTGATATTATATTCTCTTTGTTTTTGTGTTGATTTCATGGGAGAAAGAGGAATGAAGATTAAGGATAAAGTAATAAAAGTTGATGAAAAAGAAATTAAAAGGTTAAATGGAGCTTATGAAAAGATGTATAGGGAATTAATTGGGGGATTTTAAAAATTATTAGGGGCTATTAAATAAATCATTATACCATAAGTAAAATCATGTGGAGGTAACTATGATTATTGAATTGAATAATAAAAATAAAATAATCTTTGGTGAAAAGATTGATGGTATAAATTATATTTTGAGAGAAGGAGTATATGGGGTAGCATTTAATGATGCTGGGCAGGTAGCAGTACTTAAAAATGAATACGGTTATTTTTTGCCTGGGGGAGGATTGGAAGATGGAGAAAAACTAGAAGAATGCCTAGTAAGAGAGTTTAATGAAGAATTAGGATGTAATATATTTATTGATAAATTTATTGGAGAAGCATCCAAATATTATTTTTCTGAAGCATTTAATCAATATAGAAATCCAATTGGATTTTTCTTCAAAGTAATTATTAACGATGATGATTTAGAATCAATTGAAAAAGATCAAACCTTAGTTTGGATGTACCCACTTGATTGTATAGAACTTTTACATGAACACCAAGGTTGGGCGGTATTAGAAGCAACAAAACAAACAAGTTAATTTTCAATCTTCTTAATTAAGGATTAGACTATGAAAGATATTTGGAAAAGAATAATCAGAAAAAAGTAAAAATAGGGTAAGTAAATATTTTAGGGGGAGATAATATGGGGATTAGTTTTATACCTATAGATAAGGATAATTGGCTTGATTGTGTTAATTTAGAGGTGACAGCAGAGCAAGAAGATTTTGTTACGAATAATACTTTTTCTGTACTTCAATCTCATTATGATGACAGAAATTACCCAATAGCAATATATGATGACACCGTAATGGTAGGGTTCTTAATGTACCTTTATGATAAAGATTTTAAGTCATACAGATTGAGAAGATTTATGATAGATAAGGATTATCAGGGTAATGGATATGGTACACTAGCACTTTTAGAACTCAAAAGGTTAATCAAAGATAAGTATGATAGTGACACACTATATACAAGCGTAAAACCTGAAAATAATGTAGCTAAAAGCTTATATAAAAAGGTGGGCTTTAAAAATACTGGAGAAATACGTTGGGGTGAAGAAATATTGAAAGTTGATATATAGGTTTATGTCACGTATTTTATCATGCTTATAATTAGTGATTAAACAATGGGGAAGGAAGGACTGAGAATTTAGAAATGAAGGATATAGGTCAGGAGATTGATTTAGGGGATAATATAAAGTTAGTGTATAAGGAGCCAGAGGTGTTTTCTAAATATTATATTATTTATCATGGCCAGAAGTATGCAAATTATTATTTTAGAAAGTCATCATCCTTATTATTAGAGAAAGCAAAACTTATAGATGCGGGTTATTTAATTTCAAAAGATGAGCAGGTTGTTGGTGGGATTCTCTTAAAGCCTAATTTTATGGCGGATCTATTTATTGTTCCACCATATAAGGACTATGAATTTATAGGAGACAAAGTAATAAAATACCTAAAGAAAATATCAGATAAAAATAAGAATATACTAATTCAAGAAGTGTTAGAGGAGTATTTGCCCTTTTATGAAAGTAAAGGGTGTGCAATTTTTGAAGATGGTTTTTGGATGACTAGACCTACAGAGCATATGGAATCCACTGTTCCTGAAAACTATGAGATAAAAGCTGTTAGTGAAGAGTACAAGGAAGGAATTGCAGAGTTGTTAATAGCAGCATACTCAGCAAATCCAGCTTTTAAATCAGTGGATAGTAAGGAATCCTATATGGAACATGTAGATAGCGCTATTAAATATAGCAAGGATAATACTGTCCTTTATAATAGTTCAAGAGTAGTGATTTGCAGGGACACAAATCAGGTTGTAGGGTCATGTTTGCATATGGAATTTGAAGAACTTCCATTAATTATGAGCTTTGCTGTTAGTCCAGAACATCAAGGAAAAGGAATTGGAAGTTATTTAATTAAGAATTCAATTAGTTGTACAAGTACTATTTATCCAGCAACTAGACTGTTTGTTTATAGTAATAATTCGGCAATTAAAATTTATGAACACATGGGATTTATTAAAAACAAAACAATCAACGATATGTATTTAGTTAATGACTAAAGCGTAAAAATAAATTATTTGGGGGAATTAATCATGGAAAGATATAAGAATATAAATTCGATTGAAGAAGTAAAGAAGGTTCTCGGAGATTTTCAAGAGTTATACAAAAATAAAGATATTAGCAAGGTTGATAATTTTGTAGACGAAGAATTTTCTTCAAGGGAGGGTCTTGCAGTCCTTGGTAGCAGCATGGGGCAGTGGTGTTTTAAAACAGAGGATATAAAAACACTTATAAAATCTCATCTGGCTAATGAAAATAACTACTGGAAGGATGTAAATTTCAAATTTCAAGAGGCTAAGATTTTTGCAGATGAAAATGTAGCCTGGGTTGTTTCTCTAGGAGTCATCAGAAACACAATAACTGAGGAGGAATATATTGAAGATACTATTGAGAAAGTAAAAGAACTATTAGACAGGGAAGATAGGAGCAAGGTAGATGCTCTTAAAGCGGCAAACCAAATGGCTAATACATTAAGACAAATAGAAAAAGGTGAAAATTATATATGGCCTTTTAGGTTTACTTGTGTACTTATAAAGGAAAATCAAACTTGGAAATTCCATCAGATGCAGTTTTCCTTTGATTCTGAGTCGTGGCCAGATAGATTAGATGATAAAACTTATATTAAAGATATATTTGAAATGCCTGAAATAAATTCAAAGGTTGAGTATGAGGAAGTAAGAAAGAAACTTCAAGTGTTTCAAGATGGATATATAAAAAGAGATGTAAATTATGTTGATGAATATATGAAGGAAGTTTTCCTGCTCAATGAAGACTTAATAGTAATAGGTACAGATGCCGATGAGCTTTGCCTTGGGGTTGATGCTGCTAGAGGAATTGTTGAATCAGATTGGAAGTATTGGGGAGACTTTAAGTTTAATGTAGACAATGCTTTGATTTCAGTTAATGGGGATGTTGCTTATTTTACTACAAAAGCATTTTTAGAAAGAAATATAACGGATAAAACAATGCTTGGCTGGATCAATTCCTCAAATAAATATACATTTAGCTCTGAGGAGGCACCTAAACATAAATTGTTAGAAGCTCTTAATGATACTATCGGATATATGTACGAAATGGAGAAAGGTGAGGCCTTTATTGTACCAATGAGGTTTTCGGGGGTATTAGTAAGAAAAGATGGTAAATGGCTTATTCAACATCTTCAGTACTCGGACTACAATGAGGGAATGCCAGAAGTAAGGAAGTTTGAATAATGGAGTCATACCACATTGTAAATCTTAAGACTTTTGTAATTTATGGTGAACTAGAGGTATTTTAAATATTTTATAAGGCGAAAGTAATGAAAGAAATTTTTATTAATTAAGAGGATGTTGAGGCAAGAATTCATGAGTGGGGAGAGGTGATTATATGGATATAAGATTTAAAAATTATAGTAAAGATGATTATTTTAAGGTTTGTGAGTTTCTTATAAAAATATCAAAGCACAGTGAACAGCACATTAATTGGAATTGGGCTAGATGGGGATGGATGACTCATCATGCTGAATTTGATAATAGTATATCAGATAAAATAGGAATGTGGTTTGAGGAGAATGAATTAATTGGAATAGCTACCTATGATCATCTTTTAGGTGAAGCAATTTTCATTGCAGATGAAAGGTATAAATTTCTAGAAGAATCCATGCTGAAATATTGTATTGAGAATTATATGGATGAAAACGGACTTGGAATAGCAATTAATGATGCAAATAAAGAATCAATTGAATTATTAAAAAGAAATAGTTTCGTAACAAATGAAAATGCAGAGAATGTATTAGAAATAAATCTAGAAACAGTTAATCTTGAATATGTTATTCCCCAAAATATAAAGCTTAGTAATGTTAAGAACTTAGATGATGTTTTTAACTATAATAAAGTGCTATGGCATGGTTTTGATCATGAAGGTGATGCACCTGAAGATGAAGAAACTATATCAAAGTTTAGAAAAATGCTTTCAGCACCTCAAAATAACTTTTATTTAAATGTGGTTGCTAAGGGCGGAGATAAATGGGTTGCCTTCTGTGCTTGTTGGTATGATAAAAGTACGGATTATGCATATGTAGAACCAGTATGCACTGTATATGAATATAGAAGAAAAGGAATTGGACAAGCTGTTGTATTAGAAAGTTTAAAAAGATGTAAAGAACTAGGGGCTAAAAAAGCTTATGTAATATCAACGGATGAGTTTTATAAAAACTTAGGATTTAAGCAACATTCACATTACACTTTTTATTGGTATAAAGAATGTAAGAATTAGAGCATTACCAAAGGTAATTGAGAGAACATGTAGCTTAGAAATATGTTTTTTATCAAGGTGAATTGTATGAAAATTATATTATAAAAAGACTAGTAAGGTTCTAAAAGGGGATGGGAGAAAATGAGTGAAGTTATAGTTCATGAAATGAAATATTGTGGTGGGAAAGTAAAATCCCATATTAGCTTAGTTAATTATTGTGATGCTTACTATGAGGATTATCGCAAAATTTGTTGTGATTGTTTTCGTAGTCTAAGTTTAGCTACAAATTTAGATCCTGATGAATTTTACACAAGAGAAGACATGATAAAAAAGAAGGATACAGTTTATCTTATGTTCCTTAAGGAAGAAATGGTAGGCTCTGTGGAAATACATGATAATATAATAGATCATCTCTTTGTAAATGAAAAATATCAAAATAGAGGATATGGAAAGAAACTTTTACTCTTTGCAATTAACTATTTACAACAGCTTGGAGTTAAAGACATTATCTTGTACGTAGCAGATATAAATAAAGAAGCTGTTCAGCTTTATTTGAATAATGGATTTAAAATTACAAAGACAACAAAAGAACATTGGGGGAATTAATATGAATAGAATTGAGGTTTTAAGAAAGTATATTGATGACATTCTTTTGAATATGACGGATGTTGAAGAAAGACGATGTGGGTATTTGCATTTATATGGAGTGGCTCAAAGCTGTGCACTAATTGCACTAAAGCGAGGAGAAAATGCTGAGCTAGCTACTATGGCAGGGATGCTTCATGATATATATTCCTATTCAAAAATGGATACAAATGAACATGCACATAAAGGTGCAGAACTTTCAAGAGAAATTTTAACTTCATTAGAAATAACTAATGATAATGAAACAAATATAATTTGTGGAGCTATTTATAACCATAGCTCAAAGGGAATCGTACACTGTGACTTTGACGAAGTTTTAAAGGATGCAGATGTTCTCCAACATTGTTTGTACAACCCTACTTTTGAGATTATGCCACATGAAAGAGAGCGATTTGAAAAACTTAAAGAAGAATTTGGCATTGGTTGGGAGATATGAAAAATGAGAAATTTTATTATTGAAGAAGGCACAAGAGAGGAAATCACTTTAGTTAATAATAGTTTGGTTGATTATAATTTTTCTAAGGTTCCTCCTATAAGAGAACCTCACATAACACATATAAATAAAGTTATAAAGGGTGAGAATGGAGAAGTATTAGCAGGACTCATAAGTGTGATATACGGATGGGATTATCTTCATATATACATCTTATGGGTGAAAGAAGACTGTAGAACTGAAGGGTATGGAGTTGCTCTTTTAAAAGAAGCAGAAAAGGCAGCAAAAGAAATGGGTTGTAAAATGATAACCTTAGAAACCTTTGAGTTTCAAGCAAAGGATTTTTATCTTAAAAATGGATATGAGATATTCGGAGTATTAGAGAATTGTCCTTTTGAGTACAATACTTATTATATGAAGAAGAATATTTGAGGTATGAGTGTAAGAAGTGCACGGTATTTTTACTAAAAACTAGGTTTTCGTAAAGTTAGAGTTAATTATAATTCCTGGAAAAACCAACTTGGTGAATTACAATCATCAGTAGAGTATGAGATGACAAGGAATGATTTTAGCAGGTTTATAAGATGATTGATAAAAAGGGGGAATTAATCATGAAAAAAGTTGGAATTAATTTATTAGATAAAGATATAAATGAGGAACTAGGGAAAGTTGGAAAGTGTGATCATAATGCACATATAGAAATAAGACAAGTCCTTGAAAAGTTTCAACAGGGTTATACTGAGAGAAATTTAGAAAAGGTAGAAATCTTTGTAGAAGAACTTTTTGTTAAGGGAGAAGATACGTGTGTTTTAGGTACTGCAACTGGGGAGCTATTTTTAGGTAGCGAAGAAGTGAAAGAGCTGATTAAAGGTGATTGGGAATATTGGGGAAATGTAAATATTAACTGGGAAGATGCCCATATTTCTATGAAAAATCAAGCAGCTTGGTTTTCAACCACTGGTACTGTAAGTTACTCCTTTGAGCACACTCCAGAAAGATATGATGGTTATGTTGATTTTATTAAAAATATTGCTGAAGATAGTAAGCTTACACCAAAGCAAAGGGTGGCTTTTATTAATCAAGTTTTAACCTTAACTTATCACCAACGTGAAGGAAAGAAAAGAGAGTATCTATGGCCAATGGGATTAAGTGGAGTACTGTTAAAAGATAATGGTAAGTGGAAGTTTTCTCACCAACAATTTTCACTACCAAAATCTAATTTCCCGGATGAACGTTTTGAAAGTTCAGGAGAATTTATAGAGAATTATAATAATCAAAATAACAAGGTCAAGGAATACAAAAATAATCAGATTACAGAAGAGCTAAAAGTTCTTTTGAGAACCTTAGAAAGAGAATTAATTGGACAAAGTAAAGTTTCAGAGGAAATAGTTAAAAAGTATTTTACGAAACATAATGTACCTTCAATTATAGGTAGTGAAAATAATTTACACTATGGAGTTAATAACATCAGAGAATTTTTCTCTAAGCAAGGGGAATTAACTCTTTCTTTAGACTTAGATCATGCAATTGCTCAAAACAATAAGGAACTTATTTGGGTTGAAGCTATTGGATTATTAAAGAAAAATATAAGTGAGGATAACCTGGCAGAACTTACTTTAAAAGACATAGGTAATTTATTTAGCAGTGATAATGCATCTAAGGAAAAAATATTTGCTGTCCACAAAGCTGTAGCCTACTCTCTAAGGGAAGGGGCTTCAGGTGAAACTTACACCTATCCAGTAAGATTTACAGCAATAGTATCAAGGGAAGATGAAAGTTTAGTATTTGAAAATATACATTTTTCATTCCCATCTTATTGGATATTTGAAGGGAAACTATAATATAAAGCCATCTTTAGATTCTAATAATTAGCTAGAGCTTCAAAATATATAAGCTAATGATGAATAGTATAATATTATAAGTTTGGAAGTTTAATGAAAATTATGGTAAAATTAAGGAAGATAATTTACTAAGCAATTAAGTAATCAAGGCAGAAGTATAAATCCTAGTACTGTTTTTACTATAAGTTAGTGAAAATAGAATACTAATAAAGGATTTAATTCTGCCTTGAGTTTTATTCAAATGAATACTTTTAACTTGTATTCAATAAATTATAGAGGTGTAAAATGGAAATAGTTACAGAAAGATTATTTTTAAGGAAACATGTGAGGAGGAAATACTATGTACCAATATTATAAAGGCATGATTATTAGAGAAGGGGCCAATGGATTAAAAGTAGACGATATAAAGGAAATGTATGTGGAAGCTGGTTGGATAAGTAATAGCCAACCTCAATGGCAAGACGAAAAGTATGAAATTTGCTTTAAAAATTCAATGTGGGTTTTCACTGTATGGCACAAGGAAGACATTATTGGGATGGTAAGGGTGGTATCAGATGGAGTTATGACTGCTACAATACAAGACTTAATTGTTAAGCAGCAGTATCGTGGAAAGGGTATAGGAAAAAAACTTGTAGAGTTATGCTTACAGAAGCTGCCTCATGGAAATTGGTGGGCACATACAACTCCTGATAATTATGATTTTTATAAAAACTGTGGCTTTGAAATTCCACAGATATCTACAGGAGCAACAATGACCTATATGGGATTTGCTAAGGCTAAGTTAGATGGTCACAGGTAGTTGCAAAATCTTAAGCTTGAGGAGAATTAATAGCAATTTAGGGATGAGAATATGATTGAAATTAGAGAGTTGACTGAAATGGATATGAAAGAAGCAATAGGGCTAAGAATTTTATGTTGGACAGAGGAACTAGCTGGTAAGGCTGAAAATACTCTTTCAGTTGAAGAAGAACTTGAGATGTGGGTAGATTGGATGAATAAAGCTGAAGAAAACAATGATATTCGGATGTTGGTTGGAGATTTTGAAGGGGGGCGGCTGTTAGGAGTAGCCTTTAGCAGTTTTGCGGAAACCTTTGACATACCTGAAAGAGGGATAGAGCTGAATGGTCTATAGGTATATCCTGACCAGCGAGGTAAAAGAATTTCTCTAATTATGATGATTTATATATTAGATCTTTACTTAGCTAAGGGTATGGAAAGTATAGTTATTTATAACCATCATTATGCACCATCAAATCAGTTTTATCAAAAGTTTGGCGCAAAAGTTTCCAGACAAGAATATCAGTTGGACGGGGGTCTTTTAATAGATGTATTTCTAGCAGACATGGCACAAATGAAAAGAAAAATGGGGCAGTGGCTAAAGAAATATATGGAAATATAAATGGCTAAAAAAAGAAGCTGTAGAATACCAAATTATAATTTAGGAATTATATGAAATTATACTGAACGTCAATGAAAAGTTAGCATAAGCAGTTAGATTTAATGGATTAGAGGTGTATGAATCATGGAGAGAGTTTGGTCAAAGGATTTAAAAGAATATGATTTAAAGGATGGGTACAGTATTGAGAAAGCTCAGTGGGAGGAGTTTTCAGTATATTTTGCTGTATATGAAATATTTAAGATGAATGTTTGGTTTAGACAGAGCTTTGATGCTTATTGCTCAGTTTTAAAAAACTATGATATATGTTTTTGGATTAAAAAGGATAATTTCAGAATTGGCGGGGTATTACTAGACCTTAATTATATGAACTGTTTATTTCTTCAACCACCTCATAATGAATATGACCTTATAATAGGCGAGTTGAAAAAACTATTATTAACTTACTCAGATAGTAGCAAACCAATTTATGTTGGTGCAGTGAAACCCGATAAAGTGAAATACTATCAAAGGGCAGGCTTCAAGATTGGAGAATCTAGAAGGTGCATGATTAGACCTACTGAGGAGTTTCATGTAACTTGGGATCGTGATTATGACATTGTTTCAGCAACAGAGGATAAGAAAAGTGGCATAGTAAAGCTATTTACTGAAGCATTTAGTAATGAAAGTAAGGATGAAGTAAATTTTGAAAAAGAGAATGAATCTGTTGAGTTTTACTTTACTAAAAGCTCAACAAATACCTTGGTAAATAAAGCATCTACACTGATTTATGAAAAGAAAACTAATGAACTAGTAGGTGCATGTTTAATTTCCATTTGGGAAGATTGGCCAAATGTATATGATATAGCTGTAAAGCCATCCTTTCAAAAAAGAGGACTAGCTAAAAATATGCTTAAAAGGGCATTAACTGTATTAAAAGAAGGCTACCCTACACTAAGACTATTTGTAACATTAGGTAATGATGCAGAAATGCTTTATCATCAAATGGGATTTTTAGCTGGTGTGGAAACAACAGAAATGATTTTACCTGTAAGAGAAAGCTATAAATAATCAATAAAAAACAAGAAATTTGGTTGGTTTTGTATTATAAGTAAGGATGAATTAAGTTGCAGTGGTAGTTTTAGCTGAAAGAATATGCATAAGAAAAATTTAATTCCGTAATAACGTACAGTTTGGAGTTGAAATTTATAATAAATATTATTTGCAGAATTTAAAAAGGGGTGAAAAGATTGGATGCTCGTATTATAAAATCACAAATATTAAGTAGGAAACCTGATTTTTCAGGGGCCATATTCCTTTCGATTAATGGAGAAACCCTTATGCAAGAAGCTATGGGAGAGGCTAATATAAGTGAACATATTCCCAATTATGTAAGCACAAGATTTCCAACGGTTTCTGGAAGTAAGATATTTACAGCTGTTGCAATATTAAAACTGATTGAGTTAGGAAGATTATCACTAGATGATTCGGTTACAGTTTGGCTACCAAACTTTTTTTCATACATGGATGATTCGGTAACAATTCGCCATCTACTTACCCATACATCAGGTTTTGGTGATTATTTTGATGAGGAAGAAAATGATACAGATTCATCTTATGCGAGTGTATGGGAAAACATCTCCATGTATGCTATGAAATCACCTAATGATTTTTTAAGATTACTTCAAAATAAAAAAATGGAATTTCAACCTGGTTATCGTTTCAAATATAACAATGGTGGGTTTGTAATACTTTCTATGATTATAGAAAAAGTTTCTGGCATGGATTTTGCACTTTTTATTCAGAAGTATATTTTTGGCGTGTGCAGAATGAATAATAGCGGTTATTTTTCAATGGACGATCTTCCGAGCAATACTGCAATTGGCTATACAGACAATGGAAAAGGTGGCTTAAAAGCCAATATTTATTCTGTGCCAATCATTGGTGGTGGCGATGGTGGTGCCTATACTACCGCAGAAGACATGTATTTGTTCTGGAATGCCTTGTTAAATGGGGAAATACTAGCCCCTCATACTGTACAAGCTATGTGTACCCCACAAGTAAAAACTGGAGAAGATAGCAATGCCTATTATGGTTATGGTGTATGGTTAGATACATGTAATGAAAGTGTTATCAAAATTCATGTTATGGGCGGAGATCCTGGAGTATCATTTAGAAGTGCTTATTACCCGAATGACAAAATTGTATGCACTGTTTTATGTAATCGTGATGCTGGTAGTTATATGGCATTTAAAGTAGCTGAGGATATGATGTCTACTATGCAAGCTAAAAATCCATTATAAGAAAGGGTGGAATATGTGAAAGAGAGTGAAGTTGACAAAAGAAATATTCTTGATGAGGAACCATTTTCATATAAGGTTACTAAAGATAAGAAGGTTTTTATTTATTGGCATGGTAAACAAGTAACCATATTAAAAGGAAAAATCAGTGAAGAGTTTTTGGCCAAAATAGAAAACGCAGATACAAAAGAAACTCAGCTAGTTATGGCAAAGGTAACTGGCAACTTTAAACATGGTAATGAAAAGGATAATAAGACTAAATATTAATTACTTATAAGTAAAGATATATACAATTACTTAATATGAGGGGTTATAGAAAAGGGGAATTAAATGAAAAGATATACAGAATCCGAGTTAAAAAAGGCATTAGATACAATAGAAGAAGGAAGTACCTTTTCAGAAGTATCAAGAGAATCAGGGCTTAATAAAAGCATTCTGGCAAGAGAAATGAGAAAGAGAAAAAATGAAAAGGCTAATGAGAATATGGCTAGAGATAGGGTAAGAATAACTGAAGAAATTATAGATGCATATGAAAAAAATATTTAAGCGGTGCACTTTAATTTGGAGGAAATGTTATGAGATATGAAAAGTACTGGATTATGGAGAGTGAAGTGAATACTCTTTATAATCAAAGTAAATATAAAGAGGCATTAACTATGCTAGAAAAGTCATCAGAATATCTTATGCAGGATGAATACGAAAAATATGAATTTAATATAAGGACTTCTAAAGCTATCTTTTTTTGTTTAGAGAATAGGTTTGAAGAAGCATTAAATATTATGGAATCACTGGTTAGTGAGGGATTAGCTTGTGATAATGATATTTTTAATATGCTTCCTATGAAAGAAAATATTAGATATATAAAATTAAAAGAAAAAAACAATATAAATTTAGAAAAGGCAAGGAAAGAGGCAAAGTCTAAGTTTATTGTTCATGCTCCAAAGGATTACACTTCAGAAAAGAAGTACCCCTTGTTTATAGCTTTACACGGAGATCCAGGAAGCATAGATGAGTTTAGTCAGTACTGGAAACCTGATGAATTTTTAAACAATGACTTTGTTTTTGTTTATATTCAATCATCACAATTAGCAATTCAAAATGGGTATGGTTGGACTGGAAATCTTTCAATTTCAAGAAATGAAATTAAAGAATGTTATAAACTGATATTAGAGCAGTATTCAATAGACCATAGTTGTGTGCTCATTGGAGGGTTCTCTGGTGGGGCTATGGCTGCTATGGAAGTTACTATGTGCAATGATATACCTATAAAGGGGGTTATTGTTCTTGGGCCAGATCTAACAGAATCCTTTAATAAAGAGAATGTTAGGTTAGCTTCTAAAAGAGGTGTAAAAGCTGTCCTTATGGAAGGAGAAGTAATAATGCACTCATCGGAACTAGAGGAGATTATTAATACTTTTGAGGAAAGTGGTCTTTTATATAAATTCATAGTAAATAAAGGCATAGGACATGCAGTTCCTAGGGATTTGTCTTGTAAATTAAGTGAAGCAATTCAATTTATATGTAGTTGATGATTTTGAAGGTGCCTAAGTAAATATTAATTATGGATAGTTGCTTTCAGCAGCTGTAAGGAGTGGGGTTTATGGGGATTTTACTAAAACAAGTAACAAAAGAAAATTGGTATGAATGTAATAGTTTAGAAGTTTATGAAGAACAAGAAGGAATTGTAGCACCGAACTATAATTCAATCATTATAAGCTTATTATATGATAACTGGCATTCAAAATGTATTTATGAAGATGATGTATTGATAGGATTTCTTTTATATGGTATTGAAGAAGATACAGGTAAACCAATGTTACTTAGATACATGGTTGATAAAAAGTTTCAAGGAAAGGGTTTAGGGAAAAAAGCACTTTTGAAATTACTGGACTTGATAAAAATTGAATATGGAAATATAAAGTTTTATACAACAGTTTCACCCAAGAATGTATCTGCAGAGAAGCTATATGAAAGTGTGGGCTTTGAAAAAAATGGGGAAATAATGTGGGATGAAAATGTAATGGTAATACAACTATAAGATACATTAATATTAAAAGTTTACCAGGTTAAGTTTTTGATGAAATAAAAGGAGAGATTTATGGATAATACATCGTACATTGTAAATGTAGAGGCAGCCATATATGAAAATGATAAATGGCTAATTATAAAAAGAAGTGAAGAAGAAGAACATGCTCCAGGGCTTTTATCTATGGTTGGTGGGAAAGTTGAAATAAAAACTCCTGAAGCTAATGTTTTAGAAGCGACTTTGAAGAGAGAAATTATGGAGGAAGTCGGAATTCAAGTTTCAAATGAAATGCATTATTTAGAGAGCAAATCATTTATATCAGACAAAGGGCAAGTGATAATTGACATAGTTTTTTTATGCAAGTATGAAACTGGAGAAGCGAAATGCAAGTCAATTCATGAGGTTAGTGAAATATATTGGATGCCTAGCAGTGATATATTAGAAAATAAAAGCGCTCCTATATGGTTAAAGGAAAGTATTAAAAAGGCAGAGAATCTTAGATTAAAAATGAAGTGACAGTTTATAAATATATTTAAGCATTATTGCAAATTTAAAATGAAAAGAAGGTAAATTAGAGGAGTTGTAACTTTTACTAGTGGATATGTATTTATTTACTTTATAGGCCAAGTAAAAAAGAAAACATAGCAATAATAGGCTAGTAAAAGGGGGGGGACTTAAGGGTGCTAAAAGTGAATGAGGTTTTAAAATATGATTTAGATCCAATACCTAAATATCTTTTAACGCGTGATGTAATGAAATTAGATAGCAAAAGTAAAGATTTAATAAGGGCTAAGGAAACAGCACTACAATCAAAGTGGGTTAAGGATATTGTAAAGCTTCAATGGGAAGATGGATCCTGGGGAGAGTTTCATAGCCTGAGTCAGTGTGCTAAATCACTAATTACCACAGAACAAGCATTAAGAAGACTGTTAGTGCTTGGACTAGATAAGAATGATGAAGTTATTCAAAAAGCACTTGTTTATATGGAGAAATACTTACGTGGAGAACTAGATTTAAGAGATAGGAAGGAAAAAAAGCATGATTGGAATGTGGTGACAAAACTATTTGTGGCAACCTGGATATTAATATTTGATCCCTCCAATAATTTAGCCAAGGGAATAGCTGAGGATTGGGCAAAAGTTATTACTCATGGTTTTTCAGGAGGGGAATATAACCACAATGCATATAAGGAAGCCTATTATGAAGTTCATAAAGCATCAAAAGATAAGCATATGCTGGGATTTCAAAGTTTTTACCTTGTTTCTATACTTAGAGGCATGTTATCCTCACAAATTGAATCAAAGTTTTTAGATTACATAATAAACTCTGAAAAAGGAATATATTACATCTACGAAAAAAGCCTCATAATACCTCCTAGTGAGTTTCATTCAAAAATTGCAAGTAGGTATGTGGATGCCCATGAACTGCTAAGTAGTTATACCTATTCTAAAACTAAGCTTCAGTATTTTAAAAGTTGGATAAATAATAATGTATCAGAGGATGGATTTTGGGATATGGGGAATTTGGTTAAAGATAAGATTTATTTTCCACTATCTGATTCATGGAGAAAGACTATTAACAGAAAAATTGATTGCACTATTAAGATACAAAGGATATTAGAAAATCTAAAAGTTGAAGGTGACAAAAAATGAGTGAAGAAAACAAAAGTAGTACTAATCTATGGGATAAGGTTGCAGTAAACTTTGGAAAAGTTGGGCCAAGGTACTGGGATAGCTTTGGATTAAGGTTGGTGGAAATATCAACCATTAGAAGTGGAGCAAAGGTATTAGATATTGGAATGGGCAGAGGTGCTTCATTATTTCCAGCAATACATAAAGTGGGTAAAACTGGACATGTTATTGGTATTGATAATTCAGAAGTAATGGTTAGAGAAACCTATAAAGATATTATAATCGAGAATATCAGTAATGCAGAAGTTAAGGTAATGAATGCTAAACATTTAGAGTTTCAAGAAGATTACTTTGATAATGTTTTCTGTGGTTTTGGGTTTGGATACCTTATATTAAGTGAAAATAAATTACAAGGGATAAAAAAGGTTTTAAAAACTGGTGGACAGGCCAGCTTTAGCATATGGGGAGTGCAAGAAGAACAAAAATGGTTGACTAAAATCATTGGTAACTATATTAATAATGATAGCAAAAGTATTAATAACAATACTAAAAATTATATTCCTAAATTTGATACGGTGGATACAGTAACGAAAATATTAAAGAATGAAGGCTTTAAAAAGATTAGGGTTTATGAAGAGAATAACCTTGTTATATATGACAGTAAAGAACAATGGTGGAAGGAAATGTGGACTAATGCTGTAAGAGGAATATTTGAACAAATAGAAGCTTTGGGCTTAGATAAGCTTGCTGAGTTTAAAAATGATGTGTTTAATGAACTTGAGAACTTTCAGAAAGAGGATGGGATATACTTTAATATGCCAGTTATGTATGCTTACGGAGAAAAGTAAATTTATTATTAAGAGTTAATATAAGAGGAGATGATATTTATGTGTACAAGTTTTATTTATAGAGGAGAAGATACAATTATAGGAATGAATTTTGACAATAATGGAATGAAATATGCAATAGATACTAGGAATCCTAAGTGGTTCACAGTACTTGTTGATGGAGGACGTGGAAAATATCCTTCCTTTGGAGTAGATAGCAGTGGCAGGTTTTTCAATAGCCTTGTTGTGGATTCAAACGGTAAAGGTTTATATAGAAGATCAAGCAAAAAAGTTACCCATACAACTAAGCTCATTACAGATATTATAAATGAAGTAATTCATCCTGAGAATTTGGGTGAGTACCTAGCTAATATTGAAGTTGTTAATACACCAGACTGGAGTTGTCATAATATGATTTGTGATGCAAATTCAAATGTTTGGGTGGTGGAGCCTGGACGTGGAAATATAAATAATACAGTAAATGATTCACCATTTTTCGTTATGACTAATTTTTCTTTATGGGACCAGTTACATGAAAATGTTGAAAGTAATTGTCCACGCTATCAAGCAGTTTCTAAGGAGTTATCAAATGTAGAGGAATTAGATATTAACAGAGCATTTAATATACTAAACTCTGCAAGTCAGCGAAATGATGAATGGGTTACAGCATTTTCGTTAGTATACTCCAAAAAAGCACATACTGTATATTACTGTTTTGATGGCAATTTCAGCGAAATATCTGAGTATAAGTTTCCAGTTTAGCTGTAATGACTTATGAGGAGGCTCTTCATTTAGACAAGCCTTAATTATGATGTAAAGCTAAGTTTTACTAAGTGTTTAATCAGTAAAAATTTAAGATGTTATATGACATAGCTAAATAAATGGAGGTTTTAAAATGAATTATCCCTTTGATTGTATAACGGATTTAGTTTTTGTAAAAACAGAAATAAAAACTGCAGATATAATTTTAGTGCCGGGGGGAAGTCATCCCCAATTGATGGAAAAGGCAGCAGAATTATATAATCAGGGGCTAGCACCATATATATTGCCAAGTGGTCACTACAATCCGAAAATACCCGATTATAGCTCAGAATGGGAATTTTTAAAATCCATAGGAGTAAAATTAGGGGTACCAGAACAGCGAATACTAAAGGAAGACCAAGCGTCACATACCTTTGAAAATGCAGAGTTTTCATGGAAGGTTATAAAAGAAAATAAGATACCTGTAAAAAAAGCTATATTAGTTTGTAAGGCATATCATTCAAGACGTGCATTATTAACTTATCAATCAGTATTTCCAAAGGATATAGAATTTTATGTTGCATATGTTCCAGATAAGAAGGATATTCAAGAAAGCAATTGGTTCTTAGAGGAAGAAAAAATCAACACTGTTATGGGTGAAGTTGTAAAGATAGGTAGGTATTTTGAACCTTATATTAAAAAGCTGCAAGAAAAATAAGGGGTAGAATTAAAAACACTAATTAATGCAAGTTAGGAAAAGTATTTGGTAAAAGAAGCAAGATGAAACAATAACTAGAAAAATAGTAGAAATAAAGGGTGGGGATTTTATGGAGATAAACATTAGATATGAAACAGTTTCTAAAATGCTAGAGCTTTGCAGAAAGCACAAAGAGGGAAAACTACAGAGAACAGAGTTAGAAGAATTACTAAACCATGATGATTATAAAGTAGAGTTTGAAAGATATAATCAGAAGGGTTTACCCATGTGTGGTATAAAAAAGGAAGAGTTTATAGAGTACTTCATGAATTTTTTTCATTTAGATTTAGCAGATATAAAGAATGAAAGATTAAAAATTCATCATGGTCAATACACTTATCTTTTTAATAACTTAGATTTTTATGAGAAAGAAATTGAAAAGTTAAAAAATTTCAGTGTCAATATATTTAAAGAGGGGCTTCAGTATACCTTTAATGGATTGCCAGAAGAAGTGAATTTTAATAGGTTAGATTTTATATTCACTATTAGCATAGGAAACAGTTTTGGTTGGTTTTATGAACACTACTTGCATTTTGATATACTTTATTTTTTTAAAGTAGTAGATATGAATATATTCAGAAGCTATATTGGACATGAGGTACATCATATAGGTTTCAATAAATTCACTGAGAAAATATATGAAAGAGACCTATCTCTAGAGGAGCAATTATATTTATTTCTTGCCTTTGAAGGACTAGCAGTAAAATATTGTAATAATGGACAAGGAATATTAACTAGCTCCATATATAAAGGAGAAGCTAATATAGGAATAGATAAGTTTACTTGGAGATACTTTGAAAATGATTTTAATCATATGCATGATAATTTTAAAGACCAAATAAGATCTATTAGAGAAGGCAGGATTAAAAACGTTGATGAGTTAAATGAAATCATATCAAATTATTGGTTGAATTTATATACTGATGAACAGGAAAAGAGTGAAGTTCCAAAACTCATGCATTCTAGAAACTATTATTTCGGATGCAATATATGGGGATTAATTCATGATATATACGGAAAAGAGAAAGTTTACGAAGTAGTAAGTAATCCTAAGCTATTTCCAGAAGTATTTAATAAAGCTTTAAAGCACATAGGAAAAGAAGAGCTCTCTATATAATAAAATAAGTTTTTTTTCTAAAGTGGTAGAATAAAATCAACTTGTTCATAATTTAAAGTAAGGAGTTATAGAAAATATGATAAAAGTAATGTTTGTATGTCATGGTAATATTTGTAGAAGTCCTATGGCTGAATTTGTATTTCGCCACATGGTAAAGGAGAAAAAGCTTTCGGACATATTTCTTATATCTTCCTCTGCAACCAGCAGAGAAGAAATAGGGAATGATGTTCACTTAGGAACAAGAAAAAAGCTAAGGGAAGTTGGAGTTCCTTGTGACAGCAGGACAGCAGTTCAACTTACTAAAAGGGATTATGAAAATTATGATTATATTCTTTGTATGGAAAGTTACAATATTAAGAATGCACAGCGTATTGTGGGGGAAGATAAGGCTGGCAAGATTAGGAGATTACTTGATTTTTCTAGTAATCCAAGAGATATTGCTGACCCTTGGTATACAGGGAATTTTCATGAAACCTATGGAGATATTGTAGAGGGGTGTGAAGCTCTGCTAGAACATATTTTAGAAAAAGGAATCATTTGGTAAAAAATTTCTCTATTATAATCAATGGAGCGCTGTGAAAAGTAACTTCACAATATAACTTTAATTAAAGTAAAGTATTCACCTACGGGCTTTCATGGTGAAACTTTATTTTATTAATGTTCAAAAGCCTTAGGGAAACTAAGGTACATACAATAAGTAAGTTATGGCCTAAAATTGATTTACTATATATCTACTATTTATTAATTTAAGGGGATTTAGGGGGGATTTGTATGGCAGCTGATGGTATAGCAAATGCCATTGTCAATTTCATAATTTTTGGCATTGTTTTAGCTATAAGAAAAGCTATAAGTGGTGAAGGATTAAGCTCATTTCTTATTCATTTTGATAAGAGGGGTATAAAGTTATTTTTAGAAGGATTAATTTTAGGTATTGTACTTGCTGTAATGTACCCAGTTTTAGTTATTATATTTGGATATGGTGAAGTAACTTTTAATGCAGCTAAACTAGGAAGAACAATTGTTATAGCAATACCAGCGGCAATTGGCTTCCTAGCAGTAGCCTTATTAGAAGAAGCTGTATTTAGAGGATATATATTTTTAAAGTTAGAAAAGAAATATTCATTAACTATTGCTTTAATAATTTCTTCAGTGATATTTGGAGGATTACATTTTGGAACATACTCAGGGAGTGAGGGATTTTGGGTAGGGCTTATCAATGCAGGAATAATAGGAGTCTTACTTTGCTTAGTTGTTTATAAGAGTAATTCTTTGATGCTAGCTATAGGTTATCACTTAACCTGGAACTTAACTCAGGAGATAATAATGAGCAAAGGGGAAACGGCAATAGGGTTAATGGTAAAAGGAAGTGTGGGATCAGGCTCGGGGGACATGTTCGAAACAGAAATCTTAACTACAGGAATTTTGCTTATAATGGCTATGTATATCTTTGTAAGATTTAGGAGAACTGGTAAGAATAGAAGGATGAGCTTAAATAATGAAGCGAATACAAATACAGGTTATATAGATAAGTAAAGCCTAGAATATAAGTTAATGAGAATTAAAGGAAGCAAATGTTGCTTCCTTTAATATTTATCTGTTGAAATATTCTATAAGAATTTCTTTATCATCAAAATGTATAGTAGTGTCTCCAAGGATTTGATAGGTTTCATGGCCTTTTCCCGCGATGATCACTACATCCCCTGAACTAGCCTTATCTAAGGCAGTAAATATAGCCTCTTTTCTATCTTCTATTTTCAAGTAATCACAAGTTGTTTTTAATGTGCCTTGTTCAATTTCATTAATAATTGTCATTGGATCTTCTTTTCTAGGATTATCTGAAGTTATCACAACAAAATCAGAAAGGTTTCCAGCTATTTCTCCCATTATAGGACGTTTTGTTTTGTCTCTATTACCACCACAACCAAATACTGTGATTATTTTTCCTTTAGAAATTTCTCTCATAGCTTTTATTATATTTTCAAGGCTGTCAGGAGAGTGAGCATAGTCAACCACAGCTAATATACCCTTATTATTTGGTACTTTTTCTATTCTTCCAGGAACCCCTGTAATGCTTTTTAAACCGTGAATTATTGTATCAAGATCTAAGCCAGCTAGATAGCATATACCAATAGTTGCTAGAGCATTGTACACACTAAACTTACCTGGTATATTAAATCTAACCCTCTTTACTTCATCTTTAAGGGTTAAAGTGAATTCTACAAAATTTAAATCATAAATTATATCAGAAGCTTTGAAGTTTGCGGCCTTTTCTATACCATAGGTGTAAACTTCACCAGTTGATATTGCTTTTATTTCCTCAGCAACTGATTCATCATTATTAATTAAAGCCCTTTTACACATCTTAAAGAGTTTAAGCTTTGCATTTTTATAATTTTCCATGGTGCCATGTTCTTCGAGATGATCTTGGGTAAGGTTTGTAAAAGCTCCAATATGAAATTCGCATTGGTGAACTCTATCCTTATCAAGGGCTGAAGAGGTAACCTCCATAACCACATGGGAAGCCCCAACCACTGCTATTTCTTTAAAGGACTTTTGTAGTTCAATAGAGTCAGGAGTAGTGGGGTTCAGTTTTTCAGTTTTAAGAACCTTACCACCAACTGTATTTTCTATTGTTCCTATTATTCCAGTTAATTTACCAGCACTTTCTAAGACCTTTGAAACGAAGTAAGTAACTGAAGTTTTTCCGTTAGTGCCAGTTACGCCAATAAGATTGAACTTTTTGGAGGGTTCACCGAAGTAAATGTTTGCAATATTAGCCATTGCTTTTTTAGAATTAGGAACTTTAATAATTGTAATATCTTCAGGAATATTTTCTACATCATGCTCAATAACTAATGCAGTAGCTCCTTTTTTTATTGCTAAAGCTGCAAACTCATGTCTATCAACATTTTTATTTTTAACACATATAAATAAGGAATTTGGATTTACTCTTCTAGAATCCCAACCTATGCTTTCAATTTCTATATTGTCATTACCTTGAACAACCTCATAAGGTAAGTTTTTTAATAACTCCTTTAGTTTCATATTTTTACCTCCAGAATTTCACTAATTTTAGAAATATATAATAAAGCTAGCTCCATCTATAGGAAACAAAAGTCAAAGTATATTAGATTACAACTGGGGACTTGGTTTCCATAAGTTTTTTAGGTGAATAAATTTGAAATTCAACTTAAAAACCAGATTAAATGTTAAAAACAATTTGGTATATATTTCAGTCTAATATATTATATTGATAGTGTATCCTAAATAAAGTCAATTGATATTGCTAATAATGGTTAATATATTGCAAAAAATGCTATAATTAGCTAAACTAACAAACAAAAATAGTTTAATACAGCTTGTTTTATGAAAGTTTAAAGTTAAGTTTTAAATATATATAAATAATTGAAATTATGTGTAATAGTGTTATTGCATATTGACTATAAAATGTAGTATGATTTGTTACAGATGAGCAATAAATTTTTAACAATACTTAATAGTAAATTAATGAGTAGATAGGTATTTTAGTCTATTTCAGGAATAATATTTGTAATATAATTGATATTTAGGAATATGTTTTTTAGAGAGGGGGATTATGCAGTGAGTGAAGAACAATTTGATCAAGGAAAACAATTTAGTGAAAAAAATAAGAATGTAGACAACATGATAAAACTTAGTTTTGTGGTTGTATTATGCAGCATAATTCTCATTGGTGGAAGAGAAACAATAAAACCCAGTAAAGGTGATAAGTTTATATATAAAAGTAGCCATTCTGATTCCACTATAGCTAATAGCAATAAGGATATAAAAGAAAGTCAAGCATTAGTAAATGAAATTTCAGCCAAGTTAAAGTCAAAGAGTAAGCAAAATCAGGAACAATGGAATTTAATGCTTGTTAATAAAAATAATGAAATACCAGATGACTTTACTGTTAATCTAGTTAAACTAGCTGGTGGACATGCTGTTGATGAGAGGGTCTATTCAGATTTACAACATATGATGAATGATGCCAGGGCAGCTGGTTTATCACCATATATTTGTGCATCTTATAGAACCCATGCAAATCAAGTGGCTCTTTATAATACAGATGTAGAAAAATATAAAAGGGAAGGTTACTCAGAAGAAGAGGCTAAGACAAAGGCAGGTAATTGGGTAGCCATACCAGGTACAAGTGAGCATCAGTTGGGGTTAGCAGTAGATATCGTTTCCTCCAAATATCAAGAGTTAGATAAAAAGCAAGAAAATACGCCAGAGCAAATTTGGTTGATGGAAAATTGCTATAAGTATGGATTCATACTCAGATACCCTTCTAACAAAAGCGACATAACAGGGATTGGATATGAGCCTTGGCACTATAGATATGTGGGGAAAGAGGCAGCAGAAAAAATCACTAAAGACAGGATTTGTCTTGAAGAATATCTTGGAAGAGATTAATAAAAGAGATATATTCTGTTCATATGATTAAGTGCTTTTTAATACTACATCAATAAATAAGATACAATATAATAGAAAAATATTGAAAGTTGAGTTTGTTGATTTATTCAGCAAATTTTTTTTGCAATAGTGAAAAGAAAAATAGTTTTTAAGGATTAATTATAAATGAATAGTTTTCTAATCTAATTCTAATCTTTCACTAATTTTACTTTAATCTTACCCTCCTATAATAAGATTATAAGGTTGAGAGAAACCAATAAAAATATTTGGAGGAATTATAAATGACAGTAAGATTAGAAAATATTGATGAGGTAAGAAGAAGAGCTAATGTGAGTTATGAGGATGCAAAAGCAGCACTAGAGATGTGTAATGATGATTTAGTTGAGGCTCTAGTATACTTAGAAAGACAAAAGAAATTTAAGACTAATTCTTGTTGTGGAGAAGAAACTTCTTTTGGAACAAAAGTTAAAGAACTTATAAAAAAGGGAAATAACACAAAGTTTATGGTGAAAAAGAAAGAAGATGTGGTACTTAGTATGCCAGTAACTGGAGCAACTATTATCACAGTTATAGCTCCCTATGTAACTGTTGGAGGTTTATTAGTAGCTTTCTTTACTGGACATAGAGTAAAGTTTCAAGGAAAGAATGGAGATTGTACAGGAGTAAACAGTGTTTTTGATAAGGTTGCAAATACTGTTGATAATGTTAAAAAGGACTTTACCGAGGAAAAAAGTCATAGAGAAGAACCTAATGAGGAAAATAATATTTAAGGATATATTGGAGGGATAATTTCCACATTCTTTTATGGGGGGATTATCCTTCTGAGTTTTTCAATGAAATTTTTCATAAATTAATTGAAATGGCTCACATGAAAAATGTGAGTCGTTTTTATGCCCACAATAAAACTTTTGTTTTATAATTATAAAATATAGAAGGTTATTAAAAAAGTAAGGATTAATATTAGGGGGAGTAAATTTATGAACAATAAGAAAATAATATTAGAGCATTTAAAAAAGAATCAATGTGATAATTTAAATATTATAAACTTTATAGAAAGCTATCCAATCCACTATATTGAAAAGATAGGAGACTCTGTTTTTATTAAAGGGACAAGTGATAGAAAATGGATTTATATTAGCAGTAAGTGTAAAAAGGAACTTCAGTTAATAAAAAATAAATTAGCAAAAGAAGATAAATGTTTCGCTATAATCGAAGATTGGATGCTTCCTATTTTAACAGATGGAGTCAAAGTAAAATGGAAATTATCAACTGCGAGACTAGTATTGATAAGGGAGGTAGATTTGCCTAAATCTATATGTAAAACTGAGAATTTAACATTAGAAGATAGCAAGTTTATCTACGATAACTCTGATTATAAGGAGTTCTTGTCCATTGATTATATAAAAGAGCGCATAACAAATGGAATAAGTTCCTGTGTACGTATAAAGGGAAATCCGGTAGCTTGGGGAATGACACAGGATGATGGAGCAATAGGTTTTTTACATGTCTTGTCTGAACATAGGAAAAATGGATATGCAAAAGCAGTAACTTTAGACATAATAAAAAAAGTTAAAAATGCACAAAAAATACCTTTTGTGCACATAGAAGAAAGTAATGAAAATTCAATGAAGCTTGCTATGGGATTAGGGTTTCAGAAAGATAGGGTGGTACATTGGTTAGAAATAGAATAGGAACTTTATATGGAATTCCAAATTGTTTACAATATGTAACATTTAGTACATATAAAGGAATACAATTAAGAAATGTAGAATATATAAAATAAATTAATGAATTGACTATAAAGGAAAAAACAAGGAGGGATTAATGGGGCAAGTTATTAAGTGTGAAATAAATAAGTTAAATACAACTAAAGATATGGCTAAAAATTAATATAAAAATATACTATGTAAAGTGAATAGTATAATAAAGTTATTATTTTGGGGAGGGGTAAAATGAGAAGGAGTAAAAAACTTGTTGCTATGGCATGTGCTCTATCTTTTACTTTATCATTTACAGCTTGCAAGGGGAAAGATAATAAAAATAGTTCTGAGGCTGTGGTTAATTTTGATACCATTACTTTTACTGACTTTAAAGAAAAAATCTCAGAAGAGAATATTTACAGCACAATTGAAAGATTTTCAGCTACAGATAATGCAAGGGTTACAGGCTTTGATGGAGAAAAAAACACAGCACAATATATAAAAAAGCAATTTCAGGAAATGGGATTTGAGGTAACAGAACAAAGCTTTCCAATAACTTCATACTTATGTAATAGTACTGAACTTAGCATTGGTGAAAATGAAAAAATTGACTCCAAGTCTTTACAGTTTACTAAAGGTACTCCTAAGGAAGGTGTCACTGCAGAACTTGTTGATGTAGGTATGGGAAGTCATGCTGATTTAGAAAATAAAGATGTTAAAGGCAAGCTTGTGCTGATGAAACGAGGGGAAGATTATTTTAAAATAAAGGTGGAAAGAGCATTTAAAAAAGGTGCTGTGGGAGCAATTTTTTATGATTCTGCAAATGAGGATTTTATATCAGCCACTTTAGGACAACTTTCCAATATGCCAGCTGTGTCAATAAGAAAACCTGATGCGGAAAAGCTTGTGAAGCAGCTTGAGGAAGGAAAGTCACTAAAAGTCACTTTAAAGGTTGATAGTGAATTTAAGGAAGCTTCCTCTACAAATATAATTGCAACTATGAAATCTAAAAAGGAAAGCAAGGGTAAACATATTGTAGTTGGCGCACATTATGATGGAGTTGACACCCCAGCAGCAAATGATAATGCCTCTGGAATAGCCACAGTACTAGAAGCAGCAAAGGTTTTATCTAAAGAAAACCTTGATTGTGATGTTAAGTTTATTGCTTTTGGAGCAGAGGAAATTGGACTCGTTGGTTCCAAGTATTATGTTGAAGCTTTAAGCTCAGAGGAGAAGGCTAATATTGCGGCTATGTTAAATCTTGATATGGTTGGAGTAGGAGATACATTAATGGTTCACACAATGGATGAAGGGGTTAAATCCTTACCAGCTGATTTAGCGGTAAGCTGTATCAATAAGTTCAGCTTAAAAAATGAGAGAACTGAACAACCAAACAGTGACCATTCATCTTTTCAATCTGTAGGAATACCAGCAGCATGTTTTGCCTATGGTACTGATAATAATTACCATACAGATAGGGACACTGTAGATAAAATTAAGAAGGAGAATTTGCTAAACACCTGTAACGTATTGGTGAATATGTGTAAGGAAATAAGTAAAAATCCTGAAGGCTTTTCTCAAAATAATAAATAAGAAGTTTTCAAAACTAAATTAAAAGGTTAAAAATCCAGTAGAAAAGCTATATTTTTGCTTACTACTGGATTTAGCTTATTAAAAAAAGCTTTTAGTTTTTCAATAGATTTCTTTATTTTTCTAATGGAATTCTAATCTTTCATTAATTTTACCTTAATCTTGTCCTCCTATAATAAGAATATAAGGTTGATAGAAACCAATAAAATATTTGGAGGAATAAAAAATGACAGTAAGATTAGAAAATATTGATGAGGTAAGAAGAAGAGCTAATGTAAGTTATGAGGATGCAAAAGCTGCACTAGAAATGTGTAATGATGATATAGTTGAAGCTTTAGTATATTTAGAAAGAGAAAAGAAATTTAAAAGTAGTGCTCAATATGAAGAAAGACCATCTTTATGGGATAAGTTTAAAGCTCTTGTGAAGAAGGGAAATAATACATCTTTTATCATAAGAAAGAGAGAAAATACAATTTTCAGTATGCCAGTAACAGCAGCAGTTATCATTACAATTATTGCACCATATTTAACTGTTATAGGATTATTAATTACTTTCTTTACAGGCCACAGAGTTAAGTTTCAAGGTAAAAATGGAGATTGCACAGGTGTAAACAATGTTTTTGATAAAGTAGCAAATACTGTTGACAATGTTAAAAAGGATTTTTCAGAGAATAAAGCTGCTACACCTGAAAATGGAAATGAGAATAACATTTAATTAAGTGACCTACATGGGAAATGTAGGTCATTTCCATATATCCACTACAGTAAATTTAAAGTATAATTATAGGTAAAGATTTTAGAATAAGGATTAGTCATCAGAAAATAAATAAAAAGTGAAAGATGTCTAATTAAACTGTAGTGGAGGATTTAACATGGCAGGCCAAAAAATTTTAATTGTAGAGGATGAAGTTAAAATTGCTCGTTTTGTAGAGCTAGAACTTAAATATGAGGGGTACTTGGTGGAACAAGCTCATGATGGTAGAGAAGGACTAGAAAAAGCTCTTTCAGGAGGCTTTGATTTAATTATTTTAGATATCATGCTGCCTTCTTTAAATGGTATTGAGGTTTTAAGAAGACTTAGACAAAGCTCTGAAGTGCCTGTAATAATGCTTACAGCTAAGGATGATATTATGGATAAGGTTATGGGTCTTGATAATGGAGCCGATGATTACGTAACAAAACCCTTTGCTATCGAAGAGCTTCTTGCTAGAATTAGAGTAGCTTTAAAGAGAAAGAAAGTAGAAGAAGCCACATCAGCAGTGTTAAAACTAGAGAAGCTTTCAGTTGATTTAGAAAAGCATACTGCTACTTACGATAATAATTTAATAGATTTAACTAAAAGAGAATTTGACCTATTAGTATATCTTTTAAAGAACAAAAATATCGCACTTTCAAGGGATAAGATTCTTGAAGCTGTATGGGAGTTTGATTACTTTGGAGATACTAATGTGGTAGATGTGTATATTAGATATTTAAGAAGTAAAATTGACGATAAATATAATAGAAAGTTCATTCACACCATTAGAGGGGTGGGATATATGTTAAAGTATGAAGAAAGATAATGAATTAAAGACCTTAATAAAAGAAGCAATTTTAGGGGTTTTTAAAATCCTTATGAATCTAATTGGACTTCTTCCAAAGCTGTTTGTGAAAGGGCTTCAATATATAAATGACAGGCTCCGTTTTTCTATAAGCTTTAAAATCACTACTTTTTACGTTTTTATTTTTTCTACTTTATTAATTCTTTCAAATGCTATGGTGGTAGGTGGTTTTTTATATTTTATTCATCAGCATTCAACAAACATAGCTGCTGATGGAAGTAAGGTTTATATTAGTTTTATACAAAATACTGTAGAGGTAAGTCCGTATATTGGCATTATTCTTGCCATTACTATAATATCAGATATAGTTTTGCTTCTGATTTTAATACCCATTGGAGGCAGGGTAAGTAAAAAGTTACTACTTCCAGTTAAAAAAATGAATGAAACCATTGAGAATATATCTGCGCAGGATTTAAATACTAGGCTCAATGTTAGTGGATCAAAGGATGAATTAAAGGATTTAGCTAAAACCTTTAATGATATGTTAGACAGACTTCAAAGAACTTATGAAGCTCAAAATCAGTTTGTATCTGATGCTTCTCATGAGTTAAGAACACCCATTGCCGTAATTCAAGGATATGCAAATCTATTAGATAGATGGGGAAAAGAAGATAAAGAAGTCCTAGATGAAGCCATCGGTGCTATAAAATCTGAAGCTGAGGCTATGAAAACCTTGGTTGAACAATTATTATTTTTAGCTAGAAGTGATAAGCATACTCAAAAGGTTGAAATGGTAGACTTTAAGGTAAATGAACTAATAGGAGAAGTAATTAAAGAAACAAAATTAATTGCTCCTAATCATGAGATTTTAAATATGCATAACGAAGAAATAAGTATAAATGGTGATAGAAGTCTTTTAAAGGAAGCTTTAAGAGTATTTATAGATAATAGCATAAAGTATACGGAAGAGCAGGGAACTATAAAAATAAATTCCTATGTTAAGGAAAAAAAACTAGTATTAGAAGTAGAAGACACAGGTGCTGGTATATCCAAGGAGGATTTACCCTTTATCTTTGATAGATTTTATAGAGCTGATAAATCAAGGACTAAGGAAAGTGGAGGAACAGGTCTTGGGCTATCTATAGCTAAGTGGATAATTATAAAGCATAAGGGGAAAATTGAAGTTCAGAGTAAGCTGGGGCATGGAACTAAAATAACAATCCTATTGCCTTTGAAGGAAGATAATTCACAGTAAATAGTGGCATAGTTTTAAAGTTTGTTGCAATTTTTTTATGGTAAACTGAATTAGTATATTGAAAAGTATAAGCTACTAACAAGGAAAATTGTTGGTAGCTCTATTTTTTATGGTAACTTTTATTAAGCTTTGAAAAGGTGAGTATGAAGTCTTTGCATATAGAGAAAATTGTGAAGTAACATATTTATAAAAATCAATGGAGAATAGATTGTTTTAGATATTGCATAAGAAATTGATAGGCATGTTAATAAAAGGTTATAAAAGTTTACAGATTGTAAATATATATGGATTTAATATTTTAATAAAGTGTAGGGTGAGTATTTATATTTTAAATAACTAGAAGAATATACTGTTATAAATATTTGTAATCGTATACTTATGTTAACAATTTAAAATTAAGTACAAACCGAGATGGAGCAACAGGTTTATCAAATTAGTTTTTGACTATTTATAATTTGTTTAAAAATTCTATAGAAAAAATGAATAGGGTTTAGAGGAAAGATTGGAAAATGCAATTTCACATAAATTTTCTACTATGCTAACATTACAAATTGTTGAGATAAATCTAAGGATTTATAAGGAGGAATTGAAATGAAATTTAAAAGATTGCTATCTACACTTGTTGTGACTAGCATGCTATTTGCTGTTGGATGTGGAAGCAAGGCAGAAAGTCAAGGAACAAATACAGCTACTGAAAAACAAGCTGGAGGTTCAATTGCTATTGTAGTGGGTGGAGACCCAAATAGTTTAAACCCTTTATTTTCTAGTGACAGAGTTTCAATGACAGTTAATAATACTCTATTTGCTCCACTTTATGTAGAAGAAAGCAATGGAGATTTGACTTATTTTCTTGCTGAAAGCTTAAAACCTTCAGAGGATAAGTTAACTTATAAGTTAGTTTTAAAAAACAATTTAAAATGGCATGATGGACAGCCTATTACTGCTGATGATGTTGTGTTTACAATGGAAAAGATACTAGATAAAAGTCAAAATACTTTTTTAAGAGATTTATTTGTTTATAATGATAAGGCTATTGAAGTTAAAAAAATAGATGATAAAACAGTGGAATTTAAATTACCAACAGTATCGTCTACTTTTATATCTTCTTTAACTCAAGTTTTACCGATACCAAAGCACATTTACAATGGTGAAGCAGATTTAGCTAAAAGTGCTAAAAATGCAAACCCAATTGGCTCTGGGCCATTTAAGTTTAAGGAGCATAAAAAAGGTGAGAGTATTGTTTTAGAAAGATTTGATGATTATGTTGGAGGAAAACCAAGCTTAGACTCTGTAGTATATAGAATATTAGGTGATAATAATACTGCAAATATAGCATTACAAAATGGTGAAGTAGGAGCAAAATACATAACTCCAAATGATGTTGAAAATATGAAAGCTACAGGAAATCTTCAAGTTGAAACTTACAATGAAGGTATGCTTGATAACTTAGTATTTTTACAACAAAACAATGAAGCTTTAAAGAATAAAGATGTAAGACAAGCTATTGCTTATGCTATCAACAAAGATGAACTTATAAAGGCTGCCTACAAGTCTGAAGAGTTTGCATCTAAGGCTTATTCAGTATTTACTCCGGATACAAAATACTATAGTGAAGAAGTAAATAAATTTGATTTTAATGTAGAAAAAGCAAAAGAGCTATTAACTAAAGCTAAAGTAAAAGATTTAAAATTAAAATTAGGATATTCAAACAATAAAGGAACTTTAGAGTCAGAAGCTTTAATAATTCAACAAAATTTAAAAGAAATAGGAATAACTGTGGAACTTGTTCCAATGGAAAGAACTGCCTTTGTAGGAAAGTTATTTGATCCTAAAAATAATAAGGAATTCGACTTAGCATTAAATGGCTATGTAATGGGTGTTGAACCAGATTCTTATAAAAGTGTATTCGTTTCTGGACAACCATATAATACAGGAGATTTTAAAAGTCCTAAAGTAGATGAGCTATTTGCAAAAGGTGCAGTAGAAACTGATCAAGCTAAGAGAGAGGCTATTTATAAGGAAATTCAACAAGTATTAGTAGATGATTTAGCAGTATATCCAATGGCTTATCCAAAATCAGTAGTGGCTATTGGAAAACAATATGGTGGAGTAAAAGATGCTAAGTTAGTTCCAATATTTATGTTTAGAGATTTATCTAAATTAAACATGCAAAAATAATTATTAGATGAACAAATATAGTTGCTAAAATTGAAAGAGTAGATGGGATTCCCCCCCTCTACTTTTTTGCATGAAGGCAATTTAAGAGTTAAAGTTTAACAACTACATAAGGTTTGAGAAATTAAACATAATCTTAGAAGTTAAATATATTTTAAGAGGTGAAGAGAATGAAAAGTAATATAAAAAAGAGGCTATTCGAAGTTATTCCTATGGTTTTATTCATATCGGTAGTTTCTTTTATATTAATGCAATTAGCACCAGGAGATCCAATTCAATCTTATATAACCCCTACAATGAGCCCAGAAGATGTGGAAAGGGTAAGGCATAACTTAGGATTAGATCAATCTATTTTTATTCAGTACATCAATTGGATTAAAAATGCGGTTAAAGGAAACTTAGGATTTTCATTAATAAATTATCAGCCAGTAACTGATATTATCCTAGAAAAAATACCTGCAACATTAGGACTTATGGGATCAGCTCTATTACTTTCCTTAATTCTTGCTATTCCTTTAGGTCTTATTGCTGCTTACTATAGAAATTCCATAATAGATAAAGTATTAAATGTTATGTCTTATATTGGCATATCAATCCCAAGCTTTTGGTTTGCCATCATTTTAATATATATCTTTTCTGTTAAACTTAGATTACTTCCAAGTGTAGGAATGAGAACTATAGGAGTAAATTCAACTTTAGATGTGATAAGGCATGGTATACTTCCATGTATTGTACTTAGTTTTTCTAACTTATCAGTTTACATGAGATACATTAGATCGAGTACTATAAGCCAATTGGAGGAGGATTATGTAGTAACTCAATATGCTTATGGAGCAAGCACTAAGAAGGTATTATTTAAACATGTATTTAAAAACACATTGCTTCCTGTAATTACTATATTGGGGATGTCTCTTCCGCAATTAATAAGTGGAGCATTTATTACGGAAACAGTATTTGGTTGGCCTGGTATGGGGCAATTAGGGATTAAATCTATATTTAGCTTTGATTACCCTGTTATTATGGGCATAACTATATTTTCTTCATTAATGTTGATTTTAGGAAATTTAATAGCAGATGTTTTATATGCAAAAGTTGATCCAAGGATTAAAAATTAGGATGGAGGTGAAATAATGAAGAGTAGAAAGTTGGAGAATTTAAAAATACAGCTCAGGGAAAATAAACTAGGATTAGTAGCAATTTTTATAGTTATTGTCTTTGTAGTAGCAGCTAGTCTTGCCTTTTTAGCTCCTTATGACCCTAATAAGGTTGAAGTAACTAAAGGATTATTAAAACCAAGTGGAACCCATTTTTTTGGAACTGATAATTTAGGAAGAGATTATTTTACTAGAGCACTATATGGTGGTAGGATTTCTTTAACGGTAGGATTAATGTCCATGATAATTTCTGTGGTTATTGGCACTGTTGTAGGCGCAATAAGTGGTTATTTTGGTGGGAAACTTGATAACATCATCATGAGAGTCATTGACATATTAATGTGCATTCCTACTTTCTTTCTTATTTTGATAATAAATTCTTATTTAGAACCAGGAATAAAGAATGTAATTCTTGTCATTGGTTTTTTAAGTTGGATGAGCATAGCTAGAATTGTAAGAGCTGAAACTCTTTCAGTAAAGGAGAGAGAGTATGTACTATATTCTAAGGTATCAGGGGAAACCCCAGCGAAAATTATAATAAAGCACATAATTCCAAGTATTATTCCCACAGTAATAGTAACAGCAACTATTAATATTGCTTCTGCAATATTAATGGAATCTTCGCTTAGCTTCTTAGGCCTTGGAGTTCAGCAGCCTAATGCTTCTTGGGGGAGCATGTTAAAGGATGCACAAGGATATATTGCAAATGCAGCTTATCTTTCCATTTTTCCAGGGCTATTAATACTTTTAACAGTACTTAGTTTTAATGTTCTAGGCGATATATTGAGATCTACTTTTGAACCAAAGGCAAATAAGAGATAAGAGCTTAGTTATAGTATGAAATAAGTTTTCTACTTAGAAAAGGCTTTAAGAAAGTCATTGGCAGAATTTTAATAAAATGAGGTGAAGATATGTGGCAACAGATATTAGAAGTAAAGAATCTCAAAACCTCCTTTTTTACTCATAAAGGAGAAGTGGAAGCTATTAGAGGAATAGATTTTTCTATAAATAGAGGAGAAATAGTAGGACTTGTAGGTGAATCAGGTAGTGGTAAAAGTGTTACTTCAAAGTCTATTATGGGGCTAATAAGAAAACCAGGTAAGATAGTTTCAGGTGAAATAGTGTTTAATGGGGAAGATTTAATTAAAAAATCTCAAAAGGAAATGATGAAAATTAGGGGCAAGAAAATATCTATGATATTTCAAGATCCTATGACGGCCTTAAATCCAGTTTATACCATAGGGCAGCAAATAACAGAAGTTATTACAAGACATGAAGGTCTTAGTAAGGAAAAAAGCAGAGAAAAAGCAATAGAAATGCTAAGAATAGTTGGAATTCCTTCTCCAGAAAAAAGGATAGATAATTATCCCCATGAGTTTAGTGGGGGCATGAGGCAAAGAGCACTTATTGCTATGGCAATAAGTTGTGAACCAGATTTACTTATTGCGGATGAGCCCACTACTGCACTTGATGTGACTATACAAGCACAAATCCTTAAATTAATTAAGAAACTTAAGGATAAAAATGTAAACTCTTCTGTACTTTTAATAACTCATGACTTAGGTGTAGTAGCTGAAACCTGTAATAAGGTTATGGTTATGTATGGGGGAATGATTATGGAAGAAGGTACAGTAAATCAGATATTTCATAATCCAAAACATCCTTATACCATAGGGCTATTAAGCTCAATACCTAAAGGAGTAGATGGAGAAAAGGAAAGATTGGTTCCCATTGAAGGCACACCACCAAGTTTAATAAATCCACCCAAAGGTTGCCCTTTTAAGGATAGATGCATAAAAGCTATAGATATATGTAAGGATAAATGTCCTTCTTACTTTCGTATAGAAGAAGAACATAGAGCTATGTGCTGGCTATTAGGTAGTAACAAAGACTATGAAAAATAAGTAGGTGAAAAGAATGAGCGATGACACATTAATAGAAGTGAAAAATTTAAAAAAGTATTTTTCTATAGAACAAGGGATTTTTAAAAAGACAAAACAGTATGTAAAGGCTGTGGATGATGTAAGTTTTCACATAAAAAAGGGTGAAACTTTAGGATTAGTTGGTGAATCAGGTTGTGGAAAATCTACTTTAGGAAGAACACTAACAAGACTTTATGAGCCTACTGGGGGAGAAATAATTTTTAGTGGTAACGAAATAGGATCAATGAAGGAAAGGGAGTTAAAAGAATTTAGAAAAAGAATGCAAGTTATATTCCAAGATCCTTACGCATCACTAAATCCTAATATGACTGTAAAACAAATTATTTCAGAACCAATGGACATTCACAATATATATAAATCTAAGGAAAAAGAAGAAATGGTATATGAACTTTTAGAAAAGGTTGGATTAAATAAGGACTTTGCAAATAGATATCCTCATGAATTTAGTGGAGGACAAAGACAACGTCTTGGAATTGCTAGAGCACTATCGGTAAAACCAGAGTTTATCTTTTGTGATGAACCAATATCTGCCTTAGATGTTTCTGTACAAGCCCAAGTAATAAATTTATTAGAAGATTTACAAAGTGACCTTGGGATAACTTACTTATTCATTGCCCATGACCTTTCCATGGTTAGACACATATCTAATAGAATTGGAGTTATGTATTTAGGGAAATTAGTGGAAATTGGTGAAGCAGAAGAAGTTTATAAAAATTCCATACACCCATATACTAAGGCATTGCTTTCTTCTATTCCTATACCAGACCCAGATTTATCCTTAAAAACTGAAAGGGAAATTTTAATAGGAGATGTGCCAAGTCCGTTGAATCCACCTTCTGGTTGCAGATTCAGGACAAGATGTAAGTACGCAACAAAGAGATGTAAAGAAGAAGAACCCATAATGAGACCTATGGGAAATGGTCATAGTGTAGCTTGTCATGTAGTGTAATTTTCATGGATAAAAATACTTCTTAAAATTCATACTATAACTGATGAAAATATTATGTTTAAAAAGCTATAAAAGTTATTGTATGGAAGGAGATTTACTATGGAAAATGTGCATTATAATGTTTCAGGTATGGCAAGCTCTCAAAGCAAAACACAACTTCACAATGCTTTAGAAAAAATGCAGGGAGTTCAACAAATTGCTATAGACCTTTCTAGAGGAACTGTTGAGGTTGAATATAACTCACCAGCAAGTTCAGAACAAATAAAGGCTTGCATTGAGAATACAGGCTATTCTGTGGAGTAATGTTTTACAATCAATTAGAACCATACGGCAACATTAAAAGGCTGTATGGTTTTTCATTTATAATAAGGTATTTATTAAAGAAAATAATTCATGATATAATTAGATGCAGAAAAGATACTGATTCATAAAATATAGTAAGTATTATATAGGCTTTCTCAGTGAAAATTTATCCTTAAAGCCGTTATGCGTGCCAAGAGAAGTTTTAGGTAGAATTGAAGTCTTATCTGTGTTTCCTATATTAAAATAAAACAAATTATCTTTGCTATATAAAATGAATTTTTAAGTTATAAAATATTAAAGTTAATATTTTAGACTTCAGTTTTTTCTAAGATGTTAGAATGGAATTTTGCTTTAGAAGTTTATAATGGAGGTCTAATATGGTTATTTATGATATTTTCATTTCACTTTTAATTGGATATTGCTTTGGATTAGTGCATCCTGCTTACATTTTAGGAAAGGCTATAAAAGGAATAGATATAAGGAGTGGCGGCTCTAATAATTCAGGAGCTTCCAATGCCACAGTTGTTCTTGGATGGAAATATGGGGTTATTACAGCACTTATTGATATACTTAAGGGGACTTTAGCTATACTAGTAGGAAGGTATATTTTACATTACAATATAATACTTTTATATATTATTGGCTTTGGAGTAATAATAGGCCATGATTTTCCCATTTACATGAATTTTAAAGGTGGAAAGGGAACCGCATCAGTTATTGGAGTGTTTTTAGGGATCAATCCAGTAATTGGACTTTTAATGGGAATTACTATAATCTTAATCACAGTAATTACAGATTATATAGTCATTGGAACAATAGCTATTCATATTGTAGCAGTTATTCTTACGTTTATAAATTATCCAATGGTATGTACCATGCTTGTTTTCTTACTTACCTTGCTCACCATAAGCAAACATTGGAGTAATATGATAAAGATAAAAAATAAAACTGAAATTGGATTAAGATCAACTTTAAAGAAGAAAAAATAAAATTTAATATAGGCTTTTGAGGTGAGTATGTATTTTTTCATCATCAAAAGGCCTTAAGGGAACCAAGGTAGAGGTAAGGTATAAGGTAAGCCTTAAATTTGGTTTCCTATAAAAAGAACTATTTCTTCATTTAAATTGTGAAGAAATAGTTCTTTTGTCATTTTATAACTAAGAAACTAGCCATTTAAATATCTTAAAACGCTCCTTTTGAATCTAATATAAAATAGTCATATGACTCAAATTCCCATTAGCATTTCAAAAGTATTTTAAGAACTAATTAACCGCTTTACAGCTTTCCCATGGGAATATCCAAGGGTGGCAATAGATCTTACAAGTAGAATAGTAGCCATACCGGCAAGAATCCCAGTTAAAAATCTTCTTGGGTTATTACTAATCCATTTGCCTTTATATTGACCTACCCCATCAATTAATAAAGGAATGAAAAACATAAGTACCATAAAAATATTACTTGAATAACCTATAATTAACCATAATAATCCTAAAAAGTAGCCTATTAGAATGCCAGTACAACGGGCACAAATAGGGAATTGTTTTCCTTTTATAAAAAAAGATCTTTCAGGTAATCTATGGCAAAAAAACATGTAGTGTAAAAGCTTATCCATCATAGAATTTTAATAGTATATATCGGATGAAAATGAAAATGCCATTACTAAAAATATTATATAAATTACTACATATGCAACAATTCCACCAATCATCCAGTAACAGATTCGTTTTGAGCTATTTGGTTTTTCATCTCTCCATAAAAAATAAAGAATAAGTCCAACAATAGGAAAACAGCAAGAAACTACCCCAGCAAAATTAGATGGGTTGTCCTTAGGATTCATAGGTTGAGAGTTAAAATTAGTGCTATTAAAATTTGAATAGTTTGTTGACCCTGCAAATTGATTTGGCTGATTAAAACTAGTAGCTTCACTATTGAAGTTATTCCCACAGTTGCTACAGAATTTAGCATCATCATTTTGTTGAGCTCCACATTTTGAACAATGCATATTAAAAATACACCTCCCCATTATAATTATCGGTCTATTTAATTATATATTTATAAACTTTATATAATTACTTAATATAAGTTGAAAATTTGTTACTATACCATGATATCAAAAATTATGCTAAGTTGAATAGACTATATGTGCAAATTTTCAGTTTTTATTATATTTTTCATCTAAATATGCACAATAATGACGAAAGGGGTAAATAAAATGAAGTAGATAGTAGTTTGTGAAAGTCTACTTTTAGATATTGGTATTATTAAATTACTTGAGATATAATAATAATTAATACTTGTAATAATTACCTACATAAGGCTTTAAGCTATTAATCTTTATAAGTATCAAGTAGATGAAGTATAAATTAAATGCTTAGGTCATATTCAAAGACAGGTTAGAAACCTGGATAAAGTAGTGAATATCCATGGGTGTTATAATTTGAAGAGCATTTTGAAAAATAAGAATAGAATACACTTTGAACTGATTAATTATACATAAATCAGTTCAATATTTTAAATATATAAGAAGTTTACATAAAGGGAGTTGTTAATTTGAGTAAAGTATATTTTATTAAAAATTCAGAGTCTGATTATAATAAGCTTGGAAAAGATGCTTTGGAGCTATTGAAAAAGGTAGTGTTAGACACTGGACATAAGTTTGAAAAAGAAGTACCTATAAAGGTTCACTTTGGAGAAAAAGGAAACAAAACCTTTATTCCAGCAAAATGCTATGATGAAACAATAAATTATTTAAAGGAAAATGGAGTAGCTCCAGCTTATATCGAAACTAATGTATTATATAGAGGATCAAGAACTACTACAGAGCTTCATCTTGAAACAGCAAAGGAGCATGGCTTCACACAAATTCCAATTATAATAGCAGATGGAGATATTGGAACAGAGTATAATGAAGTAGAAATAAATAAAGAATATATAAATAAATGTAAAATAGGTAAAGGCTATGGAATGTTTAAACAGTTTATTGTTATGAGCCATTTCAAAGGACACGCAGAAGCAGGCTTTGGAGGCGCACTTAAGCAGCTTGCTATGGGCTTTGCTGCTAGAGGCGGAAAGTTAGAGCAGCATTCAGGTATATCCCCTCAGGTAGATGCTGAAAGATGTATAACTTGTGGTATTTGTGTGAATAAGTGTAACTTTAATGCCATTGAAACTTCTGATGTTGCGGTAATCGATGAGAGTAAGTGCATTGGTTGCGCAGGATGTATTGCTGTTTGTCCACAGGGAGCAATTGAAAACACTTGGGGAGGGTCTCATTTTTTTGAAAAGCTTTCAGAGTATGCCTACGGAGCAGCAAAAGATAAGGACATCATATACATTACCTTCGTCCACAATATTACCAAGGAGTGCGATTGTGCTGGTACAGCCATGAAACCAATTGCTGCAAATATTGGTATTCTTGCTGGAAAAGATCCTGTTGCCTTAGATGCAGCATGTTTAGACTTAATCCAGAAAAATAGCGGACAAAAGCTTTTTGAAAAAGGCAGAGCTTCCCTTAAACATGCAGAAAAAATTGGACTGGGGTCAAGGCAGTATGAAATTGTTGAAATAAACAATATATAGTGGGTACAATTGAAGTTTTCATATGCTCCCTGTCAAGTAGACAGGGGGCATTTATTTTAAAGACGTTAAATTTTTATCCATTTATAGGTTTATAATGTGATAATTTAAAGAGCTAATTCAATTTTTGCCATATTGTAAGGTTCTACTATCTCTTCTATACACAGTTTTTCTATTACTTTATCAATTACAGTAACACAAGTTTTATCTATAGCAACTGGATTAGTAGAAGCCAATACTTCTATAGCATCAATAATGTTTAATTGTATAGATAAACTAATAATAATTATTGACTAATATAAGTAAACCTTTATAATAGAAAATATATGTATAGAAAATATTCGTATGCGAAATATTATTATAGAAAATATATTTACTAAATATTTTTATAGGAACTAGAATTAAGACTAAATTTATATGTAAAGTTTACCCTAGTTTCCTTAAGGCTTTTAAAGAAGTATATAATAAAATCCAGCATATAAGCCTATAGTATATGGACTGTTTGGAACTTTACAATAAAGTAGGAGGAGTTATAGGATGAAGGAAAGCAACGGACAAGCTGTTTCTAAGCTTCTAAGAGATATAAATTCATTAATTCAAGATAATTTTAAAGAACATTTTTGTGAGCTAGGACTTACCCCACCACAAATTATGGTTGCAGGAGTACTATGCAATAAAAAGTCCATGAAGATTAGCGAGATAAGTGAAAAAGTAAATTTATCCAACAGTACTGTATCTGGTATAGTTGATAGATTAGAGAAAGTAGATGTAGTAAGAAGAGTTAGAGATGCAAAGGATAGAAGAGTAGTAAGAGTAGAGCTTACTGATGAATTTGAAAATATAAATGTAGGGTTTCATGATAAAATAAAAAGTTATTTTGAAGAACTTTTAAGTAACTGTAATAAGGAAAAGTGTAGAAAAATAATAGACGGATTAGAAATGCTAAAGGAAGTACTTGAAGGAAAAAGTAGAAATAATTAGGTTGCATGAAACATGGTAAAGCAAGTATTATAAAGTGATTTAACCTAAAGTTTAATTTAATACCATGCTTTGAAGTAATCCTATAAAAAAATATTAGGAAATTGATTTTAGTTAAGTCAAGTATCATAAGCAATTAAGTTATCTAGAAATTAGTTGGCTGCATGCCAATAAATTAAGTGAGGGGAATTTGAAAATGAAGAGAAAAGGTTTAGTAATAACGGCAGTTATAATATTGCTTGCTGTAATATTTGGAGGAATAGCTTTTAAGGCAAAAGGAAATAAAGGAAAAGAAGTTACCCTACATAAGATTCAAAAGGGAGAGTTAAACTCTTACCTAGCTACCTCTGGTACAGTGAAGTCTAAAAATGTTAAAGAATACTTTGGAAGTGGGCTTAAAATTAATAAAGTAAATGTAAAAGTTGGAGATGCTGTTAAAAAGGGTGATGCTCTTATAACTTACGATACATCTGATTTAAATGTTCAGCTTAAACAGGCAGAAATCCAGCATAACAACGCAGTGTTACAAAAGCAGGATATAGTTAATCAAAAAAATAATTTAGAAGGAAAAGTTGCAGAACTAAACAAGTTAATTAAACAACTCGAAAATAGCACCAGTAATCAAACCAACAATAGTACTGCACAGTTAGAAGATATAATTAAGGAGCTGCAAAATAATCCTCAGCTTCAAACTAACATTGAAGATTTAAATAAGGTAATTGGCACACTACAAAATAATGCTAATCCCCAGAATAATGTTGAGCAATTAAAAGCTACAAGAGATCAATTAAAAGCACAAATTCCATCTTCTGAAAAGTTAAAGCAATTAGATAATTCAGTAGCTCTAGCTAAGACTTCCTTAGAAGCAGTTCAAAGTAAATTTAATGCAGTGAAAGATGGAATAGTGGCGGACTTTGATGGTGTAATTACTTCTTTAAGTGGAACAGTAGGTGCAATGTCAACTCCAAATATGGCAGTAATAACTCTTCAAGATTTAAATAGCCTTAAATTAACAATTTCACTAAATAAGTTTGATACAGAAAAAGTTAAGGTAGGACAAAATGCTGAAATAAAAAATAATAATAAGGCGTACAGTGGCCAAGTGGCTTTTATTAGCCCATCAGCAAGTAAGCAGGGAAATGCAGCAATGGTAGCAGTAGGTGGAAGCAGTGAAGGAAACTTAAGTGCAGATATTGATGTGCTAGAACCTGCGCCAGAGTTAAAAGTAGACTTTCAGGCAGATGTAAATATCTTAACTGGAACTGTGGCAGAGGCGCTAAAAGTTCCAATTGAAGCACTGGTTACTGAAAAGGATGGAAAGAATTTTGTATTTGTAGTTGAAGGTGGCTTAGCAAAAAAGAAGGAAGTAAAGGTTGGGCTTCAATCAGATACAGAAATGCAAATAGTTGAAGGCTTAGGAGAAAATGAAGCAATAATTTTAAATACCACAGATTTAAAAGATGGAGATAAGGTTATAGAAAGTCAGAAGGAGGAATAGTTATGGTTGAAGTTAAGGACCTAGTAAAGATATATTCCACTGGTGAACTAAAATTTACAGCCTTAAGAAGTGTTAGCCTTAAAATTGAACAAGGAGAATTTACTTCCATTATGGGGCCCTCTGGATCAGGAAAATCTACTCTCATGAATATTTTAGGGTGCTTAGATAAATTAGATGGTGGAAAATATTTGTTAAATAACAAGGATATCTCTCAGCTGAAGGATGATGAACTTGCACGTATAAGAAATAAGGAAATTGGATTTGTTTTTCAAGCTTTTAATCTTCTACCAAGAATGACTATTCTTGAAAATGTGGAGCTTCCAATGACTTATGCAGGAGTATCACCAAAGGAAAGAAGAGAAAAGGCCCTTCTTGCTTTAAAGAGAGTTGGTCTTGAAGATAGAGTTAAACATAAGCCAAATGAAATTTCAGGAGGTCAAAAGCAAAGGGTTGCCATTGCTAGAGCAATAGTAAATAATCCTTCTGTTATTATGGCCGATGAACCTACAGGAAACTTAGACTCTAAATCTACAGAAGAAATTCTACGGATATTCCAAGGATTAAATAATGAGGGAGCTACTATTATTATGGTTACCCATGAGCCAGATGTAGCTCAATATACAAAGAGAATTGTACGTTTTCGTGATGGAGAAATAGTTTCCGATGAAAATGTGAAAAATAGAATTTTATTGTAGGAGGGGATACCATGAACCTTATAGAAAACTTTAAAATGGCCCTAGATAGTATCATAGCAAATAAAATGAGATCCTTTCTTACAATGCTAGGAATTATTATAGGAATCAGCTCAGTTATAGCTATTGTTTCTCTTGGTCAGGGAGGACAAAAAACTATAACCAGTGAGTTTGAGAAAATTGGTTCTTCTAGTGTTACTATTAGCGTAAGGACTGCAAATGCTAGCACTAGTGATTATATTACTGAAGAGGATGTAAGTCAGATTAAAGAAAGACTTCCTATGGTAAAGTATGCTACTCCTGTACTACAAAAGAGAGGTAGTATAATTTCTGAGAAGGCATCGAAATCCGTTGTTCTAATTGGTGGAAGTGAGGACCTAAAGCAGCTTCAAAACATTGAAATGCTCTATGGAAGGTATTATAATGCCAGTGAAACCTTAGAAGGAAAAGCAGTAGCTATAATTGATCAAGTTTCTGCAAAGGCTTTATTTGGTTATGAGGATGCAGTAGGTAAGGTTGTAACTGTTGGGCCTAAAACTGGTACGAAGAAAGCTACAATTATTGGGATAAGTAAAAGTCAATTTGATACCTTTGGTATGAGTGATGAAAATATGCCTGTAATGGCTTATGTTCCAACACGTTTTGTAATGCAACTATTTCCAAATGACACTTTGATTAGTAGTGTTATGATAACTTCAGATGATAAAAAAAATATAGAAGCTGCAGGAATTACCACCATAAAGTTATTAGAAAATAGACATGGAAATAGAGAAAGAGAAATATATAAAGCTGAGAATGTTTTAAAACAACTTGACCAAGTTAATAAAGTTCTTGGAATCTTTACAGCTTTTATTGGAGCTGTAGCAGCTATATCCTTAATTGTTGGAGGCATAGGGGTTATGAATATAATGCTGGTGTCAGTAACAGAGCGTACAAGGGAAATTGGGATTAGAAAAGCCATTGGAGCTACAACTAAAACCATTTTACTTCAATTTCTAACTGAGTCAGTAATCATTACCCTTATTGGAGGAATAATTGGGATGATACTAGGAATAACTTTAGCTTATGGACTTGGAACCTTTGCTAATATTACCCCAGTAGTATCTCCTACGGTTATTATAGGAACAATAATTTTCTCCTCTGCGGTTGGAATATTTTTTGGGATTTATCCAGCTAAGAAAGCAGCAGATTTAGATCCAATTGAAGCTTTAAGATATGAGTAGGATTTCACTTTGAAATAGGAATTAAGTACAATAAAATTTCTAATATTAATTTTTTTAAAGTTCATTTCAGATTTAAATAAGAACTAAAATAGCCCGCAGAATTAAGCCTACTAAGGTTAATTCTGTGGGCTATTATATACTTATATTGATAAAGAAACTCAAAGTTCTATGTATAAAAAAATATAATTGATAAGCTTGCAGGAGGTTATTATGCTTATTAATTTTTAAGAATGCTTATTTTAGGAAACTATTTTCAGAAGGAATAGTTTAACTAGGTTAGCTACATAAAAAACTATAAAACGATACTATTAAACATTTATTTTATCAATAAATAAAAATCCATATATTAGATATTAAAATAGTTATTTACATATATGTATCTAAGTAGTACAATGTATTTGTATTTAAAACTTGTGTGCCATTAGCTCAGTTGGTAGAGCACTTGACTCTTAATCAAGGGGCCCAGGGTTCGAGCCCCTGATGGCGCACCATATATTTGTGTCATTAGCTCAGTTGGCAGAGCACTTGACTCTTAATCAAGGGGTCCAGGGTTCGAACCCCTGATGACGCACCAAAATACCTTAAGGCTGTTAAAAAGCTTTAAGGTATTTTTTTATGCTGTAAATCTGATTGTAGGGAGCAGAAAAACTCATTTCCCCATGAAAAGTTTTGTAAAGTAAAAATCATTTGTGATTACTTCTTATAAACATGTCAATAATTATAAAGATAACAACGTTATAAATTAAGATAACTATTAGATTTAGCTGATGCTACAAGGGTTAGACATAAGTCTATAGCTAAGGGAATATTTATCAATTCGAAATAAAAGAAATCGTATAGATATTAGGAGGATTTTATGAGAGTACCTAATCACATTGGAATAATTCCAGATGGCAATAGAAGATGGGCAGAAAACAAAGGATTTGGAAGAGAAAAGGGGTATGTGGCAGGAATTGATCCAGGGTTAATTCTATTTAAGTTGTGCCAAAGTGCAGGAGTAAAAGAAGTGACCTACTATGGCTTCACTGTTGATAATACTAAAAGACCAACTGAACAAAGGGAAGCTTTCACAGAAGCCTGCATTAATGCAGTTAAGATTCTTGCTAATGAAGATGCAGAGTTATTAGTTATAGGAAATACAAGGTCTCCTATGTTTCCAGAGGAGCTAATCCCATATACTACAAGAAAGGTTTTTGGAAAAGGTGGTATTAAAGTGAATTTTCTAGTTAATTATAGCTGGAAATGGGATTTAGATGAACTTAAAAAATCCACCTCTAAAAGTAATAATATAGCTAATCAAATCCAATCCAATGACATTTCAAGGGTGGACTTAATAATTCGTTGGGGAGGAAGAAGAAGATTAAGTGGTTTTCTTCCAGTTCAATCCATATACTCTGATTTTTACGTTATAGATGAGTACTGGCCAGACTTTAAGCCACAACATTTTTATGATGCTATAAGTTGGTATGAAGAACAAGACATAACCCTTGGAGGTTAATAGATAAGTTATGGCTATTTAATAAGAGGTTTTATAACTTGGTAAAAATCTGGAGCTTACCAGCCTAATGTTTATCAGCTATTTATATAAGATGTTTTATGACTAACTGGTTGTTTCAGGAAATGATATTTTTAAAAGTCTTTGAGGAGATGGAGAAATTTGAACAGTAAAGCAATAATTATTGGTGCTGGAATAGGAGGGCTAGCCACTGGGGCAAGATTGGCTAGCAGGGGCTATAATGTAGAAATATATGAAAAGGAAGCTACTATTGGTGGAAAAGTTAATAGGTTTGAAAGTGGAGGCTTTAGTTTTGATACCACAGCCTCCATATTAATGACACCACAAATTTATAAAGAGGTATTTACTTATGTTAACAAGGTTTGTGAAAATTATATAGAATTTATAAAATTGGACCCAAATTACAGAGTATTTTATCATGACCAAACTACTTATGACTTCTCTAGTGATTTAACTAAGCTTGTTCCTACTTTAGAAAGAATATCAATTAAAGATAGTGCTTCTTTTATTAAGCTATTAGCACACTCTTATGAAAAATATCTTATAGCTGATAGATATTTTCTAAGGAAGCCTTTTACAAGGTTTATTGATTTCTTTAATCCTCTAACAATCTCTAAGGCTATAAAGACCAATACCCTTTCAAACACATTTAAATATACAACAAGTTTTATTGATAATGAAAAGTTAGTGAAGTATATTTGTTTCCAAGCTATGTATGTAGGTATATCTCCCTATGAAGGACCTAACATATACACTCTTGTTCCAGCAGTATCACAACTTTATGGTTTGTGGTATCTAAAGGGAGGGATGTATTCATACGTAAAAGCACTAGAGAAAATTATTATTGAATTTGGCGGGAAGATACATAGGAATTCTCCAGTAAAAGAAATCTTATTTATAAAGGATAGAGCTATTGGAGTAAGTACTGATGAAGAAGAAGTTAAAGGGGATATTATAATTTGTAATGCAGATTTTTCTTATTCCATGAAAACGTTAATTAAAGATAATAAAGCAAAGGCAAAATATAAGAATAGAAGAATTGAAAATATGAAGTATTCTTGTGGTACCTTTATGATTTATCTAGGGCTTAAAAAGAAATATCCTACTCTAAATTTACATAATCTATATCTTGGAGAAGCTTTTGAAAAGAATATTCAAGCTGCATTTCAGGGGGAACTCCCTGATAAACCATCACTGTATATATATTGTCCAAGTACTATTGATGATAGTGTATGTCCTAGGGGAAAAGAAGTGATTAACATCATGCTTAGAGTACCTAACCTATTATTCGAGAGGGTTAACTGGGATTCTCATGGAATTAGTGAACTTAGAAATATTGTTATTAATACAGTGAAAAAGATAAAAGGACTAGAAGATATAGAAGATAATATTGAAGTTGAAAAATATTTCACCCCTTTGGATATGAAGAGTTCTTATAATTCCTACGGAGGTGCATCCTTTGGACTTAGTCATACACTTACTCAAACAAATTATTTTAGGCCAAGTATAAAGTCACAAAAAATAAGAAATCTTTACTTTGTAGGGGATTCTATTCACCCTGGTACAGGTGTTTCAATAGTTTTAAATTCCAGTAAAATCGTTACAGAAGAAATATTGAAAAGTCATCCAAGGAATAAGTTATAAATAATACTTAGTTACATATAATAATAGTGCGGTAATTTTAGTCTAAAGGAGATATAAGTATGAATACAATAATGGCTATGAGTGCAAGGGAATATGTAAGTAAGGTGCTAAGCAACTTAGAACGTGACAATCCCCTTGAAAAGGAATTTCATCAAGCAGCTAAGGAGATATTAGAATCCTTAGTGTGTATATTAGATAAGCATCCTGAATACATGAAATTGGGTATTCTTGAAAGAATAGTTGAACCTGAAAGAGTATTTATGTTTAGAGTTCCATGGGTTGATGACAATGGTATTGTAAGAGTAAATAGAGGTTATAGAGTTCAATTTAATAGTGCCATAGGACCTTATAAGGGTGGCTTAAGATTTCATCCATCAGTTAACTTAAGCATAATTAAATTCTTAGGTTTTGAGCAAATATTTAAGAACTCACTAACAGGACTTCCTATTGGTGGTGGAAAAGGTGGAGCAAACTTTGATCCTAAAGGAAAATCAGATTGGGAGATAATGAGATTTTGTCAAGCCTTCATGGCAGAGCTTTATAAATATATTGGTGTAGATATGGACGTTCCTGCAGGAGATATTGGTGTTGGAGCAAGAGAAATTGGTTATCTCTATGGGCAGTATAAAAAGCTAACAAGACAATATGAGCCAGGAGTTTTAACTGGCAAAGGGCTAACCTTTGGGGGAAGTCTTGCGAGAAAGCAAGCTACAGGTTACGGATTAGTTTATTTTACAAAAGAGATGTTAAAAAGCAATAATATGTCCTTTGATGGACAGAGAGTTATTGTATCTGGATCTGGAAATGTAGCTATTTATGCTATGGAAAAAGCCACAGAACTAGGTGGTAAGGTTATAGCATGTAGCGACTCTAATGGATATATCTATGACAAAAATGGAGTAAACCTTGAAACTGTAAAAAGGATTAAAGAAGTTGAAAGAAAGAGAATAAGTGAATATGTGAAGGAACATCCAGAAGCAGAATACCATGAGAATATGAGAGAGATATGGAATATTCCTTGTGATATAGCTCTTCCTTGTGCAACTCAAAATGAATTAGATATAAATTCAGCAAAAGCACTTATAAAAAATGGCGTAAAAGCAGTAGGGGAAGGGGCAAATATGCCTTCTACTTTAGAAGCTATCGATGCCTTCTTGGAGAACAAAATTTTGTTCGCTCCTGCTAAAGCAAGTAATGCTGGTGGCGTTGGAGTATCTGCTCTTGAAATGTCTCAGAATAGCATGAGGATGGCATGGACCTTTGAAGAAGTAGATGATAAATTAAAGCATATAATGAAAAACATTTATGAAAAGAGCATGGTTTCTGCCGAAGAATGTGGATGTCCAGGAAATCTAGTAGTTGGAGCAAATATTGCCGGTTTTATAAAAGTTGCAGATGCAATGATAGGTCAAGGAGTAGTATAGAGAAACATAGTAAAGAGAAGGAATTTCTTCTCTTTATTTTTTTTCTTTATGAAAATTACTTAAAGTATTATGCAAATATTTGAATATTTGTACAATAAATTTGATTTAAGTTATATAATTGTATTAATTAATATTTTTATTAGTACAAAGGGGGAGCAGATGAATAAGGAATTTTATGTGGGCTGGGGAACTCTAGCGTTAATTAACGCAGGGTTAGCTCAAGGTAAAAATCGGTCTGGGTTTAATTGGTTTCTTCTATCAATATTTCTTGGCCCTTTAGCCACTTTTTTTCTCGTGATTTCTGATAAAAAGTAACAAATCTTATTTTGTGTTTAATGATTCTATTGGAGGAAAAATGAATTATAAGGAAAAAAAGCCTATAAAAAGATCTAAAGCAAGATTATTTCTAGGGAAAAAATATTACACTATAAAAAAGTATAAAGAATGGTACTTTAGTAGAAAAAACTATGCTAGTTTTCTATCAAAGGAGTTAAAACCTTATTTAGTATTTACACATAGCACACCAACTCTTCGAAAGCTGAAGGATGTGGATATGGAGCTACAACATAATAAGGTTACTAATTTAAGGCTAGCAGCAAGCTGTGTAAGTGGAATTATTATTAAACCAGGTGAGACCCTTTCCTACTGGAAGCTTATAGGCAAACCTACTTACAAAAAGGGATACTTAGATGGGGTAATATTATGCCCAAATGGAACCTTTACTTCAGGAGTGGGAGGTGGTCTTTGTCAGCTTTCCAATTTAATTTATTGGATGACCCTTCATACACCTCTTAAGGTTACAGAAAGATACAGGCATAGTCATGATGTATTCCCGGACTCTAATAGAACTCAACCTTTTGGTTCAGGAGCAACTTGTTCTTACAATTATTTGGATCTTCAAATATATAATGGAACAGACAGTGAGTATCAATTGATTATTGAGGTGAAAGGTGATAAGCTTTTAGGACAATGGAGAAGTAATAAACCTTGTAGGTATAAATATGAAGTTTATGAAAAGGACCATGCTATCACAACTGGATTATTTGGTGGTTATATAAGAAATAACATTATATTCAGGAAGGTTTTTAATGTCTATAACGAATTAATAGAGGATGAGTATGTTACAGAAAATCATGCATATATGACTTATAACCCTTTTATAAGTAGCAAAAATTAAATTAACTAATAGAAAATAACCTACAAGCAGAATGTGAAAACACTTGCCCGTAGGTTTTTCTAATTGTAATAAAAAAGTTAAAGAAAGTAAAACAATTTATATTTATGGGATAACTTGATTAGATAATCTGCAAAGCTTAAACCAACATTTAGTATAGGCAAAATGAAAGATTATAGATACATAAAAAACAAACACTGGTTATAAAGGAAGTTAGTTATTAAAGGAAATACGATTAAGCTTAGTAGCAGCACACTTATCTATTTCAGCAATAGTGTCTTTATACCGTTGAGATACATCTGGGCAGTTTGATAAAATTGTATCTATAACGTAATCTATATTATCATCATTAATTTGTTTTCCTTCAATTCCTTCGAAAGTTATGGAGTTTTCATTACTTAAATTGTTGTAAATTGTGTCAACAATAGGTGCTTTAACTACAGTTGGTCCTTGTAAGTAATTATTAGAGTAATATAAAGCATCCTCCACTGTAATAAATTCCCCATAGGAATACTCTTTAGTGCTGGAATCTGAGTTGTCTTCGCAAGAACATGGGTATTGAAGATGCTCAACATGTTTAATATCTAAAACATTTTTATAATCTCTTCTTGTTAGTACTGAACGAACCTCTAAATCTGACAATCTATTTTTTATAGAATCAGAAAAGATTTCACCAGATTCTACAATGAATTTTTTAATTGATATTGTTTTTTTCATGTTATAATTTCTTTGCATTAGCATAAGCCCCTTTATTATATATTTTTTGAAGTGCCTAATATGAGAGGTAAAGATCTTTTAAGCGCAAAATTTGATTATTGGAGGTTATATAAATGAAGATATCATAAAGAATAACTAGTTTTATATGACAGAAAACCACCCTTTTACGGGTGGCAAAACATTTGAAACATGAAGTATATAAGTTGTTATATTGTTTCCATATTAAATTTTCACATTAAAGCAACTTATATAAATTAGATTATAACAGAATTAAAAATTCTGTAAGTATTGCATACTATATATAAATGTTATTAATTACAATTATAGCTTAACTACGTTAGTAGCTTGCATTCCTCTAGGTCCTTTTTCAACTTCAAATTGAACTTGTTGACCTTCTTCTAAATTCTTTCTAGTTTCATTTCCTTGGATTGCTGTGAAGTGAACGAAAACATCGTCTTCTCCTTGAACTTCAATAAATCCAAATCCTTTTTCTGAGTTAAACCATTTTACTGTACCAATTTTCATTAAAAATCCTCCTAAGTGAAACATAACAATTATCTTTTAATTATGTTCCCTGTTAATCTATTAAGTATAGCATAATAAGAAAAAAAAAGCAAATTTATTTTCAGAAATTTAATTAAATTATTGATTAAATTAAAAGCTGTAAATAAAAAAACAAATTTAAAAGGCTATGCCCTTTAAAACATAGCCTTTTAAAATATTATTTTATGAAGTTTACTACATTTTCTCTTCTTGGAAATGGCTTTATTTCTTTTGTTATTGCAGAATATCCAAAGGTTACAGCAAACTGTGGTTTGTAGCATTCAGGAATATTAAGTTTTTTAACTTCCTCTTGGTTTTCGAATAAAAAGGTAGTAAGGCCTACCCAGCAAGAAGCAATTCCAAGACTTTGAGCCATAAGAAGCATATTTTGAACTGCTGCACTACAATCAGCCATAGGGCAATATGGAAGTTCTTTATTATTAGTTTCTAAACCAGATACTATAATTGTAGTAGGTGCATTATGTAAAATATGATACTTTTCATTTTCAGCCATTTTTACAATCCAATCAGTAGAGGCTTTTTTCATAAGTTCTTTTGATTTAACGTTAATTTCATCTAATACTTCTTTATTTTGAATAACAGTAAAATACCAAGGTTGATCGTTATGACCACTTGGTGCAAAGATACCAGCTTCAAGAATTAAGTTTAATTCCTCATCTTTTATTTGTTCAGGTAGATACCTTCTTACACTTCTTCTGTCTTTAATTAACTCTAAAATATTATTCATTTGTTATTCCTCCTATGGTTCTCTATTTTCAAAATCTGGTGACCAAATTATAAAATTAGTTTTAAAATCACACTACAATATTTACTTTGAATTTGATACATCTTACTATAAGGAAAAGTGCTCCAGAACTTAACTTATATAAAATCTACAGTACTACCTTCAAGGCTATTAGAGATGGATAAATAAAATTTATCCTAGAAGCCTATAGTGATATGTTTAAGCTATTATCTAAAGAGAATATTAAGTGACTCTAAAAACATAAATATAGTTTATACTATTTTCATATAAATTTAAACAGTAGATAAAGTTTCAAAGTGCAAATTACCAGGAAAACTTTTGTTATAATATAAGTAAACAAAGGTATTTTAATGAATTCTATATTGGAGGAATATTATGAGTTTTAAAGAGTTAGTGGAGTTAAGAGAAAGCACTAGAGCGTATTTAGATAAAAAGGTTGAAAGAGAACAGCTAGAGCTTTGTATTGAAGCTGCAAGAATGGCACCCTCAGCTTGTAACTCTCAGCCTTGGAGGTTTATCCTAGTAGATGAGGATAAAGCAGTAGAAGATGTTGCCAAAATGGTTTATGACCCAGTTATTCGTATGAATAAATTTGCTTTAGAAGCACCAGCTTTTATAGTGGTAGTACTTGAAAAGCCTAATATTACTTCGAAAATAGGGGGAATTATTAAGGGAAAGGATTACAGCATTACGGATATAGGTATTGCTACTGAACACATTTGCCTTGCAGCGGCAGAACAAGGACTGGGGACTTGTATTATTGGCTGGTTTAAGGAAAAAGAAATTAAAAAGTATTTGAAGATACCGAAAGGAATGGAAGTGCCCTTAGTAATTACTATTTGCCACCCTAAAAATAAAGAAGTTAGAAAGAAAGTAAGAAAAGAGTTAAAAGATATAATGAGTTACAACCATTACTAGGAAGAGAAAACTTATATATATTAAATAATTTGCAGTAATATTTCTGCATTACTTAATAAATTATAAGCAACTTATATGAAAGAAAATGCAAAAGTAGGTTTACCACTAGTGTAGTTTCTTTGTTACATTCTCTATATTTTATTTGTGTAATAAGTAAAATGTGAGTATTTAGAAAATTATCCAAATACTCATTGAAACAAAATTCAGAACAATATACAATTATATTAGGGAATAATTTAATATTAGAGGGGGATATATTTTGGAGATTTTAAGTAAAGTATTACCTTATGCAATTCCAGTAGTGGCGGTATTAATTTTAATACTATTATTCTGGAAACGTATGCCAGCAGATAAAGCTATGGTAATCACAGGTTTAAAAAAGAGAGTTCTTTCAGGAAGAGGGGGTATATTAATACCTATTTTAGAAACCTCTTGTACAATTTCTTTAGAAAACATTTCAATTAAAACAGATATTAATGAAGCACCTTCAAAGCAAGGAATCTTTGTTAATATAATAGGTACAGCAGTAGTTAAAATTAAAAATGATACTGATTGCATTTTAAAGGCCGTAGAGCAGTTTTGTAGTGGTGGAGCACAAGATACTACAAAGGTTATAAGCAACATAGTAGAGCAAATTTTAGAAGGTAAGCTTAGAGGAATAGTTTCTACTTTAACTGTAGAACAAATTAATGAAGACAGAGCTGCTTTTGAGGCAAGGATTGAAAATGATATAAATAAAGAGCTAGAGTCTATGGGACTTTCACTTGTTTCTTATTCAATCCTTAAGATATCAACTCAAGGTGGATACCTTGAAAATAGAGCAAAACCACAAATAGCACAATCTAAAGCTGATGCTGACATTGCTGAAGCTGAAAGAAAAAGAGATACAGAAATTAAAACAGCTAATGCTATAAGAGAAGGACAAAAGGCAAAATTAAGTGCTGAAACAGAAATTGCTGAAAGTGAAAGAGATAAATCATTAAAGGTTGAAAGCTACCGTGCTGAAAGAGATAAGGCAAAGGCTAATGCTGACGTAGCTTATAAACTTCAAGAAATTGAAAATCAATCCCTTTTAGCACTTCAACAAGCTGAACTTGCTAAGAAAAATGCCTTAGTTATTGAAGAAAGGCTTGTTGCAGAAGTTAAAAAACCTGCAGATGCTAAGAAGTATGAAACTGAGGTTAATGCAGAGGCTAGCAAAATTAGAGCAATAAAAGAAGCAGAAGCAGAAGCAGAAGCTATTAGAATTAAAGCAATAGCAGAGGCGGATGCTAGGAAAATTGAAGCTCAAGCAGAAGCTGAGGCAATTAAAGCCAAGGGACTTGCTGAGGCAGAATCAATTAAAGCTAAAGGTCTTGCAGAAGCTATGGCTAAAGATAAACTTGCAGAAGCTATGGCAAAATACGGCGAGGCAGCAGTAGTAGAACTTATAGTAAGTAGACTTCCAGAAATTATGGCTTCAGTTGCAAAACCTATGGAGCAGGTAGATAAGATTACAATTATTGATAATGGTGGAAACCAAGGTGGTTCAAAGCTTTCAAAAATTGTAACTGATGTAGCGGCAAATGGTTTTGAAGTCCTAAAGGATTTAACAGGAGTAGATGTTAGTGATATATTAAATAATTTTGCAACTAAAAAGTCTATTGAAAATAAAACTTCAGTCAAAGAAGTTATAGAAAATATTTCTCAAGATAAAAATTTAATTAGTGAAGTTGTAGAAAATATAGTTAAAGAAGAAAATCTTGAGGATTAACCTATAAGGAATCGGAGTTAAAGATAACTTATAAATCAATGAGTTTAAGATTTATAAGTGAGCTTAACTTGATAAGCAAAAATATGTTGGTGAACACCAATAATAATTTAGAGTAAGGAGTGAAGTCTCCTTACTCTTTTTTATAGACTTTCAACATGAAGTTATATTTTATTCATCTCTCAAGAGTTTTAAGAAAACAAGTTAAGTTAAATAGCAATTAATTCTTAACTTCAGCTTCTAGCACAGGTGGGAGCTAGGACTTCTTGTATTTCAATTAATATAAACTCTGTGTGGATTATAATAACAGGATTTTACTAATATGGGGTACTAAGTACAAGTATACTGCGTATAATATAATAAAACTTTTTAGGAGGTTACAATGGATTTTATGTTTAATCTTTTCCCAATCTTTTTCATTATAATTTTTGTAGTTGTCATAGGATCTTTTATAGTAGCTGCAATCGCTGGTGTAAAAGAGTGGAGTAATAACAATGGTCAGCCAAAGCTTACTGTAAATGCAAAGATAGTTGGAAAAAGGGAAAATGTTACTCACCATAATCACAATAATGGGGACCAAGTACACCATACTACATCTACCACATATTATGTGACCTTTGAAGTAGAAAGTGGGGATAGAATGGAGCTTACTGTTAGTGGACGTGAATATGGAATGCTAATTGAAGGAGACAAGGGGAAGCTTCATTTTCAGGGAACTCGTTACTTAGGTTTTGAAAGAATTTTCTAAAGTTACTTAGAAAATATGGAGGTACTAAAGTGAATAATTTATGGTCAAATTGTGTGCAAGGACCTTTGACCTTAGATTTAAGTAGAGAGATAAGGTTTAAGGATTGCTATAAAGATAAACTTATGGAGGCACTAGGGTTAAAATCAGAAATCACAGTGATTGATATAGGTTGCGGACCTGGTACCCTTACAAGAAAATTTTCAAAATGGCTTGGAGAACAGAGCAAAATAATTGGAATTGATATAGATACAAAATTTATAGAATATGCAAAAGATAAAGCAAAGGCTCTAGGAATAAATAATATTTCCTATATTGAAGGAGATGCATTAAAGCTTCCTTTAAAAGATAACTCGGTAGATGCCTGTGCTTCTCATACAGTAATAGAGCACGTACCTAACAAGGAATTTTTACTAGAACAAAAAAGAATCTGCAAACCAGGGGGAACAGTATCTGTAATTAGTGTAATGCATAAACAAATTATAAGAGCACTATCTAAACAAGGGCCACAAATTAGCCAAAGAGAAAGAGAACTATGGAGTGTTATAGATGAATATTGGGAAGCGGAAGATAAAAATAGAGAGGTAGATAAATATCAGCTAAAACCAATTGAACTTCCTTTACTATTTGAGGAGCTAGGGTTTCACCATATTAAAATTGATGCCTTAGCTATTCCAACTTGTGTAGATGACTGTAGAAATAATCAGCAGGATAGAATTGCAATTATAGAGTCAGAACGAGCTATGGAATTAGAGGCTTTAGAAATAGGCATAAGACAGGTTCCTTATAAACTTCCAAAGGAAGATATTGAAGAATTAAGAAGTTTAATTGAAAATAGATTTGAAAAAAGAATTGATATGATAGAGAAAGGAAAAACTATTTGGGACTTTACTGTTGTAACTTTAATTATTGTTAGTGGCAGGAAGTAAATAAGTTAATTAACCCTAGATATCTTTAAGGTTTCTATAAAATTAGAAAACCTAATAGAAATCTAGGGTTTTTAGGAGGTAATAAGCTTTAATTAAAGCTTATTTTTATGCCTTTGATTCAGTGATGCTACGCTGAACCATAAGAAGCATATCGTGAAATTTTTCAAATAACAAACCTGCAACGAACCACGCGGGGCCATAAGCTAGGGTGATTACGCCGTAAATTTGCAAAGGCTTAGTTGTATAATCCCAAGGACAGACACCTATAGTATACTTAAGTAGCATACCAGTAACAAATTCTGCTACAAGAATTAATAGCATATATAACCCTCCTCTAATAACAATTGGAAGGTGTCTTATCCTGTTATGGACGGGCTCAAGAAAAACAGCAAGGCCGTATATGGGGAACATCCATATGTAGGTATGGCCTGTTAACTTTACATCACCACTTAACATAGAAAACAAACCAGTCCATAAAACCTCTACACAAAAACCAGCAAGTCCGTAGATAATAAATCTTTTTCCCATATCTATAGTTTTTTCATATATACTAAAACTATGCAATTAATGTTAAATAGTACAAGTATCTGAGAAAATTACATAAACTTTACAAATCTGCGTTACTTTTTTTATATCTATTGCGTCTAAGAAGTGTAAAGAGCATTTGGAGAAAATAATTACTGTAATCATTACAGAAAATTTACAGTAGTTGTTTTAATAAGATTTAATTAATAAGTATCTAAAAGCCAAGAAGGAAGCTAGGAATGCAGTTTATAGGCTTTCAAGGTGAAAATGAATGAAATTTATCACCCAAAAGCCTTATGAGCACCAAGGTAGAACTAATGTAGAAGTTAAGTCTTGACTTTGGTTCTCTATAATATAAGTGAAGGTATAAATTGCCTTCTATATGTCCCAACAAAGCAAATAATAAAGGCATTAAGATAAGAAAATGAAAATAGCCTTACACTTAAATAAACTAAATAACTTAGCTTCCTATCTATTTAACTTTTGAAAGATGAAATTTTCCTTAGCACCGAGATTATCTATTTTTTTAAGGAGAAGCAATTTAAAAATAAATTTATATCTTTATTAAATTATTTCATGTAAAATAACTAGATTATTTAGGACGGTGATGAAGTTGGTAACTGATGACACATTAATAGATAAGGTTTTGGCAGGAGATTGCCAAGCTTTTGAAGTACTTATTAAAAAGCATCAAGGAGTAATTTATAATTATTTATATAAAATTACTCTAAGTAAGGAAGATGCAGAGGATATGACTCAAGAGGTATTTATAAAGGCATATAACAAGCTATATATCTTTGAGAAAAAATCTAACTTTTCTACTTGGTTATTTAAAATAGCTGTGAATACTTTAAATGATAGCTTTAAAAGGAAAAAGCACTATGATTTAGATAAAGAAGAGGCCATGATGAATATAAAGTGTAGTGAAAGAGATATTCCTGAAGAGGCATTAAGTTTAAAAGAGAAAAAATTAGAGGTTTTAAAACTTTTAGATGGATTAACCTTAGAACAAAAAAATGCAATAATACTAAAATACGTTAGGGGTTTTTCTTATAAGGAGATAGGTAAGATTTTGGGAGTTAACGAGGAATCTGCGAAAATGAAAGTTTACAGGGCAAGGAAAAAGCTTTGCAGTACAAAAAGCAATCATATTGAAGGGAGTGTTTTAAGTGAAGTGTAATACAGATACATTGTTTAAATTTATAGATAACACCCTATCCGATGAGGAAGAATTAATATTTGAAGAACATATAAACCATTGTGAAACCTGCAGGGAAACTTACAACACTTTTAAGCTTTTAGAAGTCTTAGAGGAAGAAGATGATATAAGCATAGATTTTTCAAGTAAGGTAATGGAAAATATCGATAAAAACAAATATTCTAAGAAAAACTATTGGTATTTAAATAAATTTTTAATAAATAAGAAAAATATATACAAATTTGCAGCAGTAGCTATGATAGCCATTATGTTTACTGCTGGAATATTAAATAATAAATATATAGGGTTATTTATGAAGGGGATTAACACTGCAAATACAACCAAACAAGGTAACCTTTCTCCAGCAGCAAATAATAGCAGTAAAGAGGGAGAATTAGGAGAACGTATTATATTAAGTAAGGATATGGTTAAGGCAGCAAATATAAATCTAATATTATACGATTATAAATTTACTGAAAGTGATAGGGTAAATTCACAAGAGATAAATAAAGAAATTGATAAAATAGAGGAAAGAACTATATGGGTAACTCTAAAGCCATATACACCTAACCTTGATTTAGATAGTCCTATATTCAAAATCAATATAGAATATGAAAAAGTAAAATATGAGTACTATGGTTATGAAGCAAAGGGTTTCAAGGAAAAAACTATTATATTACAAAAGTACACTGGAAATATAAATAAAGATAAGGAATTTTACTTATTAGAAGAAGAACATAACATTATACAAGATTTAATGAACAAATTTGCTGCTAATGAGAAAAAGTAACTTAAAATATGATTTTTGACAATATGAATTTGTGTGCAAAAGCAATTCTCTGGAAGTAATTTTCCAAAAATATCTAAAACATTAAGAGGGTGGGAAACACAACAAGATTTTACACTAAGAAATATTTCTATGCCCCAAAGTAACTAACTGGTCCTTTAATTTATTGTTTTACACTGATCAATCAGATTGAGTTTAGTTCATTTTTATGGTTAACCATTACATTCTTTAATAGTAATATACAGTGTTGTAAGGGGATAGAGGTTTATGAAAAAGTATATATTGTTATCAATAACTATAATTATTTTATTATGGAGTGGATATTTTTTTAGTAGTAAGATTTCAAAGGATAAAGAAGTTTCAACCTTCTTGAGTAAGTCCTACGAATTGCCTGCTTTTGATGAGAATCTTCCAGATCCACTACATGTTAGGTTGAACCAAGTTGACTTAAAGGGGAAAGATTTATCAGAGCTAGATATAAATGATAGAAGCAAAGATCTATTTTATGCGTACTTTGATACTACAACTAAATGGCCAACTAAGGATAAAATGCCAAAGGATTATAATCCAAAAGAAATATTAAATATGGGGAAAGACCCAGGACTTGATATAAAAAAGCTTCATAAGCAAGGGATTACTGGGAAAAATATAGGTATAGCAATATTAGATTCACCTTTAAAAAATAAGCATGAAGATTACCAGGATAGAATAAAACATTACGAAGAGTTATATAATCCAAGAACCGATAATCTCATGCATGGGCCAGCTGTAACATCAATCGCTGCAGGTAAGACTGTAGGGGTAGCACCTAAAGCTGATATATATTATTTTGCAATTAATAATACTTATCTAGATAAAGGGGGTAATTCACACATGGATTTTGAAAAAGTAGCAAATGCAATAGATAAAGTGATAAATTTAAATAATGAATTACCAGATAATAAGAAAATAAAAGTTATTTCTATGTCTATGGGATGCTCTCCAGAAGATAAAGGATATAAGGAGTTTGTAGAAGCTGTAGACAAAGCTAGTAAAGAAGGCATATTTGCTATTTCTACATCATTATCTAGTACACATGGATTCAAGTTTTCGGGATTAGGAAGATTCCCAGTAGATAACCCTAATGAAACCTCATCATATGTAGCAGGTAAGTTTTGGGAAGGAGCAGTTTTTTCAAAAAATACTCCAGAGCAATTTTTAGAATGGGATACAGGATATGTACATTTCCCAATGGATTCTAGAACTGTTGCAGGATCAAACTACAATGATGAGTATGTTTTTCATAGATATGGTGCATTTAGTTGGGTAGTTCCATATATCTCTGGATTATATGTATTAGCTTATGATGCAAATGATAAGATTACACCTGAAGTTTTTTGGAAAACTGTAATAGAAACAAGCAAGCCAATTGAAGTTGAGTACAAGTCAAAAAAATATGAATTTAAACATGTTATAAGTCCAGTAGATTTGATAGAAAAAATAAAAACACTTAGCTGAAAAAAATTATACTGTGTATATTAGTATTTTTTTCAATAAGAATATTTAAAACATAGCAGGAAATTAAAGCTTATTCTATAGGCAAACCTATAAAAGGTTTGCTTGTAGAATATTTTATTACATAAAGAATTTAACTTTGAAATTATAAAAACTCTATAATCTTTAATGTATTAACTTTAGGTTTTATTTAAAGATTTAGATTGCTGAACTAGCTTAAAAACTACGGGAATATACGCATTTGTTCCATGAACTTATCATAATATATAGACAACTATATAAAATCTGTAATACAAGGGGGAATACTGTGGGCAAATACTATGTTAAAAGAGTAAGTAGGGATAGTGCTATAAAGAAAGTATTTAAAAGAATTGGAATTTTATGTTTCATTGCAGTATTTATTTTTACTTCTGTCTTTATTTTAGTAAGACCTTTTAGAAACTTTGTTATTGGAAGAGCTGGAAATACTATTTGGTGGTTTGAAAATGAACTTCATATTGGAAAAAGAGTTGAAGTTTCTGAAGAATATTCTACGGTAGATAAAAATAATAATGGGATACCAGACCCTTTAGATATTGTTCAAACTGCAAGAAAAGAAGCAGAAAATAAGACAAAGTATAAGGATGCTTACTATGTAGATGGATATCCACCAGAGGGGGAAGGGGTATGCACCGATGTAATATGGAGAGGGTTTGAAGGCATTAATGTGAACCTAAAGAAATTAATAGATGAAGATATCAAGAAGAATAAGGATAAGTATTGGCGAATAGAAGGTAAGGAAGACCCTAATATAGATTTTAGAAGAGTACCAAATCAATTGGTATTTTTTCAGGAACATGCCCTTTCTTTAACTACAGAAATGAAACCCAATGATCCTGAAAACCTTAAGCAGTGGCAACCAGGGGATATTATTGTTATGTTAAAGCCTTATGAGCATGTTGCCATTGTTTCAGACAGGAGAAATAGCAAGGGAGTACCTTATATAATTCATAACACAACACCTAATGCCGCAGAGTGCCCCTATATTTATCAAGGAGTAGAGATTGTTGGCCATTTCAGATGGAAATACTAAGGCGAATAAAACAATACATATGGTTATAAATATGTATTGTTTTATTGATATTTATAAGAATATATAAATAAATATTGTTATATTTAAATATTTATAACAATATATAGTGTTTATGCGGATTTCAGGGTTTTGTGTTTTTTTTACTAGGTAAAAATACTCTAAAAAACAGTGATAATTTTTAAAATAGCGTCTAATTATATAAATTTAGAGTCAATCTTTTAGAGTAGTCAATTGATAATTAGGATTTAAACCTTTAAAATAGTGATATAAGGCATCTTTTAAAAATAAGTAAGCTTATAAAATTTTCCTTAAACATTAATAATTTTACTGAGATTAAGGGGGCAATTTGAAATGAAAATCAGCTATGAACTAACAAAAGAAGATTATATGGAGTTTAATATGCATCATATTTTTAAAACAAAATCTATAAGAACTACTTTATTTATTGAAAGGTTTGTGATTTCAATAATGTTTTTATTGGTTCCATTTTTAATGAAGCCCAAAGGACATATACCTTTTGCTATTTTCTTTATGCCTTTTGCAATAATATATGTGGGTTGGCTTGTGTTTTTCCCAAAATATTTTAAAGGTAGCATTAAGAGAAGATTAGAAAGAATGTTAAATAAAGAAGAAAACAAAAGCTTATTTGGTCCACAGCAACTATCTATTACTGATGTGGGGATTTTTGAATTTGATAATCTTGAAAAAAGTAAGGTAACCATGAAGGATGTGGAAAAGGTAGAGGTAACTGAAAGTTATACTTATATTTATATTAGTGATATGAATGCTTATATTATTCCTCATAGAGCCTTTAAAACCCTTAGTGAAAAAAATGAACTTATAGATTTATTAAAGAAGCATTGCAAAGTCTGTGTAGAATGAGGCATGTATTAAAGTACTTTGGTAAGGTATGTTAATTAATAAAGTAATCCTATTAAAAGAATACTAAGAAAAATAATTAAGGACTTCTCTTAAAAATTAGAGAAGTTTTTTATTTTATAGGAAATTCTATATTTTCACTGAAAATAATAGAATCAAGGCATTAGAATTAGTAGGTTTCAAAACATATATATAATTACAAATGATTACTGTTTTTTTAAAAGGGAATGTGAATGCATGCATGCTTTTGATCTTATAGTATATAAAATTCATCTAGTTCAAAAAGTGAAGAATTAATGAGAATCATAATAATTTGAGAATAAACAAGTTATATAGAAACATTAATGAGGGTAAATCGTATAATGTAGTATAAATAAGTATTGTGGAGGGTATTATGTTAAGTCATAATTTAGCTCTTTATATATTTACCCTTATGCTATTTTTCCTTTTTCTAATAGCTTCAATAGGATTTCTTACTATGATGTTTAATAACGGTGCAGTGCTGACCTATAATAGCTCTAAGCCTGTGCTAACAGTGGAAGGGAGAATAATTAGTAAACGATTTAAAACCTTCCAAGATACTCAAAATTTTGGAGATATGATTCCTAGTTACAATTATCTAGCTATGTATTATGTAACTTTTGAATTAGAAGATAAGGAACAATTGGAATTCTGTGTGTCAGCAAATGAGTATGAGGAGTTCAACGAAGGGGATACAGGAAAACTTAGTTATCAAGGGAATAAATATTTAGGTTTTGAAAGATCTAAGGAAATGGAACAAAATTAGTTTCTTTAAAGAAGCAGAATTATAAAATAAAAAAGGGTGTTACATCAAAATAGAATTTTGACACAGCACCCTTTTTATTTTTGTTTATTGATTTTTTCAACCTAATCTAAAGTCTATATTTTATACTAGGCCTGGGTTTGATTTATAGCTCCATTTTCATTTTTACTTGAGGCTATATTTTCATTATTTTCTCCAGAAAAGCTATTTTGAGCCTTTAGCAAATCACGGATTTCAGTAAGAAGTAACTCTTCCTTAGATGGTTTTGGTTCTTCTTTAACAGGTTGTGCACATGCCTCTTTCCTTTTAAATTTATTAATAAACTTAATAAACAAAAAGATAGAAAATGCTACAATTATAAAATCAATTATATTTTGCAAGAAGATTCCATACTTAAGGACGATAGGATCTCCACCTCCAAAAGTAGGTATAGGTTGAGCTAAACCTGCCACATTAACTTTACCTAGTAATAATCCAAGTAGAGGAGTTATAATGTCGTTAACAAGTGAACTAACAATTTTACCAAAAGCTCCTCCGATAATTACCCCTACAGCTAAGTCAATAACATTGCCTTTCATAGCAAACTCTTTAAATTCTTTTAACATATAATACACCCTTTACAAATTTATTTGTAGGAAATCAGTTTAACGTTCAATTTAAACATGAGTACATCTTAAGGTCATTAAGCCTTATAAAAAATATACTTATATTTATCTAAAGTTTGTGACTTTGCTTAAAATTAAAATAGCTAGAGACTAGTGATTTCCTAAAAAATTTTTTTATAATTAAATGGAAGTTTGCTTTTTACGTCTAAAGTAATTTTAGTAAGCTTTTCCCCAGTAAACTAATTTACTTGCTTCTTTTCCACAGCAAATGCATTTATCACTTATATTTTCCTGTGCGAAAGGCATACATCTTGAAGTAACTCCAGCAACTTCTTTAAGTTTATCTTCGCAAGCCTTATCTCCACACCACATAGCTTTAATAAATCCTGGCTTAGTATTTGCAATTTCAATGAAACTATCCAAGTCAGTTGCAGAATAAGTCTTTTCTTCAGCACTTTTCCTTGCTTTTTCGAGAAGTTCTATCTGCATTAAGTCTAAGATTTCTATGATTTTGTTTTCTATTTCCTCAAGAGAAACTATAAGCTTTTCCCTTGTATCTCTTCTAACTAAAACAGCTTGATTATTTTCTATATCCTTAGGGCCCATTTCAACTCTAATAGGAACACCTTTCATCTCGTACTCATTAAACTTCCAGCCAGGCATTTTATCAGAAGCATCTAGCTTAACTCTAGCTACTTTAGAGATTCTGTCTTTAAGCTCTGAAGCTTTATCTAAAACCCCTTCTTTATGCTGAGCAATTGGCACAATTATTACTTGGGTTGGAGCAATTCTTGGTGGAAGTACAAGACCACTATTATCACCATGAACCATGATTATAGCTCCAATTAAACGAGTAGTTACACCCCAAGAAGTTTCATGAACGTATTGGAGCTTTCCAGTTTTATCTGAGTACTGGATTCCAAAAGCTTTAGCAAAGTTATCTCCAAAGTTATGGGAAGTTCCATTTTGAAGAGCTTTACCATCGTGCATTAAGCTTTCAATGGTGTAGGTTGCAACGGCACCAGCGAACTTTTCCTTATCAGTTTTTCTACCTTTAACTACTGGAATTGCAAGAACCTTTTCACATAAATCAGCATAAAGGTTTAAAATATCAACAGTTTCTTTCTCGGCTTCCTCTGGAGTAGCATGGATTGTGTGACCTTCTTGCCATAAAAATTCTGTAGTTCTTAAGAAAGGTCTTGTAGTTTTTTCCCATCTAACTACAGAACACCACTGATTGTATAGCTTAGGAAGATCATTGTAAGATTGAACAATCTTTGCGTAATGCTCACAAAATAGAGTTTCAGAAGTTGGTCTTACGCATAATCTTTCAGCAAGAGGTTCAGAACCACCATGGGTTACCCAAGCAACTTCAGGGGCAAAACCCTCAACATGATCCTTTTCCTTTTGAAGTAAGCTCTCAGGTATAAACATTGGCATATAAACATTTTCGTGGCCAGTAGCCTTTAGCTTATCATCTAAGTTTCTTTGAATGTTTTCCCAGATCGCATAGCCATAAGGTCTTATAATCATACAACCCTTAACACTTGAATAATCAACAAGTTCAGCTTTCTTTACGATATCTGTATACCATTGAGCAAAATCTTCATCCATAGAAGTAATTGCTTCAACAAACTTTTTTCCTTTTGACATAATTTTTTACCTCTTTTTTCAATATTTTGATTTTTATATATAATTTAAGTTAATAAACACATTTTGTCAATATGCCGAGATGTAGTGAGAAGTCCAAATAAGAAAAATTATAATTATTGCCCTAGAACTTCCTCTTTACCTTCCTTTAGTATTTCAACTTGTAATTCTTTTTCTGGTTTTTCCTTTGCAAGAAGCACCACAGAAACCAAGATTAAAACAGTACCTAGGAAAACACTAAAGGTGAAAGCTTCCTTAAATAATATTATACCCATAATTATGCTTACTATGGGTTCAAAAGTGCCTAGTATAGCAGAAGGAGAAGGCCCAATAATTTTTATAGCCATCATAAGCAGTAATATAGAAGCTATATTTGATATTAATGAAATTCCAATAAGAGAAGTAACTGTATAAGTGTTTATTGGAAGAGCAATATTTCCTGTTATGGCAGTTGCAGTGAAAATAGTTATTCCAGCAAATATACTTATATAAAATACAGACACTAAATTATCTAAAGTTTTTAGTGCAGAGTTATTCATACCAAAGATGGATATAGAATGAGTAAATCCTGAAGCTAAGGCAAGAACAACTCCAATTATATTTATATTTTCAAATTTAAAGCCTACTAAAAGATAAATACTAATCATTGATAAAAATAAGGATATTAGTTTATTTTTAGTAAGAGGATCTTTGAAAAATATTCGGTTTATTGCTACCACCACCGCAGGATAAATGAAATGTAAGGTTGTGGCAAGTCCTGTAGGAATATAGTTATAAGAAAAAAATAACAAAGATGCTGTGGGAACAAAGCCACAAAGAGATACTACGGCTAGGGCTTTAAGCTGATTTTTATCTATCTTATAATTCACCTTTTTAAAAAGAAAATATACAAAAAGAATAAGTGCAGAAAGCAAAAATCTAGTGCTTAAGATAGATAAAGTATTAGAACCGTTATTAGCTGCATATTTTGCAAAAATAGGCATAATCCCAAAGGCAGCAGAAGATAACAAGGCATATATTATGCCATTAATTTTTTTCATGTCATCACCTCAATAATATATTTATGTATTTTGTTTTGAACAATAAATCTTTCCAAGGATAATTCTATCATTTTATGAAGAATATAAACAGGTTTAATATATAAAAATTAGATTTTATAGAGAACTCAAATCAATAATTAATTTTTACATTGAGACTATCTTGGGCGTCTTAAGGCTTATTCAAGATAGATTTCATTCATCAGAAATGGATTAAACTTTTACTAAGGTAAATTACCACTGGGATGTATGAAAAGGTTGCTACTAATTTTCTATTCATATTAAGCTTAAGCTTTAGGAATATCATTACAGTAGTTTCATGATAAAATAAAGTCATAACAATATGTTAAGTAGCTTATGGACAAGCCACCAAATTTATATTTTTTAGCATGAAAACTTGGTCATCTTAAGAATAACTTACATATTTACAATGAATTCAGCTTGAAAAGAGCTCAATAAAAAAAGTTTTGGCAAAAAGTAAAATTTGGGAACTTTTTTAGCATTAACATAGTCTTAGATACAAAAGGGTATTGAAATAAAAAACGGAGGTGAAGTTTTGATTACTGATGAGTTATTAGTAGCAAGGGTACTAAAGGGTGAACGTGATGCTTTTGATATTCTTATTAGAAAGTATCAAGGAATTATTTATAATTACATTTTTAAGAACACCTTGAATAAGGAAGATACAGAAGATATTATTCAAGAAGTATTTATAAAAGCTTATAAAAATTTGTATAGACTTGAAAATAAAGAAAGGTTTTATAGTTGGTTATTTAAGATAGCTATAAACACCATGAATACTTCTTTTAAAGCAAAAAAGCAACATAATTTAATGGAAGAAAGTGAACTGATGGATATTAAGTGTAATGTAAATGACACTCCTGAAGAGAGGCTTCAAATAAAGGAAGAAAATCTAGAGTTATTAAAAAGATTAAGCGTTCTCAATGAGGAAGAAAAAAATGCAATGATTTTAAAATATGTACAAGGATTTTCTTATAAAGAAGTTGGAGAGATTTTAGGCATCAAAGAAGAAACAATTAAAACTAAGCTTCATAGAGCAAAAAAGAAACTACATGACCTTAATAGAAAGAGTATAAATAAGGAGAGGGTTTTAAATGAAGTGCAATACTAATAAGTTGTTCGCTTATATTGATGGAACTTTAAAGGATGAAGATATAATAAAGATAGAAGAGCATTTAGAAAACTGTGAAGTTTGCAGAGAAACTGTAGATACTTTTAAATTAATGGAAACCGTTGGTGAACAAAATTATCCTGTAGGCATAGATGTGGTGGACAGGGTAAGAAGTTTAACTGATGATGAGCTTTATAGTAACAAAAAACTATTATTTTTAAATAAGTTCTTACCAAAGAAGAAAAGTTTTATAAAGTATGCCTCTGTAGCAACAATTGCTATTGTTATGGCAACTGGGGCATTGAATTTCAGTAAATTTATCTTTGGTGAACATATAAAGGGAAACACTGTAGCTCCTGCTAGTCCCACTCCACAGGTTATGGAGGAGAACAAAAATTATAATAAGAATTATGAGTTAAAAGAAAAGAATATTGAGGATTTAGAACTGTCAGATATGGAGAAAGCAATGCTAGATAGGCATCCACTAGGTGCAAAGGTAAAGAATAATTTTAAATATCCAGATAAAGAAGAGCTTCACTTTAAGCTATATAATGCTGTAGATAATTTTAAAACTGCCAAAGGAGAGTTTATTGAGGAATGGCCAAATCTAACGGCTTCTATGAAAGGTAGTTTTATAGTTGATGTAGAAAATAAAACTTCAGTAACTGTGCATGAAACAGAAGGGAAAAAGCCTATAACCGCAATTTATCATAAGGATAAAAGAAAAACCTACGACGACAATAATAAAATTTATAGAGAATTTGATGAAGTTCAGCATAATGGGAAAAATATGATAGTAAGGCCAATTAGAATCTTTTTACACCCAGCCCTTACAAGATCAGATACAGAGTACTTAGGGGTAAGTAATTTTATTATTTCTAATGGGACAATTCCAACTTATTTGGCTGCTTATGAAGATTGGAATTACACTGAGTCAACCTTTTTAGGAAGAGCTGTTTATAAGCTAGAAGGAGTAATCGATAGATCAATGACTGAGCGTTGTTATGGTAAGTTTTCTTTAATTATGGATAAAGAAACTGGAATAATGCTTCAATTCTTATCCTTTGATGATAAAGGAAATATAAAACACAAAGTAGAGTGTACTAGTTTAGAACTAAATATGCCTATAGATGAGGGGGTGTACAACAAAGATACCTCTGGATATGTAAAAAAATAAGAAAATAAAAAGTTAGCCTACAGGTTAAATTACTAAGTAAAGTAAGCTAACCTATAGGCTTTTTTATTATATAGAGAACCAATATGTAACACTTATTAGAATAAACTCAGATGATACCTTAGCTAAGGTGACGATAGATATGAAGTCATCATTGAAGAAAAATACAATGAAAGAGTTAAAACAATGGCAAATTTTCAATAAGTATTAATATCAAAGTTAATACCAAAATATGAGGAAGGGGGGAACATTAGATTGGTAATAGGAAATACTCAAGGAGGGCATAGCCAATAAGATAATTACACAATATAAATGTAGTTATTAATAAAGGGATAGCACATACTTTTACTCCTTTTTCATCAGATGCAATATAAGATTACAAGGGTAATGTATTTAATGAGGTGAATGCTATAGGATTTTAGAGACAAATGTGTATATTCTAAAATAAAAAAATATTAACTTCCTGTAAATACATTAATTACTGTATTTACATTATATTACATATAATGTAATATAATGTTATACACCATGTTAATATTATATCAAAGGGAGGTGAGCAATTGTTTTTTAAAAAAAAATTATTACTTCTAGCTGTATTAAGTGTTACTTTACTACTAGTATTAGGCTTATTTTATAGTAAGAATAATTCTAGTATTTCTATGAAAAATGAACCTATTGAAAATATGAAGTTAATAGTAAACAAACTATGTTCGGAAGAGTTTGAAGGAAGATTAATTGGAAGCAAGGGGAACATTCTAACTGAGAAATATATAAATAACATATATTCTGCTATTGAATTAGAACCTGTATTGGAAAAGGGTTTTTATCATACTTATTCATACGACCCTAGTTTAGTGACCAGAGAAGAAGGTAAAGATTCTGTAGAGACGACCGCCAACAATATAATTGGGAAAATAAGTGGGACAAACTCTAATAAAGCAATTATTTTATCTGCACACTTTGATCATTTAGGCAAAAGAAAAGGTGATATTTATAAAGGAGCAGTTGATAATGCTTCCGGAATTGCTACAATGATACAATTAGCACTTCTTTTGAAAAATGATTCATCAAGTAATGCGTTTAAATATGATATAGTGTTTGCTGCATTTAATGGTGAAGAGTTTGGACTAACTGGCAGTGAAAACTTTGCTAATAAAATTTCTGACTTGTATGATGATGTTATTAATATAAATATTGATTCAATAGGCTATAAAGACGGGGGAGATGTAGCACTTTTCAATACATTTAAAAAGCCCAATGAATACAAAAAAATAGATGCAAATGAAGAGTATATTAAATTAACTAATAATATTAAGTCATCGTTTAATAAGAATGGTGTAAGTGCAACTAAAAAAGATTTGGGTGTAGGAAGTGATGATTTTTATTTTCAGAAAAAAGATTACACAAGCATTTCTATTTCAGAAGATAATATTAGAAGAATTATTCATACACCAAATGATACTACAGAAGTTATCGATTATAACAGATTAGAAAGGGTTGTAAATTCGGTACGAGACTTTATAAATAACCACATAGACAGTTTTGATTAAAAATAATATTTAAAGTAAAGTGAGGTTTTATTATGAATTTAAAAAAAGTTTTAATATTAACATTGGCAGCATGCGCTATTGTAGGTTCAACAGGTATAAATAGTATAACAACATATGCTTCAGATGCTAAGAAGGAACCTGTAAAAATTGAAACAATTCAAACAAGAGGTTTTGAAAAGGTTCTTATTGAAACTACTGTTGGTGCAGATATAAAATCATGTCCTAATTTAAGATGCACTACTGTAGGTAGAGGAGAGTATGGTGAATATTTAGACTATCTTCATGAATACACTTATGATTCAAATGGGGATCAGTGGTTTAAAGTTAGGGCTAATAATGGAAATATAGGATGGATTCAAGAATATAAATGTGTTCTACTTTAAAAATTGTAAATAAACATTAATGTTATCAACCTGTGTATTATAGGGATATTTTTTATTTTGTCTTTTAACCGATAAAATACCTTTATTAATTAAAAAATAGTAAGGTAGTAGATTAATTTCTACTACCTGTTTTAGTATACAGGAAATATGAATTCCTATATATTTGTAACATCTAATATAGCTTTGTTAACTTTACACCTAAGCCTCTTTAGCTTTACCTTTAAGCAGTATGGATAAAACTAAGCCTATGAAAGCAATTACAGCTGCACCTAGGAATAGTTTGCTAAAGCCACTGTTTAAAGTTGTTTGGAAGGTACTTTCTATTGCGGCTCTAGAGCTTTCTATTTGTGACAAGTAGTCAGTTTTCATGGTAGCTAGAGCAGCATCAGGAGAAACCCCTTGAGGAAGGCTCTTGCTTAAACCTTGTTTTATCATTGGAGCAACCTTGTCTATCATAGAGGAAGCAAAGTTTTTAAGAACATCAACTACAGTAGTTACATCTGCACTTTGAAGGCTTGCTAGAGCTTCAGGGGAAATGCTACCAGAACCAAAACTTTGAGCTGGAGCATTTGCTCCCATACTTATCTTTGGCATTAAAGCCATTAAATTTCCTTGAAGGCTATTAGCTGCATCAGTTATGAAATTTATAAGTAAGTTTGGAGAAATTGCAACTCCAATAGAACGTATCAAGGATAAGGTTGCTTGAGCAGAAGCTGTTTCATTTTCAGATACATTAGTTTGAATTAAATAATTCAGTGGTGTACCCATAGTAAAGCCCATACCTAAGCCCATGAAAGCGAGTCCTAAAATTAAAGTTATAATAGAAGGATAGCTGATTACTAAAGTAGCCATAATTAAAGCACCTATTAAGGTACAAGAGTAACCTAGAATTAAGATGAACTTAGCAGAAAACTTATCTATAAGTCTTCCACCTAGAGGTGCACAGAAACCTGCAAAGATTGCCATTAAAGTTATCAAATAACCACCTGAACCGGTTTTAAGTTTAAGAACATTTTCCCCAAATTGAGGTATAAACACTATTCCCATCATACCAGCACCCGTAATAAAACCTATAGAAAGGGTAAGAGCTATTTGACGGTTTGTAAAGTATTTTAAATTAATTACTGGGTCTTCCGCTTTTCTCTCAATTACAAAGAAAATTGGTAAAAGTATAATAAAAGCTATTAAATAAGGATACACATTAGTAGACTTTATGCTGTTAGCAAAATCATGAAATTTAAGATTTGTTAAAGCATACATAATGGAAAGTATTAAGGCAGTTACTACTATGCTTCCCTTTATGTCCATTTTTGTAGGGGCCTTAGTGACTTTTTCTTCTTTAATTTTCATAGAGGCTATAACTACTATGATACAAATAGGAACATTAATTAAGAATAGAACCCCCCAGTTAGAGTTTCCTGATAAACTTAAAAGGGCAGAACCTACTGTTGGTCCAAGGATATTAGCAATACCAAATATTGCCCCAACTAAACCAAGGGCAGTACCTCTTTTTTCTGGAGGAAAGCTTTCCCCAATGTAAGCTGTAGCAATTGGAATAATTCCACCACCACCAATAGCTTGAATTACTCTAGAAACTAATAAAAAGGTAAAACCTCCAAAGTAGTTTGATAGACCGCATAATAAAGATCCAATTCCGAACACAACAATACTAAAAGTAAATAACTTCTTCTTGCCATATCTATCTGATATCTTGCCAATTATAGGCATGGATACCGCATAAGCTAAAGTATAAATGGTAATCATCCAAATACTATCATTTGGAGATACAGATAAAGAGTTTGCAATAACTGTCCTTGCAGGGGAAACTATTCCAGAGTCAAGTGCCCCTATAAAAATACCTAATAAAAACATGATAAGTACTAAAGTTTTGTTATTTTTCATTTTTTTCTCCTTTCTGAACTTGGTTCATAATAATATAAAAAAATATATGCTACTTGTGCTAATTTACATTTTTCAATAAATAATTAGCACAAGATAGTATTAGTATGAAGATCTAGGACAAGTTTATGTAAAAGGTGAAACAAATTTTCATAAACTTTAAAAATAAAATATAGATTTTTAATATATAGTGCAATAAAGAAACTGAACTAATAATAAACCTATTTTTACACTCTCTTTCATATAAGCTGCTTCTAATTTATTAAGTGATGTAGAAATGCTATTGCAACTTATATACCTAGTTCAAATTTAAAATACTGTAAAATTCTTCGAAAGTTAAATCCTTATCCTTTGGTAAATAAAACATAGTTGGTATAAGGATTTTTGAAATTTTATAGGAACTTAAGGAAGGATTTATTTCTCCCTTATCGATAGAGGTATCAATAATATTTTCTACTACACTATATAAGTGAGAAAATATTTTTTCTCTTGGACATTGATTTTCATTGCTTACAATCATTGCTTCAAACACACCAGAATAAATTTTAAAAAAGCCATCCAGATATCGAGCTAAGGTAAATAATTTATTTTCTAGTGGTTTATCACTAGAAGGTAACGCATCAATATGGATTAAAATTTTCCTCCAGTTACTAAGAATTATTTCTCTAACTAGTTCATCCTTATTAGAGAAGTAGTTGTAAAAAGTGCCTACAGCAATGCCAGAGTTTTTGGCAACATCTCTAATATTAAGATTTACATAGCCATTCTCCAAAAGTAACTCACTACCTTCAGCAAGAAGAGTTTCTTTCACATTCTCCAAAATCTTAGGCATTATGTCTCCTTTCTCCTTACAAATATTATAATATGAACCTGGTTCATATTATGTTACAAGTATACTACTATTTTTTCTAATAGACAATAGCTAATGTATATATAGCCGTACACCTTGAAAAGGATGATAGTTTGGACAAGTAACAATGTAGCTGATAATTGTTGCTTTATAAGTATAATAAAATGACATAATATAATATACATTTGACTTCTTTTTTCTTTCATTGTTTGTAAGAAGAAAGAAGTCATTCTTATTTAATGTGTTGAGTTGAAGTGAAAAGAAGTTTTGTTTAAAAGTGTATATAAGTAGTTTATTTGTATAAATTTACATATTATGACTTAAGTTTACAAAGACAATATCGATAATATAATTGGTAAAAATATAATTACATATTTTGGGGGTAAATATGGTTAATATTAATAAGTTAGATTCAAATTATTTCCAACAACAGATAAACTATAACACAAATAATAATATTGTTAATAATATGGAAGCTAATGTTAAACGTGACAATTGGCTTGAGGAAATTTGCGATGTTATAGATTTTAGTTTTGATTACTCTAATGATGAAATAATGACAATTGTAGGTGATATTTCATCAAAGTTTAATAGGGAATTTACTATTTATGGAGAAAATAATGAAATATCAATGGCTGAACATGTCAATGGATATGGAAAAATTTTAAATAGTATAAAGAATAACTTAAAATTGAGTGTATCAGAAAAAGAACAACTAACAAAAGTATTAGATACTTCATTTGATAGTTATACGAAAACCATGGCTAAGGAGTTTGCAGACAGAATAGATTTATTTTTTAATAATGCTTATTATCAAAAAGTTAGTAATATGCAAGATCATAGAGACTTAGGCATAAAAGCTGAAAAACTAGCTGATTCAGAGAAGGTTGAAGCAAACATTTCTAAAATGATTTCTGCCACAAAAGTTTTTTACAAAAACAATTTGGAAGGTACTGATAAAGAACTGCAACATTTTTTAAAGGATAGTTTTTGCAAAACAGACGTAATGGAAACTATTGAAAATTTAAGTTATAAAGATTTTATATCACTACAAGATACTTTAAAAATGTACTATAGCAATCTTGCTCAAGCTTTTGGTGAAGAAGATAAAGTGAAAAATGCAGATAATGCAATAAGTAAATTAGAGCTTGATGGAAGTTCTAAAGAGTTAATTACTAAATTTGAAGAAGCTATGCTTCAAAATCGCGATTCTAATACTAGAATACACTTTTATGAAGTGATAAATACTAAGTTTAATACTAGTAGTGATAAGCTTAAGGATGAAGTGAATGAATATGTTAAATTTTTTAAGGATTTAGAAAAACAAAAAATGGAAATGGATAAGAAGCATCAAAAGGAATTAGAAGACTTTGAAAGAAAGCTTGAAGAACAGATGCTTAAGATAATAATGATTAATGCAAAGAGTCCTGCAGATCAAAGAGAAGCATTGATGAAGCTGCAACGTTGTAAGGTTAGATTTTTAGATGAACTTGAACTTAAGATTAGAGCTATGTGCGAAGAAAGTAAGGAAAGATTAGAAAAGCTTGCAAAAGATAAAAAAGATTTTCATGAAAATCCAAGTAAGCTAATCAATGAATACTTAGAAACTGACAAAATAAAAAATAAAGAAATTTTACATAATGACTATAAACTAAAGTATAAGGAATAGATAAATATTACGTTAAAAAGAAACTCTAATCACTTATGGTGAAAGTAGCAACCTGAAGGAGAAAACTTGAGGTTGCTACTTTTAATAATTTGATGCAATTTTTAGCATAGGAATATATTTAAACAAGGAACCTTTGAATAGTATAACAAATTCAGGTGTACAGGATAAGCTATAATTAGAGAATTGATATATTCAATTTCACATTAATAGAACGACACTTTCAGAGGAGTTTACAAAGGTTACTGGCCAATCGGTTATAGATTATGTTATAAAGCTTAGAATCAAAATAGCTTCCATACTTTTAAGCCAAACTGCCATACCAATTGGTGAAGTTGTATACAGAACGGGCTTCAATGATAGCACTCATTTTGGAAAAATGTTTCGTAAACACACTGGTTTTTCTCCTTCTCAATACAGAATTAATAAATCCTCCTAGGTAAATTTATAAGATAAAACTAGTTTCCTAATTATAATGCGAATTTCCGAAAGTAAACTAGAGGATATATACTTGGATAGAATTTCTTGAATAAGTATAAAAAAACAGGTAGTATTAAATAAAAATATAATATAAGGGTGGGAATTTCAATGATAACTTACAAGAATTTATATGATAATAAAAACATAGAAATAATAGCTTCAAAAGGGGATGTAAAAGTTCTTGAGTATAAGAGAGATTTAAGCGTTGACTATTCAAATGCAGTATCTGCATATTTCGCTTCAGAAATGAAGGTTAGAAAAAGACAGGTGCTAATTGAGCTAAAAGGAAATGCTTATACAATAAGTGCTGGGGCAATGCAGTGGACTTCAGGCTCTGTTACTATGGTTGCTGATGTTAAAGGAATTGGAGACTTTTTAGGCAAAGCTCTATCTTCTAAAGTAACAAAGGAATCTGCAATTAAACCAAGATATCAAGGTAATGGCTTGCTAATGCTAGAACCAACTTACAAGCATATTTTACTTGAAGAAGTTTCAAATTGGGGTGGATTGGTCCTTGATGATGGACTTTTCCTAGCTTGTGAATCTAAGGTTCAACAAAAGGTAGTAGCTAGAACTAACCTTTCTTCAGCAATGCTTGGAAATGAAGGGTTATTTAACCTATGTCTTAGAGGTGAAGGTGTTGCAATATTAGAAAGTCCAGTACCAAGGGAAGAACTTATTGAATTTGAACTTCAAAATGATGAAGTTAGAATTGATGGAAACTATGCTATTGCATGGTCTGATACCTTAGAATTTAGAGTTGAAAAATCTGGTAAGAGTTTAGTTGGCTCAGCAGTTTCAGGAGAAGGCTTAGTTAATGTGTACCGTGGAACAGGAAGAATACTAATGGCTCCTATAAAATAATTTATAGACATAGGACTTTATAAAGAAGTTTTAATACCATAGAATAAAGCATGAGTAGATTTTTTAGATGAGAATTAAGGGGAGGTTTCAAAAGAAATTTTTATGTAAATTGCTTTGAAACTCCCATTGTTTTTTTGATGCCTTATAGGTTATTAAAAAATATTTTTAGTACTTTAACTATTGTTATAAAGAAGTAAGTGTAGCTTTGTGCAGGATAAAAGGAGTGAAGAAGATGAATATTTATTTTCATAATGTATTAACTAAGAAAAAGGAATTATTTGTTCCCATAGAAGAAGGAAAAGTGAAGATGTATGCTTGTGGTATTACAGTATCAGGAGATGCTCATATTGGACATGCATACCAAGCGGTAATATTTGATGTTATTAAAAAGTACTTTGAGTATAAAGGGTATCATGTTACTTATGTAAGAAATTACACTGATGTAGATGATAAAATTATTGCAAAGGGCATAGAGTTAGGCATTGACCCACAGGAATATGCTAAAAAGCAAATTATTAAAACGGATTTAGAGTTAAGTAACCTTGGAGTTGATAAACCAACAGTTCAAGCAAAGGCAACAGAAAATATTGAGGATATGATTAGTTTCATTAGTAAGTTAATTGAAAAAGGTTATGCATACGGAGCAGAGGCTGGAGATGTATTTTTCTCTGTAGAAAAATATTCTCAGTATGGAAAACTATCTAACAGAGTTATTGAAGATAGTATTAATGGAGTAAGAAAAGATATTGAGCCTGGAAAATTGGACAGTAAGGACTTTGCCTTATGGAAAAGTGCCAAGGAAGGTGAAATTTACTGGGAGTCTCCATGGGGTAAGGGTCGCCCAGGTTGGCATATTGAATGCTCAACTATGAGTATGAAATACTTAGGAGAAACAATGGATATTCACGGTGGTGGAAAGGATTTAATTTTCCCACATCATGAAAATGAAATTGCACAATCTGAAGCATTAACAGGAAAACAGTTTTCAAATTATTGGATACATAATGGACTTGTTAAGATAAATGGTCAAAAGATGAGTAAATCTCTAGGCAACGGAATCTCATTAAAAGAGCTTTTAGATAACTATCATTCAGATGTCATAAGATTTACTTTGCTACAAAATAGTTATAAGTCAGATATAAACATAATTGATGGTGTATTTGAGGAAAATGAAAAACATATATATAATTTTTATAAACTCTTCAACACTATTGATAATTTGAAAACTAATGAGGAGTTAAATGAGGAAAAAAAATCAACAGATATGGAAGTCAAGCCAGAGTTGTCAGTTGAAATTAAAAATTCTTTTGACCAAGCTATGAGCAATGACTTTAATACTGCAGTTGCACTTTCTCACTTGTTCCAGCACTTTGATAAAATGAAAGCAATGATTAATAAAACTAAAGAGATAGAGAATTTAAAATTAATAAAAGAAACACTAATAAACACATACTATGTATTGGGAATCCTGCAGCATGAGCCTAAAAAGGTCATTGAGGAAATAAAGAATAAATATCTAGGAAAATTCGGCATAACAGAGGAAGAAGTAAAAACATTAATCGAAAAAAGAAGTGAATATAAGTCAAATAAGGATTATGCAAATGCTGATAAAATTAAAGAAGTACTCATAGAAAAAGGAATTCTTATCCTAGATGGACCTAAGGGTACTGAATGGGATGTTAATATAGGGAAGAAAAATTAACGGTTAGTAAAAGTAAACATATAAAGATAAAATACAGAAACAATAAATTATTGTATAAAGGGAGAAAGATTGATGAAAACATTAATTTTTACTGGAACACCTAGAAAAAATGGAGATACTATGACTTTAATAAATGAACTTATAAGTCATCTTCAAGGAGAATATAAGATTGTAAATGCATATGATTGCAATATAAAACCTTGTATTGATTGCAGATACTGCTGGAAGAATGAAGGGTGTTCTATTGATGATGAAATGCAGGAGATTTATGACTACATTCAGGAATGTGATAATGTGTTAATTGCATCCCCACTGTACTTTTCAGAGCTTACAGGCCCTTTACTTAGTGTTACAAGCAGGCTTCAAACCTATTATTGTGCAAAATTTATTCGTAAGGTTAAGCCCATTGAAAAAGAGAAAAAAGCTGGAGTTATACTTGTAGGAGGGGGAGATGGAAGTATTGATAAGGCCTATAGCACAGCTCGAATCTTGTTAAAAGACATGAACTGTACAGAAATTGCACCAGTAGTTTATAGCCATAACACAGACAAAGTTCCCTCTAAAAATGATGTAGAAGCACTAGAAACTGCAAGGGAATTAGCTAAGTTTTTTAATGAGAAATAAATTAATATAAGGAACCTATAGAAGAAATTATAGGGTTATTACTATTATTTAGAGATAAACTGCATGAAAAGTCACAAAGTAGCTTAAAGAATATACATTTTCTTTAAGCTATTTTTATATAAGAAAAATATTTTTTAGCTAAAATGTAATGATAAAAACTTAATGATTAGTGAAATAGACATTTACTAATGATAAAAAACATATATTTATAATGTAGGTAAATATATATTTATACAATATATATTTACGTAAGTATGTTTGAAGGAGGCTTTTTTATTATTGTACTTCTCAAGACCTTTGAGAAAAATCATAAAGAACAAATAATTAGGTATCCAAGACAGATATTTGTTACTAGAGAAAGTATCAATAATATGGGGAGTTTGTAATGAAAAAAATAATACAAAGAATAATTGAAACCATAATGGAACAAATGAAAAGCCTTTTAATATATGCAATTTCAGGAGTGTTTATTTCATTAATAATAATAGCTATATGTTACTTTGGAGGATATGATCAAAGGAGTATACTGAAGTATGCAGCCATTGTAGTAATAGTAATAGGGGCTGCGGGTGCCATGGGTGGTTCTAAGATGAGCAAGGATTATGAATATATAAGAAATAGAGGAATGTATCAAAATGAAGTAGATGGTGTTATTGAAGATCAGGAAAGAGCAACAAAGAATATTTATAGAGCTATTAAGATGTTTTTAACATCGGCTATAATTTATGGTATATCTTTGATTTAAACAAAATTGAGGGTAGATTCTTCAGAAAGTATTATAAATTAAATAAATCTAGGGTAAGAGGAAAAAGTTTGCTGAATTTATCAGCAAACTTTTTTTATTTACTACATTAAGAGTTTTTTAATATCTAATAAGCTTCTGATTGTAGGGCAATTTCTTTTAAATAACTTATGATAAGCATAGGATTTAAAATCCCTACACAATACAATAGAATTGATTCCTAGCTTCATTGCCCCATGACAATTTTCTATATTATCATCTATAAATATGGCTTCCTCAGGCAAAATCTTTAATTCTTCAAGAGCAGCTTTATACATTAATTCATGAGGTTTTGTAATACCTCTTTGTGAGGAGATAATAAAAGATGAAAAATAATCTCTTAGCCCTACTTCTCTAAAAACATTTTCAAGAGATGGCCATGCATCAGATACCACAGCTAATTTATAAGATTTGCTTAGCTCAGGGATAAGCTCTAGGGAATCATGGAAAAAACTATACTTATTATAGTTATATACATAATCCTTTGTAATAGCTTGTACATCTTCTATTCTTAAGTTTAATTCCGGTAGAAAACTTGCAAAAATACTATAGTAATTAAAAAAGTGTAAATATTCCTCGTTTTCATCCTTAATTAATTTTTGATTATTAATATATTCTGATGCTTTATGAAAAGCTAACTTTTTCTGGGGTACAGGTATAGAATCAAATTTTTTCTTATCTATATATGAGAAAAAATTATTAGTTATAAACCAATGACCTGTAGCTGGTTTATTTAGGACTCTACCAGAGTCAAATAAAATAGCTTTAATTTTAGTTTTATCAAAATCTTTATTAAATTTCTTCATAAAGTTTCCTCCAACTTTTAGATAGTGCAATTACTTTGCAAAAGATTTATACTTAATTTATATAGAGAAACCACTTTAACATTTTAAATATTACTTCCAAAAGTAGTTTCTTCAAGGAGAGAAGCAAGCTCATTGTAATACAAATATCTAAGCTATTCTTGGTATGAACAAATTTTCATACTAAAAAGATATAAAGTTTTAAGCTTGTCTATCTATATATAAAATCTCTAAATAAAATTTTCTTAGTGCCTATAAAATATGAGTTTCAAACTTCATTATTATGGTAATATATTAGCTGTCTTGTTACAATTACTATATAGAAGTATCAAAAATACTTGAAAAGTTTATAATACATACTTGAATAATATTCAAGTAACTTGATTATTATTATAGGAATTACAATTGGTGGTGAAAATGGTGAAAAAGAATTTATTGGAGCTTAAAGGAATAGATGAAAATATTAAGAATAAATTAAATTATATAAAGAATAACTCAGAAGTTACGGAAAGTAACATTAACGAAATTAAAGCTTTAAAAAATCACATTTTTGAAAGAGCATCGAAAACTTTTATTTATAATTTAAAAAAGCTAATTCAATTAGAGTTAACTCAAAAAAATCTAGCTAAAAAGATTGGGGTTTCAGAGGATTTACTTTCTAAATATAAGGCTGGAGAGGCTTTTCCCTCCATTGAAACCTTAATATTTATATGTGAGGTTTATAACTTAACTTTAGAACAACTTATAACTACTCCATTAGTTTCAGGAGAACTTGAAAATGTAGAAAATAGGGAAAAAGTTCAATTAGACATATTTGAAGAGCAGTATTATATTTATTTCTTAGTGACAAACATAGCAAAAGAAGGAGCTATTCATGAAGGTGTTGTTGAATTTTTAAATGATGAAGCTGTATTTAAAATACTTTCAAAGGGAGAAGAGGTTAAAACTTTTAAAGGGGATTATGATATTTCGGACAAACTTATATTTTTTAACCTTAAAAGTCCAAAGGATGGCACTACTTATATAAATATGATCAAACCCAATGTGAATAAAAATAAGTATGTTGGTGGTTTAGCAATGCTAATGCTTCCCTCTGACGCAAATAGCAAGCCTTGTGCTCAAAAGAGTTTACTTAGCAAAATCAGGATAGATAGAGAAAAGTATTATAAGGAGCTTAAGGAATTATTAAGCTACTCTGTTGGAGGAGAAACCTTTGAACACATTAAAATTTCTCAATGGGAAGATGAAATTGCCTATAACTTTATAGGAAAACTACTTTAAAGCCATTTAATTATAATTAGGTCATGGGTTTTTGAGATATTAATAAAATTAAATAAATATGACTTTATAAGTAGTATACTAACTTTTCAGTTCAGTATATAAGGAACAAAATTGACAAAGAATAGTAAAATAGTTTATTATAGGGTAAAAAAGGAAGTGGATTAGATATGTGTCAAACAATAGTAGTAGGCTCCATGCAAAGCTTGTAGAATATGAAAAACTTTTGCTTGGAGCTAATAAATAGATATCTGCAGAGAAAACTAAAGTTACACAAAAGTGTTAAAACCACTTAATTTAATTTTAAATTATCATGTTGTATATCTTGTAAGTAAATATTAAGTTTTTCATGTTTTATTCAGTCTTTGCATCTTCATTTAGGAATTAAATGTAGATTGGAGCGAAGAATTATGAAATATGAGAAAGCAGAGAATATATTACCAAACAATATAATAGAACTAATTCAAGACTATATTGATGGGGGATATATTTATATACCTAGAAAAAATGAAAATAAAAAATCCTGGGGAGAAAATACTGAAACCAAAAGGCAACTTGAAGCTAGAGATAAAGAAATTTTTAGCAAGTATTCCTCTGGGGTGTCGGTTAAAATCCTATGCGAAGCGTATTTCTTAACGGAAAGTAGCATTAGAAGAATAATCAGGAATCAAAAAAAATATGGGTGATAGGGGCTTCCATGATGAATTTTAATTATTCATCTCAAAAAAGTCTTAAAGGAACCAAGGGAGATTCAATGTATAAACAATTATTGATTTTACTTCCCTATATATAAGGCATATTTTCGTAGTTTTTGCTATGAAGATATGCCTTTAGCTTTTTATGGTCATGTTTATTACAGAAACATTTATAAACTTGGGTGCTTGCACTGATAGATGATATTATAGTTAATGAGGGTACAGGAGGTGCAGAATTTATGAGCATTTTAACAATTGAAAACATGAACCATTCTTTCGGAGATAGAATACTTTTTAGTAATGTATCCTTTAATCTATATAAGGGAGAACATGTGGGGCTTATTGGAGCTAACGGAGAGGGCAAATCCACCTTTATGAAAATTATTACAAATCAGCTTCTGCCAGATGGTGGAAGTATTCATTGGAATAAAAAATATACCATTGGATATATGGATCAGCTGATTGATTTAAAAGAAGGGGTTAGCACAATAGATTTCTTGAGAGAAGCATTTATTGATTTATATAATATGGAAGATAAAATTAATGGTTTATATAATAGCCTTGGTAATATGAATACTGAGGAAATGGATAAAGCCTTAAATAAAATAGCTAAAATCCAAGAAATACTAGATAAAAGTGATTTTTACAGCATTGATTCAAAAATACAGGCAACGGCAAATGGTCTTGGCTTCAAAGAGCTTTTAGAAAAGGAAGTTTCCACCTTAAGTGGGGGACAGAGAATTAAAATTTTACTTGCCAAGCTTCTTTTAGAAAAGCCTGATATTTTGTTATTAGATGAGCCAACTAACCATCTAGATGAAGAGCATGTAGAATGGCTAAAGGGTTACTTGATAGATTATGAAAATGCATTCATACTAATATCCCATGATAATAGTTTTATAAACAGTGTAGTAAATGTAGTTTATCATCTTGAACACAAAGAGCTAACAAGATATGAAGGGAACTACGATTACTTTGTTAGGCTTTATGAAATTAGAAGACAACAGCGGCTTATTGAATATAAAGAGCAGCAAACGGAAATTAAAAAGCTTGAAGACTATATAAGAAAAAATAAAGTAAGAGCTTCAACAGCAAAACAAGCTAAAGCAAGAGAAAAAAAGCTTAATAAAATTGAAAGAATAGAAATTAAAAAAGATATAATTAAGCCTTACTTTAATTTTATAAGTGTAGCAATGCCAGAAAATATGATTTTTCAAACCCAAAACTTAGTTATTGGATATGATAAGCCCTTAAGCATACCTCTTAATTTAAAGATGAAAAGAGGACAAAAAATTGCAATAACTGGAGCTAATGGTTTAGGAAAAACCACTCTTTTAAAAAGCTTACTTGGATTTTTAGAGCCTATAAGTGGTGAAATAACACTAAGTGAATATACAAAGATAGGTTATTTTCAGCAGGAAATGGCAGAGGATAATACCACAGAGGTTTTATATGATATGTGGGATGGCTTTCCACAAATGACAGTGACAGAAGTAAGAAAAAGTCTTGCACAGTGTGGATTAACTAGGCAGCATATAGACAGTACTGTGGATATATTAAGTGGAGGAGAACAAGCTAAACTAAGACTATGCAAACTAATTAACAAACCCTCAAATATATTAGTTTTAGATGAGCCTATAAACCATTTAGATATCCATGCTAAAGATGAATTGAGACGTGCCTTAAAAGAATATGAGGGCAGCATGATTTTAGTATGCCACGAACCAGAGTTTTACAATGATATTGTAACAGAGGTGTGGAATTGCGAAGAGTGGGTAGTTTAGGAATCAATAAATCTTCCACCAGTTTCTTTAAGTAAGATAATTGCTTAAAGATAAATTGGAGGAAGATTTTCTTATAATACTTAAGAAAAAAATACTATAGTCTGTGAAAGCAATATAAGAAAATTCTTAGGTAGTTTTGTAAATTAGGTACTCTTTAAATAATTTTCAATACTTTATTTTAACCTGTAATATAAAACACAATATTAAAATATTTACACACTCTAATATTGTGATATATTGATAAATGTAATAATATTAAGGTGGTTATCACAAATTATTAAAATCATATACAAAAGATTAGGAGTGATTTATATGGCAGGCAATAGAACAATTTGTACTGAAAATAATGTTGACTATATAACAATTAGAAAGGCTATGTGTGGTGGTGCAAGAACAGTAGAGGATTTAGTCCAAAAGGCTGGAGTTTGTACTCAGTGTGAAGGATGTAAAAGTGAACTTGAAAATATTCTTTCATCTGTATGTGGCTGCAAGGAAGTTTCTCTTAAGACAGTAGTTGATTCAGTAAAAAATGGAGCTAATACTGTTGAAAAAGTTGGAGAAGTTACAGGAGCTGGCACAGGAGAAGATTGCGGAAGATGTAAAGCTCTTATTGCTAACATAATTGAATTAGGTAGATAAAAAAATTAAGTTTGCTTAGGTATTAGGCAAACTTTTTTTATTTAATTTAATTGAGAACATAATAGATAAAATCCTTAACTTAGGAGGTGTAGTTAGAATTCCAAGATGATATAATTATAGTAATAATTTACAAAACAAAGGGGTTATAATGAGCAGTTTAATGAATCTATATGACACAGGGGAAAATTTATATGTTGAAGGAAAATATGAAGAGGCAATTAAATACTTTAAGGAAGCACTTAAGATAAAAGAAGATAGAACTTCTTCATTAAATTATATAGGGTGTTGTTATCTAAACTTAGGAAAATATAGTAAAGCTTTGAGCACTTTTGATGAAGTATTACAAATAAGATTATGGGAAAGAGCGCTTTTTAATAAGGGAAGAGTATACCTTAAGCTAGAGAATTATACTGAAGCATTAGGTAACTTTAATAGAGCTTTAATGGTAAATCCAAATGAGGGTGATGTTTATTACTACTTAGGTGTTTACTATGATAAAGTAGGAGAGTTTGAAACAGCAAAAACATACTATAAAAAAGCTATCGAGTTACATGATAAAGAAGCAGAATATCATCTAAATTTAGGTATTGCTTACTCTAGATTAAATGATTATAAAAAAGCTATTGAAGAGTTTGATTTAAGCATACAATTAGATGATAGTGATTCAAGTGCATATTTTAACAAAGCATGTGTTTTGTATAAAATTAAGGAATATAATGAAGCATTAAAAGTTTTTCACCATTCTAATTTATTATTTCCAAATGATATTGAAGTAATGAATATGGTTGCAAATTGCTACTATTATTTAAGGAAATATCACAAGTCTTTAGAGTGGATTAATAAAGTTTTGAGCATTGATAGTAGTGATGAGGAAGCGTTAAAGCATAGGGAGATTATTAGCAAAATATTTATGAGGGAAGGCGGAATTTAGCTATGTTAAAATGCCAAATTATTAAAACAATTAAGTTAGAGTTCAACTGGCATAAAGTTTACTATGAATCAGATGAGGATATTGAGTTTCAGGGATACGATAAAATCAAGATTATTTACTCTGAGAAAGAAAGCTATACTGCTACAATAATAGAGATTGATGAGGACGAAAATGGGAAATTTATAGTTTTAAGTCCGTGGTATAGAGATGACATACATCCAGGCAACTGCGAATTTCAATTAATTTTTTCTCCAAGAAAATCTATTAAAGGATCATATAAAGTTATTAGTGTATATGAATATTGGCCATCCTTTCATGATGACGAAATAGAAGAAGTAAGGCTTGATTCCAGTGGTATATCCATGATAATAGAAATGAATACAGTCCCGGATAGAAGAGAAAAATGTAAAATAGTTTTAAAGTTTTTGGGAATTAAGGAGATGGATTTTCAGGATTGGTGGAGTTCAAACATTATTTTGGGAATAGAGTTTAGATATAATGGAGATTTTATTGAAGTTACAATAGATGCTAGTTTAGGACTAGTGGGAAACATTGTTTGTGAAAAAGTTTCAGTTGATTTTATTGAATAGAATATCGAGAAAATTTATAAGGATGAAGATTAAGTACATAACTTGATTATTCTCTAGTGGATAAGTTTAAGTAACTTATAAAAAGTTACTTAGAGCAAGGTGTGTATTCAGTAGGAAACTTTATGGGATATCAAGATAGTAGTAGAAATCAATTTAGGATATTAAAAAACTAGTTTTGTGAGGTGAATTATGAATAATAGTAAAGAAGAACTAAGTAAAATGATAAATTTAGATGTTGCGGCAGGATTTGCAAAGATTATGTCCATAGCATATATACTTATAATAATTATAAATCTTGCTATACAGCCTGAAATATGGTACTTAACTATTCCCATCGAAATAATTCTTATTTTAATATATAAGTTTAGAGCCAACTTTATAAGAAATAGGTTTAAAGCATATAAGGTTATTACAGCAAAAATTACAAATATGAATGCAATATTTATTCAAGGTACCCGAAAAATAACATATTCCTACGAATATGAATCTAAGGAGTATATAGGGAGTTCAACAATACTAGATTTTCTACGTGATTCATTTTGTGTTAAACCTGGGAACTTAATAAGTATAGCGGTTTCCATAGATAACCCTCAAATATCTAAAATTTTAAAACTATATTAGTATTAGATATGGTTTAAGTATAACTATATTTTTATATGGAGATAAAAATGAGATTAATAAATGAACAAGAGAAATTTAAGTTTTTATTTCAAAATGTATCTTATTAAGAGAAATTAGTGAAAAACTAATAAATAATGGGGAGTTATATTATTTATGAAGTTTAAGAAAAATAGGAAGTCAAGTAAGAATAAAGATAAAAGGGGCTTAATAGCAATCTTAATTGCTGGTGGGATACTATACTACTTAGGGAGTGGTTATGTGTTTTTCTGGGCGTGGTATATATTTTTGACACTGTTTTTTGTGGTTTTTTCAGCGGGTATATTTGCATTCATTTATTTTGCATTAAAAGAAAAACTAAATGATGACAAAGGTAAAAAAAGAAAAAAGAAACCCAGGAATAAAGTTTCACTGTCTAAAAAAATCGGAAATATAGGTCTCGTTACCTTATCAAGTGCAATTAGCCTAGTATTATATTTTTTCATCGCTAAAGAGCTTTTGCTAATGACTTTGGATATCCCTAATGTAGTAAAAGGCGAGTATATGAAAAGTTATTGTGAAGTTGAAAAAGTTAGAACAGGGTCAACAAAAAATAGACAAGTTCAATATGTAACTGTAAGAGATTTTAATACTAATGAAATAATAGAAGTTAAATTCCAACATAGATATAAGACAATATATTACAAACTCAATTATAATATAACCTATTTGCCTCACTCAAAACTTGGGGTAGAGGCAGAGTTTGCAAAATAAATACGTTGATTGAGTAGTTTCAGAATAGGAGAATTATTAATGGAAATTACAAGAAAGAGTTTTAAATATCTAGAAGGTCAAAATTCAGATGAGGATGATATAGCAGGTGTAATTATCAGTACTTTTGCAGATAAATTAATAATTGGGGTCACTGAGCGACATGGTGGTGATTCAGAAGTTGTTTTAGACTTAGAAAATGCTAAAGAGCTTATAGGCGTTTTAAATGCAGCAATTGATAATATTAAGGAGTATAGGGAGAACAATTACAAGAATGAAATTTGAAAATATATGTTGGAAAGCCTATTTTAAGATTAACTCAGAAAGTAAAATTAAGTTAATGATTAAAAAACTAGAGAAAGTTATAGAAAAACCTATTACAGTAATAAGCTCACAGAAATATTGGAAGGACAACTCTCTATATGAAGTTAGTTTTACAACCCCACTTGGAATAGACGAAGTTGAAAAAGCTATATTTGAAGTCCTAAGAACTTATAAATTACTAGGACAAGATTGTCATATAGTTGGACCTGAGATCAATGCAGGAAAAAAGTGGAGCTTTGAAGGAATATGTAGTAGAACAAATATATCAGGTTTAGAATGGATAAGTTTTAATATACAGAATTATGTTGACTTATAAGAGTAAGAACTTATAACTTCAATCAATAATTTATTAAAGATAGCTTTGATTATTGATGGAAGAGAATAATAAGTAGCACTAAATAAGCATTATATAAAGTTTTTTTAATTATATAATGCTTATTTAGTTAAAGTATATTAAAAGAAGGTGATATAAATATGTATGTGTCAGGAGAAGTAAAATATTTTGCCAATGGCTTTCTTATTATTGAAGAGAAAAAGAATCATCGCTCTAAAAACTCAAATTACCAAGGAATCGAAGGTGATGTTTGGCCACTTGACTTAGACAGTCCCAATGTCGAAAAGAATGAACTACAATTTTTTATAAATTATATAGATAATAATGTTACTTCATTTTCAGATTACTTGAGAGCAGATGATATCAATAATATTGGGGTTTTAAATAGATATATAAATGCCTGCAACAGAGCAGGGGTGAAGATTATTGTTCTTCTTTGTGAAACTGAAAAGAAATTACCAATGCTAACTGTTTCTAGTGAAGTTTTAAAGAAGGATTTTACGTTTATTGGATTTGATTATGGTTACTGTGGTTCAGATTATTATTCCTGTGTAAATAGTGATATAGGGAGAATTGTAGAAATGAATAATTTAAAGGTGAATGAATTTGGCCTATTTGACACAGAAGAAGGAATTATTGAATTTATAAATCTGAGGACTTACTTGAAGAATACGTGTTTAGGAAATAAATTTGAACTAGGACCAGATGAATGTTATACAATTTATAAACTGTGGAAGTATAAAGGAGAGTATCCTATAAATTGTAGGTAATAGATTTTGGAGCGTGAAAAATATGAGCTTTAGAGAATACAACAGTTTAATGAATAATACTAAGTGGAAAGAAATTAGAATGGCCATGTGTAATTACCCAGGCACAGTATTATGGAGGGTAAGAAACATTGATAATGGATTATTAAGCAATTGGGATTCAGAATGGTTTAATCATTTTCAGTTAAGAGAATATAGTAAGATTGAGTGGCTAGAGATTAAAGTTAATAGCAAAGAATTGAAAAATGATATTATTCATATACTGCGAGAGATTCATGTTCCTGGTGAGGTACTTAATGACTCCATAAAAATATATGGATATATAAAAGATGGTTTTATTGATTATATATAATTTAATGTTTTACACTTAAGAATTATTAGTTCTAACCCTTTTCAAAATGAGAGTTTTAGAGTTTGATGAGATATTCAACAAACTTTTTTATTTGCATAAAAATTAATAGAAAGTTACTTATTGAGGTAGGTATGAGTAAATAAAATATATAAATAGTATAATTAATTGGCATTATCTTACTAAATAGAAGTGGTAGTATTAACGATACTAGTATAAGGAAGCTAGTAGTTATCTGACAGGTTAGGGCTATAAAGGCTTTTACTCAAATATACATAACGGGGGGATTAATATGAAGGAATACTTAGGCAAAACATTCTCTTTGAGTTTAATTTTTGCATCAGCAGCTTATTTAATTTGCAATTTATTTGTGGACAAGGAAATGGCACCCATGGTTGCATTCTTTACTTTTGTAGTATTTTTTATTGTGCTTTTTATTTACATGAGTTTCTATACTAAAAGTGCAAATAAGATTGATTTAACGGGCATCGATAATATTTCTTTCAAGGGGCTTGCGAATTACTACACTGACCGATTAATAGGAAATGGAACTTTGATAACCACGCCTGATAGAATTGTTTTTATACCCGCAGATAATAAGAAGGCATCAAGGGTTGAATATAGCCTACAGGAAGTTCAAAAAATAACCTATGATAAAATTTTCAAACATATCAAAGGAATTAAAGTAGAACTAAATGATGGTTCTATAATTGGTTTTGGAACAACGAGTTATAAAGAAGTTTTAAAGTCCTTAAACATCTCAAACTAAGCTAGATCTTTTGTAAATGGAGACAGTTAATAGCAAATAGTATATTGATTAACACCTTTCACCTGGAAAGAATCAGGTGATGGGTGTTTTTACGTAAGTATACAAGAAAAATTAACTCTCATAATTTTTCCATTTTCAGGTGAGCTACTCCTTTTATGTGGATTGCTTTCATAGTTTCTTTTATTAATGTCTACAAAATTCACAAGAAAATATGACACTGAAATTTTTAAAAATGACTCAAAGAGTGACATTTTATCACTCTTTTTATTTTGCTCAAAGTTTCAAGGTATAATTAGCACTACTTAAAACTTTGATTAGCTATTACTAATATGCCACATTCAAAAGCCACTAACTAGAATTTGTGATTTAGGAATGAACAGTAAACTGAGAAGAAAACTAATGTTTTTGTAATTATAATAATGGCTTTATGTATAGGAGTTAAGACAATTATTTGCATAGTTATATGTAAGTAAAATACATAAATGGTATAATTAATTTATGTTATTATGTTGAGTGGAAGCAAAGGTTCTAGTACTTATACTAAGAATCTGCCAGTGATGCTCCATTACCAATTAAAAGGAGGAAGGGGCTTGAACTTAAAATTAAAATTAAAATTAATATTTATTACTATCTTATCGTTATCCTTTGGACTATATTTTATTTTCCAAGGCGTAATGTGTTACAAGAAAAAAGTTATAATACAACATTATAGTGCAAGAGAGATAAGTTATTTTTTTATTTCTATAAACTTTTTAATTCAAACCACTTTTATAGATAATAATATGGTAGAATTAGAATGGATAGCTATGGGGGTAATTCCTATTATTATCCTTGTAGCTTATATAATATACAGTAGGGTCAGTGATATAAAATATGGAATTTATAATATTGATAAGGAAACATATAAAGAGATTCTAAAGAATACTTTGAATGAAAATTCCATTCAATTTTCATTTGATGGTAGTGATATTAGAATAAGTAAAACTCCTAGCTATATAGAATTCATTGATAAGGGGATTATCATTGCAGAATATAAGTGCATAACAAATTATAAGCATTTCTTAACGAGTTTACAAAGAAATTTAAAAGAAGCTAAATATGAAAAGAAAACTAGGGATTGGATAAGCAACATTTTGCTTGGCATATTTTTAATAAGTATTCCTATTATATTACTATTAATTACAATTTTTTAATAAGGCAATTACAGCTAACAATGTATTCAAGTATGGTTTTTACTAAATAATTATTTGGGGGAAGAATTTATGAAAAAGAAAACAAGAGATTTGAAAAAACATTATAGAGGTGTTGAGTATCAAGTAAGAAATTTTGAAGTAGACCTATCAGAAGATTCCTGGTGTAGAATGTGGCATGAACATTTAGATTGGCATGGAATAACTTTAGTAAGTTATAAACATAGAAAAATTCATATTATGTATTATCTTAAAATTATAGAAAAAATTGAACTAGAAACAAAGGGTAGCAAAAGAGATTTTCAAACATGGATATATTTAGATAAGCATGATGGAACCAATGATGCAATTTATTTTCACACAGATAATCCAGAAGGTGACTTTCCTTACTGGTTAGATAATATTGAATGGAATGTAGAAACTCCAACCATGTTAATGGAACTATTAGATTTATCAAAGTTTAATGTTGGGGTAATAAAAGATGAGAAAGATAATGTATGCTTTTATATCATACAAAAAAAGGGGTTAGGGTTAGAAATAGGTAGACAATAGTTTTTTAGTCTGATTACTTATAAGGAGTTGATGGTATGGCTATGTATAAACTACCATTAGGAATTGGAGTCCCTAAAGATGAGAATTACCCAAGTGAATTAGATGCAAAAGCAATTAATGAAAAAAGGAACTCGGCAAACATAGTAGAAGGGTTTGTATTGCACGAAGTTTCAAATGAGAAATTCTCTAATTATGTAGAAGTAAATATTGATGCTGATAAAATTTGGGATGTATTTTGTGGCTTAGCAAATAAGTTAATTGGTGATATTGCTTATGGTGTTATGGGTTTTAAAGGTGAAGACCCAACCTTAAGTGATTTTACAAGTAAGGAAAATCTTTTAGCAATCTTTCAAGAATATAAATTTGAACTCACTAATGATGGATTTTTAGAATTTGGCATAGCATACTATGATGAAAATTCAATGAATGAAATATACGTGTCAAGCTTTAAGTATATGAGAATATGGACTGATAGAAAAGAAGAGATAGTTAATAGCTTAAATGAATATGGAATCAAGGAAATACAAGGGCTTCAATTTATTGATGAATTTCCCGTAGTTTCTGAAGCACTTACAGCAGATATTGATAAGGGAATTAGGCATTATTCAGAAGTTACTGAAGCTATTGAGAGGGAGTTTGCACAGCTGTAGTATATACAAGAAGTATCTTTGGAAAGGAAGAGAGATTGTTTAAAAATTGAAGATAGCGTGGTTCTAGCAGGGCAAATACATGCTTAATAAACAATGCTACTAGGCAACAGTTTCATGAGAATACTATAATTGCGATTAAATAAAGTAATAAAAACATCCCCAAAGGATAGCCACCAAGCATTTAACAATGCAAGGGTACTTTCCTCTGGGGATGTTTCATATTTATGATATATTTCTTAAAGAAAACTATTTATAGAAAACTAATAGTAAGCTATTGTTAGCTAAAACTTTATTAGGCTAAGAATTAACTATTATGTTATTGAAAAATAATACACATAGGAGTATTAAACACAGGGCAGGGAACTATTTTAGAGTTTATTTGAAAAACTTCTTTAATAAGACTTTCTGAGATAATTTCCTCTGGTTTTCCTTCGCCGTAGACCTTGCCATCTTTGATTGCAATTATATGATCTGCATATCTACAAGCCAGGTTAATATCATGTAATACTATTACAATAGTTCTATTTTCCTTTTCATTTAGCTCCTTTAATAAGTCAAGGACTTCTATTTTATATTTGATATCTAAGTGGTTAGTAGGTTCATCTAGTAGGATGATGTCTGTTTGTTGAGCTAGAGTCATAGCAATCCAAGCTCTTTGTTTTTGACCACCGGAAAGATCAGATAGCTTTTTATCTTTTATATCGCTTATGCCTGTTTTCTCAAGAGCATATTCTACAATTTTCTCATCTTCTTTACTCCATTGATTAAACCAACTTTGGTATGGGTATCTACCTTGTTTCACTAAATTAAATACAGTTAAATCAGAAGGAGCAGTAGGGCTTTGAGTTAATATTGAAAGCTTCTTAGCAACTTCTTTATTAGGTTTTGAAAAGATATCTTCATCTCCGAGAACTACTTTTCCCTCGAAGGGTTTTAAAAGTCTAGACATGGTTTTAAGCAAGGTAGATTTACCACAACCGTTACTTCCAACAAGAATGGTAATCTTATTTTTTGGTATAGTAACATTTATATCTTTAAGAACTATATAATCTCCATAGCCTAAAGTTAAGTTTTCTGCTGAAAAATTCATTTAAATCCCTCTCTTCATAGTTCTTTGATTTTTAATCAATAAGTAAATAAAAAATGGAGCGCCAACACCAGCGGTAAAGATTCCTACAGGCAGATCTAAAGGGAAAAATAGTGTTCTTGCAGCTAAATCTGATAAAACTACTATGATTCCACCTATTAGAGCAGACAAAGGAATTATATTTTCAAAGCTAGAGTTGGTAAGTTTTCTGCATATATGTGGTGCAATAAGACCAACAAAACTAATGCCACCACCTACAGCAACGGCGCCACTAGCAAGGGCTGCACTGATAATCATAAGTAAAAATCTAAGTTTTTCAACTTTAGTTCCAAGACCCGTTGAAATGTTATCTTCAAGATTTTGAAGGTTTAATTCTCTTGTGAAAATTATTGTAAGAATAAATAATAATATAAACCAAGGAGTTAGAAGCTTAACGTGAATCCAGGTGGTTCCGTATATTGTACCTGTTAACCAAATTTGAGCTTCTGCGATGAAAACTACAGGTCCGCTTATTATTAAAATTGAGGTAATTGCTTTTAGAGCTCCTGATATTGCAATACCAATAAGGATTAACCTAAAAGGGGTTACTCCTTTTTTTAGTGCAAGAAAATAAATTAATAAAACTGATAAAAAGGCACCAGCAAAAGTAAATACAGGCATATAAAATATACTGGTAGTTAGTGAGTTGTTCTTTGGATTTGTAAATAGAGTTAAAAAGAAAAGAGCACCAACGGAACCACCATTTACTACGCCCATAACATTTGGGTCAGCTAAAGGATTTTTAACAACTCCTTGCAAAATTGCACCAGAAAGACCTAAGGAGGCACCAACTAAAAAACCAACTAAGGCTCTTGGGAGTCTTAGAGAATTAATTATGTAAGCTTCCCCACCTTTTCCACCTAAAATTGTGTTAATGACTTTATCAAGTGGAATAAAGGTTTGTCCAATACAAAGGCTAATAACCATCGATATAAATCCTAATAATAAGATTGATACTAATACTTTAAAACTTCTTTTCTCATATATTAAAGAAAATTTATTTTTTCTAACTACTATAAACTTATCCATTACTTATTTTCCGCCTTTCTAGCTATATAAACAAAGAAAAAGGTACCTATTATAGCTGTAACTGCTCCAACTGGAACTTCTTTTGGGTATATTATAAATCTTGAAGCAATATCAGAAAGTAAAAGAAGTATGGAACCAAGAACTGCACTATAAGGAATTACCCATTTAAATTCTGAACCAACCATTGCCTTTGTAATATGTGGAATAACTAGACCCACAAGGCTAATTGGACCTGCAACGGCTACAGAAGCTCCAGCTAAAATCACTACAAGAATTATCATTTGAACCTTTAATAGCTCTGTTTTTACTCCAAGACCTTTTGCAATTTCTTCTCCTAGAGAAAATATATCTAAATTTCGTGCCATTAAAAAACTTAAAATAAGGGCTATTACAATGAAGGGCACCACCTTTAAAAGAGTATCTACATTTGTTCCTTCAACAGAACCTGTGAGCCAATAGATAATTTCTTCCATTGTAGTTTGATCTTTATAAAGCACTGATTGAGTAAAGGACATAAATAAGGCTGAGATTGCAGCCCCAGATATGGTTAAATCGAAGGTTTGGATGTGCCCCTTTAAACCACCAGCAAGGGTGTACACTAAAACTACAGAAAGTGCGGCACCTATAAAAGAAAACAAAATTGAGTAATTAGTTCCAACGCTAGGGAAAAAACTATATACAAATACCATGAAAAAAGCTGCTCCTGAATTAACTCCTAAAAGCCCAGGGGAGGCCATAGGGTTTTTGGTTAAAGTTTGCATTAAAACTCCAGAAACACTTAAAGCAGCTCCAACAAACAGAGCAGTTAGAGCTCTTGGCATTCTTGAACTTTGTATTACTATTTGTTCTGTAGTACCTTGGAAGTTTTTATAGGTACTATATAAATCCTTTAAATCTGTTTTTATGTAACCTAATACTATACTTCCGAGAAAAGCTAGTACTAAGATCAAAATTAAAATAATAAGAAGAAAGACTTTTCTTTTGTTATTGTGTAGAACCTTTTTATTACTTATAGATAACACTATGTAACATCCTCTCTAAAATAAATATATAAATTCATATATAGTATAAAGTCAGATTTTATTAGTGTCAATGATATTAAAAATTATTATCAAATCTAAATGATATTCAGTTGCAATTAATAAAAAGCTGTGATATTATACATCTAGGCAAAATATAGCTTGAAAAGAAATTTAATATATATTTGGAGGGAATACATATGTTTAGCAACAGTTTAAAAAGTAAAATTAGCAAAAAAATATTAAAAGCAGTCACAGCACTAACAGTAACTATGGTTATGGCTGTAACCTTCACTGCCTGCTCCAGTGGTGCTGCAAAAGAGGCTCCAGCTGATGCAAGCAAGGCAACAAGAATAGTGGACCATGCTATGGGACAAACTTTAATAAATGGTGAGCCTAAGAAGGTAGTTATTCTTACAAATGAAGGAACAGAAGCTTTACTTGAACTAGGAGTTAAGCCAGTAGGTGCAGTTCAATCTTGGACTGGTAAACCATGGTATGCACATATAGAAAAGGAAATGGACGGAGTTCAAAATTTAGGAACAGAAGGCCAAGTTAACATAGAGGCTATAGCTGCACTTAAACCAGATTTAATTATTGGTAATAAGATGAGACATGAAAAAATATACACTCAACTTTCTGAAATAGCACCAACAGTGTACTCAGATACACTAAGAGGTGAATGGAAGACAAACTTTGAGTTTTATGGAAAGGTATTAAATAAAGAGAAAGAAGCGAAAGAAGTTTTAAGTAAATTCGATGCTAGAGTTGAAAAAATAGCTAAAACAGCTGGAGACAAGCTTCAAACTAAGATTTCCTTAGTAAGATTTATGCCTGGTAAAACTAGAATATATCTTGGAGATACTTTTTCAGGAACTATCCTTAAGCAAATAGGCTTTGCTAGACCAGAAGCTCAACAAAGTACAGAATTCACATTAGAAATTGGCAAAGAAAGAATTAAAGAAGCTGATGGAGATGTAATGTTCTACTTTACCTATGAAAATGAAAAAGGTGAAGGAGCAGCTAGAGAAAAAGAATGGGTTGAAGATCCACTATTTAAAACTTTAGAAGTATCTAAAAACAATAAAGTTTTTAAGGTTGATGATGCTATATGGAACACAGCTGGTGGCGTTAAAGCTGCTAACTTAATGTTAGATGACGTTGAGAAGTTTATCAAAGATGGTACGTTTTAATATAGAATAACTAAAAAGAAATAATATTAGACAATTTATAGCTAAAGCTTTTAAGGTGCTTAAGTATTAGCTATAGATTGTCTTTTTATTTTCGGAATAGAAGAAAATAAAGAATGAAAATTCCATATATACTGTAACAAAATAGGGCATAAACTATCTAAGTATTTAGAGTATAAATTTGAAGATAAGGTTGAAACAAAAGAGAAGTTAATTAAACTAATAAAGAAAGTAAGTACACCAACGTTAGATAATAGCGATTTAGAACCAATTAGTGAATAATATTGTTATTTAGTATCACTAGTGTAATTTTAAGTTAAGTAGCTATTATTTATATTAGATGTAGCAGACTAAAAAATGGTCTATTAATTTTTTTGGAAAGTATGGAAAGTTTACTTTACATAAGTGGTATATCATGGTAATATATATGTAAAGTAAACTTTCCAATATTAAAGAAGGGAGTTTTGAAGTGAAAAATAGATTAGAAGAAATTCGAAAGTCAAAAGGTATTCGGCAGGAAGAACTGGCGATAGCCTTAGAGGTATCAAGACAAACTATAGGTTCTCTTGAAAATGGACGGTATAATCCATCTATTATTTTAGCCTTTAAAATTGCACGGTATTTTGACATGAGTATTGAGGAAATTTTTATTTATGAGGAGGAATCATTATGAAAATATTAAAGAAAAAAATCATTTTCCATGGAATAATTGCACTTGTTGGCATAGCACTATTTATTGTAAATATAATCAAATTAGGTAATAACAAGAACATTAAATGGTTGACATTATCATTTACTGCTATTTCTATTAGAAAATTAATTCAATTTATTAAAACATCAAAGAATCCTCAGATGCTTAAAGAATTTGAGATTCAGCAAAAAGAAGAACGATTTAATTGGATTTATGAGAAAAGTGGAAATTTCACTTATTTAGTAACAATACTTGCTGAGGTTATTGCTATGTTTATTTTGGCTTTATTGAATCAAGAAATCATGGTAAATATTGTAGGTACCATTGTGATTATGCAAGAAGTTATTCATATTTCAACTTATTATTACCTTTGCAAAAAATATTAATATTGAAAATGAGAATACTCTTAAGTTAATAAGTACTCAATTTTGTTAATATATGACACTAATGAAAATAATTAATCTAAAGAGATTGACAATAATATAAAAACAATAATGAAAAATATAAATAGTTTAAATAGTAATATAAAACAAATAGCTAGAAATTTTAATAGACTTATAAATTNNAATTTATAAGTCTATTAAAATATTTTTATGTATGAAGAAGTACTTTACTTAAAGTGAATTCATTTACATTAATTACAATTAATAGTAATATGTAATTATATAAGTATTACATTTAAGGGGGAGCTATGATTTCTATTGGAATAAAGTACAATTCAAATGACACCTTTGAATTAGCACAGTTTATTTGCAAAAAACTTTATAAAAACAGCATTATTGCAATAAGAATTATTCAGACCATCTTTTCACTTGTAATGATATACATAGCCACAGTATATGTAGAGGATAAAATCATTCTTAGTATTATTTTTATTGTACTATTATTGCTTTATATTTTAGCCTGGAACCTCTATTTAATTGCAAATTATTTTTATAGCAAGAAGAATAGTAACCTTCATCAAAATACGAAGATTACATTTGAAGATGATTACTTTATAGTAAAGTCGGAAAGTGGAAAAAAATCATATTGTTATCAATATAAGTATTCTACGATACAAGCAATATATGATGAAGAAAATAAATTATTTATAATGTTAGATAATTTAGCTACCGTTATATTGATTCCTAAAAGAGAACTTGGGGTAGGAGATTATGATAAATTAATTGATTATTTAAAATTAAAAATTGATAATAACTTTAGTTATAAAACTAATAAAAATTAAGGGGAATAATATGCAAGAAAATCTTAATTATCAGGTTACTTCACAGGTAAATATAAATGATACTAAAGAGTTAATTTTAGTTTTACTTAAAAAATCAAGATTAATAATAAAAGTTACTACCTTATTTGGAATGGTTATCCTCTCAATTCCATTAGTAGGTGTATTATATGAATACACCATTGGACAGCCTACTGATTGGACATTAATAGTACTTGCTTTGTTTCTATTAATACTACTTTTAGTATTTTTTATTAATGATAAAAAACTTGTATTGATTCCCTTTAAAAAATATCTAGACAAAAATAAGAATTCACAGGGTGTTCAAAAAGTTTGCTTTTATGATACGTATTATACTGTTGAATATAATAGAATTGATGTTAGTGCTCACATCACAATAAGTTATGAGGATATAAAGTATTTTGTTGTAGATAAGGATTTAGTTGTTTTGGGAGATAAAACTAAGGATAAGTCACTAACATTCATTAGAAAAAATGCAAAATTTGAAATAGGTACATTAGAAGATTTCATACAGTTTATTAAAAATAAAGTTAATAAATAAAATCAAACAGATAAATTTTGATTAATGAATTTACCTGCTGTTTAATTGATAAATATTGCTTTCAGGAGGATTTATGAAAAAACGCATATTATTTTGTATTATTGCTGGAATAATGACAATGTTATTAGTAGGCTGTCAAAAAGAAAATAAACTAAATGAAGAAGTACTTAATGAGGCTAGTAATTCTAATTCTAGTATTATCATTAATAATATTCCTTATGATGATGAGCCAGATAATAGTGTTATTAAAAAAAGATATGATAATGTTAATAAAGGGCAATTAACTTATGGCATAGTACCACAATCAGGCTATTTCTATGAAAGTGAAAATGAAATAGTATCTAGTTTTCGCTTAAATGAAATACCTACTATTGATAATAAAAAGTATTGGTATATATTACAAGATTACACTTATGCATGTGAACTTAATCCAACTAAATTACCTTATGATGAAGCAATAAAGCTGATTAGCAAAGTATTACCAAGTGACATAAAAAAAGAAAGAGAAAAACTTAAAGACGGTGATTTATATTTGATAAGAAGTATAATTTATTCTTCTAGCAAAGGGAATTTTATTGTAGAATTAGTTCACCCTAAAATTGAAGATAAAAACCTTAAGAAAACTACTAATTTTGATTCTGTAATAGGTATTTCATATTTAAAAGAAGAATAAAAGCTCTGAGTATCATGAGAAAATATATAAGATTTGATGACAATGGATATATTTTACATAGTAGAAGTTTTATAGATTATTACTAATTATCTGGTATTTGTTTGATAAAATGGCCAATCTATATAGTTAGTAAAGGAATAAAATTGAAGAAAAATGCAAATGATTTATGGATTTTATGGAATAAATTATAGATTTCTTATCAATGATATAATTTTCTCAACGTTGTGCATTTATCCTGAATTTATGATAGATGAACAATGGTAAAATATTATGCACCATGTAAAGTATGAGGTGAAAAGATGGAATATGAAATTTTTATTTATAGCAGACCAGGGAATGATATAGTAAAAAGAATCAAGGAAATTTCAGAACAGCTAACTGTGAAATGGTTTACTAATAATGTACCAGAGGACACTGAATGAGATTTGATGTTTCAAGATGTGGTATGTTTAAGTGTAAATGGACTAATAGTGTCATTTATTATGTTTACTTGTTTAGATGGTACAATAAATATTAGTATAATGGGAACACATCCAGACTATAGGAGGAAAGGGTTAGGAACTATAAATATTAACTATTTCTTTAAATATGTAAAAAGCTTAGGGTTTGAATACATAAAGGTTTTTACAGTCCCTCCAGATGTAAAAAAATCGTATAAAGAAACAATTAGTTTTTATGAGAAAAATGGTTTTAGAGTTGAAAAAAGATATACTGAATTATGGGAAAATGGTGCAATAGAGCTAATAAAGAATCTACAGGATATTTAAAATATTTCTAAAGTAAAAGCATGATTGAAAACTAATATTTAATTCGTAAATTTCTTAAAAAGTGACTCAAAGAGTGATGATTTATCACTCTTTTTATTTTGCTCAAAATCTTAATATTTTATTATAGTACAACCTAAATTTTAAATTATTAATTGGAGCATGCTACAGTTAATAATAAACAACTAAGATTCACAATTTAGGAAGGAGTAAATAAAATAAGAAGAAAACTAATATCTCTTGTTTTTTTCATAATGACCTTATTTACGATTGGTTTCAATAATAAACTTGAACAAATCTTAAAATTAGATAATAAAAATCTAGCTACAACAATTTCAGTGCTAAATCTAGTGGATAATAATGATAACAGCTTAGAATATGATATAGTTGATACAAAACCACATCTTATAAAATACTTTAATAACATAGAAGAGTTAAAGCAATATTCGGATATGATAATAGAGGGTATAGTTAAAAGTACAAGAAATGTAATATATACACAGACCCCATTTACTATTTCTCAGATAGAGATTACTGAGGTTTATAAAAGTGATAGTAATATTATAAAAGGTTCATCAATATGTGTTGTAGAATCAGGCGGCATTATGGATAAAGAGTTTTTATACAAAAAATATAAGGAGAAATCCCCTGATAAGGACATAGATATAAATAAAATCAAACCTGTAAAACACAGATTTGATGGTATGCCACCATTAGATAAAGGAGAGCATATAGTAGTATTTCTTAACAAGTATACTGGTGGAGTCAAAGTAGAGAATTGTTATGAACCAGTGGGCATTTATTACGGAAAATTTTATATAGATGATAATAAAGTTGAGCATAAATTACCTAAGTATTTACAAGATAAGTTTGAAGATAAGATAAAAACTAAAGAAGAATTAATTAATTTAATAAAGACAGTAAAGTAAACCAAGGCTAGCAGCATTGATTTTATTACTTAGTAAAATATTTGGTAGAAATATGCTTTAATAATAATTCTTATGAAAGTATTATTTAATAACACTTTTACTTCTTAAATCATATTATGGATTATGCTTAAAAACTAGTTCATAAAAGTTCCAAGGGTTCAAAGAGCGGAGAACTAAAAGGAAGAGTTTAAGGAGGTAAAACATGAGGAAAAAGTATTTCAAATTAACAGCCATTGTCACAATCTTATTTGTCTTTGCTACAGCTTTTGTAGGATGCACATCAAAGAAAGACACTACAGTTACTAAGATTAGACTAAATGAAGTTACTAGATCAATTTTCTATGCACCAATGTATGCAGCAATAAATCAAGGGTTCTTTAAAGAAGAAGGCATAGAAATTGAACTTACCACAGGACAGGGAGCAGATACAACTACTTCAAAAACACAGGTTTTAAGGTGGAACTGTTGTACATAAAAGTTGAGAGAAAGAGAAGAAAAAGTTAAGTTTGTTGAGATGTTCAACAAACTTTTTTATTTAAATAAAGATAAATATTAAAATATTTATATACACATGTATGTAAGTAAAATACATAAATGGTATAATTAATTTACATTATTTTATTGAACAAAGGTGATATTCCCGACATTAGTGTCGGGAATTCACTAGTTATATGAAATAGGGGCTAAACATACTTTGTATTTCCTATACACATTAATTGGATTCAAAAGGTTTAATGAGGTGATTAGGTTTGTTTGAGGGAAATGAATATTTGTGGACATCTGAAAAAAACAATTATGTACTTATAAAATCTTCAGAAGAATCATATTCAATATTTAATATTAACAATAAAGCTATTCTTATAATAGAAAATGACGAAGAGTTTAAATTCGTTATAAATCAGATGAAACAGAATGGAAATAGAATAATTAGAATAGAGTTACTTGATTATTTATTGAATGGTCGTCCGATACCAAAATTAATTGCAATTAAAAATAATAAGATTATTTATAGATGCCCTGATACTGGAGAGAAATTTGAATTAGGATTAGAGCCTACTTGTCATATTGAGCCAACGTTTGATCTAGCAATAAAATGGTCTGATATAATTCCACTAGCTAAACAAATAATTTATCTAAAAAAGGCATTTCCAAGTATTGTAGAGAGCACACCTGATTTATTATATTTAGCAAGGAATACTAAGGAGTTTGTATTTGCTAAATACCTTAGTCACTGTCAAGCAGAAAGAGTTCTTACTGAAGGTAAGAGTAAGGGCTTAGATATATATGTTATCAAAAGCAATTAAGTGTGTACATTAGATGGTATAAGTGGAAAAGTGTTTTTTATTTAAACTAAGGGGCAGTCCCTACATCATATAACAATATGTTTGCGGACATGCCCTAGCCTAAGCTAAGAGCTAGCTAAGGCTAGGGCACGTCGCAAACATGAAACGTTATAAGACATTTTAATATTAAAGTATATATGAGGTAGTACGATGGATAATTAATTAAGAAAATTATTATTAAGTTTTGATGATCCAGAGGAATGTGAATTTCCTTCTAAATTTAATTATTTTGAAGAAATGGAACGTGTTAAGTATTTAAAAGGAGAAATTGAAAAAGTGATTGCACATGAATTAGATATTGATGAATGTGTACAAGATGCCTCATTTTTTACAGAATTGACTATCCTAGAAGAAAGTCAAAGGGAACAGAAAAATAAGGGAAATAGCTATGCTATTATAAATGATCTGTCAATAAGATTCTCCTCATTTGGTAATATGGTTACAATATATGGTAATACTAAATCTAATTTGGATAACATATACCCAATGAAAAATATAATAAATATCTTGGAACAAAATGGATTTATATATATAAATGCAGAATCACTTGATAAAATTTATGATGGAGTCAATAAGTATATAAGTAAAAAAGACACTTGGTGGATAAGATACTTTGATTACTTATAATGAAACATTGTATTATTACGTCTTATAGCAATCACTCAAGTTCGCTTTGATTGTAAGGATTCAAGCCTTCGAAGAAGCCAAAGCACATTCTTTAAGCAAGCCAAGTCTGGCTAGATTAAGAATCGTCTTGAGTGCGAGACATTATCTGAAAGAAAATGTTATTGGATTACCTAGTATATGTATTATGTTATTTTACGATTAATTATTATAAATAGGAGTAGTTATTTTGAGAGTATTTACAAGAAAACTATATGAAGAAATGCAAGTTGAGGGTAAAAATAATTTTAATACTTTTTTTAAAAAGTTTAGAAAAATTTGTAATGACTACAATAGTCATTACAAAGCAATAGAAAGCAGTCTCCTATGGGTATTATAAAGTTAGAAAAAGAATATGATCTTCATGATTCAAAAGTAGTATCTATAGAAAAAGTATCTGAATATGAATTGATACTTACAATTGACTGTGCTGCATGTATGAAAAACACAGGAACTTACAAATTGGTATTTACTGGTGTTAAGTTTGCAATAATACCTAGTAATATATGTGGAAGTTATTGTATCTGGAATGAAGTATATCTGTATGAAGAAGAAAGTTTTGAACTTAACATATTAATGGATGGTCCAGAAAAATTTCTGAATTTAAGTGAATTTAAAATCATTGCAAATAACTTATCAATACGTTCAATTGGAGAATAAGTGAAATGCTTTCAATCAACTAACAGTGCACTCAAGTTCGATTTACTTAATATATTATTAAGTCTTTGGAGAAGACAAAGCACATTCCTTAAACAAGCGAAGTATGGGTAGGTAATGTAACTTATTGAATGCGAGATTTTATAAAAAATAAATTAAATAGTGAGAGGTAAAATTAATTTTAAATATTATATATTATTTAGAGAAGATAAAATTTATTGAAAGTTTTTTATCCAAGGATGAAATATTCTTATTAATGCCTGACGATGTTACAGAAATTGAAAAAAGAGCATTCCACGATTTAATAGTGGAGATGTTTCGTAATGATAGAATTATATTTGGTTAAGAGTGCGCATTTGTAGCTCCTTATGAACAATCAAAATATGTTTGTATTTCAAAAATATGTAGAATGATTATTCTAACTTATATGAAGGATAAAAATATTTTCAAAAAAAGTTTATTGAAGATAAAAGTTATACCAATGAAGAACTCAAGGAATTAATATGGGACATCTGTGAAGAAAGCATAGATATAAGGGAGGATTAAGTGCTTGAAGGAGTTAAGCAAATATGAAATAGCTTCTAATTTTAATAAGGAAGGTCTTGAGCTATGTGGTAATGGAGAATATCACAAGGGGATAGAGAAATATAAAAGGATATTAGAATTAAATCCTAAATGTGCAGAAGCTTATTTCAATATTGGGAATGCATATCAGGATTTAGGAAGCTATGAAGAAGCAATCTTAATTTTTAAAAAAGGGATAGAATTAAGTGAAAAAGATCCATACGGCTATTATAACATGGGTAATGCCTACAGCTTGTTAGGGAAAAGCGAAGATGCTATAAAGTGCTATGACAAAAGCATTAGTATGAACTCAGAGGAACCTTCATTTTATTTTAATAAAGGAAATGAGTTATATATTATAGGTAAATTAGAGGAAGCAATTGAAATGTATGATAAAGCTATTGGATTAGACCAATATAAATCAAATGCATACTTTGAGAAAGGCTTTGCATTACAAGAATTAGGTGAATTTAATGAGGCAATTAAATGTTATGATAAAGTTATAGAATTAGAACCAGATTATGACATAGCTTATTATAATAAAGGCAACAATTTATATGAATTAGGAAGAAGAGAAGAAGCACTTTTGTGTTTTGATGAGGCAATAAAACTTAATCCAAAGGATGCAGATTTTTTCTACAATAAGGGATTAGTACTAACTAAGTTAGGTAGAATGCAAGAAGCTAAAAGATGTTTTGATGAATACAGACGATTATTAGCGTAGGATATTGTGTTCAGCAGATAATAATTCACTCAAGTTCGCTTCGTTGATGATGGTCAAGCTTTACAAAAAGCTAAGGCATGTTAATTAACCTAGCTAAATCTGATATTTAAGTAATGGCTAGAGTGTGATAAGTTAGAAAACAGGTATTACTCTGTTAAACTATGATACAATTGTAAATAAGGTAAGTTAATTTATTAAGAAATATATATATTTTAAAGGTGGGAAAATAAATTGAAAGTAGTAACAAATATAACCCCAGATGATTGTTGGAATTTTACTAAATATAATATTAGATATGATTCAAAAGCTAAATTTAAATTTTATACGAATGTTATTGCAGTAATATTTTTAGTTGCATTTATGTCATATCTTGATTCTGAATCAATGGGGCAAGTTATTCTGCGAATAGTTTTATCAATACCTATGTCATATTATTTGATGTTATTTTTAATGAAGTTGAGAATTAAAAAGTTTTCAAAAAGAAATGAAGGAATTATTGGAGAACATTCAATAGAAATCAGTGAAGAAGGAGTAAGAGAGATAACGAAAGTAAATAATAGTTTGAATTTATGGAATGGAATTACTAAAATAAAACAAGATAATTCTTATATTTACATTTATATAAAAGAATTTGAGGCACACATAATTCCTAAAAAATCTTTTAAGTCAGAAGAAGAAGCAAATTCATATTTTAAGGATGCATTAAAATATTGGGAAAAAGAAATGTAAAAATATTAGTAGTATAAAAAATGCTTAGCTATATTTATTAATGATATGCCTAAATATTTAGAAAATAAGTTTAAAGTTAAAGTAGAATTCATTAATCTAATAAATAAAACTAAGTAAACCAAGGTTAGGAGCCTTGGTTTTATTTATTAAAAAATTTTTAATATAAGTGTATTTTAATAATAATGCTTACGAGAGTATTTAAATATTCAGATGTAGGTAAAAGGCATAAATGGTATAATTTATTTATGTGATTTTGCTATTAATTATTATAAATAGGAGTAGTAATTTTGAGAGTATTTACAAGAAAACTGTATGAAGAAATGCAAGTTGAGGGTAAAAATAATTTTAATACTTTTTTTAAAAAGTTTAGAAAAATTTGTAGTGATTACAATAGTCATTACAAAGCAATAGAAAGCAGTCTCCCTATAGGTATTATAAAGTTAGAAAAAGAATATGATCTTCATGATTCAAAAGTAGTATCTATAGAAAAAGTATCTGAATATGAATTGATACTTACAATTGACTGTGCTGCATGTATGAAAAACACAGGAATTTACAAATTGGTATTTACTGGTGTTAAGTTTGCAATAATACCTAGTAATATATGTGGAAGTTATTGTATCTGGAGTGAAGTATATCTGTATGAAAAAGAAAGTTTTGAACTTAACATACTAATGGATGGTCCAGGAAAATTTCTAAATTTAAGTGAATTTAAAATAATTGCAAATAACTTATCAATATACTCAATTGAAGAATAAATGAAACATTTTTAATCAGATAACAATGAATTCAAGTCCAATTTGACATGTGATGGTCAAGCTTTTGCAGTAGCTAAAGCAAATTTCTTAAGCAAGTCAAGTCTGTCTAGGTCAAGGAGCGTCTTGAGTGCGAGGCGTTATACGAGATAAACTTGTAATAATTTAATACAGTATTTATATAAAGGAGAAAATGTGGAATGATTTTAAGTGACCAGATTAAAGAAAAATTACAAATACTTAAAGCCCAAGTTAAAAAGGCTGAGGATTTGGTTAATTTTAAGATTTATGATTTGGATTCTATAGAAGATGGTCAAATAGGATATAGTATTGATTCAGAGGGGAATTCTTTGGCTTCCGATGAAGAAGGCTCATGGAAATCTGAATGGGCTGTTATAGGATATGAAATTCTTTGTGGAGATCCCATTATAATTGATACTAATGAAATCGGTCTCCCAGTATCATCGTTAATGCATGGAATGGGGGATTGGGATGGAGGAATATATTTATCTGAGTCTTTAGATAAGTTCATAAATGCAATTAGGAAACTAAATAAATTTATTGATGGGAAGGCCAGTGTAAATTCAGTTCCAAGGATTACATGTGATGATTTAGACAACTTGATAAATGAAATAATTAAAGAAGACAAATATGGCGATTTGGAAAATTGGAAGTCTATGTTGTATCAAATTTATGAATCTACTCAAGTGTATGAAGATACTTTAACTATGAAAATAAAGAAATTGTCTGAAGAAGGCATGAAAATCAATGAAATTTCTATTAATTTAAATATGTCTGTAAAAGATGTGTATCATTATCTAAGAAGGAAAAGTGAGGAGTAAAAGTATAACCAGCTAGTTGGATGAACAAGGTTACATTATATACAAAAAATTGCCGTTCACATTACTTAGAAGACAGCCAATGCATACTTGAGGCACTAAGTCATGTCTGAATAAGTGTCTTGGCGTAGGAAGTTAGGAATGTTATCTGAAAGTAATTATTAAATTAGATACATCTATTATATGAGAAAGTGTAGATAAAAAATTGGAACAAAATAAATAAACAAATTGGAGAGTTTCATATGCCGATAGATAATGTTAATGCCTTAGATATTTTAGGAGTTAGAAAAGATGAAAAAGGAGTTGACTTGGTAATTGTTACAAGTAAACATTTAGACTCTTTTACTATCACACAAGAACTTCTTTTAGACAAGATACAGAATTATTTAGGGTATATAAATAGTGAAGAATTTGAAAATGAATTCGGAAGCTTTAATCCCGAGGATATACTTATTAAACTTAGTTGCATTGATGAACCAGATCCACTAATTAAGGAATTATTTAAAAAAATTATTCCATGGGTTGAAGAAAATAATGCAAGAATTGAAATGGTAGTAAAAAATGTATACCGAAACAGAGGGTTAACCCACCATTAATTTAAGGAAAATGGAGTGGGAAAATGGGATTTGAAAAATCTGTGCAAGATGATTTGCTTGAAATTTATAAAGAGCCAATAGAAGAAAATGAAAGTCCAAATACTATAAGGTCACTGATAAAATCAAGGGGAATAGCGGATATAACTATTTCAGCCATTAAGGAAAATATTAAATTTCAATTAGGTCTAGAGTGGGATAGAAAAAACCAAAAATGGAATAAGTGCCACCAAATAAGTATTTTTAATTTTAATGAAGAAAAATTAGATGAGCTAAATCAAGAAAAGATAATAGAACAAGTAAATGAGGATCTGCGTGAAGTTGAAATGGAAATAGAAAAGAGTACTTTAGCAGAAGTGGATAAATCACAAGAAGTTATTATAGAGAAAACCAAGGAAGTAGATTATAGCGTTAATTCTGTTAAAAGCACTATTAATAATATAATTAAAAATGCACAATTAGAAAGATTAAGTGAATTAACTCTAGAATTAGCACTAGATAAGGAAGCTGAGGAAATTGAAAAGATAGATATGGAAATTATAATAAACAATATGAGAACAATGCTGAAGTATATGAAGGAGTTACAAGAAAAAATGAAGAAAATATCTAAAAATTTTAATAAACTAACTGATGCTATAACTAAACACACAAACGGAATTTAAGTTGAGGTCTTAATACGATTTGCATGAAATATATTTGGTTTATTTTATAGACTGATTAACAAATTAAATATAAAACAGAATCAAATTTCTTTTTAAATTGAAATATTATATTTTTAAGTCGACCAAGTTAAAGTAATTGGTAAGTACTATTTACAATATATTATAATTTTCTAGGAGCTATTATTGAAACATGTTGTTTAAAATAAATTAACAGTTTATTACCTTCTATATTAATACAAAGCGTAAACGTCATCATAAAAGTAGATTCAATATAAATTCCATATATGTATATATATTCCTAGTGTGTTACAATGAAAAGAGAAAAATCACTAATATTCACGATGGAGGTATGATAACAATGTATAACTTTTATACAAGCCTTATTAAAGATATCACTATACTTAGTAAATAGATTTATTAAATAAAAAATAAGAAAAATACTGAGTTTTAATTAATAATAAAAGGAGTGGTTAGGTTGAATGAAATTGACTTTTATGTAAGTTTAATTGATGAAAAAGAAGCAGATGGAATTTTAAAGTTTCTTAACAAAAATATTCGGTCAGATAGTTTAGAATTTAAAAAAACTAAAATAAAAACAATTTTTAGGGGACTTGAACAAGTAAAAAAAGGTAAAAAAGTAATCAATGATCCTTTCTGGGCTTGTGTTTCAAGACATAAATTAGAGATGCCGTTAGATTTAACTGAAAAGGAATTTATTAATGTATTAAATGAACAAAAAAATGAAATTTCCGATTATGTAAAATTTGCAAATTTGAAACTAAGATTTCCTAACAAAGTTCAAGAATACTTAGAAGCGATAAGTAAAAATATTGAAAATAAGAGATATATATTTGACTTTGGATTAAACTTTCAGAATGAAGGTGAGATTATTGAGTATGTTAATAAGATGGCATATTTCAATAATAAGGAAGATTTAATTGCATTAATAGATAAATTTTATACCATGGGAATTAATGGTAATTTATTTGAAGATAATTTTAAAGAAACTGAAAATGTAATGAGTTGGTCATTAGTAGATTTATTCGACCATATAAGAAATTTAAAGTCCTCTGACAATTTTATTATAAAATATTTATATATAAAAACACACGATGATATTAATAAAGATATTTTAAATGCATTTATAGTTGATATATTTATAGAATTATTATTAAAATTCTCAGAAAATAATCTGATAATAAGTAAGAATGAGATAAATAATTATATTGAAGAAATAAATACTTTCAAAGAAAAATTAAAAAAAATAGAATTAGAGAAAAAAGAAATTGATAAAGAATATAAAAAAGTAAAAAAAGATTCTGAAAGAGATATATCTAATAAAGAAATTGAATTAAATAAATTAAAGAATAAAATAAATACTTTAGAAGTAGACCTAAAAGAAATCATAACTCAAAGGCAAAAAATAAATGATTTAACAACAAAAAATAATGAATTGGAAGTAAAATTGAATGAAAAGGACTTAGAGTATGTAGAGCTTAAAAAACGAGTTGAGTCAATGGAAGCATATTATGAATATGCATTTGGTATAGATGAACCTCATGAGAATAAAATATTTGGGTTCATACACTCAAAGGATATGGATATCAATATTACAAAAACTATATTTAATGAAATAGAATTTATATCTTCAGACAAATGGAAAGAAAAAGTTAGTAATATTAATAAAATATATATACAACAACAAGGCATAAATAGTAAAAAACGCGAAGAAATTAAAAAGTATTGTATAGAAAATAATATAATGAATAAAGTAATTTCTATTGATAATGAGAAAACACTGATAGAAACAATATCAATGTTGAAAAGTAATGGAGGAGGAATTTAAATGGAATATTCACAAGAAGAAAAGGATAAGTTGCTGCTATCGAATGATTGTTATATGGTGGGGATATTAGCTGAAAATGAATCACATTATCCATATTTAGGTGATGATCAAGAAGCTATTACAACATTAAAGGGTAGTAATAATTTAATATTTTATATAAAGCCGCTAAGTGGTGACCCACAACCTATTACAGAATTAATAGATCCGAATTTATCAAATCCAGTATATATTGGTATAGATAATGATCAAAATAATGTGGTCAAGCCAATGACGTACAAATTTACTCAAGATATTAGAGAAAAAAAGAGGATATTATATGATAAATTAAAAGGAAAGCTTATATTATTCAAGCCTAAAATAACCTTTTCTAAGGAGGGTAAATCATATAAAAATTTAATAATCATTAATATAGAGACTGAAATAAAAACTGATAAAAATGCTGAGTTTATACCAATTCCTATAGTAAATATGAGGAATACAGATTTTCAACAAAAACTATTAGATGGAAGTAGTATAACACTAGAAGATTTTAACCATGCAATGTATCCGCCAGATTATATTATATGTAATGATTACCTTTATTTCAATTTTCCAGAATGGACAAAACATTCTAGTAATCCAAATGCATGGATATGTGAAAAGTATTCAGATAAGATAAATCGTATAAAAATTGATACAACTAGCAGTGAAATTCGTGGTGGGGAAAATGACAATATTATTTTTATGGACAAACTATTATTGTTTAAATTAGAGGCAGAAGGAAAAAAAGAAAAGATTTCTGATCCAATAGATGAAAAAAGTGAAGATACAGGTATGCAAGAGAAGAAATCATATAAGCATAATGATGATGGAGTTGAAAATAATGAAGAAGTTCAATTTATTGAGGCTTTTAAAGAAGCTACACTTCGTAGCAATTTATGCTATTCGATAGAAGACTTAGTTAATCTACATATATGTGTTAAAACAAATCCACTAACAATATTAGCTGGAATGTCTGGAACAGGAAAATCCGAATTGGCTAATTCATATGCTACAATGTTAAAGACTTCTGAAGAAGATGGAACATTATTATTTTTACCTATAAGTCCATCATATACAGAACCAGGAGATATATTAGGATTTTTAAATAATACTACAGGACTTTATGCACCTTCAGAAACAAGGTTAGTTGATTTTCTTATTCATGCTCAAAATAATCCTAAGTTTATGCACTTAGTTATATTTGATGAAATGAATTTATCCCAGGTTGAGCATTGGTTTGCACCTTTTATTTCATTATTGGAAAAAAACCCAAAAGATAGAAGATTGTATTTATATAGTCCAGAAGCGCATTGTATTAATAGAAAAACATACCCTGACTATATAATTATAAAAGACAATGTTAAATTTATTGGAACTGTGAATATTGATGAAACTACAAAGGATTTTTCAGATAGATTGCTTGATAGGGCCAATATAATTAATTTAAGAAAAGAAAAACTATCAAAACTACAAAATGAAATGGTTGAACGAAGTCTTAAAGATAGTTATAGTAATGGTTTTGAATGTGATGATTTTGATCAATATAAATCTTGGATTTCAGAAAAAAATTGGATTGAAGCATATTCAAATGAAGAGATAGAATTTTTAGATGAGCTTCATGATTTGTTAAACAAATATGATGTTCAGAAGGGGGTTTCCTTTAGAATTACAAAAAAAATAGGAGAATATCTTTTAAATATACCTTTAGATGCTGATGGAACTAAAGCATTGCCAAAAGAAGTTGCTTTTGATATACAAATAAAACAAAGAATCATTACAAAAATTAAAGGTACTGAAAAACAATATGGAAGGTTAATTGGTATTATTAAAGATAGTACGAATAATGAATTAATAAATAGTGAGCTATATAATTTTTTGAATTCAGAAAAAGCAACACGCATTAGTTCATTTGAACTTACAAAAAATGAAATTGTTAGAAAGGCAAAAGAATTAGGAGTATATGGTTATGCAAACTAAGGTAACTTTTTTTGCTTATACTGAAAATAATATTCCTATTGGGACTCCCCAAATCTTAGTAATAAATGAAGACACTAAACAAAACTTAGGAGATAATGTAGCAATATTTAATGAATATAGTAAAATTGTGGTTTTGTTTGAAAGCACGGATCCTAATGCTTTATTAAAAATAGATAGTAGTACATCTGAAGTACCCTTAAATATAAATGTAGATGACAAACCAGTAGTCTTATCAGAAACAGGTGATAGTGATACTATGCTCACGCCTGGGTATTATGGAGTTGAAGTTATTACATCTAAAGGTAAATATGATGGTCTATATTTAATTAAACCAACATCAGTGTCATGGGATGGTTTAATAAATCTTAGAAGCTATTTAGAAGATATAATGATAGGACTTTCTCAAAATCTTTATATACAGAGAATGACTGGACAAAAAAATATGTATGGAGATAACGATTACTCTCTAAACAAATTATACTCATATATAAATAACAATATAGGTTTAGTTATTAATAACATTGAGAGTATCATAAATAATCCTCTTTCAGATGTGGCAAAGAGATATAGGGAACAACACTATTCTGCAAGGCAAGATATGAAAAGCCAGAAATGGTTAAGTTCTAAGGGAATAAACAAAAATAGGAACCCTTATGTTCCTGAAATTACTTTTGAACGGCATACATTCTTAGAAAAAGATGTTTCTGAAAATAGATGGGTTAGGAAAATATTAAATAAAAGTATCGAAATAATATGTGATAGTGAGAGCAAATATATGGCGATTTTAAATGAGTTTTCTAACAAATTAGATTTAAAGGAAGCGGCTTTTATTGAAAAAAGTAATAAACATAATTCTATAATTAATGATAGAAGAGTTAGTAAGGAACATAAGTATGTTACTCAAAAAGAACTCGAATATATGAAGAATGAATTAAACAAGTTAAAGTCTAATAGAGTCTTCATTCAAGATATAACTACAAATCTGAAAAAATTTAAATCATTATTATTGCATTATTCAAATGAGACATGGTTTAACGAGATACCTGATAATATAAAAACAACAAGAATTTCACATAAAATGCTTAAAGATTATAGGTATTTTCAGCTTTATGATTTCTATAATAATATAATATCTGTTGAGAATAATAGCATGGTCAATAGGAAACCTTATTTTCCAAGCAAGAAATCATCCAAGCTTTTTGAATACTATGCAGTAGTCTCAGCAATTCAAGTATTAAGGCAGAATGGATTTGAGTGGATTAGTGGTTGGTTATCAGATAATAAAAGTGAAGATATATTTAATGGTGAAATTCCTTCTAATGAACCTATGATATTTGAAAAAGATAATCTGCTTTGTGAATTGTTTTATGAGAAAAAAGTAAGGCAAAATATGGAGGTAGCATCAAGTAATACTAGTGACTTTGTGAGAATGAATGCTAGACATTATGAGCCAGATATAATAATAGGGTTATTTGATAAAGAAACACATGAACTTCTAAAATCAGCTGTAGTTGAAGTGAAGTGTGCTTTTAGTAGAAATTTATATAGCAGTAATGGGCCGACAAGAGCAATAGAACAGGCAAAGGATTATTATAGCTTTGGGTACTATGATAAAAATAAGCGTGGTAAAAATAAAACAATAAGAAGCGTTATAGATGAAATAATAATCATTTATCCTAAACAGGAAAAGAAGATCACGTATGATTATGATGATATTAATTTATCTTTCATTCAAGTAGAAGCATTAGACAGCCAAGATATAACACAGCATTATGGATACATGGAATTAAAGAATGCAATAGAAAGCTGTTTAGAATTAATTTAATGATGTAACAAAAATAAGTTATAGCTCAAAATTAAAGAGTTATAACTTGTTTTTTACTTAAAAGTACAAAATATTGACTAATAAACTAATTTTAACCTTATAATTTGAAGAGTTATTTCTACTATTCTACATATACTAAATTAAAATATAACAAATAAAATATAACAATTAAAATATATCTTCATTCTTAAGTGCTTTAAGTAACATCTTTAAACAATCCCTACTAAGAATTTCTTTTAAAATCTTATAATAGCTTTCTACCTTAATTTCCTCATATCTTCTCATTCCTTCTTTAGTTTCAGGGTAATTTATCTTAACTTTTATATTTGGCTTATTCATAGTTTCCCCATATTAAAATTACTTCTATTAATACATTATTACCCCTATTTTAAATTATTCCTGTTTTAATTTATTCCTATTTTAAATACCATATTTAATCAAGTCCCACTATATAGTTTCATAAACTTAAAGTAAGTAGATTTTTGTGTTCATTTAGAAATTGATTTTGAATATGTGAAGTCTTTATTTTCGTAGTGTTATGGAGGTGTCTATGAAAGCTGCTATATACGCAAGAAAGTCTGTTGCAACAGAAAAGGGAGAATCAATAGATAACCAAATACAATTATGTAAGGAGTATGGCTCAAGGCTAGGTGTTAAGGAGTTTATTATTTACAAGGATGAGGGTTTTAGTGGGGGAAATATTAATAGACCTAGCTTTAAGAATATGATAAAAGATGCTAAGAATAAAAAGTTCAATGTTCTCATCTGTTACAGACTGGATAGAATATCTCGGAGTGTAGCTGATTTTTCCTCTACTCTTGATGAATTACAAAGTAAAAATATTGATTTTATATCCATAAAAGAACACTTTGATACTTCAACCCCCATAGGAAGGGCCATGGTTTATATATCCTCTGTATTTGCACAGTTAGAGAGGGAAACTATAGCTGAAAGAATTAGGGATAATATGATGGAACTTGCTAAGACAGGTAGATGGCTTGGGGGAACCACTCCACTGGGATATAAGTCAGAAGCAGTGGAGTATGTTGATGAAAATGGGAAAAATAAAAAAATGTATAAGCTTATAGAAGTTCCAGAGGAAATTGAAATAGTAAAACTAATTTATGATCTTTACATTAAAAAGAAGGGCTTTCCATCTGTCGCAACCTACCTTTGCAAAAATAATTATAAGGGTAAAACTGGTGGAGAATTTTCAAGAACTTCTGTGGAGCAAATTATTAAAAATCCAGTGTACGCTATTGCAGACGAGAGGATAGAAAAGTTTTTTCAAAGTCATGGTGCCATAACCTATGGTGATTTTAATGGCATTAATGGTATTATGCCTTACAATAAACGAGAAAATGGTAAAAAAGATAAACCAATAAGTGAGTGGATAGTGGCTATAGGAAATCATAAGGGTATTATTCCAAGTAAGCTTTGGATAAAGTGTCAGGCAATTAATAATGAAAATATGGAAAAGTCTTCTCCAAGGTCAGGTACAGGAAATAAATTTTTATTATCAGGAATGATGGTTTGTGGAATTTGTGGAAGTGGTATGAGTTCTTGGAGTAAGAAAATTAAAAAAACGGGTGAGATTTCTAGATATTATAGATGCAATTTAAAAGCCAGAGCTTCTAGTAGATGTGATAGTAAAATGCTTAATGCTGAGGTAGCTGAGGATTTAGTTCTTTCAAATATTACGGCTATTGATATAAATCAGCTTATTGCAAAGATAGAAAAGGATAATAGTGAGGTAGCAGCTCATTCAGAAATAGATGAAAATATTTTAAAGCTTAATAAGAACATTGAAGACAATAAAAAATCTATTCAAGGGTTAATTAGAAAACTAGCATTATTAGAAGATTTATCAATAATTAATTTAATTAAAGATGAGATTAATAAATTAAATGAAGAAAACAAGAAGTTAGAGGAAGAATTATTAGGTATAAAATCACAAAAGGAGCCTATGGAAACCCTAAATGAGTATATAAAGTATATAAATGAAAGTCTTAAAAGTTTTAAAGCATTCATAAATTTAATTAAGGAAACCTCTAAAAAGAGAGAGGTTTTAAAAGCTATTGTAGAGAGTATTGTTTGGGATAGTAAAAATGAAGAACTTATAGTAAATATTATTGGTTCTTCACCAAAACTACCTAATGGTGTTGTTAGAAGACGAAATGGTAGTAAGTTGTGCTTTGGAGATGGGAGCAGATAAAACCATGCAACAACTACTTAGTGGAAACGCAGACATAGGTTTTTCAGGCCCAGAGCAAGTGCTATATATTTATAATCAAAAGAGAGATGATTATCCAATAGTATTTGCTCAGCTTACACAAAAAGATGGTTCTTTCCTAGTTTCAAGGAAAGAAGAAAAAGATTTTAAATGGGAATCTTTAAAAGGAAAAGAAGTTATAGGTGGAAGACCGGGTGGAATGCCACAAATGGCTTTTGAATATGTGCTTAGAAATCGTGGGATTAATGTTAAGACAGATATGAACATGATAACTAACATTGCTTTTGGCGTTGTGCCAGCAGCTTTTAAGGGCGGAACTGGCGAATATGCAGCAATTTTTGAACCTACAGCTAGTATGATAGTTAAAGAACAAGGTGGTTCAATTCATTCAATTGGTGAAGCAGCAGGAACTCTTCCTTACACTTGTTTCTATGCTACAAAATCTTATATGGAAAAAAATCCTGAAATCATTGAGAAGTTCACAAGAGCTATCTATAAAGGACAACTTTGGATTGAGAAAAACTCTGATGAAGAAGTTATAAAAGCAATTAAATCCTTCTTCCCAGATACTGATGAAGCTATAATGGTTCAAGTTGTTAAAAACTACAAACAAATTGAAGCTTTCTCAAAAACTCCAGTGGTTAATAAGGAAGATATGACAAGATTAATGGATATTATTCAATCCTATAATCCTGAGCTTCTAAAAGAGAGACCACCATATGAAAAGGTAGTTGATAATCAATTTGGAGCTAAGGCAATTAAGGAAGTTAAGTAAATAAATCAAATAAACAGAAGCCCTCTAGAGAAGTCTAGAGGGCTTTAATGTTAAAGAGGCAATAAATAGAGCTTTAGGAATGAAGAAAATTGAATTTATAAATAAATCATATAATTATTATTCATATTTTAGAAAATTCAAATTAAATTATTTTCTTTCGTCGATGTAAAATTGTGTGTAAATATAAACTGTGTGTAAAATTTACCATAAGGATTTACACTAAGGTAAGCTTACAGTAAAATATCAATAAATGACAGAAAGGTGAAGTTAAAATTCATTTATTTGTCTTTAGAAATATTATGGGGAGATAAAGAAAATTATTTTTGTTGATAAAAGGGGGAAGTCAACTATGTCAAAGTTAGTTTTACGAAATGTAAAAGACGTGATTGTAATATCTCTAGTCAATGTTCTAATTGTGGGAATAATTTATTTTTTGTTTAAGTTTAATGGAATAACATATTACAAGTATGGATTGTATGCTATTAGCGGTCTATATTTTATAGGGTTTTTATTTGCTATAACAAGCGGGGTAGGTAGGCATTATACAGGATGTAGTGCTGTAGGTGCTTTGCCTAATAATAATAATAATAATAATGGAGTTGGGCATAAAAGTTTTAATGGAATATCTAAATACAAGCTTTATAATTTTGAAATAAGGATGATTTCCATCTTTATAGTTACAGCATTAATAGGAATATTATTATAAAAATCAATTGATAGTAAAAAATCTCAAGTTCTTTATAAAAGAGCTTGAGGTTTTTATTAATAAAGCATATTATTTCAAAGTGATGAAAACTACTAAGACACTTAGAATATATAGAGGCTCAATAATTTTAAATTGTAAGCTATTAAATGAAGATTGTTTAAATGATTTATTTTAAGGAATATTTGATGAAGATAAATTAACAACTGATTGAAATTCGCTTATAGGTATTAATTAACATATAATTATCTATTGAAAGAGTATTAGTACCAATCCTCACATTAGTTTTACTTAGACAAATAATAGAAACTTAAAAATCACCACCGCACCTAGCCACCTGCAACCTTTATCCCAATAAATCCGTAGGCATATCTAGTTCGCAAGCAACTTCATCAAAAGATCTTTCGTAGAACATTTCTTTTGTTACTTCAGGAATCATGAGTAATGCTAAGAACATGTCCGCTTTTCTTTCAAGTTTATTGGTGTTCAAGTAGGTGTGATTCCTTAGGAAAGCACAGTGTACTTTCGGATGCAAAATAGCATGTGCAAGTTCGTGACCACAGGTATAGGCTTGCTTTCGACTTGATAGATTATTATTTATATAGGCAAATTTATATCTTTTTAAATATTGGTACATTCCATTTATTTCACTATGCATATCTACAAACATACACTGTATGTTTTCTAAACGGCATAGCTCAAATGGATCTCTTGTCTTATGCTTTTTAACTAATCTATTAACTTCTTTTTCTATAAAATGCAAGGTAAGCCCTCCAAATCATTGACCATAGTTCCTCTATTTCTCATTTATGGTTCATGTTTATTTCTCAATCCCATTATTATTATAAAGTCTTATACTCTGAAGATTATATTTTACATGTTTTCCTGTTTACATAAGTATAACGAATATAAGATGAAATATTAGAATTTAAAATTAAATTAACTGAAATACTATCAACAACTTCCATATAGTAAATGTACACACAATACTAATATTCACCGTAATACTAAATGTACTCTCGTTTTTTACTGACTCACCCCAAAAAAATGGGATCATATTTTTAAAATTGGTTCACTATGAAATGCCTCTTCATGAGATGCTTTAAGCTAAAAACTCACTATATTTTAAGGAACAAGGGTTAACTTCTTAACATATCATATATTAGGGAGTAAAAATCTCTAATAAAAATAAAAGGTGACAAGTATGAAGAATTTAGATTCTATTAGGAGCACTTCAATAAAGTATTCTCAAGGTAGACAAGAAAAACTACCAGCTTTGGCTGTTAACACTTGTACAGGAAATGAAACTGTATTGTTAATTCAAGATAACCCTTCTTGGTATTATTACGGATTCAATTCAATGAATGAAGAACTTCAAGCACAAGGGGTGAATTTTTGCACCATAAGCTCAGATCAAATTGGCTCTGTTAATTTATCTAGATTTAAAGAAATAATAATTCCATCCGCACAATATCAACCTTACTATTCAAATATTATGCCAAATGGAGTAATTCTACCTTCCATTGAAGCTTTTGTAAGAAATGGTGGGATATTATCTGCAAATTTAGCTTGGGCTGAATCTAGTGCTGCAGGTGCTACCTTTGTAGGTGGACTTAAGTATCAAGAAAGTTACACTGATGACAACAATATAGCAAATAGTTCTCATCCAATAATTACTGCAGCACTTCCTTGCTTTGGTGGTAATTGTGGACAAATCCTAGATCAGGGTTATAGAAATGATTTAGATGGCTGGAACTCATCATCACACGGATATTTTACTAACTTACCAACAGGAACTGGAGTAATTCTTACTGATGAAAATAATAACCCAGTTATGATAGAATATCCTTATGGTAAAGGGATGGTTGTTGTAACCTTCTCAACTGTTGAATTTCAATATGGTCTTGGTGAGAAAAAACTATTAGCAAATGAACTTGCTTATCAAAGTTATCTAGTAAGACGAGGATCTAGAGGACTTCTTGTTGAAGTAGAATAAAGTGATATACTCTACAAGGTATAATAAAATAGAGTTGTTTGTTATTTAACTAGCCAACGTCTGCAAAAGGCAGACGTTGGCTTTGGTATTAATTAAAGCTAAAAAGTGGGTAAAGATGTTTTTAGAAAGAGATATAATTCCAGTAGCAGAAATTGAAGAATGGATCAGAAGCTTTGGTAATATAGAAAAAAGGGATAGTTACTGATTATTTATTTGTTGAATTTAATGTAACTTTTTTCTTGAAAAGCTTATACTTTAGACTTGTTGATAATAGGAAATGTGAACAAATAGGAGAAAACATGTTAATTTCCATAGAGTTAACATGTTTTTTCTATGCTCTATACTACTAGAAGATATCTAAAAGTCTACATCTTTCCCTTTTGAAATGACAAATTACTATATAATGCAATCTTCTTCCGAAAGGCTTTTTCTCAGTTTCCTAAGTATATTATTTCTTCTAGTAGCAGCTTTTACATAAGAAATACCCTTCCAATCAGAATAATGTTTTATAGGTAGTTTTCTTATATGTAAGGTTTATAAGTTCCAGTTCATCTCTGTTTAGAGTTTTAAGTGTAGCTTTTAATCCTTTATTAAGAACTGCCTTATATATTTTACCCTCTACAAAGTCCGTAGCATAGGATAAAACATGCTCTAGGTTATCAGCGAAAATCAGAGTTCTAGGACCTAGTGTATTGAGATACTGTGCACATTACATTCAATAGTGAAGTGAAAAAATCACAGTTACATAGTTTTGTAATCATTACTTTTCACTTATTATAAATTATTTAAAATAAAATAGTATAAAGTGCTGAAATTAAGTAAATAAATATAGTAACATTTAATTTGCATTATAATTAATTGCTAAAGTTATGGTTAAGCAAGATGTGATGATGCTTTTTACAGGATTTTAGAGTTTGAAAGGAATTCATGAATTATGTTGAGACAAGACAAGGATATATTTATTTTTAGTTAAGAAACTAACTATGACACTTAATGTTTCAGTGGTTACTTTCATCATAGCTGTTTTGATACAAAGAATCATGGTAAATATGTAAATAATATACTTGTACATATATAGGATAAAAAATAAGAAATTGCCAATGAAACAATACTATCAATAAATCCACAAATATGCATTATAATAGCATATTATGTGTATGTAATATATTACGATTTAAACTGCAAAATTGAAAATAGCTTATAAAATCCGGAATTATAAATTTTTTCGTTTTGCATATTATTTTGTTTAATTTAATCAAAATAATGACTTAATAACAAAATTCAGCAATACCAATATACCTTATGCTGTGTATTTTCAGCATTAACATAAGGTGTATAATCTAAAAAATAATGGAGGCATTTTTATGAATGATGAGTCTATTAACAACCCCGAATTTTTACCTAATTTTTTCAAAGATATTGAAGTTATATGCTCAGCCGATGTTGAGGTAGAAAACTATCGAGCAATCCACGCTAACTTAGATGTTTCATCCACACCCACAGAGTGTATAGTCCAGGCAGATAAAATTCCCACATTGTTATCACCAAAGGAGGTAAAGAGAGCTTACCAGCATAATGACTTCAAAACAACTAAAGATTTAGAAAAAAAAGCTAATGCTGACCTTGAAGCTGTATACTACAATATTTCACATAATGGTGCTAAAGCTTGGACAAAGGTTCGAGGAAAGGATAATAAGGAATTTTATGTGAGTTGGTCTAAGACTGGAAGTATATGGGCTCAAACAATAAGTTCAACTAGTTCTTCTAACGATGGAACTAAGCAATGTGTGGTTCAAATTGGATCTTATTCTCCATCAGCTTCAATTCTAGGAATTCACACATACAATTTGACTTTACCTGTTTTAGTTGGTGAAACTGTAGCTGCATTCATTGTAGCTAGAGCAATTTCAGGTATAGTTGCTGAAGGTATTGGTTTTGTTTTTGCTAGGTTTGCTTTATTGTTGGCTCAAGCTGCTGCTGAAATTGGGTTAGCATCTTTTTCCTTCACAGTGCCGCTTGCTGCAGTGTCTGCTGTGGCATCATGCCTAGTATTTGCCGTTGTGTTTATTGGTTTGGCATATTTATGGAACTGGTTAAATAGGAAGTACACCATTAGGTTGCAGATTTTCAATTGGGATGACAAGAATTCTTGGAGTGCGGATGGTCAGTATCTCTCCAATGCTAAGTTTTGCGGTGAGAAAAAAGACTTGAATTTTACATTACCTAAAATGATAAAACCTGATGATGTTGTTATGCCTCCAGGATTTAATCCGATTCATGTTCTTGATTCTGTGTGCTATTATGCAGCACTCATCTGGGAAAATGATCAAACCTTCGCTGAAGGTTGTTCAATGGCTATTCGAATGAAGAAAAATGAGCAAGAAGGCTTTATGTGGGCCTTCGACTGTCCTCGTTTCACTGACAACAAACAAGCAGCTGATTACGTAATAACAGATCCAAAAGCATATCGGGATCATTGTAATTGGAGTGCACACCCACTAGGGTTTGATATTGCAACTCATTCAGGGAATCCAGTTTCCTTTGCTTTAGACGCATTAAGTGGTGCCTCTGATAATCTTTACAATATCAATATAAACATAGGAATTCCCATTCAGCAAAGTTAGCGTATATTATTAAAACAAGTAAAATCCAACACTGTTAAAATTTACTTATATTCTCTATAACTATATCTTATTTTAAATAAGCTACAAGAGAAGTAATCTCTATATTATAGGGGTTACTTTTTCTTATAGTTTTTTTATAATTAATTTAGAGGATTATTGTGGTGAGGTAGAAAAAATGAAGATAGAAAGATTGCTTGGGATAGTTGTACATCTATTAAATCGGGACTTTGTAATGCTAATGCCTTAGCTGAAAAGTTTGAAGTTTCAACTCGGACTATATAATATTGTAACTAAAGCTAGAAACAGTGATATAGAAAGAGTTTTAGCTTTAAAGAATAATAAGTTTAATATGTATGAAGAAAAAAGTATTATAAAATATAGTGATTATTATATTAAAAGAAAAGAGCAATTATAAGTCTTAGTATGAAGTAGTCTTATAAAAAAGCAACTAGGTGAAATATCAAACTCATAATTCAGTAGATATAGGTACAATATGGGTTTTAATGATATAATTGTATATATTGGGAGGGTATTCATGAGTGAACAAAATAAGATAATTTTAATTAGAGAATTAATCCTCGGGCTGCCCTGCCACGGTACCGTGGGGTATGCAGTGAGAAATTTATAAAATCAATTAGTAAAGTGAGGTAGGGGAATGTTATTTGAGAAATTAAATGAAAAGTATATAGAAGATGCAGCTAACCTTGCACAAGCACAATATGATAGGGAGAGAAAATATATAGAAGCTTTATATGAAAAAGATTATAAGGTTGTTCTTACTGATTTATTGACTGAAATGTTTAAAGGAAATTATGGAGTAGTAGCACTAGAAAAAGGAAAGCTATTAGGATATCTAAGCTTCTGGGCAGGTATTAATGGTCATTTTGGAAATGTAAAAGGTTCCTTCTCACCGTTATTTGCTAATGGCTATGGAGGTGAAGATAGAGGTAGGCTCGCTTCACTTTTATTTCAACATGCTTCGGAAGAAATGATTAAGGAAGAAATTTTAAGTTATGGAATCTGTGCATATAGTCATGATGCTGAAGTTATGACATCTTTATCAATGAATGGCTTTGGTATAAGGTGCAGTGATGCTATAAGAAATGTAGATAAGCCTTTAAATATTCAAGTAAATAGGGGGTATTCTTATGAGGAAATACATTATAGTGAGGCAAGTTGTTTATTGCCACTGAAAAACAGTTTAGTAAGGCACATGATAAAGAGTCCTACCTATTTTCCTAATAAAGAGTTTTCAGAAGAGGAATTTATCTCTATGTGTAATAAACGTAAGTCAAGGTTCTTTGTTGCAAAGGATAAGTCTGATATTATCGGGTACTTCGAAATTACAAAGGATGGAGAAACCTTTATTTCTGAGGAACCAGATGTTTTAAATATTTGCGGTGCATATTTAAAAGAAGATTATAGAGGGAAAAATATATATCAAAGTTTACTTGCCTTTGTACTTGAAACCTTAAAGAAGGATGGCATAAAAAGGTTAGGAGTAGATTGTGAAACTATTAATCCTACTGCTTTGAGATTTTGGAACAAGTATTTTGATCCTTATACTTATGGCTTTGTAAGAAGGCTGGATGAAAGAATTCTTGGATAAAAACTATTGGTATAAAACAAAAAAATTACCCTAGGGTGATTAATATAGAAACATAAAGGGCTATTTTCAAAGAGGATAAAGTCTTCCTTTGAAAATAGCCTTTTTACTTTTGGGATAAATTATGAACAGAATATGTTATAGATTACAGGGACATTATTAGTTATAATATTGATGATTAAATACTTAAAGGAGATATTTATAATGTTAACTGAGGAATTATTATACTGTGTAATGGATATCGGAGAGCAAATGCTAGTTAGTGGTGCTGAAATTAATAGGGTTGAGGATTCTATTAGACGTATTTGTAAGGCTTATAATGCAAAGCGGATTGATGTTTTTACAATAACCTCAAGTATTGTGGTCACCGTGCAGAGAGAGGACGGGAGTATTCTTACTCAAACCAGAAGAATTTATAAATATTCTACTAATTTACATAAGGTTGATAAGCTCAATAGTCTTTCCAGGTATATATGTAGTAACAGGCCAGAGCCTAAGTATATTATTGATGATTTGAAGGAAATAAATAAAGAGAAAGTTTATAGCTCCACTATTGAATATTTTGCTTATGCCATAATTGCTGGTGGTTTTACTATCTTTTTCGGTGGAACTGTAATGGATGCCCTAGTATCTTCTTTAATAGCTATACTTTTAAAACTATTCATTATTATAGTGCAGAAGGTAGATAAAAATGTGATATTTTCTAATATAATTTGCTCTTTTATTATTGGAATACTTGCAATAGTATCTGTTAATGTTGGAGTTGGGGATAATTTAGATAAGATTATTATAGGAAATATAATGCTGATGATCCCAGGAATTGCTCTTACAAATTCCATTAGAGATATAATTAGTGGAGATACTATATCAGGGTTATTTCGACTTTGTGAAGCAGTTGTTGTAGCATTATCTATTGCTGTAGGCTTTGGTATTGCTTCAATTTTTTTTGGAGGTAGTTTTAAATGATTTACATAACTCAAATTGCCACAGCTTTTATAGGTTCCTTGGGATTTTCAATTCTTTTTAATATAAAAGGAAAAAGATTATGGCTTGCTGCTATAGGTGGTATGCTTTCTTGGATAGTCTATCTTTTATTAGGTAATTGGATTGTAAGTGAAATGTCTAGGTATTTTATATCTACAATGATAGTTACAATATATTCAGAGGTTTTAGCAAGGATTGAGAAAACACCAACTACTACTTTTTTGACTTCTTCAGTAGTTCCCTTAATTCCTGGACGTGCACTTTATTTTACTATGAATTATGCTGTTAATGGCATGATGGATGAGTTTCTTAGTAATGGGTCACATACTGTAGGCTATGCAGCGGCTATAGCAGCAGGGATTATGGCAGGCTCCTCCTTGTTTAGAATATCAAGAGCAGTGGAACAAAAGCTAAAAAACCTACCTTTGGATTAAAAACCACTAATTTGATTAATAAATTATGGACAGATTTTGCTTTAACAACATTTTGGAAGCTTTAAGTCTGACAGCTTCTTTAAGTGGCAGTTGCTCAGCATAGGTAAGTTGCTTTGGTGGCAATTCAAATCTGCTTCCAAAGTTGTTGAACAAATGAACTTGTTCATTATTTGAAAAGTTATTTTAAAGTAAACAGAGCTATTTTCAAGGAGCTTTGAGTCTGTAAAATAATTT
>NZ_DGLI01000034.1 GCF_002387895.1 Clostridium sp. UBA4548
TTCATATTGAAGTGCTTTTTTGTTATAAAGTATTAAATTATTAATAATAATTAAAACCTTAAAATAAATTCACTAAGGTGCGAATAATATAAAATGTATTGTACTATATTAACATTGAAGGGAGATGGGATAGTGTATTTAGCAAGTTTAGATATATTTTCTAATGAATTAGTCAAAGAAGTTATGAGTAGTAATGCATATAACATATGGAAAAATGTTGCCATAGGAACTGGAATATTTGTCTTGTTATTATTCTTAAGAAATATATTTGCCAAATATATTATAAAAATATTAGACAAGGTGTTCTCTAAACTTAATTTTAGAGCAACTCACAAAGTCATAATGGCATTTGAAGGTTCTTTCAAATCCTTTTTTATAGTGTTAGGAGGATATATTTTTTTAAGGTCACTCTCTAATGCACTACCAATAAGCATACTATTAATTAATAATTTACTGTCAACAGCAATAGTTTTGCTAATAGTTAATGGGCTGTTGAACTTAACAAAGGATTCGTCTATACTATTTGAAAAGGTAAATGAAACATATGATGTAAGGATAGATAAAATATTTTACCCATTAATATCTAAAGTTTTAAAAGCAGTAGTATTAGCTTTTGCTGTAATTCAGATAGCAGATATTTGGGGATTTGATATAAAAGCCTTCATTACCGGGTTAGGTCTCGGAGGATTAGCCTTTGCTTTAGCGGCTAAAGACTTTGCAGCTAATTTAATTGCAGGTGTAGTAATTATCTTTGATAAACCATTTTCAATTGGTGACTGGATAAAGTGTAGAGATTTAGAGGGTGTTGTAGAGGATATATCCTTTAGAAGCACTAAGATAAGAACATTTGAAAAAGTCTTAATAACCGTTCCTAATTCAATGCTTGCAAATGATCCAATACTTAACTTTAATAGAAGAGACACTAGAAGAGTTACCATGAACTTAGGCATAACGTATAATACCACTATTGAGAAGATACAGATGTGTGTAGATAGAATTTATATAATGTTGTGCGAACATTATGGAGTGAATAAGGATACAGCACATGTTAGTTTTGATAAATTTAATGAAAGTAGTTTAGATATTTTTGTGCAGTTTTTTACAAATACAGTGCAATTTGAAGAATTTATGAAAATAAAACAAGATATAAACTGCAATATTATGAAAATCTTACAAGAAGAAGATATATCGATTGCATTTCCAAGCAGGAGCATTTATATGGAGGATATAAGCACAAATATAAATAATAATATATCTAAGCTAGAAAATTAGTTATATATCTTTACTGAATTGTAAAATAAACAAATAAGCTTTGGTATAGGACCAATAATTTTTATGGAAGTTGTTAAACAGCAATGAAAAATATTAGTAAAGCGAGGTATGAATTATACCTCGCTTTACTAATATGTTTAAGAAATAGGATTTGTAAATCCTTTGCCTTGTACTTCAGATGTGTCAATAATGGAAAGAAAAGCATTTTCATCAATAGATCTAATAATATGCTTAATTTTAGGTAGTTGAGAAAGTGACACTACACAATATAAAACATTTTTTTTCTCATGAGAGTATGCGCCTTCACCATATAGAACAGTTATACCTCTATGAAGTTCATCCATTACTGCTTCACTGACTTCCTTTTGTTTTTTAGTAATTATAAGTAGCATTCTCTGTGTATTAAAACCTTTAATAACTTTCTCCATTGAAATAGAAGTAATGTAGATTGATACCAGTGTATAAAGTCCTACTGTAAACTCAAATAGAATAGCGCCTATAGATACAATAATGAAGTTAACTGCAAAGGACATAGACCCTAAGTTTATGTCGTATTTTTTCTTCATATACATACTTATAATATCTAAGCCACCAGTAGAACCATAATTAGTGAATACAATTCCTAGACCAAGACCATTCAACACACCACCATAAATGCAATATAAAAGTTTATTTGAATCTGCTACTGGAGCTAGGAGAGTGTTTAATGGAGTGGTTACTATTAAACCTAGGGAAAGTGAAATTAGCCCTAGAAATGTTAAAATAGTGAATTTTTTATTTATCTTCAATACACTAAGAATGAATAATGGGATATTTAGAATAAGAACAGTAACTCCTACCGATACCCCAGATAGGTATTTAATTATTAGTGCAATACCAGAAACACCACCACTAAGAAGATTTGAGGGTATTATAAATAAGTTTATAGCAATTGCACATATAACACTGCCCAAAACAATCATAATACAACACTTTATAAGTTCTTGTTTTTTCATACCTAAATACAAATCCATAAGATCCTCCTAAAAAATTGATTAAAAATATATTATATATTAGTTATAACACTATTTCTATACTTATATCATAATCACGTTTAATTTTGAGAGAAATATAAAAGTCAAGGTACTAGTAATTTTGATTTAAAGACTAAATTATATATAGTATTGCTTAATAGCAAAAAAAATATAAAAGGTCTTTAGAACCTTTTATATTTTAATAAAAATAAGTTTATAATCTTGTGTTTAGAAAAATGTGGAGTAAGTTTTAAGTTGTTCATATATAGATCTAACACCATAATGCCAATCCTTATCCTCAGAATATTTTCTATTTATCCATACAAATAAATCTATGTTAGTAGGCTTATCTTTAGACAAGTTAATAACCGTTCTTGACACTATTCTTGAAGCATCAGATATATCTGTATTATATTTTTGCCAACTATTAAAAACATTATATGGATTATTAGCAATTTTTTCTGCATTCTTACTTTCTTTTGGAACAAAAGATTGTTCTTGACCTGCAATAGCAAAAAGTAACAAAGGGTTTAGATTAAAATCCTTTGATGTACTTATTATAGAGGAAAAATAGGGTTCCTCTCCTAATAATGAACCTCTTAGACTTAGGTACTCTCTCAATGAATTTTCATCTATTGATTTGTATTTAAATTCATTAGGAAGATGAGCTGTCCTGCTTTTATTTTGGGCCTCAGATTTAGCTTTATATAAATTAGTTTGTTTCTTCTGAGACGTATTTAAGTAGTAACTATAATATCTGTCATCATCTAGTGAGAAGTCAGTAAATGAACTTTTGTTTTCCTTTTTATTGGATAATGATAAAAGATTTAGCTTAGAATTATTGTAAGATAGTTTATTACTAAAGGTTGCAATAGTTAGATTACTATTTGACATACTAAATATGTAAGTAACATTATAAGTCAAAAGTATTGTAAATATTATCAAATATAAAGTTAAATTTTGAAAATCATTAAATCCATTGTTTTTATTACTCATAAATAAAATCACCATACTAATTATTTTATTGATTTAAAGTATAAAGTTAATTTTGCCAAATAAATTTAATAATATTCATGGCAGAAAATTCACCACAATTCTCATACTGATTTTATAAGTATGATTGTTAATTAGCATTTCCCAATATTCGGTTATTATATACATATAACTTTAGTAATTATTTAGTTAAGTTTAAAAATATAGCTACAATGGATGGTTTAGCACTATATAATATGTATGCAGTTTAATATTAATAAAAATTAATTTTTAAAAATATGTTGACTTAAGAGTTTTATCATGGTAGTATATATTTTGTCGAAATTAATAAAATTTGTTTATTAGATTTTAAAAAAGAAAATAAATAAATTAATAAAAATGTTGACAAAGATTTTAAATGATGATAAGATATAAAAGTCGCCAGATGGTGGCAATGCTACAGTG
>NZ_DGLI01000001.1 GCF_002387895.1 Clostridium sp. UBA4548
TTCGCCAAGGAACCCTATATATAGACGAAAGTACACACAAATACCAAGGGCTTATATCAATGAATTATAGTGCTGGTAATAGTGTTTATTATCAGGATAATACTATTGATATATTTACTAAAGGTACAGATAAGTTCAATTCCTTACTTAAAGATATAGAAAATGCTAAGGACACCATACATATGCTCTATTATATTATTAATAATGATGGTATTGGCTGTGAGGTTGTAAGCCTATTAACCAAAAAGGCTAAAGAAGGTGTGGAAGTTCGTCTTCTCTATGATTATGTTGGTAGTATTCTTACTCCTCAAAAAATGTTTAGTGATTTAATAAAGGCTGGAGGAAGTGTTTGCAGATTTTTCCCTCTTAGTCTTGGAACTTATACCCGTGTAAATTATAGAAACCATCGTAAAATTGTTATTATTGATGGAATGATTGGATATATAGGTGGCATGAACATTGGAGATGAATATTTAGGTCTTCATAAGCAGCTTACCCCTTGGAGAGATACTCACTTAAGAATTACAGGTACTTCTGTGTATGCTCTTCAAGAGAGATTTCTAATGGATTGGTATTATGCTTCAAAAATTAAAGAAGATACCGATGCAGCTACTTTGAGTAAATTCTTCCCTCCAATGCAACCACAAGGGAAGATTGGATTGCAAGTACTCTCTAGCGGACCTGATGTTAGCGGAGAACAAATTAAACGGGGATACATAAAAATGATTAATTCTGCTAAGAAAAAATTATTTATCCAAACCCCTTACTTCATTCCAGATGAACCCTTCCTTGAGGCGTTACAAATTGCTGCCCTATCTGGAGTTGATGTTAGGATAATGCTGCCTTCAATTGCAGACCATACCATAGTACACCATGCAACCAACTCGTATCTAAATGATATTTTATCCTATGGGATAAAGGTGTATTTATATCAAGGGTTTATTCATTCAAAAATGATTGTGATAGATGGAGAGGTTACTTCCATAGGTACTGCAAATATGGATGTTAGAAGTTTTTCTTCTAACTTTGAGATTAACACCTTTATTTATAATACTGAATTCTCAAATAAGTGTAATGATATTTTTGAGAAGGATATAGATTCAAGCAAATTACTTACAAAAGAAGCTTATGACTTAAGAGGACGTAGAGCTAAAATTAAAGAAGGCTTATGTAGGCTTTTATCTCCATTATTATAAAATTTAAACTTTAAAGTAGGATCATAAGAGTTGAAAACTTAATGAAATTATAATAAATAAATAGTCTAATCCTATAGGGTTATAATTAAAAGCAAGTGGCTATCTCATAATTCATGAAAATGTACAGTGAGTATCCCCTTTATTTTTCTAAGCTTAGAGGGACATTGAAAACAACTTCATAAAAATTTGTTTTCAACGTCCCTTTAATTACTATTTCAATATTTTTATTCTAGAGTTTCTATTAATTTTGTCACTGCCTCTACTGCTGCCACTTCGTCTTCACCTTCAGCCTCAATAGCTATCACATCACCACACATAGCCCCAATGCTAAGAACCCCTAGAAGACTTTTCATATTAACTTCTTTATCGCCCTTTTTTATTCTCATATCACTTTTAAACTTATTGCCTTCTGCTACAACCTTTGCTGCTGGCCTAGCATGAAGTCCAATCTTATTTTTAACTATAACCTCTTGTTTAAACATAATATCCCCCCGTATTCTTATATTAAATTATAGGTAACCTAGATAATCTCTTACCTTATATCTGACCTTAACTTGTTTCCCTTAAATACTCCTCAATTTCCTCTGAGGTAGCCATTAGTACAACCTGTTCAGCTACATTTTTGCAACCTTCATAACTTACTTTCCTAATTAGTTCCTTAGCTTTAAGGATAGATGGGGCATTCATGCTAAATTCATCAAGTCCCATACCAATTAATATTGGTATAGCTTTTAAATCTCCAGCCATCTCTCCACACATTCCTACCCATTTTCCTGCTTTATGAGCATTATCGATTACTAGTTTAATTAGTCTCAAAACTGCTGGATGAAGAGGATTATAAAGATAAGAAACCTCCTCATTCATTCTATCTACAGCTATGGTATACTGTATTAAATCATTGGTCCCTATGCTGAAAAAATCCACTTCCTCAATAAGTAAATCTGAAATCATTGCAGCTGAAGGAATTTCAATCATTATTCCTATTTCTATAGATTCTTTATAACCTAACCCCTCTTTTTTTAGTTCCTTTTTAACTTCTTCTAAAACACTCTTAACCTGCCTTATCTCCTCAACACAAGAAACCATTGGAAACATTATTTTTAAGTTTCCAAAAACAGAAGCTCTTAAAAGTGCTCTTAACTGGGTTTTAAATATATCCTTCTCCTTAAGACACAATCTTAAAGCTCTATAGCCTAAGAAAGGATTTAACTCTTCTTTTAAGGGTAAGTAGGGTAATTTTTTATCACCACCAATATCCAGTGTTCTTATGATAACCCCTTTTCCCCCCATATTTTCTAAGGCTTCCTTATAAGCCTTAAATTGTTGTTCTTCAGTTGGGAGACTATTATTATCCATGTAAAGAAACTCTGTTCTGAAAAGTCCTACTCCCTGTCCACCAAGAGCTAAAACTTGTTTTGCATCTTCAGGATTTCCAATGTTTCCAGCTAATTCTACTTTTCTTCCATCTAAAGTTATGGTTTCTAAAGCTTTTAAAGTCATAAGATAAGTTTTTTCCTGTAAAATTTCCTCTTGTAGCTTCTTAACCTCTACTAAAACTTCTTCCTCTGGATTTATAATTACTTCTCCCTTATCTCCATGGACTACTAAAAGGTCTCCTTCTTTAATTTCCTCTATAGCTAAACCTACCCCCACTACAGCTGGGATGCCTAAAGTTCTTGCCATAATTGCAGAGTGAGAGGTTCTGCCTCCAACTCCTGTAACAAACCCTAAGACTTTTTCCTTATTCATTTGCGCAGTATCCGAAGGGGTCAAATCTTTTTTTACAATTATACACTGCTCCTTTATATCTCCTAGAGCTATGGTTTTAACTCCCAAAAGTAGATTCATTATTCTGCCGCCCACATCTTTTACATCTGCTGCTCTTTCTATCATATATTCATTGCCCATATCTTCAAAAATAGAAACAAACATATTAATGGTTTCTTCAAGTGCAAATTCTGCATTGACACCCTCAGAACTTATCTTCAACTCAACTGCTCCAAGGAACTCTGGGTCTTGAAGTATTAAAAGGTGAGCTTCAAAAATTTCAGCTTCTTCCTCTCCAAGGGTTTTATTTGTAAGCTCCACTATAGCTTTTATTTCCTCCTCAGCTGTAATTATTGCTGATTTAAATCTATCTATTTCTGAAGTTGTATTTTCAATTTTTCTTTTCTCAACTTTAGGTTTATCTTCCTTTATTATAAAGGCCTTTCCTATGGATACTCCACTTGATGCCCCAATCCCCTTAATCAAAACTGTTCCCCCTTACTTTACTCTCTTATTAACTCCCCAGCTTCCTTATCCACAATTAAAGTTACATCAGGATGAAGTTGTAAAATTGAAGCAGGTAAATCTGGAGTTATTGGTCCATTAAGCATTCTCTCAATAACCTTAGCTTTTTCACTTCCCGATGCAAGAAGAATAATTTTTTTTGCATGCATTATGGTTTTTATTCCCATACTAATAGCACTTCTAGGAACTTCTTCTATAGAAGTAAAAAATCTTGAGTTTGCTTCTATAGTCTCCTCATCAAGGTTTACTAAATGAGTTATAGCTTCAAATTTTATGTCTGGCTCATTAAAACCTATATGTCCATTTATGCCTATGCCAAGTAATTGCATATCAATTCCACCAGCATTTTTTATCTTAGCTTCATAACTTTTACACTCTGCTTCAATATCTTTCGCTGTTCCATCAGGAATATTTATATTATTTAAATCTATGTCAATGTGCTTAAATAAATTTTCCACCATATAGTAATGATAGCTTTGCAGGTTGTTTTTATCTAAACCATAATACTCATCTAAATTAAAGGTTTTTACCTGTTTAAAACTAAACTTTCCCTGGTTGTGCAAACTAACTAGCTCCTTATAAAAACCTATGGGTGTTCCACCTGTAGCCAATCCAATGACACTTTCTGGCTTTAATATAATTTGACTTGCCATCATGTCTGCAGCTACTCTACTCATATCCCTATAATTTTCCCCTATTATAATTCTCACTTTTCATATCACCTACCTCTAAATGGCCTTTTGGAAGGATTATTCTTTCCTCCCCTTTAGATAGAATCTTAAGTTTTGCATGGCAAAGGCAACTTCTTTATGTTAAATTCTCTTCTAAAATGCCTGAAGAAAATCAGATGTTCCCTATTGAACCCTTCACAGTTTTAACTCTCTACCATTAATTATAGTTTTTGAAACCTCAAAAGCATTATCAAAAATTATAATATCGCTATGTTTTCCAATGGTTAAACTACCCTTATCCTTGTGAATACCAATAACTTTAGCTGGGTTTAAAGAAGCCATATTAACTGCTTCGTATAGTTCTATGTTGCTGTGCTCATAGAAATTTTTCACTGCCTTATTTAAGGTAAGAACGCTCCCTGCTAAGGTTCCATCTTTTAACCTAGCTGAATTATCTTTAACGGTTACTTCCTGTCCTCCCAAATCATAAATCCCCTCTTTCATGCACCCTGCTCTCATGGAATCCGTTATAAGCACCAGTTTATCTGTTCCTTTTACTGCTTTTAACATAGGAAAAACCCCTGGATGTACATGAATTGTATCTGCTATAATCTCACAGGTTATATTACTGCCTAATACCGCTCCAACAACCCCTGGTTCCCTGTGATTTAAAGGAGTCATTGCGTTAAAAAGATGGGTAGCATGACCTATTCCACTTTCAATGCTTTTCATAGCTTCCTCATAAGTTGCATTTGTATGACCTATGGAAAGCACAATCTCCTTATACTTACTAACCTTATTAAGAAAATTATGATTTTCATCTTTTTCTGGAGCAAGGGTTATAATTTTTATAATGTCTAAGTAATCCTTAATAAAATTAAAGTCTGGTCTCATTATATGGTTAGGATTCTGAGCCCCTTTATACTTTTTATTGATAAAAGGCCCTTCCACATGACAACCTAACACAGTTGCTCCATCCATCTCACTGTTCATGGCAGTTCTAATAACCTCAAAAGCTTTATAAATATGTTCTTTATCCATCGTCATAGTGGTAGGTAAAAATCCTGTTATTCCATTTTTAGCTATGGTTTTACTAATTACCTTAAGGGCTTCTATTTCTCCATCCATAGTATCTCGTCCTCCAGAACCATGGATGTGAATGTCAATAAGTCCTGGACCAACATATTGTCCCTTTGCATCAATAATCTCTAGTTTCTTGTACTTATGTTCTTCATAGTTATTATTAAAAGAAGTCACCATAAAGTAATTCCCATTGGAATCCATAGTTATTTTATCCTCATCAAGGATATCTATGATTTTTTCTTCATAAATAAGAGCTTTATTTTTAAGCACAGCATTTTCTGTTATGATGTTTCCATTTATTATTGCTTTCATATACTCACCTTCCCTAAAGCTCTTTTATACTCTCAGTAAACCCAAACTTTTGCCAAGGCTCTATAAAATCTAAGAGAAATAGCTCATCCTTATTTATTCTTCCCACCACATTAGTTTTTCCTGAATTCTTCATATCCTTAAGTGCAACTTGAAGTTCCCCAGAATAATGTCCATATAAGGATGTATCAATAAGTAAATCCCCTCTTTTTATATCTGCACAATTAAAGGGAATAAATTCGTGACCTTTATACTTCACTCTACTTTGGGTTGATCTAATCATATACTCTGAAACATCTCCCCTATTAAAATGAAACTCTTCCAAAACTATTTTTCTCTCAATGGATGGAATATTATCCACCAATTCTACATCAAAAGTTATAATATTGCGATTTAAGGCCCCTAAAGCTTTAAGCTCCTCCTCTGATGCAAAACAATTAGCTACTATCACATCATCTACTAAATTAGTTGCAAATAAATGTTTAGCTTGAGGCGTGATTGGAAGCTTTCTATGTTGCTCTAGGGTGCAAAGTCCCTCATTTACTGGCCAAGGACCAAAACTTGCATTCCTCGAAGACACAAAAGCTGCAGTTCTAATACCAAAATCCTTAAACTGCTTACTGCATTTTATAAAATGGTCATAACTTAAACCTGAATATCTATGTGGGTAAAAATTATGACAACCAATTAAATTTTCAACATTTGGTTTATAGCTCATTATATTCTCTAAATACCTTGTTCCATTACTCATATTTATTTCTATTTTTAATCCATAGGGGTTAAAGGTCATTATGGATTCCTCTATACCACTAAAACCCAAGTCCAGCCTGATACCATAAGCGTTAAGCTCCTTGAAAAAACTTAAGTCCTTATAACTTATTCCAAGCTGTCCAAACACATTTGGACTAACATCTGCAATAACTTCCATGCCTAATTTGTTAGCTTCATTAATTATTTCCTTAAACTCACCAATGATTTTTTCTTTGTCTCCCTGAACCGATAACAAACAAGTAAAAACTCTTGAAAAACCATAGCTATGAGCCAGGTTCAAATAAGCTAAATTCTCCTCCAAAGTTGCTTTTTCTGGGTATATTGAAACACCTAACTTCCTCATGTAAATCCCTCCTAAATTAATGTTTTTAAAGCTAAGTAATAAGCTCCTAAAGTTGGTGATACTTCTTTATCAACTATTGCTACAGATCTTATATTCTCCTTTAAGGCCTTCTCAAACTCACTTTTCACAATTGGTACCTTAGTTAAAATACTTCCTTTTATTCCAACGGTTACAGACTCCTTAAAGCCAAGACTTTTATAAACCCTCAAGGTAGTATCAGCTAGATCCCTTCCGCTTCTTTTAAGTATTTCTATAGCGGACTCTTCTCCATTTTCTGCACATTTAACTATTGCTGGAACTAAGGCTGCAATTTGACCCTTTGTTGATCCATAAACAAAGGATATTACTTCTTTTCTATTTTCTATGCTCATTTCCTTCAATAAAACTCTTGAAAGATTACTTTTTTTCAGTTCCAAGTCCTCCTCTAAGGTCATAAGTTTTAAAGCCTCTATGGCAATGAAATATCCACTACCTTCATCCCCAAGTAAATGTCCCCAGCCTCCAGCCCTCTTGGCTTTTCCCTGATTAACTCCATAACTTATTGAACCGGTTCCAGAAATAGTGAGAATTCCATCTTCACCCTTTAAAAGAGCAGCAAGGGCTATTACTGCATCATTAACCACCTTAACCTTAACCTTATACCTATTTATCAAAGTATCTGTAATAAAAGTACTTGAATCTTCACTTTCAGCTCCAGCCATCCCCAAATATATGGCTTTGCATTCCTTATTCTCCATGGATTTAGGAAGCTTTGAACTGCACTGTTCTATGGAAGTAATAATATTTTCCATTGCCTGCTTTTTATTTATAAGGATATTACTAAAACCTGTGTTTGACCTGCTCAGTTCTTCCCCCTCCAAGGTATATGCCACAGCCTCAGTCTTTGTACCTCCACCATCTATACCTATAATATAATCCAACAAAATCACCTACCCTATATGGTTATTAATATGTAGCTATTAATATATCTATGGTGTTACCCATTACTTTATTAATTAAATAAATTTTAAAACTGTCCTTGTGTTTGTAAAAAACTCTAACAGTTTCCTGTTAGAGTTTTTAGACCTTTTATATTTTACAGATTACTATAGATTCATAGAATTTGAATTACCTTTAAATTCTAATTCCTTAGCATGTTTTTCAGCAACCATAACAAATGGCATATAAACTAAAATACCTATACAAATATTTACTAATTGAAGAATTATCCCCATTACTGATCCTGTTGCTAAGAATCCACTTATGATTGGTGGCATTGTCCAGTGAACTATAGCTATGGTTTTTGGAACAAGGCCTATAGCTATGGCACCATAACTTATAATTGTAAGCAATACAGGTAGGAAAATAAAAGGAATAGCATAAATTGGGTTTAGTACTAAAGGCATACCAAATAATACTGGCTCATTAATATTGAAAGCTGCAGGAGCTATTCCAAGCTTTGCCTTTGCCTTATTCTCTTGTCTTTTTCCTATTATTAATATAGCTATTAGAAGACAAATAGAACTACCTGCACCACCCATGTATACAAAGGTGTCAAAGAATGAGGAAGTTACTATATTCTCTGCTGCTTGACCTGCTTGGAAAGCCTTAACGTTAGCTTCCATTAATGGTAAGAATAAAGCACTTGTAATTGGTAGAAGTATATTTGTTCCATGAAGTCCAAAGAACCAAAGCAAGTGAACTAAGAAAACTACTAACAAGGCTGCTGGTAAACTACTTGCAAGTCCTAGTAGTGGCTCTTGAATTAACTTAAAGATAAACTGATGTATATCTGGAATTCCAACTAAATCTAAAAGTATCTTTAAGGCACCAAAGATTGCTAAAACAATTAAAGATGGAAGTAAAGCTGCAAAGGATCTGCCAACAGCTGGTGGAACCCCATCAGGCATTTTAATAACCAACCTTTTATTCCCCATAAGCTTAACAAAAAGCTCTGTTGCCACAAGTGAAACAAACAAGGCAACAAATAATCCCTGTGCTCCAAGGTATCCATAAGGAAGTGCCCAATCCTTAGCAGATCCTGCATAGAGCATCAATAAAGAACCAAAAGATACAACCCCTGCTGTTAAACCATCTTTTTCATAGGATTTGGCAAGATTGTAACTTATAGTAAATACAACTAATAAGGACATAATTGCAAAGGTTCCATTCCATAAGGTACCTCCAAAAGAGTTCCACTTCTCACCAAAGATTCCCTTCATAAAGTCTCCCCAGCCTGGTATTGGAAAATTGTTAAAAAGTACTGCTAAAGAGCCTACTAAGATTAAAGGCATAATAGCAACGAATCCATCACGTATAGCCACTAGATGTCTTTGTGAACCAATTTTACCTGCAAAAGGTACAAAATACTTTTCCAGAAAATCCATGACTCTTTTCATTAAAATTCCCCCCGTGATTAATATTTATAAATTCCTTAGCCAATGGCTAAATAATTACTGACTTAAAAGAGTTAAGGCATGTTGTAAAACTTTCTCCCCGTTCATTAATCCATAGTCCATGCTGTTTATAACATCAACTTTTATCCCCTTTGGTTCATAAGCACCTTTGTATTTGCTCAGTAAAAATCTTACTTGTGGTCCAAGAAGCAGCACATCTGTATCTTCAATATGATGTTTTAACTCTGCTTCAGCCACAGCTATTATCTTAGCTTCTATATCAAGTTTTTTAGCTGCTTCAACCATCTTAACCACAAGAAGACTTGTAGACATTCCTGCTCCACATACTAGAGTAATCCTTTTCATCTAATCCCTCCCTTTCCTATTTTTTATTGGCTACCAAAATCAAACTATTAACTTTACAGGAGCTTACTTTGTTTTCCTTAAATATCCACAAAGTCAATAAATTAAAATTCACTAAAAAACCTTTAAAGACTTAATAATAAATAAGATTAAATTAATTCCCTAAACTCCTTTATAAATTCATGTATTGAATTCAACTTGGAAACCTTTATCTATAAATATTAAATAGCAATTTCTGTGCCAACACACTAAAGAAGAATAATTTTTCAATTTGTATGCTAGTATCCCTTATTGTTAACTGAATAATCTTGAAATTTTATTTAGTGTTTTAAAATTCACCTAGTGTTTTTCTTTTTATTTAGTGTTTTCGTAAATTCACTAGTGTTTTATTTTATTTTTCTTTAGTGTTTTACTGTTTCGAAAATCTTTCATACATATCTACAAATTCCTGTGCAAGATCCTTTACAGTAATAGCATTCATAAGATGATCCTGTGCATGAACCATAAGAAGAGTAATCTCTATGGTATTTCCTGAAGCCTCATCTTGAATAAGCTTTGTTTGTGCTATATGTGCCTTAGCTAACTCTTCACCAGCTTTTACTAATACCTCTCTTGCTTCTTTTACCTTATCAGCTTTGGCAAGCTGAATTGCCTCCATAGAATAACTTCTAGCATTTCCCCCATTAATAATAATTTGCAGCATTACCTCCTGGTAATTCATGTCCATCATCCTCTCTCAAATTGTTTATTAAATAAACTCAAATTATTTCCTACTTATACTAATAATTATAGCAATATCTATGCCAAAACAGAAAGTGTACTATTAAGTGGGTATAAATATAATTTAAATAAAAAAAATCAGATGCTATAACCTTCATCTGATTTTTTAATATTTCATATATTCTTTGTAACTTATCTCATCTTTACCTAACACTAAAGTATTAATCCTACCTTTTTACTAGGATAACTATATACTTTCACTTGAACCTTCTAAGGGGTAGTATGGTTCAAGGTGAACAATAAGCTGAGTGTTTTCACAGACTTCTCTTCTCACTTCATCCTCAATATTGTGCATGAGGTTATGAGATTGTTCAACTGTATTATTTGAGTCAATCTTGATATGAAGATCTATGAAGATTTCATCATTTCTTCCTCTGCTTCTAATTCGATGAATATCCTTAACCTCAGGAAACTTAAGCACTATTTTTTTAATTGTCTCTGAGTCAACAACAGCCCTATCTACTAAAACTGCACTATTTTCCTTAAATATCTCATAAGCGGCATGAAATATAAATATAGCTACTATTATTGATGCAATAGGATCAATCACTGCTGGCAATCCAAGTCGTATGCTTAAAAGAGTTATCAGTACTCCAATAGAAACATATATATCAGACCTTGTATGCAAGGAATCACATATTAATATTGAGCTATTTAATTTCTTTCCCTCTCTGTATTCAAACACACTTACAAATACATTCACTGCTAAGGTTAAAATTAGAGCTAATATGCTCTCTAAAGTTATATCTGGAGTTCTTGGAGTAAAAAATCTTTGAACTGCACTAATTAAAACACTAATTCCAACAAAAGTAAGCATTCCTCCAATAAAAAGACTTGCTAATGTTTCAAATTTCCTATGACCGTATGGATGGTCCTCATCAATAGGTTTTGCTGCATACCATATACCAATAAGCCCAACTATATTAGAAGAACCATCTGAAAGCGAATGGAAGCCATCGGCTGAAAGGCTTGTGCTTTTTATCATGCTACCAATAAGTATTTTTAATATTGCTACAAAAATATTTGCAAACAGTATAATAATTAGCACTTTTTTAACTCTTTCTAGATTATTATATGACATAATTTAACCCCTCTTTTTTTGATTACTAAAGTATTGTTGTTTTTAACCATATATACTATTAATATGCAACATTCAAAAATATGTTCTCAATTAATAATATATTATAAATATATTATACCTACAATCCTAGTATTGTCAACACATTGGTTTCAATATCTATTCTCAATTGATATTGAATTCCCATGAATATTGACACTCATTACCATGGTTGTTTTGCTCTATTTATTCTATACTTAAGAAATCCCCTAGCTTTCAGTTAAACTTTAGCAGTAAATTCATAATAATAAACTTCTTGGTATTTCACTATTAACACAATAACTTAGGTTGCAACGAAAAATCCTTAAAGGGAACATAGCACTTTAAAGATTAGTGTAATTTTCTAAATAGGCATTAAATATCTTTAATGCTAATTAATCAAATTAAGCTCATCAGGATTACNNGTAATCCTGATGAGCTTAATTAAAATTTTTCAATAAACCTAGAATTAATTAAGCGGTAAACCTATAACCTACACCCCAAATAGTTTCAATATATTCAGGGTTAGAGGGATCAAACTCAATTTTTTCTCTCAATTTTCTTATGTGTACAGTTACTGTGGCAACACCACCAAAGGAGTCTAAGCCCCATATTCTTTCAAATAGCTCTTCCTTAGTAAACACTCTGTTAGGATTACTAACTAGAAGAAGTAGTAGGTCAAATTCCTTTAAAGTAAATTCAGTTTCATCACCATTTACGTATACTTTTCTTGCGATTTTATCTATGGCAATGCCTTTAATCTCCACTAGATTTTTATTTGTTGACTTATTTCTATCCATAAGCCTTTCATACCTAGCAATATGAGCTTTAACCCTTGCCACAAGTTCATTAGGACTAAAGGGCTTTGTTATGTAATCATCTGCTCCCAGCCCAAGACCTCTCATTTTGTCTACATCTTCTTTTTTTGCTGAAACAATAATTATTGGAATTTCAACTTCACTTCTCAACTTTTTGCAGATTTCGAAGCCATTCATATTGGGTAGCATTAAATCCAATAAAATCAAATCATAAGCTCCACTTTTTGCTTTAAGTAACCCAGTGTCTCCACTATTTTCAATATCCACAGAAAAACCATTGATTTCGAGATAATCCATTTCTAATTCTGCTATGCTTATATCATCTTCAACTATTAAAATCTTTTTCATAATTTAATCCACCTTGTCAATTAATACTTTTCAAGGAAAAGAAAATTGAAGTTCCTTCACCTAACTCACTTTCAGCCCAAATCTTCCCCTTATGTTCTTCTATAATTTTCTTAGCTATAGCAAGCCCCAGTCCTGTTCCTCCCACAGTTGTTCCTCTGGATACATCACTTCTATAAAATCTTTCAAAAATATAGGATAGTGATTCCGCTGGTATACCTTTACCATTATCTTTTATTTCAACTGTAATATAATCCTTGCTTTCACTTAGAACTATATCTACCTTTAACTTTTCATCTTTTTTATACTTTATAGAGTTTCCAACAATATTCATTATGGTTCTTTTTATTTGCTGGACATCAATTTCTGCATATATTAATTTTTCAGGCAAAATTGAGGCTAGCTCAACCTCTGATGTATCTATATCAAAGCTAATTTCATCTACACAATCCTTTATATAGCTTACCATATCAACTTTTTGATATTTAAAGTTTTCCTTATTTAAATCCAGCTTTGAGAATAAAAATAAGTCATTAATCAAATTATCCATGTAAATAGCTTTAGTGTATATAGTGGTAACATACTTATCCATCTTCTCTGGTGTATCTGCTACACCATCCTTTATACCTTCCACATACCCTTTAATAGATGTAATAGGGGTTTTTAAATCATGAGATATATTTGAAATTAATTCTCTTCTATTTTCTTCATATTGCTGTTGGAGTTCTAAGGATTCCTTTAGTCTTAATCTCATTTCTTCAAAGGTCTGACTGAGTTGTGCTATCTCATCCTTTGAATTAATCTTAATATTATAATCTAAGTTTCCTTGTTTTATTTCATTTGCTGCCTTTTCTAACTCTTTCAAAGGTTTCACTAAAGTTCTTGAAGTCCAATAACTTAACATCATATTGGTAAGTATTAGTATAATTAAAGAAAAAATTAAAATTATAAGGGAACTTTCTCTATAAATTCTTTTAAAAGTCTCTAAATTAACAATATAAAAAATACTACTTTCGCTACCATCCTTTAAGTAAAAGTCTTGTTGTCCTAAAATGTATAAACCTTCTCCTGGTGGACCTTTTTTCTCTGAATTAAAGGGCGGCAAAGTTTCCACCTTAATATAATCTTTAACAAGTTCTGACTCATAAATTATTTTATTATTTACTACTAGCACAATTCCTGTGTTACTAACTGTTGAGGTTTTTTCTAATTCAAGTAAGTATTCACTTTCAACAATTTTGTCAGGATCCTGTAATATTTGTCTATTTACCTTTTTTTGAAACTTATTGTTTGAGGTTATAACTTCTGTAAAAAGTTTATAAGTATTTTTTTCAAATTTACTAGCGTTACCCTCCTCTACTTTTCCTACCACATGATTAAGAAAAATATTGCTTATTACTGCTATTAGAATAAATGGAATTATTATCATAGCTATATATGTGAGCCTTAACCTTGATTTTATAGTCATGTATAATTATTTCCTTTCTATTTTAACTAAAACCATTTTACTATTCATATCTTAGAGCTTCTATTGGATCTAGATTAGCGGCCTTTCTCGCTGGATAAATCCCAAAGAATATTCCCACTGCTGAGGAGAATAATATAGCTCCCACAATAACTTCAGTAGAAAGCCTTGGAGTTATATTTGCGAAACTTCCTAGTATATAAGCTCCCGAAATACCAATTATCATCCCAATAATTCCCCCAATTAGAGATATTATAACAGATTCAGTTAAAAATTGAAGTAAGATTGCATTAGTTGTTGCACCAATTGACTTTCTAATTCCTATTTCCCTGGTTCTTTCAGTTACAGAAACAAGCATAATATTCATTACTCCAATTCCACCCACTAGTAATGAAATAGCTGCTACAGCACTTATGAAAGCTGTGAAAATTCCTAATATGTTATTAATTTGATCTAATTGATTTAAGGCATTTTGTGCCTTATATACATCCTTACCCCTATTATTATGCCTACTTTCAAGGATATTTATTGCTCCACTGCCTGCATTCTCTGAAGTGGATTTATCTGTAGCCATAACACTTATTTTATCTAAGGAAAACTCACTAGAGTACATATTTTGGAGTAAGGTCGCTGGTACATACATTAGAGCAGGTCTTTGGCTCATATCAACCCCAAAGTCTCCCATAATAGATTTTGTAACTCCAACAACTGTTACTTTAATTGGAGATGCATTTGAACCTATCTTTAAACTTTTCCCTACAGCATCTTCATATCCAAAGAGAAGCTTTGCTGATACTTCATCTAAAATTACTATGTTTTTTCCCTCAAGATACTCCCTTTCATTGAAAGGTCTCCCATATACAAACTCCATATTTTGTATTATTAAGCCATCAGTATTAGTACCTGTGATACTAGCTCTTTTACTAAGAGCCTCAGATACTGCTACCCCTTGTTTTGATATACTAGGTGCAATATATTTAACAGTTTCCACGTTACTCTTAATTTGTTTAATATCTTCAAAAGTAATAGAATCACTTTTAGAAGCTTTGGTTCCATCAACAGAAATATTTATTGTAGATGAACCAATCTTTTCAAACTCACCTGTAATGGTACTTTGTCCTCCTTGCCCCAATGCCACAATAGCAATTACTGAGCTTATACCTATAATTATACCTAACATAGTTAAAAAGGAGCGCATCTTATTTGAAATAATGCTATCTACAGCCATTTTAAAGTTTTCTGACAGGTTACTTAGAAAATTCATAATCCACACTCCTTCTATAATAAAATTCTATCCTTAACTGAGTAATCTTCTACTATTTCCCCATCTTTGAATCTAACCACTCTTTTGGTATGCTGTGCAATATCTGGTTCATGGGTAACCATTATTATAGTAGCTCCTTCATTATTTAAATCCTGAAATATCTTCATTATTTCAACTGATGATTTAGTATCTAAATTTCCTGTAGGTTCATCAGCCATTATTACAGCTGGGTTATTCACTATAGCCCTAGCTATAGCAACCCTTTGTTTTTGTCCCCCTGAAATTTCGTTTGGTCTATGCTTAACTCTATCACTTAATCCCACCCTATCTAGAGCTATTAAAGCCTTTTCTCGTCGCACACCTTTTGGTACTCCAGCATATGCCATTGGCAGCTCTACATTTTCAAGAATTGTCATTCTAGGAAGTAGATTGAAAGCTTGAAATACAAATCCTATTTCCTTATTTCTAATTAAAGCCAGTTCATTATCACTAAGATTAGAAACATTTTTTCCATTTAATATATAGGTTCCATTATCCATTTTGTCAAGACAACCTAAGATATTCATCATTGTAGATTTTCCTGACCCCGAAGGTCCCATTATAGAAGTAAATTCTCCCTTTTCTATTTTTAAATTAATATTTTTCAGAGCAGTAAAATTAATTTCTCCAGTAACATATTTTTTTACTATATTTTTAACTTCTAACATTATTTCTCCTCTCCCCCAGCTTCTTTAACAACCTCCCCAGACTTCATATTAGTACTTGGGTTTAAAATTACTTTCTCTCCTGGGGTTATTCCTTCTACTACCTCTGCTTCCATATCAGACTGAAGCCCTAGCACAACCTTCTTTTCTACAACTTTATTTCCTTCAATTGAGAAAACATAGGCCTTTCCTTCCTTATCACTTCTGATACTTTCTGCTGGAATCCTTAACACACTTTTTACCTCTCCAAGTAATAAATCCACATCTGCATCAAAATCAACCTTTAACCCTTCAGCCTTATCAACAATATCAATTTCTACTGAAAGCGTTGTTTCTGTTCCTGCTGCTGATGGAGCTTTTTTAGCTATTGGATCTATAAAGGATACCGCTCCCTTATACTCCTTGCCATCATATTTAATCACTGCCTCTTGTCCTAATTTAATTTTTGACGCATCATACTTACCAGCAGATAATACGACTTTAAGATTGTCCACATCTTGAACTGTTATAGCTGGCTGAGTTGCTACAGTAGTTGTGGCACCTTCAACAAGGTTTACTGCAGTTACAACTCCATTAAAGTCCGCAACTAAAGTACTCTGACTTTTTGAAAGGTTGCTTTTTGCATTATCTAAATTTAGCTTTTGTAGTGCTATATTATTATCTGATTGTTTAAGCTGCTCACTTGAGAAGGGTTCTTTTAAAGAATCCTTTTTTGTAATAAGAGGAGCCTTTTGACTTTCTAACTGAGCAACCTTTGCTGCTTCAGCTGGATTTTTCTTAGCTTCCTCAATTTGAGCCTCTAAATCTGATATTTGTTTCTTTAAATCTGCAATAGTGCTTTTAACCTCATTATTGCTTTTTACTTGGTTTTGTTTAGTTAGAACAGCATTATCATAGCTAAGCTGGGCTTGCTTCACGGCAATATTAGGATCAGTTACCTCAAATTCAGCTAGCACTTCTCCCTTTTCAACTCTATCTCCAACTTTCACATTTACTTTTTTCACTTTACCCTGAATTGCAAAATAATCTTTGCTATTTTTTGATTTAATTGTAGCAGTAGTTGATAGATACGCCTTCACATCTCCTTGTGTTACCTCTGAAGTTTTTACAGTTGCGCCTACCTCTTTACCTTCTCTCCTAGTCGCTATAAATATTCCACCTGTGATTACAGTTGCAATTAATATAAAAGTTATTACTTTCTTTTTCATAATTTGGGCCTCCATTAATTTTTATTTAATTATCATAATGTAATTGTACAAGGTGACTATAAAGCGTCCTTAAAGTAATTCTTAAATATTTCTAAAGTAACTTTAAAATATTTATAAAGTCATATTACTTCCTGAAGAAATTTTCATATGATAGCTCTCTAATCTTAAAGTAGATTCCTAATAAAAAATACAGATATAACTTTAATACAAGTTCATATCTGCATTTTAATTTTATAAATTTGAAATCTTAACTCTTTTATACTTTCCCCTCTGACTTAAACATTAATTTCCATGTTAAAATCATTTTTTCTTTTCCGAAGAATATAAGTAACAAAAAAACCTCTTTCATCTTGATTTTCATTATACTCAATCAACTCAAAGAACTTTAATATATCTTCAAAATCAGTTGGTTGGATTAAATCTTCCTTTCTAATTTTAGAATCAGCTTTATGCTTATATCCAAAACCAGAAACAAATAGAATACCTTCCTCAGTTATATGATTTTGAATGTCTTTAAGTTGCTGTTTACTTAGTCTATAATGATTAACTAAAATATTATCGAAAATCCCCATATGATTTAAAGCATTTTTTATAGTTAAATCAATTTGTATTGTATTTACTGTATAACTATTTCTTTCAGCAAACATGTTCAAACGTTGAAGTGCTTTATTACTAAAATCTACGCCTGTAACTTTAAAGCCTTTCTCAATTAGGAATAAGGCATTTCTACCGTCACCACATGCTATATCAAGAACAGTGCCTTTCTTAAAATATCCAATACTTTGTATTAAAGTATTTTCTGGACTTAGTGAATTAGCACCTCTATTAACAAACTTTTCATCCCAATATTCTTTGTTTCCCATATACTCCATTTAAAAACCCCCATGCTAGATAGCTTTATAAAACTCTTATATTTTCTCTTAAGCTACCAGGAGCCAATATAAGAATAAAACTAAGAATATTTATTCCAGCTTTTCATTTAATAAAACCATATGTATATGGTCTTCCCATTTACCATTTATTTTTAAATATTTGTAGGCTAACCCTTCATTATAAAACCCTAATTTTTCAACTACTCTCATAGAGCGGTTATTTTTCGGCATAATGTTTGCTTCAATTCTATGCAATCCAAATTCGTTAAACATAACTTCAATTCCCTTTTGAATTGCTTCGGTTATATAACCTTTATTAATTTCATCCTTATCTAATTTATAACCAAGTGTACAGGATAGAAATACACCCCTAACAATGTTACTAAAGCCAACAGTTCCTATTATTCTGTTTTCATCTTCCTTTTTGAAAATCCATAATCTTAAAGCATTATTATTTTCAATATTGGATAACTCTTTATCCAATTGTTCTTCCTGATACTGCTTAGTGTAAAATTCCTTCTTCTTCACTGGTTCCCACTGTTCTAAAAAACACTTATTGTTTAAATAGTAGTCAATAACCAACTCTGCATAGGATTTGTCTATCACTTTTAGCACTAGTCTTTCCGTTTCATAAACTTTTTGCATTAAAATCACTCCCCAAAGGTATCTATGATTAGTATAAAGACGTCTCTATCCAGAAATATTATATCATTGCCGCAAGTAATACTAAATCTTACATAAACAGGTATAGCTCTCACTAATGTACTACTATTTATTATTACAAATAAATACTCCCCTTTGCTTATTATATCTTGTACATTTGTTGATTTTAGGTTAGAATAATATTGTTGGGTAAAGAGTGGTGGTGTAAAAACTTTTAACTTTTTATTATAAAACAACATTCACATATTGTAAATGCAAATTTTAAATTTATACATAAAAAAAGGAAGTTTTAAAAACTTCCTTTTTATTTTGCAATAAATCTTGTAAAGAATGCTATATTTGCTTAATTTACTTTGACAAATCAAAATTCCTATCTCATTTTTATAATTAATTCTATTTATCTTCTATCTGTGTATGTAGTTTTAAAATAGCGCAAAATAGAATGACTAAATTAAGAATAATAAATACTACTTGAGCTAAGAAACCAAAGGATATTATCGATTGAGATTGCATAGCATCACCAATTTTAATTCTACTATTTATTAATGTTGCTATGGGTCCTTCTACATATTCTTTCAAATATATTATGCTTAATATCCCTACAGTTACACTTAATATCTTACTATTACTTATTTTAAATAACCATAATACTGCTAACATAAATATTATATAAACTATGAAAAACTTAGTTGCACTTAGTACCTCAATATCAAAAATCATAAACTCAAGCTTATACCATAATGTAAACATATAAGACAAAATAATATATGCTATTATGCAACTTGTATTAAAAACTTTTTCATTTTTAAAACCTACCATAACAATTCCCCCTCTTGATTGTTCGCTTTCTTAAAACAAACATAAAAGTATACTATAGGTTTATTTTACCATATAATTAATGTAGCAATATATCTTCCACTTTTTTTGCAAAATCTAAACCTCAAAAGGAATTCTTCATCAACATTTGAAAAGATAAAAGTTTTATTTAAATAAATCCTCTACGAATTATTTTATTTTAAATTTATTATAAATAAAAAGCCACTAAGAAAAAATTCCTAGCAGCTTCAATTACTCGGATATTCCTTCTTAGTGACCATTTAACCTTATTACTTCCCGTAACACCCTAGTATTTAAGTATTTAAAGTTAAGTCAATTTTTTATTAAACTACGTACTTACTGTAAAGTTAAAATAACCATCATAACTTATAACATGAATTATATATACTTCTTTTTCTCAACTGGGATCCATATTTCACAAAAACAATCTGCCTTAGTTTCTTGAGAATACAATTCAAAATCAGTATCATCAATCATATTATATTCTGAGCTTGGCAGAAATTCTGAAAAGATTTTCCCCCATGTTTCACCTATACAATCTCCATTTTCACCAATACACTTAAATACAGCCCATAAAGTAGGTTTTACCTCCCATACTCTATAGCCATCTGGTATGTTATCGCCACTAAACTCCATGCCAATACCATATTCAAAATGTGTATTTTCTTTTGAAATAGGTGCACAAGCTCCATAGATATCATGTTTATTAGTATTTTGCTTTAGTACTTTAAATATGCCCTTAGCACCACACTCTTTCCAAAAATCTGGTATTTCTGTGTTCCCATCTTCAGAGATAGATTCATTCCTGAATTTTTCAACCTTAGCAAGTAATTTAAATGGTTCCCTTTTTTCAATTCTATAGTCCATAACAGTACCACCTTCTAATTTTATTTTGATGAGAAGGCGATTAAATGATTTTAATTTCATACCTGTACGCCTAGCTACATTTGGTGTAATTCCATGAAATCTAGTAAATGCCTTTGTAAAGCTTTCTGGTGAATCATAGCCATATTTTAAAGCAAGATCAATTACTTTAAGATCAGATATTGAGATTTCCTGACCTGCCATAGATAATTTCCTATTCCTAATATACTCATTTGCTGTAATACCAACCACTAAACTAAATGTCCTATGAAAATGGTAGCTTGACATGAAAACATATTTTGCAACATCTTCATAAGTAATTGAATCTAATATATGCTCTTCCATGTAATCAATGGCTCTTTGCAAGTTTTGAATAAAATCCATTTCCTCACCTCCATGATTAAATTTTACTAAAGTATATCTGTTATTTCCTATCTTACCTTGCTTTGATTTGTCTAAATAAAAATTAACTATCTTTATATTTCAGTGAATTACTATTGTCCTTTAATCTCATGTTTCTAATTTAGCAGTAATCTAAAAAATTTATATGCCAATCCTAACTTTTTTATATCAAAATCTTTGTTTCTTCATTTCAAATCAAACTTTAGAACTAAAGGTAATGATTAATTTAATGATATTATTCTTTTGAAACAATGTGTTCAATAGAATCTATATTGATTAACAGTTTAGTTGTAAAAAATTCTGGAATTATATCAGTTTCAGCCAAACTTTCTACTGGTAACCAGTGCAGACTTTCTTTGGTTCCTTGGTCAGTAAATTTCCTATAAGGTAAATGTATGTTGGAGTTATCTTTCATTAAGTAATAAAAGATAATTTCATGATATGCTTGTCCTGTTACCTCAAAAAATCTTTCCTGAATAAAACATATTTTATCAATTTGAAATTCAATGCCTGTTTCCTCATAGACCTCACGAACAATAGCTTCCTCAGAAGTTTCATTCATTCTAACCTTTCCACCAATAGTATAATAACATGGATAATCCTCATGTTTTGCCATAAGCAAGTTATTGTCTTTGAGAATAATAGCCGCAACTCTGTAAGTAAAGCACCCTTGATGATTTTTAAATACTATATTTTCCTCTTTCACAGACACCCTCCACTTTACTATATGAATATCTTTTTTTATATAATTAATCCCTTTATAACACCTAAAATTGTTACCAATATACCAGTATTCAACAGTATTATATTAATAGTAACTTTTTATAAAATATACCCTCCAAGTAAATATCCTAATGGAATTGCTATGTAAGAGATAGTCATGGATGTAGCTGTTGATTTACCTAATATGTCTTAGGCACCTCTAGTTGATATATTGTTCTTAGCGCTATTCCAACAATAGTTAAAGAACATCCAAATATAAACATAGCTATAGATAAGAATAGAATGAATTAATCAAGATAATTTGAATCGTTAAAGTATATTTGATTACTATAAGTAAGTCCTATGCCAATCAATCTTTCATCAATATCTTCGATAACAAATTCATAACTACCATAATCTGTTTTATGCGGCTTAGATACAATATGAACACCTTTAGAGGCAAACTCTTCATAAATAATATCAATTCCACTAACTGTATCAGTGTCAATATAAGCGTCATACCCCGCGCCATATCTTTTAGTGTTTGATTGTATTTTCCCAAACTTAGATTGAACAATTACAAATTCAATAGAATCCCTATATATTGTTGCAAAGTTATCAATCTTATCATAATGTGTTGCAAATTTAAATCCCAGTTTTTCAACGTAGAAATCTACAATTTTTTTTACATCTTCAGATATAAAAATTGGGCATGCATTTGTTAGTTTAACCTTATTATTTTGTATGATATATCACTCCAATCTATCTTTAATTAATCTTAATGAAATTCATCTGAAATTACTAGTAAGACTTAAGCTATCACTATAAATCCAGTGATGATATTTACCAACGTCCAAAATTATTATACTCACCGTTAACATACTCTTCTATCCTTCTTGTGCCATGCGAAATATTTGTATTACAACATAAAAAACACCGCATATTCATGTTGAATAATACGGTATTTAAAACTGATTTATTTTAATAGTTGTATAAATTATTTTTCATTTAACTGCTTTACAGGTCTTGCTTCAATATATCCTCTGTACCCCATAGGTGCTAATTGAAATCTTGGTCCACCTTCATCGGCCCATTTAAAGCCATAAACTTCAGGATTGTAATTTTTCATTGTCTCCCAAAGTTGATTTATCTCGTCATCAAATTTTTCATCCTCATATGGTTGACCTTGAAAAACCATCATCTTACAGGGCTTAAGCTCAATTAAGTCAAATCCTTCTGGGATTTTTCCTTCATAATTCACTGGAACTTCTACCCCTTGGACATATACTGATGTGCCAGGTTTTATTAAGTTTGTAGGCATCCACATTCCAATAGGTTCATACAGAGCTTCTTTAATGCTAGAAAGTACTCCCCATACATCACACCCTACCTCTTCGCAATATTCAAAGTAATGTGTGGCTTTGATGCCACGTTTTAAGATTAACTTTCTTGCTGGACGGTCTACCACTTGCACAAAAACTGTTTTTACTTCAGAGTTTTTAGTCATATTATCCTCTCCTTTTTGAATCATAAGGTAATAATTACGAATATGACTGGGCATAAAAAGTTTTAGCGGAGGAGTATTTTTACAGTAATGTTGAGGAGTCATACCAAATTGCTTGGAAAACGCTCTTGTAAAACCTTCATGTGAGTCAAAAACGAAATCCAGTGCTACATCAATTATCTTAACATCCTCATCTCGCAATTTAATAGCTGCTCGAGACAAACGAAGTGCTCGAATATATTCAAAGGGTGTTTTATCTGTTAATTCCTTAAAAATCCTTGTTGAGTGCCACGGTGAATATCCCGCTGCATTTGCAAGCATGTAAAGAGTTATTGACTCATTTATATGATTCTCAATATAAATTTGCATACGCTGTACCGCATTTATCTTCTCCCAATTTTCCATATTATCACCTCTTGAATAAAGGATATCATAGATTTATTTAATTCTACTTGACCTACTTTGCTAAGGTTTTCTTGAAAATCAAATTTAACTTCATGATATACTGCTTAGCCCTAACTATTCAAAAAAACATCACATATTTGATATGTACTCATAACGCTACTTATGACTTAGTTTTAATACCGTATCATTCAGTTTTCAAAGAACAGCATTACTATTATAAAATTCATTAGTGACTTAATAGGAAGAAATGCCTTTCAACTCAATGTCTACTATGCTTGTACTTTAAATTGACTACAAGAAATCTTAGAAACCATCTTATCTATGAAATCAAGCATATCTGTAGGTGTTACTACTTTAAACTCATGATTTGGATTTGACTTGCGGTTATAGTATATATTATTTATCATTTCATCTATTAATATTGATAAGTCATTATCATTAAACAAATTTTGTAAACAGTAATTTTTAGAATTCTTTATCTCTGACCATAATATTTCTTTATTTTCAAGGCTTCCGAATAATCGTGAATCAATTTCACCAATATCTTTTAAATAATCATCTATATACTCTTTGTCTCCAGTAATTCTAGTTGGAGTCCAGAACCTACTGAACCTACTGGTATAAGCAATATCAGTTAGTATATGAGCATAATATCCAAATAAAAAATCAGAATTTACCATATCAACATAATTTACAATATTTAAGTTTAAATTATTTTCCCACTGTTCATAGTTAGTGTAATACCCCCAACCTTCATCTCCAATACAAAAGTGAGTTGTTGATTTATCAGAACGTAAACATCCTTCTCTAAACATAATTGCATCTGGGGCAAGAGACCCTTTATAAAATGCAGTAGTATCTTTTATATTAATATTATTTTTTAATAAGTTTTCAGCAATTTTTAAATGTACCATAAAATATCCCATTTATTTCTCCCCTTTGCTTAAGTATATAAAATATAACCAATTATTGCTCGACTCTTAATTATAATTATGCCTTACCTTTTTTTGAATCAGAACATAAGAGATATCCCATATTCTCGTTGAATAATAAGGTATTATAAATAATTCATTTAATTGTAATATTGATCTCATCATTTAAGAATGTTATATCTCATTATTTTTTGTCCTTGTTTTCGATTTCAATAATAGTCATGATAGAATAATTGGCTAAATCTAATAGGGTATCTATAATACTCTCGTCTTTTACTTCAGCATCCTGTTTAATTAATTGCTTGTATCTTCGCATCTTATCTTCTAATCTAATTGCAGGCATTATAAGTCCATATTCTTGAAATCCTTCGCTAAAACTATCACCATAGTCTTTATTTTTTGCAGTATATACCTTATTTAATTTTTCACATATTTCTCTATGTTGGTCAATTTTTGTCATATATAATGCTCCTTTCTTTTCTTTTTAGTTTCTTTCATTTATGTCTTAACTTCTTTGAATTGCGACGTAAAAAAATACCGCATATTCATTTTGAATAGTACGGTATTATCAATAAATTATTAAATTGTATATTGGTTTTGTCATTTAAGAATATTGTATCACAATACGATGTTTATCTTACTTAGTTGTATTTTTAAATCCCAATCTTTTGGCTTTGACTTAGGATTAAACCACTCTCCACCTGAAGCAATCCATTCCAATCTATATTTTTCATTATCATCATAACCAAATTCACATCCACAGCAGTCACAAATATCACGAGATGGCATCTTTCCGTTTTTCAAATAAGGTTCTTCATCTAAGCCATCAAAACCACATACATGACAAATATATTTCTTCATCATTTCACCTCAACTATTACGTAATAAATTACTAAGACGTCCTTTAATAAGATTTAGAACTATTTATATCTATAAAAATGGTTATTTTGATTATATGTAAATCCAAACTTTTTATAGAACTTATCAAGTTCACTAATAGCAATCAAACCAATAATAGCACCTTCTGTACAGTTATTGCTAATATAATCCATAATTTTTTCCATAATCAATGTACCAATTTTCTGTTTTTGATATGATGGATTTACCATTATATCCTGTATATAAAAGACAGTACCTCCATCTCCAATAATTCTTCCAATCCCAACTATACTTCCTTTTTCTTCTACACAAACACAATAAATTGAATTATCTAACCCCTTTTCAATTTTATCATGTTGTAATATGTTCCAACCAATAGAATTTCTTAATTGAATATACTCCTCAACTGTTGGCTTTTTTTCTATTATAGTAAGGTTCTTCATACTATAACACCCCTCATTTAAAATTACTAATATGCATAATTTAATACAATCATGAGTTAATTATAACATATTTTGTAAATACCATACTATTCAATTTTCAAAGAACATTTATGTCACACTTTTATCAAAATACGACTATCTTCTAAGGTTTCGCACTGGAGACGTTCCTTTACCAAGCCAAGTATGGCTAGGTAAAGGAATATACTTTGGCTACTCTGAAAACTTGAACAAAACTTGCTAAAGCTGACTTCAGTACATTATTAGGTGAAGCGCTTATACTATTTTGTATATGAAATATCTCATTTTATAATTAATCTTCTACAGTCTTGAGCTTGTACAACTTTAAATCCTATATTTTTATATAACTTAAGGGCTTTCTCATTACTTGCTAATGCATTTAAGTTCACACCTGCTGCATTTTGCTCTAAACCTCTATTTATTGTAAATTCTAATATTTTTTTACCGTAGCCTTTTCCCTGATATTTGATATTAACAAACAATAAATCTATCTCAGCATTTTTTACCATTGAGGCACCCACAATCTCATTGTTTTCTAAAAAAATATATATGTATTCTTTTTCCTCAAGTGTTGCCTTTCTATTATTTTCAATAGCCTCTTTGCTTGCACTCAAATACCAATTATATGGCTTAATATCATTTTCTCTTCTTAATACTGAGAAAGCTTCACTTTCAAGCCTTATTTTATCCTCGTAATACTTATCTTCATATTTTACTGCGCGAATATTATGTTCATTAAATTTAGCTCCCTCATATGAAAAGCGATATACAGAATACCAATATTCAAATCCAATTTCATTAAATAGCTGTTGCCAGGTGAGATTATCTTTAACATGAGAAACTTCAATAAAATTTATAGACCTCTCTATAAAAAGTTTTTTAGCTTCTTCCCAAAGTTTCAAACCTACTGGTATTATTAGTTCGTCAGTTGCAGCTCCCATTTCAACATAACAATGGCCGCCACCCATTACTAAATGAATAAATCCTTCAATTCCATTATCATCGTATACCAAAATTTTAGATGCAGACTTCAAATTTTCAATTTCTGCTGGCATCGCCTTGTATTCTAATGTATATATTTTTACAATTTCATCAATATCAGATTGTTTATAATCTCTAATCATATTTATTCTCCTTTTTCTTTTATTAAAACACTTCAAATTATGCATAAACATTTCACCTAACACCATAATTACAAATTAAATAACCAAATTATTTAAATGCTCTATATTATTAGAATCAATTATTTTCCACTCACCCAATATGTACTCAATGCTATGAATACCAGTATTTGATGATTTGCATAATTTAGCACTTTTATTTGTCCAGTCTAAGCCATTTATCATGTAATAGATAACCTTAATTACTCCACCATGTGTAACGAGCATTACATTTGGACCAATTTCACCATTAAGTATTTCATCACAAAGCTTTTCATAAGCGTTTTTTATTCTATAATAAAACTCTATTGGACTTTCTCCACCTGGATATCGTTCATCCATCTGTAGTGTATTAAAATAAAGACCTGGGTATTTATGAAGTGCTTCAGTATTCAGCATACCTGCTAATAACCCATTATTAATTTCTCTCCACTCTTCACAGAATTTTACAGGCATATTAAGCTTTGCAGATATTTCATTTACCGTTTCAACTGTTCGGCTTAAATCACTACTAGCTAGTGTATTAATATTATATTTATCTTTATTGTTATATAAATGCTCTGCTAACTTCTTTGATTGATTTACTCCCTCTTTAATTAACCCCAGATTACTCCATCCTCCACGATACTCCTCATAATCCTTACCATGCCTAACCAAATATATAATCATATTTTATGCCTCCTTATGTGGATTTCTGTTTTCACGATATGTTACATCTATGACTTAACTCATAAGAAAAGTGCACCATACTTACCACTTCATTCCACGAATTTCTAGTGTACTTCCTTTAACTTTTATTTTTAATACCGCGTTATTCAATTTTCAAAGAACATTACTCGTTTTATCAATTTCTATAGTTACGTCACGTTTTTATCAAACAGCAAAATTTAACCCTTTATTTAATACTTAAATGTTAACTAAATTTCAACTTCCCGAGTCATATAAGCCTTTTCAGGTAAACCCAAAAACCCTAACTTATTGTAAAATATTTCTGCATTATTCCCTACTGTAACATTCAACCTTATTGCAGGATAGTTTCTATATAATAAATTTAATGTTCTTTGAATCATCTTTGCCCCTAGACCTCTTCTTTGAAATTCAGGATGCACAACAAAATCAAGTATATAGGGTAACTCATTAATAAATCCAACCATACATGCACCAATTAACTTGTTTGTTTTGGTATCTAAAATTAATGTAGACCATTCATTTGTGACATCCATCGCTTGCGCGTGCTTAAAATAACCTTGAACGTTTGAAACTTGAAAATCATAGGATTGGGATGCAATATATTGCAGTTCATTAGTACCATATGTATCAAAATAAAGTTTTGCCATGGCTTCGGTATACTCAATTTTAGGAGCTATAATTTTATATCGCTCCTCCCATATAACGTTAAACTCGCTAGTAGCACATACCATAAGCCTCTCTGTTCTCTGCATTTGATAACCATTAATTGTATAATACTCCATTAACCTTGAATCAGAATCAGGAATTACAATATCTTTGCTTTTGTCTGACATTGAACTAACATACAAAGTTAATACCTCAATTAGTTCCTTATTATCATTAAAAGGTGGTATAGTAAATATACACTTTAGCATATTCGGTTTGATGAGTGCTCCACCTACTCTTTTACCATCTCTTTCTACCCAATAACAAAAATCTAAATTCTTGTAACGTTCTATATCGCTTTGAAAGCTTAATGACATCCATTCATTAAAATTGCTTAATCTATAAATGGCATGATATTTTGACCATTCTTCTGGGTTAGCCCGATTAATTTTATAGCTATCTAAGTGCCCCAAACTCTCTCCCCCTCTCAATTATTAGCCCCCCTATTTAGTTCATTTCTAATTAATCCCATTCTACCATATAATTACTGTAATAATATACCTGATAACTCTATTTATTGGAAAAAAACAAAAATAAAGACAATTTATGGCGAATGCTTTAATATTATTAAAGCTTTACCTATAAATTGTCTTCTTATGATTATATAACTGAACTAGTTAAAAGCCTCTCTTAACTTTTATACAGCTAATAAAATTTCTTTTAAATTATTTTCTGTTTTAAGATTTTTCTTAATAGTGGTAAATTTGAAAAATCTTATTTATTATTTACCCTTTAAGACCCTTGGCTTGTCGCTCCATATTTTCTATGACAACATCATGAATATCCCCTAATGAAGCACAATATTCAAGAACTTCCCATGGAGTATTAGTGTGGAAATGTATTTTTATCAGCTCTTCATCCCCAACTACAAGCAAACAATCACCTTCAAAATTTTTCGAAATATAATCATTTATTGCATCTTCTGAAAGATTTTCACCTTCAATTAATAGCTGTGTATCAAATTTGTACTCAATCATAGCTAGACTCCTTTTCTATCTTCCAAATTTCTATATATATTTGTTAAGTAAAGTATAATTTATAGTAATTTATAACTTTCTCTTAATTTATAAAAAGTATAACATATTTACTTCTTTATTATAGTATTCCTCAAATATAATAAAGATAACTCTTACTCTCTAATAGCATACATTCAAACTATTTACTGCTTGAAAATTTATATTCAATAATTTTTCCACAATACTCATAACCAATACTTTTATATACTTTATTTGGAGCTGCTTTTCTACAATCAGCGTACAATACTGGCGTAAAGCCTTCCCTCAGCAAATCCTCTGTAATTCTATACATTAGAAATTTTGCATATCCTTTATTACGATGATTTCTGTCAGTAAAAACACCATCTGTCATGGCAATGCTCCCATATTTATGTACAGATGCCATGGCAACGAGGTTTTCCTCTTCATTTCTCCAAACATGAAAATCAGGTTTAGTGAGCTTTCGTTGTGCTGACTTTTTAGCTTGTTCAGGTGTAAGAAGTCCAAAGCCAAGATCTTCCCAATTGCTTCTAGAAAACATAGTGAGAGATTCTAAGTCCTTCTCACTGGCTTTTGATAAACAACCAGAAACCAATTCAGGCTTTATAAGCTTATGACAAACATATGAATTTTTAGGAACACTTGTCTTAAAAGGAACTCCTGAAATTCTTGAAACCTCTTCAAGTATTGACTCAAGATATTTTTCTTCTCCGTCTATATTAGGATTAGGATTAAGTACAAGTTTCTCACATATAATTTTCACAACCGCATCCTTTTCATCACCAGATAAATTATCTTTAATATAAATCCATAAAGGTGATGTTAGACGTTGTTGCCCAATAACTATATTTTTATCATTTGTTACAATAAAGGAATCCTTAATTGTACCTATGGCATATAACATGCTAAAACGGATTAATTCCTGTTCAGTCATTAACTGCTTAAAATAGTTTTCTTGAGTTACTATATTTCTCATTCCAAAATCCCCTAACTAGATTTTTTTAAAACTCTATCATCTTCTTATTTCTTACATCACAAGGAATTACTTTTGACTCTATGATATCCCAATATCCATTCATTCTTAGCTTTTTGTAATGCCATTAAATTTGAATTAATGCTAATTACTAACTTACCCTACTCATTTAATAAACATAAGCTGCTTTCCTACTGGATCTTGCTGATATTATTTTCTTTACAAACATGCCATTAAAACAATTATCATAAAAAGCTACTTAGGGTTTCAATTAATTTATGCTATTATATTTAAATTATATTTTTATCTCATAACAATCATTAGCTGTTAATGTTGTGAATCCTGAATGCTCATATAACAATAGAGCATTTTTATTTTCTGTTTCGACACTAAGACTAATTTTATCAATTCCACAACTTAATAAATAATCAATTGTTTTTGTTAATATTGCTCTTCCAATACCTTTTTTTCTATGGCTCTTAAGAACCGCCAAATCAGCAATACTTCCTTCATTATTATGTATCTTTGCAGATACAATTCCTACAATAATATTGTTAACTTTACAAACAAAGTTATTACATTTAGGATTCTTTAAATTTGACTCATTATATGATTTTTCTTCTTCTTCTGTTGTCCCAAAAGCTTCCATACCTATTAAAACAATATCATTTAAATCATTAAGTGAAGCCCTACTTAAGACAATATCAGTATATTCTGAAGAGTCTCCTTTATAGTATTGTTTGTTAAAATTCATTATATATGTTGAATATTGCTCCTTTCCACCTACACACTTAACAAATTCACTAATGCTATATGCTCCTCTTTCATTAATAAATTTTAAACTACCTATATTTAACTCCTTACATTTACATTTTACGCTCTGAAAAAGCTCTGCAAAATTTTCTTTACTTCTATGCTCTGGATGAATTGTACCCCATGCATAGTAAGTTCCTGTATTATACCCTGGAGTTATGCCGAAATATGCAATTACATTTTCTTCATTATAAAATAAAAATTTAGTAATATCTTTTCTTTCTCCATCAAAATAAAATTTTAAATCTGTATTATCTTTTTTATTGCATATGTCAACTAGCTTCTTAATATCATTAAAGTTATTTTCACTTAATCCTTTTTCTGTAACTATTTGGTTTTTGCAATTTATCTTTAACAAACAATATTCCTCCAGTGTTCATTCATCAAATTCACCGACTTCTGGATGATAGTCACCAGTAACCTCTATAATATTTCCATCAGGATCCGTTAATTGAAAGTAATAGTATGGACTAACATTACAAACATACTTAATTTTTGTTATATTACCAGTAATATCTAATTCCTTGACACGATTATATTCTTCTCTTAAATTTTCATCCCAGAAATTTAATACGACCTTACGGGAATTGAGTAAAGTAGAAATTGTCTTCAAATCATCAAAGTACTCTAAATACTCTCCCTTATGTATTACTTTATCTGGATTTTCTGAATCAAAATATCCATTCATAAGAGCTATACATTTTCCCTCAAAATCAAACATTGCAAATCTATCCATGTTTTTCTTGGTAACAGGCATCTGAAGTAACTTCTCATAAAATATAATTGACTTCTGAAAGTCCCTAACTATTAAATAAATAGAACCTAAATGCATTTAATTCCTCCTATTAGTAGAATATTCTAGATTAACTTTCCTTCGTAAAATAATTTTCTTTTGCCATTATATATCTCACCCTAAAGTTCTATAATCATATCTCTTTTAAAAACTCTAATGTTTTCTTATGTAAAAATGGCTGAATCAAAGGATAAGTTAAATTATCTGGCATATGATGAAATAATTTAACTTCACTTACTTCATAATGAAGTTCACTATCTAATGCTTGTACTTCTGCGTAGAATAGCTGTCCAAATGAATCAGTATAATGAATATTTTCATCTGTTTCTACAGAGTAGATGCATATTGGAGTTAATTTAAAATTCGTTGCTCCTGTTTCCTCAAATAATTCCCTTGATGCAGCATCATTAATAGTTTCATTTCCCTCCCTATGTCCCCCTGGGATTTCCCAAGTATTCCTGTCCTTATGCCTTACATAAAGCCATTGTCCATTGAATTTTGTCATTATTACTGCAAATTTTAATTTACTATCTTCTATAGTATTTAATTCATAAAAGTTTACTTTTAACATACACTACATCTCCCATTGCTAAATCAACATATAATCACGCTCTGACATTACTGAACTTTAAATCTAATCATTTAATCAATTATGCAACTTGGAATTTGTCTATTTTACTGGGGGTTTCCATAGCGGTGTATCTATAAATGTAGTCTCTTTTACATTTGGAAGAATATCATATATAGAACAATTTATTTGCTTTTCTATATACTCTTTCATTTCAAATGTTGCATTCCAGCGTTCTACAGTAAATGGAAATGTTCCATAGCGTCTTGTTGTATTAACAAACCGCTTTTCCAACATACAAAAACCTTGAGCATCTGCAATTGAATCACAAACAATCAACAATTTATCGTAGTCATCGTAAGATATATTATTTAAATACTTTCTTACAAATTCACTTTCTTCCTCACTCATATCATTCCCCCCTATTTCCTTATCAAAATCAGTAACTGGAAATGAATGTGTCAAACAAATTCTAGCTGCCTCATCCCAACCCTTTTCCATCATAAATTTATATCCGTCAAAACTATGTCTTCTTGCACTTATTCCATATCTTCTACCTATATCATGAAGAAGTCCTAACACATATGCTTTATCTGGGTTAAGATTACTACATTTTCCAGCAATGATTTGAGCTGCTAATCCTACATTAATGGAATGGTCTACCCATGGTCCTTGGTTTAACTGCCCTGCTATTACTAATTCTCTCTCAGCCATTTCTCTACTTGGAAACATATTACCCTCCTATATTTATAGTCTAATTTATTACTTGTAAGTCTGATGTCTAGTTACTAAAATATATTTATTTTATTTAGATAATCTACTTTCTAGATACCTGTCTTTTGTTAATCCAAAATATATCTCGTCATAATATCTACCATTTGTATAAATATTCTGTTTTAGAATTCCTTCTTGTTCGCACCCAAGTTTTTTATGCATTTTTATAGAGGCTTCATTCCCCTCTAAAACACTTATAGAATACTTATTTAACCGTCTTTCCATAAATGCATATTTCAAAAGCAGTTCTACAGCACTTGTTCCGTAGCCATTTCCACTATATTCCCTAGCAATTTTAAGTCCAATTCCAAAAGTCCCATTTCTGTCATCATCTAATAATATGTTTATCCTTCCAACATGTACTCCTTCTAAGTTTTCGATAGCAAAGAATGTTCTACCATTGCTATTTGAAAAATCTGCAATTCTTTCAGAAGACTTCTTCGAATCAGAGATTACTGGAGGAAGTTCAATCATATAATCTGCTAATCGCCCTGCTATACTGTCAAAATTAGTATAATAATCCCATTCCCAATCATCCTCTTTCCAAGCCCTAAGTCTAATTAAATCATTTTGCCAGTAATAATTATCGTATACTATTTCTCTCATAAAATATCTCCCTCTATCTCTTCTATTTCTTCTATTTTAAAAACTCTAATGTCCTCTTTTGTAAAAATGGCTTAGTTGCTATATTCATAAGTTCACATATATTATTAATAATATACTTTGGCATATATTCATTTATATCCCACCCTTGTCCATTACTTAACCAAACAGAGCTTAGCCCAACATCAATTGCTCCTTTTATATCACACAGTGGGTTGTCTCCAACAAACAATGTGGTTTTACTATTTGAGTTGGCTCTAGATAAAGCAAGATGGAATATTTCAGGGTTAGGCTTTCTAACATTAACTTCTTCAGAAATAATGATAGTTTTCATATACTTTCTTAAATCCAATTTATCAATTTTTCTATTTTGAAAATCGGAATGACCATTTGTTACAATCCCCATTTTTATATTCTCATTCTTAAAAAAATCTAAAACTTTATATACATTAGTCATAGGTTCAGCACATTTTGGAAACTCCTCATTCCAAAAATCAACTAATTCTTTTAAATTAGGTTTATATTTCCACGAAATTCTGCTTTGTAATTCCGTGAACATTTCATCTCGTTGTCTATACCCTTGCCAATCAATTTCAAAAAAAACTTCTTTTATAATTAAATTACTATCATAGTTCAATACATGAGAATATTCCAATTTAAAAAGGTCAACAAACTTACACAATGACTTATTTCTATCGTGTAATGTATCATCTAAGTCAAAAAGTATGGTATCAAAAATCATATGTTTTACACCAATCTTTCTTATCTCTTTTTATTGATTTCCCCCAATTAGGATGCCAAACCTCAACATCAAGATGAACCAGTGGCAAAATTGCTTAAACTACTATTTAGCCTTTTTCTGTGTATTTTTAAGAAAATACATAGCAGGAATTAATCTAAATATGAACTTCATAGTAGTAAAGCCAATAACTAACCATAACTGTAAACTTGAAGGCCATGGCCAGATGATTTGAATTATAACTCTGGACAACCATAAGCATCATGGAACAGAACACTATATCATAATAACTATCACTAATACCATGGCTTTTTAAATATTCAACCACTTATGGTAAAATAAACCTTTAGCTTTATCTAACGTATCAATAATACCCACCTTAAATGCCACTAATGAGTAGATACTACTCGTCATTCATTATTATTCTGATTCCCATTATTCCATTTTGCCCTTGTCCTCATTTTTTTCAAATCAACTAATGCTGAGTATTGATACTTTTTACACCAATTACAAAATATCGACTTAGGTGATAGTATTAGTTTTGTAATCACTGAATTTGGAACACTTACCCATCCCTTATTCGGTATTAAAGAAATGTCCACAAAATCGCCCTTTTGTTTCACCTGATATATTCCTTTAATATGTCCCATTTCTTCAGATGGACTTATAGAAAACTCACCAGCCTGATCTCTCATTACAAATACTGGGTTAAAACTTATTACAACCTTTTTATCTTGTAATAATTCTATTATGGACAAACCTATGCCATTATCTGTTTCAACAAATTTATATTTAATCCCCTGGTCAATATATTGCATCTGTTCATCTAACTCTATTTCTTTCACCTGCATATTAATTGGAATGAATTCTATGATCTGACTTTCCATGGTATATCTAGAATAGTAGCGCATCTGTCCATTCATAGGAATTGGAAATGGAAAAGCATCTAATTTCAAGGTTGTGTCATCAATGCGAACCTCTGCAATAGTATTTTTTCTTCTAATAAAATCAAAGTTATATAGGAAAAATATAGGAAGGCATGATGGTGTTTTACTTCCTAAGCCAATGGGTGCTAATATATTCATGGGAGTACTTTTCTTCTTAGTCTTTTCCTTTATGTATACATGAATCCTTCGTTTTTCTAAATCCTCAAAATCAAAGGAAATTTCTACACATCCATCCACTTTTTCAAAAACAGTATTTTGCATATCCGTTTGTATATGCTTATTTAATCCCTTTTCTGCAACGTCACACTGCTCATTTGGATCAAATTTTAGTGAAATATCGTCATACATATCTACATATCCATCATTTCGATATGCCAATACCCGAAATCCCGTTCCTACTTCATTGCCATTTAGATATTGTAACTCAAGTCCTCTATATATCGAATCTGGATTTTTCTCAAAGTTTATTAAAGCTAATTTTTCCATTGGTGTATACTTTATCCCAAAGGGTAGTATTGTTTTCACTTTCATTCCACACCTACTAAATATTTTAATATTACCTAATCCCATTGCCCTGGAAATCTTAGTTTTTTTAGCTTAGGAAACTTTTGGCTATATTCTTCCACTTCTTCCTTTGGAAGATTTTCAAAAACTTCAGATTCATAGAATTTTCCTTTTATACCTTTCATACTTCCTTCCCATAACTCAATACCCATAAAGGCGTCAAAGTTCCGCCCCTCAGCAGATGTGATATTAAAGTGATCACAGGTTTTAAATCCTATTCGAGGGTAATAGTCTGGTTCTCCAAAAATTATAATACCTTTATAGCCTTTATTTTTAGCTAGGTTCATGGTTTCCCTTAATAGTAGTTCTCCAACCCCACAGCCTTGCCATTTAGGCTCTACGCAAAGAGGTCCAAAAGTTACAACTTCATGTGTATCTTCACCATCAACAACTCTTGCCTTAGAATACATTATATATCCAATTATCTCTCCATCCTTTACTGCTATTCTACTTAACTCTGGTAGAAAATCTTTATCTTGTCTCATTTTATGCACAAGGTAATGCTCGTCACATCCAAGATGATGATTGTTCCAAAATGCATGCTGAGTCATAAGTTCTACCTTGTAACAATCATCCTCAGTTTCCATTCTAATTTCTACTTCTTCACGGCTTAACCTTTTCTTTTTCTTTGGAAACCATCCAAATTCTAATCTTACTTCTTTTCTTTGTAAATCATTGTTTTTGTAGCAGCAAGTGTCCATACCAATAAGTGTAAAACCTTCATGCTGATAAAAGTCTATGGCATTAACATTACAAGATTGTGTTTCTAGTATAATAGCTCTGCGGCGCTGTCTTCTTGCTTGTTCCTTTGCCATCTCAATTAAAGCATGTCCTATTCCTTGCTTTTGATAGTTTTCCGCTACCCAAAGCTCTGTAATTCTTAGCCTATTAGACCATAACTCTTGGTCTGTCTCCATAGCTGCAACTACCTCATCATTTACTAACACTCCCCAAGCATATGCATTTTCCCAATGATCTTCATATAACTTATCTGGATAATTATATTCTTCTGGGGTATGAGTTACTGGCTCTGCAAAGTCTTTCTTTTCTATGTCAATAGCAAAACCTTTGCCTGTTTTATTTACTATAACATCATAATACTTATCTGTAGTGTACCCTATAGGAATTATAGTTCCCTTCCATTTTTCCTTTGGTAAATGTATAATTTCGTACTCCATGATCTTAATCCCCTCATTTCTATATTACTTATTTCTTATTAACATTATTTATCATTTCAACAACTTCAATTGGAAGTTGAATAATTTTTGAAGTTTCCTCTATGGAATAACCCTCAACAAGATAACGCTTTGCTATAACACTCATTGATTCTCCTATTTCTATAATGTGATGGTCAGGGTCATAAATACGGACAACTCGTTGTTGCCATTCATATTTCTTAGGCTCATGTACATATTCTATATTCTTATAAGCCTTCACATTATCTATGAATTTTTCAAAATCATCTACTTCAAAATACAGTTCCATATTATTAGACTTCTCTATAACTGAATTAACAGGCACATTTGTAAGCCATGCAAAATCCTCTTGTATTGCAAATCCACCGCTAAATGTTACATTTCTCCCTAAGTCAAGAACAACTTCTTGATTAAAAAGCTCCTTATAAAATTGCTTAGAAACATTAACATCTTTTACAGATAATAATGCTAATTTAAATTCCATATAAATACCCCCATAATAGAATAGATTAACAAATTGCTCAATTACTTAACTCTTTAATTTTGTAGCTTTTTAGAATTTCATAAGGTTAGTCCACATAATACCATAGTAAATAAATTCCTTATAAATTATATTTTACCATATGGTTAATGTAAAAATACACCTTAAATCTTTTATTATTTGCACAAATCAAAAAATAAAGACAATTCACTTCTAACACTTTAATTTGATTAAAGCTTAGGTGGAAATTGTCTACCCTTAATAAGCAAATTATGAATTAGCTATTTATAATCTCATTTATTATAGGAATTTGTTGTTCAATTCTAGATTTACTTTGCAAAATGTAATTTTTCATCCACTCATTCAAATTTGACAAATCAAAGCTACGATGTATCCCTATATAAACAATGATTTCTCTGAGCTGAAGAAATATAGGTATTTGTTTTAACCAGTACTCATCTATAGAATTTTCTTTAGAATAACCTTTCATAAAGCTTTCCATAAACCGTTGTGCCTGAGCTTGCCTCTCATCTATGCTATCATCTAAGAAGATATAGATAATGTAAAATAATTGGATAGCTATATCTTCTACAAACCAACTATATTGACACTCATCAAAATCAAAAATATTAATCCCTTCATCACTTACTATAAAGTTTCCAACATTAATATCTCCATGAATAATTCCAAATGAATTTGAATCTTTACTGAATTGATTAATTCTATTTACTATAGCCTCATAACTTTCATAGACTTTATATTGATCAACAGGAATAAATTTCTTTATATTTTGTAAATAGTAGTTTTCTGTCCATTCTGGTCTTTGAATTTCTTTTATTGAAGGTATATACCTCTTAGCTAAAAAATGTATTTTCCCTGTTACTCTGCCACATTGCTCAAATAATTCATCATTGCTAATACATTCAGGATATCCAATTTTCTTGCCAATAGCTTTCTCAAATGATGTAACAATAAAGTATGAATCTTTTACATAAATTCTTTCTGTTAATCTATCATGTATAGAACGGATAGGCTTTGAAGCTAATACTCCATTGTTAACTAAGTATAAAATCCAATCTAGTTCACCTCTCACCATTTCCTCTTTTCGATGTGAGCTATGAGTTAATCTTAAAATGTATGATATACCTTGTTTTTTATATTCATAAATAAAATTTTGAAAATCTCCAATTAAGTTTATAGCTAAAATATCTACTCCAAACCTCTTTGCAGCTTCCTTTAACATATCTTCACTTAATAATTCCTTTACTTCCTTCTTCAATTTTTCCACCCCCTGCTGAAATAATTTATACTTACGATATTTATAAATTGATTCATAAATCCTTTAGTAAATAATTTCCTTATAGCTTATACTTTACCATGTGGTTAATGTGAAAAATTGCAACTTACTTATTTAACTAATGTTTAATGTTTTTTCTATCTTAGTTTATCTTTGTCTTTTCTTATATAATTTAGAAATGTAAGAACCAATTATGCCTACAGCTACTCCAATAATAAAACTCTCCATATTAACCCCTCCACATATTACTTTGCCCTATATTATAATCTTGCTTTAACATACTCTTACTTCTAATTATTTGTTTCACTTTCATATTAATTAGAATGATTTCTATACTTTAGTTCTTAAATAAGAAGATTCAGGACTAAAGTAAAATTGTAACAGCACTAAATTTGGATATTGCTTATTAATTTTCCCAATGCAATTAAATTATGTTCCCATGTCAAGTATTCTTTAGCTTCATCATAAGAGCACCATTTATACTCCTCATGTTCCTCAGATAATTTTACTTCAGGTATATTTTCAACTTCAGCTGCAAAACAAAAATCTTGCATATCCATTAATACACTGTTTTTGGGTTCTTTATACTTAAATGTGTACTCTAAATCTCTAATTAACTTGATATTACTTATTCCTGTCTCTTCCCAAACCTCTCTCAGTACAGTTTCTATGGAGTTTTCCCCAGTTTCAACACCACCACATACTGGTTGCCAGTAACTGCTCCTTTCAGGAGTACGTTTTAAAATAAGTACTTTAAAACATGGATTTTTACAAAAGACAAATACTTGCACATTAACTCTTTGAACCACTAAATCATCACCTCAACATTAGAAAATATATTAATTATTTCTTAAAACTTTTTTCTTCTTCAACACTAACTTTTACTTTTTCAAATAAACTTCTCCTCACCAACTTACTATTTTGTATGATTTAAATAAAGTTTAAAAACTTCAATTACGCTAATTTACAAAATTTGTAGCAAGTACTTTCCTTACTAGCTATATTTTACCATGAGGTTAATGTAAAAATATACCTGAAATCTTATACTATTTGCACAAATGAAAAAATAAAGACAATTCACATCTAAGCTTAGATGTGAATTGTCTATAAATTTATTTTAGTCGTTAAATTAGAAAATTCCGAACAAATCACTATATTTATTAATCACTTTTCTTTTTTTCAAATACCAAACTACCAAAAGTAGAACCAAAGGAAATAGCTATAGAACTAAAAAGCTTATCCGCTATCCTTAATTCACCTTTGGTTAGATATATAAGCAAAACAGTCAAACTCCAAATAACAATAAAGCTAATGCTAAATCTCAATATCATTTTTCTTATTATAATCCATTTTAATTTTATAATTTTATAAAATATAGTGATTATAAAGTCAACAACCAATACCAGTAGAATTACTAAGTAACCCTTTCCAAACTTAAAAGCAAAAGGAATTTCTATATTTTTATAAATAATAAATAGCAAAATTGCAGTATATATAACAAATGCAACTGATAAAGCTTTTCTTATGTTATCCCACATAGTTTTTACATTCTCTCCTTAACTGTGATATTCATAATAAACTAATTATGCTCTGTTTTATCATAGATAATCCACTAAAAGTTATAGGTATAAATGTTAGTTTGTAACAAGTAAAAAACTTAACCTATCACTACTTAAGAATATTAATTAGTTCGCTTAATATAACAAGTATGCCTTAATTAATTAGTTGACTTTAAATATAAATTCCTATGATAATTTAGTCATTGCTTCAAAGCTTCTTTTCCATAAGATAAAATTTTCCTTTTCTCCAAATTGCCTGTCCTACTTTCGAGTAACCATTTTTATAATACATTTTTAAGGCAAATGGATTTAGTGAAAAAGCATCCAATCTTATAGTCTCTACACCTTCATTTTTTAACTTCTTTTCAATATGATTTAAAGTTACTGCTCCTATACCCTGATTTTCAAACTTGGGATTTACGCACATTCTATGAATTACTGCATAAGTTGCATTTGGATATTTCCAATTTCCATTAGTATACTCTTCATCACATTCATCATTCACAACATATACACAAGCTAGCTCACTATGAATCTTACCAACATAAAGCTCTTTATTTCTGATGTCATTTTCAATGGTGTATTTATCTGGATATACTTCGTCCCATTGGAATATATTATGTTTGTTCATCTCTTCAATTGCATCATAAAATATGTTAATTATTTCTTGCAAATCTTTTTCTTCCGCAACACTAAATTCTACTTTCACTAATGATTTTCGCCTCTACAAACTCCTGTTCTCAATAACTTAAATAAAGTTAAAATATTAATGTTTTTAAATTATTAATTACTATATCTGGTCTTTCCAAATAGATCTCATGTTCACTATTTTCAGCAATTACTAATCTTCCTTGCTCTGAAAGTCGTGATAACTCAATTTGTAGTTTGCGCCACTGACTTTCATATAAAATTGCCTCTTTCTCTGGAACATTGTATTTTATCCATTCTTTTTCTGCTACCTTATTATCTCTTGCTATTACTATTAAAGGTATATTAGGGAATTCAGTAATACTCCTAATTTCATTACTATCTACATTCCAATTTTGAAATTCCTCTGCAATAGTTTTATGAAGCATGGAACTAGTGAAAAATTCTTCTACAGCTTTCATATCTTCATCACTTATACGATTTTCATAAGCTGAAATTATACCTCTATTCTGTTGCCCTAATTCTTCTTTTGATTTCTTTGAAGAATCAATATTATTCTCTATCATTTTATCTATTGCAATAAGAGAATTCATCACTGGTGTATGAAGCATGTACAATTGTTCGAAATTGAAGGAAGTAGAGTCAAGTAATACAACACCTTTTAATTTATAAGGATACATTTTGGCATAGTGTTGTACACACAGCCCTTCAAAAGAATGTCCCATTAAGATAAATTTATCTCTTATGCCTATGTTTTCTAAAAGACAATTTAATTCTTCTGCAATATTTTTAGTAGTTCTAGGAGTTTTAGGGGCCTGGCTGTTCCCATATCCACATCTATGGTATAAAACAACAGTAAAATCCTCTTTTAAATCTTCCACAATAGAATACCAATCATAAAATGAGCTCCCTATGCCTGTTTCTATAACAAGCATTTTTTTACCATTACCCAAAATTTTATATTCTAAATCTACTTCATTCCGCTCTTTCTTATGAAGTTTTTTCCATATTAGTTCCATATCAATCGATTCCCCCCCCCCTATTTATTACAACACAATTAATTCTTTCATCTACCACCAAATTTATTTAATCATCTCTTTTATTGCATCAATTACTACATGTGGCTTGTCCTTCTGAATATAATGACCACAATCCTCTACAATAATGTGTTTGCTATAATTTGATAAGGTTGCTAAGTCCCTTTGATAGTTTCGCCAAGTTTCTTCTGTAATCACAGAAGATTCTTGCCCCTTATGGTCTGCTGTAAGGACAATTATTGGAATACTCCTCAATGTATCCTTTTTTCTTGTATCTTTCACTTGCTTGCCACTAATTAATAGTCCATCAAAACTTTGTTCTTCATCAATCAATTGTCTTTTAAACAATTCTATTTCTTTTGAAGTACAGCGTTTCACCCTATCCTCAAACTGATTTTCGTGTGAACTATCAACGAATATAATACCTGCCACTTCTTTAGGGTATGTAGCTGCAAATAGCCTTGCATTATACCCTCCAATTGAATGAGCCACTAAGATATAAGGGCCTCTAACCTTGGCTTTATTTAAAACAATGTGTAACTCATGTGCTTGATCTAAGCTAGTTCTTGGCAAGTCATCTGCATCACTATTTCCAAGGCCTAGCCTATCGTAGGAAAATGTACTTGTATGTTTTGAAATTTGATTTTGCACCACCTTCCAATCATCCTGTGTACAACCTAGCCCTGACTCAAATACAACAGTTGGATCCCCAGTTCCACAACAATTCACGCATATATTCAATGGTTTCATTTTATTTATTTCTATAAACATAAAATCCCCCTAACTTCCTTATCCCTGCATCTCTATATTATAATTTTGCTTTTTCTACACAGCTAATCCAATTCAATTAAAACACTTTTATATACCCCTTCGCCAAAACCATAGTTAACTTCAATAGAGCTATTATTTAACCAGTTTAAGCCATAAGCATTACTTGAGAATGGTCTATAATTATCATCAGTAGATTCAACAACCTTTAAATCCTTTACTAGTATTAATCCTTTTCTTTCATAAAAGCTAATAATTCCGCTATTAAAAAAAGTTCCCTCTTTTACGATTAGAGTTTTTGAAGAATTAGGTGAAGGAAAATAAAAGTATCTAGGCTGAGTATTGGTAATTAATGAAAATAATAAACTCATTGTGATAAATGTAATTGCAATAAAATTCATTAGGCTCTTTAAAGTCCTATTTAATCTTGGGTTTATTAACCTCAAGATAGATATGATAATCAAAGCATTTAATATTAAATTAATTGGATTTTGATTAATACTAAAAATTAAAATATATAGAGAAAAAACCTTATTCAAGAATAATAAAGCTCCTTTAATTATTAGTAAAATTAATAAGTTAATCCTTAATCTTTTGTTATTTAAAGACTTCTCCATACTTTTTAGCCTCTCACTTTCCTAGTTTGCTTTACTACTTACATAGAACTTCTTGCTGCTATTACCAATTGAAACAAACTAATCTCTTATCTTCATTCTTTTATTCCTAAGCCTTTGAATCACAGTTATTATCCCTATGACCAATATATATATTAGACTTATCCACCATAGCATTATTATAAATGAATGAAATTTTTGCCACATATGCCCCATTTCATCTGCATATAAAAATTTAAACCCATAATCATCATACCAATTATAGGATAGATTGCTATTAGTGATTTTATAGATGTTGCTTAATAATTGAATATCCTTTGTTCTTACAATAGCCACTGTTGGGTCATTATTAAAAGAAACTTGGATAGTATAAAATTTAAAATATGATAACATAGTAAAAATAATAACAAAAATAGTCGTTATTATTTTTTTTGAATTTACATGCTTTTTACTCATCCTAAGCTCCACCCCTTCAATATTATGCTTTGTACCAAAGTTAAGTATCATTGTTACTGAAATTTTACTTATTAAATATAAACAATTGAAGCCTTGTATGTAACTATTTATACATCCTCTGAATCAATTACTTTATAGCCATTTTGAATCAATGTTTCATCAAATAAGCCTCTACCTTTAATTAGTTTTCCTGAAAAGCTACCATCATAAATTTGATTAACTCCACAAGTTGGACTTCTTGATTGCAGAATTGCTAAATCAATATTCTCATCTTTTATTTTATCTAATGCCACTTTAATACCGTGTTCATACTCTTTATGAACAACTCTACCATTACATTCAGTAACACATCCATTTACTATTTCCGAAGAAGCTCTTGGAATGCTCATTCCTCCTAATATTTCTGGGCAAATTTCAATTATTTCTTTACCCTTTAAGAATTCTACAACTCTTGGATTTAAGTTATTTCCACCATTATACTTACAGTTACATCCTATAATGCATGCACTAACTAATACTTTCATATTTAATACCTCTCCAAATTCCTGTTATCTTCCACTCTGCAAATTGGAACTTTATTTAATTATTTCTAGCAATTCGCTTAGGGATTTAATCTCAATAAAATTCTTCTTATTAATATCACTATTATATTTACGATTTATAAAAACTGGTGTGAATCCAAAATTTTCAGCCCCTAGAACATCTGCTTCAAAGTTATCCCCAACGAAGTATACTTGTCCCTTTTCCACTGTGGTATCAGCTTCTTTAATATCATCAAATACAACTTTAAATAAATCTTTATGTGGCTTCCTTAATTTATAATCTGCGCTAAAATGTATATTAACAAAATACTTTTCTAAATCATATTGATTAATGAACTTTTTCATTACATTCTTTTTAAATATGGTGTTACTTAGTAAATAAATTGGAATTCCTAACAAATTAAGTTGCTCTAAAGTAGAAATAGTGTCATTAAACAGTTCAGTAGCATTCATTTCAATTGCACAATTAAATAAAATTTCTTCTACTGAAAAATTCACTTTAAAACCATATTTATTCTTAAAATCTAAAAGTTCGTCCTCAAATGCCAGTTCTGAATTATCCTCACTTCTTTTATCATAAAGCCCTTTCCAATATGTAGAAGCATAATGTAGAAATTCAACCTTATCAGTATCTTTTGATAAGATATTTTCATGTAAATACAATAAACCCGAATTAAAATCAAATTTAATATCATGAAGTATTGTCTCAAATAAATCAAAGACAATAACTTTTGTTTTTGCCATAAAACCCCTCCTAACCATCAGGTTCTTTTGATAACCATGTTTTATAATTGCCCAATCTCCACCAGTATCATTTTACCATATAATTACTGTAATAATATACCTTAACTTCTAACTACTTATATCTCAAGTGAAAGTATTATGCTCTATATCTAAATATTCTAGGAAAAACTCACAGATATATAACCCCTCTTCCCAGCCCCCTTTGATTTGAAGCTTTTTATAATTCATTAGTACAAATAAGTTATTGATTTTAGGCTTTATAAAACTGTTATCTTAATAATAAAATCTTAGTTGGATAATCTTACCCTTATTATGAAACTCTTGGACAGGGGTTGTTTTAGCTTTTCTCCCATGTTAAGATATGTTCATCAGCAAGGCACCGAAGAAATAAAAGCTACTGATTGCCACAAGGAGTTACACATACCCCCAAGGAAATAAGCAGCAAAATAAAAAATAAGGAGTTGTTGATATATGATAACTAATAAAATATTAGCTTTAATTCTTTCATTATGTACTGCAGGAGGTCCAGCAACAGGCGCAGTTCTTGGAAACGCAGCTGGAACAGTTCCTAATAATGTAGAGTTACCTAAATTCCCAACTACAGCAGTAGTTCAAAAGCAGATTTCTAATCCACAAAATGGTGGACAAACTATAAATTTACCTTTAAATCTTAAAAATTCTTGTGACAGTATAGCACCAATAGAAGTTCAATTACCAAATGAAAATTGTGTAGTTGCTGATGAGGACAATTCAGTAGAAGAAACACCGGTAGCAAATGAAGATGCAGTAGTTGAAACACCAAAAGCAGAAGTACCTGAAGTTGAAGTTCCAGTAATAGAGAATCCTAAAATTGAAACTCCAGTTGTAGAAGAGCCTAAAGTTGAGGCACCAAAGGTAGAAACCCCTGTTAAGGAAGAACCAAAAACAGAAGCTCCAAAGGTTGAAACACCAGCTACAACACCAAGTACTACAGTGCCAAGCGGTGTGCCAGCAAACCCAAATAATAAGAGCTTTAAATACATGGAAGCAGTAGAAAAAGAAATTCTAACTTATGTTAATGAAGAAAGATCAAAAGCAGGTCTTAATCCATTAACTTGGGAAGAGCAAATGAGACCAATTGCTAGATATAAATCTAACAACATGCTTCAATATAACTACTTTGAGCACAATACACCATCACTAAATAATGCTAGCCCAATGGACTTAGCAACTAAATACTTCAAGTATAATACTAATAGTTATGGTGAAAACTTATTCTACAGCCAAGGTTATGCAGAGTCTACAACCACTGCTAAGTACCTTGTAGATCAATGGATGAACTCTCCAGGTCACAGAGCTAACATTTTAAATGGTAGCTGGACAAAGATGTCTGCAGGAGTAGTGTTTAGCAGCCAAGGTAACTGGGTTTATGCTACACAACACTTCTCAACAAAATAATTCCTAGTTGTTTAAACAAATCAAATTTAATAATTAATAAAATTTGATAGGTGAAACCTTCTAATTTTATTATAATAAATAGGAGACAACCAATATTGGTGGTCTCTTTTGTTGTTAATATATAATAAATAATAATAGATGATTAACATAAATTTTTATGAAATACTATCTATCACAATAAAAATTTAATTGTAATCTAAATGTAGTTTATTCAAGTTGCAACTGTCATGTATCCAATTTTGCTTACACCTCTATTTTTATTATATCATATAGTTTCTTAAAGTAAACCCATATTTTTACATAACTTAATTTATAATAAGTTTAAGATTAATGGATCTAATAAGAAGATTGTTCTTCTAATATTGATAACATTTCATTATAATCCTCTAAGGTTAGTAGCACAAAAGTTATTCATTAAACTGTTTTAGCACCCAAGGTAATACCTCATCCAAATTGCTTATTAGTCCATAATGATCTAGATTATTAAATATTTTTAAATTTATATTATTCTTATTTAGCTCTTCTTTTTGAAAATTTAGTTGTTCTAACAATTCACTATTATCATTTGTCCCAGAATAAATAGCTAACTTAGTACGAATATCCACTGGCATAATGCAGGGCCAATTTTCCCATGCTTTATATTGAGCTATCAATATTTCCAAATTTGATTCCTTAATCCACAACTTATCCTCATATGTTAAATCTAGTTCATCTAAGGAATTTGTTCTCTTATGATAATTAAATTTTTCAAACTTATTTATCATCATTGGTGCAACAAATTTAAAAAAATAATCCCCCAAACAACTACCTGCACATACAGCTTTCTTTATTTTACTGCTGTTTTTTAACACCTGATAACCTATTGTTGCCCCATATGACCACCCAAAATAATAGTAGGACTCTATATTGCAATCTTTTAATATATTGTTAAAATCTTCCATTATATTTTCTATTGAATAAAAGCTAGGATCTTCTGATTTATCACTATCACCATATCCTCTTATATCTGGCATTATCAAGAAAAACTTTTCACTTAAATTTTTAACCCAATTAGTGTCATTCCATAACTTCCTATTATAACGGCCTGCACCTCCATGTGCCAATAACAATGCAGGTCCTTTGCCAGCTACACTATAAGCAATCTTTGCTCCGTCACTTGAAATAATATATCTTGTATCCATCTTAGCTTCCCCCTTCATCTATGGAAAATAATCGTTATTCTCTTGATAGAACCATAAAGTGTGGACTCATTCCCCTAATTTGATCCGTTTCATCTCACCAACTTACTCCTTTTAACTTGTAATTTTACTTATATAGTTTACTGTACACCCTGCACATAATTAAATTGGTACTTCTTTATTTAATCCTAGCAACTCTTGAATCCCCATTTTAAGCATTTCAGAATCATTACGTTCATATCCTAAAATAATCTGTTGTATAGGCCAATATGAGTCATTAATTTCTGCTTTCTTTTCCGCGAGCAAAGGCTGTGGATGTCCATAAAATTTTAATACTTTTCTCCCAAACTCCTTGCCAAAATCATCTGTACTACTGTCAAGCAAACATAAAAAGTCATTGTCAGGGTCCCCTATTAAAAAGTCTCCGAAATCAATAACTCCAACTAATCTATTGTTATTAAAAACCATATTTCGAGAACTAAAATCATTGTGCACTAAGCATGGCAAATAATTAAATAAGAAATCACAGCTAAATAATTTTGAATATATACTACTTATTAATTCTTTCACCTTATCATTTAATAAATTCATTTCTCTTAATATATTAGTAAGTTTTTCTTTATCTTTTAGATATTCTTGTTTTTTATCCTGAACTCTATCCTTAAATAATGGATTCCATGAATCAATTCTGATAGCATGCAATGCTTTAAGAAAATTTGCCTCATCTATAGCTAATAAATCCTTTTCTTCTTCACTTAAGCATTGGTAATCATCATAAGATAAGTGCTGTCCCTTAATGTATGTAATCATCTTGAAATTCTCATCATTTAATATTGGTTTAGGTGTTTCAAAGGGTAAATTAAAGTTTGATAAAAAATCATACAGCATAACTTCTTTTTCTTGTGCCCTCTTAACCTCTTCCCGTTTAGGTACTTTTATAATATATTCGTCATTACATAAGTAAACCTCACTATCATCACCAGCACCAATTCTATGTAAGCTATTAACTTTTAGGTTGTCTTCGGCTAGTTTTTTTGACAAAGTAAACTCACAAATCATAAAGACCCCCATTTTAAAATCTTTTTATATTTCTTAAACTATGTTATAATTCCACAACCTCCTATAGAGGATTACCTTCTAACATCAATAATTCAGTTAATCCGTATTTAGCTAATTCCAACATTCCGTTGAACTATCTTTTATCATTTTCCTGTTCTACCTACAAATAATAAATTATTCTCCTAATTTTATATTTCCATTGATAACAGCATGAATCACTTCAATCAAAAAAGAATGTTCTCTCTCTAAAACTCTGGCAGCTAATTCTTCTGGTGTATCATTAGGCATTACTGGTACTTCTGCTTGTGCAACAATTTCTCCACTATCATACTTTTCATTTACTCTATGGATAGTTACGCCAGATATTTTCTCCCTTGCTTCTATTACAGCCTTATGTACATTCATACCATACATTCCCTTTCCTCCATACTTTGGAAGCAACGCAGGATGAATATTGAATATTCTATTAGAGTATTTTTGTAAAACTGAAGTTCCCAACATTTTTAAATAACCAGCTAAAAAAATCATATCAATTTCATTTGCAACTAAAATACTTAATATTTTCTTATCTAATTCACCATTATCAGAAATTACCTTTTGGCTAATATGGTATCCTAATATTCCTTCATTTTTAGCCCTTTGTAGTGCCATAGAATTTGAATTATTGCTAATTACTAGCTTAACCTGTGAATTTATCTTTCCTGATTTGCAACCATCAATAATAGCTTGTAAATCAGAACCCCCATGAGATGCAAATACTGCTATATTCATAGCTAGTTCCCCCTTATTATTTAAAATTATATGTAACGCCTTAAATCTAAAGCTTTAAAACAAATAAAGTTAGTTCCAAAACAATCTTGCCTTTATAGCTTGGTAAATATCATCCACTTCCATGCCATATCTGCCGGATGAGACATTCCTTCTTCGTAAAGTATTACATTTTTACCCTCTGATATTAACCTTTCCTTTATTATTCTTGCTGTGGTAGTCTTACCTGCTCCTGGTATGCCTTCTACTAAAATAAGCTTATTTTCCATAATGCCCTCCAAGTCAATTATTTAAAATCTAAAGGTTATATTGTTTTATAGGAAAACCGCTAATACAAATCACATTCTGAATACCAAATGATAAAATATACTGCATTCATTTATAGCTTTCTAAATACAATAACTTGAATGTGCCCTTCCCTCTTAAAATCCACTTTCTCAAAGCCATATTCTTCAAAATTACTTTGAATTTCTTCTGGAGAATAAAACTTTACATCACCAGCCTTTGACAATAGTACAAATGGATTAACAATTGCTCTAATAATTAATGGATAGTATATCTCCGATATATAAAGCAACCCTTTTGGTTTTAATATTCGGCTTACTTCTTTAGCAAAGGCTTTTATATCTGGAAAGTGATGATATGAAGCACAAACAGTCACCACATGAAACATTTGATTTCTAAAGGGTGTATACTCACAACCGCTTACTTCAAATGTCATACGTGGGCACCTTTTTTTTGCATTTTCAATCATCTTTTCTGAAATATCAATCCCATACCCTTCAATATTATAATTATTTGCCAACATTTTAAGAAATGTTCCATTCCCACAACCAACATCTAAAATGCTACTATTATTCTCTATTGTAATTTCCCTTAATAAAAGTTCTTTAAATTTTACTGTAAACTTTCCATCAAAGGTTTTATCATAGTCATCAGCTTTTTCATTGTAACTTTTTCTTGATTTATCTTCAAAATTTTTCACAACTTACCTCCCCCATGGTATAAATCATTGTACAACAATCTATTTTTCACTTCTGTAATTAATAAATCTATCAATAATATTGCATTTTTAACATTATAAGCTCTCAGCTTCTCTGTTTTATAAAAAGATAAGCTATATTTACCTCCCAAAACTATTGTGGCATCTTCACAATTTTCTATCTAAAATACCTATTTTAATAATTCTTTGAAATTATGGTTCTCTCAACCAAGACTATTTTACCATATAATAACTGTAATAATATACCTTAACTTCTAATTACTTATATCTAAAGTGAAAGTATTATGCTGTATAGCTAAATGTTCTAGGAATAACTCACAGGTGTATGATCCCTCTTCCCAGCCCCCTTTGATTTGAAGATTTTTATAAGGCATCTTCAAAAAATAAGTAGGTCAGTATCGTCTATTTTGTATTATACTGCGTCAACAGAACCCTTAGATAGCTCTGCTATCTGTGGAACCTGTTTCCTTATCTGCACAAGCTTGCTTGTGAACTGAAAATATCCTTCAACTCCTTAACTTATTATTTATTTTCAGATACCTAATTCATTTATGGAAGTATGTTGCTTATCTTTAGCTTTTTATAGTTTATAAAAAAACAGAAAAAGCTTAATTGGATAATCTTACCCTTGTTATGAAACTCTTGGACAGGGGTTGTTTTAGCTTTTGTCCCATGTTAAGATATGTTCATCAGCAAGGTACTGAAGCAATAAAAGCTACTGATTGCCACAAGGAGTTACACATACCCCCAAGGAAATAAGCAGCAAAATAAAAAATAAGGAGTTGTTGATATATGATAACAAATAAAATATTAGCTTTAATTCTTTCATTATGTACTGCAGGAAGTCCAGCAACAGGAGCAGTTCTTGGAAACGCAGCTGGAACAGTTGCTAATAATGTAGAGTTACCTAAATTCCCAACTACAGCAGTAGTTGAAAAACAGATTTCTAATCCACAAAATGGTGGACAAACTATAAATTTACCTTTAAATCTTAAAAATTCTTGTGACAGTATAGCACCAATAGAAGTTCAATTACCAAATGAAAATTGTGTAGTTGCTGATGAGGACAATTCAGTAGAAGAAACACCGGTAGCAAATGAAGATGCAGTAGTTGAAACACCAAAAGCAGAAGTACCTGAAGTTGAAGTTCCAGTAATAGAGAATCCTAAAATTGAAACTCCAGTTGTAGAAGAGCCTAAAGTTGAGGCACCAAAGGTAGAAACCCCTGTTAAGGAAGAACCAAAAACAGAAGCTCCAAAGGTTGAAACACCAGCTACAACACCAAGTACTACAGTGCCAAGCGGTGTGCCAGCAAACCCAAATAACAAGAGCTTTAAATACATGGAAGCAGTAGAAAAAGAAATTCTAACTTATGTTAATGAAGAAAGATCAAAAGCAGGTCTTAACCCATTAACTTGGGAAGAGCAAATGAGACCAATTGCTAGATATAAATCTAATAACATGCTTCAATACAACTACTTTGAGCATAATACACCATCACTAAATAATGCTAACCCAATGGACTTAGCAATTAAATACTTCAAGTACAGTACTAATAGTTATGGTGAAAACTTATTCTACAGCCAAGGTTATGCAGAGTCTACTACCACAGCTAAGTACCTTGTAGATCAATGGATGAACTCTCCAGGTCACAGAGCTAACATATTAAATGGTAGCTGGACAAAGATGTCTGCTGGAGTAGTGTTTAGCAGCCAAGGTAACTGGGTTTATGCTACACAACACTTCTCAACAAAATAATTTCTAGTTGTTTAAATAAGTTAGGTTTAGTAATTAACAAAATTAGATAGGTGAACCTTCCAATTTAGTTACAATAAAAAAGAGGCAACCAACATTGGTTGTCTCTTTTGTTGTTACCATATAATAAATAGTGAAATCATGATTAATATGGATTTTTTTGGAGTATTAAAGATTGAAGAAATGACTAAAACTGAAACTTATTTATTCTTCTTACCACCCCATAATTAACGGTAAAAAACAATGAAGCTAAAATTAACAAATGTAACACAATATGATATAGGTCTGGAATATAAACAATATCTGAAGGTATCAATTTTATTGTTTCTTCAAAATATTTATTTTTTCCTTCCCAAGGACCAAATATCGTAAAATACCAATGTGAAAAAAATTGTGCTGAAAACCACATGAATAACCATATAGGAAGTACAAACTTCCCAACTTTATCACTTTTCATGAACCATAAAAGAACAATAAGAAAAATAATAAAGAACATCCAATCTTCTCTATAGGATCTAGTAACCAAGATATTATTCCCAAAGCTAACACCAATCATATCTAAAAAGAACCATGCCAAAAGAATAACATTTGAAATTAAAACTTTATTTCTTTTCTTTCCCATTTAAAATTACCCTCACCAATCTCTACGTATTTAAATATTCATGTACTATTATTTCAACATTCTTATTTAAATCTTCGTCTCCATTTAATCTAATCACTTTACAAGGTAAGGAATTAGCCCATTGTGCATGGGTGCTCATACAGGGAGACCCATCAGTATCATATCTTGCTGAGTTATCAAGAAAACGGCAATGCCCTTCATACATATCGCCACCTTCCATAATTCTCTCTCCATGTATTTCATATTCTCTCTTATTAATTCTGTCAATTCTAGTATCAACGGACGCAGTAATATGTACTGCTAAATCAAATAATGGAACAAAAGGTTTATTAAAACTATCCATAGAACCTGCCATGACAAAATTAGTTCCTTTTGATATGTCTGCCATGAGTCTATTAACTTTCTCCTCATAAGTATACATAAGAGTAAAAGGTTTATCTGTATCCTTTCTCCAAATATAATCATCTATATCAAAATAAGGAAAATCAAGTTTTTTTGCAACTAATCTCCCCAGGGTTGTTTTTCCAGAACCAGCTGAACCAAAAATAATAATTCCTCTTGCCATTTCTTTTAATCTCCTTAATAGAAATTTGCTATTAAACTTCTCTTTTACAAATAATAGCTACTCTAAACATATTTATATCCTCTTATATCTGGCATTATTGAAAACTCTTCACTCTAAATTCCATTAATTAAGTCACTTTTATCAGAAGAATTACTTTTTATAAAGCAATTCTTCTGAATAATCAGCCTCACTATATAACTTCTTTATTTCATTATAAACATTACTATCAACATATTTGCCACCATTTTTCACTTCATTTTCATAAATAAACATAGAATTTTTTGAGACACTTATAGAGTTTATATAATGCTTTGCTTTATCATTATTATCTATAAGTTCAATAATAAATTCAGTCTTTCTAATTTCCTTATTATATTCAGAAAGACTGATTGATTTTAAGTAATTCAATATCTTTTCTATATCCTGTGGTTTATCAATCATCTTGCTTCTGCCGCTCTCCTTTTTGTCACTTGTAATTGTTGCATTTATAAATTCAATCCTCTTAACTTGGTCTATATTAATTCCCTCAAAAGGCTTCGATATTTTACTGTTTTCCTCTTGAGAACACCCACCTAACACTGTCATGAGTACAAATAAACCCAATATAATTATTATAGTCCTTTTCATTATTCTCACTCCCAATTCATCAATAGTATGAATAAAAAGTTTTGTCATTCTCCTTGGTTCCTCTAGTCCTTCGCGATTAATTACCTCTATAACACTTAATAAGAATTTTGTGTGGTCTGCTTTACGTAGACTGTTCTTATTTTCTTCACTTTAAGGTTGCATTAACATAATAAAACTTTGACCTTCTATTGTTATTGGGGTTGAAGTCACCATAGAAATACTCTGTATGTTTTATGAGTTCTATGTTGAAGTTTGCTAAAAGTTCATGGGGATTTTAGGAGATTCTTAAATAAATTACCCTTATTTATTCACCTTAAAAACCCTCATATAAATGAAACTATTTATCTAATTTTATCTAAATACCCACTGATTCTCTCTTTATGCTTCTGTACATATTTATCCGATTCAATAAACTCAAAAAACTTCTCTTCTGTCATCCACAAATAGGATATTGTTTCACCCTGTTGAAGCTTAATAGAATCTTTATCACAACTAGTTTTGCATAAATAGCCATAATATATGGTATTCCTACTCATTGCTTTATATATATGTTCTAGTTCTGTGGTTTCAATTCCTGTCTCTTCTTTTAGTTCCCTGATTGCAGCATCATAAGGGGTCTCCCCTGCCAATGCACTACCACCTGCACTTGCTTCATATAATCCAGGATAATTTGGCTTTTTTAAATCTCTTTGCATTAAAAGAAACATGCCATCCTCATGTCTAACTATTATTTCACTTACCAAATGAAATAGCCCTTTAGGAATAGCTTGTCCTCGGATTAGATTACAACCTGCTAGTGTTCCATCTTCCCTATATGCATCCCATAGCTCCATTAGCTATCAGCTCCTAATTTCTAATTTATAGCACTTCTCACTTATTTACTTCTACCATGAAAACTTATCATAACCACTAGTTTTCCATTTTATCTTTGCAATTAGCTTAGTTACATATTTTCTCTCTTAACAAATAAAAAACTACCCCTTAAATGCTATAGCATCAAGTTGAACGTTCAGCCCATCTACCCCGCCATGATGAGCAAACTCTGTTTGTATAGATTTTCTTGCAGGGTACTTGCCATTAAATCTTTCTTTGATTACTTTTTCTAGCACAGGAATATTCCAAATATCTCTAAACAAACAGTCAATTTTTACTACTGATTCTAAAGTTAAGCCAATTGATTTCAGTCTTTCTTCTAAATGGTCCAATGCGCCATTAATTTGATTCTCAATAGGCTGTCCAATATTACCAACACAATAATTTATAAAAGCAAAATCACCAGCCTCAACTATCCCAGAGTGTGCCCATTCCTCGTTTACATCACTTCTTACAATCTCTCTCATTTGCTCTGCCTCCTTTTAAATATTAAAAGACAATTTATATTGTTTTTAGTGTTTTTGTATTATTTAACTCAAGTTTTTATTTACTAATTCTAATATATTTTATCATAGGATTCCTACCAAAATATACCTAACATACAAAATATTTCAACGAAATAAAAAAATATAGTTTTAAGAATACATCGTAGCTTATCTTTATAAACAAAAATAAAAGAGGCTAGTTCAAAATAGAAATTAATTTCTAAACTGACATAGTCTCTTTTATTTATCACATCAATGGGATCTTTAAGAAAAATCGAAGCCTTCACCATTCTATGAATTCTTTCCTTAATATAGCTTTATTAGAGCTCGCCTAAACAAACACTAAATCTAGTCCACGTAACCTGTTCCTATAACTTTATAATCTTCAATGGAAACAAATATGCCTATTGTATTTATTGTAGGATTATTCTCTTTTGTTGTAAAAGAAATAATATATATCTCCTTACCGATATAAGTTTCCTCACTTATATTCCCCATAGATGGAGACAATGTTACTTTTCTTACTTTGCCACTTCTCCAGCTGCCTTTAATAAAGTCCTTAGCTTCAGGGCCAAGTTGTTCCCATGCTGCTCTTTTCACATTAGATTGCTCCTTAAAATAGGAGCTACTTGAATAAAGTGCGAAAATTACTATTATGGAAAAAATAATTATAATGATTTTTTTCACAGATTACAACTCCTCAATTCTTCTATATTCCATTTCTTTGGATTTGAAGCACCTCATAACTACCACTCTTTAATAGTACTATTATTGGATGTTCCTTAGAGGTTTTAAAAGTCACCATAATTATTTCCTCTGGTGATTTTTCATGATTTAAATACCATCCTTTAGAATGATAGGTTACATAGGACTCCTCTAAGTTAACTATTGTTTTCCTCTCTTCCTCAGTTAAAGCACTATAAGCAGCTTCTTTAGCCTTTTCCTTTGAAAAGCCAACCTTTTCCTCCACAGCTTTTTTAATCTTACTTTCTAAGTCTACTAGCTTGTCACTACTATAAAGCTCCTTAAATTCTTCCTCATCCTCACAAATGGATTTATGGTTGTTAATTATGATGTTTTCACCCTTATATTTAAGAATTTTACCTCCAACATAATAACCATCTTCATCAACCTTATAAAAAGAGGGAACCTTATCTACAAATACTACTACATTATCTTCAGGGTAAAGTAGTCCACTGCCGTAATCACCATCCACCACCATTTTCTTTTTTGCTTCCTCTAACTCTTCCTTACTCATATTAAACTTTTCATCTATGCCATGGTTAATTATAAATTGGTAGTGAGTTATTACTCCCCCATGACTGTAAACAGTGATGATATCTCCTGGTTTGAACTTATTATCATAACTTTCCTTAACTAAAAACTTTGCCTTAGTTAAAGTAGTCTTATCACTTACAAAATAATTCACCCCTAAAACTTCACCCTTTAAAGTGTCCACTGCTCCAAAAACCCGATCTTTTAAGGTGATTGAATAAGCCTTACTTGCCATAATACCTGCCCCATCTGAATCTTGAGTTGGAACATTTTCTCTTTTTACTATATAGCCTTCCTCTGCTAACTTTTCTTTTTCCTTCATTATATCCGCTGTAGTGATAGGCTCTTTAACTACCTCTTCCTTGGTACTACTTATATCTTTTGAACTATCTGAAACCTTCCCTACATCTAAATTATTTGGAATAGCTTTATCTGAAGTAAATCCTTTTGTAATTCCAAGGATACTTCCCGACACTATTATAATTGCAAGGGATGCAACTAAAGCCTTGCTATGAAACCACTTTGGTTTCTTTTGGTTTTGAGCTATATCAATGGATTTTTTGATAACATCATCAATGTTTGCTTCTGTAGTTAAAACATCATCCCTAATTTCACTTTTTATTAATTCATCAAATTCTTTATTATCCATTATTTCACTCCTTTATATCCATCATAATTTTAAGTTCACTTCTTACTTTTGATAATCTAGATTTCACCGTGCCAACAGGCAAATCTAATATCTCTGCAATGTGCTTTTGTGGTAAATCTTCATAATAATATAGCACTGCAATAATCTTTAAATCATAATTTAGTTTATTTACAAGATCTCTAAGTTCTAGTTTGTCATGGTTAAACTCTTCAATGCCTTGAGGAAAATCCTCATTAAATGTAATTAACTTTTTCTTCTTTAAGATATTCTTGCATTGATTAATCAAAATGCTGGTTAACCAGGTTTTTATATATTCTTCCTTTTGCAATTTGCCCAGGGATTTAAAAGCCCTCAATACAGTTTCTTGAAAGGCATCTTCCACATCCTGTTCATTTTGCACAATTCTTTTAGTTATTCTATAGAAATAATTTTTATTATCGTATATAGTTTGTATTAATAAATTTTCCGCTGCAGCTTTATTAACCAACAAATCAACCCCTTCAATAATTAGACCACCATAACCTTATATTGGTTCAAAAAAACTTTAAGTTTTTTCTTTTTTTATGTAAATCTGATTTTTTCTGAATATTAGTTATATTCTATCATGATTATGGTTGAACCCTATAAGCCCCATAATAAAAAGAGGCATCTCAAAACAAATTCTTTTGCAAAATGTTTTGAAACACCTCTAAATATATTTTATTATTCATAAGCTAGACTAAGTTAGCTTCAGCTTCAAGTATCCATTCTCTAATAGATTTTATGATAGATTCAATACTTCCTTCTTTAAAAGGATCTTGTAAGTTTCCTAACTTAACAATATCCATAAAGGACTTACTTCCCCCTGCACTACATACCTTCATATAATCTTCCCAAGCTTTATCTCTATTTTTCTTAGCTTTACTCCAGAAATTAAATGCAACAACCTGTGCTAATCCATAATCTATATAATAAAAAGGCCCCCAGAAAATGTGTGATTGACGTAGCCAGTATCCGCCTCTATCTAAAAAACTATTTTCTTCATAGTCCCTATAAGGAATATATTTCTTTTCAAGTTCTCTCCAGAAACTATTTCTCTCTTCATATGAAGCTTCAGGCTTTTCATAAACAAAATGTTGAAATTCATCAACTACAGCAATGTAGGCTAATAAAAATAATGCACTGCACATATGAGAGAATTTATATTTTTCTCCATCTTCCTCAAAAAAGTCCTCTACCCAAGGTTCAGTTAAAAATTCCATGGTCATAGAATGAATCTCTGATATATCTTCAGTTGCTGTTAAATACTCTGGTATTTTATGATTTCTGCATAAATAATGTTGAAAGGCATGTCCAACTTCATGGGTAAATACATTGAAATCTTCTATAGTTCCTTTGTATACGCAGTATATAAATGGTGCAGAGTATTTGGGTATATACTCACAAAATCCCCCCTCATCCTTTCCATCTCTTTTTTCAATATCAAAAAGATTTCTCTCACAAATATATTTAAAGAACTCATTTGTTTCTAATGACAATTCCTCATACATCTTTTGAGTTTTCTTTATAATTGAATTCTCGTCCCCTTTTAACAGAGGATTACCACTTAAGAAAAATATTGATTCATCATAATATCTTATATTTTCCACATTCAACCTTTTAGCTTGTCTTTCCATCAACTCTTTGTTCAATGGCACAACATATTCTAATATTTGCTTTCTAAAATTAGCTATCATTTCTTTATCATAGCCAATCCTATTCATTCTTGCATATCCCATATCAACAAAATTATCATATCCCATTTTTATGGCCATATTATTTCTTAGCTTTACAAATTTATTAAATATTTCTTGCATTTCTTCTTCATGTTCTATATATATTTGAGTTTGAGCTTCATAAGCACGCTTTCTCATTTCTCTATCTTCAGAGCATATATAATTATCAAAGTCCCACCTTCCAAGTTCTTCTCCTTGAAATTTTGTCTTAAAAGACTGCCCTAATTTAACATATTCTATTATCAACTTTTTTTCCTGTTGCAAATCCTCTATTATGTCTTTTGAAATACATTTTGTCTTCATTTCTGCTAAATCAAATAATTGATTTCCATACTTTTCTTTAAGTGTAGCTTTAAACTTTGAGCTATTTAAAGCTTTATAGTAGTCACAAACTAAATCCTCTAAAATAGGTTCAGCATCAGCATAGTAATCCATTTCCTCACTATAAAATTCCTTATCTACTCCTAAGCTATTTCTTAACTCACTTAATACTCTCATTGATGTAAACTCACTTCTAATATTATTAATTTCATCTATTATTAAGCATTGTACTTCAAAAGAATTAGCTTCATTTAGTTTGTTTATTAACTCAGTAATCTTATTCTCAATTTCTTTTATATCTACACGTTGGTATTTAAAATTCTCAAACTTCATGGTTGGTTATCCCCTTTAAATTCTCTCTTTTTTATTCCTTTTATAATCTAGATACCCTTATAAGGAAGCTTCTTCTGCAAAATATTCCACCCATGCTGGATAAAAACCAGCTGCTAAAGCAGTTCTCATGGAAGCAATATTTCCACTCCAAGTTGTATAATATGGTATTTTATCTAGCTTTAATATCTCCTTTGTTAGTTCTTGAGTAAGTAATTTTGCTAATCCTTGTCCCCTAAATTCTTTCACAGTATCTATACCTATTTGCCATAGTGAATCATGATCATTGTCAGCACCAGCTAATGCTGCTATCTTTCCTTCAATAAAAGCTGCAATTGCAATTTCATCTTTTTTATAGTTTAGCGCATTTTCAAATCCAGGGTATTTTAAATAAAACTCCCTCATATTTTCCTTTTGTATTTTCTTAAGAACTACATTGTCTGGGCATGTAATATGCTCATTTTTACTATAAAGAAATCTCAAATACTCACCTGCAAGGCATAAATGATTTTCTCTTAATTTACACTCAATCTTATGAAGGTTTTTCCCATCAATAATATCCTCAGCAAGTGTATCTATAAAATTTTCCTCTGCCCAGTTAATTAAATCTTTTCTTCCTACAAAAACCATTGATTTTCCAAAGGAAATCATACGAAATACTTCTTTATCATTTTCCACAAATACATTTTTATCATGATTAAACACATTATATTCTAAGTTATTACTTTCAATATAATAGTTAATTACCTTCTCTTTGCTATCCATAATTAAAATCTCCTCTGAAAATTCATATTCTTTATGTCCCTCTATCAATAATAATTAGTAGTGTAATTACTTCTTACTAATATCATTCTATAACTTAAGAATACTTAAAATTAATATGTTGAGTAAGGTAGTAGTTCTTTTATAGTTACTTTCTCTATGCCATTTTCAGTTTGAACTAAAACCTTAATATTAGGAGCATACTGCTTAAGTAATTCTCTGCAATTTCCACAGGGTGGAATTATAGTGTTATTTTTCTTTGGCGACCTAACTGCAACAATAGTATCGAAATTACGCTCTCCAGCGGTAATGGCTGCACCAATTGCTATATATTCAGCACATGAGCCATGATGTGTATAAACATTTACCCCAACATAGATATTACCATTCTTACAACGTATTGCTGCTCCTACTGTATGATTTTCATCAACTTCATCAAAATTCTTGTTAATAACCTTTTTTGCTTCTTCAATTAACTCTAAATCATTACTATCAACCATAATTAACCCTACCTCTTTTATTGTAATTTATTATTTTATAGCCTACTATTTAGTTTTAAAAGCACCTTGTTCGTGCCCTAAATTTCAATAGTTACATTGCTTAAATTCTATATTTTGATTACGGATCATTTATAAATTAATCCAATATCGTTGAGTGGTTTCAGAAAAAGCCTCATTATAAATCTCATTTTCTAATACTCCACTGTTATTTTGAATAACCTTTGCTGATGCAACATTTGTTTTATTGCAGGTTATTAAAACTTTACTTAAATTCAATTCTCTGCACTTCTCCAAGGCTAATTTTAACATTAAAGTTCCGTATCCCTTTTTTCTTTCGGTTGGTCTTATTGAATAACCTATATGTCCTCCCCTATTAAATAAGGATTCATTTAATTTATGCCTTATAGTAATCATTCCAATTATTTTGCTATCTTCTGTTCTAATAAAAAAGTAAGTGTTTCCAGGCACCTTGTCTTCTGGTATGTTTGCTATGTCTAAAGACTTCTTAAGTTTAAGTAACCATTCATCATAATTATCATACCTATTAAGTCCCGCTGTACCATTAATTTCTGAATTATGCTTTAAGAATTCTTGTATATATTCAAATGCTTGCCTTTCAAATTCCTTTGAAGGAGCTATCAATGTAAAATCTGTCATTTTCTCACCTCATAAGTTAATAATTTGTTGTTACACAACAATTTGCTATTCTCCAAAATCTAATTCATTTCCGTCAAGTCCATGAATCTCTCTTTACTTTATACCTTATTCTCCTTTGTAAGATTTTGCATACCCTTTCTTATCATCTTCATCATCAAATACATTAAACTTTGATAATATTTCTGCACCAAAGTCTACAAAGGATCTTCCTTTAGCGGTAATTATATTTTCATGCTTTACAACTTTTTCTTCTAGATAATTTCCCCTAGGAAAACAATCCTCTATTCCATTATCTACATAATAACTATGGTCTAAGGTGGTAGTGTACCTATGATTATCTAATACACCTGCTTTTGCTAAAAATTCGGGTGCAGCACATATTGCGCAAATTAACTTTTTCTCCCTATCCAGCTTTTGTATTAGTTCTATTAATTCCGTTCTGCACTCCCTTATGATTCCACCAGGTATAATTAGTCCTTCAATATCCCCAAGCTCAATTGCTTCTTTTACTGTCATATCAGGAACATATTTAAGCTGAGACAAAGCCTCTATTGTATCTCTTTCATAAGCAACACTAACTATTTTAACTTCTTCTATGCATCCTAACATATGGCATCCTAATGTAACTTCAAAATCTGCCATACTATCATAAATAAAACACAATATTTTCCCCATTTTAAAATCCCCTTTTTATATAACATTTAACTTATTTTGTTATCCTCAATATTAAATCTGTTACTAAATTATCTAAATCGAATAATATTAATTTTTCATGTTAATAATCCAATTTAAAATTCACTAGGTGAAATAATATCTATTAACCCCCTCCTACAATTCTATATATTCCTATTAGGATTACCTTTTACTCTTAAACCTTAAAGATACATTCCAATTGCATACTCAGTCTGCTGATAAAATTTATAACCTATACTTTCATAAACTGATAATCCCCTAATTATTCCTTCTCTGGTTGCAAAACCATCATTATTGTTGTTTATCAATGGCAGTGCTTCTGTTGGTAAACTCTATACGAAGATTAAGCTTAGTAGAAAACTGCAAATTATATTCATATTAGATATCCTATAGAATCACTGTTAATATTAAACTTGATACCATGTTAATAAGTATATGAGCAATCATAACCGGCATAATGCTGCCATTACTTTTTCTATCCACAATGTATCCAAATGTATACCCTAACAAAAAAGCATTTATAATTCGTACAGTGATATCTACTAAGGATGCTGAACCTCGTATGACGAAATGTGGCAATGCAAACACAATAGCCTGAAGAACATTTCCCTTTAAAAACCCAAGATTCTTAATGAGTTTTTTTTGCAACAAATCCTCTAAAAAGAAGCTCTTCTGCTATACCTGTTTTCAAGCCATAAAGCAAAAGGTACATGAAGAATGTTAATGATGTAAAATCTTGTGTATCAACAGTACTCCTACCACTATATCCTAACTTGATTACCAAAATATTAGTTGATAATGTTACTAAGTATACTATAGTAATAATAAGAACTGTCTCAAAGACATTGATTTTTTGTGGCTTATAAATACCTATTGAATTTAAAAATCCTTTTGATGATTTTTCTTTAATCAGATACCAAATAAGAGGTATAGTTGAAAAGAATAAGATATTAAATATAACACCAATAAATTCGTTAATCAGTGTATTGATTACATTCATATTTATACTCCTTCTGTTATTGGTCTAGCCTTTCCCTATACTCATCATCCCAATAAAAAATAGTAATTAATCTCTTTTCTAATTTCATCTGTCATTAATGCTTTAAAAAGAGGAACTATTTCTTTGTAGAGATAAATAACCCTGTTTCCTTAGGAATATTTATGACTCCTTTTTTTTGTCTTATTCCTTCAAAATAGTCATAGAAATCAGTCAAATCGTTATCAGTATAATGTGCTATAGTAATAGTAGATTTTAGCCAATCTACTAGATCTTGAGTTTCAGTGATAGCTAAGGAGTCTTCATGATCATATCTCTCAACTTCATCAAAATGCTTACTTAATAATTCCTTTCCATTTTGCAGATTGAAAGTAAAGTTTTCTGTAAAGGAATTTAATTTTGGATTAACCTTTTTAAAAGCATCTCTAAGAAATGGCCTCATACCCCCATTTCCATTTGTCGCTGAATAAAATTTGCCACCATTTTTAAGCACCCTGTTAACTTCAGATAAAGCTTTTGATAAATCAGGCACATGATATAACATGTGATTTGCAATAACAACGTCAAAGCAATTATCAGGAAAGGGTATATTCTGAATGTCCACCTTTTGTGCTAACATATTATTTCTACTAGAATACTTTTCCCAAACTACTTTTACCATGCCCTCTGAAAAGTCCGATAAAACTAAAGTACAATCTTCTGGTAACTTATGAATTCCCTTATCCCATTGAGCACCATTTCCACAGCCTAACTCTAATATGCGGCACCCCTTTGGAAACTCATATTTTTCAAAAAGCCAAGGAAAAAAACCTTGTTTATTTGTGCTGTATTTATCATGTAATTTGGTTCTTATTGATAGGTTACTACCATCTTTATATTGTTCTTTCACATTTTCTGCTTTGTTCATTACTGACATAACTTTCCCCCCAATAATATAAAATTCGTAACATTTAACACTAATATATTTTCACTAAGAGGCTATTAATAATTTTTATTAATTTATTGAAGTTCTTCAAACCCAACGCACTGCTTAGTGTTATTTAAATAGGCAATCCTATATTTTTTACCGGATTTTAATTTGCCATTTATGAAGAACTTTGGTTCATAGAGTTTTAAATCATAAATAAATATGATATTACTACTTTTTGACTCTTGAACATTATAAATTGTGCCAACTGTGTATTGATAATTATTTTTCATTAAACTAGGAATATCTTTAACTGCTGGAACTACCATATAATAAATATAGAAAGGAATTGCAATAAAGTAGACCATAGATGCTAAGAAAGAAAAACTACATTTAAACAGCAAAGTAAATTTTGATTGGACTTTATTATATACAAAATATCCAATACATCCGTTCGCATTCTTTGATATTTTGTAAAGTCTTAGATTCTTCCTGCCAAAGTAATAACATATTATTGAAGCTCCTGCTATAAGTACTATAACACTTAATAAAATTACAGTGTCAAAAACTACCATATATTTTAAATTAAACTCCATCTGAATTTTTCCTTTCATAAATTAAACTGTTTTGTTTTTTTATAACTTTAACCATAACTTAGTAAGAAACTCTAAAATTACGGTTATTTAAAAACCTTATACCACCATAAGTTTTTTTTACATACCTATTTACATAAATAAAAACAATACAAACTTCGTTGTCATGGTTACTAAAAATATTGAGATACCTATTATTAGAATTTTAATACTTTTATTCTGAACTAGTTTTTCACCATCATATAGTAAGTTATCGTCACTTATTTTTCTGTGTTCTTTTAGTGTTTTCTTAAATCTGAGAATTGCAATACCTATCATGGTAAGCCCTAATAGTTCTATAGCAAAAAATACAATATTAAATATGCTCCTAAGCACTGCAGTTCCTCCTCGAATTTCTATTGTTTTTAACTTATCTTCTGGTTCTTAAACCTATAGTAAATGAACACCTTAAAAAGAAAGTGAAGTGAAAAAACTTCTGATTATCCTTATTTTATAGTTCTCATGTATCAAGAGTTATTTATTAAATTTTAAGAGTAATATTTTTGGTACTTTGGAGCTATCATTAGAAAGTTGCGGCTCGCATAATAGTTTCAAATTAAATCCAACATTTATCATACAATTGATTGTATTACTTAATGTCTTATGCCAAAAGGTAATTGGTTTCCCTAAATGTTCACTTAACATTTCTTGATATGGACCTTCATTAAAATAATCTTTTAATCCAAAACATGGATGCAAAATAGAAATTAAGAATTCACCACCTGGTTTTAATACACGATAAGCTTCTTTTATAGCAGCTTCAAGATTTTCTACTGCCATTAAGCACATGGCTGATACCGCAAAATCAAATTTTTCATCTTCAATTCCTTCTAAAAAACAAGCATCTCTTACATAATATTCAATTTCGCTAGCCTGGTTTTGTTTTAATGCTTCATTGATTAAGTTTTCGCAATAGTCTACTCCTATTACTATAGCTCCTTTACTTGCAAATAATCTCGAATATCCACCTTCTCCACACCCTAAGTCAAGTATTCTTTTCCCTTTTATATCACCAAGAATTTTTAATGTCTCTGGTATTAATATATCTGTTCTAACTTGATTAATTTTTAAAGATTCTAACCATTCGTCTGAAGCATTGTCCCATTCATTTACAATATCGCTCATCTGTTTTACCTCCACCGGTATAAATAATCTTTGCTATATAATACAATCTTTCTAGTGGCTAGGTCTTTTTAAAAGAAGTAGCCTTATTTCTGTTCATTTCTCATATTTTCCTCATAATTATCTCCCATAGTAAAATTTATTTCTTCGGTGCTTAGTTATTTATATACTTTTATATAATAAGAGATAATACATTCTTTTTGATTTATATATCTTTACAGACTTAGCTATGCAATAAATAGCTTATACTAATTATATAGCTACCCATTAAATCTACAATAACTCTATAACTTGTTTTAAAGCATTTTTATGCAGCTTTTAAGTTTTCATGTGTTTTTTTATTCAATTTAAAGTTAAATGAAAAACACATGAATCATGGAAAGCTATTAGTTACTTAATTCGAGTTATTTATACATTCAGTAATAATTGCTTAGAAATATAATTTCTTTAAGTGTTGACCCTCACATGATGTCATAGTGTAATATAAAAATAGAGGTTTAAGATATAAGCTAAAACTCATGGCCGGCAGAGTATTAGTGATATTCTCAATTTAAAATCATACTTGGAGGTATTTCCATGAGAACAGTAAAACAAATTTCAGATCTCACAGGAATAAGTGTGCGCATGCTGCATTACTATGATGAAATCGGATTATTAAAACCAAGCTCAGTTACAGAGGCAGGCTACAGACTTTATGACAATGAAGCTCTTGTAACCTTACAACAGATTTTATTTTTTAAAGAACTTGATATACCACTAAAGCAAGTTAAAGAAATTATGGATGGTCCCCATTTTGATAAAATGCAGGCTCTTAAAAATCAGAAAAAACTACTCCTTATAAAACGGAATAGATTAAATGATTTAGTAGAGCTTATAGATAAAACCTTAAAAGGAGAAAATACAATGAGCTTTAGAGAATTTGATATGAGAGAATATTATAATGTACTAGAGGAATTTAAGCATGAAAATAGTGACAAAGTAATTAGTCAGTGGGGAAGTATAGATAAATTTGATGAAATCATTGAAACAATAAAATCTAAGGAAGCAAAGCTTGTCAACATGGCTTTGGAGGAATACGGAAGTATAGAAAAGTATACTGATGCTGTAAAGAAAAATTTGAATAATAGTGTGGTATTAACTAAAGCAGAACAAATTGATAAGTTTAAAAAGGATTTTCTTTATGACAATCACCCAAGGTTGAAAGAAATATATAAAACTCTTGTAGCTGACTTAAGTAAAGATCCTTCTTCAAAGGAAATTCAACAAATTGCTAGTGAAATAACTAATACAGCTAAAAGGGATTATGAAGTTTTTAGAGCTGGCATGGGAGAAGATTATTGGTACACTATGGTACAACTTTTCTTAGTATTTCCTATGTGGATAGAAGAAGTTGATAGTAAATATGGTAGTGGAGCGTCTAACTATATTGGAAAAGCTTTAAAAGTTTATTTGGCCGATTATGAACCTAAATTAGATAAGCTATATAAAAACCTTACAGCAGACTTAAGTAAAGACCCTTTGTCAAAGGAAGTTCAAGAAATTATTTCTCATATAGTTGCTGAGACACAAAGGCAACATGAAGCCTTAAAAGTAGAGGTGGGAGAAAATTATTGGAGCTATCAAGCAGAGCAGTATTTATCAGAACCTATTTTAATTAAAGCATTGGATAAGAAATATGGTGATGGTGCATCTAAATTTATTGGAGAAGCTCTAAAGTTTTATGCAAAAAAATAATAAGTAATGCTTATAAATGGCATATTAAATAGTCAATAATAAACTAAAGTCCTATTTATCCTATAGCTTCCAGTTCATATTTTTTCCTCTAAAAGGGCAATATCAGCTGGAAGCTATTCCTAGCCTAGGTACAAAATTTTACACAAAGAGAAAAAGAACATCCATAGATTTGATTTACACAAATCTATGGATGTTCTTATTTTCCTATTTTTTTATTTTCAACCACCAAACAAATACTAAAGAAAATCTCTATTATCATCATCATAGCTGCAAGAATATAGGGTTCAAAGTTTATACCAACTATAAGGGATAAAATTGGAACTAAAATAGCAAATGCAATATATGATTTAGACTTATATAGCCACCCATAGGGCAATAAATGTGCTCCAAAAATCATTGCTATTATCATTAACATTTTTTCAGGTAGTGTTGGATATATCCACATTGCAATTAACAGGTACAGCATTTGATTAGCAGAAAAAAGAATTCCCAAATTAGTTAAAGGATTTTTCTTGTTTTGAAAATCTACCTTGATTAATTTAGATATTAAAAATGCTAAAGGCATTAACGGTGCTGTAAAACAAAATGTAAGTAGGTTCTTAGTAAGAATAGGTAATGATGTTACATGAAGAATAAGTACAGCACCCCAAATAATAATTGATGCTACTATGAAATGTAGTCCTTTCTTTTGCTTAATTGCACAATCCAAGCGTAATTCTTCTAAGTTCATAATTTATCTTTAGTGAGAGTGTACTGTAAGTACCAACCTCCCACTAAAATTCACCTCATTTCTTTTATACTTTTTTCTGTGTATAGCATATGAGCAACTTTGTTGTTAATTCGTCACCTTAAGAAAAGTACGTATTAATTCTTAATTATAATTATGGATGCTTTATAAGTTAATCCAGTATGGTTGAGTGCTGTGAGATTGTCATTTGCAACTAATAAAATTGGGTCTTTCATTTTTTCTTTTTTCAACTATTAATGAAAATACTCTACTTAACTAGATTGTATCGTGCCATGATGTGCTCATCTTCATATTTACCATTCCTTATGATTGCATATTTTTTTGTTCCTTCTATTGCAAAACCTAAAGACTTGTACAAATTAATTGCTCTTTCATTGTCTATAAATACTCCTAATTCCAATCTTACAAGCATCAGCCAATTATCTGCTAAATCAATAACTTTATTCAACAATGCTTTACCAATACCTTTACCTTGATAATCCTTACTAATAGTAATTCCAAGACTTCCAGAGTGTCTAACTCGTGGAGAATTATTTACAGTTAAACCTGCAATCCCAACTACTTTTTTTCCTCCATTTTCTTCAACCTCTGCAACAAATATATGCTGGTTATTTGTAAGTCCACTAATAAATGCTTGGGTTTTTGTTATCCTATCACTTGTTAATGACATTATATTTTCTCTTACTCCATCCATTGTACGAATTTCATGTATGGCCTCAGCATCCTCTAGTTTTATAGATCTTATATTAATATTCACTGTTATCCCCTCCTAAAACATATAATAATGTTATTATTTTTCATTCTTTATTATTTGATTGTGTTATGCCAAGAACGATAAAGCAGCACCCTATAGGTATAAATACATAATTTTTACCTATAATAGCAGCAATAAAAAATAAAATTGCTGATGATAAGTAAAGCATTCTCACTAATTTCTCTTTACTTTTCATAAATTATTTCCCCTATTTCTCACTAAGTTAGTACCACTAGGATTTCCTATAGCACCAAAATCTAAGTTACAATTTATACAAATGGTTGTGTAATAGTTATTTTTACAAACTTTTAATAACATCATATTTTTATTTATTTCCAACAAGGTAAACTAGCCCTTTTGCCAAGGTTTCTCCCCAACTTAAATAATCATGTCCTCCTTTAAACTCTGAGTATTCAACCTGATACCCCTTAGAAAGAAGTACATCTTTCATTATAACGTTGGGTTTTATCATCCTATTTCCTTCAAGGATTCCTACTTCTAAGTAAAACTTTAAGTTCAGCTTTTCTTTTTCTTTAAATAAATTACTAATCCAAGTTTCCTGAAACTCTTCTTTTGAATTCACATTTTCAGGAGTCCATCCAGGACACCACCAAAAGGATCCTGATTGGGATAAAACATTACCAAATACCTCTGATTTCATTACACCTAAGTAAGTAGCAGCTAATCCTCCTAAGCTAAGACCACCTATTATAGAGTCCTCTGGCTTGTGTGAAACATTATATCTTTCTCTAACATATGGAACTATTTCCTCAGCTACAAAACTAGTAAAATTCTTATTACATGACAGCATCTCAAATCTATTGTCCTTACTTTCTATAAAAACTGCTACTATAGGTGCTATTTGTTTTTCATAAATCAGATTGTCCAATAATGAAGGGGTTAAAAGCCCATGAACGTATTCAAAGCCATCACTTAAAACTAGCATCTTATAGGGTTCTTCTTCTTTTGAATATCCTACAGGAGTATAAATCCACACTCTATACTCATCATTTAAAATCTTACTTTTATATCTAAACATTTCTAAGTTTCCATTAGGGGTATCTTCCCTTTTCACAGACCACACCTTAGGCTCTGCTTTAGGAAGTTCAACCATATTGCATATCCAAGGCTGTGAATCTAAAGTTTCTTCATCCTTTGGAACTAAAACCTTTTGCTTTGCTAATGGATCAATTCTTATACATTCTTCATTTCTTTTTTGCCAATCTTCATTTAAAGGGTCATTTACAGTTAAAAAGTACCTAAATCTTAAATCATTTCTTACTTTAAAGGTCTTATACCAAATATCAGTATCTAGAATCCTATCCATTTTATTTTTTTCGTAATCTAGTCCTACGCAGCCATCAAGGACCACAACATTTTCAACGTCCTTGTCCCCTTCATATAAAAACGTAATTAGTACATCATCTGTATCTCCCTTGATTTCTTCAATAATTGGGGTATTATTTTCTTTGATTTCTTTCCAAAATTCATCTATGGCCTTTTCATTTCCTTCTAGAATACTTCTTTTTAGCTTATTAATTTTTTCACTCTCAAAATTCACATCATTCACAATAAATCCCCTACCTCTTTTAAACGTATTTTTATAAATGTTAGATAAAATATTATAATTTACTCATAGATTTTTTAATTGCCTTTGTTATCTTTTCTGCACAAAAAATCATTGTTGAAACTATTGATATTCCCAATAAATATGCGCTTCCATCAATTTTATTTCATGTTCGTTTTTATCCTCATAGTTTTTAAAATACAATATGATCATTTCATATAACCCTTTAGTAAATAATTTCATTATAATTTATATTCTACCATGTGATTAATGTAAAAATATACCTATAACCTTCGATTAATTGCACAAATCAAAAATAAAGACAGTTTACATCTAATACTTTAATTTAATTAAAGCTTTAGATGTAAACTGTCCATAGGCTTCCTAAGTGAAAGCTCAATTTATTCAACATGAATAAAATTCATGCCCAAAAGGCCTTAAGGGAACCAGGGTAAGTTCATGTATAAGTTAAATTTTATTTCTGTTTCCCTATAGGATTGAATTTATTTTAGTGATTAAATAATAATTATCCAAGCATTGATAGGTGCTATTTCCTTCAATTATCCTATAGCAATTCTACTTCTGCCTTTACTATTATCTTTAATTATTAAGATTAATGTCTATTTTATACTTATCATCAATTTGGGGTTCTTCTATAATAGGAAGTGCTATTTTGTATTTCTTATTTTTATCAATAGGAGGAAGTTTTACTGATACAATTCTCTCCTCCACATCTTCAAGTATGGCCATAGATCCATCCTGTTCTTGATCTATATCATTATAATTTTCATCTAGAATTTCCACAAAGTTAATCTTTCTAAAGGAATATGCCCCGCTGCCTTCCAGCTTGAAGGTAATTTTAGTTTCTTTGTCTGTTGCTTCAATATTTTTAATAAGAGCTGTGTTATTTTCTCCTACTTTTATTACCTTATTAACTAGGTTATCTAAGGTTTCAAATTCTCTTGCTTTATCAATGTTGTAAACGTGAGTAACCTTATCCCACCCATATCCTTCTGATTTTTCCTTTTCTGTTGCAGCTCTTACTTTTGTTACAACCTCCTGTGGAATGTTTAAATCAGTGCTACTAACTGTAGTTTGTAATATTTGATGTTTAATGCCATCTATCTCCTTAGTCTTATCTCCCCATTTCTTTAAAATAGGTACAACCCTTAATGATTTAACATTTGACAGGTCATTACGAATCTCTATCCTTGAATAATATTCCCAATCGCTAGCGTAACCACTGTCTCCGCTACTTTCTAATATCCTTCCCCTGTCATCTATAACAACAAAGTCATATATACCTATATCATAAAATTCACTTGTATTTAAATTATCAAAAACTCCTGAGTAATTTATTGTATTTCCTAAAGGACTTATAACCATCTTTTCAAGCTTTAAAGTGCTGCTTGGCAACTTAATGGTTTTATCCAGATTTATAACTTTAGATTTTGTGGCCTCATCCGCCTTTGAAACCTTAAACTTAAATTCCCACGGCCCTTCTACTTCGTTTATCCATCCAATATTTATTTTAACATCTACTTCCTTAGGTAGGTCCATCTCCGAGATATTTGCATAGGATATGCTAATAAGTTTATTATCACCTATCTTTTTATCCCTCTCTCCATATGATCTTACGGATTTACCATTTAAATAAATGCCTCCCATACCTCCCATGCTTTCCCTAAGATTCTCCCCTTCAATTATTGAAGTAACTGCCATGGTGTTATCATCAATTACAATTTCAGCTATTGTAACTTTTATACCATTATTCTCCACAGTCTTGTACACACTAGTTGAAAACTGCTCATATTCATCAAAATGCTGACCCATGTAACCATACTTTACAAGTTTAAAAACAGATTCCATTCCCGGAGTTGCTTTTACTAGTTCACGCCCCATAACCCCTACTGCTGTAGCTATAAATATTGCTGCTGTAGCTGCAATTGCTATGTTTTTATATTTATTTCTAGAACTAACCTTTTTCTGCTTCTCCCTTCGTCCCCTTTCAATTCCTTTTTTAACTGCTAAATCTATACCCTCTGGTATTTTGATATCATTTATTAAGCTATCTATATTCTCCATATTAAACACTCTCCTTTCCCATAGATATTCTCAACTTGCTCAAAGCTTTATTTAGATGTGTCTTTACTGTACCTGTTGGACAATCAAGCACCTGTGATATCTCAGTTATGGTGAGATCCTGAAAATACTTTAGTACTATGACGTTCTTCAGCTTATATTCTAGTTTATCAATGGAACTCAGGATATCTAACTTTTCATCAATTCCATAGCTTTCATAATAACTTGAAGTCTCTGAAGGATTATCCACTATAGACACAACCTTATTTTTATTTTTTATAAAGTCCTTAGCATTATTAATCAAAATTCTAGTTATCCAGGTCTTAAAATATTTAGGCTCCTTTAATTTGCCTATGGACATGTAAGCTTTATATACAGTCTCCTGCAATATGTCTAATGCATCTGCTTCATTCTTAACATAAGCATAGGCTGTTCTGTAAAACCCTTCTTTATTTATGTCCATAAGATATTCGAAAGCTTTTTCATCCCCTTGGATTGCTAGCTTAACCTGTTCTTCTATAACCATAGCTAATCTCCTTTAAGGTATTAATTACGCGTAATTTTTGTTTGGTGTATCTTCAAAAAATAAGTAAGTCAATTTGTTCGCCTATTTTGTGTTATACTGCGTCAACAGGTTCCTTGCCTACCTCAAAATATCCTTCACATCTTTGATTTATTATTTATTTTCAGATACCTTACACCTATTAGACTTTAATAGCCATCAAAGGGTTTTAAAAATCATAAAAAATCTGCAGAAGAATAAAAATTCTACTGCAGATTTATGTGCTAAATCAATAAGCTTTATTTTAACTACTATCCTTTTGAATTTTACCTCTAATATAAATTGATGAATTATAAATTATCCTTATGACATATTGACTTATAATTAACTTGTTTATAGATTTCTTTACTTGAACTTTACCACTACTTCCCCTTCAGTAGTTTCATCACCAACAACTTTAACAGTATACTCTTCTACTTCATTAGCTTTTACTTCAATGGTTTCTTCCTTATTTGCATCTAGTGATTTAATTACATCACTATTTTTATCTAACACTAAAAGTATTAACTTACCTGACTCAACTTTTGAGTTGCACTGTAGTGTTACACTTTCATCTTTGCTTAGCTTAAACTTTGACATAGTATGAACCCCAGTGAATTTTTTAAACTTTAGTTTCCATGAATCATTAGTGTCTTGAGGCATAAACATGACTCCACTCTTTTCATCCTCAGAATTTTTAATATTAAATTTACTTAAATCTACAGTGGTTATTAAGTTTTTCTTGTTTTCAACTTTAGCTTCATTATTAGCTTTGTTCACTTGATTTACCTTTTCATTACCACCTTTACTGCATCCTGAAAGTGACAGTAACATCCCTACAGATAATATAATTAATAATTTTTTTCTCATGATACCCCCTACTTAACCATACATTACTTCTACTTAATACTTCTATTAAGAAATCACTTCAAATTTAGGTTATATACTCCAAGAGTGGTCCCTCAATAAAGAATTAAAGTAAGGAAATTTCTACATATATCCATACCTTAGTTCACCCTAGGGTGTGTTATAAGTAATATATATCCTTCTTAAATCCTATGCTAATTTCCCATTTTAAAGTAGCTCATTATATAACAGATTTCATCTGATAGGATATATACATCATATTTTTTATTTAATTCATTGCACCCCTTCTTCACAGCTCTATAAAGTTCTAGGTTAGCTCTTATATATTCCTCACTTCCTTGAAATTCTATTATAGAATCACCAGCTTTAAGCCTTTCAATCATACAACCTATATGAAGGGTTGTACCTATTAAAACTTCCCTGTCCATCTTTATATTTAGAGCATCTTCAATTTCATTTATAAATCTCCTAATATCCTTAAACGCCTCCGCCCCATCTATGGTTTTAAGCTGATTTTTTAAGGTATCTCCCATTTTAATATAGGTAGTTTCAATATCTATGAGCTGTTGAATTTCTTCTATAGCTTTTCCACTTATAATTTCATGAAGTCCAAAATGTTTTATTTGCTTATTTATGTCGAAGGAACTAACTATACAAAGGATATTTTTTTCCCGGGAAATAGCCTTAATCCTTGAATTAATATTGTCCTTTGATACTAAATTGAAAGGAATTAGTTCTAGTAGATTGCTGTCATATCTAAGATTCTTATCTAGTAATTCTTTGATAGCTCTTGCACTACCTTCACCAGTGGTACAAACAGTTATAATAGCCATTTTATCTTCAAAGGTGCTTAAATCCTGAATTAGTGAAATATCCTGTTCAATTAAACTATTAACATTTATGGTTTCCTTATAAATCTGGTCTAAAGAAGAGCCTAGCATAGCTTTTCTTGCTGCCTCTAAAACATGGAGAGTACTCACCAATGGAATGGTTTTTGTTTTAATTGAAAATTCTTTTTCTAGCTCCTCTCCAAAGGTTGTTAAAGATCCCATGTCTACCAAAATCATCATATCTGAAGTTATATTATTTTCCTTCACCATAGTCTTTAATCTTTGAAGCACTTGCTGAGGTTTCTCCTCCAGAGGAGCATTTATACCAATAACATGATTTATTCCTAGAAGCTTATTTGCCACCTCTGCCATGGAAGTTGCAGTACCATTTCCATGAGCAATAACAACAACTTTTACTTCTTCCTCATACTTTATGCTATCTTTTTCATCATATACTAAAAACAATGCAATAAATCCTGCTTCATCAATAGGCATGGTGATATCAAGAGTTCTTTCTATTATGTTTAAGCATTCTAGTGCCACTGAAAACTCGTCACCATGGTCTGTTCTTATTTTATTTAGTTGAGGATTTATTATTCTTTTATTCCTTTTAACTCTTTCAATTGCATTTGCTATGTGAGCCGCCATACCAAAATAAATCTTTTGATTTAAAACTCTTTTAAATCTTTCTTCACAAAAGGTCATTATGTGCTGCACTACACTTGCAATCTCAGGAGCTATAATATTCTCTAGGCTCCATAAATCCGTTCTCTTACTTACATTATGAATATATTTAGCAAAATAATCCTCAATATCTCTTCCCATTTCCCTTTCAAATTCATTCCCCTTTATGCCCTTTGCCTTAAGTTCATGAACTCTCATGGAAATCATATCATATATGGTGTCTTCATTGTTATCTTCTTGAAAAAGAATTCCCTCATTATTATTATTGAAAATACAGTACCTTTTATTGAAACCTATGAGCTTGTTCCATATTTGCCTATGATCAGTTTCTCTGTATAAACCTTCTCTAATATAGATAGGAAGCTCTGAGCTATTTACTTTTATTTCACCTTTTTTCCCAGCAGCAAAATCTGCATAAGCTTTAGCACAAGCAAGTTGAATGTCTGTTTTAAGTTGTCCTATATTGTTTGTACAGTCATAACTTAAAAAAGCCCTCATAGAATTTACGGAGACTTTTATTTCTTTCTCCAGTCTAGTGGACTCCTCCTTGAAGAAACCACTAATAAGGTTAAACCTCTCCTCCACACTTCTTTCCCCTAAGGCTGGTATTTTAATCACCATGGGAATTCTTCTAGTAAAGGTCCTTAGAAGAGTTGACTCAGGATTTTCTGTAGTTGCACATATAATGAGCACCGTTGCTCTTCTTTCTTGTTCCGTTTCCCCAAGCCTTCTATATATTCCCTTATCCATAAAGGTAAAGAATATTTCCTGTCCCTCTGGTGGTAGCCTATGAACCTCATCAAGAAATAACACTCCTCCATTAGCCTTTTCAATAAGCCCTTGCTTATCTGAATCTGCCCCTGTATAAGCACCCTTTTTAGTTCCAAAAAGCTGACTAATTAAAAGCTGAGGGTTATTAGCGTAGTCAGCACAGTTAAAGATAACAAAGGGGGCATTATTTTGAAGTTTTTTTGTCTCTACAGCATATTTATGTATAAGAGATGCAAACATGGACTTTCCAACTCCAGTGTCTCCAAGGATTAAAATATTCATGCCCCTAGGAGGATAAAGCACCGCCGCCTTAGCCTGCTCCACTGCTGTAAAAAGACTCTCATTTAACTTTGAAAACTTATCAATGGTAAAAGAAAATCTTTCAGCAGACTGCTCTTTTAAAATACTAAATATCACAGGTCTTCCACTGCTTTTAGAAACCCTGCCCTCTTCACATAATTTATTTAAATCACTACTCACATTGGCTCTGCTTAAATCTAGATCCTCTGCAATTTCTATAGCCGTTGCCCCTTTTTCATATTCCTTAAGCTTTTCATAAATAGCATCAATTCTCTTCAAGTTCTCACCCCCATTTAGCTGATTTGACTATATTCATAATTTATTTTCTTAGTGTTTTATTATGCTATTACTCAGTAAGACTTTCTAAAAAGTCACTCTGTTGTTGAATAAATAAGTCATTTCTAATACTATGTCCAAGTATGTTTGCACGAAAAAAAATGACCTGAGCCATAAACCATAATTGCCTACCTATAGCAAGGAAAGCTATGGCTTCCTCGTCTTTTTCAGAAAGTCCTTTTACCTGCTTATACGATTTCAAGAATTCTTTCCATATAATTTGGGGCTGGCCCACTCTCTTCAGACTCCAATAATAAACTGCAAGATCATAAGCTATATAGCCAGGACTACATTCATCAAAATCAAATAGAGTAATTTTTTCATTATCATCTATATGGCAGTTACCACTAAATAGGTCAACATGGCAAACACCTTGCTCTAAGTCATTCTCTCTTCTAGCTAGTCTTGATTTTACTTTTTCTGAAACATACTTATATGGATATTAAAATCCACAAGTATCCAATAATCGGTAATTTTTTTCTCTAATAATATAGCTTCATAATAACTGTAAAGGTTACTTTAGCTATATTAAAAATATATTTTCCTTGTTTAAAATTAATTATCAAAATTAATCTTTGTACTTATAATTCTAATAAACCTATAGCCAAATGTCTAAGATATTTTACTGATTTTTAAAAATTTTTCAACAATATCTTCTGATTGTGACCATAAAATTAGATAAAGATTCTAAAATCGATACTATGTAACTAATGAAATTTTAAATAAAAGGAAAACTCCTTGAGGATTGAATAATAGAGTATTAAGATTAAAAGGGATTGTAATATATAACCTTGTGTTGATATGGACTTGTGATATAATTTAATTGGTATTTCAACTGAGCAATCTTATATATTAATAATTATCGAGGTGATTTTTTTGGAATGTATTGAAATTAGTCAGGAGAAAAAAGAAAAGTATCTTGAAATGGTGAAAGAATGCAGAGAAATGATAAATACAGAAAAGTATAGACATTGTACATGCCCTAAGACAAAGTGTGAATGGCATGGAAAATGTTTTGAATGTGTTCTTTTACATAGAGTAAATCAGGATCATATTCCGTGTTGTTTACAGCCAATGCTACGTAATAAAATCAAAGAACTTGCAAAAGTAGCTGAAATGATTACTGAGCCTAAACCCCTAACACCTGGAGAGTATTGGGATTATGTAAATGAAGTATGTCCTAATGAAAATGACAAATAAAGAAAAATAATATATAATTTGATATTAATTTATTCATAACTTTTTATCACTAAAATATAAAATTAAATAAACTTTCGAACACTAAAGATAAAATAGCTCCTTAGTATATCTTTGTATATGACATGTTGTTTGAATTAAGAGGAACATAAATATTTCATATGTTGATGATGTGTAACTCTTATGTAAAAACCACTTCTTGAAAGAAATAATTAATATACGTTAAAGTGACCTATCTATATGGTCTAGGAATATAGAAATAAGTAATATTAATAAACAGAAATAATTAGAAAAAATATGAAACTAACTATTTAATATAAGGAAGATACGATGATAACCCATTCAAGAAAAAACTTGGTATAACAGACGAAAGATTTAGGGAAATTTCAAAAGCTTTATTGAATATTTAAATAAACTAAATTACTATAGTCTTACTTAGTAAAGAAAAAATAAAAATCAAATAATTTACAAAACACCGTATTATTCAGATGAATTTTACGGTGTTTTTTCTAAATTTCAAAATTGAATTTGCGTTTTTTATAATTAAAGATAAAGGCTATTCTTATACTCTTATCTAGAGTGCCAAAGCTTCAGTAATTCTTTCTCTTTATAACTAGTTATTCCAGCCTTAAAACTATATCCTTTAGGTCTAGACTTAGCCCAATTTAAAGTATCTGCTATTGTTTCTTCTAAAGGTTTAAAGCTAAGGCCTTTCTTCAAAGCTTTAGTAATATCAACACCTAAAAAACCTGGAATTTTTAACTTATCTGGAATCCATAATGGCATTTCACTCCAGTATTGTACCTCCTTATCAAAGAGGAAGTTCTCCTGTACCCAAGTCAAGGTTGCATTGCTTTTACTAACTTCCTTACACTTTTCTAATAACTCTTCCATGGTAAGTTCACAATCTGGTCCTGTGGCATTATACTCTCCAACTATGGCTTCTTCGCTGGCTTTAACAATCCATTGTGCCAAATCTTCAACATTAATGAATTGGATTAAAGCATCCTTCCTTCCTGGACAAAATACTTCTCCCCCCTTTGAAATCCTATCTATCCAGTAGGTAAATCTATCAGTTGGGTCAAACTGTCCTACTATAAGTCCTGGTCTCACATTTAACACCTGTCCAGGCATTGCCTTCTTTGCAGCTTCTTCACATAAATGTTTTAAAGCTCCGTAATACTTCATTACAGATTCTCCACTCTCATCTAACCTTACTTCCTCTAGCTCTTCCTTTGTCATGGTCTCAATTTTGCTATCTTCGTTAATGTTGCGCTTTTCTAAGTCTGAATATACCGATATACTAGAAACAAAGGTATAATGCGTACAGGAGTCTGCTAAAATTCTTGCAGATTTTTCTACTTCCCAAGGCACATATCCACTGGTATCAATGACTCTATCCCACACTCGTCCCTTTAGAGTATCTAAGTTATTTGCCCTATCCCCTATTAAATGTTCCACTTTAGCATTAATATCTATTTTTTCTCTTCCTCTTGTAAAAATAGTTACCTGGTGTCCCTGATCTAAAGCTTTATTAACTATATGTCTTCCTAGAAACTTTGTTCCTCCAAGTATCAAATATTTCATAATATTCACCCCCGAATTTAGTAACCCTACTTTTAAAAATACTTCTATTAATCTATAATTACCGTATTCATCTAATTAAGCAAAGCTAAATAAACCTTAAATATCTTTAGTAATATTATAGCATAAGGTTACATGTGGTAAAATTAAGAAATTTATTCCCCATAGTTATCTATTATTTTCTGTGCTTCTTTGCATAAAAACTCCTTCATTTCCTCTGGTTCAATTACTTTAACCTGATTACCTAGTTGCATGAAAAACCTCCCTGTATATTCTAAGTCACTATAGTCTATTATTTCATCAATATAGCCACCCTCTCCATTAGGGTTCATCACAATACTATCGCCTAGATAGGGATTATTTCTGCATTCCCTTACCCCTAGGTCTGTTAAGGTCACATATAGCCTTATGGGTTTAATGATTTTATAGGAATCTATGCATTCTTTTAAGGAAATATCTAAGTCTTTATGCTGTGTATTAGTATCCTGTAAATCTAAGATTCTATCTACCCTAAAATGTCTTATATCCTCACAGCCAAAATCATAGGCTGGTACATACCAAAATCCGTGGTTGCTGTATATGCCGATTGGAACTATTCTATAGTTTTTGTTTCCGTTTTTTGAGGAATATTTTATATTTATAATTTGCTTTTCTAAGGAGCACTTTAATAACTCCTTTATGTAAGGAGCTTCAATTTCTCTTTTATGATTCCAAAAGATTAAGGAGGACTCCATTTTATCCACAATACTTTGAAGATCTTCTGGAAGCTTTGTGTAAAGTTTTCGTGACACTGAATTTATATCAATTTCAAAGGGAATGGTTTTATAGTGTTTAAGAGATTGAAAAGCAAAGAATATGGCAAGTGCTTCATCTTCATTAAAGTTAATTGGAGGAAGCATCCTCGTTGATAGTACTCTATAGCCTCCATCTTTTCCTTGCTCTGTATATAAATACACTCCCATATCTGATAGTTCTGTCAAATATCTATGGGCAGTTCTTACTGAAATATTAAATTCTTCAGCCACTTCTTTGGCAGTAAATCGCTTCTTTGTGTTTACATATTGTAATAATTCAAATAACTTTTGTGCCTTACTCATTATTAATTTTCAACCTTTCTTACTTAATCTTGTCAAGTTCTGTCATGTATCCATGATATTCTATACCTATTACTTTATCAAGGAGGAAATCATGGATAAAAGCAATATTATTATTTCTGGTGCACGGGAAAAAAACTTAAAAGCTATAGATGTTATCATACCCAAAAATCAAATTACCACTGTGGTAGGTGTGTCTGGGTCTGGAAAGTCCGCCTTAGTCTTTGATACCGTTGCAGCAGAATCTCAAAGACAATTAAATGAAACTTACTCAAGTTTTATAAGAAATAGATTGCCTCATTATGGTAAGCCAGAGGTGGATTCTATTAATAATCTCTCCGTATCTATTGTTATTAATCAAAAAAGACTTGGGGACAATGCTCGCTCTACAGTGGGAACTGTCACTGATATTTATAGTCTGCTAAGGCTATTGTTTTCAAGAATTGGCACTCCATTTGTGGGATACTCTGATGTTTTTTCCTTTAATAATCCTCAAGGAATGTGTGGAGAATGTGAGGGCCTTGGCATCGCACAAAGTTTTAGGATAGATCAGCTACTAGATATGAATAAATCCTTAAATGAAGGTGCAATTTTATTCCCTACTTTTTACCCTGGAGGCTTTCGTTGGAAACGCTATGTTCATACTGGATTATTTGATAATGATAAAAAGCTTAGGGATTACACTAAAGAGGAGCTAGATACTTTGCTTTATAAATCTGGCTTTAAACCCAAAAACCCAACAAAGGATTGGCCTCCTACCTCCTTTTATGAAGGTGTAATTCCACGTATTAAAAAAGCATTTCTAACTAAAAGCTGCAGAGATGCAAAGCTATATAAAAATCATATAGCACGAGTAGTCTATGAGGATTTATGCCCTACCTGCTGTGGAAGTCGCCTAAATTCTAAAGTATTAAGCTGCAAAATAAATGGAAAAACCATTGCAGATTGTGTGAATATGACCATCTCAGATTTAATAGACTTTTTGAAAGAAATTAAGGTACCCAGTGTAAGTACAGTTATAGAGTCCCTACTTCAGCAACTGAGTTATGCAAAAGAAGTGGGCCTTGGATATCTATCCTTAAGTCGTGGAACTTCCACCTTATCTGGTGGTGAGTCCCAACGTATAAAAATGATACGTCAGCTTGGCAGTAGCTTAAATGGTCTAATTTATATTTTTGACGAACCAAGCATTGGCCTCCACCCTCATGATATTCTTAGAATTAATAGCTTACTAAAAAGGTTAAAGGAAAAAGGAAATACTATTTTAATTGTGGAGCATGACCCAGATATTATTAAAATCTCTGATTATCTCCTTGAAATGGGGCCTGGTTCTGGGATTCTAGGTGGAGAAATTATGTTTCAGGGAAGTCTAAGTGAGCTTTATCATAGCTCTACTTTGACGGCTAAATACCTAAATAGTTCTCATGAAATAAAAAAAATAATTAGGGAACCTAAGGGTTGGTTAGAAATAAAAAATGGTTCCTTGCATAACCTTCATAATGTTCAGGTGAAAATTCCAAAAGGAGTAATGATTGTGGTAACAGGAGTAGCTGGCTCAGGTAAAAGTACATTGTTTAATAAACTTCTTCCTGTATATTACCCACAGTGTATTTTAATTAATCAAAAGCCCATTACCACTAACAAGCGTTCTAATATAGCTACCTTTTCAGGTGTTTTAGATCATATTAGAGATTTATTAGGGGATGAAAATCAGGTTGATGCTTCCCTATTTAGCTTTAATTCAAAAGGTGCTTGCCCAAATTGTAAGGGTTTAGGAACTGTAGAACTTGATTTAGCCTTTATGGATGCTGTGACAGAGGTTTGCGAAATTTGTAATGGGAAAGGCTTTACGAAAACTGCACTGCAATACTTATATAGTGGGAAAAATATCAGTGATATTTTAAATTTAAGTGTAGTTGAAACCATAGAGTTATTTAGGAATCAATCTTTTGTTAGTAAGCTAAATAAGCTACAAGACGTGGGCCTTGGATACTTAAAGTTAGGGCAACCACTAACCACTTTATCAGGGGGAGAGCTCCAAAGGCTAAAACTTGCCCTTGAATTACAGGAGAAAAATCAAATTTATATACTAGATGAGCCAACCACTGGATTGCACCCTTCTGATATTGAAAAGCTATTACTAATATTTGAAAAGTTATTAAGCAATGGCAGCACCTTAATTGTTATTGAACATAATTTAGAAATCATGTGTCATGGAGATTGGATAATTGATATGGGACCAGAGGCAGGAGAACTTGGTGGAAACATAATATTCTCTGGAAAACCTGAAGACATAATTAGTTGCAAGAAATCAATTACGGGGAAGTATATAAAAGATTATATTAATGATTCTAAGTACAAGGTTTATAACTTCAATTATTAACTTACAACTTAAACCTCATAACCCCAAAATGATATAAACCGCTGAGATTGCTTCCCTATCTGCATAGCAGAGGATGGAAATTATGTTTTTACTCTTATTTCTACCAAGCTTCTCTTAGTTACTAGGTGCGATATATTCTAACTTTTATACTCTCGTTATATCTAAGACTAATTTTCATGAAATAATAATTAAGGGATATGTGAAAACCAAGTATATTAAACTTTGTTTTCACATATCCCTCTTTTAAAATCTCTATTTTAAATCTTATTGAGTTTTTCAGGCTTAATATTAAAATCTACACTCCTAAGATGGCAATAAAAACTACGGCTTGAAACAAGAATATATGAACATTGATTGTGTAGAAGAAATCTCTTGATAAAAGGTTACAGTTTTCTTTAAAATCACAAGATTCTTGCCCTCCGTGTGATCGAGATAATTTAAAAATATTCAATAGCAGAAAGCCTGCTAAGAAAAGAATTGCCATGTTTAAAGCATTTGAAATTTCACTCATAAGCTTAGTTCTCAATAAATTTTACTAGCTCTTCATTAAATTTATCCTTCTGATCATAAAACACTCCATGACCACTATAATTGAAAGGTAATAGTTTTGAATTTTTAATGATCTTGTTCTGTATTTCACCTAGTTCAAAAGGAACTACTTTATCATGGATTCCATGAATAATTAAAGTTGGAACATTTACTGCCTCTAAATCACAAAACAGCACTTCGTTTAACCAAGTATTGGCAATTGCTGCAGTTGACCATCCAGCTGCTTGTAAACCTAACTGGAAAAACCAATCTGAAAATGCTTCACTTATGAACTGATAAAAGAATATATCTCCAAAACCCCTAAGCATTTTAGGTCGATCCGTATATGTTCCTTCGATTAACTGTAGAACTGTATCCCTATCTAATCCGTAAGGAAAATTTGGACGCTTAATGAGACTAGGTGCAGCCGCAGAAACTAGAACAAGCTTTGATATTCCATACCCTTTATGTCTCCCCATATATCTTGCTGCTATGGCCCCTCCAGTTGAATGTCCTACAAGTGTAATATCACATAATCCAAGTGTATCAATTACACTTCTAACATCATCTGAAAGGGTATTGTAATCATATCCTGTCCACGGTTTATCTGAATTTCCAAACCCTCTTGTATCTATTCCTATACATCTATAACCTTGCTTAGGGAGCTTATCAAACTGATATTCAAATAATTTATGACTTCCAGGCCATCCATGTATAAACAAAATTGTCTTTTTTCCTTCTGGATTCAAATCTTCCACATATATTTTTACATTCGTAGAACATTTTACATAATAACCCATTATGAACCTCCAATAGTTATTAGCTATACCACTATAATATTCACTTTGTAAAAGAGTGTGTATGCTAAAACTATTATCACAAAGACTTATTAAGTTTTTCTGGCTTAATGTTAAAAGCTACATTCCAAAGTATTAAATTAGCTATAACACTTACACCTAAAAGTATATAAAAACCATAATCCATTTTACCTATAAAATAGTGCACTCCCCATAAGGCTCCAATACCAAACATTAGGATAAAGGTTATACCCACATTAGAGTCCTTGGAAGCATCGAAGGGTTGTGAAAATGGTAAGGCTTTTTCCATGACCATGAAGCATATTAAGGTATAAATCATCATAATTAAAAATACCACCACTAAATCCCCAGTTATTCTCACTCCAAAGATACCTATAAAAACTACTGCTTGAAACAAAAATATAGGAAGAAACAACTTAGCTATAACTGCCTTTATAGTGGCTCTAAACACAGGTTTATAATTACTTATCGGCATAATCTTGTAAATCCAAGCTCCCTTATAGGTTCCTGAGCTTTTAATCATCATCATCACAGAAGATAACATCATTCCAGTAAAGTATATGAAAAAGTAGGACTTCCCCTTAGAAATCTCAGCGAAGGAAGACATAGATAACCTTTGAAAGATAAATATAAAAGGAAAAATTATAGCAAAGCCTAAGGATGGATATACCTTAAGTTTAAATTCCCTTTCATTTTTCATCATATCTGAAGCAAACCTAAAAAATATTCTTTCCTCCTTACTTCTGCATAACACTGTTGAAAGCATCCCTCCTGGTTTTCTTTTAACTTTTTTCCTCTTCCCAGAGTTATTAGTCATCTTTTGGAGATTTTCTTCAAACATATCCATGGATTTAATATAAAACGCCATTGCCAAAATAGGAATCACAATAGCCATCACAGTAAGTATGATATAAACTACATTTACCTCTGATTTTTTCATCATCTCAAAGGGTGCCGAAAACCATACAGGAGGTAACAAATATTGCCACCACTTTGGCGTAAACTGAATATTCATTTCTGCTACCTGAAATAATCTACCTACTAACTGATAAGCCACGGCAATTACTAAGCTTAAAATAATTTGAAAATAGTTGATTACATCTTTAAGCTTTTCTCCATCAAAGAATCTTAAAATTAAAAGATATAAAAAGGAAGTAAGAACTATTATAAACATATCTAAAAATATTGTTGCTACAACAAACATTAGTGAAAATACTATGCCCTGCTTTAAAAAACTAGCTATAAGCCCTGGTAAAATTAAGGCTGTAGTTATATAAAACATATATAAAGATACGTGTATCGTCTTTGCAAAGTTCAAAGTCCTTGAATCTACAGGCTTTGTACCTATTATATTTTTATCCTTCACATCTAAAAGCACTGTTGAAAAATCAGAAATTAAAGAGGACATGATAAAAAACATAACCACTGAAAATACGATGCTCATCTGAAATAAATAACTGCTATCCATGAGAATGAAAGGAATTAATATAATTCCCATTAAAACATATACCCATAGAGATTTTAGAAATTTATTACTGTTTTCTTTTTCATTTTTCTTATTATCATTAGCAGAAAAAACTGTTGGTACTCTTCTTCCATCCATTAAGAGTTTAATTTGAAGTATTTTTCTCATTACTTCATAATCGACTCCCAGTTTTCGGAAAAAAAACTTGAACTTATCTAAAAACTTTAAAAACTTAAAATCCTTCATAAGTCTACACCTCTTCAACCACAGAGACAAACTCCTCTGCAATAGTTTCATACTGGTTAAACCCTGTAAGCTGGTTGAAAATTTGTTCTAGTGATCCCTCTTTATTATTTTCCTTAAGCTCCTTAAAGCTACCATCAGCAACAACTTCTCCATTATTTAAAAGAATTATCCTATTGCTTATTTTCTCCACCACATCCATGATGTGAGAAGAATAAAAAATAGTCTTTCCTTGCTTTGAAAGGTGGAAAAGAATTTCTTTAACTACCATTACACTATTAGCATCTAATCCACTAAGTGGTTCGTCTAAAAATAATATATCAGGATTATGAAGAAGACTGGAAATAATTAAAACCTTCTGCTTCATGCCCTTAGAATAAGAGCTAATTCGTGAGTTGTAAGAGTCCTTTATTCCTAAAAGTTCCATAAGCTTTTCAGCCTTTTCATCTGCCTTTTCAAAGGTTAACCCATAGAGTTCACCTATAAAAGTAAGATACTCTCTTGCTGTTAGGTTATCATAAATGTCTGCAATCTCAGGTACATATCCAATTTTTCTTTTGTATTCTAACTTATCTTTGGTTATATCCTGACCTAGTATCTTAACTTCTCCCTGGTACCCGTGAACAATGCCTAAGACTATTTTAATTGTGGTACTTTTCCCTGCTCCATTAGGACCAATGTACCCAATAATTTCTCCCTGATGTATTTCTAAATTTATTCCCTTTAAAACCCTTTTTTCCCCATAACTCATGGACAGATTCTTAATTTCTACCGTCACATCATTCCCCATATAAATTCCCCCCAATTGTTAAATTAATACTTATAATATACCATTTTCCATTTACTATATCAATTTTTAATCCCCATTAAATAATAAACAATTTTAAGAGCTAAGTTAAAATTGTAAATGGTTTTATATCATTAATTTAAACTTTTAAGGACCTAACAGAAGTTATTGACAAATACCTCTATGCTAATCAATGCTTTAACAGTTTTTTTCCTAGGTTAATATATTGGTTTCCTTTAAAAAGTTCTTTGCAATTGTAGATAAATCTCCTCCCGCAAGGGTTATCACTGCATTTTGTGTGAATAGAGCTTGATTATCAATAATTTTATATTTTAGGTTGTTTGCCATCACAAGCCCTTTAGAGGACATAGGAACAATTGCAATACCTAAACCTGCATTTGCCCATAGTAGAGAGGTTCTAGAATCATCATTAATGCACAGTATATCTGGATTTATTTCTTCCCTTTGAAAAGCTGTTAGCACTACATCTTTAAATCTGCGGTAAATAATGAGAGGCTTTTTTTCTAACTCCCTTATTGAAATAGTATTTTGTAGACTATCTAAGTCATAATCTGTATTATATGCGGCTATCATTGGTTCACTTTTCATGTAAATAGTATTAAGCCCTGTGCTTTCAAATGGTGTTCTTACAATTCCAATTTCGATAACACCCGACTTTAAAAGATTAATTATTTCTGGGGTTATCCCTTCATAAATCTCATATTTGATTTTTTCATATTTTTTATGGAACCTTAAAAAATACTTTTCTAACATATCAGCCTCTATAGCTGATATAATACCAATCTTAAGGGTTCCCTTTATTCCAATTTTAGTATCTTCTAACTCCTTTTTTATTGAATTCTTTAACTCAATGATATTATTTGCTTTATTAAAAAGGATTTCTCCCGCCTGAGTAAGTGTTATATTTCTTGCACCTCTATTAAATAACTTTATTCCTACTTCTTCTTCAAGGCCCTTTAGATGATTACTAAGTGCTGGCTGAGCTATATGTAACTTTTTGGCTGCTGCTGTAATGTTTCCTTCATTTACTAATGTTATAAAATATAAAAGTTGTTTTATTTCCATAAATTTTTCTCCTATATAAAAAAATATATACTTTCTATAATAAATCAATATTTTTATTATATGTAAATCCATGGTAAACTACAATAGGGCTATAGCTAAAGCATTCCATGGTGCTGCATTAGCATAATATTAATGGGATAAAACCACCATTAAGTGTTTTTTATGCCCTAATTTTTCTTTGGAGGGATATTTATGGTTACCGATATGACAAAGGGAAATCCTACAGAAATTATATTGAAGTTTGCATTTCCCTTTTTAGTTGGAAACTTATTTCAACAACTATATAACATTGTAGATTCCGTTGTAGTTGGAAAGTTCATAGGAAAGGATGCCTTAGCTGCAGTAGGTTCTTCCTTTATGCTCATGAACTTTTTTTCTTTTGTGATCATTGGATTATGTATGGGGGCTTCTACGGTTTATTCTCATTTTTTTGGAGAAAAGGACTATTCAAATCTTAGAAAGTCAATATTCATCTCCTTTTTATCTATAGGACTTTTTACAATTATTCTGTCTGTTTTAATAACACTAAATATAGACAGTATGCTGCTACTTATAAAAACTCCAGTTTCCATACTTAATGATTCAAAGGATTATTTGAGAATTATATTCGGAGGACTTATCTTTGTTTTCCTTTATAATGGCTCCTCAGCTTTACTTAGAGCCATAGGTGATTCAAAGACTCCATTATATTTTCTCATCATAGCTACTATTGTAAATATTATCTTAGATTTAGTCTTTGTAAATATTTTTCATTTAGGTATATCAGGCGTTGCTCTAGCTACAATAATTGCACAAGGTATTTCTTCAATACTATGCCTAATTTATGCCATTGTAAAAATACCTATTATTCGTATAACTCCTAAAGACTTAATTTTTGATAAGGCTATAGCTCTCATGATTGGTAAGTATAGCTTACTAACTTCTATACAGCAATCTATAATGACCTTTGGAATGGTGTGTGTACAAGGAATTGTAAATACCTTTGGGGCTGATACTATTGCAGCCTTTACTATAGCTGGAAAAATAGATTCTATTGCATACTTACCTGTTCAGGACTTTGGAAATGCTTTTTCTACTTATATTGCTCAAAACAAAGGTGCGAAAAATATCTCTAGAATACATGAAGGCGTAAGATCTGCCGTTGGCACAATTGTAATATTTTGTTTGATATTTTCTACTCTAATTCTTGTAAACTCAAAAAAACTAATGAAGATATTTGTAAATGCTAATGAAGTAAATGTAATAAACCTTGGTGTAGAATACTTATCTATAATTGCTATATTTTATATACTTATTGGTTTTCTATTTATGTTCTATGGGTTTTTTAGAGGAATTGGAGCTTTAAATACCTCTGTAATTCTTACTATAATCTCTTTAGGAACCAGGGTAATTTTAGCCTATACTCTCTCAAGTATTCCACAGTTAGGTCAGCGTGGCATATGGTGGGCTGTGCCCCTTGGTTGGTTCTTTGCTGATATAGTAGGTTTTATAATCTATAAAAGAAACAAACATGAACTCTTATAAACTAACCTTTATCTAATTTGGTGAAAAACCTTATAGCTATAAAACCAAATTTAAGACTTAACTTTACATGTAACCTACCTTGATGTTCTAAAGTCTTTTCAAAATCCATAAATCAAATATTCACTAATGAAACTAAAAAGGATTACTCCAAAATTATAAATTCTGGGTAGTCCTTCTATGCAGTTACTTATTTATTTTTAACCTATTGTACTGTTCCACCAGCTTGTCTGATACTGTTTACTATACCAGTTAAATCAAGGTTACCATTGTTACCAAGTAGTGGTATTCTTATTATTAAACATATTCCACCAGGTGATGTTAATTCTAATAAATTTAATAAATTTATTGTAGTTCCAGCTGGAATATTTATTCTTAATATAGTCCCTGGTAATTGAGGACAGTTATTGTGTGGATAGTTGCTATTATTGTTTGTATAGTCTTCAAACATTATAATCACCTCACATTTGCTCTGTACTATGTACTATTCAAATAAGTGGACAAGGGTTACAGGTTAGTTATAGTAATATTTAACATTATGTGAGGAAGGATTTTGATATTATTACTTAACCTTAAATTCTCTGATGGTCTCATTTAAAGTAATTTAAAACTACAAAGGTAGAGCTATAAATAATAGACTTTAAAGTGTAAAACAGGTCATGAATAGTTTTTATCCATGACCTGCTTGGTGAAATTATAATTGAACTAAGTTACAAATTAACTTAGTCACAAACTTGCCTTGGCTCTTTAAGGCTTTTGAACATAAGTAAAATAAGTTGTCGCCTAAGTAGCCTATAACTACTGGTTTACAGCCTCAACTGTTACCCCTGCTTTTTTTAGGCTATCAACAATGCCCCCTAAGTTGATGCTTCCTGCCAGTAGTGGAATTCTTACATTTAGGCATATTCCACTTGGGGACGTTAACTCTAATAAATTACCAACATTAATTGTAGCTCCTGCTGGAATATTAATTTCAATTACAGTTCCAGGTAATTTAGTGCAAGTTTGTTGTGGCATGTACTCTTCAAACATTAATATCACCTCATAAGTTACTCACATTATATACTATTAAACTCTTAATAAAAGGTTACAGTTGAATCTGTTGCTACTAAAATCTTATCCTTACTCATTCTAACAGCTCCATTGTATTTATTTCTCAATAAATATATATGGTTTGATGTTCTCTATTGTAACTTCAACAATTGGTGACTCTTTTAATACCTTACCATAGTTCTTAGCTAAGTATTTATCAGACAACTTTTGAAATTTAAGGGAGTATATATCTCATTTTCAAGATTTCATGAAATCTTTATAAAGAGATAGCTTTAAAGCTTTTTTTATTGAAATCTTTATAACCATACATCGTAATTTTTTTATTGAAGTTTTATAAAAAGATAAGCGGATATAGTTTTCATGCCGATTTCAGAGATTTCATGCAAAATCAACCTACCATTTTTCACTGAAAGCTGTGTTATTCTTTAATATTTTTCATGTGAATAAGTGATAAACTAAAAAAGAGTTCGACTTTAACTCTGAACTCTTTTGGAGATTCCATAAGACATTTTTATTAACAAACTTTGTAGATAAATCCTACAAGTGGACTCCTTAAGTTGAAAAATTCCATCTGCTATATTCCTTACACTCATAGTGCCTTTTATATTACGAACTACTTTCCACCTAAGGGGATGGGAGAATTACATCCCCTTGCTTAAAATCTTCTAGCTTTTTTGTAAGAACCAACTTGTCTACTATTAAGGCCAAGATAATTCCTATAAAAACATATAATATTCTTTCAATAGCAGTTGTAAGGGTACCATTTATTAATGAAGTTGATGCTACTACTGACATTGTGATACATAAAACTTTATCTCTATAATTAGTGGTATAGCCATCTAGATATCCTCCAACTAAAACCATTAACCCTCTTACAGTATTATTCTTGATAAACATAAATAGTACTAATATAATTAGCACACCAGCTAATGTTCCTTGTAACCTCTGTTTTGATTTCATAATACAATTTTCAGAGTATAATTCTGTTAATGAAAATATTGTATATACTATCCATCTTCCTTGGTGGATATTTAAAAGAGCTACTACAAAGGCTGTTATTGCTGTTGTAAATCCAACTCTAATGGCATAGGCAGCTCTTACAGTATGTATTTTATATGTCCTTCCAAATACCCTTAAATGCCTATAGGCTTTCTCATTATCATCAACTTCAAGGATTTTACTTTCTTCAACTTTTACAGCGCTATTTTTTCTATAAATAATAAATTGTAGAGCCATAATATGGATTGCACCTATGCCTAATCCTAATAATCTTTTACTAAAATCCAAATCACTAACTGGATTATAAAGCATAAACAAATATTGTAATGCAAAAGGTATTATCATAACTTTGTTCAAATTATAACTTAATAAATATCCTATTGCGGACAATGTAACAAAATTTAATAGTAAGCCTAACCAAAGATTATAATTTGCTATATGTGCAAATACCCCTAAAACTAAGTTTGCTAAAATTAGCCTCACTAAATTTTTAACTGGTTTGTCTGTTAAATCTTCTTGCATAAATACCAATGCAGCTATCATTACAGTAATACCAACTTGGCTATTTCTTATACCGAATATGTTTTCAAAAATTTTCACAAATACTAAAACTGAAATAAATATAGTTGTCTTTGATGTAAATTTTTTCATCCTGAATTTCCACCTTTCCATAAACAACGAAAAATATTATCACAAAGATAATTTAATTACAAGTTTATTTTTAAAATGTGATTGTAATATTTAATCAATGATAAGGTAGAAGCCGTAATTATCAAACTCTTTTAAAAAAATTGATAATTTTTGTCGCATTTTGTTGAATGGTTTAATATAATATATTTATACTTCGTTAATAAATAATCATATTACCAGTTGAGCTTTATTTTAAAACTTATATTCGTAATTTGAATTTATATATGTTGTTACTTGGCTGGAAGTTTTGCACGAATTTTTTTCAAAATGTACTTATATAATTTAATTAATCATAAGGTGGGGATATTGTGAAATACAGTTATAAGTTAACTCTCACTATAATAGCAATTGCTTGCTTAATAATAGGCTGCTATTTTTCTTATTCACACAAGAAAATAAGTAGCATATATAGTCTTCAAACAGAAAATGCAATCATTGATTTGAAAAAGAACTTTATTAAAGATACTGTTAATAATATAATAATTGAAATAGAAAGTGCACGAAATATCTCAATAGATCAATGCAAAAAGACTGCAGATGAAAAGCTATTTACCTTTGCTTCTAAAAATGATTTATCTGAGGCTGAGTTTACAAACTTTTTAGTTAGTGACTTTAAAAGTTATACAGCACGAAATTACTGGACAGTTTTTCTATGGAACAATAAAACTCATGAGGTACTTTATAAAACTGATGATTTAGAAGTAAAAAGTATTACTGACACATTAGAAATACTAGAATCTGAATTACTTGTTAACAAAACCATAACTCATGGCAACTTAGAGGTAGTTTTTGGAGTGAGTAAAAGATATATAGATGAAGCTGTAAAAGAATTTATTACTAATAAAATTAGGAATTCTAAGTTTAGTGATAACTCCTATATTTGGGTTAATGAAATCTTAAATTACCAAGGTGGTGCTAATTTTGCAATAAGGCGGGTTCACCCTAACCTTCCTGATACTGAAGGTATGTATCTTTCAACAGATATGAAAGATATAAAAGGTAACTTGCCTTACCTTAAAGAACTTGAAGGCGTAAATGAAAATGGAGAGTTATATTACAATTACTATTTTAAAGAGCTAGATAGCAATAAAGTATCTGAAAAGTTAGCTTATTCAAAGTTATACAAGGGCTTCAACTGGGTTATTTCCATGGGAGTATACTTAGATGATATCAAGGAATATACTTACATAACAAATGAAAAAAGCAAAGCTATGTTATCTAACTTATCATTAATGATGATTCTAACCCTACTGTCACTTTTACTTATCTCTTTTTCATTACTTATTTCAACAGAAAGATTCAACTACAAACACACAAAAAAACAACTTGAATCCGAAATTAATCAAGATGTTCTCACTAAAGCTTATAGCCGTAAATTTGGTACAAATGAACTGATAAAGTCCTTTAAGAGTTTTAAAATTAATAATACAAATCCTGGCATAATGATATTGGATATAGACAAATTTAAAACAATAAATGACACTTATGGTCACCATACAGGTGATATTGTATTGAAGGAAGTAGTTCATGCAATTAACCATATAACTAGAGATTCAGATAAGTTGATTCGCTGGGGTGGAGACGAATTTATCGGCATCTTTCATGGTTTGCGTGAAGAAAATGCTCTTATCTTAAGTGAAAAAATATTGCTTGAAGTGAGTAATGTTAAAATACCTATTGGTGATGATATTATATCTCCGTCCGTTTCCATAGGATTTTCTTACTTTAAAAAAAGTGATAAGGAATATACTGAAGTTTTAAAACGAGCAGATGATGCACTCTACGATTCAAAAGTTCAAGGCAGGAATAAATCTAATATAATTCTTTAAACAATGAACAAGTTCATTATTTAATATAAATTACTATAACTATGTTTTGGGTAGTAACAATGAAAAACACTAATAGGATATTTTGCAAACTATAATTGAGGCAGATATTTTTTCTTTTTTCTTTAAAAACTTCTCAGGAAGAAGCTTCTGCTCTTATGGATACCATCATAGCAAAGGATGTGATCTTAACTAAAAGTGGTTCTTTAGTTTCAAAGTGTGGAGCACAGCTCACTCAAAGACAAACTACTAAACTTGCTGTGTAGTAGCACCCAATTTCATAAGTAAAAATAAAGAGGCTATTTCCAAAGGGAGTTTCATAACCACTTGGAAATAGCCTCTGATAATTAACTATTTATTTGGCTTTTTAACCAATATTATTTCTTTCTTTTCACCATTAAAATCAGTTAGTAGCACTTTAACGTTTCCATCATAATCAAAGGATGTAATTTCAAAACTTTTTACTTTTAATAGATGGTCATTATCCCCAACCGTAAGATATCCTTTTAATGTAGAGTTATGAATATTCCCCCTATCATCAAATATTGTAGCTTCATCTATTTTATTAATAATTTTCTTTCTATTTTCACCTTTAAAATCAGAATTAAACTCAAAGGTTACATACATACAAGTAGGCAATAGCTCGGCTTTAATTATTTTTATTGTTTCTCCATTGGTTCCTTCAGGTACATAGGTAATTTCCTTACCGGCTTTAAGTTTTTCTTCTAATGTAATACTTGTTTGCCACTTACCTTCAATTAGATTGTACAATCTTAACTTCCTCTGTTTATAGTTATATATTTCATATTCTTCTAGCTTACTTTCAGCCTTTGAAAAGGCGCTCTCCTCAAGATTATTGTCTAGAGAGGTTAATAATCTTACTGCTTTAACATCCAAGTTCACACTATCTATACCTGAAATTGGCTCCATAGAGTATAAAACTAAATTATATTTAATTTCACCTGATTCCTTATTTATTATCCTATTACTATCAAATCCAGCTTTTAATATCTTCACTGTCATTTGTTCTTCTTCACTTAACTCCTCAGTAATACTTTTTAAAAGATATCTACCATTATTATCTTTTAAATTCATATCAAGTTCTATTTCCTGTAAATTATTTAATAGGGTCTTATCATCAAATTTTATATTTAGGGAAAGTGCTAATTTTGAGCTATCATAAGTTACATTTGTTACACCAATTTCAATACCTTGATCCTTTACTGTATTTGTGCTACCAAGCTCTTGAACTAATCCATTGTCTATGGCTTTCTGCACTCCTTGATCTTTAAAAAATAAGTTTTTAACTGCTGCTATGGTCTTATTTCCAATTGCTGCAAAGGTGTCTTGTACAGCAAAGGTTGAACCTACTATGCAAAGTGCAGCTACTACTGAAATGATTTTTCTCCTTTTTACAGCCCTATTTTTCTTTGCTATATTTCTTATATCTGCAAAGGCATTTTCCTTTTTATCTAGAATACTTTTAGGTATTTTTATATCCTCATTAAACATCCTATCCAGCTGATTATCAAAACTAATACTCACTCTAACACCCTCCCTTACTAAAACCATGATTTTCTGGCTTGACATAATGGACCTTTAATTGTTGTCTTGCTCTGCTTAACCTTGATTTAATGGTACCTTCTTTTTCATTAAGAATTTCACTAATTTCCCTTGTATTAAACCCATTTACATAATAAAGTACAATAACTAGCTTATATTCTGGGCTCAAAACACTTAAAACCTCTTCAAAATCCAACTTACCTTCAACAATATCATCAGTACTTAAATCCGTATTACTATCAATAGCCACTTGAAAATCCTCTACATAAATAACCTTGTTGCTAGACATTACATTGTTACAGTTATTAATTAGAATTTTAATTAGCCAAGTTTTAAAAAAGCAGATATTTCTTAGTTTTTTAATATTTTTAAAACAAGCAAGAATTGTCTCTTGTATAACATCTCCAATATCAGCTTCATTTTTAAGTCTTGCTTTAGCTACTTTATACATCTGTGGCATGTATTGATTTATAACTTCAATAAAGGCCTCCTCGTCTCCCTTTTGTGCTTTTTTGATTAATAAATCCATATATTATCCTCCAAAAACTCATATACGTATATGCTTTGTACAATAATTAGACCATATAAAAACTAAAATAGTTGCATAAACTTTAATGGAATATTTCTGCTTATAATTTTGGCTAGGTTTTAATAAAATGTTGAAAAGTACAAAAAAATATTAGGTTGAATGGAAGTTCACCCTAACATTGTATTTACTATAAATTTACTGATAAGTATTGATTTATCTTTGGGCTGGATTTTCTGTGTAAATTTTTTTAACTTGCCCAGTAGATGTAAGGATAAACTTTGAATAGATGTTACAAAATCAACTTAATAATATCAGCGATTATGATGAATAAACCTAAAGTTATACATAATATTCCCACAGTCTTACTTCCCTTGCTGATACCTTCTGAACTTGTTTGTTTTGCAATCTTAATTTGATTTAAACCATTAAATAATTGAGTAAACCCCATAAATAACATGACTATATCAATACTTGCATAATTTGCAAAGAAGAGCACTACTGAAATAATTGTTAATATGGCAAATATAATACCTATTATAGCGTATATTTTCCTATTGGCCTCCAAAATTAACACCCCCTACTTTATTATTCTTATACCCTTCATATTCCCTATAGTTCAATTTTACCATAAATTAACTTTAATTACAGAGAAATTCTTTTTTTATAATACCTATTTATAACTAACAACGGACTGATATGAATGTTTTTCTATACACTAATAAATTTCCCCATAACCTCACCATGAAAAGCTTCATGGTGAACACCCACTTAGTAAATAAATACTTAAGCGTTATTGACAAAGTTAATCTAATTAACTAAAATATAATTAATCAGATTAACTATATTAAGGTGGTAAAATTATGGACAAATCAAATTTAAAGTTCCAAGGTGCTGAAGCTATCTCCATGTTTTGTAGATTAAATATTAATGCAAAAAGAAATCTTCCTGTTAGACCAGGTGAGATGGGGTTATTAATACTAATTGTGAAAAATGAAAATCAAATTACTCCAGTTATGGCAGCGGATTTTTTTAAAGTTAGTAAGCCAATGATAGCTACCATGGTAAAATCACTTTTAAAACAAGGTTATATAAAAAAAATACCATCTAAAGAGGATAGAAGAAGTTTTATAATATCTCCAGAGGAAAAAGCCGTTGAATTAGTTAATAGTACCTACGAAGAATATATTAGATTAATAGAACTACTTCTAAAAGGTATGGGTGAAAAGAAATACATAAAGTTTATTAATTTAATGGAAGAAGCCAATGAAATATTAATGGAAGGAAAAAAATAATTATGGGGAAAATTATGGTTACAGGAGCCCTTGGAAATGTTGGAGGATATATTGCAAAATATCTTATTGCGCTTGATGAAGATATTGTAGTGGCAGATATCAATAAAGAAGCTTTAGAAAATAAATTTGGCTCTAAAGTTAAGAGTGTTTACTTTGATTTCACTGACCCTTCAACCTTCAATGAGGCATTAGAAGATATAGATAGAGTTTTTATTATGCGCCCGCCTCATCTTGGAAAACCTCAAGATCTAAAACCTTTTATAGAAGCGTTAAAAAGAAAAGGTAGTATTGAACTTGTAAGTTTTTTATCATTGATTGGTGTGGAGAATAACCCTGTGCCCCCACATCATAAAATTGAAAAGTATATTGAGGAGGTAGGTCTCCCCTATTGCCATATTCGACCAAGTTTTTTTATGCAGAATATTAGTGGAATACATGCTTTTGAAGTTAAATATTTTAATAGGATTGTTGTTCCTGTAGGAAGTGCTTTAACTAGCTTTATTGATGCAGAAGATATTGGAGAAATTACTGCAAAAATACTTTCTAATCCTAAAAGTCATAAAAATAAAGCATACTCAATTACAGGAGCTGAAGCTATTGATTATTATGAAGTTGAGAAAATAATGACAGAAGAGCTAGGGAGAAAAATTACCTACTCTAATCCTAAGCCAAGCTTTGCATTAAAATACTGGACTAAAGTTAGAGGTCTTGATGAAGAATATTCAAAGGTAATGAATATGTTGTATATGATGACAAGATTGGGCACAGCTAAAAAGGTTACTAGTGTTTTTGAAGAGGTAATGGGGAAAAAACCTCAAACATTTAGGCAGTTTGTTAGGAAAAATATTTCAGCTTGGGAAGATTAATATTTCATACTATATAATTGTTTTTAGAGGAATTAAAGAAAAACTATCTAATATTGAAAAGTTACTTAATAAATAGATTGCTATTTTAATTATTTACATATTAATTTTTAAGGGAAGTCATTTGACTTCCCTAATTTTACTTTATAAAAATATTATAATTAATTTATTTCACTGTTGACCAGATTTGAAAACTTGACGCTAATTCCTGTACCTCATTAATAAACCTACTGGTATGATATCCATCACAAACTGCATGGTGAACCTGAATGGATATAGGAATAAATGTCTTATTATTTTGTTCAAAATATTTACCAAGGGTAAATATAGGAGTTAAATAGGTTCCATCATCCTTTATATTAAGATTAAAGCCAGTAAAACTCACCCAAGGTATGCAAGATATAGGGAATGTATTGGCTGATTCATTGAGCTTCGGTTCAAAACTCATAATGTGCCCATAGGTTTTAATATCCTCAAGATATTTATTATAAAAACCTGAAAAACTTTCTTCATACTCTGTCCATATACTTGAAAATGTTTTATTATCCTCATGAAAGATAGTGTAATTTGGACTCATACTATCCCAGTATCCTAAATTATTATTTTCATCAAAACAGATGCGGAATTCCTCATGGTTATTTACCACAGTTGCAATGATATAAATAAGTGTTGGGTACAGTTTAAGTTTTTTTAGTCTAATGTGATTCAGTAAATTTGTTATTTCTATATTTGCTGTCATGCTATAAGTGCATTTAACAGAATTGAAATAGTGTTCAAAATATGGTTTTCTATCCCAATGTTCAGTATCTATTAAATTAAATTTCATAATTTTAGCCTCCTAAAAATTTCGTTGATTTATTTTAGCAGGCTATCTTAATTGAGATAATCACTTTACGACCTCCAAACTTATATATTTGGTTTGTATTATAGCATATCTACTATATTGTATCAATTGCCAACCTTCACCTAAAATATAATCTATAAAAAAAGCCAACCTGAGAGTATGTAAAAACTATATAATTATATATTGAATATGCTAAACTTTTCTTATGAGTTAAAGAACAATTCTATTTTATGGTAACTAAATGACTTTTATATAAAGGGGGAATTCCTTATGTCTATGGGGAAGTTAATTATTTTTATAATATTAATGCTTTATATAGGATGGATTAACACATCAATTAGAGAAATTAAAGAAAAACCTTCTAATATTGAGAAGTTGCTTAATAAATAAGATTACTATTTTAATTAATAGTAATCTTATTTATTTTTTTATATTAATAGATATCAAATAAAAACCATTTTCATCTTTTAAAATGAACAATCAAAAAAGCAGACGCTTCAAGCTATTGAAATGTCTGCTTTTTATATAAATTTATTTATAATCTAAAAAATTCTTTAACATCTTTATGTTCTTTTGATGATATCATGTTAACTAACTTCTGTAACATCATCTTCCTTAGTAATTGGTGTCTCTTTTTTTAAAAGGTTACAAATTGTAACTTTACCTACATTTGCAACTCTACTCTTTAGTGATTTGAATTGTAAAAGTGCATCTGGTTCTTTATGGATGAAATCATTCATTTTTTTGCTTTTTTCTCCATAATATATAGGAGTTCATTAGAGTAAATAAAATCATTATAATATATGGAATAGCAACTAAAAATGAAGCACTTGCAGAAGCACTGAAACTTTTATATTTTATATTGTTGCAATACTCAATGGCTACACGCGCACTCATTAGATTAGATAATATAATTGCTAGTATAGTAGAAAATATTGATAATTTTTTATATATATTCATAATAAACCTCCATTTTCTAATAATAGATTAGTTTCATATAAATCTACTGACGCTTTGTTAATCTTATTACTTTCAACTCCATTAAATCTGTGTTTAAATTAAACTTATTATTAACTTCATCAGATAAATCATTATCCATAATAAACTTTTTATTTTTATGGTTCATTTCATTCAAAAAATGATTTTACTTTGAAAACTTGATCCTCTCAGACACACTTTCTTTTTATCTAAACTTTCATTTAATCCTCAATTATATTTAATCTTTGATAGCGTTCATTTTACATCTTTTGACCGCTTATTTTAAAAAATTATTTACAATTCAGGTAGGACAACGGTTTACCTAGTTCTTTATGAATTTTTGGACAATTACCTTATTCTGAGTTACCGATGCCTTTACCTTTTTATTATATACTTTGGTTCACTATAATACCATCAACCCTTTTAATAAATTGTGAAGTGTTCATAGCTTTTTTGTAAACTATACGATCCTGTACATTGTACATTGGAATAAAATTTAGTCCAGTATTCATAATCATCAGATCCACATCTCCAAGTTTCCCATCTACATCCTAAATACTGGGTTGTAGGATTTGCTGCCATAACAACGTCTTTAACGCCAGCAGCTATAGATAGCAACGATGCCGCCATTCCTAAAAAGGATTAATGCCACCGATTAAGGTACATAAAGCAGTAAGCGAAACAGCGCTTACAGCCTTCCCTAAATTAATATTCTGTGTTCCTGAACCCACATAAGTATTATAATCACTAGATGTTAAACTACCATATGGATAAAGAGACTTCACACTTTTATAAATTATTCCCATTGGATTAGCAACTAAATTCGTATCCGTTTTCTCTACTTGAGATACTTGAACTTTAAAACCATCAAGTGTAATACTACCGTCCTTCGCAAAAGAAAGTTCATTTCTTAGTTTGTCAGAAGTAACAATAATGGTCGTATTTTCAGTATCACTGTTTTTTATAATTACTTTTTCATCAGCATTCTTATATTTTAATATATACTCGTTACCATTTTCCGTCACATTAACTCTTCCAATTTTTGATGTATCCACATGAAATTTATTTAACACATCAATTTCTGACTTAACTTTAGAATTCTCTTCTCGAGTGAGCACCTTATTTGTTGAAATAGAAGGGTTCATAGCATAAGCTAAGCTAGCGGCATTTGCTAATCTAGTAGGAAGCAACGCTCCTGTTAAAGTAATACTTAGAACAATAGACAAAGAACTTATCATTTTCTTCATTTTCATGGTTAACCCTCCTTTTTCTTTTTATTTTTTAACAAGATGTAGATGCTAGATAAACTTTCTAAGGTAAAAATAACTCCTAAAGAATAAAATTTACTCTTCATATAGATTAGGGGGGGTTAGCAACAAAGCGCAGAAATTATACTCAAAGGATTAAGTTTAATCAAACCCATGATTTGTTATTATCCTCTCACACTGTAACTAGCTTATATGGTAAATAAAAGCATATGGACTCACTCTCTTTTACTTTGAATTATTTAAACTCTAAGTTTGCTTATGAAATAGTTTGAAACTGTATCCAATAATACATTTATTTTTTTATAGGAATAATAAATTCATTACTATAGGTTTATGGTATTAATCAGAATATTCTAAAACCTAGAGTATATTTTTTCACTAAAAGTGCTTGCCCCCACTTTAATCAATAGATTTTTAAATTAATTCCTGTTATATGATTAATTGTAAAATACATGTATTTTATAAATAAAATACCATATTTTGTCATATAAAGCAACAATATTATTTATATATTTAGTAACACTTTGGTTTTAGAATAACCTTCCTTCAAAAGAGCATTCTTTTTTAGACTTCTCTTTTAGTGTGAGTTTCTTGTTTTTTTCTTCTCTTATACTAGAAGTTGCATTAATTTTAACATCAACTTTTAGTATTATTTCAAATAGACACAGCATCAACAAATGAAATCGATCACTTACTTGAAAGGCATTAGGTTGTGCATAAGCTATTGCATTGCTATAAGTAATAGGCCTATCTCGTGAAACAACTTTTAAACCTGGGAAGTTTCTAACCATTCTTTAACATCTTTATATTCTCTTAATGTGATCATGTCAACTACTTTGTAAATTGTATTTTATACATTAAAACCTTTTCTTAGAAAACACCTAAGTATTCTAGTGCTCCCTTTTTTTTATTTAATGCTATAAAAATTCCATAATGTTTTTTATAAATTATTTTGTAATTTGATTTCAATCACATTCAAGTTCTAAAATTCTTTGTACAATTAATACATAGTCAAGTTCAAAATTTAGTTCAATAGCCTTACTGGCTGAGGCTTTATAAATTACAAAATAGAATTTTTTAGATAAATATTATGGTTGTGAGGAGGTATTATTATGAATGAAAAACGTATTGAAAAACTAACTCAAGTACTTAAAAAGTTAAATACTGAAGGAGTTACTGAGGAGAGTAGAAAAGAAGCTCTTGATATTGTTGCTAATATAGATCCTATAGAGTTATCCATTGCAGAGCAAAGATTAATTGAAGAAGGAATGCATCCAGAGGATTTAAGACATTTGTGTGATATTCACATGGAGGTTTTAAGTGATGAGCTAGTGAAGCTTAGAAAGAAAATTCAACCTGGTCATATGCTAGATACCCTAATTGTGGAGCATGAGAAGATAAAGGAATTTTTAACTGAAGTGGAGGCTTTAAACTTTTTAATTCAAAAATTAAATAGCTATGAGGAAGGACCAGAGTTATTTAAGGAAATGGCTGTCCTTGCAAACAATATTTTAGAGGCAGAAAAGCATCATCAAAGAGAGGAAGATGTGCTATTCCCTGAACTTGAAAAAAGAAATATTACTGGCCCAACTAGAATAATGAGAATGGAACATGAAGATCTTAGAGCAAGAAAAAAGGTTCTTAGAGAAACCTCTGAATTAGCTCCTTCACTAGATTTTGCTCTATGTAAATCACTAATTGATGAAACCTCAAAGTACCTTGTGTTCCAGTTAAGAGATCACATTTATAAAGAAAATTATATTTTATATCCTACAGCTGTAGATGCAATAAACGAAAAAGAAATCTGGAAGGAAATGAAGGAAAAGTGTGCTGTTATTGGCTACTGCCCCTTCACTCCAGAAATGTAAGCATTAAGCTAAGGATTTAAATGTTAATATCTAGGAAGCCAAAATTAATCCAAACTTATTCATCCTTCTATCTTGGTTTCCTTAAGGCTTTTAGAAATAAACAAATTAAAGTTTTACTAAGAAAGCCTATAATAAGTTATAAAAAACACTGCCTAGAGCTGCCTTCAGTCCTAGGACAAAAATATAAGGAGATGTTAACTATGTCACAATTTGCTGCACAAGTAGATGCAAGAAAATATGAACCAAAAGATAAACATTCTGTTATTTTTCAAACCTTTTTCGACTTAAAAAAAGGTGAATTTATGGAACTTATAAATGATCATGACCCAAGACCACTACACTATCAATTTTTAGCTGAACTAGATGGTCAGTTCAGTTGGGAATACCTAGAGCAAGGACCTGAGGTTTGGAGAGTTTCTATAGGTAAAATGTAATAAATTAAAGCTAAAGCTTCAACTTAAATATTATAGCGTCCTTTACAAAGGATACGCTTTATATGTTGTAGCTTTAGCTTTTTCATATTTTCAATTCTTCCCTCTCCCCTTCTAAGTTATCCTTCCAAAATGTGAATAAATTTTTAACTTAATCTTTTTTAGGCTAAGCTCTCAAATCCAAGGCCCTTCCCCCAAACAGAAGTAACAGGAAGTACATTTACAAAGGCGTTAGGATCTTCATTTGCTATAAACATTTTAATTAGCATTGATTCTCTAGGTGAGCATATAGTTACAATTTTTAATCTTACTAAATTCATATAACCACCCTTTATTTCATAAGTGCTAATACCTCTTTTTATATCCCTTAGTATATAATTTGAAATGGCCTCATGATTTTCACTTATAATTTCAAGTTTTACCTTCTTAGAGCTGAAACCATAAAGCACAACATCTGCTACTTTCATAAATATGAGTTGAGATATAATAGCATATAGAGCAATTTCCTTATCATATATTAATGCAGAGGATATAATTATAACGCCATCTATACATAATAATATTTCACTTAAACTTATAAAAGGAAATACCTTATTATGAAGTATCTTTGCTACAGTATCACTTCCACCTTGTGAAAATCCTCTTTTTAATATAAGAGCAGTTCCTATGCCACATGTAATTCCAAAGTATATTGAAGCTAAAATCCTATCATTTTCTATGAAGGCAAAATTCATTTTTTCAAATGCTATTAAAATCATTGGAAAGGTAATAGATAGGGTTGCAATCTTCACAGCTTCACCTTTGCCTAGTGTGAAATATGCTGTTATTAATACAAGTATAGATAAGGAATAATAAATGTAGGAATAGCTAATCTTAATGATTTCCTCCATAATAATGGATATACCTGTAATTCCACCAGAAATTAGCCCATTAGGCTTTAGTATTGAGGTAATTGAGAAAGCCACTAATATACAACCTATTGCAACAAAAATAAAGTCTAATACTTTGTTCTTTAAATCTAAATTCTTCATCATTACACCTTTCTTCTTTAAAATAATCACATTAACTATTATAGCTTACCAATGTATATTCTAAAAAAAATCTAGGTTAAATGTAGGTAAAAAGTGTGATGATTAAAATCCAATAAAACTTATAATAAAAAAAGTCTGTATAAACCTTAAGATTACTATAATAAAATAGCTATCTTAAAGTCCCTACAAACTTTTATGTTTAAAAGAAAAGTCTCATTATGAGTGGCGCTTTAGCTCTACTACACTCAATAATGCTACAACAATATTATTCTAACCCTGCTATTTTGTTCCTTAAATAATTGTATAGTGGAAGTCAAGTTTGAACTGTCAACTGAAGTTTGATAAATAATAATATCTGGATAATACTCTTCATATTTACTAATGGCTTCTATGGAATTTTTAGCCACATAAACTAAGTTGATTTTTTCCTTAAACACTATACTAATTATTGAATTATAAACTATATCTAAATCTCCAATTAACATCACTCTATCCAAAGCATTCACCCGTATTTAATTGTAGCCTAAAACAAGTTTTTCCACAACACCACTGACCACAAAATCCTAGTCGCTTAAGGACATAATTTATTATGAACCTTATACGGAACTTAATTTTTCAATTGCTTGGTTTTCGTTTGGTAAAAAGAATATATGCCTTCCTTTATTGCTTTCATAAATAAAGTCCCTTAAACTCTTACTTGTATATGCTGAAAAATCTCCTACAATAGCTAGTTTCACATTGTAATTAACAAACTTTTGAAGTATATCTCCCGCAAGCTTGGTACTTAAGTTAAAAAAGTCCTCGCATACTGCTGACTTATTTAAAATTACGCGATTGCAGCCAGTATCATAAGTTGCTGTCATAATAAAATCCAAAGCTGATTGAACATCTGTTATCACTTTCTCATTACTATTTATAACTGCAATCTCAACATTTTTTTCTTTAACTATATTTATCTTCATAATAATCCTCCATTCTCATAAATAATTTTACTTTATAATATAAAACAAGTATTCCTACTATTATATACTAATTATAGCCATAACTCCAATATGTTCAAACACATATATTTTAAGCTATAGTTTTCATACTGAAAAGTAGTTGATTTTTCCCTTGAAGCTCTAATTACCTACTTAGATTCATCTAACCAGTAAAAAATCCACTGATTAGAAGATTTTTTATATGAATCCATTTCTAATTGTCTTCTAAATAACTTATTTTATGAGACTTTAATATTCTTCTTGAAAGTAGAGTATAGTATATTTTAACTAACTCTCCCTCCTGAAAAAACTGCTCTTCCTCTGTAGTAAATCTTACTTCTATTTTGCGTTTATAGTTTGTTACTATATAAGTATATGTATATCTTGAACTATTTTTTTACTATGAGTATAAAAGCCTATACACTCCCCTTCAAGGGAAGCAGAAAGATTAAATATTAAGTCTAATATAAATAATAAAGGTCTTGCAAAAATCAAGATTAAAAATGTAAGTGATATTAAATTATAATATCTAAAGCCTTTAGTAAAGGAAATAAGTCCAATAACAAAAAACACCAGATACAAAAGACACCAGTTTGAATAAGCTTCAAGTAAATCCTTCCTTGAAATACTCTTATCTAAATGAGTAAAATCTAGTTTAAACCTCCAAAGAAAGTTACGCTTATCTTCATTTTCCTCATAATTACCTACTACTTTTTGCCAAGCAGTTTGCCTATTAGTATTTAACAGCTTGTCCGTTACCCAAGCTACAGTCATTGAAACAGAAAAAAATAACATATTAAATGCAGAAGTACTAGTTAGGGATGACCCTGTTTTTCTAGTAATTACAAGAGCATAAAATAATAATAGTAAATTAATTATAAAAAGCAGGTTTCCTTTTTTTAAAATAGAGCTCTTCTCTACCTCATTTAGGCTATAAGCTTTTAGCTTAAATAACAAAACAATAGTAATGGCTAACGCCAGTAACCTGCAATTAAGAGAAATATTTACTACAAGTGTTATTATCTCGGAACTATGTCCAGTTAAAGAAAAAAAATGTACCACAGCATTAATTAATAAAAAAGTAGTAAACATATAAAAATAATCTGATGCTTCTCTTCTTTCACTTTTATTTCCCAAAATTCGTTCCTCCAAACTCTCTTCTTTTACCATATAAATAGTATAACAGACACAATTCACAGCAGTAAATTCACCAAATAGTGGAATATACTGTTGTAAATAAAAACATTGTTTATTTATGATGTGTTATTTTCCGTTGTAAAAATGGCAAAGTCATGAAGGTATTTAAAAATATTTTTCATATATATTCATCAATATATGATGTAAAATAGTAGTAAATCATCAACTTTTCTTAAATAGTTTAAATAAAAGCTTAGGAGGGTTTATTGTGAGCAATAATTTAACGGTAACAGCAGATATGATAAATGATAAAGTGAAATTTTCTGGGGTGTCACGTGATAATCATGAAATAATTATTGATTCTATAGATGGAGATGGGTATACTCCCCTTGAGGTATTCCTTATGAGTCTGGCAACCTGCAGTGGAATGACCTTGGCTTTATTGCTTAGGAGAATGCACAAGGAAATAGCTGAATTAAAAGTAGTTGCTTCTGGTGAAAGAAGGACAACTCCTCCATCATATTTTAAAAGTATACATTTAGTATTTGAGCTTGCATCAAAGGATTTACAGGCAAGTGAGATTGAAGAGACTATAAAACTAATGGAAGAATCCATGTGTCCTGTTTGGAACATGGTAAAAAACAATGTTGACCTAAGCAGTGAGTATAGAATCACAGGCAGCGAAAAAACAGAAACTATATAAATTTATAAAGATTATCACCTAAATTTAAGCTATATTTTATGACAATGGTAAAGATATAGTGATTTTTAAGGGAAATCATTTGATTTTCTTTAATCAGCATTTTAAGAAAATAGATCTAAATATATGTTCTTACATATGTTTTATGGTGTAATAAGGTTCAATTGCTATTAATTAGTGACCGAACTAAATAAGAAGTTTTAGATTGGGGATGAAAATATGCTACCTAAAAGGTTAGCCAGAACTGTTATTTATGAAAATCCATGGGTGAATTTATACGTTGATAAGGTTATGTTTCCTGATGGAAGATTAATTGAAAAACATCATTATTTACACTTTGAAAGTGAATCAGTTGGAGTCGTAATAGAAAATGCTAATGATGAAATTCTATTAATTCAGTCCTATAGATATACTACTAATTCAATAGAATGGGAGATACCAGCAGGAGGAATTGAAAAAGGAGAAACACCAGAAGAAGCTGCTAAAAGAGAAGTTCTAGAAGAAACAGGCTATAAGGTAACAGAGCCTAAGCTAATATATACATATAACCCTTCGAATGGGATGTCTGATGCTGTAGTTAACTTAGTAAGGTGTAAAGCCATAAGCTTCATTGAGGAATTTGATAAAAATGAAGTTAAAGAGCGTAAATGGGTAAAAATTAGTGAAATTAAAAAGATGATAAGGGAAAATAAAATAAACTGTGGGTTAACCTTAACAGGGATACTAATTACACTTTCAGGTATTATGGAGGATGAAAATGGGGTTTAAAGATTTTATGAATAATCAGTGGCCAGATCAATGTATGGGCTGTTCCGTTGGTAATGGGGATATGTTACCTCCAGGGGGAATAATATATGATACTAAAAACTTTGTTCTTCACCAAGATCCAGATGTTCCCCTTAGTGGATTTTTAATTGTTGCAGCTAAAAAACATATAAGATCTATTGAGGAGCTAACCTTAGAGGAATCTACAGAATTTTTTCAGCTAGTTTACAAAGCAAGGGTTGCAATGAAGAAGGTATGTGATATTAATGAGATTACCATTATTCAGGAAGAGCGATCAGGTCACTTGCATTTATGGCTATTACCTAGGTATCAATGGATGAATGAGAAGTTTGGCAACTCTTTAAGTAACATAAGGGAAATAATGAGCTACACTAAGGAAAATCTTAAAACAGAAAGTAATTTAGAAGAAGTTCTATTAGTAACAGAAAAACTAAAGGTGGCTTTTAGTAATAATCTTCTTTGAAAATTAAATAATACTGTAGTAGCAGTAGGAATTAGGTCAATGTTATAAATTTTAAATTAATGTTATTTGGAGAAATATAATTATGGAAATTAAAAAGGTAAGTGCTGATAATCTTGAACAAGTAAGGGAGTTACATGTCTATTGTACAGTCCGTCAGTGAACTGATAGTTTACCCTCAAAAGATGAACTATCCATTGCCCAATTTCTATAAAAAATAAACCTATAATTTTTTCTATTGAAAAATTATAATCTCAATAATTTGACAACAATTAATATAGATGTTATGTTGAATTAGTTCATATAATTAATTTAAAGGAGGAATATCTTATGAAGAAAAGATCACTTTATAGTCTTGCATTAGGCATAGGGTATTCTACTGCTGTTTTTTTCTAAAATTTACTGAACACGGGATAAGTGTTCCATTTTTTATCATTTAATAATAAAATAATAATTTTAGAGGAGACAATTTATATGAATAATAAAGAAAATATAGTAGTGAGATATAATCCAGAATCTGTTCCTAAAATAGAAAGAAGAATCTATATAGAAAAATTTACATCAGTAGATTTTGATGAATATTATAAATTGGTTAGTGATGAAAATGTGATGTCTATGATTACAGAAAGAGGGATTCCTTTGGATGAAGCAATGAAAAATTATAATTTGCTTTTGAAAAATAATGAATTGCATAAATCCTTTGGTAATTTTAAAGTAATTGAAACCTCAACTAATAATTTTATTGGTTCTGCTTTGCTAAGAGTTAAAGAAGAGAGTTCTACTGAAGCGGAAATTGGATATATGTTATTGCCTACTTACTGGGGTAAGGGAATCGGTGGCGAAATTGCTAGATTGTTAATTGATAAAGCAAAATATGAAACTCAAATTAATAAGATTACTGCAATTATTGATCCTAATAATACTGCTTCTAGAAAAATCTTAATTAACAATGGATTTACTTCAGAAAAGGTATGTGAAATGGATGGATTACCTGGAGAAATATTAAGTAGGACACTTTAGAAATTACTTACCTCACTGAGGAAAGTGTTTGGCTGAAGGGTTAATTATGATTTGAAAACTTAGAACATAAAGTAATTTAGACGGAGTTTTATTAGTAGCAGAAAAACTAAAGATAGCCTTTGGGAGTAAGCCACTAATGGAAATATAATTTCTTATTTAAAGACTACAATTAAAAATGAAATACTTTATTGAAATACTGTATTATTCAGAAGTGAATTTTACAGTATTTTTTATATTTTAGTTCAAAAACTGCCCATAAAAAAATCTTTGAATATTTTTATTAAAGGTTGTAACAAAATGCTATTATGATAGTCTTATATATGAAAGGCGGTGAAATTGTGACGGAATTTGAAGAAATATACTCCAGATATTTTAAGGATGTATATAGATATGTATTGTGTCTTTCAAAAAATGAAAGTATTGCAGAAGAAATAACTCAAGAAACATTTTTCAAAGCGTTAAAAAGCTTTGATAGTTTCAAGGGGGATTGTAAAATTAGTGTTTGGCTTTGTCAAATTGCTAAAAACTCATATTTTTCATATTTAAAGAAAGAAAAAGGTAGTTGTGAAAGTGTTGAGGATTTAGATCAGGTTTTTGATACTGATCTTGAAAAAATATTTATTGGCGATGAAAGTGCATTTGAAATTCATAAATTAATCCATAATTTAGAAGAACCATATAAAGAAGTGTTTACTTTGCGTTTTCTTGGAGATTTATCATTTTTAAAAATAGCTGAATTATTTGGGAAAACAGAGAGCTGGGCAAGAGTCACTTATCATCGTGCAAGAACAAAATTAAAGGAGAGGTTGATATGAAGTTATCATGTGAGGTCATTAAAGATTTATTACCATTGTATTACGATAAAGTTTGCAGTAAAGAAAGCTCTTCCTTGATAGAAGAACATTTAGCTGAATGTCCACAATGCGTGGATGAATTTGAAAAGCTTAAAATAAATTTAGAGAATCCAACTATTTCAGATGTGGAGGTAAAATTAATGAAGAATATTTCAACAAAATGGGAAAAGGATAAGAGGTCATCATTTGCAAAAGGTTCCATGTTGGTGTCAGCATTGGCAGCTATAGTTTGTTTTGTTTCCTTTAATATTATCGGTTCAGAAGTTTTACCAGATGGTACATTAGTTGAACCCTTCGCATTAATACCTATTGGATATATATTTCTTCTCATGTTTATTATTTCATCGATATGGAACTTTGTAATTTCAAAGAAGCACAAGATTCACACTAAGTAAAACAATATATCCTGTATTTATAATTACCATATAGCGTTCTTATGTAATGAATTATATGCAAAACCTATGCTAAATCAAAATTATAGCATAGGTTTTTGGATTTCATATAAACATTACTTTATTACAAGCATCCACTTACTGTTAAATATATCAGAATCCATGAAGACCTACAAAAGCTATTTTATGCCTGTATATTATAAAGGTGATGGCATTATTAAAAAAGATAACCTTCTTGTTCTATGTTGTTTTAAACTTACTTAATTCCTCATTTAAGGTCTCTGATAAGTTTTGAAGTCCCATAACATAGTTATTAAATTCTTCCATGGTAGCGTTTATTTCTTCAGTTGATGCTGATACTTCTTCTGAAGAAGCAGCTGTTTCTTCTGCCACAGAGGAGATATTTTGAATTTGACTTACGACTTCTTCTTTTTCAGTGTTAATATTTAAAACTTTTTCTTTTATGTTTTCAACTTTTTCAATTAACTTGCTTATAGAACCATAAATATCATTGAAGATTACATTTGTGTCTTCCACTGTTTTATCCTGTTCTATAACAATATTTTGAGCTAGTCCCATAGCTTCTACTGCTATGCTTGACTTATTTTGAATTGCTTCAACAATTCTCTTTATTTCTTCTGTAGAGTTCCTTGATTGCTCTGCTAGCTTTCTTATTTCATCAGCAACTATAGCAAAGCCTCTACCAGCTTCTCCTGCTCTTGCAGCCTCAATAGAAGCATTAAGAGATAATAGGTTTGTCTGTTCAGTTATTTGTGTAATAGTTTGTGAAATTTTACTAATCTCTTCAGTACTTTTGCTCATATCTTCAACTATTTCAGCCACAGACTGAGTTGTTTCTTTAGTTTCTTCAGATTTATCCATAAGTAGTTTAACCATTTTTAAACCCTTATTGCTTAAATCTTTAGTATTTAAAGATACTTCATCTATTTCCTTAGTTGAGGTTTCAATGCTACCTATTCCATCCACTAACTTGTCCATTTCATCCGATGCATCCTGTGTACTTGAAGCCTGCTGAACTGCTCCATTAGATATTTCCTCAATTGCTCTTGATACTTCTGACACAGAGGCCGTAGTTTCTTCTGTCATTGCAGATAAATTAGTTGCAGTATCTACAACTGTTTGTGAGGATTTTTCAACATTCCTTAAGATTTGTGATATGTTTTCTATCATAACATTAAAGTTTTTTGCTAAAACCCCAATTTCATCCTTTGACTTAACTTGAACGAGTTCTGTTAAATCTCCTTTGGAAGCTTTAGTCATAACATCTTTTATCTTATTTAAGTTTACAGTTATTGATTTGGTTATTAAAATTGATATCCCCACTGCTATAACAGCAGTAATAATTAGTACTGTTATAAGAGTTACTAAGATAGACTTTGTATCCTTATTTAACTCATGTTCATCCATAGTTCCAAGCACAGTCCATCCTGTAACAGGACTATTTGTATATACAGCAAACTTAACTTCTCCACCATCTTCATAGGTACTAAAACCTTCTTTTTTTTCCGATATGGTCTTCCAAATTGGAAGCTTAGAAAAGGCATCAGTACCAATTAATTTTTCGTCGTGATGAGTTAGAATTAACCCGTTTTTATCAAGAAGCACCGCATAGCCTTCATCTCCAACCTTTATTTCTGCTGTGCTTTTTGCCAGTGTAGTGAAATTTATATCCATAGCAACTACACCAATTATTTGACCATCCTTTTCTACTGCTTTTGAGATGGATACTGTAGTTTTACCAGTGGTTGCATCTGTATAAGGGTCGCTAAACACAACTTCCCCCTTATTCTCAGCAGCCTCTTTATACCAAGGCCTTGAAGTTGGATCATAGTCAGATCCCATATCATCAGCGGGATATAAATAAAAATTTTTCCCAACTGTCCCCATATATACTGATTCTATATTTGGATTTGTCTCTTGCATACCTTTAATACTATCCATAAGATATGGCGAAAATTCAGGATTACTATGTATATTAATAAAATTATAGTTATTTGCAAGCATGCTCACATTATTACCCATGGATATCAGTTCTTTATCAATTCCCCTATTTGCTTCTTTTAATAATTGCGCACTTGAACTCTCTAATTTTTCAACTATTATTGACTTGGAATTAAAGTAAGCTACTGCTCCAAGAATAATAAGCGGAATAATACAAATGCTTAATAAACTTACTAGTAACTTAGTTTTGATACTTTTAAAATTAAATCCTACCTTTATTTTGCTCATATAAAATTATACCTCCCCTTTGATTTATTATTTAATAATTTTTAATTAAATTCAAAATTATTAAAAATCACTTATTAATTATACCTTTATTTATATCTTCGTTACTATTTTCTTTAACTTTATACTATATCCATTTAAATTCGACATGTTTTTGATAATCTTTCATCATATTTCGACATTTACCTATGAATTATATTTTATTTATGTTATTTATGTTATTTATGTTATTTATGTTATTTTAATCTCACATTTTTATCCATAATAATTTTATTTTGGATTTAGATCATCAGTTTCCTATCATTTTATTTTACCCTTTTAAGTTTAATTCTGTTTTTTCATCAAATTAGAAACTTATTCTTTTGCTGATTATCACATTACCCTGCTTTAGTTATACATTAATTCCTTTCCTATGGCGGAAATATAAACTTTAAAGAAACTTACCTAAGTGATTCTTATAAAAAAAGGTTATCCTAACAAATTTAGGATAACCTGATAAATTATATAATCTAATGCCTTTCACTTTAAGCTTTCCTTCTACTTTAACAAGAAGTTCACTAGATAACGGTATTATTAGATAATTTTGTTAAGAAAGTTCATTTACTAATAGTTTTTTCCTAGGTCTATATGCAATCCAGAAGGTGTAGAGACTCTCGTTAACTTACCTCCTTTCATAAAAATTTATAGAACTAGATATAATAAGTAGCTATAAAGAGAACTGATTACAATGAAGGTCAGTAATATGGGTATAGTCTTTTTTATTAAATCTATGAATGAAGTGCCATAATGCTCTACTACTATTGCTAAACAAATGTGAGTCGGTGAAATCTGCATAGCAATATAGGTTGTACACATGATTATTATCATTAAGGCTAGTCCACCATTTGGGATAGTAGCATATGCTAAAGGTACAGCAATAGCTATCATACCTTGGCCACCTGCCACTAAAGTGCCAAAGAAAAATAAAAGCATAAAAATAATCACTGGTGGAATTGGTAGTGCTGAAAAGTATCCAGGTAATCTTTGAATAACTCCTGTAAATGTCAAAATTTCTTTAAACATCATAATTACAATAGTAGTTAATATTAGTTTGCCTTCTATTGCCGATTGAAACATTGGTTTTATCTCTTCAAAGCTAAATTTGTTTAGAAGAAACGAAAGTATTATAATAGGTACAACTGCATAATGAACAGGTGTTTTAAACACTAAGATAATTGCAATGGTGAATACAATTGGCCATAAGCTAATTATTAGATTTTTCACATCTTCACCTTTGTTAGTTGATTCTTTCAGCTCAATATCTTTGAGAATTTTTTTAACATACATAAAGTACCCTAATAAAAATAATACAACCACCATGGGTAGCATTGCTATTACGAAAGCTGTCATATCTACCCCCGAAAGATTTAATGCTAATAATATGGTTGAATAGGTGGGTAAAAAGGCTTCTGAAATATGCCTAAAATAGCTAGTAATAAAAGTCTTCTCCTCCTTGCTTATATAGTCTCCACCTGCATTGTCAACTATAGGAGAAGCTATTAGAACTGCACCAGCAGATGGTAATAAGCCAATTATAAATGGAGCAACCATGGCATTTACTCGTCTGTTGTTAAATAAATTGCTTAAGGATTTTTCTGCTAGTATTAAATGATCTCTTTTTTCCATCATTCTTTGAAGAAAGGTAATTGTATAAAAGGCTAAAACCAGATTAATTGTATCTAAACTAAAAGCTCCATGTTTCATAAGTTTAAAAGATTCTAAAGGATTTATTCCATATAAGAAAATTGTACCTAATATACCAGCGAATATTGATATGTATAGAGGCTTTTTTAGCTTTATTACTATAACTATACAAGAAAATATTAATATTAGTTTGATAATGTCCACAGTAGTCCCCCTTCAATTTTCTAAAATCATTATGGAGTTGTATTTTTAACTTAGCTACTAACTCTTTTATCCACAGAATACCATTAGTATTTTATCTATTTAAAAGATGATATTTATGTTATTTTATTACCTTTTCCAAAACTTCAAAATGTATTATAAAACTATTGTGGGCATTCTTATTCATTGTTATAATCACACTTCTGACATTGAGCCATTATATGATCACTTCCACTCTTATGATAAGCTCCAGACCATTTACAAATACTTTGTAAAATTGGCACAACAGATTTCCCTTTCTCCGTTAATGAATACTCAACCTTAGGAGGAATTTCATCATATTGTTCCCTTCTTACTATGTTATCTGAAATTAACTTCTTTAAAGTGGCGGCTAATACTGCATCTGTTATATCTGTCATTTCATTGCGAATTTCACTATAACGTAAGATATGCTTTTCAGCCAGCACACATATAATGCGTGAATTCCACTTGCCACCAAAGATGTCCAACCCATACTCTAAAGGGCATCTAATTTCTTTTTCCAACTTTGGTTTATACATATGCCATTCCTCCAATACTCCTGATACATAAATTATAACCTTTGTTGCTATCTATGAACAAGTTACTATGAAATTTATTAGTTACTCATAAATTTGCTCATATCTTTAACCCATGGAGCTTTCTTTATATACTCTAATTACACAATAAATATACCAATATTTAAGGAGGATTTTTTTAATGGAAGTAAAAGCTTATCTTGAAATCACAATGAAAATTAACAACGAAAAAAGGACTGCTGCAGCAAAGGTTTATTCAGATTATCGCACTCCATTTTTGAAGAGCATCTCAGGTGCACTTACTAAAGATCTTTTAATTCGCCCTGAGGATGTTCAGGTACTTCATGGATTTGACAGTTTAGAAAATGCAAAATTATATTTAGACAGTGAGTTATTCAAAAATGATGTTTTTGTAGCTCTCAAGCCCTTATGGGATACTGTTCCTGATGTAAAGATATATAGTGTAGCATAATTAAAAATTATATTCAAAGCCGTACAACATCCTATTTGTACGGCTTTTTAAATATTTTAATTTTACCTATATCTTGTTGATATCTTTTCATATGCTTCATATATAGAGCTAACAGAAGGTCCTCCCAATTCAAAAAAAACAAATTATAATTCTTGATTTTTTCTAACATCTGTTTTATCTTAATAATATTCTTAAGCTATGTATTAAGAATATTTTATTTATACGATATAATAAAATATAAATACATATAAATTTATATACCGGAGGGTGATTCATTTGAAAAAGGCTCGAAAAATTACATCACAAGGTAAGCTTAGACTAATTTCTGTCTTTTGCCTACTCACTCTTATTTTTACTATACTTCTGTCTAGATTATTTTATATAATGATAAATAAATCTAAAACCTATAAAGCTCTGGCACAATCACAGTGGACAAATCAAATGAAGATATCGCCTCGAAGGGGTAATATCTTGGATAGAAATGGTAACAAACTTGCAGTAACAGTTGATGAATACAGAATAGATCTAGATCTTGTTACCTTAAATCAAACTCTTAAAGATAAGAAAATTACTATAAGTGAATTAGCTTCAACACTCTCAAGCATTTTAGATATGAAATCAGAAGATATTAGTGGAATATTTGATAAAAAACTTGATAACGGTGACCCTATTACCTCGGCAATTTTAAAACGAAGTGTAGAAAAATCCCATGCTGATGAAATTAAGTCCCTTGATTTAAGAGGCATCATAATATCTCCAGAACTTGAAAGATACTACCCCAATAATAATTTATTATCTCAAGTTATAGGTCATACTGATTATGATGGGAAGGGTATTACTGGGGTTGAATTTAACTATGGTAAAGAACTTGAGGGCATCTCAGGCCTTAAGGGCTTTGAGGCAGATATTGCTGGAAATCAACTGCCCTATGATTCTTTTAATGTAAATGCAATTCATGGTGAGGATATTATTCTGACAATTGATCAAAACATACAACTAATGGCTGAAAAAGCTGCTGAAAAAGCACTTAAGGATAACAAAGCTAAATCAGTTTCTATAACAATAATGGACCCTAACAATGGAGAAGTGCTAGCCATGACAAATAAACCAGATTATAATTTAAATTCCCCTTGGGAGGTTGGCACTACTTCAGAGGAAATTCAAAATGCTTGGAAAAACAATGCAATACAAAGTGCCTTTGAACCTGGCTCCATCTTTAAAGCAATCACTGCTGCAGCCGCATTAGAAAACAACTTAGTTGATGAAAATTATAGATTTACTTGCAATGGAAGTCTTAAAGTTGGAGACAAAACAATATATTGCTGGCAAAGAAATGGACATGGTGAAGAAAACCTGATTGATATATTAAAGAATTCCTGTAATGTTGGCTTTATGGAGCTTGGTGAAAAAATAGGTAAAGAAAAATTGCTAGACTTTGTAAAAAAAATGGGGTTTGGTGTAAAGACAGGCATTGACTTACCTGGTGAATCTACTGGAATTCTTTCGCAAAGTAGTTCTATAGGACCTGTGGAACTTGCTACCATGTCTTTCGGACAAGGAGTAGCTGTTACTCAAGTTCAATATTTAGCCGCTTTTAATGCCATTGCAAATGGTGGGACCTTGATAACTCCTCATATAATGAAAGATGTTGTACATTATGAAGGCGACACAAAAGTGGTAGATAAGAAATTTGATCAGTCTAATGAAAAAAAGGTTATAAGCGATAATACCTCCACTAAATTAAGATTTGCCCTTGAAAAGGTTGTAACTGACGGAGTAGGAAAACCTGCTTTTGTTGAAGGGCTTCGTATTGGAGGAAAGACAGGTACAGCTCAAAAATCCAATTCTTCTACAGGTCAGTATGAGTCCGAAAAATACATAACCTCTTTTTCTGGCATGGCTCCTGTGGATAATCCTAAAATAACAATGCTAATAACTATAAATGAACCTGATCCTTCAAAATATTATGCTGCACAAACAGCAGCACCTGTTGGTAAAACTTTATTTACTGACATTATGAATTATTTAAATACTAAGGCCCCATAGTATATGGAAACCACTTCAACTTCGGAAACCTTCTTAGAACACAAAAAGGATTACCATAAACTTGGTAATCCTTTTATTATAATTAATTACTTCCTACTGAAATTCTACTGACCCGCCTGCTTGTTTAATAGCACTTACTATGCCCGCTAAATTTAAACCATTATTTCCACCTAATAAAGGAATTCTTACTATTAGACATATTCCACCTGGAGATGTTACTTCTAAAAGATTTAATAAATTAATTGTAGTTCCAGCCGGAATATTAATTCTTAATACTGTCCCTGGCAATTGTGGGCAATCATTTTGTGGATGTTTATCTTCATGATTATTATTACAATTCTTATTATAAGTGTTAGGAGTTATATAATCCTCAAACATTTAAATCACCTCGTATTATTTTCTGTACTATATCCTATTCATACACATGGACAAGCGTTACAGTTTTTTTATATAAATTACTTACCTTGATTCTTATAACTATGAATCCTTGAGATGAGCAATGCAATATGGCTTAATATTCCTTTTATATTCCTTAATGACTTAATATTATATTATAAAGATTTTATAAATTTAATCGATATTATAATTTGATTATCTCACAAAAATGCTTTCTTAAAAGTCACCGAAAATCAGTTGTGCTACTTACATTAATAAAGCCCTTCAAATTACATAGTGGAATTTAGGTGTGGCTTATTGTGATTTAATCATAATTTATATTATTCATAAGCAAAGCTTTAGGAAAGAAGGGATCAAACTATGAAAAACTTAAGAATGCGTCTCAAAATATTAACTTTATCAATAACAGCCCTACTTATAATTTTAGTAGTTGCTGGCGTAGGCTTCCTAAATATCCAGGATACCAATAGTGACTTAGCTTCCTTGTATGATAATAATCTATTACCAGTACAATATCTTAATGATAACAGAAACCAAGCTAGGGCCATTGAGGCTGATATTTATGCCACTATTTTAAATGTTGGCAATAAAGGCACGCAACAAGAAAAAGTAAGCGATATAGAAAAAGAAATAAAAGTTTTGATGATAATTTTAGTAAATACAAAAAACTAGATTTGGATAAATTCGAAACTGATTTGATTCCAGTGCTGGAAGAAAACTTGAAAAAATATAGAGAAGGTAGAGATGAAGTAATTAAACTAGCCTTAGAGGGAAAACAAAGTGAAGCTGCTACTAAATTCGATTCCACACAAATTCACCTTGATGCTTTTCAAAAGAACTTAAAAGATTTAGCAGATTATAATATAAATGATGCTGAAAAAGTAAAGATCCGCAATGATGAAGGTGCCAAAGCACTTACGAGATTTTATATAATTTTAATACTAATATCAACAGTTATAGGTGTTGTTATGTCACGTTTAGTTTCAACTAGTATTGTAAAGCCCTTACTAGCTATAAAAGACTTTGCAAACAGACTTAAAGACTCTGACTTTACAACTCCTATTAACCTTCAAAGAAAAGATGAGCTAGGCCAAATTGCAGCAGCTCTTAATGAAGCACAAAGTCAAATAAGTTCTCTTATAGGTGAAGTTCAAACTTCTGTTAATGATTTAAGCTCGGAAAGTGAAGAGCTTTCTGCAACAGTAGAAGAAATCACCGCAAAACTTGAGGAAATAAATATGACCACAGAAGAAATTGCCTCATCTGCACAAGATGCAAGTGCTGGAGCTGAAGAAATTGCAGCCTCTACTGAAGAGGTGGATGCAAGTATTCAGGAACTTTCCTCTCAAGCTCTGGAGGGAAGTAATAAGGCAGATACTATTAAAAGCAATGCTACTGCAGTGAAAAAGGAAAGTAATGATGCCTTTGAAAAACTACAAGCAATTCAATTAGAAAAGGAAAAAAACATTCGTGAGGCTCTTAAAAAAGCTGAAGTGGTAGAAAATATAAAAATGATGGCAGATGCAATTTCTAGCATCTCAGAACAAACTAATCTTCTTGCACTGAATGCAGCTATTGAAGCTGCAAGAGCTGGGGAGCAGGGAAGAGGCTTTGCAGTGGTAGCTGAAGAAGTTAGAAAGCTTGCTGAACAGTCCTCACAAGCTGTAGTTAAAATTCAGGAAACAATCTCAGAGGTAAGAGAAGCCTTCTCTGATTTAAAAGAAAACAGTAATGAAATCTTATTCTTCTTAACTAATGATATTTCAGACCAATTTAAGAAGTTCCTTGAAGTGAGCAAGGACTATTATGATAGTGCAGATTTCTATGCTAAGGTTTCAGAAAACATAGCTTCTATGTCTGAAGAAATAACAGCCACTGTAGATCAAGTTAATGGTGCTATACAAGATATGGCCTTACAAGCCCAAAATACTAGTGAGAGTTCTGAAGGTATAAAGGGTGGAATTAACGAGACTTCCATTGGTATGAATCAGGTTTCAGTAGCTGCTCAACATCAAGCTGAGATGGCAGAAAAACTAAGCGAGTTAGTTTCAACATTTAAAATATAATAATATTACTTATTTAACAACTCCATTTATAGACATCTATAAATGGAGTTGTTTTCACTTTAAACCTTCTTATAATAATTGCTATCATATTCTATAGTTAGCTCAGTGATGCCTGCTTTCATCAGCTTTTCTTCTATTATATGTTTCTTTTCATTACTTTCCATATTATTTACAGTGTTAAATACTCCATCAGCAATTGCTGTGAATTGTTTCATAGGTATGCCTACTGCTAACTCATGATCTTTCCAGCCTGCTCTATGTCTAGTACCAATACAAAGTGCTGATATTTGCATATCTTGAGTAAGAAAAGTTTTTGCAGTACATTCATAGCATATAGCTTGATTCCCTACAAATCCAAAATTACTTCTTGCTCCATAGTGATAGGAATAACCTTGTACAATTCTCATTAAATTATAGGAGTTAGTTACAATTAAAGCAATGTCAGGCTCACTGTCAAAATTGCTTAATGGTTGAACCAAAACACCATAAGGGTTGGCTTTTGAGTATGTAAGGCTTTCCCTCACTTGTTTTGAAACTTCAGCATTCTTGTATAACCCTAATCTGGTCCAAACTTGTCCACTTTCATTTACCGTATCTTCTATAAACCCTAGAGTTCTGCCACCACTAGCACAGGCTAACATATCTCCTGTTACTTTAAGGGCATTTCCACATGCCCCACTTTTTACCATACCACAGTAGTTAATTTTTTTTATAGGGCACTGCACCTCTAGTGATTTATATTCTTTTTCAGAAAAAATAAACTTAATCCCGACAATTTGTCTTTCTAGTTCTAAAGAACAATTTAACTTTATCAAAGCTTCCTTCCAAGTTAGTTCCATATACTTCCTCCTTCTATCCTTTTAATGATATATGAAACAGTACAGTTATTTTAATAACTGTACTGCAATGCTACACCTTTTTTTAAATTATTTCCCTAGATTATTATGTATTAATAAAAACTTTATTTCCCATTGTATTCATAATGAGTAAACACACCTGGAAATTTAGCATCAATTTCATCTCTTACGGATTTTACTTTTAAAGCTTTTGCAAAGTCTATAGCCCACTGTTTATCCTTGTTTTCTGCTTTAACAATAGGGCTAATTGGATAATCTACAGATTGTTTATCACGTACTAAGTATTTTGAAGGATCTTTTTTTGCATTAAACATGTGGGTAAAAAACACTAATGCTCCATCCATATCTTGTAGGCTTCTTACAGTTTGAGCTTGCTCCATATCAATGATTTGAATGTTTTTAGGATTTTTTGTTACATCTGTTATAGTGTAAGAACCAGTATGGTTTTTTTCTAATTCAATTAATCCTGCATCTTGAAGTACACGCATACCAATATCCATATTCATAGCATCGTTCATAATTGCTATTTTAGCACCATTAGGAAACTCTTCTACAGATTTATACTTTTCCGAATATAAACCAATTCCAGTGTAATAGCCATAGGGTTCTACCATATTTAAATTTTCATTTTGTCCCTTATTGAAGGTTTCCATGAATTTTTTATGTTGTCCCATAGAAATATCCACTTGTCCATCATTAGCTGCAGTTATAGATAAAACATTTGAATCAAATAGCACGAATTCTGTCTTATATCCTAATTTGCTGTATTCTTTTTCTACTGCATCATAGGTTACTTTAGAAACTTCGGTTCCTCCTACTTTAATCACTTTCTTTTCCTCTTCTTTTTTTGCTGTGCAACCTACCAACAATGATGCTACCATCATTGTTAATGTGATAATCTTTAGTAGTTTTTGTGTTCTTTTTTTCATTGTTTTCTTCCTTTCTATTTCAAAATTTTATAAATGAACCTGCCTAATCTTTGAATTAGAAGAACCATTAATAATAAAATAGCTACAATAAAATACATTATTAAATCATCGAACCTTTGATACCCGTATGCAAGGGCTACTGCTCCTAATCCTCCAGCACCTACAGCACCAGCAATAGTTGTAGTGTTTAGCATATTTATAATCATCATAGTGAGATTAGATACAAGATTAGGTAGAGCTACTACATACATTACTTTAAACACAATTTGAAAGGTTGAAGCTCCCATTGACTTTGCTGCTTCTATAAGTTGCTTGTCCACTATTCTTAATGAACTTTCAACTATCCTAGTTGCATAAGGTATTCCAGCTATGGAAATTGAAAAAATTGCTGAATTTACTCCAACAGTTGTACCTACAATGAGTCTTGTCAAAGGCATTAATGCCACAATAAGAATTAAGGTTGGAAAAGCCCTTAATATGTCAGCACTTTTATCAATAATAGTAAATATAAATTTATTTGGTGTTAGTCCTTCTTCGTCAACAAGCACTAATATAGTGCCTAAAATTAATCCTATACTAATAGAAAACAGAGACGAAAAGAATAAGATTTTTACTGTCACCCATATGGCAGGAATAATCACAGTTGGCAAATATTTTAGTAAACGACTATTACTTGCATCCATCAACAACTTCCTCCTTGGGTAACACCTTAAATTCAATATTTTTATCTCTTAAGAAATTTATGGTTTTATCAAAATCTTTATCATCAATATTAATAGTCATATTGTTATAACGTGTAGAGTCATAATTATAAAACTCACTATCTAGCAACTTAAAATCCCCTGAAATACTTTTACCTAGCTGAGAAATTAATTTACACTCCTTATCTAAATTAATATTAATACTCATATTAACGCCATTTTTAGGAAACATCATTTCTTTTTCTCCCAATAATCTTAAAAGAGCTTCAGGCTTGTCAGCAAATAACTTAACCACACTACCTGATTCTGTTATTTTGCCTTGTTCTAAAATTGATAGTTCATCACATATGCTTTGTACAACGTCCATTTCATGGGTTACCACCACAACAGTAATATTCATATCTCTACTAATTTGTCTCATAAGACTAAGAATAGATTTTGTAGTATTGGGATCTAGTGCTGATGTAGACTCATCAGATAAAATGTATTTCGGTTTTAGAGCTAAAGCTCTAGCAATTGCAACTCTTTGCTTTTGTCCTCCACTTAGTTCACTAGGACGAGCATGTATTTTATCCTCTAACCCTACTATCTGAACCAATTCTTTTACTCGTTGATTAATGTAGTCTTTTTTATATCCCCAGCATTCTAAGGGAAAAGCAATATTTTTATAAACTGTTTTTCTATCTATTAGTGAAAAGTGCTGAAAAATCATGCCAATATCTTTTCTGAAATTGCGTATCTCATGGCCATTCAAATCTTCAACTTTTACACCATCTACAAGAATTGAACCACAATCATATTGTTCTAACCCATTTATACATCTCAAAAGTGTTGACTTACCTGCACCACTTTGCCCAACAAGGCCATATATCATTCCAGTTTCTATTTTTAAGTTAATACCATCTAATACCTTAAGATTACCAAAGGATTTTCCCACATTTACAATTTCTATCATACTTTCTCCTTTATTATTCACTGTTAGAAATAGTAGCTTTTACTCTATTTTGTCATTTTATAAAACTTCATGTCATACATTGTGAAATTATACACGTTTATGATATATTTTAGAAATAGTAATAACTAATGGATAAATAACCACCTATTAGTTAAATCTATAGCATTAAATCAACAGCAAACGCAGATTTTCATATAATATTTACTATACATGTGAAGGAAATAATAAATCTCTTAGTAGAGTAGTAATCTCAAAACCCCTATAAAATAAAAATATCAGTAGGTATCTTATTGTAGGGAACCAGAGTTAAAACTTAACTTATAAATGAGTCCTACTCTGGTTTCCTTAAGGGTTTATGAATATGAATAAAATTCATCATGAATAGGTTAAAATTCTATCATGAAACCCTATATAAAAATACTTACTGATGTTTTGTACATTATTAAAAGTCCTGGAGAAACTGTGTCTACTATATTAACTTAAGTCCTCCCTAATTTTATGCCATAACTTATAACATCCTCCAGATTTTTTCCATAGTAATCCGCCCCTGTTTCTTCGCAGGGATTCTCACAATTTAAATATGCAGCTCCACCAATTATTATTTTTGGAGCATTTTTCACAAAGTGATTTTTAATTGCAGTTATAGTATTTTTTGCTGAATCTATATGGTAAGGTAGAGTGGTTGATATTGCAACAATATGAGGTTTTTCCATTTCTATTGCATTTATAATGCTTGCAACTGGCAAGTTTGACCCTAAATAAATTATGTTATACCCTTCTAGCTGAAGAAGATCTGTAATCATCCTTAAACCAATATTATGCATTTCTGGACCTGATGTAAAGGCAAGAATAGAGTACCCTTTTCCAGGTAACTCATCTTCCATTGCCTTTAATTCTCTCATAATATCCAAAAGGGCCTCAGATATAAAATGCTCCTGCCATACATCTATATGACCCTTTTCCCATAGAGTTCCAACTTCTACTAGCACTCTTTCTATAAGTGTAAAGTATATATCTTTAACACTGTAACCTTGTTCATAAAATTCCTTTACTATTTCCCTTGCCAATTCTCTTCGTCCTTTAATTAGGTATTCCAGCAGAATTTTATACACATTATTAAGCGTGACCATGGAAATGCTTATTTTTCTCTCCTCATTATATAATAGGTTCTCTTGCTCTCTTCCTAAAAGGTAATCAATTGTAACTCGAAAAAAGTCAGCAATTTTATTTAGTTTTTCAGCATCAGGAGTTCTTGTTCCTTTTTCGTAATTTGCCACAGTAGTCTGCCCTACCCCTATTGCCTTTGCCAACTGGTTTTGAGTACACCTTTTATGTTCTCTAAGTTCCTTTATTCTGCTAGAAAGTTCTATATTCATAAAATCACAGCTCCTTTCACTTTAGTTTTGCTATAGAATAATTTATTAACCTTACTTTATTTTCTAATAAATCTTACTATTATTATATCTTCTAATACCCCCACTTAGCTTATTTGTAAAATCACTTACTTCTCTTAATATCTTCTAAAAACCAATTTATGTCTTTTCTTAGGACGTTGATTATAAAAATATCACACTTAGTAATTTATATCAATATTTTTTTGTTGCAATTATCTTTTTCTTCTTGATTTATTACTTTTCGTGATATATTATATTAATATAAACAGCAACTAATAATAATTATCCATTAATAACTAATAGAGATAAATAATAACCAATAAATTTTTTTTATATTTAACTTGATAGTTAACTCTTTAAAATTGCTAGATTATCTGCTAGTAGTTTTCTAAAACATTTATAATATTGCTTTTATACTATATAGTGATTTTTAGATAAGTTTTTCAATTAGGATGATAAAAAGATAATTAGATTTATAAAAATTTCTAATATAGGGAACCAGCGTTAAAACTTAGCTTATACTGGAGTCCTCCTCTGGTTCCCTTAAGGGTTTATGAATATGAATAAATTAAAATTTCATCATTGAACCCTATAACTTGTTGTAAAAAAAAGAAAGGAGATATTTTATGAACAGTTTTTATGATGAATTTATGCAAATTATTGAAACAGAAAATCGTGAAGCGTCTTTAGATTTTATTTTATCCAAAGTGAAAAATCGTGACCTTGACATTGTTACTCTTTATACCCACATACTAACCCCTTCTCTAAATACCATGGTTGAAAAACCCAATGACGTAGCTTTTATTTGGAGGGAACATGTAAGGAGCTCTATTATAAGAACTATTATAGAAAATTGTTACCCTTTTGTTATTAAAGAAAGGGAAGAAAAATACAAAATTAAAACTGATAAGAAAGTTGCTGTGGTTTGCCCTTCTGAGGAATATCATGAAATTGGTGCCAGAATGGTTACTGACTTTTTTACTCTCTTAGGCTATGATGCTACTTTCGTTGGAAGCAACACTCCTAAGAATGAGTTTTTACAAGCCCTAAACACTATAAACTTCCATTACATTGCACTTAGTGTATCAAATCCTTATAACCTTATTGCAGCTCGTAAAACTATTGAAACTATAAAGGAAGTGGATTCTAAAGTTAAAATATTAGTAGGAGGAAATGCCTTTAAGCATAAGGAAAACTCTTATCTAGATGTTAAAGGACATATATTTATTGATACTTTTGAAGACATAATGAAACTTGCACAGGAGGATAACCATGAGGCTACCATTTAAAATTGCAGTACGTTTTTTAAAATCAAATAAAGGTCAAACCGCACTTATTGCTCTTGGAATTGCAGTTGGAGTATCTGTGCAAATCTTCATTGGTTCTCTCATACAAGGACTTCAAAAGGGTCTTGTAGATAAAACTATCGGAAATTCCCCACAAATTACTATAACTTCAAATACTGATGATAAGACAATTAGTGATTATGAAGATATAGTTACTAAGGTATCTAAAAATAATGGAGTTATAAATCTTTCCCTAGCTGCTGATGGACCAGCACTTATAAAAGAAGATAGTAAAAATTACTCTGTACTAATTAGAGGTTTTAATATAGAAGCTTCAGATAAAATTTACAATATTAAAAATAGAATCTATGAAGGAAAAGCACCCCAAGAAGAAAATGAAGTTATTATAGGAAAAGAGCTTCAAAAGGAGCTAGGCATAAGCCTTGGAGAGGAACTTGAAATCTTCGCTAACTCTAGTGGATTAAAAACTTTAAAAGTTGTAGGTTTTTATGATATTAAGGTTGCTTCTTTAAATAAATCTTGGATGATCACTACCCTAGAAACTTCCCAAAACATTTTTTCTATGGATGATAAAGTTACTTCCATTGAAATGCAAGCAGAAAATGTTTTTAGTGCCGACATTATTTCTGAGGAAATAACCTCAAGTATTCAAGGTGACCTTAAAGTAGATAACTGGAAAGCTCAAAATGCAGAACTTTTAAGTGGTCTTAATGGTCAAAGTATTTCAAGTCTTATGATACAAGTTTTTGTACTAGTGGCTGTAGTTCTAGGAATTGCTAGTGTACTTGCTATAACAGTGGTTCAAAAATCTAGACAAATCGGAATTCTTAAGGCAATGGGAATTACGGATAGATCTGCTAGTCTTATCTTCCTCTTTGAAGGTTTATTACTTGGATTTTTAGGAGCAATTCTAGGAGTTGTTTTAGGATTATTCCTAAGCTTTATGTTCACAAAATTTGCTTTAAATCCCGATGGAACTCCAGTGGTTCAGCTTTACATTGATTATGGTTTTATAGCACTTTCAGCTTTAATTGCACTGGCTTCCTCAACCATAGCAGCTTTAATTCCAGCAAGAGGTTCTTCAAAACTTAACCCAATAGAGGTGATAAAGAATGGCTAATATAATTGATTTAAAAAACATAAATAAAATATATGGAACTTTAGTTAAAACTCAAGTACTTTATGATGTGAATCTATCTTTTGAAGAAGGTACCTTTAACTCTATAATTGGAGCTTCAGGAAGTGGAAAGAGTACACTTTTAAACATCTTAGGGACTTTAGACAAACCAACTAGTGGACAGGTTTTAATAGATGGACAAATAACTGATACCATGAAGAAAAATGCTTTGGCAGACCTTAGAAATCAAACCATTGGGTTTATCTTTCAATTCCATTACCTTCTTCCAGAGTTTACTGCTCTTGAAAATGTATTGATGCCCTATAATATTAAAAATTCAAAACCCTCAAAGGAAAGTATTGCAAGGGCTGAAGAACTTTTAGACTTAGTAGGACTATCAAAGGTTAAAAACAATCTAGCTACAAACATGTCTGGTGGTCAGCAACAAAGAACTGCCATAGCAAGAGCCTTAATGAATAACCCTAAAATAATCCTTGCAGACGAGCCCACAGGAAACCTTGACTCAGATTCTACAGAAACTATATATAATTTAATGAGGGATATCAACAAAAAGTTTAATACAACTTTTATAGTAATAACTCATGATAGAAAAATTGCTGAAAAAGCAGATAGAATTGTAGAAATTAAAGACGGAAGAATAATTATGGACATATAAGGGCTTAAGAATCTATCTGAAATAAATATAAAACACATATCTATATCACCTTATATTGATATAAATATGCGTTGGTATAAATAGATATAGATAAGTATTGATATCTATATCTATTTTTTTATTCTTGTCCTCTTAAGAAGATATAGTGTTTAAGTCACTTTCAGATCTTTTACTAAAAAAAACATGTAAAAACACTTTAAAGAATGATCCTAAAATCCTTCTTTGAACACTAGCTATTTGAAAACCCAAGTTAAAAACTACTTGCCCTTTTTATGACACCACTGACCACAAAACTCTGCCTCTTTACTGCATAATACTTCAGTTGAACTACATTTGGGACAAAGTTCCTTATCTTGCTGAAAGTTAATATCGTAGACCTCACCACAATCCATGCACTTAAATTTACAGTGGTTTGTAGTGTAGTTACCACCTTCTATCCTTATAGCTTTTCCTTCTGTTAAAGCTACGGCTACCTTTTTTCTGGCACTATCAATTATATTTTGAAATGTCTGTCGTGACACCTGCATTCTCTCTGCGCACTCTTCTTGGTTTAATTCTTCTATATCCTTAAGCCTCATAGCTTCTAATTCTTCAACTTTTAGCATAACTTCTGCAATTTCACATTTTGGTTTTCCAAAAGGTACAAAGTAGTTACTTTCTGGGAAAAATTCTACTCTTCTAAACTTTACTGGTCTTGCCATTATTATCCTCCCAACATTTTCTTAATGACTATATGAATACTGTAGGGCATTAATTTATACGTTACCCATACATTACTAACTTTAATGCTTTATTGTGAAGAATAAGATATTCTTTCACTTTAGAACTCCATTACTATAGTCCAAAGTCATTTTTAAAATTCATCTTCATTATACTACCAAACTAAATAAATTTGTACGTCTATTACTAAGTTTTCTTCTAGCTTACTCTTCATAATAGATAATGGAAATATTATTTTATACCTACTAAATTGATTATTTATAAATAAAAAAATAATTGCATATTTGACATACTTTTAAATGAGGTTTATTATAATTATATCAGGCATATGCCAATAACTTTTTTTGTATTTTATTTTATTATTTTATATTGGAGGTTATATTATGAAAATTGCATTACCATCTCGTAATAATTCTATTGATAGTCACTTTGGACACTGTGAGTACTTCACTGTTTTTACCGTTGACACTAATACTAAAGAAATTCTTTCTTCTGAGCAGGTAACTTCTCCAGCAGGCTGTGGCTGTAAGTCAAATATCGCTTCAGTTCTTGCTGACATGGGAGTTAAGGTTATGCTTGCTGGAAACATGGGTGACGGAGCTGTAAACGTACTTAATAATGTAGGTATTCAGGTATTACGTGGCTGCTCCGGAGATGTAAAAGCTGTAGCTTCTAAATGGCTTCAAGGTGCTGTTGTTGATTCAGGAGACTCTTGTCATGCTCATGATCATGAGTGCCATAACCATTAAAAATAATACTAACTATTTTAACTAAACAATAGTCCTTAAGTAAGTTATTATTTTTATGGAACCAAGGTCAAGGGGTAAGTAATACCTTACTCCTACCTCGGTTCCTAAATATAATTTAACTTTAACTTTATTAACATAAATTTCCTATAAAACCACTCTTCTTCATATCATCTACATAATATAATTTTAAAATATAAGTATGATAAAGTTTATTTATATTCGTTCCCTTGAGTAGGTAAACTTTCATATTTATAATAAAAAGGAATCTGTAAGCCAACCAGTTTCCTTTTTATTTAGTATTCTTTGCAATTATTAAGTATTGTAAAGAAAATACATTATAATTGCCCTTACCTTCATATTATCTACATATTTTTATACTAAAATATAAATGTAGTAAGGTTAATCAATACCCCATCCCAAAATTGATTAACATTTCACTGAATTAACAAAAATTTTCATTTTTGTTAAAGAGTAATCAGATTATAAATTTGATTACTCTTTAATATTTTTTGAAGCTGCCTTAGTTTTTATTTTTTCAAAAGGCTGATATAATGTGTGTAGAATATTCATAAAGGAGTTATTACATGAAATTTTATTTAGCACCCTTGGAAGGAATTACAGGCTTCATATATAGAAATTCTTATAAAAAGATTTTTAACAATATTGATAAATACTTTACGCCTTTTATTGTACCTAATACTAGTAAGAATCTTAAAACTAGAGAGTTAAGAGATATATTACCTGAAAATAATGAGGAAATTAACATAGTACCTCAAATACTCACCAATAATTCAGAGGGTTTTATTACTACTGCTAGAAAATTAAAAGAGCTAGGTTATAGCGAAGTTAATTTAAATTTAGGCTGTCCTTCTGGCACAGTAGTTGCCAAAAATAGAGGTTCAGGGTTTCTAGCAAAGCCAGAAGAACTGGATATGTTTTTAGATGAAATATTTAAAATGGAGGATATGAAGATTTCTATAAAAACTAGAATAGGAAAAGATAGTCCTGAGGAATTTTATGAACTTATTAAAATCTACAACAAATATCCTATGGAAGAATTAATTATCCATCCTAGAACCCGACAAGATTTTTATGGAAACAAACCTAATTTAGAAGTGTTTAAAGATGCCTTAGCTTTAAGTACTAACCCTGTGTGTTATAATGGTGATATTTTTACTGCTGATGACTATGATAAATTAACAAGTGCTTTTCCTGAATTAAATACAGTAATGTTAGGAAGAGGTATCCTTGCTAATCCTGGATTAATTGATTTAATAAAAACTAATGCTAAGCTAGACAAAAAAGTATTAAAAGACTTTCATGATGAAGTTTTAAATAGTTACATAGCATTGTTTAAGGATGATAATATCGCCATCCTTAGGATGAAAGAACTATGGAGCTATTTGATTTACATATTTTCAGATAACAAGAAGTATAGTAAGAAGATTAAGAAGTCTCAAAACTTAAATGATTATAAAACAGCTGTGTTTACTTTGTTTTCAGAGCAAGAAATCATTAAAGGAGCTGGATTATTTCATAGTGAACTTTAAGGCAACTTAAGTTTACAATTAATTATTAGACTAAGCTTTCATATAACCAAGTCTGGTTTTGTATTTTAGATTCCATATTGGACTAAAACACAAGGCTCCACTCTAAAGAATGATTATAAATCAGGTACTTACGAATTAATGATGTAATTCAAGAAAAATTCTAGTTTTATGTAGTTCACATTTTTTAGATAACTAAAGAGCTCATATGAAAATAACAAAAACAGTGTACTTATTGCAAAGAATAAGTACGCTGTTTAAATCTTTTTGTACCTTATTATATTATTTTATTATAGATGTTGACTTCTTTATCTCCCGCTAAAAACTTTCCTATCATAGGTACAATTCTTGTAAAGTGCTCTGTTTTAAAGTGCTTCTCTAAAAAGTCTCTATTTTCCCACTCTTCAACCATTGTAAGTATTGTAGGGTTTTGTGTATCTTGATATAATTCATACTTAATACAGCCCTGTTCTTTTCTAGTTTTTTCCACTAGCTCTCTGTATAATTCAATAGCTTCATTAATTTTATCCTGTTGAATAAAGTTTTTTGCAACTACTTTTACCATTTGTATCCCACCCTTTTTTGCTATTATTTCACAATTATCATTTTTTTATAAACTCTAATAAAATTATCCCACTATTAGAGATCAGTAACAAAGAACTAATATCCTTTGTTACTGATTTCACCTTAGCAGAGCTTATATAAAATAATTATAAATACTACCTTAATTAATAGCAAGTACCCACTATTTTGTATTGTAGTATATTTAATATACTCTTCAAATTAGGAGCTTCCAAAGTGAAGTTGTATCTTTTTCACTTTCAAGGTGAGCTGTATTTAAATTATTACTTAAGGAAGCTTTTATTGTTGATGAAGAAGGTGTTATGTTAACTCCTTCTAAATATATTAGTGATGCTGTTGGAAAAACTAAAGTTAACATGGAAAAAATAAAACTAAGTATTGATTACAATGCTGAAATCACCTATTTCAATTATCGTAATCAATAAGCCTATGGCTCTTATTATGAGATACCTGATACGGGGTGGACCATATTTTTAGAGAAAGAAGCTAAAAGTGCAAATGAACTAAAAAATAAAATGATAAATTGATTTTTTTAAATATGATTGTAGAAATTTTTGTCATAGTTGTGGTTGAAAAACTCTATTTGTCTTATTTAAGTTGATATGACAACAAGGAAACCCATAAGAAAAAAAGATGTTAAAATAGTAGCTATAGGGAACTAATGTCACTTATATTTTCTTCCTACTTTGGTTCCCTTAAAACTTTTAGGTGAAAATCTATTTCATTAATCATGAATGAAATAGATTTTCACCTAGTAACCCTATAATTAATAGGGTTACTTTAGCTTTAATCAACTCTTTTCGCAGTAAGTTGATTATTGTCTTTTGTTACCTCCAAGGTTCCAAGAAGGTTTTTATAATTGCTATTAGCAACAAATTTCACTCCCTGTGTTTCTACCACTAAATCATTTTCTTTTTGTTCATCCAGAACAACTGCAAACTTGCTACCACTTCAACACATTCCTGCTACTACAAATCTTACAGCAGTTTTGTTTAGCTTTTTTAAAAGCTTTATAATATCCTCAAGAACAGTTGGAGATACTACCACATTAAAATTAGACTTTATCTCTTGTTCTAGTTCTCTATTTTTCTTTAAAAATGAAAACATCCCCATAAGTTACCTCCTACTACGATGAAATTTATACTATATATTTCTATAGTGAAACTCTAATTAAATAATCTTAAGGCTAATTTAAGATCAATGAAGTTCATCTTGAATTAGTTAAATTTTCACCACCAAAGCTTATACTAACTTTGCAGTTAAAAATTTAGCTAATTTTACTTTCATTATAATAAAGTATTATGAAGATTTTATGTAATATAAATCCTTCTCTTTAAACATATTTATTAGCATTTTACTAATTTTGCCCTACATAAGGAAGCCCTTTCTTAGAAGCACTAGCTAAAATGCTAAAGTGATTTTTCTTTAAGGCTCCAAAGTTATGTACCCTACACTTTACTCCTCTCTTAATTCTCTTAAGTTTTTTTAAATATTTAAATATATATTTATCTGGGGGATCTATAAAATACAAAATTTAAAAACACTAGATTTTAGTAAAGCCCTCCCTCTTTGAGAATTCTTTTTAAACCCAGTGTTTTTAAAATACCTCTACCTATAATTTATTCTTTTCAGTATTTCCTTGGGTATACTAACAAATACCCCCGTGTCTGCCTCCTTACTAGAATAATTTATAGTTTTTTCACAGGAGGCTTCCTTACTACAAGCAGCTATTTTGTTTTTATTAGGTATATTAAATTTAATTTTTTTTAGATTTTCAAATATCTTAGGTATGTTTAACTTTCCATATCCACTTTCAGGATTAGGATAGCTTACACCTTCATCCTTTGAAGTTGCACCTATGATATAATTTCTGATGCTTTGAGCATAAAGGTTTGGATTATTACCATCCACTATACCCCACTGAAACATTAAAGCTACTGTGCCAGCTAATATAGCTCCTGCTACACCAGAGCCACATCCTACTATAAGCTTATTTTCAAGGCCTGTAGTAATAATTCTATAGGATGCAGTAATTACATCTGGTTTTATTCGCCCATCTCTGGTGAAGCCTTTTCCTGATTCTTCTATTAACTCTCCTGTATCTTGATTATAAAACCCAGTACTTATCATATTCCTAGCAGTAGAAGGTGTAACTACAGTAATAAAAGGATCTGGTTTTAGAAACCTAGTTTCCTTCTGCAAAAGGTTTTTTTGAGTCATCCAAGCGTCATATCTACCATTAAGAAGTTGTTCGGCCTTAAGCGTTATTTTCCATACTCCTGGTGTTAATCCCCTAATTAAAAATTCCAAATTATTATCAGGAACTACCTTCTCTTCTGAATAGTTTTGAATAGTTATAGTTGAGGAACTAAGGTTAAAAGTAATACTTTCTCCTTGATTAGTAGGTGTTTCAATTTTTTCTACTGTACTTCCATCTGGAGCAATTATTCCAACTGAAACTTTATCTGGCTGAATTGTATATAAGGATATTATAATATTATTTTCTCCCTCAGCTATATTTATATCTATGGTGTCTTGCCCTCCAGTTTCGAAAAGATTACCGCTAGTGTGGGTATCTCCTGTACCTTGAACCCCTACAGTTGCTACTGTAGCAAAACCTCTCCTTTCAGTAAGAAAATCTATATATCTCTCAAGTACTGTGCCTCCATCATGTCCCCCAAGATTGCTCCCTAGTGGAATATAAACCACCATAGGTTTATTTAATGCTTGTTGTAAAGTTGAAAGATAATCCATTGCTTCTGCTATATCTATTCCTTCATAAACTCCCGCTTCAGACTCTTCTATGGCATTTACCACTAATATATTTTTTTTTGCCTTTTTTAATTTCACTATAGCAAATTCGCAATTAGGTGCTACACTTGAAAAAGCTTCAGTTTGATCTAATTTTCTTCCCCCAACAATACCTGCCATTGCTGTACCATATCCTGTTTCATCCCTATGCTCCACTTTATCATAAGGATTTTGTCCAAGAGTATTAAGCTTTATAGCTTCATTTATATCCAATCTTGTAAATTCTTTTCCATAAATAATGCTATGATGCCTTTTTCCCATATCAATGGTTTGATCCCAAATACTTATTATTCTGGTAGTTCCATCTTCCTTCATGAACCTTGGGTTGAGATAATCTATGCCTGTACTTATGATTCCAACCACTACACCCTCTCCATTATAGGGTACGTTCCCCTTTTCTATCCCCTTAGGACTGAAGGGTCCTTCTTCTAATACTGTTGGTGTTAGTGTATAGGGGAAATTTTTATGCAAGATTGTTATTTCAGGAACACTTTGTAATAAAGTATTAAGCATACCTTGTTTAACAAAAATAGTTCCAAAAAAATTATCAGTATAATACATCTTAGCATAATCAATATTTTTCAATCTTTCCTGAATATCTCCTGTAAATTCCACAAAATAAGCATCATATCCTTCATTAAAAAAGAGTTCTTTATAATTTACTTCTTCAACCTCTTTACTACCCTCAGTAGTTGAATTTGCCTCCCTGAAATTGCTAAGCCTTTCCCCTTTCATTGCTCCCCTCCTATAGACTAAGTGCTTTATACAAGCTTATACCTACATAATAAACCTTTTCATTATATGTTACGATAATTCTAAGTTTCATTACATACCTATAATTACATTATATTAGCTTTTATCTATATAGTTCTTCAAAATGAAATAGGTCTTATTTATTCTTTACTAAATTACTCGAGTAATCTGCCTAATAGGTTCCGCAATATTACTTTTGTAACATATATTTAGCTTCATATAAAATTAATAGCTTTTACTGGGCATTTATTAATAACCTTTTTCACCTCTTCCAACTCCTCTTCTTTGACTTTAATATATTTTAATTTAGCTTTTTTATCTACAATTTCAAAGTAATTTGGTGAAAATCTTTCACATAATCCACAGCCAACACAATAATGAGTTTTTATACTTAAGCATTCTCCTTCATTATTATTTGTTGAATTGTCTAGAGGAATCTCCTGTTTTTTTACTATCTTTGAAGTGATGTAAGCCATAATAAATATTGAAATTACAGTAAGTATCCATCTTATGCCCATAAATTTAGCACCTAGAAACTTAGCTTCATTTGCTAACATAGGTAATTTTATAACAGCCCAAGAGCTTAGAATAATAAATATATTTCCAACACTAGCGCCTTTACTTAATAGCATTTTACAGATTGGAAAAGCAGCATAAATTGGACCTGCGGAAATGCTACCTAATAATAAAGAAAACACCCCACCTTTTAACCCAGAATTATCTCCAAAGCTTTTTATTATAAGCTCCTTTGGAATAAGAGCTTCAATAACTGCGGTAAGAATAAAGATTACTGGCATGATAGATACCATTTCTTTAACATAATACATACTGTTTCCCATGGCCTTTGTTGCATAATCAGGAGCTGTTATAAAAAGCCCTAGGTATATGATTGCTACTAAAGCTAATAGTTTATTATTCTTAACAAGATTTAATATCTTCATAATAGTACCCCCATAACAAGAGCTATTAGAATAGCAAAGATGAAACTTAGTATATTTCTACTTACTGCAAACTTCAGCCCAAATTCTTGTTTTTCTAAAGGAATAGTCACAACTCCTACCATGGTTAAGGTAGTTAAAAAGGCTACTGAAGGAATAATACTTACCCCCATATCCACAAAGGACCCTACCAGTGGAAAGGCCACAAAGGGTGGAATTAAGGTTATACCCCCAACTACAGCAGCGATAACTGTTGAGACAAAGGTGTTTGAACTTCCTAATACACCCTTTATGGTTGCTGGTGGAATAAAGGTGAGTAATAAACCTATGAGAAATAATATAGCAACTATTTTGCCAATCATATTTTTCATCATTCCCTTTGCCATCTGCATAGAATGGAGAGTTTTGCTCTTATCCTTCTTCATTGAATATATAAAGAGAATAATAGTTACTATCCAAAGAGCTATAGTAAAAATATCCATATTTATTCCCCTTTATAATCTCTTGGATTTGGTGTTTTAAACACAAAAAATTCTAGCACTTCTTCATGAAAATTATTGACATTCATTTTTGTATTAAAGGGAATATTAAGAATATTTCCAACAGTATATTCATTAACTTCTCCATCATTAAATTTAGTTGTCATAGTCCCCCTTACAATTACCATATAAACATTAGAATTTGAGTAATGCTCAGGTAGGCCTGTGCCTTTAACAAGCACCATGTGATTTAAGTGAATATTTTCGTCATCTACTATTTTTTCAACTATCTTCTCATTTGTTACCATATACTTATAACTTTTCTCTATCATTGATAAAACCTCCTATTGAATATGTTATGATACTATTTTATAATTTTAACAACAGCAAATCAGTTACCATGGTAACTAATTTTAAAAAAGAGGTATTCTATGATTAAAAACAAGTTTCTAAATATATTAAAGATAAATAAGTTATTTAAAAATATATCAAGTGATACCATTGTAAATTACTACAATAGAAATAGACTCATATTTTGTGAGTATAGAAAAAACTCAGTGATTCATTTTGAAAGTGAAGTTTGTAAGTATGTGGATATAATAATTGAAGGGGAAGTTACAGTTCAAAAGATTGATGAGAAAGGCAACGTACTCACCATTGCGGAATTTTCTGAGGGAGAAAACTTTGGAGAAAACCTTTTATTTTCTAATCATCCAATATACCCTATGAGTATAATTGCTAAAAAGGATACCATCTTACTCCAAGTTAGCAAGGAATTAATTCTTGAGCTTTGCCAAGATAATAAGGATTTTTTACTCCAATTTTTAAACTGCATCTCTGTAAAAACCAATATACTAACAAGTAAAATTCAAAGCATTTCATTAAAATCTATAAGAGAGTCTATAATCGATTTTCTTAACTATGAGTATCGCATACAAAACAACTATAGGATAACCCTTCAAATGTCTAAAAAAGAGTTAGCTGAAAGATTGGGAATACAACGGACTTCTCTTTCTAGGGAACTAAATAAAATGAGGCAAGATGGATTGATAGACTTTGATGCACACTCAATTTTTATAAAAAATTTACAATTAATAAAATAATATTTTATATTTTCTCTATGTGCTATACCACTTCTTGGAAAGATATTTTAATGTTCAAGTAGTTTCTCTATAGGATTTTAAGGTTAGTATTCTTTTTATTCATCATGAACTTCATTCATCTTCAAAAATTCTTAAGGGAACTAATGTAGGTTCTCGTTATTAGTTAAGTCTTGAATTTGGTTTCCTTACAAAGAAAAACCATGGACAAATAGAGATGTAACGCATCTATTTATCTATGGTTTTTTTGATATTAATTAAATATTAGTTTTGCCTGAATCCCTGATCAATTTATTTAATAAATTGCTCAACTAATTTATTAAGCTATTTTCTAATTTTCATTGGTTCAGGGTTCACTTGCCTCTACTTAATTAACTTTAACTCTTATTAATTTCTTTGTCTAAGGGAACTTTTTAAGTCCTCATCAGCTGTACTTATTGGCATAATTCCAAAGGTATCTACTAGGTATTGTAATACATTTGGAGATATGAAGGCTGGTAAACTTGGTCCTAAGTACATATTCTTAATTCCAAGGGATAATAGTGCTAAAAGATCTGCCACTGCCTTTTGCTCATACCAAGAAAGTACTATAGTAAGTGGTAATGAGTTAACATCAGTTTCAAAAGCATCAGCAAGAGCTGTTGCTATTCTCACTGCTGAATAGGCATCATTACATTGACCTACATCTAATAGCCTTGGAAGTCCAGCTACTGTTCCAAAATCTAGTTTGTTAAATCTATATTTTCCGCAAGCCAAAGTTAAAATCACACAATCCTCTGGTACTTTCTCAGCAAATTCAGTGTAATAGTTTCTTCCTGGTCTTGCTCCATCACAACCACCAATTAAGAAGAAGTGTCTTATCTTTCCTTCTTTAACTGCATTTACTATAGTCTCAGCATGAGATAAAGTAGCATGATGTCCAAAGCCTACTAAAATTTCCTTTTCTTCTTCGTCCTCTTTAAAGCCACCAAGTTCTAGTGCTTTATTAATTATTTCACTAAAGTCCTTAGTTCCATCTTCTTTAACTTTTATGTTTTTAACTCCATCCCAACCCACAACATTGGTGGTAAAGATTCTATCTTTATATGTTTCTCTTGGTCTCATTAAACAGTTAGTAGTCATTAATATACATCCTGGAATTCCATCGAACTCTTTTTGTTGATTTTGCCAAGCTGATCCAAAGTTTCCTACTAAATGCTTATATTTTTTAAGAGATGGATAGCCGTGAGCTGGTAACATTTCACCATGGGTATAAATATTAACTCCAGTTCCTTCTGTTTGCTCAAGTAACATTACTAGATCTTTTAAATCGTGACCAGATATAATAATGAATGGACCTTTTTTAATATTAACATTAACCTTATGAGGTGAAGGATTCTTAAACTCTGTAGTGTTTGCATCATCAAGTGTTTTCATCACTAATACACTCATATCCCCTGTTCTCATAGTCATACGTATTAACTCTTCAACAGATAAGTTATCGTTTGTAGTAGCTTCTAAGCCTAAGAAATAGAAATTATCTACTTGGTAATTATTATAATTTAAGAATCTTGCTTGATGTCCATAAGCACTAATTCCTTTTAATCCATAAAGGATTGTAGACCTTAAGGAGCGAACATCTGCATCTAACTCTTGATCGTACATTATACCTGCTTTAACTGCATCTTTAAGCATTTCCTCTTTTGTTTCACTTAAATTATAGGTTGCAAAGTCTGGATACTGGCCTTCTGGTGCTTGATCTCTTAAATTTTCTTTTATTTTTTGAGATTTCTTTAATAGCTCTACATGAATCTGAGCATCAAAGTTTACATTTGTTAAGGTAGTAAACAAGCAATCTTCCATAAAGGCTACAATTTCCTTATCCATTGTTTCACCTTTTTCAATCAATGGTTTAGCATAACAAGAAATACCTTTTAATTGGTATATTAATAAGTCTTGTAGGTTGGCTATTTCTGGAGTTTTTCCACAAACCCCACTTTTAGTACAGCCTTTTCCCCCCATAGTTTGTTCACATTGGTAACAAAACATTGCATTATCCATATTAATTCGCCTCCTAAATTCTTATACTAATTCTCTTATATACTTACCAAATGCTAGAAAAATAATTCTTCATATAGATAAATATGTAAAAGCTATATTCAGTATATTACCATAATTTTCTGGAAATTAACATAGTTTCTTCTATTTTAATAATAATTATTCTCCAGTATAAAGGACTATCTCATACTCCATAAGCATCTTATTTCAGAAGTCTCTTATATTTTTATCTATAAATTTCCAAGTATTCTTTCTATTTAGCTTATTATGTAATTAAGTTTACTATTATATGGAATTCAAGACTTACCTTATACCTGAAACCTGTATTAGTTCCCATAAGGCTTTTTGAAAATCAGTGATATTTATAAGGAGTAAATTGAACTCTACCTAAAATAGCCTATAATTAAGACAAATTATACTTAGTCCTATTATTATATTATGACAAATTTCATTATTAGTTCTAATTTAGCTATACCCTAGGTTCATTGACATTTTTTGGTTGGTTGCGTTATAATCCTTTTAATAATGTATGGGGGTTTTACAGATGTACAATTTTACAGAATACTTATGGTTTTTTATTATTTATGCTTTTATTGGCTGGTGCATAGAAGTTATATATCATGTTGTAAAGTCTGGAGAGTTTGTTAATAGAGGCTTCCTAAATGGTTCCATATGCCCAATCTATGGTTTAGGAATGGTTATTATAATTTATTTATTAACTCCTTTAAAAAATAATCTTTTCTTATTGTTTATTGGTTCTTTTTTACTTACATCATTTTTAGAATTTCTTACAGGGTATATCCTTGAAAAAATATTTCATAACAAATGGTGGGACTACTCTAATCTGCCCTTTAATATTAAAGGGTATATCTGTCTAGATTTTTCAATAAAATGGGGACTCGGTGGGGTGTTTATCATAAATATAATTCACTCCCCTATATCTAAAATCGTATCCCTTTCAGATAATGTAATTGGACATGCTATATTGTTATTTCTAATTTGCTGCCTCCTATCAGATTTTATTATAACTATTTTTGGTATCATGAAAATTAAAAAACATATATATATCCTTGATGAAATTGCTAAAAAACTAAGATACTACTCTGATGACATTGGTGAAAATATTTATAGAAGAACAACTCTAGCCCTTAAGACTAAAGAGAATGTAAGGTGCAAATTTGATGAACAAAAATCAGAAATTAATTTAATGCTAAAAGAAAAGAATGTGAATCTTGAGGATTTAAAAATGAAATATGAAAAGGCAATAAAAGAAAAAAACTTCGTTCATAAGCGATTGGAAAAAGCTTTTCCAACTATTAGAGAAAAACTTCATAAATTCAACTCCAATAATATAAATAACCATAAAGAATAGTGTATTAAATAAATTCATCATATTAATCATGCTGTTAGTTTCATCTAATGATACCCCTTACAGCTATTAACAGCTCTTTATCCATTAAATAGTAAATATGTACCTTGAAAAGTAAAGTTTGTAATAACAAAAACTATTGGCATTTTACCAATAGTTCAATTTTAATTAATTGTTTTATATTAAAAATTAGGACATAGAGGCTTGTACCATCCTTGAGGATAATTGTCTACTGGACAAATAAAAGGTGCTTCTTTCCCTTCATGCAAATAACCACAATTTAAGCACTGCCATATTTCAACAGTATTACGATTGTATAAAGTTCCATTTAAAACATGATTATAGAGTTCTTCAAACTGCCTCCTATGCAAATCTAATACAACCCTAGCCTCTCTGTAAAAAATAGCAATCTCCTTAAATCCTTCTTCAGTGGCTTGTTTTTCATAATCTAAGAAACGCTCTAAGCTACTGGCTTCAGTTAACATAGAATATTGAAGATTTTCTTGTAGTGACTTAATTTGTCCTAAAAACCTTCCATAAACTTGTCTAGAGAGCCCAAGCTGATGTTCTGCAAACTCCTCATAAATTCTTGCAATAAATTCAAATCCTTCACTTCTTGCATGTTCTGCAAATAGTTGATATTGAGTTACGGTTCTTGAGTCTAGGGCAAAAGTTCTTTTTAAGTTTTCTTCAGTAATAGATCCAGAAAGTTCCATAATTTTCCTCCTAAAACGTTTTTTATATCTTACTTACTTGGTATAATATATTATTATAACTATGTTATTATTACTAAGTCGTTTCAGTAGGCTTTAATCTATAAAAATAATACTCTGGCAATATTATTTTAATTCAGAACCCTTGATTATTTCTATGAGAGTTTTAATCCTCTGTGTTTGTACCTTATCTTTAAGAAAAGCAATATGATTCACACTGATTAATTCGAAGTCATTTATTTTAACTTCAAAAAGTTCTCCATTACAAATTTCTTTCTCAACTAATATTTTAGGCAATACACTTATTCCTAATCCTTGCTTTACCCCCTGTATTAAAGCTTGTGAATTTACACTTATCCACTCTGGGCTTACTCTTATATTATGTAATAATAATCCGCTGTCAAAAACATCTCTTATAGCACTACCTTCTTCTCTAAGTAAGAACCTTTCCTTTACTAACTCATTGACATCTATGGCTTTTTCTGACACAAATTTATGTATAGGAGAACAAATAACCACTAACTCATAGGAGGAAAATGGAATCCTTATCAACTCTTCATTATAAACGATTCCTTCAATCAATCCTAAATCCACTTCATTATTAAGCACCATATTTTCAATATTTCTAGCATTATCAATACTAATTTTAGTAGGAGTATTCTTGCAAATTCTTTCAAACTCCAGTATTGCTTTAGGTAAGATGAAGTTTGCTATGGTTATGCTTGAACCAACTTTAATGGTTGCCTTATCTTCTAACTCCTTGGAATTTTGCTCTAGATCTTCATATAAATCTAAAAGCTTAAGTACTTTTGTAAGAAATAGCTTGCCTGTTTCATTCAAATATAGCTTTCGCGAAATTCTATCAAATAAGCAAATGCCCAAATAATCTTCTAAATCACTGATTGCATGAGAAACTGCTGGCTGTGTCATAAACAATTTTTCAGATGCCTTCGTAATACTTTCTTCCTCACATACTGTTTTAAAAATATTCAATTGCCTTATATTCATATCAAACTCCCTATTCATTACTGTTTAGTTATGTATTTCATAAAATTATACTATTATACTTATGAAGAGTCTATAGTGTATACTGAAACTGCTATAAATTACTTAATTAGGAGGAATGACACTTGTTGCTAAAAAAAATAAAATTATATTTTTTACTCTTTAGAATCACATTTTCTATTAGTGCTTTTACCTTTGGAGGCGGATATATAGTCATTCCTATGATTCGAAAATATTTTGTTACTAATTTAGAAATGATTAATGAGCAAGAATTATTAGATATGGCAGCTATTGCACAATCTACTCCAGGTGCCATCGCTGTTAATCTTTCAGTATTAGTAGGATATCGTATAACTGGAATCCAAGGCGCAATTATCTGTTGCATTGGTACAGTTCTACCAGCCCTATTGATATTATCTATTATATCTTTTTCTTATAGTGCATTTCGAAGTAGCAGAATCATTTCTTCACTGCTGAAAGGTATGGAGGCAGGTGTTGCCGCATCTATTTTGGATTTAGTAATTGATATGATTCAAGGTATTCTTAAGGAGAAAAATAGACTATTAACACTAATGGTGCTTGCTTCATTTTTAGCCAGTTTCTTCTTAAATATCAATGTGTTAATTATTATTATTTCCTGTGTTCTCTTAAGTTTTGGACAAGCTTATATATGCGCTAGAAAAGAAGGAGTTAAGCATGATTAAAACTACTTTTTCCTTACTTATGAGTTTTTTACAAATAGGTTTATTTAGCATTGGCGGTGGATATGCCATAATACCTTTGATACAGGAACAAGTTGTTGATAACCATCAGTGGATTACATTGAAGGAATTTACAGACATTATTACAATCTCTCAAATGACACCTGGGCCTTTGGCTGTTAATACTTCCACTTTTGTTGGCATACGCATAGCAGGTATAACTGGTGCATTGGTAGCTACTGTAGGGTGTATTCTTTCTGGATTTATTATTTCTATCCTTTTATACAACTTTTTTAAAAAGCATAAAACTGTAGATAGCATCTCAAATATACTGAAAGGTTTACGTGCTACTTCAATTGGACTTATTATATCTTCTGCATCTACTGTCATTATAATAGCTTTTTGGGGTTATCCATCACTAGGTGCTACGGCTGTGAATTTTAATATTACTGCTATCATTGTATTCACTATCTCTTTGTTTTTACTTAGAAAGTATAAGCTTAACCCAATATCGATAATTATTCTAACAGGTATTGTAGGTGTATTTTTTTATTATTGATGTTTGAAGAATATTCGTTAGTACGATTACATTATTGTTATACAAAGTGATTTAACAATCCTAAATAATAATTTGAGTATCTTAGGATATGCTCACCTAAAATAGGTAGAATATAGATTTACAAGTTTTATATTATACAAGAATTTAAAGTGGTCTTCTAATCCTTGTGTAATATTAACAGTAATAGTAGTCTGTATGCTAATGATTTAACACTACAAACTACTATTAGATAACCACATATTGTGAATATTACAAAAGGACAATCTCTATTGAATCTAAGATTATCTTTTTAATTCAATAAGTTATTACTTTTTATTTTCTTCTTCTTTTTTATCTTTTCTTGGGAAAACAAAGTTATAATAAATAAATCCTCCAATAACTATTCCCATAATGATGAATACAACTAAGTTACTATAATCCATTATATTACCTCCTTAAAAATTATCTATAAATATAAACCTTCATAAACAAAAAAAGTGGGAAACTCAAAATGAGTTTCCCACCCTAGAAACAAAAAGTTACTTGGACAAATTTTAGTTGTCCAACCGTAAAGTCCATATGAATTATTTAAGTATAGTATAACATAAAATATGTTTAAATTCAAATTTCTTATAACCCTTTTCTTTTGGCCCTACAAAGGATGTTCAAAAATGTACTATAAAACCAAATTAAATGAAGCCTCTATCAGTTATCTACTCATACTCTTATCTTATTCCTGCACTAAAATTCAAAGATTGTTTTATATATTTTTTAATTTAACTACTAGAATTTTTTAGGATAGTGTTATTCCATAGAGAGTTTATAACAGAGGGTAATCCAAAGAAGTACTAATTTGTTTTTATAGTTACTTAGGCTACAAAGACCTTTTAATAATTAATAGCCTTCATAGCCTAAGAAAAATTTCATATTATGTCTATACTAATTTATCATAGTTATTTAGCAATCTTAAGTAGTGATTTGCTTCTCTTAGAACATGATCTCCTAAAAGAGGTAAAATAATAGATTTTATTTGGCAATTTAATATTCCCTCAGTACCTTGCATCTTAAAGTCTCTAATTTTTTTAGTTGCTTCTCTACTATCCTCAGTTATATTTGATAATTGCGATAATGACATTGCATTATCATGCATTGAAAGTGCTTCCTTTGTCAACTTATCAAATTGCTTACCAAATTTATTTGCAGTGTCAAACAATTCTTCTTCTGTTGGATCTAAAAATCCTCTAATAAACTTGGCATGTTCACCCATGATTCTGTTCCAAAAAGCTTCTTGTGCAATAATTTCCCTATTAATATCTGTTTCTATACCCTCTTGTAGTCTTCCTAACATTCTAAGATAAAACATTGCTTCTCTTAAAATATGATCTAATAAAAGTGGGTAACTGCCTGTAAACATCTTACATCGTAGTACATTTGTTTTAATGGTATTTTTTAGCTTTGCAGTTTCATTAACTACAGGAATAATTTGTTGATTTAAATAGAATACCTCTTCTGATAATTTATGCATAGATTTACAACCGCTATAGTCTTCTAGGGCTAACTCCATTTCAGTTGTATTTGTGTTAATATCAATTCCAGTATAAAACTCTGTAAATTTTTCTGCTTCTAGGGTATAATTTGTAACAATCTCCCCTGTGTTTCCGGTTTTTGGTTCTACAACTCCCTTAGATAATTTTATAGTTTTCCTAAGTAAATCATCTAGTTGAAGCTTTAGCATATTTGCATGATTGAGGTAATTGTGACTTTTAGGAGTTAATGAAGCACCAACAAAAACTAGGTGCTCCTTCATTATTCTTAAAAAGAATAGGTTTAATTCAAGTGATTGTTTAATAAACTTCTCCTTTGATAACATATATTCTCCCTCAAAAAATACTTCAATATTATCATATGCATAGGTAAATATATTGACTCAGAAATTAAAAGTAATTTTATATATTGAAAAGAACTTAAAGGATGAGTACCATTTTAGAAAGGGTCAGCGCTTCTATGGAGCTGAAGTAGCAATATATGAACGTTATTTTAATAAAAAACTCATATGACTAATTATTATATATTAATGCAGTGAAAGCTTTAAATGAAAATTGTTTCTAAATTAAGTGAATTTAGATTTTATGAAAAAATAAAATAAAACACTGAGAAAAGTGCCTAAGAGCTTAATAGCTCCTTTCATTCTTTTCTTAGTGACTACTTATAAAACTTATTATTTTAAAAACTATAATTTATTATATCTAGCTTATATATATTTTTCTTTAACTGATCTTTTGTAAAAAAGTTTACCGTGACAAGACTGTTAAAAATTCAAATCAAATTGCCCTATTATTTTATGTAAATCATAGTAACATATACTGTTCAGAATAATAAAATTTATAAGATTGACAATAAAAGCGTATTTTTATATAATTGGTAGTGGAATAAGGGAGTAGTTAGCACAGAAATATTGTGTAATAAAGTCAACATACTGATAATATTTATCTGGCTTTATTTTAAATAATGAGACTTATCTGCAGAAAAGTTCTGCAGGTAAGTCTTTTTTTGTGTTAATAATCTAAATTATAAGAGGGAGTAATGAAAAATGAGTTTACTTGAATTATTTATTATTGCAGTTGGTTTATCAATGGATGCATTTGCAGTAGCCGTCTGTAAAGGATTGTCAATGAAAAATATTAGCTTTAAAAAAGCTGGAATTGTGGGCCTATATTTTGGAGCATTTCAAGGTGGCATGCCTTTGATTGGCTACTTTTTAGGCGTACAGTTTCAAGATAAAATCACATCCATTGACCACTGGATAGCATTTATACTGCTTGGAATCATAGGCATAAATATGATTAAAGAATCTCGAAACAGTAGCTGTGAGGTTGCAGTTGACACAGTTAGTGATGTGAATGTAGACAATTCTCTTAGTTTTAAAACCATGTCTGTATTAGCAGTTGCAACAAGTATTGATGCTTTGGCAGTAGGAATAACCTTTGCATTTCTTAATGTAAATATTACTCCTGCAGTATCTTTTATCGGAATTGTTACCTTTACATTATCCATGTTAGGTGTAAAGATAGGAAATGTATTTGGCGAAAAGTTCAAGACAAGAGCAGAATTTGCAGGTGGATTTATTTTATTGCTTATGGGCATTAAAATTTTACTTAATCATGCTGGTATTATTAATTTTTAAGGCAAGTTATAGGAAAGCAAATTGTGTTCACAATTTGTGAACTATCCCTAGTGTAAATTATTTTTAAATCCAAAATAAGTGGGCCTGTAGTAAAATTACTTTGAAAAGTAGTTTACCATTGATTTACATGAACTCTTTAGATAATGATTTCAGGATACATAGTATTACCAAAGATAACGTCTGCAGATTTGCAGACGTTATCTTTTTACACTGTTTATTTTTGGCCTTAATTTTTCAGTGATGAATTCATCTATGCAACTAATCCATGGATATTAACACTATAAGTAATTTTAGGAAAATAAAATATATTCTTTTATTAAACCAGTAAGGAGTTGCATTCTTTTATTATTAAATTAATAATAAAAACTACAAAATCCATTTGGGTCTTTTGTATGATTTTTTATTAGCTTTTCATTCCTGTAAATCATTTAAGTATAACTATTAATAAGTTTCTTTAAAAAAATACTTAAAATCTTCCTCTCCATGATTATCATTTTTTAAACTTTTATAACTAGACTTATTGTCCTCGTTGTGTAGACTTTGAAAACTTGTACTATTTCCCATATTGCTTATAGCTTCATTTTGTTTTTTATTTTTGTCTTTCTTATTTCTATTCATCTTATCTTCCCCTTTCTTCTCACCATTGTTTACATTCCTACTATTACTTATAAATAAATTATAAGGTATTAAATTTTACATTGAATGTAATTTGAATTTAGTTTGTATTAATCCTAGACTTGCTATGATTTTGCTTTTCTTGGTTTTCTGCATTAGGAGTTATTTTAGTTCCTCCATTTACTTGACAGCTATTTATGTTACCTTTTTTTCCTTTTGCCATAGTGATTACCGTTGCCAAAACCTTATAAAACCTTATAAAGCTTGTTTAATTCCCTGTTCAACATGTCCGATTTTGTAATTTAAAAGAATATACTACTTTCGTTTGATATAACACTTCGAGGGCTTAAATTCCCATACAACGCATGGTACATATTAGTAGTATCTTTTAAGTGATTAACCTACTAATTCATATCTTGATAAGTTGATACTTGCATTATAATCTCTATCTATAACTAAGCTGCACTTATCACAGATATATGTCCTTACTGATAGTGAAAGCTTTTGTTTCACATGACCACACTTACTACAAGTTTTTGATGAGGGATACCATTTGTCAGCTTCTATAAACTTAATTCCATTGAACTCACATTTATATTGCATTTGTTTTTTAAACTCATATAAACCTTGTTTTCCTATTGCTTTTGATAAATGCTTATTCTTCATTATGCCTTTAATATTAAGTGTTTCCATAACAACTCTTGATGGCTTGGCTTTCACTATCTTATTCGTTGCTTGGTGATTATGATTACTTCTTATATTAGCTAATCTTCTATGAAGTAATTTAATCTGCTTTTCAATTTTTATAATATTACTTGTTTTGACAAACTTACTCCCTTCTTTATTTCTTAGGTATTTGCGAGATACCCTACGTTGTAATCTACGTAGCCTTTTTTCAAGCTTTTTTACAATTCTTGTTTTATTAATATTTTTAAAAGTCATTCCATTGGAGCATATAGCTAAATCTTTTATGCCTACATCAACTCCTAGGCTGTCAGTAGTTAGCTCTATTATTGGTTTTTCTCTTTCTAAGCCTACTGATATAAACCAATACTTTCCATCAAAACTTACTCTTGGATTAGTATATTTACAGTTCATAGGTATTGCATTTTTCTTTATTTTTACCCAACCTACTTTTTCAATTAGCAAGTTACTTTCTTTAACTTTAAGCTTTGATGTATCATTATAGAAAGATGGCTTAGCCTTTTTTCGGCTCTTAAATTTTGGTCTATCAGCTAATCCTTTGAAAAAGTTTTTATAAGCTTCACCCCCATCTTTAACAGCTTGTTTAGCCACATTATTAGATACCTGATTAAGCCAGTTAAGTTCTGTTTTCTTTAAGATAGTTAATTCTTTTCTTAAATCATTATCAGATATAAACTTGCCACCACTTTTATAGTTTTCTTCTTGCCTTGTAAGTGTCCAATTATATATAAATCTTGCAGTACCTACGGATTGCCACAGTTTTTGTTCTTGCTCTTTAGTTGGAAATAGCCTAACTCTCTTCCCAAGTATCATTCTAGCTTTAGCAAACTCTCCTATTGAATAATGTTTCAATAGAATCACCTCCTAACGCTATTATACACACCTTATAAATAAAGCATACTGTTTTCTAAAGTCTTCTGCTGTTCTTACTACTGTTTTTTAACCTCCTTATATAATATTATCTATTAAGCATATAGGTTTTATCCTTCTAAAAGTTTGCTTTAAAAGTTAAACTTTAGTCACTTTTTAATTCATTTCCTTATTAAATAATGAACAATTTCACTTTGTAGATTTTGTGTACTTTGCATACTTTAACATCTTTTACCACTTTTAAAATTTAAAAGTTATTTTGCAATTAAAGCATAATAACTCCGTGATTCTATGCTACTATAAACCAAAAATCATATCATAATCACAGGCGGAACACTGCTAACTAAAATCCTAAGGTCCCACCACCAAACCTGAGTTATAAAAATTAATAATAACCTAGCACTCCCTACAAGTATCGAAAGTAAGGATATGTATATAAATATGATACTGGCTAAATGGCAAAATAAAAAACACCAGGTTCTAAAACCTAGTGTTTTCAATGGAACGAGTAAGTCTGTAAGCCGAGTTCTGTATTAGACAATCATCTATCTAGGCCCATTGTTACCAAGTGGGCTCAAGCGATACACCCGGAGACGGGACGGGCAGCCCCTATATGTCTCCCTATTGATCTTGCTCCAGATGGGGTTTACATAGCCGCAAAGTCGCCAGTGCGCTGGTGAGCTCTTACCTCGCCTTTCCACCCTTACCAGTACATGATAAATCATGCCTTTGGCGGTATCTCTCTGTTGCACTTTCCTTAGAGTCGCCTCCACTGGGAGTTACCCAGCACCCTGCCCTATGGAGCTCGGACTTTCCTCTCCTGAAGTTTCCTTCAGCAGCGATTGTCTGGCTTACTCGCAAAAACTATATTATCACATATGCTTTTAAAATGCAAATAGTATTTTATGCTAAGTTATAGGGGTCAAAGGTACTTGTTGAAATTATTACCTTATTATTATGCCCCATATCCTTTAATATATTGTTTAACTTTTTACCAATGACCTTCATTGGTGGCCATTCTGTAATAAAATGTCCTGCATCGATAATTGCAATATCCTCTTCTCTCATATCACTGACATGATGGTACCTAGTATCCCCTGTGATAATGCAGTCACAAGCTTTTTTTCTTACAAGGCTAAAATAATCCTCACCACTGCCATTAACTACTGCAATTGTGTTAATTTCCTTGTTGCCATCACCTACGAATCTTACAAAAGGAGCATTATATTTTTCTTTAACTCTATTACATAGTTCTAAAAGAGTAATAGGAGTGTTAACCTTCACTATTCTTCCAACACCGTTATTGTTGTTATCAAAGGCTTTGTTTACATCTAATACTCTGAAGTTATCGTATCCTAGTAGCTCAGTTGCTATATGATTTAACCCTTCAGCAGCGGAATCTAAGTTAGTGTGGCTAGAATATACATTTATTTTATTTTCTATAAGCTTAATAAGCTTTCTTCCAAGTAAAGTGTCTGTTGTTATAGTTTTAGGCTTTATAAATAATATTGGATGATGAGTTAGTATAAGATTACAACCCTTTTCTATAGCTTCTTCTATGACTTCAAAGGTTACATCTAATGCCACTAATATTTTATTTATTTCTGCATTTCTATTTCCAACCATCAAACCTACGTTATCATAGCTCTCTGCTAAGGTTGGTGGTGCCATAGTTTCCATGACTTTAATTACATCCTCTACCTTTAAAAACACTGCAAAAACTCCTTTAATCTGTTTATTATTGTTTCTAATTCCTCTTTACGCTTTTTTGCTAGCTCTGTTTCTTCTGTTAAATTCTCATAAACTCTAATATACTTCCCTAGTTTAAACTGGAGATACTCCTTAAATAAAGGCTCTCTTTTGTTAAGAAGTATTTCACTTACTTCGTAATATATGGGGTCAATTTCTTTTTTATTATTGTCATATTTTATCTTCATTATTTCATAGTACTTTTCTTCATCTTTTACGATGGTTTCATCAATAATAGTATATCCACTATTATAAACATATTCTCTTAATACCTCTGGGTTTTGTACTGGTTGAACAACAACATAATTTAAGGCCCTAAAAACTTTCTTACTGTCCTCTAGAATGTCCCTAATTAAATTCCCACCCATACCTGCAATTACTGCTGCTTCAACTTCCTTAGGCTTAACTGTAGTTAACCCTCCCCCTAATCTAGCAGCAATTTTATTTCCCAGATTATAATTTTCAATATTTTTTTTCGCCTTTTCCACGGGACCTTTATTTATATCACTGGCTATAGCAAAGTCTATAATATCGTTTTTAACTAAGTATATGGGAATATATCCGTGATCTGTTCCCACATCAACTATACTATTTACATTATTTATTAATTCACTTATAGCTTTTAATCTTTCGCTTAGAACCATATCTCTCACTTTATTTATGTACTCCTTATAAATTTAAACTAGCCCTAATAATTATATTAGGGCAAGTCAATATTTTATTTAATTTACTTTTAAATTTTTTCGCTTTAAATTCCCAACAAGGTGCTTATGACAGGTAACTTTGGAAGAATATTCAACTTAAACAAAGGTAATTTATTACATGAAAGTTCACTTTTTAGCCAAGGATTCATGCTTTAAACTCGTTTAAGCACTTATTAGCACAAGTGAATTCTCCCTCCAAAATGTGGACTAAGACTTTCTTATTCTTAAGTTTATCTTCTGTGATGCCCTAGGATTTAAATTGCACTTGTAATAATTTTCACTTGTAGAATTAAAAATATTACCGATACTAACAATGCAATGTATAGATACCTATAAGCAGTCTTTCTGTCATATTTTGCACAAAAATATGCTGCATAATACATACAAAATAATATTGCTGCATTTAATGCTCCATAAATCATTTGTGTAGAAACAAACTGTTTATCTGTTCCCATTGTAATTGGCTTAAAGGTTGCATCAAAAGTTAATGGCATTATATTTGGCAATCTATGAGTTAGATAATTAACTAATGGATTTAAGGTCATTACTATTATCACTGCACTTGTTAAAAATAATAGCTTTTTAAACTTTTTATCCTTATATAATTTATTTGGTTTATTAAATTTTACTTCCCACTGTATTTTAAAAATGTTATGTTTGTTTAATAGTTCTTCAAAAACTTCTGCTTCCTTAGGTGATATGGCATAATTTATCTCTTCTGTTCTTAAGTAAATCACCGATGTGTTATTAGTTACAAACATTCTTGTTGTACCTAAAGTCTTAACCACACTACGACCTAGGGCAAATCTATTTGAAGCAATTCCAGAAAGTTTAATTCCTTTAATTTTCCCTGATATTATAGTGTATCCCTTTATATCTGAAAGGGGTATTATTACTTTCTTTAAATTTCCTATTCCTGTTATTTGTAGTTCATCTTCTGTAATTACATATTTAACAGTAGCCCATAAAAAAATGTGGTATAAGTAAAAAACATTACACGCAATTAATAGTGCTCTAAGTAAGTTTAGCACTGTATAAGACCCTGTGTTGTACATTAAAAGCAATAGCAAAATATTATACATTACTGCTAATAAAACTGAATTTACTATTTCAAAGCTTTTTATACCTCTAAATACTCTCATGCTTTCACCACCTTATGGAAATTATAGCACAAAAGCTCTTCTGGGTAAATTGTTAAATTGATATAAAGCTTGTTTACCTTAATTTTATTAACTTTATTAACTAAAATTTTAATTTTAAGCTTAATAATACCTATGAAAAATTAAAACACCCCAATATTTTTAAATATAGGGATGTTTTAATTCATTTATATTCACATCTATATTGATATTTAGTTAAGTTTTATTAATCTAAATAATCTTTTAATTTCTTACTTCTGCTTGGATGTCTTAATTTTCTTAAGGCTTTAGCTTCTATTTGTCTTATTCTCTCTCTTGTAACATTAAACTCTTTACCTACTTCTTCGAGAGTTCTTGCTCTACCGTCATCAAGTCCGAATCTAAGTCTTAACACTTTTTCTTCTCTTGGAGTTAATGTGCGTAATTGACTAATTAATTGTTCTTTTAACATTGTGAAGGCTGCTGCTTCAGCTGGTGCTGGAGCATCGTCATCTGGAATAAAATCACCTAAATGGCTATCTTCCTCTTCACCTATTGGAGTTTCTAGAGATACTGGTTCTTGAGCAATTTTCATTATTTCTCGAACTTTATCTACAGACATATCCATGTGTTTTGCTACTTCTTCTGGTAATGGTTCACGTCCTAGTTCTTGAAGTAACTGCCTTGAAACTCTAATTAATTTGTTTATGGTTTCTACCATGTGTACAGGTATTCTTATAGTTCTTGCTTGGTCTGCAATAGCTCTAGTTATCGCCTGTCTTATCCACCAAGTAGCATAGGTACTGAATTTAAAACCTTTTCTGTAATCAAATTTCTCTACGGCTTTTATTAGACCTAAGTTTCCCTCTTGGATTAAGTCAAGGAATAGCATTCCTCTTCCTACATATCTTTTAGCAATACTTACAACAAGTCTCAAGTTTGCCTCTGCTAATTTTTTCTTAGCGTATGCATCTCCTTCTTCAATCTTCTGAGCTAACTCCATCTCTTCCTCAGAGGAAAGTAGAGGTACTTTTCCTATTTCTTTTAAATACATTCTTACAGGGTCATCTATAGCTATACCTTCTGGTATTGAAATGTCTATTTCTTCTTCTTCTTGAACATCTCCTACTACATCAATATCCATTGATTCAAGAACTTCGTAGATTTTCTCTATTTGCTCTGGGCTTAAATCTACATCCTCTAGTTCATCCATTATTTCTTTATATGTTAGAGAGCCTTTTTTCTTTCCCTTTTCAATTAGGGTTTTAACTATTGTTACTTTTGTATTTTTATCTTTCATATCTTTCGAGTCTTTTATTTCTTTTATGTCTTTTATGTCTTTTTCGTCTTTCATCACATTACCTCCTTTCTAAGGTTTATACGTTACTTATTTCCTTTTGTATAGTTATCAGTTGTTGCGCCAAATCCATAGATTCCTCTACTAACCCTTTGGACTCACATATCCTAATTTTGCTCATAATCTCTTTCTTCGACTCCTCTAACTTAAATTTTTTAATCTCTCTGATACAATCATGAATCATTCTCTCCACATCGTATTCGCCTAATTTAACTTGGAGTTCTTGTATATTTATCCATTCTTTTGTGCATTCACTATCTTCTGCACATTTTGTATCGATTTTAGAATTTCTTTCATCATCAGGCAAGTGATGATAATTTACTATTAAGTCATAAATCGTTCTATGACTTTCTACAATAAAATTTTCTCTATTTATTAAGTTTGTAATAATCTTTAAAAATTCCTTATCCTTGAGCATAAGCTTCAAAAGTGTTCTTTCACCTTTCACATAAGCAGGCTCTAAATATAATTTTTGCCCAAAATCTACATTAATATTAGTTTTTTCTTCATTTTTTGAAGTTTTTTTGTTAATATCTCTTATTGTCTCCAAAATAGACTCTTCACTTACTCCAGCTTTTTGAGCAACTTGTTTTACATACACCTCTCTCTCAATAGGTTGAAGTGTTGCAAGTATATTTGCTATGTTGTTCACGTATTTTATTATCATTTCTTTATTCAAGAAATTTATTCCATCTTCTGCTTTTTTTAGTCTATAATCAATAAGAGGTAGTGCATTATTTACAAGCTTTAAAAAGGCTTCTTTTCCATTAGCTTTAATATACTCATCAGGATCCTTACCTTGTGGTACTTGTAATACCTTTATATCAAAGTTCTCTTTTTTCAAGATTTCAAGCCCTCTTAAAGTTGCATTTTGCCCTGCAACGTCTGCATCAAAGGAAATTATCACCTTATCCACATATCTTTTTAAAAGCTTAGCTTGATATTCTGTTAAAGCAGTTCCTAAGGTTGCTACCACATTAGTTATTCCATGTTGATGAAGGGATATACAGTCCATATAGCCTTCTACTATTATTACTGTTCTATCCATATTAGTCTTAATTGCAAAATTTAATCCATAGAGGTGTATTCCTTTTCTAAATAAGGGGGTTTCTGGTGAATTTAAATATTTAGGTTTAGAGTCATCTAAAACTCTCCCTCCAAAACCAATAACCTTACCGTTATAATCAAAAACAGGGAAAATCACCCTATTTCTGAATCTATCGTATATTGACCCCTTGGGACTTTTTACTACAAGTCCTAGATTAAGCAATTCTTCCTCTTTAACACCCTTGGCTTTTAAATAATTTCTAAGGTTATGCCAACCATCAAAGGCAAAGCCAATTCCGAACTTCTTTAAAGTTGAATCATTAATACCTCTATTTTTAAAATATGAATAGGCCTTTTCATCTTTCCTTAAGTTATTATAAAAGAATCTTGCTGCTTCTACATTTATATTGTACATTTTGTCAAATTTAGCTCGCTCTATTTTTTTATCGTTATTTTCCTCAATGTCAATTCCTATTCTTTCAGCAAGAACTTTTACAGCTTCTGGGAAGGTTACATTCTTTGTTTTCATAACAAAACTTATGACATTTCCAGCCTCTCCGCATCCAAAACATTTGTAAATTTGTTTATCTCTTGATACAGTAAAGGAAGGTGTTTTTTCATGATGAAAAGGACACACGCCGATATAGTTTCTTCCTGTATGCTTTAATCTCACTACATCTGAAACCACATCTATTATGTCATTTTGTTCTTTTACCTTTTGTATGACTTCTTCTGAAAACACTTAACGATTTCACCTGCCTATAAAGTCCATACCTTTTCAATTTCGACAAAAAGTCTTATATTCCTTCTTTTGTTTGAACTTTTTTTATTTTTTTGTAGTAATTGCTATTATTATATTCTGTACAAAGTGCCGTTTTCCTTCAAAAAATTAAATTTTTAATAAATAATATATGGTTTTTAATAAATATGCATGCATTTAGTTACTAATAAGCTTACAATGCAACAACTTTTCTATTAATATTCCCTTAAACTATCTATAAGATAACCATTTCTCAAAACCTTATAATTAAAATCTATATAAATGAGCCTTACTAATGGCCATTATTTATCTTGGTAAATATATGTCATCAAATAAACTTAAGCAAAATTCATCACTCATTCCAGCAATGTAATCCCCAACACCTTGGGATAATCCTTCTTCCTTTGCAATTTCTCCATAAAACTTTGGAAGTTTCTCTGGGTGATTATAAAAGTACTTATACACATGAGTTAGAACAAATTTCGCCTTATCTCTTTCCACTTTTAAAATATCTCCGTTATATACATTTTTAAACATAAAATTCCTAAGACCGCTTAATGACTTTTCTATTTCACTAGATAAGGAAACTGAAGGGTTATAGTTTTTTATATTAGTAATTGTATTATATATACAGTCTTTCACTAGAGTATCAATTCTATCTCCATGACTTTTTCCAAGAGAACTTATATATTCTGCTGGTATTTCCCTTTCACTTAATAGTCCAGCTCTTATAGAATCATCTATATCATGGTTAACATAAGCAATCTTATCACTATACTTTACTATCTGCCCTTCTAAGGTGTAGGATCTTTTAGCTGAAGTTGAAAATCCGCTATGATATAAAATACCATCTAATACTTCCTCAGTGAGGTTCAATCCTTTACCGTTTTTCTCAAGTCTAGTTAATACCCTAACACTGTGTTCATTGTGTTTGAAGCCTTGTGGTAACAGCTCATTTAAAACCTCTTCTCCATTATGAGCAAAGGCTACATGTCCAATATCGTGTCCTAGGGCAATAGCTTCAATTAAATCTTCATTAAGACCTATGCCTCTACCTATAGTTCTTGCAATTTGAGCAACCTCTAGAGTATGGGTAAGTCTTGTTCTATAATGATCATTCCAAGTCTTGATATAAACTTGAGTTTTCATCTTAAGTCTTCTAAAGGATTTGCAATGTATTATTCTATCTCTATCTACCATATAACAAGTTCTTATATCATCTTTATTTTCTTCGACTTTTCTTCCTTTTGAATAAAATGAATATGCTGCCTCTGGTATTAATGTGTTTTTCTCAACACTTTCTATTCTTTCTCTAATATTCACAAAAACTCCTCCATAAAACTATATATATTTTCTAATATATATAGAATGCAATAAAGATACTACTTAAGTATACCTAATTCTATTTTGCATTCTCTTTTGTATAAGTTGCTCAAAATTATCTTACAATGAAGAAATAATATTTCAACTTACATATATTCTTACTTAAAAATGTAATATTTGTTACTACTTTAATAATATACTTGTATTATAAATAATATTATTACGATTAACTAAGTTTTTATAAAATTGAAGCTTAATTTTTATCATTTAACACTAGCTCTTTAACAACATTTTTGAAGCTTCAAGTCTGTCTTCTTCTTTAAGAAGCTGCTGATTGGCCTTGCGGTGCTCAGCTTATGTAAACTACTTTTATGACGGTCCAAATATGCTTTCAAAGTGGTTCCACAAAATAAACCTGTTCATAATTTAATATAATTGATTTTAATATTCTAGTGATTTTATTAAGCATATCTTTTATTAATTTATAATAGTTATCCTAGTGAATTTATGAATGAATGTTCCTTATTTATCTTTAGGGCGCTTTTTTAATGTAGAAATAATATTCTAGTACTGAAAATATTTTTTAAGGGGTGTTGTTATGACTAGTATTGCTAAAAACAAAAACAATATAGAATTATTATCTGAAAAAAATGTAAAAAAATACGTATTACCCTATTATGGTTTACATAATGCTGAGGTCTATCAAGTGAAATTAAAGGATACTGACAAGCAAAGAGCAGTATATAGGGTATCTTATAAGGATAAAGAATACTGTCTTAAAAAAGTTTATTTCCCCCTCGAAGAACTTTTATTTGTTTACTCAGCTGTGGAATGGTTATATAGGTATGAAATCAATGTTCCTAGAATTTTATCCACCTTAAATCACAGTAGATATGTTAATTATGAAAATATGCTTTTCATTTTAACGCCTTGGATTGATGGTGATAAATGCGATTTTGATTCTATAAAACATGTACTTTTAACTAGCGGCAACCTTGGTAAAATTCATAAAGTTTCTCAAAATTTCAAACCAATCCTAGGTAGTTCAGAGAAAATCGGTTGTAATAACTCTCATAATTCATTAAATAAACATTATAACAATTTAATGACCTATTCAAATTTAGCTTTTAAACATAACGACAAGTTTTCTAGAATTTTTTTAGATAACATTGAAACAAGTCTTTTATTAGCTAAAACTTCTAATAATATTTCTAGCTCTATAAACCTTAATAACTTATCAAAGTCTCTTTGCCATAATGATTATGTTAGCAAAAATATTATTGTAGATAAAAATGACATTTGGGTTATAGATTTTGATAAATGTAAATATGACTTCTGTGCTCTTGATATTTCCTATTGCTTAAGAAGACTTCTAAGGCGTGATGGAACAAAGTGGAACGTGGAATTAACTATAACTTTCTTAAATGAATATGAAAAACACAATGAACTGACAATAGACGACTACAAGTATATTTTATCTTATTTAGCCTTTCCTCAGAAATACTGGAAAATTTCTAGAGATTACTTTGCAAATATTTCAAAGTGTAATAAAAAGGCCTTTATATCTTTAATTGAAAAAGTTGTAGCTCAACATGAAGACCAGCTTAATTTTGTTCGCAAGTTTACAGAGTACATTGAGTTTAAATTTGGTGAAACTCTATAAATAACATATAAAAATATAGGAGTTGACTATTTAAAGCCAACTCCTTATTCTTGTATTTAAAACCTTAAGTCTTACATAAGTGAATTTAAACTCACCTTGAGAATAAACTTAGAAATTAACAACATCCATTATATGAATATTACTATTTTCTTGGGTTTTTAACTTCTGCTTGAGCAGCAGCAAGTCTTGCAACTGGAACTCTGAACGGTGAGCATGATACATAGTTTAATCCTATGTTATGGCAGAACTCAACTGATGATGGGTCTCCACCGTGCTCTCCACATATTCCAAGTTTAATATCTTCTCTAGTTTGTTTTCCTAGTTTTACAGACATTTCAACAAGTTTACCTACACCTGTTTGGTCTAATCTTTGGAATGGATCTGACTCATAGATTCCTTTGTCATAATAATGCTTTAAGAAGTTACCAGCATCATCTCTTGAGAATCCGAAAGTCATTTGAGTTAAGTCATTAGTACCAAATGAGAAGAATTCTGCTTCTTTAGCAATCTCATCAGCTGTTAATGCAGCTCTTGGGATTTCTATCATTGTACCAACCATGTACTTAAGCTCTATTCCTCTTTCAGCTATTATAGCATCAGCAGTTCTTGTTACTATATCTTTAACATACTTAAGCTCTTTAACTTCTCCAACAAGTGGAATCATTATTTCTGGAACGATGTCATAACCTTTTCTTGTTTTAACATCTATTGCAGCTTCTATAACTGCTCTTGTTTGCATTTCAGCGATTTCTGGGTAAGAAACAGCTAATCTACATCCTCTATGTCCCATCATTGGGTTGAACTCATGTAATGAGTCAACTGTAGCTTTTAACTCTTCGAAAGTTATTCCTAATTCTACAGCTAATTCTTTGATTTCCTCATCTACATGTGGTAAGAACTCATGTAGTGGTGGATCTAAGAATCTTATAGTAGCTGGTCTATCAACTAACTCTTCATAGATTCCTATGAAGTCTTGTCTTTGCATTGGTAATAATTTTTCTAATGCTGTTCTTCTTGAAGTCTCATCTTTAGCAACGATCATTTGTCTGATTGCCATAATTCTATCAGCTTCGAAGAACATGTGCTCAGTTCTGCAAAGACCTATACCTTCAGCTCCGTATTTAACAGCTTGAGCTGTATCCCTTGGAGTATCAGCATTTGTTCTAACTTTTAAGCTTCTTATTTCATCAGCCCAAGCCATGAATGTTCCAAAGTATCCACTTATTTCTGGCTCAACTGTTTTAATTTGTCCTGCATATACGTTTCCTGTGCTTCCATCGATAGATATGTAATCTCCCTCATGGTAAACAACTCCGCCAACTTCGAAAGTTTTAGCTTCTTCGTTAACTTTAATATCTCCACAACCAGCTACACAGCAAGTTCCCATTCCTCTAGCAACAACAGCTGCGTGAGAAGTCATTCCACCTCTAACTGTTAATATACCTTCAGATGCAATCATTCCCTCGATGTCTTCTGGTGAAGTTTCAAGTCTTACTAAAACAACTTTTTCTCCTTTTTCATGAGCAGCTTTTGACTCTTCAGCTGTAAAGTAAACTTTACCACAAGCAGCTCCTGGAGATGCTGGAAGACCCTTTGCTATTACTGCAGCATTTTTCATGTCTGTAGCATCAAAGTTAGGATGTAATAATGTATCTAATTGTTTTGGTTCAACTTTAAGAATTGCTTCTTCTTTAGTTAACATTCCTTCTTCAACTAGGTCAACAGCTATTTTAAGAGCAGCTTGAGCAGTTCTCTTACCATTTCTAGTTTGTAAGAAGTAAAGTTTTCCTTCTTCTATAGTAAACTCCATGTCTTGCATGTCTCTGTAATGATTTTCTAATGTATTTACTATATCCATGAATTGTTTGTAAACTTCTGCATTTTCTTTTTCTAATTGCTCTATTGGTTGTGGAGTTCTGATACCTGCAACAACGTCCTCACCTTGAGCATTCATTAAGTACTCAGCAAATATTTTCTTTTCTCCAGTAGATGGGTTTCTTGAGAATGCAACTCCTGTACCAGAAGTTTCTCCTTTGTTTCCAAATACCATCTCTTGAACGTTAACAGCTGTTCCCCAGCTTCCTGGAATATCATTCATTCTTCTATAAACGATGGCTCTTGGGTTGTTCCAAGATCTAAATACAGCAGTTATCGAAGCTATTAATTGCTCTTTTGGATCGCTTGGGAATTCTTCTCCCTTAGCATTTTTATAGAAAGCTTTGAACTTTTTAACTAACTCTTTTAAGTCGTTAGCATCTAATTCAGTGTCAAGTTTAACACCTTTAGCTTCTTTCATTTCATCCATGATTTCTTCAAAATGTTTTTTCTCAACTTCCATAACAACATCAGCAAACATTTGAATAAATCTTCTGTAAGAGTCGTAAGCAAATCTTGGGTTTCCAGTTTTGTTAGCCATAACTTCTACAGTATCATCATTTAATCCAAGGTTTAATATTGTATCCATCATACCAGGCATTGAAGCTCTTGCTCCAGATCTAACTGATACTAGTAGTGGATTTTCTAAACTTCCAAATTTCTTTCCTGAAATGTTTTCTAATTCAGCCATTTTAGCATGAATTTGCTCAACGATTTCTGGAGCTATTGTTCTGTTATCATCATAATATTTGTTACAAGCTTCTGTAGTTACTGTGAATCCCTGTGGAACTGGAATTCCTATGCTTGTCATGTCAGCAAGGTTTGCACCCTTACCACCAAGTAAATTCTTCATTGAAGCGTCACCTTCACTAAAAAGGTAAACGTACTTTTTGTTTTCCATGGTATACACCCCTTAAAATTAATATCTATAGTTTAATAAATAGAGAGTTATAAACTCCTACTCATCTTCACCCATCGTAACGAATAATTGTGTTATAGTAGTTTTTGAAACTTTTCCTACTATTTTAAACACTTCTTTATTTTGTTCTACTACCTTTTGTACTACTGGTAAACTATCAACTTGTCGCTCTATTATCTTTTTTGCCGCATCTAAAACTGATTCTTCTTCGTATACATAAACTATATTTGGCATTCTAGTCATTATTATGCCAACTGGTACCCTGTGTATATCAACTGTTCCCATTACCATCTTAATAAAATCCTTTCTTGATACTGCTCCCACTAGGTTGCCATTGTTTTCTACAAACAGTGTACCAGCATCATTTAAGAAAAGATTTAAAATTGACTGATAAACTGTAGTTTCTTCAGATACTACAGTAGGTTTCGACATAACATCTTTAACTTTTATGTTTGTGAAACAAGACTTACTTATTTGTTCTGATGGTTTTTTCCCAAATATGTATCCAACCTTTGGTCTTGCTTCTAGGTATCCACTCATTGTCAGTATTGCAAGATCAGGTCTTAGGGCGGAACGAGTTAACCCTAACTTTGCAGCTAATGCTTCACTAGTTATAGGCTGATTTTCTTTTACTAATTTAATTATTTCTTCTTGTCTTGCTGAGAGTTTAATATATTTCGCCGCCTTTCAATATGAACTAAAGCAGATTTACATAAGTTATATGAAGATAGATAAGTTGACATATTTTCCATAGTTTCTATTATACCATGATATTATAACAAGTAATACAATTTTTCAATGTTTTTCTTAAATTAACCAAGAAATATTAAGATTTTTTAATGAAAAATCTTAGCTATCTCTTATTTTTGTTAAATAATATAAATTTTATACATTTTATATTACAAAACCTCACTAAATGAAAACATTTTCATAAAAATGAAGGTATTAATGGAGTTTTTCAATATATTTTTTATATGTAATAAAGCAAATTTCATTAAACTTATATAGAATACAATAAAGAAACTTCACTAATAATAAAACTACTTTTGCACGCTCTTTCCTATAAGTTGCTTTTAGCTTTGAATTTATTAAGTTATATAGGAATACTGCTGAACTTATGTATTTGCTACATAACTAAACTAGTTTTTCAATTGTTTAGTTATGTAGGGAACTAAAATAAACACTTAACTTGCACATTATTACTAACGTGGTTCCCTTAAGGCTTTTTTGTAATTAATAAAATACTTTTTTACTTGTAAGGTTATATGACTTATGTTAAACCTAAAATTAGTTATAAAGTATAAATTAATAGTCTATATCTTTATTATTCATAATAAAAAGTTAGCATTGCTGCTAACTTTCTTTATGCTCAGTATTTTCTTCAGGTTTTGCTATATCTTCTTCAAACTTTACAGTGTAGGTAAAAGAATTTACTTCATCAGCATTCTTTTCCTTTTCACTATTATGACTATTAAACTTATCCTTAATATCTTGGGCAGCTTCATTAGCCTTTTCCTTAGTTTCATTGAATACAGACTTTATGATTTTGTTTACTACTTCAACTGTACCATCTTCTTTTGTTATTTCAACTTGAATCTTAGTGATTATAGCTGCAGCTGCTCCAACCATTAATAATATTGGTTGTAATAGTGCCACAAGACCTATTGCAATACCTGCATTAACGGGAATATCTACAAGAGTTTTATCTTCTTTTTTAATCTTAATTCTTGTAACATTCCCTTTTTTAACCAAGTCTTTCATATAAGCAATAAATTCATCTACTGTCATTGATACATCATTCATGAAAGATTTTTCTTCCTTGGTTTCTTCTTTCACCTTTTCATGATAAACCAATGCATCCACCACATCACCATTGCATTTTTCAAGGATTTCTTTTGCTTCGCTGTAACTTAAGTTAGTTCTACTTCTTATAATATCAATTTTCTCTAAGGTAATTTCACTCATACCAATTCCTCCTTTATTCTTTATCCTCACTGATTTCAGGTATTATGTTAAAATAATCTAGCATAGCTAAGCTCTTAGGTTTTCTTGGATAATTTAAAAATATAAAGTTTGTAATAATTTTATATATGTCCTTTTTTGTAGCTTCATTAACAGAAAGCCTAGATATTTTATCTGTATCCACGGAATTTAAAAACTTTAACACATTATATGTGCCCTTTGATACATGTGTTCCATGAACTTTTTCACACTCTCCACAAACTGCACCATAAAATTGCAAGGATATAAAATCAGAGGAACTAATTTTTTTATCACATATAGCACAATTTTCAAGATGAAGTCCATACCCAGTAGCCTTTAAAAGCTTTAGTTCAAAGGTTCTAGCTAGTAATTCTAAATCTACAGCTTTACTTTTCAATAGATAAAAAGAGCTTACAAGATCCTTAAAAAGACTTAAATAATTTTCCTCTCCACAAGCTATGTCTATAAGCTCGTTAAAGTAGGAGCCATATGTTAAGGTTTCATAATCATTTAATATGTCCTGAAAGGATTCAATAATTCTTCCTTCATTTAAAGTATAAAGACTTCTGCCCTTATAAACCACATACTCACCGAAACAAAAGGGTAAAGTTATAGAAAACCCTTTATTCTTACTCTTTTTAGCTCCCTTTGCAAGTACAGAAATCTTTCCTAAATCCTCACTTAAAAGCCAAACCAACCTATCATGTTCTTTGTAATCTTGAGTTTTTATAACTACTGCTCTCGTTTTTATAGTACTCAATTAATCAACCCCTACGTTGTTTAGGATTATTTATATCCAAGCTCTTTAAGCATAAATTGGCTGTCTCTCCAGTCCTTCTTAACTTTCACCCAAAGCTTTAGTGTTACAGGAGCATTTAAGAATTTTTCTAAGTCCTGACGTGCATAGGTGGAAATTTTCTTCATCATAGCTCCATTTTTTCCTATTATTATTCCCTTATGAGAATCTTTTTCACATAATAGGTTTGCTTCTATATTATATCTGCCTTTTTCATCTTTTTTCATATGAATTATTTCCACAGCAATACCATGAGGTACTTCTTGGGATAGAAGTCTTAAAGCTTTTTCTCTTATGGTTTCCGTAATTATAAACCTCTCCTGCTGGTCAGTAATCATATCTTCTGGATAATACATTGGTCCCTCAGGTAAGTATTTTTCTATAAGGTCTGTTACTTTATCTACATTTTTACCATTAATTGCTGCCATAGGTATTATCTCTTTAAAGCTAAATATCTCAGAGTAATTCACCAAAGTTTTTGCAATTCTATTCTCTGGGTTCTCATCAATTTTATTAACTAATAAAAACACTGGTACATTACACTCTTTTAATTGTTCTAATATGTGCATATCTCCAGCATTAACTTCTTCCTCAGGAGTAGTTAAAAATAGTACTACGTCTACTTCATTAACTGAATCCTTTGCAACCTTAACCATGTACTCTCCTAGCTTGTGTCTAGGTTTATGCATTCCTGGAGTATCTACAAACACTATCTGATGTTCTTTAGTAGTATGAATAGTTTGTATGTTGTTTCTTGTGGTTTGTGGTCTACTTGAAACTATAGATAGTTTCTCCCCCATTATATGATTTATTAAGGTAGATTTTCCTACATTTGGTCTTCCAATAATTGTTACGAATCCTGATTTGAACATAATTCCTCCTTATTTAAATAAGTCTTCTTTAGTAAATGCACCTGGCAATATTTCTTCTAAAGTTTTCTTTACATATTCTTCTTCATTTTTAATTAATATGATTTCTATATCCTTGCTTGCAAATTCTGCAATTACTTGTCTGCATATGCCGCAAGGTGTAGTGAAAGTAGTCATATCTCCTACTACTGCAATTCTTCTTATAACTCTATGACCTTCTGATACAGCTTTAAAAATAGCTGTTCTTTCTCCACAGTTTGTAGCACCAAAGGATGCATTTTCAATATTACAGCCAGTAAACACTGTTCCATCTTCCATTTCAACAGCAGCTCCTACTGGAAACTTTGAATATGGTACATAGGCTTTTTCTCTTGCCTCTATAGCTAATTTCACTAAATTTCTTTCCTCCACAGTAAATCCCTCCAAAAATCAATCTATAAGTTTCGCTACTACTTCTACATTATAATTCTTCTTATTCTTCAACAATGTTACATATATTTTATTCAATTCTCACTTTACAAGCTTATGGTACATAAATTATACCACTACAGTTAATAAATTCAATGTTTAATTTTCTATGAAAATATATTTTCCAGTGTATTACCTATTAGACCCAATTTGTGGACTTCAGTAACAAATATTATATAAAAGTAAGCTATTTCAAAAACTAAAGTACTTTCTACTTTAAAAATTGTTAAATAATGAACAAGTTTATTTTGAATTATATTCTAGTTTATCTGCTTCATAAACCAAGGTCAACACTTAGCTTATATATTTACTTCTACCTTGGCTGTTTTAAGACTTTTCAGTTCTATACAAAACAAGTTATCACCATAGACTCCTAAACTAACCTAAAAACTGATAAAGTAATAAGGTAAGTAAAGACCCGAAAGCTGCTCCAAATATAACCTCTAAAATAGAGTGCACCTCTGAATCTACCCTACTTTGTGCTACAATAGCTGCTAGTAGATAAGAAAGAATCATCACTAGAGGCTCATTGGTTAACAGGGTTATTGTGGTTGCTACTGAAAATGCTATAGCACTATGACCACTTGGCATTCCTCCTTTTAGAGGTGTTCCTTCATCATATATGGCTTTAACTACTACAGTAACAATACTTACTACCACAAGCATGAGAAATATCATGTGTGGGCTAGAGTTTTTAATCTTTGACATCATTATAATAGAAAAAGGTAATACTCTATCATAAAATATGATGTATGCTACTAATACTGCATTTATTGCTGTAATTAATACTGCCCCAGCTGCCACATTTTTTGCAATTTTAGCTAAAGGGTGATAATAGTTTGTAGTTGCGTCAATAGCGCATTCTACTGCTGTATTTATCATCTCGGCCATAATTACCATTGTAATAGTTATAGTTATTATTAGTAATTCTATTTTGCTTAAATCGTAAAAGAAGCATGCAGTAAGTACTAAAAGAGCTACTGCCATGTGAATTCTCATATTTCTTTGAGTTCTAATAGAATATATTATTCCCTCGATAGCATAATTAAAACTATCAACAAGCTTTTTGACCTTCATTACAAAACCACCTTAAACAAAGTTGACATGGTGCTTTTCACCATGTCAAACACTTATGATTATTTTATCTATTAATATTAAATCTATTCAATATTTCCTCTTCTCTTTTTCTCATAACTACTTTATCTTCTTCTTCCATGTGGTCATAACCTAAAAGATGAAGAATAGAATGAACTACAAGATAGCAAACTTCTCTTAAAAAAGAATGTCCATAATCAACGCTTTGTTCTAATGCCCTTTCTAAAGAAAGAGCCATATCTCCTAGAACTAAGTTTCCTTCATTTAAGTCAGTGGGACTAAAGTTGTAGTCTAGATATAATTCCTTGAAGACCTTATGTTCTTCATATTCTAGCATAGGAAAGGACAGCACATCTGTCACCTTGTCTATATGTCTCATATCATTATTTATTTCTCTTATTTCCTCATTATCAACAAAGATAACGCTAATTTCACAAGGAATATGAACTTCTTCTTGTTTTAATGTATACTGGATAATTTCCATAATAGTTTCTTCTAGTTCCTCATTTATCTCTATTTTATCTTGTCTGTTATCTAAATAGATCATGCTATTACTCCTTCTTTTGCTCTATACCCTTTTCCTTTGGGTATTCAATTCTTTCATGGTATATTCCAGATAAAACTTTTAAAAAAGCTTCTCTAATATTTTTAATATCTCTAAAGGTCAACTCTGAGTTTGAAAGTTGATTTTCTTCTAATCTTCCTTTTATTATGTTATCAACCATAATTTCAATTTTTTCTTTAGTTGGTCCTTGAATAGACCTAACTGCTGCTTCAACGCTATCAGCAAGCATCACAATGGCTCCTTCTCTAGTTGTAGGAGCTGGTCCTTTATACTTATAATCCTCTTCCTTAACATCCTCTGGATTTTCACTATTATTCTTCATTGTAATATAAAAATACTTTACTAAAGAGTCGCCATGGTGCTGTCCAACTATATCAACTATAGCTTGTGGCAATCCATACTTTTTACCTAATCTTACTCCATCCACCACATGAGAAAGGATTATTGAGGAACTTAAGGCTGGCTCAATTTTATCATGAGGATTATCTATGCCTACCTGATTCTCCTTGAAGTAATAAGGTCTCTCTAGCTTACCTACATCATGATAATAGGCTGAAACCCTTGCTAGGACAGCATTTGCTCCAATGCTCTCCGCCGCCATTTCTGCAAGATTAGCTACTAAAACCGAGTGATGGTAGGTTCCTGGAGCTTCAAGTAGCAATCTTTTCATTAAGGGATGATTAGGGTTAGATAGCTCTAAAAGTTTTATATTTGTCACTAAATCAAATATATTTTCTAAAAAAGGTAAGATTCCAATAGCTAAAATTCCTGAAACAAGAGCTGATATTCCTGTTGTTAAAGATTTCTTTGCTATATCTAACATATTACTGCTTAAAAAATATCCTATTATTGCCGTGAATACTATATTTACAATTGCCATAAAAAGGGCAGAGTATATTATATCATTTCTTTGTTGGACTTTTTTCAAAATTATTGGCACTGTTATTACATTTATTAAGGCAATTAGAGTAATATCTATAGAGAATTTGCCTAAAAAGGCTATAAATATTACATTCAATGCACTTATAACTATTGCCACTTTATCTTCTATAAGAATGCTAAGTAGTATTGGCATACAGGAAAAAGGAATTATATATGGAGATATTATCCCCAAGGTTCTCCCCAAAATCACAGTTAATAAAGTTAAAAAATTAATCAAGATTAACTTGCTCTGGTCTAAATAAACACTTTTATTTTTTCCTTTAAGATAGATCCATTGAAGTCCCACTATAGCTAACACCATTGCAATTAAACTTATGTGAAGAGAAAAACTGAAGGATCTGTCTTGATTTAGCAGTCCTAGCTTTTTTAGGATATCAATTTGGCCCTGTGTAATTGGCTCTCCTTCACTTACAATAGTCTGATCTTTCTTAATTATTACCGGCTTAACCCCTTTACTCGCTTCTTGTCTTAGTTCCTCAGTCTTTTCATGATCAATAAAATAATTTGGCTTTACCTGAGTATATCCAATAGCCATACCTAAATCTTTAATACTTTTAGAATAGGCCGAATTATTAAAGGTTGTAGTTATTACCCCTTGTGCTACCGCCATATCTTGTGGTTTATTTTCATAAATTACAGTAGTATCAAAGAGCTTGCCTATAGTTTCTGTGAGAAATTTACTTAAGCTATCTAATTGTTTATCATCTAAACTAACTAGTATGTTATAGTTTTCTAGAGAAAGATTTCCAATAGGACTTTGTTCTCTTAAACTCTTACTTCTTTCTTCTTGAAGCTTTTCTGAAGAACCTTCCTCACCATTTGTAGTATTTGGCTGTATTTCTTTGTTAACCTTTTTAACCGTGTTAAATAGACCCTCGATATTTTGTATGGCATTCTTTTTTACATTGGCATCATAGCTATACATATCTTGAACATGCTTCAAAGCCTGTTCTATATTCTTTTGAGTAGTTATTTCGTCTTCAATATCCTTAGGTGCTCTAATGTCTATCTTAGCAATATCTCCTACAGCTAAATCATATCTTGTGGTTATGAGAGAAGAACTTAAAGTAAAATAGACTAAAAGTATAGTAACAAGAAATATCATATACGGTTTGGTTTTCGAAAGATTTATTTTTCTTAAATTTGTGTAACCCATTATTATCACCTTTTCTTTTTGGATAATTACTGATTGGACACCACTTCATCCACTCCAATATCTTCTTCAGCAATGATTAATACTTTAATCAAATACTTATCTTGTAACTTTTCAATTTTAGGGGTTACTTCAATAATCTTTACTGATTTATCTAGGTTTAATCTTATTTTGTTTTCCAATTCCTTTGCTAAAATCTCCGGATCTGTTGGTTTCTCATTCTGATTTACCTCATAATAAACATCACAGTTAATTATTCCCCTATTGTTTTCTATTTTATCATAAAATTCAAAGTTATTTAATGAATTTTTAAGATAATATTTTTTATCCTTAAAGGTTACATAGTAATTTTTTAAAACCTTACCCGTTCTTACCTTTTCAACGGTGTTCATCGGCAATTCAGCAGTTTCCTCATAAAAAGTCCTAGCATAGACCTTGCCTTCCGCCTTAATTGTATAAACCTTGCCTTCTTTCCCTTGTTCTCCCTTTACTAGCAAATCTCCCTTTTTAACTATCTTCCCTGGTTCTATAGTTGCCGTCCCCGATGTAGTATATACCCTCTCTATAACTCCATCCATCTTAGCAACTACATTTCCCGTTAGCTGCTGTTCCTTTATCTTAGGAGGTGCCTGTCTTTCTACAACTTCTATAGATAGCTTTGATCCTTCAATTCTTGCTTTAACCCACATAACTTCATCTGTATCTTTAACAATATTATCTTCAAGCTCCTCAACATTCAAAGTTGATTTTTTCATTCCTGGAGTTATACCATAGCTCTTAACTAACATTCTAAGCTCTAAAGGTGTTAAGTGATGTTTGGTTACTATTTCTATTTTCCATATAAAACTACTTAAATAATATAATATACCAAAGAATACTAGTACTCCCCCTAGAAGGACTTTTCTTCCTCTTAGTTTTAGTAATAAAAATGTAACTCCCCTTCTTTTCTCTATTTTAATTTTACTATGGGTCTTTCTTACTACTTCTTCTAAAATTTTATAATCACACAGTCTTATTTCTAGCGTCATTGATGCCACATTATTCTTTTTTATGTTCTTTATTTGAGCTTCATGCTTCCATAAATAATTTAATATTTTTTCAGGGTTTAAGGTTTGAACTTCTACTGTTATATAACTTTTTTTATATCTAGTTAAACTACTCATTATCATCAAATACAACAGACTTAAATCTACCGCTTAAGGCTATTGTACTTCCTCCTACAAAAATGATTTCAAAACTATCCCCTGAAATATTAACTACTCCTATTGAAGTCCTAATTTTAATTTGACTTTCCCCAAAAAATATAACACCTTTATGATTCTCTATGGAAATTTCGCTATTTGATATTATGGTAACCTTAGGCAAGTCCAAAACCATCTCTCTAGGAAGATCTAGCTTGCCTATCACTGTTTCCTTTACTTTTCTCAATTTATCACTCAAACTTATCACCTCATCCTAATACTGTAACACTATAATTACTCTCTTAAATTTTATGATAAGGTTATAAGATAAATTACTGAAAATAAAAGTAGAAGTTAAATTAATTTCTTTCAAAGGTATTCTAAAACCAAGGACCTGACTCTAGCCTGCAAAAATACTCTTCAATTATATAAAAGCTGCTAATAAGTTTTAAAAAGTGTAATTATCTAATTATTACAAAGATATACTTAGTTTACTAAATTTAAACACAAAAACAAAGGAACTCAGATACTCTGAGTTCCTTATTTATTCAAATATTCTTTAACTATTTGGCTTACTATTTTTCCATCTGCACGACCATTTACTTTCGGTCTAATGTCAGACATAATTTTTCCCATATCTTTCATGCTATTAGCGCCCAGTTTTTCCGCTGACTCAACAACAATTTGTCGAACTTCATCTTCAGTTAACTGCTTAGGAAGGTATTCTAACAAGATTTCAATTTCTGCAACAGCACTATCAACTAAATCTTGCCTATTTCCTTTTTCAAACTCTTGCATGGCATCTCGCCTTTGCTTGACTTCCTTAGCTAAAACCTCAATAATTTGATCATCATTAAGACTTGAACCGTCGGCTTTTTCAGCCATTAGAATAGCAGCTTTAGCCATACTAATTACACTTGCCTTAAACTTTTCTTTTTGCTTAAGAGCATCTTTCCAGTCCTGTTGTAATCTCTCCTTAAGGGATGACATTATTCAACCTTCTTTCAAAAATTCTATTTGAATTTTCTCTTTCTTGCAGCTTCTGATTTTTTCTTTCTCTTAACACTTGGTTTCTCGTAATGCTCTCTCTTTCTTACTTCTGAAAGAACACCAGCTCTAGCACATTTCTTCTTAAATCTTCTTAATGCGTTCTCTAGTGATTCGTTTTCTCCAACCTTAATTTCTGACATTTATATCCCTCCCTCCGCTAGCTCAATTCTAATTTAAATTAAAAGTAGCCAATGCGGGGCCTAAATAGCACAGTATCAATTATACAGTCGGTATATCATATTGTCAAGAATTTCTTAACCTGGTGGCCACCCTAAATTTCTTCCACCTAATAGATGAAAGTGTAAGTGTTCTACGGTTTGCCCTCCTTGGGTGCCGACATTTGTAACAACCCTATAACCATTGCTATCTACACCTAATTCTTTAGCTAGTTTTGCTGCTGTAGTAAATATATGCCCTACCACTTCTGCGTTATCCTCATTAATCTCATTAACAGAGGTGATATGTTTTTTAGGAATTATAAGTACATGCACTGGTGCCGCTGGATTAATATCCTTAAAAGCTAATATTTTATCATCTTCATAAACTTTTGTGCAGGGTATTTCGTTGTTGATTATCTTACAAAAAATGCACATATTCATCATTCACCTCCATCCTACTTATTTTTTCAATAATTTACAATATTATTCTACAAAAAGAAATTTTTTCCTGCTGTTTGAGCAAATAAACTTTAGAGATAGACCTCTAAGGTAAAATGTATTTTAAATTTCACCAATCATATTTTCACTTTCTACTGCTATAAGCTTTGTAGTAACTATTTTGCTTTTCAAATCCACTTCAGCACTAGGAGTCATAACCTTAATATAGTTTGGAGTGTACCCAATATAGTAATCTTCTCTTCCCTTTACCTGTTCCTCGTAAAGCACCTCCATTTTTCTATTTAAGAACTTTTCCATATAAGCCTTTTCATTTTTGCTATTAAGCTCTATAAGCTTGTTACTTCTTTGTTCTTTAATATTTCCATCTACCTGAAACTCCATTTCTGCAGCTTTAGTTCCACTTCTTGGACTATACTTAAAAATGTGCATTTTAGATAACTTAATATCACTTAAGAAATTATAAGTTTCATTAAATTCTTTTTCAGTTTCTCCAGGAAAACCTACAATTATATCAGTAGTAATAGATACATCCGGCATATGGTTTCTTAGGTTTTCAACCACAACCTTATAATCCTCAGCAGTATAATGTCTATTCATTCTCTTTAAAGTAGCATCACATCCACTTTGTAATGATAAATGGAAGTGTGGACACATCTTTTTAAGCTCTACAATTTTTTCTATTACCCCATCAGAAAAAAAGGTAGGATCTATAGAACCTATTCTAATTCTCTCGATGCCTTCCACTTCATGGATTTCTTCTAAAACTTTAACTAAGGACCAATTCCCGTCTAAATCCACTCCATAGGAAGCTGTATGTACTCCTGATAATATAATTTCCTTGAATCCATTCTTAGCAAGCTCTTTTACTTCACTAATTATTTTCTCAGGTTCCTTACTGCACACTGCACCTCTTGCAAAAGGAATTAAGCAATAAGAGCAGAATCTATTGCAGCCATCTTGTATTTTTAAGAAAGCTCTTGTCTTATCTTGATACTCTTCAATAAATAACTCTTCAAACTGTTTATTTTTAAGGACATCGCTAACTTCTACTACTTGCTTTCTTTCTTCTCTTGCTCTATTAACCCAGTATACTATTTCCCCTTTGTTTCTACTTCCTAGAACTACATCTACTCCCGGAATTTGCGAAATTTCGTCTGATGCAATTTGAGAATAACACCCCACTACAGCTACAATAGCCTCTGGATTTTTTCGTCTTGCTCTACTAATCATTTGACGAGATTTTTTATCTCCCATGTTAGTAACTGTACAAGTGTTTATTACATAAACATCTGAAAATTCATCAAAGGCTGCAACTTCATAGCCTTCCTTTATAAATTTCTCAGTCATAGCTTCTGATTCATATACGTTAACTCTACATCCTAATGTAGCAAAAGCAACTTTCATTATATATTTCCTCCTAAATCTCCTAATTCATACATCAGAAGGCTTAGTGCAGTGAATCCTGCTGTTTCTGTTCTTAGTATTCTTGGCCCTAAGGTTACTATATAAGCTCCTAGGTCCTTAAAACTTTGGATTTCACTTTCCTCAAAGCCTCCCTCAGGTCCTACTATTATAGCTACATCTTTAATTTTCTTATTCCTAACTTCATTAACTACGTATCTTATTCCTTGCCCCTGTGCGTTCTCGTAAGGAACTATAATTAAATCATATTCCTTTAAATCTTGAAGTAACTCCTCAAACTCAATAGGTGTGTTGATAATTGGAATCAAGCTCCTTTTGCTTTGTTTGCAGGCTTCTAAAGCTATTCTATTCCACCTATCCACCTTTTTAAATTCCGAAAGCTCACTTCTTACAACCACTCTTTCAGTGAATATTGGGGTAATTTTAGAGATTCCAAGCTCAGTACATTTTTGAACAATTAAATCCATCTTAGCAGATTTTGGCATTCCCTGATAAAGATGTACCTTTAAATTGCTTTCATTGTTAAGTTCAACCTTCTCTAAAAGCTTTACCTTAACTTCTTTTTTATTAACGTCCTGAACTTCTCCTAGGTACTCAGTACCTTCTCCATCATTTATGTTAATTTTATCTCCGCTTTCAAGTCTTAGAACCTTGTAAATATGCTTAACGTCTTCCCCTTCAATGATGCAGTTATCACCATGGATATTTTCCTTTAATATAAAAAACTTATGCATAGATGTAATACTCCTATCCTTATAAAGTATCAATTATCTCAGAAACTTCTTTCATTGATTATTGTAATTTTAAAGAGTTAAAATTAAAGATTATTATATACTCCTTATTAGGTTAGCTCTCTAAAAACATCTTAAATAATAAACATGCCCATTTAAAATAGAGAATTTGGAAATGCGTTTAATTATTCTTCCAAAATGTAATTAAAGTCTAGAAATTATGCAAACCCATTCCCCATCTTCCATTACATCCATAACTTCAAAGCCGCACTTCTCTAGCTTTTCAACTACAGCTTTTCTCTTCTCTAAAATAATTCCTGAAGCTATAAAGTATCCACCTTCTTTTATAAAATCTTTTACTCCTTCAGCTAGGAACATTATTACATCAGCAATGATGTTAGCAATTACAATATCAGCTTTTCCTTCAACTACTTCCATTAAATCTCCATAAAGAATTTCAATATTGTTTAAGTTGTTAAAGGATATGTTATTCTTTGCAGAATCCACAGCTACTGGATCTAGGTCTACTCCAATTACTTTCTCTGCTCCAAGTTTTGCTGCAGAAATAGCTAGAATTCCTGATCCTGTTCCTATATCAAATACTGTAGAATTTGGTTTAACATGTTTTTCTAGGGCCTGTATGCACATTCTTGTAGTTTCATGAGTACCTGTTCCAAAAGCCATACCTGGATCTAATTCTACAATTAGTTCCTCTTCTTTCACATCATAGGTTTCCCAGATTGGCTTAACAACAATTTTTTCCCCAACCTTAGTTGGTTTATAATATTTCTTCCAGTTGTTTTCCCATTGCTCCTCATTAACCTTTGTTACTGTAACAATACCTTCACCTTTAGCAAATCCAAATTCAGGCAACTTATCTACACTATCCTTTATATACTGAAAATACTCAGGGAAATTCTCATCTTCCTTAAAATACCCCTTAACTACAGCTCCTTCTTTTATGTTAAGAATAGTTTCATCAAAGTAATCCCAATCACCAGGATTTCTCTTTTTAAATTCTACATCTTCTGAATCTTCTATAGAAACCCCTTTTACTCCTGTGTTATAAAAGAATCCCGACACCGCTTCTGTTGCTTCACTACTTGTAACTACAGTTACCTCTACCCAATTTTTATCCATTTATTTGCCTCCATTTATATTAAAGTTTTATTTACAATATATATCTTCCAGTAATGAAAATACATTTTAATAATCATTAGATAATCTTAAAATCTAAATTGCAAAGTGTAAACTTAATTTCAGTATCTATATAATATTATTATCCTTTCCAATTAGAAGATTTCTATATAGATAGAACGAAAATTAAGCCTTAACTTGTAAATTACTCCTACCTTGGTTTTCTTAAGGTTTTTTAAAGGTGAATAAGCTAAAATTTCATCATAGAAACCTATATAGGTAATTAAATTTCCATTAAGTCTCCTTAAGTTGCACCCTATAATGTAAGTATTTTAGTAACTTTCATTCAAGTTATTATTATAGATTTAATTAATAATTAAATCAACCTATATATAAATAAAGATAGTGCCTTAAGTTTAAGGCACTATCTAACTTTAATAATATTTAATATTATTATAACTAACATTATTATTTAGGCATTTGAAAATGCCTTAACTTTAAACTCAACAAGTTTTACTTTTTAAATAAATCCTTAAAAGATTTTTTATGATCTTCGGAACCTTCGAATTGTTCACCACTTGCTTCCATAAACATTCTTAAAGCTTCTTTTTGTTTATCATTTATTGCTTTAGGAACATCCACTATTACTTTCACATAATGGTCTCCTCTACCGGCAGAATTAACTCTTGGTACACCTTTGCCTTTTAATCTAAATACAGTTCCTGGCTGAGTTCCTGCTGGAACCTTATAAGTTACATCTCCATCTACAGTTGGAACTTTAATTTCCGTTCCAAGGGTAGCCTTAGCAAAGCTTACATGTGTTTCCATATGAATATCAAAACCCTGACGTTTAAAGGTCTTGTGTGGAGCCACTCTTATATTTATATATAAATCTCCTGGAGGTCCACCATTTTCGCCTGCCTCTCCTTGTCCTCTAAGAGGCATTACATTTCCTGTGTCAACTCCTGCTGGAATGTTAATGCTTACTTTTCTTGTTTTTCTTTCTTTTCCTGTACCACGACAAGTTTGGCATGGACTATCTATAGTTTTACCTTTTCCTCCACACACATCGCAAGTTGTTTGTGTAGCGATAGTACCTAATGGAGTACTTCTAGTAACTCTAATTTGTCCAGTTCCACCACATCTTGAACACGTATTTGCTGAGGTTCCTGGTTTTGCTCCAGTACCAGAACAAGTTTCGCATTTTTCTCTTCTTGTTACAGATATTTCTCTCTCACAACCAAATACCGCTTCTTCAAAGGTTAAGTTTAGGTTATATTCTAAATCAGCACCTTTTCTTGGAGCGTTCTTGCTTCTTGAACCTCCACCACCAAATAAATCGCTAAATATATCACCAAAACCTCCAAAACCTCCAAAGCCTCCGCCAAAGTCAAAACCATCGAAGCCTTGACCATTGAAGTCTGCTGTTCCGTACTGGTCATATCTTTGTCTTTTTTCAGAGTCTGATAGAACTTGATATGCTTCATTTATTTCCTTAAATTTTTCTTCTGCTTCTTTATTATCTGGATTTCTATCTGGATGGTATTTTAGGGCTGCCTTTTTAAAGGCCCTTTTTATGTCCTCTTCACTAGCATTTTTCTCTAACCCAAGCACTTCATAGTAATCTTTATTAGCCATATTTGTTCCTCACCACCTATTTTTCTCTGTTTTATATGATAAAACATATTAGGTATAAATTCAACTGTTTATACCGCACTTTCATGGGTTTGGCAAAAACTGCCTCTATACTCAAATTAAACTAGTAAGGGGTTAACCCTTACTAGTTTAGTTAATTAATGAATCACAAGATTTCCTTTTTCAGGTTATAAGTAAGCTTTATTCCTAAAAAATTAAGGTTTCCAGGGACTTTAGCTTTCTTATTTAATGCTGATAAAAACCTCTTAGGCACGTGCCTTTAAAGTTGTGATTATATTAGTCTACTTTGAAATCAGCATCTACTACATTGTCATCTTGAGGTCCATTGTTTGCAGCGCCTTGTGCTCCACCCATATTGTTTGGATCGAAGCCTTCTGCTCCACCTTGTGCACCCTCAGCTTGATATATTTTAGAAGATACAGCATAGAACTCTTGAGTTAATTCTTCAGTAGCCTTTTTAATAGCTTCTAAATCTTCACCATCTTTTATTTTCTTTAAAGCTTCAATTTTATCATTTATCTTAGCTTTATCTTCAGCAGAAACTTTTTCTCCAAGTTCAGTTAAAGTTTTTTCTGTTTGATAAACAAGTTGGTCTGCATTGTTTTTAGTTTCTATAGATTCTTTTCTCTTCTTATCTTCTTCAGCAAATCTCTCTGCTTCATTTACAGCTTTTTGGATTTCATCTTCACTTAGGTTAGTTGAAGCAGTAATAGTGATGTTTGCTTCTTTTCCAGTTCCTTTATCTTTAGCAGAAACTTTTACTATACCGTTAGCATCGATGTCAAAAGTAACTTCGATTTGTGGAATTCCTCTTGGAGCTGGTGCAATTCCTGAAAGAGTGAACCTTCCAAGAGTTTTATTATCAGCAGCCATTTGTCTTTCCCCTTGAACAACGTTGATTTCAACAGAAGTTTGACCATCTGCTGCAGTTGAGAAGATTTGGCTTTTCTTAGTTGGTATAGTTGTATTTCTTTCTATTAATGGAGTTGCAATTCCTCCCATAGTTTCAATACCCAATGTTAATGGAGTAACGTCTAATAATAATACGTCTTTAACATCTCCAGTTAATACTCCAGCTTGAATTGCTGCTCCTGCTGCAACGCACTCGTCTGGATTAACGCCTTTTGATGGCTCTTTTCCAGTGAAGTTTTTAACAGCTTCTTGTACTGCTGGAATTCTTGTAGATCCTCCAACTAAAACAACTTTATCAATTTCACCAATTGAGTAACCAGCATCTTGTAATGCCTTTCTCATTGGCTCTATTGTTCTTTGTACTAAATCATGAGTTAACTCATTAAATTTAGCTCTAGTTAAGTTTAAATCGATGTGTTTTGGACCAGTTGCATCAGCAGTGATGAATGGTAAGTTAATGTTTGTTTGCATTGAAGATGATAATTCAATCTTAGCTTTTTCAGCAGCTTCTTTTAATCTTTGAAGTGCCATTTTATCATTTCTTAAATCTATACCATTTTCTGCTTTGAAAGTATCAGCAATATAGTCCATTACCTTTTGGTCAAAGTCATCTCCACCAAGTTTTGTATCTCCATTCGTAGATTTAACCTCGAATACTCCATCACCAAGTTCTAGGATAGATACGTCAAAAGTACCTCCACCTAGGTCGTAAACAAATATTTTTTGGTTTGTATCCATTTTATCAAGACCATAAGCAAGTGATGCTGCTGTTGGCTCGTTGATTATTCTCTTAACCTCAAGACCAGCTATTCTTCCAGCGTCTTTAGTTGCTTGTCTTTGGCTATCGTTAAAGTATGCAGGAACTGTGATAACAGCTTCTGTAACTGTTTCTCCAAGGTATGCTTCTGCATCTGCTTTAATTTTTTGAAGTACCATTGCTGATATTTCTTGTGGGCCATATTCTTTCCCATCTATATTTACCTTGTGGTTTGTTCCCATGTGTCTTTTTATTGACATTATAGTTTTTTCAGGATTTGTAATTGCTTGTCTTTTTGCTACTTGACCCACTAGTCTTTCACCATTTGCTAAGAAAGATACTACTGATGGAGTAGTTCTAGCGCCTTCAGCGTTAGGTATAATTACTACATCTCCACCTTCCATTACAGCAACACAAGAGTTAGTTGTTCCTAAATCAATTCCTATTACTTTTCCCATATTAATTTACCTCCTAAAGTTAATTTACAACCTTTACCATACTATATCTTAAAACTTTGCTTCCTTTTTTGTATCCCTTTTGGAACACTTCAGCAATTTGGTTTTTACCTAGATTTGCATCTTCAGCATGCATTACTGCATTATGAAGATTTGGGTCAAATTCACCACTTGCATCAACTTCTTCTACCCCAAGTTTTTCTAAGGAGTTGTTGAATTGTTTTACTGTCATTTCTATTCCTTTTTTAAGGTCTTCTGCACTTCCATCTACCACTAAAGCTCTTTCAAGATTATCAAGTACTGGTAGCATATCCTTTAAAACATCTTCACAGGCATCTGTATAAATGTTTTCTTTTTCTTTAATACTTCTTTTTCTGTAGTTGTCATATTCAGCTACAGTTCTAAGTAATCTATCCTTTAAAGAGTCTAACTCCTCTTGAAGTTTTTTATTTTCTTCTTTTAATGATTTAAATTTAATCAACTCATTATCCTCCTCGGATAGATTTTCAAACTCTAAATCCTCGTTTACTTCCGCTTCTTCTACCGTTTCAGTAGAATCCTCTTTAAGTTTTTCTGATGCATTTAGAGTTTCTTCAGTAACATTATCCATGTTAACTTCAGAACTATTTACATTTTTTTCATCCAAATTATTATTCAAACCTTATTCCTCCAATCCGGTCTTAATATAATAGGTTATGGTGAATTGTCATATATTTTTGATATATTATTATTTATAACATTTACTACACTATCAAGAACGGATATTACTTTAGCATAGTGGATTCTAGTAGGTCCAATAACCCCTATAGTTCCTAATGTGTTTCCATTGTAGCTATAGGTAGCTGTTATAATACTACACTCTTTAGCACATTCTATAAAGTTTTCCTCACCAATCTTTACAGACAACTTACCTTGTATATTACCTTGATCTAGTAAGTTTTTAAGGCTTTCCTCGTTATTAACTAATCCTAAAAACTCTTTAGCTTTATCAATATTGTTGTACTCTGGATAATTGAATATATTAGTTGAACCTTGGGTATAAACCTGGTCATATTCATTATTCACAAGACTTTCATACAATACTGGAATAATAGCATCAAAAATCTCTTCATATCCACTTAATTGTTGTTTAAGATTGAATAAAAAATCAAGAGATATTTGTTGTATTGTAATCCCTGCTAAAGACCTATTAAGAATATTATTAAGAGTTAAAAGCTTATTAGTATCAATTGTATTGCTTATTTTAATCAAGTTGTGCTTTATAATACCGCTATCTGTAATTATTGTAGATAGTATGTTGCCTTTCTCTAAGCTCATGAGCTGTATAAGCTTAATGGAGCTTTTTCTAACAGAAGGCGATTTCACTATTGATGTTAGTTTAGTTAATTCTGAAAGGATATTTGTTGCAACTCTAACTATCTTATCAACTTCATAAAAAGCAATGTCTACTAAGTAGTTCTTAATGGCTTCTTCTTCCTCAAAGGTAAGATTTGATATTTTCATCAGCCTATCCACATAAAGTCTATATCCCTTATCTGAGGGCTTTCTTCCAGAAGATGTGTGCAATTGTTCAATAAACCCCATCTCTTCAAGGTCTGCCATTTCATTCCTGATAGTAGCCGAACTTATGCCTAAGTCGTATTTTTTAGCAATGGTTCTGGATCCCACAGGCTCACCATAATTGATATAATCATTTATTATAGCCTGAAGTATTTTGATCTTTCTTTCATCCATCTCCATACTTTCACCTCATTATTAGCACTCGTCACTTGCGAGTGCTAACTACTATATTTTTAATATATTACTAAGGAAATTAATTGTCAATAGTTTTTAATGTTTTTTTACAACAAAAAATCTGACATTACAATATTGGATACTTCAATGCCCCTATGAGTAAGATATATTCTTTGATTTTTACTATTTAACAATCCTAATTTTACATATTTCTCAATAACATTTCCATAAACACCTTCTATATCTACTCCAAATCTTTCTTTAAACTCTAAAGTGCTTATACCCTGGGTTTTTCTTAATCCTAAAAACATAAATTCTTCCATGGTTTCTTCTTTTGAGTTTAAATGTTCCTCAATGATGGCATTGTTTTCATTTTCAATTTTACAAGTATATTTTTCTATATTTTCTTCATTTCTATACCTAATTCCATTTAAATAAGAATGAGCTGCACTACCACAACCTATATAGTTATCTAAACTCCAATAGATTAAATTATGTTTGCACTTCTTACCTTTCTTAGCAAAATTTGAAATTTCATATTGAGTGTAGCCATTTTCCTTTAATATACTTACCGTATCTTCATACATTTGTCTTTCGGTATCTTCCTCTGGAAGTTTCAACTGATTCTTTTGATAAAGATTATAAAAGTAGGTACCTTCTTCAATTATTAGGCTATAAGCAGATATATGTTCTGGATTTAAACTTATAATCTGTTCCAGTGTTTCTTTCCACTGTATTAAAGTTTGGCTAGGAATTCCAAACATTATATCCACGTTTATATTTTCAAACCCATACCCTCTTAACAAATTAAAAGTATTCTTAAAATCCTCTAAGGTATGTATTCTTCCTAAAGACTTTAAATGCTCTTCTTGCCAAGCCTGAAGTCCTACAGATATTCTATTTACCCCCATGTCCTTAAAAAGCTTTAACTTTTCTTCTGTAAAGGTTTTAGGATTTCCTTCTATAGTAAATTCTATGTGCTCCTTCTTAATTTCATCTATAGCCTCTTTTATAATCCTCCACCCATGTAAAGATAAATAGGTGGGAGTTCCCCCACCTATAAATATAGTTTTTATATTATTTTCTTTACACTTTATACGGATTTCTTTAGAGAGAGCTTTAGCATAGGAAATCATATTATCTTCTTTTCCACTAAAGGAAGGAAAATCACAATAATAACATTTCATCTTACAAAATGGAATATGAATATATAATCCTGCATCTTGCATTGTTTCTCTTCTCCATCCATCATATTTTATTAATCTACTTTTAATACTGCCATGAATGCTTCTTGTGGAACTTCTACACTTCCTACTTGTCTCATTCTCTTCTTACCTTCTTTTTGCTTCTCAAGAAGTTTCTTCTTTCTTGAAATATCTCCACCATAACATTTTGCAAGAACATCTTTTCTCATTGCTTTAACTGTTTCTCTTGCAATGATTTTTGAACCTACAGCCGCTTGAATTGGAATTTCAAACATTTGTCTTGGGATTATTTCCTTAAGCTTTTCAACCATAACTCTTCCCCTATGATATGCTCTTTCTGCAGGAACTATCATTGATAACGCGTCAACTACATCTCCATTTAAAAGAATATCAAGTTTAACAAGTTTTGTTTCTTTGTAACCCTTTAGGTCATAATCAAAGGATGCATATCCACGAGTTCTTGATTTTAATGCATCGAAAAAATCATATACTATCTCGTTTAGTGGCATATCATAGTTGATAACAACTCTTGTTTCTTCAAGATATTGCATATCAATAAATATTCCTCTTTTCTCTTGGCATAGCTCCATTACTGCTCCTACATATTCTGATGGTGCTATGATAGATGCTTTTACCAAAGGTTCTTCCATATGAGTAATTTCTGTTGGTTCTGGAAGGTTTGTTGGGTTTGTTATTTCTAATAACTCACCGTCAGTTTTCATTACTTTGTAAATAACTGAAGGGGCTGTAGTAATAATATCTAAATTAAATTCTCTTTCAATTCTCTCTTGAATGATTTCCATATGAAGTAATCCTAAGAATCCACATCTGAAACCAAATCCTAAAGCTATTGAAGTTTCTGGTTCAAAAGCTAAGGCTGCATCATTTAATTGAAGTTTTTCCAAAGCTTCTTTTAATGCTTCATATTTTGCTCCATCTACAGGATATATACCACTAAATACCATAGGAATAGCTGGTCTATATCCTTCTAGGGCTTGTTCTGCTGGTCTACTTGCCTCTGTGATTGTATCTCCCGCTCTTGCATCTTTTACATTCTTAATTGATGCGCTTAGGTATCCAACATCTCCTGCCCTAAGTTCTCCAATTGGCAGTGGTGAAGGAGTGAATACTCCAACCTCTGTTACATCATATACTTTGTTTGAAGCCATAAGTTTAATTTTAGTGCCTGGTCTAACAACACCATCAAAAACTCTTATATAAGTAACTACGCCTTTATAACTATCATAATATGAGTCAAATATTAAGGCTTTAAGAGGTGCTTCTTCGTCACCAGTTGGTGCTGGTATCTTCTTAACTACAGATTCAAGGACATCTTGTATATTTAAACCTGTTTTTGCTGAAATAAGTGGTGCATCTTCTGCCTCAATGCCAATAACATCTTCTATTTCTTTTTTTACTTCCTCAGGTCTTGCACTAGGTAAATCAACTTTGTTAATTACTGGTGCAATTTCTAAGTCATGATCAAGGGCTAAATAGCAATTTGCCAAGGTTTGTGCTTGTATTCCTTGGGTTGCATCAACTACAAGAATTGCTCCTTCACATGCTGCTAAGCTTCTAGAAACCTCATAATTGAAGTCTACATGACCAGGAGTATCTATAAGATTTAATATGTATTCCTCTCCATTCTCTCTTTTGTATACTAGTCTAGCTGCTTGAGCTTTTATTGTTATTCCTCTTTCTTTTTCCAGTTCCATATTGTCTAGTATTTGGGCTTCCATTTCTCTTTCTGTTAGGGTACCAGTTTTTTCAAGTAACCTATCTGCAAGAGTAGACTTACCGTGGTCTATATGTGCAACAATGGAAAAGTTTCTTATGTATTTTTGTCTATCACTTTGCATGAAAATTACCCCCGTAAATGTATTATCTATTCTATAGTTAATCAATTAGTATACCTATCCTTTGAATACCTATTGATTACATGCTTCGGTTATATTCTTAGAGTAAACCATTGTAAATTATATCATAGATTTAAGGATTTTTGTCAATATTTAAGCACAAAGAACTTATAATTTTAAAATTCTCACCTTTTTAATGATACAACAGTGTCTTTTATAGCATCACAAATTGCTACTACACCATCTTTAAATTCCTTAAAAACCTTGGTGCTGAAAATTACGTGGTTTTCGCCTAAATCAACTACAACCTCTGGGGGATTATTATTAAAGCTTACTAAAAAGCTTGATTTTTCTCTTATAACCTCTGCTAAATTCACATTTACTAAGGTTATTCCATAAATTAAAAAAATTATAGACAAAATTAAAAGTACCTTATATTTAAATTTGTTTTTATTGTTTTTTTCACTATTATCATCAAATTTATATTCCATAATAAAAAGAGCACCTCCTTTTTAAAAGGATGTACTCTTTTATATATTTTTATACAGCCCATGATTTTAAACCCTTATAAAGATTTTTTTAATTCTTCGAAGTTTTATTTAAGTGTTCACTTAGTACTCTACTAAAATATTTCATACTATTTATTGCTTCCTGTAAGGTATTTGTGGTAGCTCCTACCTCTATCAAAACTGCATTATTGCTCAAATCTTGATTATAATATTTTACTCCTGTTGGATTTTCGTATAAGTTTCTCTCTCTAAAAAGCCCTGGACAAACATCTTTGGAAATTTCAAAGATAGACTTAATATTATTTATATGTGCCTTATATTTTGGATTTTTTGTTGTGGTTACAAACATAAGTCTTGCAATGTTTTGACCCTCTACATTTGCTGTTACATGCTTTTTATCTGGACCCGCATCTCTATGCATATCTATTACAAAATCAAACTCTCCATATTTACTATAGTACTTACTAACTGTTTCCCTTGATTTATAATAAGACTTATTATAATCGATATCATGAATTGTTTTGTCATGGATTACTGTAAAGCCTTGTTTTTCTAGTTCCTTTGTTAAGGCTTCCCCTACAGATACTATATTTCTATTAGGATCAGTGGTTCTCGTTTCTTCTGTAGAGTAGGCCTCACTAGTATGAGAATGATATATAAGTATTTTCTTTTTAGAATTATCTGCCGGATTACCAACTGTTTCGACTTTTGGTTCTTGCTTAGTTATTTCCCCTTCACTTAGGTTGAAGGGATTTATTACTATTTGCTCTACAACCTTAGATTTTTCTATTACTTCTTCCTTTACAAACTCTTCTTTAAAATTTTTATTATCTAAATAGCTAATTTCATTTTTTACCACACTTAAAGGATTAAAAGAAAACATACCTGAAAGACTAGTATCATCATTCCTGCCTACAGATTTAAATACAGATATTGCATTATCTATAACCTTCCCCAATAAAGTTGCCTGTCCTTGGTCTGTATCTCCATCATAAGCCTTAGTTTCTTTAGGTATAAGCATTGACAAGGAAAGCACACCAACAAATAAAATTGCTGCTAATTTAGTCCTAGCTATGTTTAACTTTTTATTTTTTTTACTTTGGTATTTCATTTTACACCTCCTGTTTGTACATGAGAAATGAAATTACTTCTCTAAATCTATTCCATATATATGAGGTGGTTTTGAAATTTATTACAAAAGTTATGAAGGAATTACAAACCCCTATTGTAATTCCTTCATAAATAATTTTATGAGTATTTAGTTAGTTTAAGTATTTATTTATATCATCAAGTGTTAATGCTGGTTGTAAAGCTATATTTATTCCATTAGCTATAATCCTAGATACAGATTCTATAACTTTATCAATATCCTTTGGGGTAACCACTAAGCTGCCTAAATCAGGATCTAATACCTCTTGGATTAGTCTCTGCTTTTCATTTCTATCCAGCTCTCTTAACATTTTATAGAATGGTCCTCCTGTGGTTGCTTGCTGTGAAAGTTCATCTATAACTAAATCAATAGTATCATTAGCTAAGGTACCTGCATCAACCACTGTGGGAATCCCTATGGCAAGAACTGGTATACCTAAGGTTTTTTCACTTAATTCCATTCTTTTATTTCCAATCCCTGCTCCTGGTGAAATTCCTGTGTTACCAATTTGAATAGTTCTGTTAACTCTTTGAGTTTTTCTTGAAGCTAGGGCATCTATACAAATTACTAAATTAGGTTTAATTTTTTCAACTATACCTCTTATGATTTCTCCTGTTTCCATGCCTGTAATTCCTAGAACTCCTGGTGCTATAGCACATACTGGTCTTACACCTTCATCTATGCTATCGGGTACATACTCCTTTAAATGTCTTGTGACCATTATTTTTGATACAACCTTTGGTCCAACTGCATCTGGAGTAATGTTCCAGTTTCCAAGACCAACCACTAAAGCTGTCATACTATCTTGAAGTTTAACTAATGGAGATAACTCCTTTGCAACAGATTTGCTTACTTCATCAATACTTTCTCCATCATAATGTACAAACTCTGGGAATTCTAAAGTTACATAGGTTCCTTTTGGTTTACCAATAATTCTTTCTCCCTCGTCATTTACTACTTCTACCCTAGAGATTCTCACTTTTCCCTCTGAAAATTCATTGACTTTTATTCCTGGCACATCAGTATTATTTTTCTCTGTATAATACTCCCTAGCTTCTAATGCTAAATCTGTTCTTACACTAACAAATTTATCACTCATTCTTTCACCTCATTCAAAAATTCATAATTTTGTATTTATGTTTACCAAATTGCTCTATTACTATTCTTTGCTTATCCATAGCAAAAGCCATTGATAATTAAAAAGTATCCTATATTCATAAGTCTTAACTATTAAATAATGGACAAATTCATTTTGTAGAGCTGCTTTGGAGGCTGGTTTAAACTAGACAAAGATATTTTGTGAACAAACTGCGTTTGTTACACCAAAGCAGTTTACCTAAGCTCAAGAGTGCAAGACTGCTCAGCAGCCCCCTAATGAAGATTGCAGACTTGAAGCTTCCAAAATCTTATTAAAGTTGTATGTTTAATTATAAATCTTAGTATTTTTCTAGAATTTAAAAATATAAATTGGTAATATATTTTTAAAGGTATAATTCTATAGCTTTTAGTCAAATACTTATTAATAAAGCCTTCATCATTGCTCACAGCTACAGTTTTAAAAAAACTAGGTTTAATTTATATGTAAAAATCTACTTGAAGTGGCTAAGAAATAATGTTATAATAGCTTTTGTTATGTAGAACTCATACGCAGACTTCCCCAAAGCTGCTGTGACGTGATAAAAATACAAGGGGGTGAATTGATAATGGCAAACATTAAATCAGCTAAAAAAAGAATTAAAGTTACTCAAGCTAAAACTATGAGAAATACAATGTTAAAATCTGCTTTAAAAACAAAGATAAAGAAGTATGAAGCTGCTATAGCAAGCCAAAACCTTGAACTTGCTAACGAAAGCTTTAAAGTTGTAGTTAAAGCTTTAGATATGGCTGCATCAAAAGGAATAATACATAAAAATAAAGCAGCTAGAAAAAAATCTAGATTAGCAACTAAATTAAACAGCTTATCAGCTTAATAAATAAACCGGTGAAATTTCACCGGTTATTTATTTTATTCGTTTTATTTGCTTTTCCATGTATATAATTATTCTATTTGAAGAAATTATTGACAAGTAAATTTGTCCATGGCATTTTAAGCCAAGGACTAATCATTAATAATTTGTTTTATTTATTTATCATACTATTTATTATAAGCATTTCTAAAGCTGTTTTATCATCTATTGAAGTAGATTTAATTAAGCTTTCCACTTCTACACAAAGCTTTAAATTCTTTCTTAAAGCTTCCAGCGTAAATTTTTGGCTCTGTTTAACCATTTTCTCCGCAATAAAAGGATGAAGTTTTAAGTTTTTAGCCAGCACTTCATGTCCCTTTCCACCTTCATTTCCAACTCTCAGAGCTAATAGCAACTTAAATTGTCTCTCAATCATATATAAAATTATTGAAGGTTTGTCACCCTTATAAATTAATTCATTTAGAATGTCTATTGATTTTTTTATATTTCTTTGAGATAAGTAATCTACTAGATTAAATATGTCATTTTCACTTTTAGGAGGCATTAGGGTAATAATATCTTCTCTAGCTATATCTCTTCCTTCTGTATAACAAATAAGCTTATCTATTTCATTACTTACAATATTCATATTGTTATCTATTATGCTGCAAAAAAAACTCAATTCTGCTTTGTCAATTTTCTTGCCCCTACTTTGAAATATTTCCTTTACTTTATTCTGAAGAGATGCACCTTTTAGCTTATCTACTTTTACTACAGTAGCTTTTCCTTCTAGTTTTTTTACTTTTCCACTTACCTTGTCTCTCTCACTTTCAAATATATAATACATGATAAGTACAGTATAAGTGGGTAGTGTTGTAATATACTTAGATAATTCATTAAAGTCCATGGCTTTTCCATCACCTGAACCCTTTACATTCCCATCCTCTAAAAACTTAGCTCTGTATACTTCTACAATCTTCTTGTCTGACATAAAAGGTAAGGTTTCACAAGAGTTTAAAAGCAAATCATTATTTACCTTAGCTCCATCATACCTTACATAATTTAACTCCTTAAAAGAAGGGTCTATTAATTTACTTACCATATTATCTATGGATTCCCTTATAAGATTTTCGTCTGTTCCACAAAAAATATAACAATTATCTATCTTATTGCCTTTTAAATTCTTCTCAAAATCTGATAGCTGAATCAACTTCAACACCCTCCCCCTAATAAAAAAATCCTCAACTTTTCCTTTAATTATTTCTAATGTATGTAGGTTTCAAAAGCTTTTCCATTAATTATTTTGAAACTTTTGAAATATCGACCCTTAGGATTCAATTCTTTATCTTTGACAACCCTTATTATATCATAAGGCAGGCTATATTCACTATAGAAAGGTTCCTTATCTTCATGTTTTTCCTCATCTTGAAGTTCTGAAATTTCTTCCCTCCTCATTACTTCCATGTCCTTACTTTCTTTAACTAAGTCTTCTTCAATTTTTTCTTCTTTATTGCAAACCATAAAACTAACATAATGATTTTTATTAAACATCTTTAACACTATATCTTTGTTTTCTTTTATACCCTTTATCTTATATTTATCATCCAGCTGAATTTCAACTTCCTTTTCAAAGTCATCATAAATCTCCTGAACTGTTATAGGCTCGTAAACTTTGCTTAATTTAACTCTCTGAGGTGAAAGTAAGATTCTCTTATTTTTATAATGAACACTTATAATATTAAATGCACCTCCATTAATGTAGCTAACCTCTGGAGTAAATTTATACTGATTAACTCCTATTAACACACATAAAGCTATAGGCATATATAGCAAGGCTCTATGCCCCCTCTTTACAAGCATATAGGTAGGATATAGCATGATTACAGCTAACCCTTCCATATAGCTCAATTTTAAAGGAACAGGTAATATATCTATGAGGAACTTTTGGCTAATGTTTATTATACTAAAAATAGATACTAACATATTAGTGCAAATATTAAATACGGGTTGAACTTTATGTATAACCAAGGCTATATTTCCAATTATAACAACAAAAGTGTAAAAAGGAATAATTATTAAGTTTGCTATTAATCCACCTAAACTAAAGGTCTTAAAGATAAATATTATATAGGGCATAGTAAAAAAAGTTGCAGCAAAAGTTAAACTTATAGACTCATTTAAAAACCTTGGTAATTTATAAAACTTTCTTCTAATAGGTTTATATAATAGATATAAACCTAACATCCCTAAAAAACTCAAAGAGTATCCTACATCCAATATATAATATGGTTTAATCAGCAATAAGAGGAAGGCTGCAAAGGAAAGGGCAGAAATGCTATCATGATTCTTTTTTAACTTTTTTGAGAGCACTAATGTTACAATCATAATAAAAGCTCTCATGGTAGCAGACTTTGCACCAGTAAAAACCACATATAAAAATAATACTATAATTGATAACTTATAACCTAAAATTACGCTTATTGCTCCGTAAATCAATGAAGTATGCAATCCTGACACACTAATTACATGAGAAATTCCCAGTACATTAAAAGCTTCCATTTCATCATAGGATAAGTAACTGCTATCTCCATAACAAACCCCCATAAGTACAGAGGTATTATACCTACCTAATTTTTCACTGTATTTTTTAAACAACTCCCTTTTCAATTTATAGGTATTGCTAATAAAGTCTACATCCATTTCTTCAAAGCCCTTTACTTTAAAATTACCTATAATTCCTCTTCTATAATCAGCTATTTCTTCAAAGTCACCTTGCAGAACATATCTTCTTCCTAGCTGAAATTTCTCTTTCGTATCTATCACTTTTATCTTTCTTCCATTAAAATCTCCTATAAAATAATAACCCTTATCCTCCACAATTCTACTCTGAATAGTATTATCAGGTGCACTAAAGTTAAAATATAAATTAAAAGAAATTATTCCCAGTATAAAATAGCATAAAATAACATAAGTAACTCTTTTATCTAAGGTTTTAATAAGTACACCCAAAAATAGTAGGCTTAAAATCACAGAAGTTATTATATTATGATAGACATAGAGGATACAACTTGCTATCCCCATAAATAATCCACAAAACAAATATACAAACGGTCTGTCCACTAATATTTCACCTCAGATAAAATATTACCCAAGAAAATGTATTTTAATCGCTGTTGTAGCAACTTATAAACATTTCCCTATTTTTCTGTATAATATCAATATAAACCTTTAATCTGCTTATGTAGTCAAATATATTCAAAATAAAAATAACAGAAATTCTCTTTGATTATTAAAATTTCCTCTATGCTTTTGAGAAAAACATTTTGCTGTAAATGCTGAAGTATTTAAATTGTTTGCCTCTAAACTTTTAGAACTAAGAATTTTTTCTCTTCACAATAGCTTGTATAATTAAATAGGAGGTACTGCATTACACAGTTACCTCCTATTTAATATTTTGATTTTTAATTAATTCATTAGATAAGGATCTATACTTTTTAACAAGTGCAGGTGTTTTTATTGAAGATTTGCTATATTGCATAGATAATGTGCTTATTATAGCTGAACATCCAATAAACATTATTCCTGTTTGAGGTGCCATCATTGTAAAATCCACAACACCATGTCCTATTATCAACACCTGAATCCCTGCTAGCATCGGAGCCATTCTACAATTCTTATGGTAAAGAAGCTTTATACTTTTATACAAATTAAACTTCATATATAGGTAAATAAATAATCCTACGCCTCCAATAGTAGCAGTAAATGTAAGCCAAATGTTATGTGCATGATATAGTGTTTCATAGTAGTTACCACCTAAATAATCATGCTGAGGACGTAAAAAAGTCATCATCCCCCACCCAGTAACTGGTTTATCTTCTATCATTCTTATGGCGCCTAGCCATATACCTAGACGACTATTTACAGATGCATCAACCTCATGGTTTTCTTCACCACTGTCTACATTTTCTCCACTAGTAACTTGATTATTTGTTTGCTTTTCCATAGTATCATTAAAATCCAAAAGATTTGTTGGTATAATAATTAATGTGGCTGCAAACAAACAAATTAAAGAAACAGTTAGTATATCTTTTTTATTTTTCTTTAAGAACCAAAATACACCTAACCCACATAATATACCTATATAAGCACCACGCGAGCCTGTAAGAAATACTGAAATAACAAACAAAATTGTCACTATTGAATAAAATGTTTTCTTTCTTTTTACACTAATATCAGTAAAGTACACTGACAGAATAATCATTATTCCAAACCAATTTCCCGCTACATTTGGATTTCCAAAAGTGCTATAAATTCTATTTTCAAATACTTGCTGTGAAGTTAGCTCCAAAATCCATCTCCATAGACTAAAGCCCCACCCTAAATATAAAGTTTTCTCAATAAGACCCAATATTGATGAAAATATTGAAATATGCACTAATGTTCTATATATTTTTTCTACTATGCTTTCACTTGTACAATAATTGTTCAAAAAAACACTAAAGCAAAAATATACTAGAAATGCGAAGGATGCAAAAAATGACATCATATTACGATTAATAATACCTACTATCATTGACCATATGAATAAAGAAAATAATCCCATATTCCAATAATTCTTATGTAAATTTATTCCTTTAAGTAAAGTTATATACGTTGCATAAATCATAGGTAAAATTGCGGTATAAGGGGAAATAACTATGAGTAGTATAAAGGCAATTATAATAACCCCCTCCTTTTCATTATTCATATCTTCTAATAATAAATAAATATTAATAAAACTTCAACAAAAACTTTTACTATTAACATATTGTTTATAAAATAACCTTTAAAGTATGATTATTTATATACATAATTAACATATTTATAAAACTTCAAAACAAATGGGCTTGACACTAATCCATATTAGCACAGTCAAACCCATTTCATATGCTTATATTTGGCGGGAGTATGTGAGAATCGAACTCACCCGTCGTGGTCTTAGCACGGCAACACAGTTTTGAAGACTGGCAGGCACACCAGCACCTATCTACTCCCATATGTTTTAAGCACAATATGTATTTTATTACATAATAGATAAAAAATCAAGTATTATTTTTTTAAATACTATGTTTTTATACAAAATTTGACTATATTTGACTCATATTTTATAGATTGTAAAATTGTTTTTATATTAACTTTTAGCTGTAATAAAATTCTTCATATATAAGTTATACTTTTTTCTTGAAATTACGCTGCATTTATATTATATCAAGTCTTTAACTAAATATCTTGCTAATTTCTTAGTTTTTTCTTAATTATATCTTTTAGCTAAATTATATCTACATTTTATAATTTATGTTCCCACTATTAAGTTCATAATAGGATTATGGCAGAAGAATAGAAACTTCTACCATATCCTACTATAAAGTTAACAATTTTAATTTAAAACAATACTCTGTCGTTCTCTATACGTTTAGTAAATTTAATACTATCTAAATGCTCTAATATAGCTACAGCATACTTTCTATTTGTATTTAAAAGTTCTCTAGCGGAGCCCGCTGCTATGCTACCATTATCTATAATATACTTTTTAATCAATTCCTTACCACTATTATAATCTTCATTAAGCAAAGTACATTCCTCATTAAGTCTTATTATTATACTTTGATCTATCAATGAATCATAAACCATTTTGAAACCAGCTTTATCCTTTTGTTTAGCAACCATATCTGTATATTTAGGAGGAGAAAATTTCAAGTTTTTAAACTCCTTAATTATCTCTTCCTTCATTTTCTCCTGCTCTTTAGTAAACTTAATCTTAAATTCATAATTAGCTATAAACTTCTCGCTAAGATTTATCCTTTTTCGTTGAACTAAAATATTTAAAATTTCATCATATATCTTTTGCTTAATATTCTTTCCAAAAATTTTTGTTTTAATCTCTTCTTTCGACATCCCAAATTTTAAAGGATTTTTCTTATGGAATTCCTCTAGTAATACTTCTAATTCAGCAGTTCTATCTTTTAAATATTTATTATGAATAAATATAGAGTTATCTAATACTTGTACTTGTACTATTTTCCTATCTTCAACTAAGAGTTGAAGATTTTCTTCAATATCCTCCATATTTTTTCCTAAGTTTTTTAGAATCTGCTCCTTATCAGGATACTGATTGCTTAAATTTTTCACAGTGTTTTCTAATATATTTTCACTTTTCCCACTTTCTTTAATCTTTAATTCTTCCAAATGCTCTGAATCAAACCTTCTGGCCTTTTTAGCCACTGGCTCTATAATTGTTCCACCAGCAATAGTAAACATTGGAGAGTAATTTCTTATTACATATCTATCATTTCTTTGAGCAGTAATAGGTTTTTCTAATCTTAATTGAACATAAGCATTTTCACCTGGTTTGATTTCTTCTGTATCTAATATTACTACCCTGCATAAGATCTCTTCTGTTCCGTGATAAAGTCTTACTCTTTGTCTATTTTCCAGAGGCTTTTCCATGGTCTTTAAATAGTATAGATTGCAATCAACAGTATAGGATGGTTCCATTATTCCTTCTCTAGCTAATACATCTCCTCTTTTCACTTCTGATAGCTTTGTATTAGCTAAATTTATTGCACATCTTTGACCCGCCTCCCCAAATTCTGAGGACACTCCATGAATTCTTATTCCTCTAACTTTAGAAAGTGTTTTTGATGGATATACTTCTATATTATCTCCCACATTTACTCTTCCGCTTATAATAGTACCTGTAACTACAGTACCAAATCCACTTATACTAAAAGCTCTATCTACCGGAAGTCTAAAATGTCCCTCTGTATCCTTAGGTTCTATTTCTTCAGTAATTTTATCTATATCTCTTATGAGTTCTTCGAAACCTTGTTTATTTTTTGAAGATACCGCATGTATAGGAGCATTTTGAAGAAAAGTTCCTTTAAACTCTTCTTTAATATCTTCTGTAATCATTTCTATCCAATCACTATCTACCAAATCTGCCTTAGTTAAAACCACTATACCTTTTTTAATGTTTAATAATTGTAAGATTTCAAAGTGCTCTCTTGTTTGAGGCATAATTCCTTCATCTGCTGCTATAACCAACAAAACTACATCTATGCTACTAATACCAGCAAGCATATTTTTAACGAATTTTTCATGGCCTGGAACATCAATAATTCCTGCTCTTCTTCCCGATGGAAGATCGAAATAAGTAAAACCTAAATTAATAGATATTCCTCTATCTTGCTCTTCTTTTAAAGTATCTGTTTCGCGGCCTGTTAAAGCTTTAATTAATGTAGTTTTTCCATGATCTATATGTCCAGCTGTTCCTATAATTATATGCTTCATATAGTGCTTACACCCCTTCAATTATAGTTTACAAGCCATAGTAATTCCATGGCTATTTATGAGAAACCTAAAAATTTATACCAACTTTACCTTCGAGAAACATTGAACAATAATATCAAAATCCTTCTCAAACAAGGTTCTTCCATCCAAGATAAGTTCATTGTTGAAAATTCTGCAGATTATAGAAACTTCACCCATTCTCAGTTCCTTTTCCATTTCCTGTGGAGACAACTTGTCACTTTTAGCTTTAATTACATAGGTTGGTATCTTTTCAGTAGGCATTGAACCTCCACCTACCATAGAGTAGTCACTATCAATTGTTAAGTCTAACCAATCAATCTTATTCTGCAACTTTTTTTTCAACTTTACACACTTTTTCTTTACCTCTTCCTTTGAACACAAAATCATATTCAATGAAGGTATATTCTTTATAGCTTCAGCTTCATCAAGATAATATTTAAAAGTTCCTTCAAGTGCTGCCAAAGTCATTTTATCTATTCTTAGTGCTCTTGTAAGTTGATTCTTTTTCATTAGATCTATGTACTGTTTTTTACCAGCAATAATTCCGGCTTGAGGACCTCCTAACATTTTATCCCCACTAAAGGTAACTACATCCACACCTTTTTTTATACTTTCTTGAACTGTAGGCTCATAGGTAAAACCATATTTAGAAAAATCTATTAAAACTCCACTTCCTATGTCTTCAACTACGGGAATATTTTTTTCATTTCCTAAGGCTACAAGCTCTTCTAGTGATACTTCCTCAGTAAACCCATAAATTTTAAAGTTTGAAGTGTGAATTTTCAATAATACACCTGTACTGTTCGTTATATTATTTTCATAATCATAAACATGGGTTCTATTAGTAGTACCAACCTCTACAAGCTTAGCTCCACTAAACTTCATAACCTCTGGCACTCTAAAAGACCCTCCAATTTCAACAAGCTGTCCTCTTGACACAATTGCCTCTTTATCTTTTGACAAGGTGTCCAATACTAACATTATTGCAGCTGCGTTATTATTAACTACCATAGCAGCTTCAGCACCTGTAATCTTCTTAATCAATTCCTCTATATGAGAATATCTAGAGCCTCTTTTTCCGCTATCTATATCATACTCTAAGTTATTATAACTGCCTGCCACAGTTACTACATTTTCTATAGCCTTTTCCCCAAGCAATGAACGTCCTAAATTTGTATGAATTACAGTGCCCGTTGCATTTATAACCTTTCTTAAGTTAGATCTATTTTTTTTACTTAATAGGTTAAGAGCATAATTTAAAACCTGACTTTTTTCTAAACTTTGTATTTTATCACTTAAAATCTCTTTCCTAAACATATCTATAGACTCTCTTAGCGCCTCTACAACTAAAACCCTTGGATTATAGTCTATAGCATTTTGGATTTCTTTTTCTTTTAGTAGTTCATCTATTTTAGGTAATTTTCTTAACAACTCACTATTCATACCTATCTCCTATTATTCAACTATAATATATTTTTCTCCTTTTGGAACTACTTCTCCAATAATCTGACTTGGAATTTCTAGCTTTGATAGTTTTTCCATCAGTGCTTTCCCTTCACTAGATGATATTGAAATTAGTAGTCCTCCTGAGGTTTGAGGATCAAATAATACATCTTCTAACCAAGGTTCTATATTTCTAAGTTCATATTTACCCTGAAGATATTTTTTATTATTGTAGCAACCTGCTGGAATTAATCCCATCTGGGCATATTCCTTCACTCCATTAATTAATGGTAGCTTATCCTTATATAATTTAAAGGTAACCTCTGAAGCAGATGCCATTTCAAAGCCATGTCCCATAATTCCGAATCCTGTAATATCCGTACATGCAGTAACGCTATGCTCAGCTATTATTTCTCCTGAATATTTATTTAAAGTGCTCATCACCTTAACTGCTTCATTATATACATCCTTTGAAGCCATTTCGGCCTTTATTGCCGTTGTAATAATTCCTGTTCCAATAGGCTTCGTTAATATAAGCACATCACCAACAACTGAACCATAGTTTTTTAATACTTTCTGTGGATGAACCATCCCCATTACAGATAAACCATATTTTGGTTCATCATCTTCCACGGTATGTCCTCCTATAACTACAGCTCCAGCTTCTATTACCTTATCTGCTCCACCCTTAAGTATTTCTCCCAGTACTTCGATATTCAAACAGTTTGGAAAACAAACAATATTAAGTGCTACTGTTGGCTTTCCACCCATAGCATACACATCGCTAAGAGAATTGGCAGCTGCAATAGCTCCATAGGTATATGGATCATCTACCACTGGAGTGAAAAAGTCTAAAGTTTGAATTATTGCAATATCCTCTGTTAATTTATAAACCGCCGCGTCATCAGAAGTTTCTATTCCAACTATTAGGTTCTTATCCTCCATTTCAGGTAATTTATCTAATATCTTTGAAAGGGTCTCCGGCCCTATTTTTGCTGCTCATCCAGATGTTTTTGAAAGCTCTGTTAATCTTTTCTCCATTTAAAGCACCTCCATCTATTAAGTAATTATTTACTAATTTCCATTGAAAATCAGTCAACTTTTTGTATTTTGTCATTTCCATAATTCTTTAATAATTTTATACTAATACTCATTTTATGTCTACCTTATCTCTTAATTTGTCAACTGTTTTACTACCAATACCATCAACATTTCCTAAATCGTCAATGGACTTAAATCCTCCATTCTTCTCTCTGTATTCTATTATAGCTTTTGCTTTAACCTCGCCTATACCATAAAGAGTTGATAACTGTTCTTCCGTTGCTTTATTTATATTTATTTTTTCCTTTTTATCACTATTAGGCAATTCAATGGATTTACTTAAATTAGAATTATTGTTTACTGCCTCTCCCTTTTTATAAATGATAATGCATTCTTCATCTCTTAAAACTTTAGAGAAGTGTATAGTATTTTCATCTGCTTCCTCTGTAATTCCACCTGCAGCCTGTATTAAATCTCTTACCCTTGCTCCTTCCGCTAATTTATATTCTTTAGGATTTGTTATGGCTCCTTTAATATCAACGATTATATCCTTTTTCTCTCCTATATCCCTCTGTGAAACCTTGTCTGTTTTATTAGCTTTATAATCTATAGGAGCTTTATCTGTATTGCTGCTGTCCACAAAGATTGATTCCTTTTCATTTTCCGTGAAAATTTGATTTTTAACTTCTGACTCCCTTTTGCTTATTAGGTGTCCACTAATTAAAAATACTAAGCTTAATACTAATATGCCAATAGAACCTACTATTTTTTCTTTTAATTTCATGTTTTCTCCTCCTATTTCTTCTTAATTATTACCAACTTTATAAAATTCTATCGAATTAATGAATTTTTTTTGATATAATCTATTTATTACTATTTTGGGGAGGATTCTATGAAAAAGATACTTTTAAGCCTTACTTTGGCAGTTTCTATTATGACTTTAAATATAAGCAATGCATTTGCAGCATCTCAGGCACCTTCTGCAAACGCAAATGGTGTAGTTGTTATGGATGCAGTTACTGGTGCTGTAATTTATGGAAACAATGAGGATACAAAATATCCACCTGCATCCCCAACAAAACTAATGACTGTGCTCTTAACTTTGGAAAAGTGTAAATTAGATGAAAAAGTTAAGGTTGGAACTATTCCTCCAACTATTGAGGGGTCGAAAATTTACATAGATACTAATGAGGAAATGACAGTAAAAGAAATGCTTTATGCAGTTATTATGGTTTCTGCAAACGATTGTGCAGAAGCTTTAGCTGAACATATTTCAGGTAGCGAAGAAGAGTTTGCAAAACTTATGACTCAGAGAGCTAAAGAACTAGGTTGCAAAAATTCCACTTTTAAAAATCCTCATGGACTATATGATGATGAACATAGAACTACAGCTTATGATTTAGCTACAATTGAAAAGGAGTTATTAAAGCATCCTGAGTATTTAGAAATCTCAAAAACTAAAACATATATGCTTCCAGCAACAAATGTTTACCCTGAGCAAAGACCTTTATGGAATGATAATAGATTATTACATAACTATGAGAAGTATTACTATGAATATGCAATTGCTGGCAAAACAGGCTATACTGATGAATCCAGACACTCCTTTGTAGCTTCTGCTACTAAAAACAATAATACATTTATTATTGCTATGCTTTACGATCCAGTAAAAACTTATTTTGCTGATAGTAAAAATTATTTTGAGTGGGCCTTTGATAATTTCCAAACAACTAAATTATTTTCTAAGGGGCAAGAAGTTACAAAATATACCTCATCTAATGGAACGGTAATTCCCCTTCTCGCAGGAGAGGATATTTATTATACTAAAGAGCTAAGCCTGAGCTCTGAACCTGAATTTAAATTTGATGCTAATACCCTAAAAGATAAGTTTTTTCTCAAAGGACAACCTATAGCACAAGGTAATGTAACTTATAATAACCAGTCTTATACTGTGCCTCTAGTTAGTGGTGTAGATTATGAGAAAAAAGTACTTCCTGTAGTAGGTGATTTACTGACTACAGAAACTAATACCATTAATTATACTTATTTAGGACTTTTGATCCTTGTAACTATTATTTTCTTCTTGTTGCTATTTTTTGCTCTAGTTAGAAATATTAAGAAGAAGAACTCCTCAAAACCTAGAAGAAATACTTATAAAAAGTAAGTTAAAATTTAATTTTATATAAAAAGAAGATAATTTTTAAAATTATCTTCTTTTTATATTATCTATTCTTTACTATGACAGTAACTGCTCTAATTAATATTTCTTTAATAACATACACTTATTTATTTTATTACTTCTATTAACCTCTTCATATCCTCAGGTAAATCACTATGGACTGTAAGTATTTCACCTGTCCTTGGATGAGGAATAACTAACTTATAAGCATGTAGCGCTTGCCTATTTATTAAGCTATAACCTTCTTCTGCTCCATATAAAGTATCTCCATATATAGGATTTCCTATATGACTCAAGTGCACTCTAATCTGATGAGTCCTCCCAGTTTCCAAGGTTAAATCTATTAAAGAACCTTGTTTGTATGTATCAATGGTTTTATAGTGAGTTATGCTCTTTTGTCCCTCCTCACAAACAACTCGTTTAATGGAACTTTCATCTGGTCTTCCTATGGGCAAATCTATAGTTCCACTTTTAGGTTCAATTTCTCCCTGTACTAAAGCTAAATAAGATTTTACAATATTATTTTCCTCCATAGCCTTTGCTAGGTTCATATGTGCAAATTGACTTTTAGCTATCATAATCAATCCAGAGGTATCCATATCTAACCTACTTACTAATCTAACTATGCATTTTTCATTATTTTCCTTAAAATGATATAATACTCCGTTAGACAAAGTTCCTGTAGGATGACTTTTTGTTGGATGAACTACCATAAATGGTCTTTTATTAGCAACCAGTAGGTCAGCATCCTCATATACAATTTCTATATTTAAATCTTCTGGAATGATGTTTTGACTTTCTTCTTTTTCAATTTCAATAGTCACAGTATCTCCGCAGTGAAGCTTGTGATTTAACTTTACTATACTTCCATTTACTTTTATTCTTTTTTCCATTCCAGCATTTCTTGTAAATCTCCCTGAAAAACTTAAGACTTCAGTCATATAATCTCTTATTTTTACTCCGTCACCCTCATTGGTAACTTCATAAGTCAAGCTTTTACCCATATAGCACCTCTTAAATTAAAATTAGTTGATTTTAAAAAACCTCCAGATCCCTGGAGGTTTCTAATTATTATTCTACTATTGCTATAACTTCTATTTCCACTAATGCATCTTTAGGTAGTCTTCCTGCTTGCACACAAGATCTTGCTGGTGGATTAACTGAAAAGTATTTTGCATATACTTCATTCATTGGTACAAAATCATTCATATCTTTTAGAAATACTAATGTCTTAACAACTTTATCTAAAGAAGTACCTGCTTCTTCTAATATAGCCTTTACATTTTCTAAAGCTTGAGCTGTAGCTTTTTGAATATCATCATTAATAAACTCTCCTGTAGCAGAATTTATTGCTAGTTGTCCAGAAGTATATAATAAATTTCCCACCTTTATCGCTTGAGAGTATGGTCCTAATGCTGCTGGAGCTTTAGCTGTGCTTATTACTTGTTTTTCCATTATTATGCCTCCTAAAATTTCAATATTTTATATTTTATTGTTTAGGTTTTATAAAATCTCTGTCTTCCCCAAGTATAACTTCTACCTCGTAAAGATCATTATACTTAGTTGAATATTCAAGATTTTGTATACCAAACTGCTTTTTAATGTATTCACCAGTTTCTTTATCTAAACCGTATATTACAATTTTAGATTTCGAGTTAATATTAGTATCTCCCAATTCATATCTACTAAATCCTAACTTATTAATGTACTCACCAAAATCCGATGCTAATCCAGTTTTTCCACTACCATTCAGTATCTTAATACGAATTTTATCTGTATCAATATTACCTTGCACAGAAGTTTTTTCCTTTAAAATAGCATCTATTTCTCCATTTTTAGTTTTATCAAATATAAAATAGGAAATATCATCAATATACTTATCTTCTCCTCCAATTATATGATATCCTATTTCTTCTCTTTTCGTTTTCGCTACACTCATTGCATATTTAATTATATCGTTAGCATTTAAATCTGTTTCGATGTACTTAGGAAAGATTCCTAATATACTTGGAATCTTTGGTATAATTGCCGGACTTTGAACCTTTGCTAAAACAGTATCAAAGAACTTTTGCATATTTCTAATTCTACCCATATCACCTTCTAAGTATCCGCTCATATCATTATTTTTTCTCCATCTTATAAAGCCTTCCGCCTTTTTACCATCTAATTTTTGTGGCTCGCTGCTTTTATTTAAATGTATATGAAGATTTTGTGTTGGGTCATCATAATTCATATCTCTTTCAACTACAACTTCTATGCCTCCAAGAGCATCTATAAACTCCCTAAAAGCAACTGTATCTATTTTTACATAATGATCAATTTTAATGCTTAAAAGCTTTTCAACTTCTTTTACTGCTAAGGGAATGCCTCCTGATGCGTGAGCAGAGTTAATTTTTTTATCCCTACGAGTTGTTTCTACTTTGGTATCCCTTGGAATAGATATTACATCATATTTTTTTGTTTTAGAATTATAATGTACTACCATCATAGTGTCGGTCCTCTTAGGATCCTTCTTGTTATTCTCATCACCTTCACCTAAGTCTACACCAACTACTAAAATATTGGTTGAGTCACTTATCTCTTCTTGAGGTTCTTCTTTAGAAGCATTGCTATTATTATCTTTTGGCTCATTAATATTTACAGCATTATTGCTAAAGCTATCTAAATATAAATAAACCCCCGCTGTGACTAAAACTATAGTGAAAAATAAAACTAAAACTACTATTGGAAACTTTGATTTCTTTTTTCCTTTTTTCTTTTTACTAACTTTAACATCTTTTTCTTCTTCTTTATTATTTCCCATTAACCTATTTTCCTTATCCTTCATAAAATCACCTACTATTTTTTATATAAAATAAAGTTTCTAGCCTCAATAGTGTCTATATGCAATAAACTCCCCCTTGAAACTGTATATGTTATAGTATCATCAAAAGATTTTAACAATACTTTATTTATATCTACGTATGAAAGTCTTCTTAGTTCGCTAATTCCCTTAAAATTTCTTGATGGCTCAATATAATCTGAAATATATATAATCTTCTCAAGAATACTCATGTTTTTTCTACCTGTAGTATGATATCTTATGGAGTTTAAAATATCTTCATCCTGTATCCCAAATATGTCTTTACTCATATATGCTCCTACCAGTCCATGTAATAATTGAGGGGCATATAAGTAAATTTCTGATATTTCTTCGCCACTTTCCTTGGCTATAGCTATTAACTCCTCTCTAGATAAATTTTTAGCACAATCATGACATAATCCTGCTAGTCTAGCTTTATATGGATCCTCATTATAATGAAGTGCTAACTTCTCACTGGTTTCCATAACCCCAATACTATGTACAAATCTGGATTCATTTAAATGTTCTTTTATATATTTTTTTATTTGATCTTCCTTCCACATATGATCACAACCTTTATTTGTATATATGGTATCTCTCTATAACCTCTTGTACTCCGCAAGGAAGAAGATAATCTATTTGTCTACTGAGTTTAATCTTTTCCTTTATTACTGTAGATGATATATCTAAAACTGGTATTTCTAAATACATAATTTCTTTTTTATAGGTTTTTTCAATATAATTTTTCATTTGGACTATATCTTCATGAGCATATCCTGGTCTAGAAAAAACAGCAAGATTGCAATGCTCTAGAAGAATATCAACATTCCTCCACTTCTTTAAGTCCATCAAGCTGTCTACACCAGTTAAAAAGTACCAATCAGTTTGCGATTCAAGATTATTAAAATATTCCATAGTTTTATATGTATAACTAAGGTTAGAATTATTTATTTCATAGTCATTGATTTCAAATAATGGTTCTTTGCTAATTGCAGCTTCAACCATTTCATATCTTATTTCTGCTGCTGTTACAACTCTATTTACCTTATGTGGTGGATTACCACTTGGCATAAAAATAACCTTATCTAATTTTAAATTATATAATGCTTCATATGCTATATGCAAGTGTCCCACGTGAATTGGATCAAAGGTGCCGCCAAAGATAGCTTTTTTCATTTCAAAACCTCTTCGTATTATAATACCATATAAACATGGTATTACCAAATTTATAGTATATTTTTTAACACTAGTATTCCTTTATTATAAAACATTACTGTAAAATTTCAATACTTAATTTTAGAGATGATAAAAATCAAACTAGTAAAGCAATGTTTGCCCTACTAGTTTTTAAATCTTTTTTAACATATTACAGTAAAAGTACTCTGAAATACTCTTGCATTAATTCATTTAGTATACACTAAAAACTATTTAAATATCTAGTATTAATTTATGTTTTTAAAATTTAATCCTGTTAGGGAAATTTAAAAATTTAAAATCTCTCACAAATTATGTAAGATTAAGTTACCTAGGTAATTCAATCTTAGGATTTTTAGAAGATTTTCTGTATAATACTAGTTTACTTCCAATTGCTTGTATTCCATAGCATCCTAATTCTTCACAAATTATATCTGATGCTTCTCTTGATGTAATACCACTATTGTTTAAAGTTTTTATTTTAATAAGTTCTCTAGCCTCTAATGCCTGATCTACTTGCTTTAAAAAGTTCTCCTCTATTCCACCTTTTCCTACTTGGAAAATTGGTTCTATATTGTTTGCTAGTGATCTTAAATAACTTCTTTGTTTTGTAGTTATCATATTTTCCTCCTATAATAAGAATTCAAACTCAAAGTCATTGAGCCTTACAATGTCTCCATCCTGAATTCCCTTTTCTTTTAATCCATCCATAACTCCCTTATTTCTTAATACCTTATGGAAATATCTTAAAGAGTCTGGATCATTTACATTAACACTGTTCAATAGTCTATCTACAAAAGTTCCAGTAACCTCAAAAATTCCCTCTTCAACTTCATTTATTTCATAAGTAAATCTCTTCTCTTCTGGAACATACCTGTCTTCTGCTTTAATTTCAAGCTCTTGAACTGGAATTGTAGTTAAAAGTTCTGCTGCTGCTTTCATTAATTCATCTATACCTTGATTTGTTGCTGCTGAAATTTTAAAAATTTTATCATATCCCATTTGGTTTAATTCGCTTTTAAACTTTTCAAAAACTTCATCTTCAAATAACATATCTGCTTTATTTGCTGCAATTATTTGAGGTCTATCCCATAGCTTTACACTATACTTTTTAAGCTCCTCATTTATCTTATTGAAGTCTTCAATTGGATCTCTTCCTTCAACTCCAGATATATCTATTACATGTATAAGAATTCTAGTTCTCTCAATGTGTCTTAAAAAGTCTAGCCCTAAACCTACTCCTTCTGCAGCGCCTTCAATTATTCCAGGAATATCAGCAATAACGAAAGGCTGAATTCCTTTCAAAGCTACAACTCCTAAATTTGGCTTTAAGGTAGTAAAGTGATAGTTAGCAATCTTTGGTCTAGCCTTTGAAACCACTGATAACAATGTAGACTTTCCTACATTAGGGAATCCTAAAAGCCCTACATCTGCTAGAAGTTTTAACTCAAGTTTAATCCATCTTTCTTCACCTGGCATTCCCGGTTCAGCAAAGTCTGGTGCCTGTCTTGTTGGTGTACAAAACTTCGCATTACCTTTTCCACCTTTTCCACCTCTACAAATAGTATATGTATCTCCTGGGTGAGATAAATCACACATTATCTTATCAGTTTCTACATCTTTAATAACAGTTCCCATAGGAACCTTAATTAGAAGATCATCGCCAGCTTTTCCATAACATTTTGAGCCTTCACCTTTTCCACCATTTTCAGCAATAAACTTTTTATTGTATGAAAAATCTAAAAGAGTGGTCAAATTGCTATCTGCTTCTAAAATAACACTTCCACCATTGCCGCCATCTCCGCCATCGGGTCCTCCTAGTGGTACATACTTTTCTCTTCTAAAGGATATAGATCCATTTCCACCATCACCTGATCTTACATATATCTTCGCCGTATCTATAAACATTTCATCACCCTACCTTATCATGTTTTACCAGTTAATGAACAACTTGCTTTTGTTCAACAGTTATGGCAGGAAGTTTAACTCCCACCAAAGCATTACTTTTTACTAGGACTCACACCTTTAATTTATTTAAGTGATGTGAGACTTCGAGACTTATCTCGCCAAAATGTAGTTAAACATTTTTTCATTAATAAATCCTTAGCTATATTATAATAAAATAATAATATTATAATATAATAATATTATTAACCAAAATAATAAAATTACATCATATATAAGTTATTTATAGAAAGCACCTAGTTAAAGAGCGTACTTTTTTATGCCATAGCCTTAAGCTATAAATATTATCTAACTTAAATTAGATAACTGTTAATTACTTATTTTGATGTTAGTTTAATCAAATGAAATCTATGGTATAAAAAAGCACCCCTTGCAGGGTGCCTTTAAACTATTCAGCTATTGCAACTTCTACATCGATTGGATAAACACTAGCTTTTTTCTTGTCTCTACCCATTCTTTCGAATTTAACAACTCCATCTACCTTAGCAAAAAGAGTGTCATCTCCACCAATTCCTACGTTGTTTCCTGGATGGATTTTTGTTCCTCTTTGTCTAACAAGGATGTTTCCTGCAAGTACAAATTGTCCATCTGCACGTTTAACACCAAGTCTCTTAGACTCACTATCTCTTCCGTTCTTTGAGCTACCTACCCCTTTTTTGTGAGCAAATAACTGAAGGTTCATAATTAGCATAATATTACACCTCCTCTAATTCTACTTTTATATAATCACCATAAGTAAATTCAATACTTCTTAATCCAAGTAACATAGTTTCAAGAAGAACCTGACATCTATCCACATCTTCGTTACTCTGATTGTCTAAAGTTAAACTTATGAATCCATCTTTTATCTTATAGATTGCCTTTATTTTTAACACTTCTTCAATACCAATTATGGTAGTCTGAGAAATAGCAGAAATAGAAGCACAAGTTAAATCTACGTCCAAATCCAACTCCCTTGGAGCGGCATGACCATACATTTTAAAACCTATAAGTTTATTAGACTTCTTATAAAATTTAACAGTAGTCATAATTAAGCTTCAATCTTCTCAATTACGATTTTAGTGAATGGTTGTCTGTGTCCTTGTTTCTTTCTGTAGTCTTTCTTTGGCTTATATTTGAAAACTATAATTTTCTTAGCTTTTCCTTGTGCTACAACTTTAGCAACAACTTTAGCGCCTTCAACTACAGGCTTTCCAATCACTAAACCTTCTTCTTTACCAACTGCTAAAACCTTATCGAATTCTACAGTTGTATCAACCTCAGCTTCAAGTTTTTCAACGAATAAAACGTCTCCCTCTTGAACTCTGTATTGTTTTCCTCCAGTAAGTAATACTGCGTACATTAAATACACCTCCTCAATCCAGTCTCGCCATCTCAGGTACAATTTTATTTGCATAAAACTGTTCATAAAAAACCTTATGTGTGCGGTCTACAAAAGCCATTTTAACATATTCATTTATACTTGTAAAGGAATTTATTGCTTTTTTTCTCTAAATATTGTACTCCTTAACTTGTTTAATAATCTAAAATGAAGTTTTTGACTTCCAAAACTCTCTTTAATTTTACAAAATCTTATATTCTATTGAGGATAAGTCTGACTCTTTCTAAAGTAACATTAGAAAATTAAATTTTAGAAACATCGCCACACTGAAAAATTCTTATATTTTCTAAATTTTTTATTTGATTTGAAAATATGAGTGGTTCTACCTTAAAACCTTCAAAATGGGGAAGAAAACTCACATAAACATTTCTATCTATAGCTTCAATAGAAGTTATAAAACTTATAACATTAGTTTTAATTTCTTTTTCATACATTGAATCTAATTCTATAAAGATATCTTTCACATTTTGCTCTGCTTTGATTCTACTAATCTTGCTTCTTATAATGTTACTTAGGTAGGATAATCTTATTTTATTTCCTCGTCCTCTACAAGTGTTACAAGGTTCTAATATATAATCATATATAGATTTCCCATATCTTTTTCTTGATATTTGAACTAAGTTCAACTCAGTAAAGGGATACACTGTAGGATTATTCTTATCTTCTCTAAATCCTTCTTTAAGAACCCTTAATACTTTTTCTCTATCTTTAGCTTCTTTCATATCTATAAAATCTACTAAAATTATTCCCCCAATATTTCTAAGTCTTAGCTGCTCAGCTATCGCTTTAGCTGCCTCTAGGTTGGTAGTTATCAAGGCATCTTTAAAATGAACTGTCTTAGTATTTTTAGCTGAGTTTACATCAATAACGTGCATAGCTTCAGTTTTTTCTATCACAATATTGCCTCCATTTGGAAGCATAATTTTACTATTCCTTAAAGCCAATATTTCAGTTTCCAGTCCATAATAATCAAATAATGTTAAGAACTCTTTATATACTTCTAAGGTACAGTTACTTATCCCTTTGCTCTCTAGGTATTCTCTGCAGTATAAATAGTCTTCATTATTATTGAAGGTTATTTTTACATTCTCTTGTCCTAAGTAGTTTCTTAAAATTCTACTTAAGGCTCCTTCATCAGTATAAAGTTTACCTAGTTTTGCAGAATATTTAAATCGCTTCACAATGTCTAGGTAGTTTTTGTATATCCACTGAATTTCACTATTAAGCAGTTCAATATCTACATTCTCTGCTTTAGTTCTAATGACCACCCCTATATCTTCAGGTTTAATCAACTTTTCTTTAATTAAAGCTTTAAATTCTTTGTTATTTATTTTAGGAGAAATACTCACCTGGTTATTGCCATTAGTTAAAACTACATAAGTTCCAGGCAAGGATATTTTATTAGTCACCTTAGGACCTTTTTTATCTATTTCCTCTTTTAATATTTCTATTAAAACTTCATCACCCTTTTTTAAAGTGTTTGAACTATCTTTCAAATTCATATAACAGTTCTTACTATACCCAATATCTATAAAAGCACTCTTCATTGAAGCAACAATGGTTTTTATCGTACCCTTATAAATTTCTCCAACTTTAGGAGTGTTATCTTCCTCTTCCACATAACACTCCTTTAATATTCCGCTCTCTCTAATAGCTATTCTTAGTAACTTTTGATTTCTCTCAATAAAAATCTCCTTCACTTAGCTACACTTCCCCTAAAAAAACTTATTAAGAGGAACTAACTTATTATTCTTATAGGCATACATATCTAGTCTTTCAATATCCACAAAGGCTTCCTTATCTATGTATTCTATATGTTCTTTTATATAATCAGCTAAAAGACTTGGTGATAAGTTTTCCCTGCTACCACAGGCTATGATTACTTCTAGTACTAGTAGATTTTCACTCTCTGTTATTTTTAATTCTTTAACTAGAGGTTTAATATCTACTTCTTTTTCCCCACTCTTAGTCTTTTTTATAATATCCCATTGTGGTGTATTTTTAACTTTTTCTAAAACTTTCATAGTTTCTTTTATGTCGGTAGACTTGAGTCTCATCACATATTCAGCTGCGTCAATAATAGCCATAGCCTGAGGTGCCTTTCCCGTCTCACTCTTTTCCACCTTAACCACATCAAGAAACTTAACCCCATTAGGTGCGTTTTCATTTAACTTATCTAGTATAAGCTTTGTATCAACTTCTTCTGTAAAAACTACATCCATGTATTCTCCCTTAGAATAAACGCCTACTGAAAGAGGTTGTGCAATGGATATGGTCATGTGAGGATTGAAGCCCTTTGAGTATTCAATTGGAAGACCAGCTCTTCTAATAATCCTTTGTATAGTTCTCATTAAATCTAGGTGAGATATGAACTTTATCTCACTAGCTTTAGTATACTTAACTAAATAACGCACCTTCAAAACACTTCCCTTCTTTAAAGTTTTTATTTATTCCGCAGTTTGTACAGTTGCCTCTGCAATCTGGAGTAACTACAGCATTCTTAGCTCTTTCATTTTCATCAACTAAGAACTGCTTATTTATACCAATATCTATAAAGTCCCAAGGAAGTATTTCTTCGTAAGCCCTTTCTCTGTATGCATAGAAATCTCCATCTACACTACACTCCTTAAGAGCTTCTTGCCATAATTCAAAGTTAAAATACTCTGCCCAACCATCAAAGCGAGCCCCCTTCTCAAAGGCTCTAACTAGTACATCACAAAGTCTTCTGTCACCTCTTGCAAAGATAGCTTCCATATAACTTAATGGAGATTCGTGCCAATTATATACTATTGCTTTACTTTTTATAGAGTTTCTTAGGCTGTATATTTTTTCTTTAACCTCAGGCATTTTATCCATTGGCGCCCATTGGAAAGGTGTGAATGGCTTTGGAACAAAGATTGAAGTACTTACCGTTACCCTAAGCCCTCTTTGTCTTACATTTTTAGGTACCATAAAGTATTGGTCCACAACCTTCTCTGCAAGCTCACCAATGCCTAATACGTCCTCCATAGTTTCATAAGGAAGTCCTATCATGAAGTAAAGCTTAAGAGTAGCCCAACCAGCTTCAAAGGCGCTTTTGCTTGACTTAAGCATATCTTCTTCTGTAACCCCTTTATTTATAATATCTCTCATTCTTTGACTTCCTGCTTCAGGTGCAAAAGTTAGTCCTGTTTTTCTTACCTTTTGGATTTCTTTAATTAAATCAACTGAGAAAGAGTCAATTCTTATTGAAGGTAAGGACACTCCAACCTTCTCTCCCTCATATTTTTCAACTAAGGAAAAAATAAGATTTTGTATATCTGAATAGTCGCAAATACTTAAGGAAGATAAAGATACTTCTTCGTATCCTGTTTTGCTTATTAAGCTTTCTACTTGACTTAAAAGTTTATCTGTTTTCTTTTCCCTAACTGGTCTGTATATCATACCCGCTTGACAGAATCTACAGCCTCTTGTACATCCTCTAAAGGTCTCAAGCACAACTCTATCATGAACTATTTCTGTATATGGAACTATTAGTTTCTCTGGAAAAATGTTTTCATTAAAGTTACTTATTATTCTCTTTTTAACCTTAGCTGGCACATCTTCAAACTTAGGCTTAAATTCTTCTATTGTACCATCTTCCTTGTAAGAAACTTCATAAAGACTCGGTACGTAAACTCCTTGTATTCTAACAATGGCTCTTAAGAACTCAGCTTTGGGCTGACCTTTTAATTCCTTGTACTTATCAAGGATTTCATGGATAACCTCTTCTGCTTCCCCAATTACTACTATATCAGCAATATCATATAGTGGCTCTGGATTGTAACCACAAGGTCCTCCAAGCATTACTATAGGATCTTCTTCTCCTCTTTGAGAGGCTCTAAGAGGGACTCCTGCCATATCTAACATATTTAAAATATTTGTATAACTCATTTCGTATTGTAGTGTAAATCCTAAGAAATTAAACTCTTTTAATGAGTCCTTACTTTCAAGGGTATAAAGTGGTATATTATTTTCTCTTAAAAGCTTTTCCATATCTGGCCAAGGAGCAAAGCTTCTTTCACAAAAGGTATCTTCTCTTTCATTTAAAGTGTAATATAATATTTTAGTTCCAAGATGAGACATCCCTACCTCATACACATCTGGAAAACAAAATGCATATCTTATATCTACTTTTTCTTTATCTTTACTATAAGAGTTAAATTCACCACCAATATATCTAGCTGGCTTTTCAACCTTATAAAGAATATCATCGGAAATTTTGTTCATTCAAATTCCTCCTTAAGTTAATTCAATTACTTATTTTATCACATAGAGAACCAAATACAAGCCTTTTATGCCTAAGATTACCTGGACTCTCTTTCATTGACCAATTCTTCTAGGGTTATATTACCTAGAAATTTTATGGCATTTAAAACTTCTTCTTCATATAGTATATCCATTACATTCATATCTTCATCAAGGATAGTAAAAACATTATACTTATTTTTATCTACTAACTCTAAAACCTGTAATAGGGATAACTTATAGTATACAGAAACACTTTTGTTTTCTATATATCCACGTTTGGTAAGCTTTTCCTTCTTTTTAATAATATAGCCCATAATTATATATGCTATCCTCCTTTTTTCCCTATAAGAAATAACTAAAATAAAAATAGCTATCAAGAGTAAGTTTAAATTAGGTATACCCATGAACAAAGATGTAAAGAAACCAAGAAGAAAAATATACCCTATGCCTATACTTATCCTTAATGCTATTTCGTTTGCTTTTTTATATATTAACCTAGTAGCAAATATATCCTTTAGAATTCTTCCCCCATCCAGTGGATATGCAGGAATTAAATTAAATACTCCTAAAACTAAGTTGTAATTAACTATCTGAACTAGGAGGTTACTATTATAAAAACAATTTATTATACCGCCTATTAGAGCAATACAAAAATTACCTAGTGGTCCACTTATGGATATTATTAAATCTTCCTTAGGTGTAGCTTCTTCTAAGTCCCGTAATTTAAGTACTGCTCCTATAGGTAAAATCTCCACTGAAAATCCTGAAAACCCTAGAACTCGTGCTGTAATTAGATGTATAATCTCGTGAGTTAAAATTATAATAAACCCTACTATCATTTCTGACTTAAATCCAATAACTAAGATAAGGGCTATATAAGGTATTAAGTATTTACTAATTCTAAGCAATTGTTTCCTCCTAATTTAGTACTGTATAGTAAATAACTTCACTGCCACAATTGTTACACTTCAAAATAATCCATAACATTTTGTCTCTCACCCATGTATAATAATTCAAAATAAAAAGTTTCAAAGTTTGGAACTTGTGGTTTTATCATCCCAATAGTATCTCCCTTATTAACTTCATCCCCTACCTTAACTGTTATTTCACTGAGATTATTATACTTTGTTTCTATACCTTTTCCGTGATCTATAGTAATATAATTTCCTAAAGAATCATCCTTGCCTATTTTCTTTACCCTCCCATTTTGGCATGAATTAATTGTACTTTCCTTGTCTAACTTCACCCACATCATGTTGTCCTTATTAATTCCCTTAGCTAATAGAGAACTCTCATTATTAGTCTTCATATTACTCATAGATACTGGAAGTGCATAATCATTTTTAACTTCATCCTGCAATGTTAGTCCACCAGTTATTGAACTTTTTATTTTTTCAATTAACATAATACTTTTCCCTTCAATTTCCCCTAGATTAAACCCTTTGATCTTGTCTAAAATCAAAGCATAATTGTAGTTTTCATTTATGATTTTTTTACTCACATCGTAAAATTGCCTAGTATAGGAGTTTTCAAAAGTTTTGCACCCTAAAAAAACAATCATAAAAACTAATACCACTCCTAACTGCATTATAAATTTATTAGTAAAATTTTTAAAATATCCTGTTGAGCCCCCTTGCTTATAATTTCCACCACTATATTTATATGCGGTTGTATTGCTTGGACCTGTTTTTCTCTTCATAAGTTGTTTTGAACCTTTCTTCCCTACAGATGCATAGTATCTTTGATAATAATCATTATAGTTACCCATGTTTTTCACCTACATTAATTAGATTTTCATTAATAAATATATTACATAGGTTGAGATTTATGATTGAAACCTATAAAAACATAAAAAAATAAGCTAGCAAGAACAATTATTCTTACTAGCTTATTTTTATTAGCGACCTATTTATTGAGTCTTTAAAAAATTTTTATCTACTTTTTAATGCTTTCATTAAAACTTCTGCAGTACCCAAATTAGTAGCTAGAGGTATGCAATGAACATCACAGAGTCTTATTAAGGCTGTGACATCCGGCTCATGGGGTTGTGCAGTTAGAGGGTCTCTTAAGAATACTATAAGATCCATTTCTCCCTGTGCAAGTCTTGCTCCAATTTGTTGGTCACCACCTAATGGGCCTGATAAGAATCTACTTACAGTTAACCCTACAAATTCACTTATAAGTTTTCCAGTAGTACCTGTAGCATATAATTCATGCTCCACTAAAACATCTCTATATCTTTTAGCAAAGTCAATCATATCATCCTTCTTTTTGTCATGAGCAATTAATGCTATTCTCATAATAATCCTCCTTAAATAATAAAAAACTTCATTTAGTTCAATGGCTTTGAAAGGAGCCTCAACTCCCTCTAGTATTTATTTTCTAGTAAAATACCCCTGCCTAAAGAGTACAGCAGTATTACCCTACTAAAATATCATTAAAAGTTAATTTTATTTCTTCTCATTCCTACATTTAATGCCAGAGCTAAGGAAATAAAGTTAGTAAGCATAGAACTTCCTCCATAACTTACAAAAGGTAGTGTAATCCCTGTAATTGGCATTATTCCAATGGTCATTCCCATGTTTTGAATAATAGAAAACAATAAAGATGCTGCAACACCAGTACATATAATACTTCCACTTAAATCCTTAGAAGTTTTTGCAATACTTATAAGTTTATAAAGCAATATTCCATAAAGTGTCAAAAGAATTATTGCACCAATAAATCCCCACTCTTCATTTATAACTGCAAAAATAAAATCAGTATGATTTTCTGGAATAAATTTATACTGTCTTCCATTAGAATAACCTAATCCAAAAATTCCTCCAGAACCAATAGCAATTCTTGATTGTAGCAACTGAAAACCGTAGGTTAACTCAAATTTTTCTGGAGTCATAAAGGATAGTAATCTACCCTTCCAATACGGTGGCATAAGGGGAGAATTCCAAAGACCCACTATGACAACAAAAACTGCTGATAGTCCCCCCATAATTATTTTCCAATCAAGATTGGCTACAATTACAATTCCTAGTACGATAAAAAAGGATACCATAGTTAATCCCATATCCGGTTGTATTACAATTAAAATCATTGGTATAGCTGCATACATTAGCACCTTAGCAAGATTTTTAATATTGTTAATATTACCTTCCATATCTTGAATTATCTTAGCAAGCATTAATATCATAGCAATTTTAGCAAATTCCCCTGGTTGTATAGCTCTTTTACCTATTTGAATCCAAGCATTTGCACCATTAACAGATTTACTAAAAATATCATTAAATAGCAATAATCCTACTGCAAACCAATAAATTATTGGTGCATAATTCAATATCTGAATATAATCCACATAGATAATAAAGTATGTTGCAACAAGTCCTATAATAAGCCAGAAAAATTGAAGTCTTGCATAACTGAATCCTCCTGAGCTGTATATGTTAACTATGCTAAATAGTACTATGGCACATATTATGCCAATGATACTGAAATCTATATGCTTAATTAATTTATCATTTATCTTAAAATATTTTATCATCTCAATCCCTCCAACATAATTATGATTATATCACAATAAGAAAAAAAATAAAGCTATGTTTACCCATAGCTTTACCATTTTATCTTCCTTTTACTTTTTTTATTGGAATACTGGCAATTAATGCAGGAGAATGACCTTCCATTTCTTCTGCTCTTGTTAGTCTAACTTCAACTTCCCCATCATCTATTTCTGCATAATTGGAAATAACTTTTAGCAAATCGCCCTTAATCATCTCTAAAAAGTCAGGTGAAAAGTCTGCTCTGTCATGTATAAGTATTAATTTTAATCTATCCGTTGCAATGTCCTTGGATGCTATTTTATTTGAAAAAAGCTTAAAAATATCCATGATTTCCTCCTATTTTCCCCCAAATAATTTTTTAATAGCTGCAAAAAAACCATTCTGTGAATTCGTTGTATCTAAATTAAGAAATGGTACCTCTTCACCTACTATTCTTTTTGCAATATTCTTGAAAGCCTGTCCAGCTAATGCGCTAGTATCTAATACAATTGGTTCTCCTTTATTAGTAGATACTGTTACTTTTCTATCATCAGGAACTACACCTATAACTTTAATTGCTAAACACTCTCTAATATCTTCTATGTTAAGCATATCACCATTCTTAGTCATTTCAAAATTAATTCTATTTACAATTAACTCTTGCCTATCTACGCCCTTAGCATCTAATTTCCCAATTACTCTATCTGCATCCCTCACTGATGTTATTTCTGGGTTAACTACAACTATAGACCAATCAGCTCCAATTACAGCGTTTTCAAAGCCTTGCTCTATACCTGCAGGACAGTCAATAATTACATAATCAAAGTCACTTTTCAGTTCATTTACTATCTTTAACATACCATTGATATCTACATCATTTTTATCTCTTGTTTGGGCTGTTGGTAATAAGAATAAGTTGTTAAATCTCTTATCTTTAATTAGTGCTTGTTTTAATCTACATCTTCCTTCTATTACATCCAAAAGAGTAAATACTACTCTATTCTCTAGTCCCATAAGTACGTCTAAATTTCTTAATCCTGTATCTCCATCTATAACAACTACCTTCTTATCCATTGCTGCAAGCGCAGTTCCAATATTTGCAGTAGTAGTAGTTTTTCCAACTCCACCTTTTCCAGATGTTATAACTATAGCTTCTCCCATTTAATACTCCTCCATTAAATATATTTATTAACTAAATAAGGTTCAACAATTATATTTCCATTCTTAATTCTTGCAAGTTCAGGATATTGCGGTCTAGTATTATCCTCAGGTGATCTTGTTATTATATTAGCTATTTGAAGAATCTGAGGTTGCAAAGAAAAACCTGCAACAAAGGCCTTTTCATTACCATTACTCCCTGCATGAATAGCCCCCTTAATACTTCCTAACACAATAATATTTCCTGCGGCATAAACTTCTGCACCAGGATTTATATCTCCTATTACAACTAAATTCCCTGAGTACTCGTATCTCTGTCCACTTCTAATAGTCTTTCTTACAAATTTTGTTCTACCTTCGCTTACTCCATTGAAAAATTTATTTATTCTCTCTCCAGAATCTTGATATATGCAATCTTTTATTCCAAAATCATCGAAAAGAATTTCCTTAATCCTAATTTGATCTCGTTCATCAATTTGCTTCATATCCGTAGTAATATTTAGAGTAGCTCCTTTATAGAACCTTTTTGCAGGAGACAACTTTTTTACAAGAGCATTAATTACTTCCTCAGTATTCTTAAATCTATTAGCATCAATTACTATATTTAAACCTTCCTTATTTCCTTTAAACACTATTTTATTATCTTGCATATGTACCCTCCACATACTGAGATACTTTTACTATTTCAACGCACGTTATTAAAATCCTTCTAATTATTACAGAAAAATCAATATTATTTAAAAATATCATACTATTACTATAATTCTCGTAGTAAATCATTAAATAATTAGCCTTTTTTCCCATTACACTGAATTAATTTTAAAAAAGTAATTTTCTTTTCATGAAAATAGAAAAATAACAAGTTTAATTATTCTAAGTAGAAAATTAAACTTGTTATTAAAAATTTGTTATTCTAGTTTTTCTTAATATAAAAACTAGTTACCCCGGGAATTGTTTGTCATGTTGTTTGCTGGATTATTTGAAGTACTGTTTGGTGTGTTACCTGTAGTATTATTTGTTGTGCTTTCACCGTTTGTACTTTCACCTTTTTTGCTTTCATCTATTACATTTCCAGCATTATCAACTTTTTCGTCCCTGTTGTACATAAACTTATAAGCAGGATTTTGAGCTTTTATTTTATCTCTAAAATATTCTTCAAATACTGCTCTAGCTACTGGAGCGCCGTATCCTCCGCTACCTCCATCGAAAATTACAACACAAGTAACAATCTCTGGATTATCATAAGGAGCAAATCCTAAATAAGTTCCATAAGCAGTTCTATCAATGGCTTCTTCAACTACAACATTTACATTGGCAGAACCAGTCTTACCGCCATTTTCTATTGGAAATCCTCTGAAAGCATTTACAGCAGTACCATTATCTCCTGATGTAACATCTTTCATACCTTTTTTGATTGTAGCAAGGTATTTCTCTTCTATATCCACATGCTCCATAAGTTTAGGTTTAAACTCTGTAGTTTCTCCAGTAACAGGGTCTATAATCTTATTAACAAGCTGTAACTCGTATCTATTGCCACCATTTACTAGAGTTGCCATATAACTTGCCAACTGAAGGGGTGTAAAGAAATTCATTCCTTGCCCTATGGATGCATTATAAGCATTTGCTGCAGAGCTAATAAATGTTCTTGCATCATTAGTGGAGAAAATTATAGCTAATATTATTCCATCTATATCATCTTTTGTATAGCCTATTGCTTTAGCTTGTGGTGAAGCATTTATAACCTCTTTAATTAGTGGCTCCATAATTTGCCCAATTTCTTTGTCGCTACTTTTATTTTCCTTAGTCATTTCGGCTTTAATTGCTTCGATTAAATTGCTTTTTTTCTCATTTATTTTTTTAATTTCTGCAATTTCTTTAGGTGTTCCATATTCCTTTTCCTTAACTATATTAAAAGGCTTGTATTGATTTGATTGTGCATTTAATGAGTTAGAGCCCTTGTTTAAAAACTCTACCAATTGATTTATATAAACACTTGATTGACTTCTTTTACTTGACTCATAATTATAAACTTGCCCAAAGTTTTCTGCAATTTCAATACCTGTAGTTGGTTCTAACCCACTATTAGGTGGTACTCCTAATCCAAACTTCCATGCATATTTAGCAATTATATCTAAGGCTGCAGGATTTTCGCCATACTTATCATATAACCTATCTGCTACATCATAGAAATAATAGTTACAGGAAACCTCTAAGGCTTTGGCTACATCTATAGCTCCATGTGAACCATGGCTCTGATTAAATTTCCAACAAGCTCCTTTATAATCTGCATATCTTTTATTATAATAGCCATTATCTAATATTTTTTCGCTTGGCGTTATTACTCCCTCTGTGAGCCCCGCTAAGGCAGTAACAGGTTTGAAAATTGATCCTGGAGGAATTAGCGATAGCGAAGCATAGTTGTAAAATGGCTTTGGAAATATATCATAGATGTCTTGTCTTATGGTAGTATTCCCTTCAATGGAAGTATCTATAGGAAACATTCTATCTAAGAGGATCTTAGCTCTTTCAGCTGCTGGAAGTCCCATTTCCTTATCTGTTAATACGCCCTTTTTATTTATAAGCCCCTTTTTCGCAATGTATTCCTTACCCATTTGTTCTAAGTTAGGATTAAAATACTTTTCAGATAGCTCAGGAGTTAAAAGTCCTGGCACTGTAAAGGTATTAGGATCATACCCGGGTCTGCTTACAAGGGCTAAAACTTGACCAGTTTTTGCATTTAATACAACAGCCGCACCTCTAGTAGCATTACTTACATTACTTGTTCCCATAGTACCTTTTTTTTGCATATCCTTCATGGTATCATCCAAGGCATCTTCTGCTGCTTTTTGTATATTTTTATCTATATTTAACTGAACAGTTTTTCCTGGATAAGAATCTGCTTCTACAATAGTTTTTACTTTTCTTCCTGATTTGTTTACTTCTATAATCTCCTGTCCCTTAGTTCCCTTAAGGTAAGGTTCAAGAGCTGCTTCTAACCCTGACTTACCAACGTTGTCAGTACTTATATCATAACCTTTTTCTTCAAATTTTTCCTTTTCCCAAGGATTGATTTTAGAAATATACCCTAAAAATGCTGAACCTAATTCTTTATTTGGATAAGTTCTCATAGGTTGTGTTTCAACAGCTATCCCAGGAAGACTAGCTTTACGCTGTTCAAATTCAAAGGCTGCTTCTTGGCTAAGGTTATTAGCAATAATTACAGGTTTGTAACCTGAAAAACTTTGCATTTTTATGCTATCCTTAACTATCATATATTTTCTTTGTTCTTGAAGCGCATAGCTTTTATCTATCTTATATTCTTCTAATAGCTTATCAAAAACCTGTTGAGGTGAAACTTTTAAAATTTCCTCATCTATAAATTGCTGTTCTTCTTTAGTTAGTTCTTCTTTTTTCTTATCTTCAAAGTGTTTTCCAATTAGATTATCCTCAATGCCTCTATCCTTTTTGAATCTAATCTCCATCCATCTTTTGCTTTCTTCATCAGTAGCTTTAAACTTAAAAACTAAATTATTATTTTCAATTACAATTGGAAATTCATCAACCATGTAAATTTTATTGTTATCAAGAATTTTAAAAACCTCAGCCATGGTTTCAAAAAACTTATCTTTACTCTCTTCAGTTTGTGTAAACATCAAAGAGTAGCTCTGTTTACTTGTAGCTAGCACTTCCCCCTTAGCATCAATTATGTCTCCTCTTGCTGCAACCTTAGGAACGTTTTTACTAGCTTTTTTATTAGCTTCTTCTCTATATTCTTCTACCATGATTACTTGTAGATAAAGTAATCTACCAATTATAGTAGTAAAAATCAGGCCCATGGCAATAAAAAATATATTAAACCTAGAAAATTTAGTTTTATTCTTTTTATTATTTCCAACTTTTTTATTCACCATATTATCTCTAGAATCTCCACTCTTTCTTTATAATTTTTGTTTCGCTAAGCTTAAAAACAAGTCTATACAAGAAAATCGATACTATCATATCATATAAAGCTTTATACAAGACTATTGTTATACCAATAGTTTTAATCCTTAGTAAAAATAAAATTCCTATCACAAGTAGCCCTTTTAAGAAACTTAAAAAGAAAGTTGAAACTATTGGCACAATTGATTTATCTTTAAATATACTCTTTCCTATTTCTGAGGCTAGCAAACAAATAATCATATTACTAAACATGTTTATTCCCATTCCACTAGAAAAGTATAAATCTTGAAAAGCTCCAGCTGCAATTCCCACTACAATTCCTTCTATGGGACCATTTATAATAGCATAGGCAATCACAAATACAAGCAAAGTACTTGGGTAAATATATTTTATGGAAAGAAAGGTTATTACTGTATTATCTAAAACCGCTAATAGCAAAATTATTAGAAATAAATATATTACTTTTTTCATATTATACCTCTAATACTTAACATCGCGAGTTTCTTTAGGCACCACAATTATGAGTTGTTCTAGCTTATTGAAATCAACACTAGGCTTAATTATAGCATTTTTAACTACAGCGGCTTTGTCTTCTTCAACTTCTAAAACTTCTCCAATCTTGATACCTTTGGGATAAATTCCCCCAAGACCTGAGGTTAATATGGTATCACCTTTAGAAACCTGTGACTTAATTGATAATCCAGTAATTTGAGCTAAAAACTTGTCTTCATTTCCTTTATATCCCTTAACTATTCCATCACTTTCTTGAGTGCTTAATTCATATCCAGCCACAGCAATATTTTCATTACACAAAGATTGAACTATGGCCCAATTATCACCAACTGATGTGACCTGACCAACTAATCCTTCCCCAGTAATTGCAACCATGCCTTTTTGGATACCTACATTTTTCCCTTTATTAATTACATAACCGTCTAAAAAATTAGATCCACTTATACCTACAATATCACAACCAATATAGTTATATTCATTTCTTAAATCAGTAAAGTTAAGCATTCCTCTTAACCTCTGATTTTCTTGTTCAAGTAACACATTTTGAGTAACTTTATTTTCAAGCTCACTATTCCTACTTCTAAGTTCTTCATTTTCCTTTTTTATATCATTAACGCTAAAAATAAAGCTTAATGAGTTTTTAACACTATTTCCTACTTTATAAAACAATCCCTGAATAGGATTTAGAGTAGCCCCTACTCCATTTTCCACTAAAGACACATTTTCCTTTTGAACAGAATAGCCAATTAAGAATAAAAAGCATACTGACAGTATAATTACTATTACTGCCAGTTTGTTTTTAATGTTTTTCATTTTTTATCTTCTCTTACTCATGACATCTACATTGTCTAAGGCTTTACCAGCCCCTATAGCCACACAGTCAAGTGGAATTTCAGCTATGTTAACAGGCATATGTGTTTCGTGGTTAATTAATTTATCTAATCCTTTTAGAAGAGCTCCGCCTCCAGTTAGCATGATACCTTTATCCATAATATCTGCTGCTAGTTCTGGTGGTGTTTTCTCAAGGGTAGTTTTAATGGAATCTATAATAGCAGCTATAGGCTCACCTAGTGCTTCTCTTACCTCTGATTCAGTTATTTCTATAACCTTTGGAAGACCTGTAACTAAATCTCTTCCTCTAATTTCCATTGTATTATCTGGTTCACCTAAGTCAAAAGCTGAACCCAACTCTATTTTTATTGCTTCTGCAGTTCTTTCACCAATCATTAGGTTATATTGCTTTTTAATATATGCAATAATAGAAGTATCAAGTTCATCACCTGCTACTCTTAAAGATTTACTAGTTACAATTCCTCCAAGAGATATAATTGCAACTTCTGTAGTTCCCCCTCCAATGTCTACTACCATGCTTCCTGTAGGTTCATTAACTGGAAGACCTGCTCCTATAGCTGCAGCCATTGGCTCTTCCATTAAGAATGCCTCTCTTGCACCTGCACTTTTTGTAGCTTCTTCAATAGCTCTTTTTTCCACTTCAGTTACCCCTGATGGGAAACATACTACTATTCTAGGACTTTTAAAGGCATTTTTAGCCCCAACTTTATCTATAAAATGTCTTAACATCTTTTCAGTAACATCAAAGTCAGCAATAACGCCATCTTTCATTGGTCTAATGGCTACGATGTTCCCTGGCGTTCTACCAATCATCTGTTTAGCTTCATTACCAACTGCAAGAACTTTTCCTGTATTTTTATTTATTGCCACCACCGAAGGTTCTCTAAGCACTATACCTTTTCCTTTAACATAAACTAATGTATTAGCTGTTCCTAAATCTATTCCCATATCTCTTGACTTTGCAAATAATCCCATAAAAAAATTCTCCTTTCTACTATAAGACACCTTTTTCTTTTAAACTAACATAGGTGCCATTCCCAATTATAATGTGATCTAAAACCTCTATTCCAATGAGTTTTCCACACTCTTTTAACCTACTAGTAATACCTATATCTTCCTTGCTAGGAGTTGGATCTCCTGAAGGATGATTGTGACAAACTATGATTGAAGCACTACTACATTTAATTGCTTCAATGAATACTTCTCTTGGATGAACTATTGAGCTATTTAAACTACCTACAGATATATCTACAGACTTTATTATCACATTTTTAGTGTTAAGCATGATAAGCTTTAGATATTCTTTCTTTAAATATCGCATGTCTTCCATCACATAATCTACAAGGTCATTTGGTTGTTTAATTTTAATATCCTCTCCAGACTTAAAAGACTTAAACCGTCTCGAAAGCTCTGAAAGAGCTATGAGTTGAGTAGCCTTAGCTTCTCCAATACCTTTTAAATTTTGAAGGTCCTGTATATTAGAACTTAACAATCCATTTATGCCTCCGCATTGAGAAAGTATCCGATTGCTTAAATTTAAAATATTTTCTGTTTTGCTTCCTGTCCTTAATATTATGGCTAAAAGCTCACCATTTGACAAGCTGTTAGCTCCATATCTTAACATCTTTTCTCTTGGTCTTTCATTTTTTGGTAAATCCGTAAGTTTAATTTTTTCTTCCATTTTAAAACTCCTTTAAAGATTTACCCCCATCTCCTTAAGCATTAAATATAATTTACTTATAGACAACCCCACTACGTTGTAATAGCATCCATTTATTCTTTCAACAAAGATAGCTCCATTACCTTGTATGCCATAGGCTCCAGCTTTATCAAAAGGCTCTCCTGATTTTATGTATTCACTAATAATTTCATCATTAAGTTCCATAAATTTCACTTCTGTGCAAACACAGCTTTTTTTCACTTCCCTAGTGATATTATTTGTTATAACAATACTAGAATAAACATGATGTACATTGTTGCTTAACATTCTCAGCATAGAAAAAGCTTCTTTTTCATCTTTGGGTTTTCCTAGCACTTTGCCATTATAAAATACAATAGTGTCACAACCAATAACTAATGCTTCACCATTTACTTGTTCTAATACATCATTTACTTTTTCTTCAGCTAATATACAAACATAATCACAGGGATTTCCATGAAATTTCACAGTACTTTCATCAAAGTTGCTTGCTAAAATCTTAAAATTTTTAGTTAACTTCCCTAAAAGTTGTTGTCTTCTTGGAGATGCTGATGCCAATACAATATTCATAGTCTCACTCCTATAGTTTTCTAAATAATATTATTGCCAAAACTATACCAATAATAGACATAAAATTAATATTAAAGTTAAATCCGAAAGCTAATTCTATAACTTTTAAATCTAATAGTAACGGACTTTTAAGCCCTATGGAATAAGCCTTTCCTAAGAAATTTAGTCCACTAAAATTGTTTGCTAAAATTTCCCCAATAAAACTCCCTGAAATGGCTCCTAATAATATACCAAAAACATACTCTTTGGTTTTTATATCTCCATTTCTCATTATATATCCCCCATTTTAAAATTGAAATACATATACATTTTTATCTTATATAGTTTAACACTTAACATTTGCATATACAAGGCTATAACTTATTTTTTAAAAATTTTTTATTATTTTGTTATTTATTAGTAATTTATGTATTAATTTATTTTACATTAATGCTTTTATTGACAACATATGTAAGGTAACCTTAAACTTAGTTTGGATTTTTTAAATTACTTTGAAAAAATGTAAAAAGTGTTCATAAATGAACACCTTCTCATTTCTTTATATTATTTTTTAAATTGTTTTATTTTATCATAAGTAATACTTATGATTTCAGAAACTTTTGTTTTATCTACTTCTTCTGGCAATCCTTTAATATACTCTTTTAATTCACTAACATCCTTATAGTGTTTTTTATCTTCTTCTATGGCCTGTAAAGAGCTTGCCCAAGTTTTCAACTCATTAGTCTTAACCCCCTTTATATTCTGTTCAGAGGCTTTGTTAACTATTTTGAAATTTGCTTCAATTATTTGACACAACTCTCCTGTAGATAAGTCATCATAATATACATCAATCACCGATTTAGTAGTGTTAATCCCTTTTTCTTTAAGCATGTTATAAACGGGCTCCCACTGTTCTTTAGAATATACTCCAAAATACACTCTGAATAACTCTCCCTCTTGCACGATAAAGGGACTTCCTAAAGGTTCTACAGTCTTTCTTAAAGCTTCTGCATTTTCTTTCACTTTGAATACTCCACACTGCAATAAATAAAACTGATGATTTGGCTCTCCTTTATTTTCACCTTGCTCTTTTTTTGTCTTTTCATTACTTTCAACTGTCTTTGCATCTAGTTTACCTTCAGAACCTTTATTAAACATAAAAGATAAGCCTGTCCCTAAAAGCAATGCCGTTAAAAGAGTTATAACTAAATATAAAAAGAAACTCCCCTTACTCTTTCGCTTTTGCTTTATATTATATCTTGTGTACTTCATTTTATCACCCCAACCTTTTAATCAAATTACAAAGGATTTATTGTAATTCTATAATAATCTTTATTATACTAGCTAAAATTTTATGATAAAAACTCTTCGACATAGTTTTTTTTAAAAAATAAGTAGAGGTTTGTTTTCCTCTACTTAACATTCCTATTCACAATACATAAGCGTTAATCTTATTACTCTTCTTACAAGTCTTCTAGCCCTCTCATAAGGTATTCCATTTCGCTCCAGAAATCTGAAAATTCCTGGATTATTTTTCTCCATCCTAGTAAGAATTAAATCTACTCGAGAATAATTATCCTCATAATATTCATCTTCTATGTTAATAAGTCTATTGCCTATAAATGGAGAAGCTCCACTTACCGGAAACCCTCTTTGCATAGGACTTATTAAATTATTCATTGGCATCATTCCCATCATACAGCACATTGACATAAATTCCTTCATTTCTTCCGGAATAGCTGTGTTATCCATAGGGGCCATTGGAACAAATTCATACTCTTCATAGATAATTCCATCTTTGTCCTTTTGAATATCCATATTATACCTCCATTTTATTTCCTCCATAAAATGTATGCATATAAATTTAAATAAATTCTTTTTTTGTTTATTCTCAAGGTAAGGTAATAAGTATCTACAATAGCTCAATGACATCCCCAGCATTTTCCTTAAGTTTATCTATAGAATGTATGTATCTATTAGTGGTAGATACATTCTTATGTGCAGCAAACTCTCTTACTTTCTCAATGGTTACCCCTTTTGTTATTGCTATAGTTATTGCTGTATGTCTAGTAGAATGAACTCTTAACTTTTTATTTATATTTGCTTCTTTACATACTCTCTTTATCATGTAATTCAGGGTGCTTGGATCAAGCTTTTCTTTATTTTGACCATTAAGGGAATGTCCGATAAATAAATATTCCTCCTTATTGTTTTCAAAACCTCTCCCACTACTTAATACATATTCATGGATAAGTTCCTTCACCTTTTGTTGAATTTTCACTATATCTGCTTTATTTCCCTTTCTTATAACTTTTATCACATCATACTCTCCGTAAGTTATGACATCCTTAAGCTTTATATTAATTATTTCTGATTTTCTTAATGCAGTTGTTAATGCTAAGGATAATAAAGCTTTATTCCTTAGTCCTAGAATTGTGGAGGTGTTAATACTATTCAACAGTATTTTACATTCTTCTTCTGTTAGAAACTCTGTTTCATTATTATTTATAGTTGGTTTTTCTTCCTTTAAGTTGCCAAAGGGGTTAAACTTTATGATTTGAAACCCACTATAATTATCTGCATATTTCATCAACCACTTGTATAATGCACTAAGAGAAGATACTTTTCTATTAATAGTAGCAGAAGCTAGCCCCTTAGCTTCTAATTCCATAATAAAATCTTGAGCATGAAAAATATTCACTTTAATAATATCTTCAATTGTAATGTCCTCTATATCAATAACCTTAAAAAAATCTTTTATATCCCTTTCATAGCTTAGGCTCGTGTATTTGCTTTTTAATGCTCTAATTTCTAGAAAGTATCTAATAAAATGTTTATTTCTAAATACTTCTAAGCCCTTGCTCAATGTGTCATAATTAACAATTTCAGTATTCACTATATCACCCTTAATTTCTATAAATTCTGCCTATGAATAGATTCAAGGTTAAAAATAATTTTACTAGTTCCAAAAACTCTGGAGGAACCACGTTAAGTTAAGGTATAAATTCACTGCAGCCCTTGGTTCTCTATATTAAAACTCCTACAGCTTTTAGACTCTAAAATAAACTCGTTCCTATAACTACAAATTTAAATAATACTTTGACTTTTTACCTATCCTAATACCTTAGGAAACCTATCCCTTTAATTATACACTAAGTCTCTAAAAATATAAGAGTAGTTATTATTTTCAAAGATTTAATGTGTCTTAGGAGGGTTTATATTTAAGCTACTATAACTACTAATAAAAACTACTGAGTTTTAAAAAAATTAAAAGACTCCTATACTAAATCAATAAATTAAAGCCAATAAGTTATACATAACCTCAATACAAAGTATACCTTCAATAAAAATTACCTTTATTTCATTACACAATGCAACGGCTTAAATTTTATGCGAAAAATAAAATAAGCTATAACACCAATTATTTTTTAGTGTTATAGCCTAAATTTTTTAGAGTTCTATTAAACTAATTTGGATAATTCTAACCTGAGATTAACCTTCAAAGCTCTCAATTAACTCTACAATTTCTTTTAAAGCTGCGTTCTCATCTGAACCTTTAGTGCTTAGTGTTATGTTAGCACCTTTGCTTATGCCTAATGATAGAATACCAATTAAACTTTTTGCATTAGCACTCTTTCCTTTATGTTCAATTTTTATGTCGCATTTAAAACGTGTTGCTTTTTGAACTAAAAGAGTTGCTGGTCTAGCATGAAGCCCTTGAGAATTTTTTATTTCCATTTCTTTCGATACCATAATGTATCACCTCATCTTCTTTGGTGAATTTTTATTTTACTAAATTAACAAACTTTTCTATTCTATCTAATCCATTTTTGATATTTTCCATTGAAGTTGCATAGGATAATCTTATGAAATTATCTACTCCAAATGCAATTCCTGGAATTACAGCAACTTTTTCTTTTTCTAGTAATAGATCACTAAAAGTTAGAGAATCTTTAATTACTTTTCCATCTATCTCTTTGTTTAAAACCTTAGAAATATTAACCATAACATAGAAAGCACCTTCTGGTTTTACACAAGAAAGATTGTTTATAGAATTAATTCTGTCTACCATAAAATCTCTTCTTGCTTTAAATTCCTTCTTCATGTTTTCAACTTCACTTTGATCTCCCTTTAATGCTTCTACTGATGCATATTGAGAAATTGAGCATGGGTTTGAAGTTGTATGGCTTTGTATATTAGACATTAACGAAGTGATTTTTTCACTTGCAGCAGCGTAACCAATTCTCCAACCAGTCATTGCATAAGCTTTTGACACACCATTAATTACTATAGTTCTATTATATGCATCTTCATTTAAGCTTGCAATGGATATATGCCCTTCATTTCCATATAATAACTCTTCATATATTTCATCTGAAATTATAAATAAGTCCTTTTCCTTTGCAAAATTTGCTAATAACTCTAATTCATTTTTTGTATAAACTGTACCTGTTGGGTTATTAGGGCTATTAATGATTATAGCTTTTGTGTTTTCAGTAACAACTTTCTCTAATTCCTCTACAGTTAATTTAAATGAATTACTTTCCTCTGATTGAGCAAATACAGGAACTCCATCAGCAAGCTGAATTAACTCTGGATAACTTACCCAGTAAGGAATTCCAACAATAACTTCATCCCCTGGATTTAAAATTGCTTGAAAAACGTTAGCTAAGCATTGCTTTGCACCAGTAGAAATAATAATTTGAGAAGTTTTATAAGTTAAGTTATTATCTTTCTTAAACTTTTCAACTATAGCTTCTTTTAATTCTATTATTCCTGAAGCTGCTGTATATCTTGTAAGTCCTTGCTCAATAGCTTTTATAGCTGCTTGTTGAATATTTTTTGGAGTATTAAAATCTGGTTCTCCAGCTCCAAATCCTATAACATCAATTCCCTCGGCTTTCATTTTTTTAGCTTTTGCTGTAATTGCTAAAGTTAGAGATGGTGATATTTGCATAGCTTTTTTTGATAACATCATATTTAGTACCCCCAAATTTATATATTTTATAAAACTGAAATATTAAATTTCAAATCTATATAATTATTTTTTATTTAATCCTTATTTTTTATTACTATAATTCTTAATAATTTTAATTAATTATTTTATTTGATTTGTAGGGAATAAAAATTAAGACTTAGTTTTCAAATACACCTAGCTTAATTTTGTTAAAACTTTTATCCATAAGGAAATAAGTTTTACGCCACTTAACCCTATATAATACAACATTTAGCCACAAACAATATTGAACTAATTGTTAATTTTTGAATTGAATTAACATTTGAATAAAAAACTTCAACCTTTCATAAAAAGAAAGTTTGACTTCACATTTATAATATAGCATTTATTAATTACAGTGTAAACCTTTAAAGTATATTTTTCACAAGTTTTACAAAAGGGGCTGTCGCTTTAGC
>NZ_DGLI01000006.1 GCF_002387895.1 Clostridium sp. UBA4548
TAATTTTCAAAGACCAATTTTACGCTACACTGTAGCGTTGTCACCATCTGGCGACTTATATATCTTATCATCATTTAAAACCTTTGTCAACACTTTTTTATTTTTAATATTTCTATCAATAATTTAAAAGTTATTATAAGTTTTAAGTGTTTTTCGTCCGTTCTTAAGGACAAGACATATCTTATCATAATTAATACCCTAAGTGCTGGTATAATGTTTCTTGTAGCTTAAATACCATTATAATATCTATAAATTTCTTTAAAATCCTCTTTATTTCAACTATTGATACACTTGGAAGTGTTTAGCTTGATATTTTTGTGTTTATATAAAAATAGAGACTAAAATAGATCTTATTCTATCTTAGTCTCTTGAATTTATAAGCTGTTATTCATTTTAAATATTATACTTTGTACTATATTTCATCTTCTAAATCTTTTACTTCTTCTTCAATATCATCTAGATCCTCTGCTAAATAATCCTCTGTAACATCTTCACCTTCAAATTCTTCACCATTATCTAGTTCTAATGCCACATCTGATTTATCTTCTAAATTATTTTTAGATTCTTCTAGTTCTATTTCTTCATCTTTTGCATCAGTATAATTAATCTTAGCTATAGCAACTATATTTACATCCTCACCAGTTTTCATTAGAGTAACTCCCATAGCATTTCTACTAGTTGTAGATATGTCACTTACATTAATTCTAATAATTATTCCATCACTGTTTATAAGCATCATTTCATCTAAGTCTCTAACTACTCTGGCTCCAACAAGTCTACCAGTTTTTTCAGTAACTTTATAAGTTTTAAGTCCCTTTCCACCTCTTCTTTGTAGAGTGTACTCAGAAATATCAGTTCTCTTTCCAAAACCTTTTTCACTAATTACTAATAGTTCTTCATTAGGTTTTGCAATAATCATAGAAACTGCAATATCATCTTCTCTTAAGGTAATGGCTTTAACGCCTGTTGCCGTCCTGCCCATTTCCCTAACATCTTTTTCGTTAAAGCGTATAGAATATCCACATTTAGTTACGAATACTATTTCACTATTTCCTGTAGTAATTCTTACACCAATAAGCTCGTCATTTTCCCTAAGGTTTATCGCATTTAATCCATTTTTTCTTATATGTTCATACTTATCAAGAGAAGTCTTTTTAACAACCCCCTCTTTAGTACCCATTACAAGATAATTATCTTTATCAAAGGTTCTTAAAGATATAACTGCTTGAATAGATTCTCCTGCTTCTAAAGGAAGTATATTAACTATATTAGTTCCCTTAGATGTTCTACTACCCTCTGGAATTTCATAAGCTTTAAGCTTATAAGATTTACCTCTATTAGTGAAGAATAGAATACTATTTAAAGTCGGAGTTATTAATACATGTTCAACAAAGTCATTTTCCTTTGCATTAATACCTTGTATTCCTCTTCCTCCTCTTTTTTGTGCATTATAAGTATCTGCTGGTAATCTCTTGATATATCCAGTGTGAGTTAATGTAATAACTACATCTTCCTCATCTATTAGGTCTTCATCTTCTAAGCTATTTAAGCTTTTCTCAATAACTGTTCTTCTTTCATCACCATACCTAGTTTTTACTTCTATTAATTCATCTTTGATGATTCCTAAAAGAATTTCCTCATTTTCAAGAATTGATCTTAGATACTTTATAGTCTCTAAAATATCTGCATATTCTTGCTCTATTTTATCTCTCTCTAAACCAGTTAATCTTTGAAGTCTCATTTCAAGGATTGCTTGAGATTGTCTTTCAGAAAGGTTGAACTTACTCATTAATCCTTCCTTAGCTTCTTGAGTTGTTTTTGAGCCTCTAATTAAAGCTATAACTTCATCGATATGATCTAGTGCTATTTTCAAACCTTCTAAGATATGAGCTCTTGCCTCTGCTTTATCTAATTCAAATATAGTCCTTCTTCTTACAACATCTTTCTGATGATTTAAGTAATGAACTAGCATTTGTTTTAAGTTTAAAACTTGAGGTTCATTATCCACTAATGCAAGCATAATAACACCAAAAGTATCCTGCATTTTTGTATGCTTATACAATCTATTTAGGGTTATATTTGCATTGGCATCTCTCTTAAGCTCTATGACAATTCTCATACCTTCTCTATCAGATTCATCTCTAAGGTCTGAGATTCCATCAATTTTCTTATCTTTAACTAATTCTGCAATGTGCTCTATTAGATTTGCCTTATTAACTTGATAAGGAATTTCAGAAACTATTATTCTGTTTCTTCCGTTATGTTCTTCAATTTCACACTTAGATCTTACAAGGATTTTTCCTCTCCCTGTTTCATAAGCACTTTTTATTCCTCCCCTACCTAGGATTATACCTGCTGTAGGAAAATCTGGTCCCTTTATTTTAGTCATTAAATCACTTACTGTTACATCACTGTTTTCTATAAGCATTATTACTCCATCTATAACTTCACCTAAGTTATGTGGAGGAATATTTGTTGCCATACCAACAGCTATTCCTGATGAACCATTAACTAAAAGGTTTGGAAATCTTGATGGTAGCACTAACGGCTCTTTTTCCTCTCCATCAAAGTTTGGCCCGAAATCTACAGTCTCTTTATTGATGTCACGAAGCATTTGAGTTGTGATTTTACTCATTTTTGCCTCTGTGTATCTCATAGCTGCTGCAGAGTCTCCATCAACAGAACCAAAGTTACCATGGCCATCTACTAGTGTATATCTTATAGAGAAATCCTGTGCCATTCTAACAAGAGCATCGTATACTGAACTATCACCATGTGGGTGATACTTACCTAAAACGTCTCCGACGATTCTGGCACATTTTCTATAGCTTTTTTCTGGTGTTATTCCAAGTTCATGCATGGAAAACAATATTCTTCTATGAACAGGTTTTAAACCATCTCTAACGTCTGGTAAAGCACGACCTACTATAACACTCATAGCATAGTCTATATAAGATTTTTTCATTTCATGTCTTATATCAACGGGTAATACCCTATGTTCATTATTCATGTACTACACCCTCACTTTATTTCCTAAAGGTTAAATATCTAAATTCACAACCTTTTTAGCATTTTCTTGTATAAATTCTCTACGGGGTTCAACTTTATCTCCCATTAGTATCGTAAATATCTCATCTGCAGCCATAGCATCTTCTACAGTAACTTGAAGCAATGTTCTAACCTCTGGATTCATTGTAGTATCCCAAAGCTGAGTTGCATTCATTTCTCCAAGACCTTTATATCTTTGAATATCAGTATTACTATCCTTACCACCTAGTTCAATAAGTAACTTATCTAATTCTGAGTCACTATAGGTATAATAGTCCTTTTTCGCCTTTGTTACTTTATATAACGGTGGCTGTGCAATAAACACATGACCTTGTTCTACTAGCTCCCTCATATAACGATAAAAGAAAGTTAGTAGTAGGGTCCTAATATGAGCTCCATCTACATCCGCGTCTGTCATTATAATAATTCTGTTATATCTTAGTTTTGATACATCAAATTCTTTACCTATTCCCGCTCCAAAAGCTGTAATCATAGACCTTATAGTCTCTGAATTTAAAATTTTATCCAGCCTTTGCTTTTCAATATTCATGATTTTTCCTCTTAAAGGAAGTATAGCTTGAAACTTTCTATCCCTTCCTTGCTTTGCAGAACCTCCCGCAGAGTCTCCCTCAACAATGTAAATTTCACATTCCTCTGGATCCTTTGATGAGCAATCTGCAAGTTTACCTGGAAGTGTAGTGCTTTCAAGAACTGACTTTCTTCTTGTAAGCTCACGAGCTTTCTTAGCAGCTTCTCTTGCTCTTGCTGCATTTAATCCCTTTTCAATAATACTTTTACCTACAGCTGGGTTTTCTTCCAAGAATGCGCTTACAGTGTCTGCAACTATAGTCTCTACTATACCCCTAACTTCACTATTTCCTAGTTTAGTCTTTGTCTGTCCTTCAAATTGTGGTTCCGTTAATTTTACTGAAATTACAGCTGTCAATCCTTCTCTAACATCTTCACCAGATAGATTCTTATCGCTTTCTTTTAAGAATCCAAACTTTTTAGCATAGTCATTTAGAACTCTAGTTAAAGCCGTTTTAAATCCAACTAGGTGAGTTCCACCTTCTACTGTGTCTATATTGTTTGCAAAGGAAAATAAATTTTCAATGTAAGTATCATTGTACTGTAGAGCAATTTCTACTGAAGTAGAATCTTTTATTCCTTCTACGTACACTGGTTCACTATGAACTTTTCCTTTGTTCCTGTTTAGGTACTCAACAAAAGATTTTATTCCACCCTCATAATGAAAGTTTTGTTTTTTATCATTTCGTTCATCACTTATATTGATTTTAATTCCCTTATTTAAAAAAGCAAGTTCTCTTAATCTTTGAGATAAAGTATCATAGTCATATTCTATTTCCTCAAAAATTTCTGGATCTGGTTTGAAATGTGTGGTTGTTCCATGTTCTTCAGTATCTCCAAGGCATTCAAAAGGAGAAATAGTTTTTCCCCTTGAAAAGGCCTGTTTCCAAATATGACCTTCCCTTTTAACAATAACCTCACATAAATCAGATAGTGCATTTACAACAGATGCACCTACTCCATGAAGTCCCCCAGATACCTTGTATCCTCCACCACCAAATTTTCCTCCAGCATGAAGAACTGTCATTATAACTTCGATAGTAGGAATATTCATTTTAGGATGTATTCCTACTGGCATTCCTCTTCCATTATCGCTTACTGTAATTGAGTTATCTTCATGTATTACAACATCTATTTGGTCACAGAACCCTTGTAAGGCTTCATCTATACTATTATCAACTATTTCATATACTAGGTGATGAAGTCCTCTTAGGCTGGTGCTACCAATATACATCCCTGGCCTTTTTCTTACCGCCTCAAGACCTTCAAGCACCTGTATCTGACTCTCATCATAAACTTCTTTATTACTCATTGCTATCCTCCTAACTTAAACTAAGGTACCTAAAATAACACCTGAAGTATTCAATAGATATTTTGCATTAACAAAATTAATTGTTCTGTAAGTAAATAATCCTATTTAGTAGTTGTACTACTAGTTAGTCCTGTTAACCTAGTTTAATGCCAAAATACTCTATAATCTTACTAGTTATTTTAAAGATACCTAAAGCTCACAATATGCAATATCTGTTCTTTTGCTTAAAGTAGTTGAAGAGATTGGTGAAAGATATATTTTACTCTTTTTATCAACCTCTGCTATTACGAAGGATTTAGGTTTATCCTTTGTGATTCTCTCCACAAACCCATCTTCTTCTGCCATTCTTAAAAACTGACTTGTATCTGGACTATACATAGTGGCTTCTATATCAAAAATTCCTATAACATCTTTAACAGGAACCACTACATTTTCACCTAAATGCAGAAACATTGTAACCCTCCTTAGTTTATCCTTCTTCTATGGTACCATTATTAACTTTAAATATCTTAAATACTTCACTCTTTAAATTTCCCTTAATATCATTAAAGCCCGTACAGGTAATTAAAGTCTGTACATTTTTAATTGAACTTAATATATATTCTTGCCTTTTTGTATCAAGTTCAGACAATACATCATCTAAAAGAAGAAGAGGATATTCACCAGTGAGCTCCTTAATAATATAAAGTGACGCAAACTTAATTGAAAGCACAGAGGTTCTTTGCTGTCCCTGAGAACCAAATATCTTTACATCCATTCCATTTATAAAAATAGATAAATCGTCTCTATGTGGACCCACAGAAGTAACTTTTCTTTCAATATCTCTTTTTCTATTATTAACTAATGAGCTATAAATTTCACCTTTAACATCTTCCACTAACTTTAAAGCTGTTATATATTTAAATTCTATACTCTCTTTATTTTGAGTAATCTCCTTATGTATGCCACTTCCATGGTGATTTAGCATTTTAATATAGCTTAATCGCTCTCTAACTATATAAGCACCTAACTCAGAAAGTTGAACATCATATATGTCTAGCATGTCTGGATTGCTATTATACCTTTTAAGTACCATATTTCTCTCATTAAGAACTTTTTTATACATAGATAAACTATAATAATACCTTGAATTTAACTTACAGAGCTCTATATCCAAAAATTTTCTTCTATGGGAAGGTGAATCTTTTATTATACTTAAATCCTCTGGGGAGAACATAACCACATTTAACACTCCAACTAGTTCTTGAAGCTTAGTTATTTTAATTGAATTTATATTAATCCCCTTTTTTCCCTCTTTGAAAATTTTAATTTGAATTTTTTTATCTAGTCTCTCTTTGGCTATATATGTTTTAATATACGCCTCTTCTTCATTCCATTTTATAAGCTCTTTATCTTTATTTGTTCTATGAGACTTTCCAATACTTGTGTAATAAAGTGCTTCTAAGATATTTGTTTTTCCTTGAGCATTATCTCCTACAAATACATTTGTTCCATTACAAAATTCAAGATTTAATTCTTTATAATTTCTAAAATTTATCAAATTCAAATATTTAACATACATAAAAACACCTATTAAAATTATATCATAATATATTAGTCAAGTGTGCAAATTTGTGGAAAATAACTATATTTAGCTACATGTACTATTTTACTACAACAAATTTAAGTTTCAAATTATTTATATTATATTCATTTAATTTCTTAAAAATCCTAAAGTACAATGAAATTTAAAAGAGGCTGTTACCTTGCAGCCCCTTTAATTCTTATTTTACTTTATAGGTTTCACCTTGAAATTCTATTTCATCACCTTTATATAACTTTTTTCCCCTTTGAGTCTCAGTGTTACCATTTACTTTAACATCACCATTTTGTATATAAAATTTAGCTTCCGATCCTAAAGTGGCAGCTCCTGTAAACTTCAAAAAAGAATCTAGTTTTATAAATTCAGTTTTTATTTCAACCTCTACCATGTAATCACATCCTAATTATTATTTAAAAGCCTTACTGGTAACAATAAATAAGTGCTATTATCTTCATTTTTATTTTTAACAACGCAAGGAGTTACGGGAGATGTAAGTTCCATTATAATCTCGTCTTCTTCCATAATTTTAAATACATCAATAAGGTATTTCGAGTTAAATGCAATTTTTATTCCCTCACCTTGCAAGTTTATACTTACCTCTTCTCTTGCTTTTCCCAATTGAGAATTAGAAGTAACAACCATTACATCATCTTCAATATCTAACTTTACAAGATTTGTGTTTCCATCCTTAGCCATTAGGGATGCTCTTTCAACACAGCTTAGTATATCTTCTCTTCTCACTGCTAATCTGAGTTTATACTCTTGAGGAATAATTGAGCTATATTTAATGAATTCTCCTTCTAAAAGTCTAGAAATAACTTTAGTATTCCCAAAGTTGAATAAGATTTGATTACTAGTAAAGGTAATTTGAACCTCATCATCACTATCATTTAGTATTTTAGAGATTTCATTTAAGGTTTTTCCTGGAATAACAGCCTCTCTATTGTTATCACAATCTATGCTTTCGCTTCTAAAAGCTACTCTATATCCATCAAGAGCAACTAAATTTAATCTCTTTTCTTTTATTTCAAACAAGACTCCTGTAAGTATCGGCCTAGTATCATCCTGAGAAATAGCAAAAATAGTTGATTTTATCATATTCTTTAGGTTTCTTTGAGATATTGATAACACTACATCCTCATCAACTACTGGTAAATTTGGATATTCATCTGCATTCATATGTATTAGTTGAACAGTAGATTTTTGGCAAATAATTTCAATATTATTATTTTCTATTGAAGTAACTTCTATTGGAGCATTAGGTAGTTTTCTAACTATTTCTCCAAAAAGTCTAGAATCTAGGACAATTTCTCCTTCTTCTATAATATTTGCCTCTATTTTCGTTTCAATACTCACATCTATATCTGAACCTATTAGTGTAAGTGTATTATTTTTTGCTGAAATGTAAATACCTTGAAGTATAGGCATTGTAGACTTTCCAGTAATTGATTTTTGTACAGTGGATATTGCATCTTGTAATAAACTCTTTTCAGTAATAAATTTCATAAAAAAGATCCTCCTTTATACACATGAAAAAATTCTTAAAGATAGACTAGATAATAATAAAAAAATAGTAGTAATAGTAGTAGGGGCTGTGGGTTTGTGGATAAGTGCCTCAACCCAATACAAACACACAAAATTAGTATAAAAATAATTGTGGATAAATTCCTATGCAAAATTTACATTTATCCACAATGCTAACAAGACATATATATTAACTTTTTTATTAACAGTGCTAATTTATAAATGTATCAACAGTTGTTAATTAAAGCATTTTTATTTTTGACTAATTTTTTTAGTAAGCTCTGCTACAGTAGCTTGAAGGCTGTCGTCCTTCTTTAGGCTTTGAGAGATTTTCTCATAAGCGTGGATTACTGTAGTGTGATCTCTTCCACCAAATTCTTCACCAATCTTAGGCAAAGAGGTATCTGTAAGCTTTCTTGATAAGTACATGGCAATTTGCCTTGGAAAAGCTACATTTCTAGTTCTTCTTGAAGATTTAAAGTCATCTATTTTTAGTCCATAATAAGATGAAACTATATCTTGAATTAGTTCTATTGTAATTTGTTTTGCGTTTTTATTGGAAATAATATCTTTAAGTGCTTCAGAGGCTAACTCTACACTTATTTCCTTATTAGTTAGTGAAGAATAAGCAACTATTCTTATTAATGCACCTTCTAATTCTCTAATATTAGACTTTATATGAGTTGCAATATAAACCATTACTTCATTTGGTACATTAAGATTTTCTACATCGGCTTTTTTCTTTAGTATTGCAATTCTAGTCTCAAAATCTGGTGCTTGTATATCAGCAATAAGTCCCCATTCAAATCTTGAACGCAGCCTGTCCTCTAATGTATGAATTTCTTTTGGGGGTCTGTCACTTGATAGAATTATTTGCTTACTTGCCTCATGTAAAGTATTAAAAGTATGGAAAAACTCCTCTTGAGTACGCTCTTTCCCAGCAATAAATTGAACATCATCTATTAATAGTACATCTACATTTCTGTACTTACTTCTAAACTCTTCATTTTTATCGTCTTTTATAGAGTTAATAAGCTCATTTGTAAATTTTTCTGAGGATACGTAAACAACTTTAGATTTTGGATTTATGTTCTGAATATAATGTCCTATGGCATGCATTAAGTGAGTCTTTCCAAGTCCAACTCCCCCATAAATAAATAAAGGATTATAGGCCTTGGCTGGAGATTCAGCAACGGCAAGGGATGCAGCATGAGCAAATCGATTGCTATTACCGATGACGAAGGAATCAAAAGTATACTTTGGATTTAGTGTAGCAGACATTTCATCATTAACTACTAATGTAGGTTTTGATTCATGTGGCTTTTTATTAGGCTCCAATTCAACAGCTTCTTCTGATAAAATGAAAAACTCAATATTGTAAGATTTATTGAATACTGCTTGTATAGAATTCTTTATTAAGTCTTTATATCTATTTTCAAGTATATCTTTTGTAAAGTTGTTAGGAACACCTAATTTTATAGTAGTATCACTTATTGCTACTGGCTCGATGCTTTTTATCCAAGTATTAAAACTTACTTCGGTAAGCTCGCCCTTAAGTGTATTTAAGGTTTTGTCCCATATTTCTCTTACCTGGGTGTTCATTTCACATCCTCCCGTTCTATGAAAAAAATTATTTAAATAAGTAGAAAAAAATATTAACATAAAACTAACAACAAATAAACAATAATATCAACAAATTTATGACACATTTAGAGTTGTTGACAAATGGCAAAAAAATTATTCACATGTTTATAATTTTATGGATAACTATAATTGCAAAAAGTTATTAACATATGTACTAATAATTATTACTAACATTATTAAGTTGCATAAAATCAAGGATTTTAGTCCATAATATCTTAATGAAAATGAGTAATATACAACAAAGAAACAAGTTATACACAGAATTATCAACAAGCTGTGCATAACTTTTTATAGTATAAGTTATTAACAGTTATGATTACATGATATCAAAACTTAAAAAGCTATTCAAGAAGTTATCCACAAAAAATCATATAACTTATATATTTTATCAACAAATTTATGTAAAAACTAACAATTATTTGTCACAACAGGTGTCTTGACATTAACAAACCTTGACTATATAATCTAATAGTAAAACGATAAAATAGTAATAACAAATTGCTATAAATATAGGAAAAAACAGAAGGGGGTGGAGCACATGTTTATGACATACCAACCTAAAAAGAAACAAAGAAAAAAAGAACATGGATTTAGAAAGAGAATGAGCACTAAGTCTGGAAGAAACGTTCTTAAAAGAAGAAGACTTAAAGGAAGAAAAAGATTGACAGCATAAGGGCCGCAGATGTGGCCTTTTTCTGCAACTTAAAAAGTTACCTTAAGAAAGTAGGACGCAACTTAAAATGAAAGAAGATAGATTAAGAAAAAATCCTGAATTTAGATTAGTATATAGACGAGGTAAGTCTTTTTCAAATGCTCTATTAGTACTATACATTTTTAGAAATAACAAGAATATAAATAGAGTAGGAATTTCCGTAAGTAAAAAAGTAGGTAAAAGTGTAGTAAGAAGCAGAGTGAAAAGGTTAATAAGTGAAAGTTTCAGATTAAATAAACAAGGATTGAGACAAGGATATGATCTAGTTTTTGTTGCAAGAACTGCTTCTAATAGTAAAGGTTATAAAGAAATAGAAAGTTCAGTAAGGGACTTATTGAGGAAATCAGGTCTTAATAATGTTGAAAAAAATATTACTAAAAGTAATTAAAATTTATAGAAAGTACATATCGCCACTGAAAGCACCTTGTTGCATTTATGTGCCTACTTGTTCTGAGTATGCAGTAGAAGCAATAGAAAAATATGGAGCTATAAAAGGTGGTTTTATGGCAATGAAAAGAATTTTAAGATGCCATCCATATCACAAGGGTGGTTATGACCCAGTAAAATAAAATATTAGGAGGGTTTTAATTTTGACAAATTTCTTATCTGGTATTTTCATACAATTTTTTAATGCCATTCATAAATTAATTGAAGGCATTATAGCAAATCCAGACATTTCCTTTGGTGTGACTATAATAGTGTTTACTATTATCATAAGAGTATTATTATTACCATTAAGTTTAAAACAAACTAAATCCACAGTAAAGATGAGTGCTATTCAGCCAGAAGTAAAGAAAATTCAAGAAAAATATAAGAAGGATCCTCAAAAAGCACAACAAGAGGTTATGAAAATTTATAAAGAAAATGATGTAAGTCCAATGGGTGGATGTCTACCTATGCTTATTCAATTTCCAATATTAATTGCCCTTTTTTATGTATTTCAACATATCGACTATCAAGGAGCAGGATTTTTATGGCTTACTGATTTAACAAAATCAGATCCGTTATATATATTACCAATACTTTCAGGGATAACTACCTATTTTTCTACAAGATCAATGCAGGGTAGTGCAGATGAGGCTGCTGCTAAGCAAGCTTCAACAATGAATATAGGTATGTCTATATTCTTCACATTTATGTCCTTTAAGTTTGCTGGAGCATTAGTACTTTATTGGGTTGTTAATAATGGAATTCAATTACTACAAAATTTATTGTTAAAAAAAGAATATAAAAAACCAGAAGTATTATAATTTATAGCCTATTTAAATAGTGGAAAGGCGGTGCCTAGGGTATGAAAACTATAGAAAGCATGGGGAAAACTACTGAAGATGCTATTAAAAATGCATTATCAGAGTTAAAGGTTACTGAAGATAAAGTTACTATTGAGATTTTAGAAGAAGGTAGCAAAGGATTTTTAAATATAATTGGTGTTAAACCAGCTAAAGTTAGAGTCACTGTTAAGAGAGATTATATTTCTGAAGCTCATAATTTTTTAAGAGAAGTTTTAAATTCTATGAAGATTAAGGCCGAAATAAAGGTCAAAGAAGAAAACAATGATATAAAAATTAACTTAGTTGGTCCTAATATGGGGATTTTAATAGGCTATAGAGGAGAAACACTAGATTCTCTTCAATATTTAGTAAGTTTGGTTGTAAATAAAGACCATAACATTGAATATAAGAGAGTAATTCTAGATACAGAGAATTATAGATTCAATAGACAAGAAACTTTAAAGAAACTTGCATCTAAAATGGCATATAAGGTTAGAGTTGGAGGAAAAACTTTAAAATTAGAGCCTATGAATCCATATGAAAGAAGAGTAATACATTCTACATTGCAGAATGACCCTTATGTTAAAACATATAGTGAGGGTGACGAACCTTATAGAAGAGTTGTTATTGAATTAAAGAAAGCCTAAAGGCTTTCTTTTTATTATGTTTGGATAATAAAAGTAATAAGTTAAGAAAATTTGGGTTAATTATGGGTTATTACCTATGAAAGAATGCAATAAATTAATGACATAGTTAAAAGGATAATTTATAATAAGTTTTGTATAAAGCAAACTAGCAATGAATATGCATATTGCTAGTTTAATTTATATTTTTATAAGGAACTTATAGGATATAAGTGGAAATAAGGGACAAAATATGAATAGCTAGTATTTAAGTGTGTAGTAGGTTTTAAATATAGATAAAATGAAAGATAAATAGTAGCTATGTAGTTCACTTAGATGTAAAAAATATAAGGATATATTTATATAAATATATAAATAAACAAAGATATAAAAATATCAATATATCTTTATAAGAATATATAGTGTTTATGCACATTATAGCCTATTGATAAGATGTCCGTATATGAAAATAAGGGAGTGATTAATGCTTAAATTAATTAGCATAATTATTTTAACTTAATCTTATGGACTTAAGCAATAAAGAGATATAACTACAGTATAGATATTTTCACAAATAGGAGTGATAACAATGAAGGATTTTGATACTATTGCGGCTATAGCAACTAGCTTAGGAGAAGGTGGCATTGCTATTATTAGGGTATCAGGAGATAAGGCATTATCAATTGTTTCAAAGATTTTTAGAGGAAAAAATAATAAAAGTATTGAACATATTAAAACTTATACAATGAGATATGGATATATTGTCGATGAAAACAATGAACATATCGATGAGGTTATAGTATCCTTTATGAAAGGTCCAAGAAGTTTTACAGCAGAGGATACAATTGAAATTAACTGCCATGGTGGAGTAGTAGCTACAAATAAGATTTTAGAACAAGTAATTAAAAATGGAGCTAGATTAGCAGAGCCAGGAGAATTTACTAAGAGAGCATTTTTAAATGGAAGAATAGATTTATCTCAAGCAGAGGCTGTTATTGATATTATCAGAGCTAAAACAGATCTTAGTATGAAATCAGCACTTATACAAAGTGAGGGTGGAGTATCCAAGGAAATTAGAAGGCTTAGGGAAACGTTACTTTCCACCATAGCTCATATTGAAGCTACTGTAGACTACCCAGAGGATGACTTAGAAGAAGTTACTGCAGAAATGGCTGCTAATCAATTATCAGAAATTAAGAGTGAAATAGAAGAGCTTATTCACACCTCAGAAGAAGGTAAGATACTAAGAGAAGGATTAAGTACAGTAATAGTTGGAAAGCCTAATGTAGGTAAATCTTCCTTATTAAATGCTCTAACAAAAGAGAATAGAGCTATAGTAACAGATGTTCCAGGTACTACAAGAGATGTAATCGAAGAATACATAAACATTTCTGGAGTTCCAATAAAAATAATTGATACTGCAGGTATTAGGGAAACAGAAGATGTAGTAGAAAAAATTGGGGTTGAAAAATCAAAAGAAAAAATAGATGAAGCTGATTTAATACTTCTAATATTAGATACTAGTAGGCAGTTAGATGAAGAAGATAAGGAAATAATGGGATATATTAAAGATAAAAAATATATAGTGTTATTAAATAAATCTGATTTGGATGGTAAAATAAATAAAGAAGAGTTAAGTGTTCTTAACCCTAAATATATGATTAATATTTCAGCTAAAACTGGAGAAGGAATTAAGGAAGTAAAAGCTGCAATTAAAGAATTATTTTTTAAAGGTGAAATAAACGCAAACAATATTATTATAACTAATACCCGTCATAAAGAAGCTTTATTTAGAGCTAATGAAAGTATAGCTAGTGCTATAGAGGTTTTAAATAATACTTTTGCCATAGACTTAGCTTCTATAGATATTAGAAATGCTTGGTCTTATTTGGGTGAAATAACTGGAGATTCTCTTGAGGAGAATATAATAGATAAAATATTTAAAGAATTTTGTTTAGGAAAGTAGGTGACTCTATGAAGTATTTTGCTGGAGATTACGATGTAGTTGTAATTGGAGCAGGTCATGCAGGATGTGAAGCTGCTCTGGCTACTGCTAGAATGAACTGTAAAACTCTAATGTGTACTTTAAATTTAGATAGTGTAGCGTTTATGCCATGTAACCCTAATATCGGGGGAACAGCTAAGGGCCATTTAGTTAGGGAAATAGATGCATTAGGTGGGGAGATGGGCATTAATATTGACCAAACTTACATTCAATCGAGAATGCTAAACACCTCAAAGGGACCAGCAGTACATTCTTTAAGAGCTCAAGCTGATAAAAAGAGGTATTCTGAAAGAATGAAGCATGTGATTGAAAAAGAGCCTAATTTATATTTAAAACAGCTTGAAGTTGTAAGCATAGATGTAGAAGACAATAAAGTTAAAGGTGTTCTCACTAGGCATGGAGCTTATTTTAATTGTAAGGCAGTAATTTTAACCAGTGGTACATATTTAAAGTCTCAGGTTATTATTGGAGAAATAACTTTAAATGAAGGACCTAGCGGATTATTTCCTGCAAATGAGCTTTCAAGTTCCTTAGAGGACTTAGGAATTTCTTTAAGAAGATTTAAAACAGGAACACCAGCTAGGATTAATAGAAGATCAGTGGATTTTTCAAAGATGGAGGAGCAAAGAGGTGATGAAAAAGTAGTACCTTTTTCCTTTATTAGTGAGAATATTGATAGACCTCAAGTATCATGTTATTTAACTTACACTAATGAAAATACTCATGAGGTTATAATGAAAAATATCCATCGATCTCCTTTATATAATGGTTCTATAAAAAGTACAGGACCAAGATATTGTCCTTCCATAGAGGATAAAGTAATGAGATTTAGGGATAAGGAAAGACATCAGTTATTTGTTGAGCCAGAAGGAGAGTATACTGAAGAATTATATCTTCAGGGAATGAGTAGTTCTCTTCCAGAAGATGTTCAAATTGAGATGCTTAAAACAATTCCTGGCCTTGAAAATGTAGAGATGATGAGAACAGCTTATGCTATAGAGTACGACTGTATTGATCCAACTCAATTAAAACTATCCTTAGAATTTAAACATATTGAAGGTTTCTTTTCAGCAGGTCAGGTAAATGGAAGTTCAGGATATGAAGAAGCTGCTGGACAAGGAATATTAGCTGGAATAAATGCGGCTCTTAAACTTCAGAATAAAGAACCTTTAATTTTAAGTAGATCTGATGCATATATTGGTGTTTTAGTTGATGATTTGGTTACTAAAGGCACTAATGAGCCTTATAGAATGATGACCTCCCGATCAGAGTATAGATTGCTTTTAAGACAGGATAATGCTGATTTAAGATTAACTGAGGTTGGATATGAGGTTGGACTTGTTACAGAGGAAAGATATAAGAGATTTATAGAGAAGAAGGAAGCAATAGATAAAGAACTTAGCAGAATAAAAGCTCTACAAATAACAAACAAAAAAGAAGTAAATGAATTTTTAGAAAGCAAGGGTTCTGTGGCACTAAGAAAACCAATAAGCCTATATGAACTTATTAAGCGTTCAGAGTTAGATTATTATAGTGTAGCAGATTTAGACCCAGAGAGAAGAGAACTTAATGATTCAGTAAAAGAGCAAGTTAATATAACATCAAAATACGAGGGTTATATAACAAAACAGCTTGAACAAATTAATCAATTTAAAAAGTATGAGGAAAAAATCATACCTGAAGACTTAGACTATAATCAGATTAAAGGTTTAAGAATAGAAGCAATCCAAAAACTACATAATATTAGACCAATTAGTATAGGGCAAGCATCTAGAATTTCAGGGGTTTCTCCTGCAGATATTTCGGTTCTTCTTATATACTTAGAGCAAAGAAATAGAATTATTAATGAGAATAATAAAGAGAAGAGTGAGTAGGCCGCTTTGGAGGTATTTATGAAGTATTATGATATTTTAAATGAAGCTAGTAATAATGAGGGATTAGAGCTTAATGAAGATAAATACAATAAGTTTATCAAATATAAAGAGCTTATTAAAGAATGGAACGAGAAAATTAATTTAACAGCTATTACAGAAGATGATGAAATAATTCAAAAACATTTTATTGACTCAATTAAGGTTTTTAAGTGTGAAGAGCTTAAGAATGCAAAGAAAATTATCGATATAGGAACTGGAGGGGGATTTCCGGGAATACCTATGAAGATAATTAATCCAGCTTCTAAAATTGTACTTTTGGATTCATTAAATAAAAGAATAAACTTCTTAAATGAAGTTATTAGAGAATTAGGTCTAGAAAATATAGATACCATACATGGCAGAGCAGAAGACTTTGCACAAGAAATAAAATATAGAGAAAAATTTGATGCGGCAGTTTCTCGTGCGGTAGCAAATTTAGCAGTACTTAGTGAATTCTGCTTACCTTATGTAAAGGTTGGAGGATATTTTGTGGCCTTGAAGGGTCCAGCTATAGATGAAGAGATGAAGGACGCGAAAAATGCTATAAAGTTACTAGGTGGAGAAGTAGAAAGAATTCTAAAAGTGGATATTGAAGGAAGTGACTTAAATCACAATTTAGTCGTAATTAAGAAGATTAAGGATACTCCTAAGAAATATCCGCGAAAAGCTGGAATGGTAACTAAAAATCCTCTAAAATAATGTAAAATAATATTTGTTAAATTATAAGAAAAAAGAAGGGATTTTGAAGTTTATATAGAATTGTAAATATAAGGAAATATACAGAGGGATGGTACATTATGGAAAAAAATGTTAATTTTATATCTACAGAGTTAATAGCTCCAAATACTTATCAACCTAGAAAAGTATTTAATGACAACACTATAGAGGAACTTGCTCAATCCATTAAGGTTTATGGTATAATTCAACCACTTACAGTTAGAAAACTTGATGAGAATAATTATGAGCTTGTAGCAGGAGAAAGGAGACTTAGAGCGGCAAAACTTGCTGGTTTATCTGAAGTTCCTGCAATAATTGTAGATATAAGTGATAAGGATTCAGCTGCCATTGCACTTTTAGAAAATTTACAAAGAGAAGATTTAAATTTTTATGAGGAAGCCTTAGCTTATTATAATTTAATTCAAGATCATTCTTATACTCAAGAGCAATTAGCTCAAACTATTGGAAAAAAGCAATCTACTATTGCTAATAAGTTAAGAATTTTAAAATTACAACCCGATATAACAAATACAATAATTGAAAATAAACTAACTGAGCGTCATGCAAGAGCATTATTAAAGTTACCTACAGTAGAACTACAAAAAGAGGTACTAGAAAAGGTAATTGAAAGGTCTTTAAATGTAAAAAACACTGAAGACTTAATTGAAAAAGAACTTTTAAAGCTAGCTAATGGAGAAGTGGCTGCAGATGGAAAAAAAAGAATAAAAGGAATTTTCAATGCAGCAATATATGTAAATACTGTAAAACAAGTGTTCGATAAATATGGAATTGATGCTAAATATAGATCAAAAGAATTAGAAGATAGTATTGAAGTTACTATTACAATTCAAAAAAAATAAGGAAAAGACATATGTTTCATGTGAAACATATGTCTTTTATTATCTTTTAAAATAAATTTTTGTAATATTATATAATAAGTACTTTAATAAATTTTATTAAAAAGATATAATAATTAATATAAACTATAATTATATTAATTTTAGTAGTAAAAGAGGGCATCCATTAACCCTTTTTATATTTTAGATACTAACTTAAGGATGAACAGTTTATACAATTCAAATTAATATAAACTATATATGAAAGTTGCAGTAGTAGTTTTATATAATAATATCTAAAGCAACTTATATTAAGTAGAATGTAAAAAGCTATATACTTAGCATAATACTAAGCATTCTATAAAAGTTTAAAATATGATTGGGGGTTAGGGTTGTGAAGGTAATATGCGTTTTTAATCAAAAAGGAGGAGTAGGTAAAACTACTACCAATATTAATTTATGTTCATATCTTGCTATGAATGGATATAGGGTTTTGGCTATTGACATTGACCCTCAAGGGAACACTACTAGTGGGTTAGGATTCGATAAAAGAACCTTAGATTCATCTATGTATGATGTGCTCACATCGGATACACCGCTAAAGGAAGTCATAAGAAAATGCGAGGTTGTAGAGAACTTTTATATAGCACCCTCAACCATGCAACTTGCAGCGGCAGAAGTAGAATTAATAAATACTAAAAACAGAGAAACAATTTTTAAAAGAAAGTTAGAAGAGCTTGGTGAGGAATATGATTATATATTTATAGATTGCCCTCCATCATTAGGTATACTAACTATTAATGCATTAACAGCGGCTCATTCTGTTCTTATACCAATTCAGTGTGAATTTTATGCACTTGAAGGAGTAAGTCAGTTAGTTAATACCGTACAGCTTATTAAGAAGTCTTTAAACAAATCCTTGGAAATTGAAGGAGTTGTAATGAGCATGTACGATGCAAGAACAAAGCTTTCTAATGAAGTGGTAAATGAAGTGAAAAAGTACTTTAAAGAAAAGGTATATGATACTACTATCCCTAGAAATATTAGGTTAGCAGAGTCTCCAAGTTTCGGGCTTCCAATAATGCTTTATGATGATAAGTGTAAAGGCGCTGAAGCTTTTGAGGAACTTGCAAATGAATTTTTGAAAAGACAAGGGGGAAAGTAATATGATGAAGAAGTCTGCTTTAGGCAAAGGATTAGCATCTTTAATACCTGAAGACAACCTTGATAATGAAAATAGTAATGCAGTGCTAAACATTTCAATTAACTCAATAAGACCAAATGAAAACCAGCCAAGAAAGTACTTTGATCCAGAAAAAATAATGGAGCTTGCGGAATCAATCAAGGAACACGGAATAATTCAGCCGATTGTTCTAAAGAAGGATGGAGATATATATACTATTATTGCAGGTGAGAGAAGATGGAGAGCTGCAAAGTCTATTGGGCTAAAGGAAGTTCCCGTTGTTATTATGGATTTATCTGACAAGCAAGTGCTGGAAGTTTCTCTTATTGAAAATATAATTAGGGAAGATTTAAATCCTATTGAAGAAGCATTAGCCTACAAAAAATTAATTAAGGACTTTGATTTAACTCAAGAGGAAATTAGTAAAAAGGTTTCGAAATCCCGAAGTGCTATAGCAAACTGTATGAGATTGCTAAATTTAGATAAGAGAGTTCAAGATTACTTAATTGATGGAGTAATATCTGAGGGACATGGCAGAGCTATACTTGGTGTGGAAGATAACAATACTCAGTATGAAATTGCTCAAAAAGTAATTGATGAAGATCTAAATGTTAGGCAAACTGAAAGATTAATAAAAGTTTATGGGAATAATAAAACGAAAAATGAAAAGAAAACCACATTAAATCCCTATCACAAAGATATTACAAGTAAATTAGAAGGATATTTTAACACTAAAGTTGTATTAAATGAAAAGAATAATAATAAAGGTAAAATTGAGATAGAATATTATTCTGAAGATGATTTGCAAAGAATATTAGAATTACTAAAGCTGTAATGTTTCACATGAAACAAAAGATAGGAAGGATGAGAAATAAATAATGGACAATATATTAACCTTTATTAATGAGTTTCAAATATACATAACAATTGCATTATGTGCATTGGTTTTTGTTTTAATTATAATAGTAATTATATGTTTAACAGCCTTAAATAAGGTAGAGCGAAAATATAAAAAGCTTATGAGGGGAACTAATAGCAAGAACTTAGAGGAATTATTAATTAACTATTTAGACAAAGTTGATGAAGTAAAGACTGTTTCAGATCAGGTAAAGGCTGTTTGTGATGAAACTGCAAGGGTAACAACAAATTGTATTCAAAAAGTTTCTATGATAAGATATAAGGCTTTTGAGGATATTGGAAGTGATTTAAGCTATTCTATAGCTTTGCTTGATGGAAACAACAATGGTGTTCTTATAACAAGTATTTATGGAAGAAATGAAAGCACCACTTATGCTAAGCCGGTAGATAAAGGAATTTCTAGATATGATTTGTCTGAAGAAGAGGAAAAAGTTTTACATCAGGCAATTAATACAAGGTAGAAATTGAATTATGAAATTATTTACTATTCATTTAAGTAAATTCATTGGTAAGTCATAATAAAGATATTATAAAATATTAATAAGAGTTTATAAGATAAAACTCCTATCAGTTTAAATGATAGGAGTTTTGCTTTAGAATTTTGCAGTATAAAGAGAGTAATTTCAATAGAATTAATAAAATACCTATTACTATATGCTAAATAAATAGTTGATTAGTTAGTATTATATAGACACTGCATGAAAAGTTAAAATATTTTTACTCTCAAACATTGCAAATACTGAACTTCATCAAGAACTATGTTATGGACTATCTATAGGTAGAAAAGTTTAAAGCTTATATAACTTTAAGTATAGAAAGCTCTTGAAATTAAGAGCAACTTAGATGTTTATAGTACATTCAGGTTAAAAGGAATTAAATGTTCCTTATGGTTATATTTTTGGAGAAGCCACTTGTTATAAGATAGATTAAAAGTTAAGATAGTTTCTCTATAGATTTATAAGGTAAAAGTGTGGTTTTTACTACTTAAAAGCCTTTAAGTAGCTAAAGCGAGTAATTTATGAGTTAAGTGTTGAATTTGGCTTTTTATAAATCAAAAGGAAGTATATAAGGGATTAAATAACTATATTTATGTTAATACTGAGTATTAAGGAGGTCATAAATATGAAAATTGCGGTTTCACGAGAATATAATAATATTGCAAATGAGTTATCTAAAAGAGGATATGATGTACATTTGGAAAGTGAAGAGTGTGGGAACTACGATGTTATTATCTGCGATTTAAAGAATGATGACTTAATTAAGTATAACTTTGGAAGTACATATAAAAAGGATGGTACTTTAATTATTGATAAAGGCAGTAAATCAACTAATGAAATAGAAAATATAATTAAGATGAGAGAGTATAATTTTAAAGATGTAAGTGTTCAAGAAGAAAATGCAATATATACATCACGAGAGCTATAGTGTTTCATGTGAAACATTTAAGAATTTTGTAGTATTTTAAAAAATAATATATTATTTATTGTTAAAAGAATTAATGTCATAGATTTAATATGAAAGCTTAATAATTAGTAATAGCCCTCTTCTAAAGTTAAACTTTAGAAGAGGGCTATTTTAAGTTTAAAAGTCATTCTATAAATATTTTTAAGGTATTATTGTTACCAGAAGTGAGATCTTTAATATATAAATTGTAATATTATTTCTACATCATAAAATAATTATAGGTAACTTATATTAAAGAAATGCAAAATACAATTAGATATATATAAAATAAATTTATTGTATTCTAAATATAAGATTTCTCTTCTAATTTAAGAAGAGAAAAAATATAGAAATATTGTCATTTCAGTGACTTACCTAAGCTATGGCAAAGTTACTACACTTGATATGTTGTTATTAAATAAACAATTGCATTGAAAAGTATCTTATTTAGAAAAATACATAGGTTTCATATAATAAATTTATAATTTTATAATATACACTGATATAATAGTTAAATAAATTTAGTTTTTATAAAACTAAGTAAAAGTAGAAGGCATAATAACCTAGCTTTCTAAGTTACTAACTAAATCAGTAACTACATCTTTAGATAAATGGACGGAAGATTTCTTTCCACCGATAGTTTTTAATATAGTATGATAAATTCCAGTTGATATAGCTTCAGCAAGCTTCATAACAACGTAAAGTCTAGTATTTTGAAGTACCATGAATTCTAGTGACCCAGATATGTTAACAATTCCAGTTATACTTAAGTCACCTACCTTAGGTAGATCCTTATTTAAAGCAGCGCCAGGACTTAATGGTTTTGATTCTATAACAACTTTTCCTACATTTTGCAGAGCACCTAGGGAAGCATCAATTGCAATTACAAAGGGATCTGTATGTTTTTTATAAATATTATCTATTATATCTATTATATTTTTAGCATGAACAGGATTTTCTAAATTTCCATAAATGTGAATTTTATCTCTTACTAAGAATTTCAATTTATCACCTACTAGGGGACCTAAACTATCACCAGTGGATCTATCAGTTCCTATACATAAGATTACTATGTCTTTATTTAATTTAATTATAGGTAGTAACTCTTTGGATAAAGCTTCTCTAATGTTATAAGCACAATCATGAGATAAAGAATCAAAAGTTAGTTTATTAATCATAAATGAACCCCTCCTATATGAAATTATTGACACAGAAGAGGGGTTGTATACTTTTTAATATAAAATTTTTAAAAACACTTAAATTAACTTAGATATAATTTAAAAGTTATAGAGTATTAATTATCTTGTTAATAGAAGAAAGAGCATACTCTACATCCTTTAAATCATTAAAGTAACCAAAACTAAAACGTAGAGCTCCATTTGGATAGGTACCGATGGCTTTATGAGCTAAAGGGGCACAGTGGAGGCCAGTTCTTGTAGTTATGCCATACTGTGAATCCAAATAAAATCCAAGTTCGCTATTATCAATTTTACTTGAGTTTATAGATATAGTAGAAGTCCTATGAGAGATTCCTTCAGAATTATAAATATCTTTATGGCCATAAACATGGATTGTAGGGATACTTAAAGCACCTTGTATAAACTGCTTAGTTAGGTAATCTTCATGTTCTTTTATTGTAGTTAGGCCTTCAGAATTAATAAACTTAATTCCTTCTAATAATCCTGCAATTGCAGGCCCATTCATTGTACCACTTTCAAACTTATCTGGTAAGAAATTTGGCTGAAATATATCTGAGGAAACACTTCCAGTACCACCTTCGATAAGTGAAGTACAAATCTCATTAAACTCATCACTTATTAAAAAACCACCTATACCCTGTGGCCCAAACATACTTTTATGACCAGTAAATGCAAGTGCACTACAATTAAGTTCATGGAAATCTAAATCTAGAACTCCAGCAGTTTGAGCACTATCGATAATTAAATGAATTCCTCTTTCTTTGCATATTTTTCCTATTTCTTTTAAAGGTTGTATAGTACCAGTAACATTAGAGCCATGAGATAGTATTACTAGTTTTGAGTTTGATTTAATTTTTTCCTTAAACTCATCGATGCTAATTTCGCCGAGATTATTAGAATTTAAAATATCTAGCTCAATAGTTCCAGAGTTAGCTAGGTTATGTAGAGTTCTTAAAGTACTATTATGATCCATAACGGAAGTAATAACGTGCCAGCCAGGCTTAACAGATCCCTTTATAAGCATATTTAAGGAATAAGTTATGTTAGGCGTGAAAATTAAGTTTTCAACTTTTTCAAAGTGAAAAAAGTTTGCTAAAGTATTTCTAGCTTCAAAAATTACTTTATTACCCTTAAGGGATGAACTAGAGGCTCCTCTACCAGGATTTGAACCTATATTTGTCATATAGTTCATCATAGCATTATATACAGAAGTTGGTTTAGGAAAGGTTGTAGCAGCATTATCTAAATATATTTGCATAAAAGTAAGTCCTCCTTATTATGTTTAATCAAGTTAATAGATTAAATAAATAGATATAAATTATCTATTTATAATCCAAATAGTTATTATTGAATACCTTTGATATAATTAAATAATACACTAATAGAAATAAAATATATATGTATTAGTATAAGTATTAAAAAATAAAATTTCGCTTTTTAAATTTAATACGTTAACAATTTAAAGTGGTGATTTAAGTAATTCAAAAGTATTAGTTTAACATAAGTTTTTTAGTTAATGGTTAGAGAATTTATCTGTTTTGTATATAAGTTATTTATAAAAGATTATAGTCTAATAAGGTTATAGCTTATATAGTTAGTTATGTGCAAAAATTACTAATATATATAATAGAATAATAACATAATATTAAGGTTAATAAAAATATTTAAAATTCATAAAAACAAAGGGGGAAGACGTTAAGTCGATATTATGAGTAATATAATAAATTGTAAGGGAATGAATTGTCCACTTCCAGTAGTAAATACAAAAAAATATTTTGATACTATAGAAAGTGGAGCTAGCACTACTATAGTAGATAACGAGGTAGCTAAAAATAATATAGTTAAGTTTGCAGAAAATAGTGGATTTAAATATGAGATTGAGGAAAAAGATGGACTTTATCACATAATAATAACAAAAGGTCAGATACAAGAAGAAGAAAAAGCTATAATTAATGAAAACTTAAGTAATGAAAAGTTTACAATTGTGATTGGTTCAGATAAATTAGGAAATGGTGATGATGACCTAGGAATAGCCCTTATGAAAAGTTATTTATTTGCTCTTTCAGAAGCAGATAAAATTCCAAGTAATTTAGTTTTACTAAATAGTGGGGTAAAGCTTGTTGTAGAAGGTTCTCTAGTGCTAGAAAGTCTTGAAAAATTACAAGAAAGAGGCGTAAAAATCGAGAGTTGCGGATTATGTCTTGATTTTTACAAGATTAAGGATACACTAAAAGTTGGTGAAGTTACAAACATGTATGCTATAATAGAGCTTATGAATAGTTCAAGGACAATAAAACTATAGATACATAGCAGGAGAGATGAGAATGAACAATTTTTATATTTTAACTTTTAATAATACTCATGAAGCAATGAAGGCGGAAAGCGCTTGTTTAAGTTCTCAAATTAAAGTTGTTATGATGCCAACACCTACTTATATAACAAAGAGCTGTGGAATAAGTCTTAGGATTGGTCAAAGTGATATCCAAGGTTTAAAAGAATTAGTAAATGATAACAAGCTAACCTATAAAGGTGCATTTCAGTTGAATGACAATGTACTTAAACAGATTGAGTTATAAAATATAAGTGATTAAAATAAGTAATATCTTTTGTAGGTATTACTTATTTTTATATATTTAAGTTATAATATTATAAATGTTATAACTTAGTTTTGATTGTTCATAGTGGAATAGCTATAAATATAGCTAGATAATTATAGTTTAATCACTGCAGCTTATATTAGAGTAAACATTTTAAAGTATAAGTCTTATAGTTAACTACAAACTGAATTTATAACTTATGATAATGCACTTTCCTTTAGGAAACTGATATAATATAATGGAATAAAATAATTTAGCAAAGACCAATTTCAGATATTTACTACATAATTAAGGCATCTGAAAATAAATAACAAGTCAAAGATGTGAAGGATATTTTGAGTTAGACACGGAAGCAGGTTCCTTAGATAGTGGAGCTATCTAAGGGTTCTGTTGACACAGTATAACACAAAATAGACGAGCATACTGACTTATTTATTTTTGAAGATGCCTAAAGCTACTATATAAAGTACTTAATTATGTAATTCATAAATAGAGGGGAGAATAATTAAATGAAAGAGTTTGACTTACATGATGTCGTTGAAACAAAGAAAACTCATCCCTGTGGAAGTAAGCAATGGGAAGTTATAAGAGTTGGAGCAGATGTTAAGATAAGGTGCTTAGGTTGTGATAGGATAGTTATGCTGCCTAGAAATAAGTTTGAAAATAGTATTAAAAAGATAATAAAAAAGAGTGAAGAAACTAAGGAAGTTAACTAGGCAAGCAGAGCAGTTTAGCTCTGCTTATTTTGTTATGAATAAGAGGAAATACCTGATTATTAAGGAAAATCAACTTTTTTTACAAAAAATTTCTAAAATATTTAATAAATTAGAAAAATAATGAAGATAAAGAGATTAATTATATTCCAATTATAGGATAATACAAATATAGAATTCAAATTATAATATATAATATATCTTAATTTATAAGTATATGTAATAATGTAAATATATAGTATAATAGAATATATCCATTTATTGTAAAAATGTTAACCAGTTGATTTTTCTAATATTGCATAAATATATAAAAATAACTAAAATAGATTTATAGCCTCTGAGAAAGGGTGGTTTAGGTGAGAAAAGAAGATTTTAATATTATGTCCAATGTTAAAGTGGTAGAAGGTTTAAAAGCTGAGCTTCTATGTGCTATAGGAGACATTTTTAAACTTTTAAGTAAGGGCAGCAATATAGCACATGATGCACTACTAGATTGCATATCCGGTGCAATAATAATGTTATATATATTAGCAGAAAAACTAGGATATTCCCATCTAGCCGTTGATGAAAGTATGAAACGTAAGTTGAAAATTGGTATGGTTGAAGATGATCCAATGGAAAGAGAGGGAAAAAGTTTAAGTAAGCTTTACAATCACATAAGAGAAAGAAGTTAAAGGAGGGAATTATGGAAAAATCAAAATATAATACAAATGCCATGGTAGAAGCAGCATTTATGGCAGTATTTATTATTGTTATTATAATTATAACAGGATATGTGCCAGTATTATCTTACTTTGGAACATTGATTTTGCCTATACCCATTGCTGTATTATTTTTAAGACAAAATTTTAAAATTACCATAAGTTGCATAGTAGTCAGCACTATAATCACAGCACTTATGTTTAATCCAATAGTATCAATAAGTTCAGCCATAAGTTATTCTTTAGTTGGGTTAACACTAGGGTACTGTATTAAAAATAAGAAAAGTTCCTATTTTACTATAATGCTATTAACTTTAGCTTGCATTTTAACAACTATTATAACTGCGTCACTATTTCTTATATTTGTAGAGAAGACCAGCTTAGTATCATCATTAAAAGAATCAATGGATATGATTATAGGTAGTTTTCAAGCTTCAGCAGAGGAAATAAAAGGTTATTATGCGAATATGGGAATTAGTAGTAAACAACTAGAACAGATGGATAAGAGTTTAGCACTAATAAATATAGAAAATATGTTAATTTTTTTACCTTCAAGTATTTTGGCTTATAGCTTTATATCAGCTTATGTAAATTATGTAGTTTCAATGATGATTTTAAAAAGGTTGAAATATGAGGTAAAGGAAGTTTTACATTTTAGTGAGTTTTATGTTTCTAACTTAATAGGAGCATTTTTAATAGGGCTTACTTGTATTGGTATAATACTAAGTGGAAAGAATGTTCATGGAGCACAATTTTTTTATAAGGCAGTTTTTGCAGTAATGGGAGTTGTTTTTCTTTTAAATGGAATTGCAGCAACAGTATATTATTTAAGAAGAAAGAGACTATTATCTAAGAGAGTTACTTTTTTATTAATATTCTTTTCTTTTATCTTAGGATTAGGATATGTATATTTTACCATTGGTTTTGCAGAAATGATATTAGACTTTAGAAGACTAGACCCTTATAGAATGAGAAAGGTGTAGTTTATGGATAATAAAGAATTGAAATATAGCTTTTTTAACCTAGGTAGCAGTAAAGTTTATATGATGTTAATTGCTATATTAATAGGAATAATTTTTTACTTTAAACATTTTATAGTTGGTATTATGGCTTTAGTTTTTTATATTGTCCTTGTAGTTTATAATGTAATAACTATAAAGAATAAGAAATCCGAATTAAAAAAGTTTATTGAATCAGTATCTTCTAAAATGGATATAGCAACAACAAGTACTTTTGTTAAATTACCTTTTCCTTTAATAATGGTTGGTAATAAAGGAAATATACTTTGGTATAATCCTAACTTATCTTCAAAGCTTGAGGGAGAGCAAATATTAGGAAAAAACATCAAGGAAGTAATAAAGGAATTTAATATAAAGCAGGTAATTGAAGGCAAAAAGGAAGTATATAATAATATCCAAATAAGAGATAGTTTTTATGATATATACATCAATATTATAGATATTGAAATTTCAAGTGATGAAAACGATAAGATAATATTATTATATTTTTATGATGTTACAGAAAAAGTAAAGCTATTAAAAAATATTAATGAAAATAAAGAAAGTATAATGCTCATTGAAGTGGACAATTTAGATGATGTTATAAAAAGTTCTACAGAGGGTACAGCTCCACAGTTAGTAGCAGATATTGAAAGAACTATAAACAGTTATGCTCAAAGCCTAGATGCAATGATTAGAAAATATGCATCTAACAAATATGTACTAACCACTAAAGATAAGCACATTGAGAAAGAAATGGAGAAAAAGTTTGAAATTTTAGACACCATTAGAGAGATTAATGTGGGAAATAAGTTAGCTGTAACATTAAGTATGGGTATTGGTCGTGGGGGAGAAACTCCTGCACAAAATCATGACTTTGCAGTAATTGCTAAAGACTTAGCTTTAGGCCGTGGAGGAGATCAGGTAGTAGTAAAAAGTTTTGAAAAATTGTCCTTCTATGGTGGCAAAACTAAGGAAGTAGAAAAGAGAACTAAGGTTAGAGCAAGAGTTATAGGTCATGTATTACTTGACCTTATAAATGAAAGTAGTAATATATTTATAATGGGACATAAAAATCCTGACATAGATTGTCTTGGTTCTGCTATTGGAATGTATAGCATAATTAAATCCTTAAATAAGGAATGTTATGTAGTTTTAGATGGTCCTAACAATGCAGTTAAGCAGATGCTGGATATACTTGATGAAGATGAGGATTATGTTGATACCTTTATTAATATTGAAAAAACTAAATTATATAAAAATGAAAAGAGTCTTCTAATATTAGTGGATGTTCATAATGAGGGGTATGTGCTTTCTATGGATGTGGTTAATTCCTTTGATAAGGTAGTAGTAATAGACCACCATAGAAAAGCTAAAGATTTTATTCAAGGAACTTTACTTAGCTATATAGAGCCTTATGCATCCTCTACAGCAGAGCTAGTAACTGAAATGATTCAATATATGGTAGAAAAGCCAAAACTAAGAAAAATTGAAGCTATTGGATTACTGGCTGGTATTTGCGTTGATACTAAGGATTTTTACTTTAAAACTGGTGTAAGAACTTTTGAAGCAGCAGCATTTTTAAGAAGACTTGGTGCAGATACCATAGATGTGAAAAGAATTTTCACAGATGATTTAAAAGTTTACTTAATGCGTGCTGAAATAATTAAGGCAGCACAGGTGAAAAATGGAATAGCAGTGGCAAAATGTCCTCCAAATATAGAAGATACTGTATTAACTGCCCAAGCAGCGGATGAATTGCTAAATATTACAGGTATCCAAGCATCCTTCGTTATTGTTAAAATGGAAGGAGACGCTTATATTAGCGGAAGATCACTTGGTGATATTAATGTGCAGGTAATACTAGAATCCTTAGGTGGGGGTGGGCATATGACCATGGCTGGTGCAAAGCTTAAATCTATGAGTTTAGATGAAGCTACAGACAGGTTAAATGATGCCATAGATAAATACTTAAGGGAAGGTGAAAAGTAATGAAAGTTATATTATTACAAGATGTTAAGGGAGTAGGAAAAAAAGGAGAGGTGATTAATGCTTCAGATGGATATGCAAGAAACTTTTTATTTCCTAAGAAATTAGCTCAAGAAGCCAATGATGTTAATATGCACATTTTAAATAAAAAGAATGAAGCAGATAGAAAGAAAAAGCTTGCTGAAATTGAAGCAGCTCAAAAATTAGCTGGAGAACTTAGGGATAAAATTGTTAAGCTTACGGCTAAAGCAGGAGAGAATGGAAGGCTATTTGGAGCCATAACAAGCAAGGATATTGCTCAGGAACTTAACAAACAACATAATGTAGATATCGATAAAAAGAAAATTGTAATGGACACTATAAAGACTATGGGAACTTTCGATGTAGAGGTTAAACTATATCCAGAAGTATCTACAAAAATAAAGGTTGTTGTTTCAGAGTAATAGTTGCTAATTTTAAGAGCCGAAGGGAGGAAATGCATTAGGGGGCTTACGGTGCCTTCTAATGCGACTTAATTTTGAGATTACAATCTATTAATGAATTTAATACCTTTGATTTTGATAAAACAATATCTGTAGACATGCAAGTAGAAGTAATGTTTGAACTTATGCATAAGGTACTAGACGAAGGAACAATAAAGGCTAGGGTGGTTAAGTATAAGCTACAAAAGTATATTAATAGCAAAGATATTTATAAAAAACTATATGCCTTAAACAAAATTGTTACTAATGGCAAAGGAATAGAAATAACTCCTAACAGTAGCAATGCATTAGAGGTTTTAGAAGCAACAAGTAAAGCTTTAAGTGATTTGGTAGCTAAAAGATATGTTCAAAACAAAATCGAAACTCAAGTAGAACAGTACTTAATTGAAAAGCAAGATAAGTATGTAGAGGAACTAAGATTAGGCATCCTTAAAAAACAAAAGGGACCAGAGAATGCAAAAACATTAAAAAAATATGCGGAGTTAGAAGTTTTAGATTCTAAAAAACTTACAAAAAACATCATGTCCATGCTAAGACCTGAAGGTTTTTCAGAAATTGTTGGACAAGATAGGGCTATAAAATCTTTAATTTCAAAAATGTCTTCTCCATACCCACAACATATTATTTTATATGGACCTCCTGGGGTAGGGAAAACTAGTGCAGCAAGACTTGCATTAGAAGAAGCTAGAAAGCTAAAATATACTCCTTATGATAAGGAAGCTAAGTTTGTGGAAGTGGATGGGACAACCTTAAGATGGGATCCAAGAGAAATCGCAAATCCACTTTTAGGCTCAGTGCATGACCCTATTTATCAAGGAAGTAAAAGAGATTTAGCTGAAACAGGAATACCAGAACCAAAGCCAGGTCTCGTTACAGAAGCCCATGGTGGAGTATTATTTATAGATGAAATTGGAGAGTTAGATTCAACACTTCAAAACAAGCTATTAAAGGTTTTAGAAGATAAGAGAGTAGAGTTTTCATCTTCTTACTATGATCCAGATGATGAGAATACTCCTCAATATATAAAGTTTTTATTTGATAAGGGAGCTCCAGCGGATTTTGTTCTTATAGGGGCAACCACTAGAGAACCTGGAGAAATAAATCCAGCCTTAAGATCAAGATGTACTGAAGTATATTTTGAGCCACTTTCAACTAAAGATATAGAAAATATTGTATTAAATGCTGCTAAAAAGTTAAACCTTAAGCTAGAGGATGGTATTGCTAAAGAAATAAGCAGATATACCATAGAAGGAAGAAAGGCAGTCAATTTATTAGCCGATGTATATGGATATGTTTTATATAATAAAGGCTATAATGAAGATAAGGATACTCTTATAACTTTTGAGGATTTAAATGAAGTTATCTCAATAAGTAGGATGAAGCCTTATGAAGAGACAAATAACAATAGTGAAAAAGAAGTTGGACAAATATATGGACTTGGGGTTGCAGGATTTTTAGGCTCTACTTTAGAGATAGAAGCCGTAGTGTTTGAAGCTAAGGAAAAGGGAGCAGGAACTGTAAGGTTTAATGAGACTGCTGGATCTATGGCAAAAGACTCTGTATTTAATGCAGCTTCAGTTATAAGAAAAATAACAAATAAGGATATTAAGGATTATGATATACATGTAAATATTGTAGGTGGTGGAAAAATTGATGGACCTTCAGCAGGAGCTGCCATAACGGTATGTATAATCAGTGCACTACTTAATAAACCTATAAGACAAGATATTGCAGTAACAGGGGAAGTATCTTTAAGAGGTAAGGTTAAACCAGTAGGAGGAATCTTCGAAAAAGTCTATGGTGCTAGAAGAAAAGGTATAAAAACCGTTGTTGTACCAAAAGACAATGAGAAGGAAGTTCCAGTTGGTCTTGAAGATATAGAAGTTCAGGTAGTATCAACTATCGAGGAATTATTAGATATAGTGTTTTAAAATATATTTTATAAATTTTAAACCCTGCTATAATTATATGGCAGGGTTATAATTTATAATTAATTAGATTTTAATACTTTAATGTAGAAATACTTTGCAATTTATTCATATTACTAGAAGGGAGATGATTACATGGAAGAAACTATTAGAAGTATGCCTCAAAATCTGGATGCAGAACAATCAGTGCTTGGGTCTATGCTTATAGATAAAACAGCTATTGCTCAAGCAGTAGAGGTGTTAAATGCAGAAGATTTTTATAGAGATACCCATAAGGTGATTTTTAGTGCTATAAGAGAGCTGTATCAAAAGGATACACCAGTAGATATGATAACCTTACTGGATTATTTACGGTCTACAGAGAAGCTGGAGGAAGCCGGAGGAATAACTTACATAACAGAAATAAGTAGTTCTGTACCAACTACAGCTAACATAAGTTCTTACATACAAATAGTGGAAGATAAATCTACCTTAAGAAAACTTATAAGAACTTCTACAGAAATAATAGAGCAGAGTTACAATAAACAAGATAATGTTGAAGCAGTAATGGATCTAGCAGAAAAAAAAATCTTTGGTCTTTCTCAAACGAAAAATTCAAGTGATTTCGAGCCAATGAATGTAGTGCTAGAAAGAGGATTTTTAGAGATTGAGAGAATGTTCAATAATAAAGGGGATACTACTGGAGTACCAAGTGGATTCAAGGATCTTGATGATAAAACTTCCGGTTTTCAAAGCGGAGACATGGTACTTATTGCAGCAAGACCTTCTATGGGGAAAACTACCTTTGTTCTTAACTTAGCTCAACATGCAGCACTTAGAGCAGGAAAAAAGATAGCTATCTTTTCTCTAGAGATGAGTAAAGAGCAGCTTGCCTATAAACTCTTGTGTGCAGAAGCTAATGTAGATATGTTAAGGCTTAGAACAGGTAATCTTGAAGATAAGGATTGGGAAAATATTGCAAGAGCTTCAGGTCCACTTGCAGCTGCTAAAATTTTCATAGATGATACTGCAGGTATTTCAGTAATGGAAATGCGTTCAAAGTGTAGAAGATTAAAGCTTGAACATGGTATAGATATGATAATTATTGATTATCTTCAGCTTATGAGTGGAAGTAACCCAGATAATAGACAACAAGAGGTTTCTGAAATATCAAGAAGTATTAAAGCTATAGCAAAGGAAATGAAGTGCCCAGTAATTGCACTATCACAGCTTTCACGTGCACCAGAGCAAAGGGCGGATCATAGACCAATGTTATCTGACTTAAGAGAGTCTGGATCTATTGAGCAGGATGCTGACTTAGTTATGTTTTTATATAGAGATGAGTACTATAATAAGGAAACAGAAGAAAAAAACGTGGCTGAGTGTATAATTGCAAAACAAAGAAACGGTCCAGTTGGAACAGTGAGGCTTGCATGGCTTGGTCAATACAGTAAGTTTGGAAATCTTGATGTGGTACATCAACAATAGATTTTTTGTATGGCTTGAAGTCATCTTAATATAGGAATTAAGTTTATTAGTAACTTTATTAATCTTAAATTAAAAGTAATATAAAGATGCAAATTAACATAAGGATATATATATAGTTTGATAAGTGAGGTGTTATCCTTATGTTATGTACTAAGTGTAACTTTATTAATGACAGTGGTGCACTTACATGTTCTAATTGTGGTCATAACCTTTTGGAGGAAGATGGACCTAATGAAATTAACTCCAGAGCTCAAGAGGTAAAAAAAGAGGAAAATAATACAGTAGATTCATCAGAAAAAGAAGATGTAAGTAATAAAAAATGGTCTGTAGTATTAATTTTATGTATCCTTTTAGGCTTAATTGGATTTCATAGGTTTTATGTAGGAAAAGGTGGCACTGCAATTCTAATGCTGTTAACCCTTGGTGGGTTTGGAATTTGGACTTTGGTCGATTTAGTGATTATATCCTTAAGTGAGTTTACAGACGAAGATGGAAGAAAAATAAAGAGAAGTAAAAATTCTATTGAAGAGGCAGCATAGAAAGATGTGATTTTTAGTCACATCTTTTTCTCGATTATTATTGTATATTTTTTTTGAATTTGATAATATTCATTTATGTGATTATGTTTAAAAATATTTTATAATATGATTCTTTAAATTTTGTACTATTAATAGAAAGGGTAATAAAATCTTATTTACTATTTATTGTACAAATGAATAAATATATTATAATTATAGGTATATGGTAATAATAGCACATAGACTCATTAAATCCAGGTTTGAGGAGAGATTACATGGTATATAAAAAAATAGTAGATTTCAATAAAAATGATAAGATAGAGGGGTATTTCTTAGTAAAGACTGTAGATTGTAAGGTAACAAATAATAGTAGTACAAATAAGTATTTAGACTTTAATCTTACAGATTCTACTGGAGAAATAAATGCAAAGCTTTGGGAGTGGAGCAGTGAACTTGAACAAATGTTTAAGGATAACATGGTAGTGAAGGTTAGAGGAGTGGCCAATGAATATAGAGGTAAACTGCAGTTAAAAATTGAAAAAATAAGAAATATAACCTCTGAGGATAAAATTAATATTGATGATTTCGTGCTGTCAGCACCCTATAAATCAGAAGATATGTTTGATACTATATTAGAGTTTATAGAGAAGATAGAAAATAAAGATATAAGAGGCATTGTAGAAAATATAATTTTACAATGTAGTAATAAGATGATGCATTATCCTGCAGCGAAATCCAACCACCATGCCATAAGGGGAGGACTTTTATATCATACAACTACTATGCTCAAAGCAGGGGAAAAACTTTTAGAAATTTATACTCATTTAAATAAAGATCTTTTATATGCTGGAATTATTCTACACGATATTGCAAAAATTTATGAAATGGACTCTAGTGAATTAGGTATAGTTTCTCAATATACTACAGAAGGGCAGCTTTTAGGACATATAATTCTTGGAATTAACCTAATAGATAGAGCTGGTAAAGAGTTAGAGGCAGATAATGAAGTTATAATGTTGCTTCAACATATGATTCTATCCCACCATTACGAACCTGAGTATGGAAGTCCTAAAAAGCCTATGATTCCCGAAGCTGAAATGCTTCATTATTTAGATATATTAGATGCTAGAATGTATGATATGCAAAAAGCCCTACATGATGTAGATGAAGGAGATTTCTCAGAGAAAATTTATAGCTTAGAAAATATAACATTATATAAGTCTAAGGTTAAATAAAGAACACCGTTTAAATTGCTTTTAAAGACAGTTTAAACGGTGTTTTCTGATTTAATAGATAAGCTATTAATAAGAAATTTATTGTGAATAATTCATATATAAAAAAATCACCTTTAGAATTGTCTACAAATTTAGCATAAATCTACGGAAGTAAGTAAAAAATTTAAATAATAACAGGAATTTTTTTACGAATTATTTAATTGTATTAAATATAAATATTCGTGTTTTCATTGACTAAAGTAAGTGAATTTTGATAATATAATTATGGGGTGATAATAATGAATAACTTATATGATATTATAATCGTTGGCGCAGGCGCTAGTGGAATATTTTCAGCTTATGAGCTTACAGTTTTAAATTCTAAGGCAAAGGTTTTGATGATTGAAAAAGGAAATAGCTTAGAAAAGAGAAGATGCCCTATTAATGGAAAGACTATAAAAAGCTGTATCCATTGCAAATATTGCAATATAATGAATGGATATGGAGGAGCAGGAAGTCTTTCAGATGGAAAATATAATATTACAAACAATTTCGGTGGAGATTTATATAAATATATTGGTAAGGAAGAAGCTTTAGATTTAATGTATTATGTAGATAAAGTTCTTTGTGACAATGGTGGAAGTGATGCAAAACTATATTCTACAGCTAATAGTATGTTAAAAACTAAGGCGCTTCAACATGATTTGCATTTATTAGATGCTAAGGTAAGACACCTTGGTACAGACAGAAATCTTAAGATATTAGGAAATATGTATAATCATTTAAAAGAAAAAATAGATATGATTTTCAATACAGAAGTTAAAGATATTTGTAAGGATGGAGAAGATTTCATAGTTGCTACTGATAATGGAGAGTATAAATGCAAAGACTTAATAGTAGCAAGCGGACGTTCAGGTTCTAAATGGATATCTAAGGTTTGTGAGAAATTAGGAATAGAAACTAGAAGTAATAGAGTTGATATTGGGGTTAGAGTTGAACTTCCAGCAGCAGTGTTTGAACACATAACTTCAGAGGTCTACGAGAGTAAAGTAGTTTATAGAACTAAGAAGTATGGAGATTTAGTTAGAACTTTCTGCATGAATCCTCATGGAGAGGTAGTAAATGAGAATACTAATGGAATAGTAACAGTAAATGGTCATAGCTATTCAAATCCAGAACTTCATACAGAAAATACAAACTTTGCACTGTTAGTTTCTAATAACTTTACTGAGCCTTTTAAAAACAGTAATGAATATGGAGAGTCTATCGCAAGACTTAGTAATATGCTGGGTGGAGGAGTATTAGTTCAAAGATTTGGCGATTTGGTTAAAGGAAGAAGAACTAATGAACATAGGCTTAGCAAGAGCTTTACAAATCCAACTTTAAAGGCTACACCAGGAGATTTGAGCTTAGTAATTCCTAAACGCCAATTAGATGCTATAATAGAGATGATTTATGCTCTAGATAATATTGCACCAGGTAGTGCTAATGAAGATACTCTTTTATATGGTGTTGAAGTTAAGTTCTACAACTCAAATGTGGAAGTAGATAATAATTTAGAGACAAAAATAAAGGGTTTATACGTTCTTGGTGATGGATCAGGAGTAACTCACTCTTTGTCACAAGCTTCAGCTAGTGGAGTGTATGTGGCTAGAATTTTAGGCAAAAAGTATAATTAGTTTTTACCATTAATTTGTTTAATAATATATGATTTAGTAAAAGAAAGAGAGGAATTTTTATGTCATCATACGTAGTATTAGGAGCTCAATGGGGAGATGAAGGAAAGGGGAAGATGACTGATTACTTAGCAGAAACTGCAGAAGTAATTGTTAGATTCCAAGGCGGAAATAATGCAGGTCACACTGTTGAAGTAGGAGATAAACAATATAAGCTTCATCTTATACCTTCAGGCATATTATATAAGGATAAGTTGAATATTATTGCTAATGGTGTAGTGGTAGATCCTGAAGCGCTTTTCAAGGAGGTTGATTACCTAGGAGCTTTAGGTGAAGATATTACTCCAGAAAGATTATTAATTAGTGATAGAGCACAAGTTATCATGCCATATCATAAGTTACTTGATGGACTAAAGGAAGAGGCAAGAGGTAAAAATGATATTGGCACAACTAGAAAAGGCATAGGTCCTTGCTATACAGATAAGGTTGAAAGATGTGGAATTAGAATTTGTGATCTAATAAAACCTGAGGTGCTTAAGGTAAAGCTCGAAGAATATTTAGAGATGAAAAATACACTAATAGCAAAGGTTTATGATGGAGAGCAACTTAATTTTAATGAAGTTTATGAAGCTTATGTTAAGTATGGAGAAAGAATAAAGCCATATGTTACAGATACTTCCGTTAGAATATATGATAGCATAAAAGCAGGAAAAAAAGTTTTATTTGAGGGAGCTCAAGGAACTCTTCTTGATATAGACTTTGGATCTTATCCTTATGTAACATCTTCTAATACTGTAGCTGGAGGAGTTTGTACTGGTGCAGGAATAGGACCTACTATGGTTGATGGTGCAGTAGGAATTGTTAAAGGATACACTACAAGAGTAGGTAAAGGACCATTCCCAACAGAGTTAAATGATGAAACAGGGGATTGGATTAGAGAAAAAGGTTTTGAGTATGGTACTACTACAGGAAGAAGTAGAAGATGTGGATGGCTTGACCTAGTAATACTTAAAACTGCAGCTAGAATTTCAGGGTTAACGAGCTTTGGTATAACTAAGATAGACACTTTAGCTGGTCTTGAAAAACTTAAAGTATGTGTTGGATATAAGTTAGAGGATAAAGTTATAGACTACTTCCCAGCAAGCTTAGAAGATTTAGCTAAATGTGAGCCTGTATATGAAGAGTTTGATGGATGGGATGAAAGCATTAAGGATGCAAGAGCCTATGAAGAACTACCTGAGAATGCAAAGGTTTATTTAAAGAGAATAGAAGAGTTTACAGGTGTTAATATTTCAATTATATCTGTGGGCCCAAGAAGAGATCAAACTATGATGGTAAATAAGTTATAATTAATTAAAACAAAAACCAATATAAAAAGGGCAACTGTTTAAGATAAAAAGTAATTTTTATAGCAGTAGCTCTTTTTGTGCTTAAGGTTTATTTCATAATTTTGTGAGGGAGTAATTTATTTATAATATTTAGGTACAAGTTAAAACTTATGCAGAAACTCTTGAATGAATTAGAGTAGTTTATATTTAAACTAAGCTATAAATAAATTTTATCTATAGAAAAATAAAATGAATCTTGTAACATAAGTTACACTAATTATTTCTCCTTAGTGCTATAATAAGTTCATAGAGAATATTAAAAATACATTATAAACATAATATAATTAAAATAATTTATGAGGTGATATATATGAAAATAGCAAAAACAATGACAATTGGTGAAATAGTTAGAACTTACCCACAATCTCCAGAAATATTAATGAGATTTGGAATGGGTTGCGTAGGTTGCCCATCAGCTCAAGCTGAGACTTTAGAAGAAGCAGCTATGGTTCATGGAATTAACTTAGAGGAACTTTTACAAGAATTAAACAAAGCAGTTGAATAGTTTAATATAAATAATAAAGGTAAGAAGGATACTTCTTACCTTTATTATTTTAGGCTAATCATTAAGCTATATATAGTTTATCACTAAATTTATATAAAAGTTTTAGCTCCAGATATGTAGTTAATTAACTGTAGGCTATAGAATTAATGGATACTTACTTTGAATTTAAAGCATTGTAAATGCTTTTTACTGCTAGATTAGCGCTACTCCAAGCCCATTGAAGATTAAAGCCGCCACAATCCCCATCCACATCTAATATTTCTCCGCCAAAGTAAAGTTTAGAAACTAATTTTGATTCAAGGGTAGTCTCACTTACCTCAGTGGTGTCGATGCCACCTAAGGTGACCTGAGCGTTGTCAAAGGAGTTAGTTCCACATACACTAAAGTCCCACTCTTTTAATAAATTATAAAGCTTATATCTTATATCATAGGTAACATTATAAGTAATTGAGTGAATATCTTCCACACCAGCTTCTTTAAGGATAATGGGGATGAGTTTTTTATTAATAATGCCCACTAAATTATCTGAAATGGAACGATGAGAGAACATAGCAAAATGACTTTCCAAAAAGTCTATCAAGCTATCCTTAGAATAATCCTTCATCATATCTACTTTGATAGTGACACTGTTTTTATTCAACACTCCTTTAGAAGCAAATCTACTAAGTTGAAGAATTGGAGGTCCAGAAATGCCGTAGTCAGTAAATAAAATTTCTCCAGTTTCTACTCTCTTTAAGGTTCCATTTAAAAATATTGATACAGAACCATCAAACTTTATTCCAGATATGGCTTTAAGTCTATTATATTGAAGCTTTAATTGTACAAGCCCAGGGGCAGTGGGAATAATATTGTGCCCTAAAGCTTTAGCTAGGTTATATCCAGAGCCATCAGAGCCGGTCTTAGAATAACTTTTCCCCCCAGTGCAAAGTAGGACATACTTACTAGTAAATACCTCTCCATTTTGGGAAACTATCTTAAAATTTTTATCTTTTTTAATTTCTTTAACCTTAGTATTAACATAAATGGGAATAGCCTTATCCTCAAGGTTCATTCTAAAAATATCTAATACAGAGGAAGCCTGCAAGGACATTGGGTACATTTTGCCCTCTTCTAAAGTAATTAGATAAAGACCTAAGGAATTAAAATAATTTATAGTATTCTCTAAAGGAAAAGCATTTAATGTATATTTAAAAAATAAATTATTGTCACTGTGATATCTTAAATAACTAAGGCCAGAATTGGTTATGTTACATCTTCCATTGCCAGTAGTGAGAATTTTTTTACCAATCCTATCAGATCCTTCAATTAAAGCAACGTTTATACCTAGGTTTTTAGCCATAATTGAAGCTGTAATACCACAAGCTCCACCACCAATAATAATTAAATCATAATTCAATATTAAATCTCCTTTCTTAATATCAAGCATAAGTATATATTTAAGAGTAATGTTTTTCAGCAGCTTTTTCAAGAAATCTTATATAATACTTCTCATATGTCCTAGTTTATATTATTTACAATTCAAATGATAGCTAGGATTATCTAAAAGAGTTTTCATAAAAATGGTATAAACTAGAGAAGAATTATTGATATATTTATCATTTATATTTGATAAAAGCAAGGTATAAAAATCCATAAAAACCCTAAAGGATATACTATAAGTATAGGCAATAAATAAATCAATAAACCTATAAAACCTTTCAGGGAAAAAATTACAAGGTTAAAAAATAAAAAAACTTTTAAAATGTTGTTGACATAAGGTGAAATTTTTTGTATTATAATACATGTCGGGTGAGCCGGAAGATAGCAAAATAATCCCGATAAGCAAAAGATAAATGACATATGGCTCCTTGGTCAAGCGGTCAAGACACCACCCTTTCACGGTGGTAACAGGGGTTCGATTCCCCTAGGAGTCACCATTTGCGGTCGCATAGCTCAGCTGGGAGAGCATCTGCCTTACAAGCAGAGGGTCACAGGTTCGATCCCTGTTGCGACCACCATATATGGCCCAGTGGCTCAGTTGGTTAGAGTGCCGGCCTGTCACGCCGGAGGTCGAGGGTTCGAGTCCCTTCTGGGTCGCCATACTTTGCTGGCATGGCTCAACGGTAGAGCAGCTGACTTGTAATCAGCAGGTTGTAGGTTCGATTCCTATTGCCAGCTCCAAAAACCTTGAATTATATTCAAGGTTTTTTTCGTTTTTTGATATATTTAATTATGAAACTAAATTATGAAAATTATAACTTAGAAAACATAGTTAAGACTTAGTTTATCATTATTACCACCTTGCCTACCTTAAGACTTGGGGAAATTGAGTAAAATAAGTGTTCACCTTTGAATCTAATAAAAAAAGACAAGGAAGCCCTTGTCTTTTATGCCATCTTCTTTTGTAATCTAATATCATTTCCATAAAACTTAAATAAGTCAAAATTCCCTATAAGTCTTGAAGTTATTCTTTCAGAGTACATGTTTGTAAGGCCATCTAGTGAATAATTAGTGGATACAAGCATCTTCTTTCCCCTTAACAACTTTCCATTTAATAAATTAAATAACTCAGTCTTAGAAAAATCTGAAGACATTTCAGTTCCTAAGTCATCAATAATTAATAAATCGCAATTTATAAGATGCTCTTCTAATTCTAAGTTGCCGTTAAATTTTATGTCCTTTAAACTCTTAATTAGCTCTTCTGAGGTTTTATACACTACGAAGTATCCCTTATCTAATAATTCTTTAGCAATACAATGAGATAAAAAGGTCTTCCCAGTTCCAGAATTGCCGTAGAAAAGAAGATTTTCATCAGTATCCTTAAAGTTTTTTATAAAGCTCCAAGTTTTACTTACGATTTGTTCGATGTTTTCTCTTGGGCTAAACCTTTCTGGGCCATTATTTGAGGTGGAATAGTAATCTAATTTAAAGTTATCAAAATTATTTTTTTGCAAAAGCTTTGATAAATCTGCATTATTATAATAAATTTTAACTAATTTTTGTTTATAGCAGGCACATTTCACTTTTCCTAAAAAGCCAGTATCCTTACATTTGGGACAGTTATAGTTTAACTCAAGGTAATCCATAGAATATCCGTGAGATACTAGAAGTTCAGATTTTTTTATCCTAAGAGTTGTTATATTTTCCTTCACTTCATTTAAGTATTCGTCTCTACTTTCTAAATTTCTAAGAGCATTCAAAGACATTTGAATACATAGTTTACCTATATTGTTTTCAATTTCAATCACTTCAGGAAGCTTAGCTTCAATTTCAGCTCTTCTTTTTCTTAGATTATCCTGCTCTTTAGTTCTAATATCTTCATAAATTTTCATTATTTCAAGGTGATGACTGTTAATCATTGTTATCCCATCCTAATAGTTTTCTTTCTAATTCATCAAAATCATAAGTACGCTGTTCATAGTTGTTGAAGTTGCCCTTGGAATTAGTGGAGTTATTTATAATAGGCTTATGAGTAAGTTTTTTTCTGTCTTTTTTCTCAATATCTTCTAAACTCTTGATATTATCTTTAAACCAGCTATTTAATATACCATCAATATATTTAAAATCTGCCCTGTTTAGTCTTTCAAAACATATATCGCAGGCTTTATAAATAATATTAATAGGAAACTTATAAACACTTAGCCATTTCTCAAGGATTTCTTCTTGAGGCTTCATTATATCAGCATTTTTGACTCCTAAGTATGTAAGTATCTTTCTTATATTAATCCACTTATCTTCATGTTTTTTTATGAAGCTTTGGGCACCTTCAATATCCTTTATTTTAGAATCATGCCATGCAATTGCTATTTTTTCTATGTATCTATAATCATTTTTTCCTTTAGATACACAATACTGAATCAATAATAAAATTAACTCAGGGGAAAAATTAAAATCCTTTTGCCAACCTAAGTAAAGGGTCATTTCCTTAGGGGATAGAGGACGGCCAATTAGTTTTTCTATATCTTGCAACATTCCTTTTACTGAAGAGTTATCTAGCTCTCTTAAAAGATTCAGGTTTTTCTCTCCATCTTCTTGAGTATTGCTTAGATTTAGAAATTCAATGTTGAAGTTTCCCATATTATCAATAGCAGACATTTTCACTATGCCCTCATCATGCCAATAATTCCAGGCATTTAACACATCTGTCTCTAAAAGAGAAAGAGTTGAAGCAATTAGACCGGAGTTTGCACCAAGTTCTCCACTTATGCAATACTTAAGCCCAAGGAGATAAACCTTGACGTATTCACCTCTAGCCTTTGCCATGTACCTATCTATGAACACATTACTTACAGGAGTATAATCTAAAGTTTTATTCTTAAACATAAAAGTGCTCATGGAATCTCTACCTTTCTCATTATAATGTTAATACTAAAATATTATAATGTTAAACATTATTAATATCAACAGGAAGTATTTTATAATAATTAAACACTTCCATTAGTATTTTATCCATCTAAAACAAAATAAAAAGCTTATGATATAACTTCTATTTTGTGGCTATAAGTATGAATTTGCCAATGAAGAAACAGGCTCTTTCATCAGTATAGAATACAAAATAAACTATCATACTGACTAGTTATTTTTAAAAAGATGACTTAATCATAGTATAACATATACTCAGAAAACAAGGGAAAAAAATTAAGAATATATGACTTATGTTTAAAATTACCTCATGAAGGGAATATTATCACTAGAGATATGGAGGTATAATATGGTAAACATTAAATCAATAAGTAAGGAAATATTTATAGTAATTGTAACTATAATCTTTATTACTCTTATGATTATGTCAAATAGTAACAAAATTTATACTGGAGCTGCAGATAATAAAGTGACAAGTAATGAAGTGGATGGACTCATTATGAAATCTGATGGAGTAGAAGTTGGAGTTGTAAATAATGAGGAGGTTGGAAATAAAGCCATAGAAATAGTGAAGGAAAGATATCTGGCTAAGGCAAAAATAAGTGAAATAAAAACTGTGATCATAAATAACAAGATAACTTATGAAAAGATAACTTGTGATGAAAATCAGTTAAATACCGCTGAAACTTTAAGTAATAAAATAGTAGAGTACAACAATAATAATAAAAAAAATATAGTATCTTTTACAATTGTGAAAGAAAGCAAGGCAGTACCAGTAATAAGTTCTGTACGAAATAAAATGGTTACTTTGAATAGTGCCTTACACACTCCAACAATAGGGTGGCTAACCTCTTCCTTTGGAGTGAGAGATGGTGTTATGCATAAGGGTATAGACTTAGCTGCAAATTTAGGAACACCTGTAGAAGCAGCTCTTGATGGTAAGGTTTCCTTTTCAGGAACACTTAAGGGTTATGGTAAAGTTGTAAAAGTAGATCATGGTAATGGAATGGAGACAATTTATGCTCACTGCAATAAACTTTATGTTAATAGTGGAGAAGAAGTAAAAAGAGGGGATCATATCGCAGACGTAGGCAGTACAGGAGATAGTACAGGACCACATCTACATTTCGAAGTAAAGATAAATGGAAACCCTGTGGATCCACTTAAATATGGAAGTAATAAACAATATTAATTATACATATTGTAACATAGGTTACGGATAAATTTTTAAATTTAGATTATCATATAACTATAAGAAAAATTACTAAGTAAAATTTTAAACCTTTATTAGAATGAATTTTATAAAATAATATGAGTGAAAAGGAGAATAGTTATATGAGCGCATTTTTAGCACCAATTCATAGTTGGTTATTTAATAAAATACTTATGTTCCAAGATATAGAAATAGATTTAAGAAATAAGTACCTTGAAGTTTATGGTGAAGAGGCAAGAGAAATAGTTGAAGAAACAAAGGAATTTGGAGAGCTTATCGACAGAACAAAATCTATCGATGAATTAATAGATTTAGGAAATATTCATGGGTGGCTTCAAAATAAGATTCAAAATGGAGAAAGCAGAGTAGCTATTATTTTGTCAAGATTTATTGATAAATATGGAGATGATGCACTAAAAATTGCAGAAGGCATATTTTACAATAATGGAGTTAAGCAAGGTGAAATAGCAAAGCACAAGGAAAGTCCTGAAAATGCTAAGGATATATTTTCAACTTTAAATAACTATATTCTTGAGGGTATGCCCTGTGACAGAGTGCAAAAACTAATCCAAGCAGATGAAGATGTAGTGAGATGGATAAACACTTCTTGTGTTCATAGAGGTAATTTTGATAGAGTAGGTGCAACTATAAACTTATTTTATAGCTTAAGATTTATATATTTAAAAGGATTTGTAAGTTCAGTAAATGAAGGATATAAATTCTATGAAACAAACAATGAAGATGACTATATATACAATATAGAAAGAGCATAATATAAGTTTAGGATAAAGTATTAATATTCTAAGAAGTAAAAGCTAACAAGGAACCAAATAAAATTTATAAAATAGTAATTTGGTTACCTATAAATATAAACCCTTACCCCTTGACCCCAAAAATAGACTATTAGTAAATACTGATAGTCTATTTTTTTCTGAAAAATTAAGATTTCAACCAAATTTATTGGTGGGAAATATATGAAAAGAGTTTACTGATATAGATCAGGGAAAATAGTTAATGCCAATAAAAGAGTAGTTAATTACAGAAATTCTTATGTAAAATTATTACAAAAAATTTCTGTACTAATAAAAACCATATTGACATATAGTTTTATTAGTTATATACTTTGATTATCAAAATATTTGATTGTCAAAGTAAAGGAGAAGATTAAAAATGTTATCACCTTCTTCAAATAAAAAAGTGTTAAATGAATTATTGGTAGAAACCTTTAATGATATCCTTCAAATAGAGCAAAATGCTCTAAAGGAAGGAGTTCTTAATGACTTATCAATAACAGAAATACATACAATAGAAGCTATTGGAATGTATGGATCAAGAACTATGAGTGAGGTTGCTCAAGACTTAAATATTACAGTAGGTACTTTAACCACTGCTATAAATAAACTTGTGAAAAAAGAATATGTTGAAAGACAAAGAGGCGAAGAAGATAGGAGAGCAGTAATGATTGCCCTCACTAGAAAAGGAAAACTTGCTTATAGAATTCATCAAAAGTTCCATCAAACAATGGTTGAGGAAACTATAAATGGATTAAGTAAGGAAGAAGAAGGGATTTTAATTAAATCCTTAGAAAAGCTAAATTTATTTTTTAAATCTAAGTATCACTTAGATGGCAAGTAAGGAGGCAGAGATGAGAAATATAGAAATTATAGGAACAGGCTCTTATACTCCAAAACATATGGTTACTAATGAAATGTTAGAAACTATAATGGATACTTCTAATGAGTGGATAGTATCCAGGACTGGAATAGAGAGCAGACACATCTCAACAGGAGAGGAAACTTCAGATCTTGCAACAAAAGCTGCTTTAGAAGCCTTAAAGGACAGCAATTTGCAGGCTGAAGAAATTGATCTTGTTATTGTAGCTACTTGCAGCCCTGACTCTTTAGTTCCCTCAGTAGCTTGTAAAGTTCAAAAAAATATTGGAGCACATAATGCTATGGCCTTTGATATTAATGCTGCTTGCAGTGGTTTTGTTTTTGGATTAGATATTGCTAGAGGTTTTATGGCTTCAGGCAGGTTTAAAACAGCATTAATTATTGGAGCTGAGGTTTTATCTAAGATAATAAATTGGGAAGATAGAAGTACTAGCATACTATTTGGAGATGGGGCAGGTGCAGCGGTTTTAAAGGAAAGCACTGTTGATGGACTATCTTATATTAATTGTAAAAGTGAAGGCGAGAAATGGGAAGCACTAACCTGTGGGTCAGTAGCCTTAGAAAATCCATTTATTATGGATGCAATACCTGTAAATAGTAAGGTAACTATGGAAGGAAAAGAAATTTATAAGTTTGCTGTAAAGGTTATGGAAAGTGAATTCAATAGAATTCTAAATGATGCAAATTTAAAGAAGGAAGATATTGACTTTATAGTTCCACACCAAGCTAACATTAGAATGATAGAAGCCTTTAGCAAGAAAATAGGCGTATCTTTAGAAAAGTTTATTATTAATTTAAATAGATTTGGAAACACCTCTGGGGCAAGTATACCAATTGCTTTAGATGAGGGTAATAAAAGTGGAGCCTTTAAAAAGGGTAATAAAATTGTAGTTATAGGATTTGGTGGTGGACTTACTTTTGGAAGTGCACTAATAACTTGGAATAAAGGCTTTTAAATAAAGTAACAGGTAAAAATATATAATTGATAAAAACAAAACTTAATCATATATAAACAAATTTGAGGAGGAATTTAAAATGGTATTAGAAAAAGTTAAAAAGGTTATAGCAGATCAGTTATCTATGGAAGTAGAGGAAGTAAAAATAGAATCAACTTTTACAGAAGATTTAGGAGTAGACTCTTTAGAAATATTTGAAATTGTTATGAGCTTAGAAGAGGAATTTAATATTGAAATTCCAAATGAGGATATTGAAAATATTAAAACAATAGGAGATATAGTAAATTACGTGAAGTCTAAGGTTGAAGAATAAGAATTAAACCTTAGCTTAGAAAGAGAAACCTCTAATTCTCTTTAAGTGGAGGTCAGTAGCATAATATTAATTTTGGAAGGAATTTATTATCCTTTCAAGGTTAATGAACAAAATTAACTTGTTCATTATTTAAGGTCAGATGGAAGTACTATCTGGCCTTAACCATAGGAGGTAAACATGATTAAATCAGATATATGCTCAATACTTGGAATAAAATATCCTGTTATTCAAGGCGGAATGGCTTGGATTGCAGATAGCAGTTTAGCTAGTGCAGTGTCTAATGCTGGAGGGCTTGGAATTATTGCAGCAGGTAATAATACTCCTGAAAATGTAAGGAAAGAAATTAAAAAAGCAAAACAACTTACAGATAAGCCTTTTGGTGTGAACATTATGCTACTAAGTGATAATGCAGATGAAGTAGCAAAGATAGTATGTGAAGAGGGTGTAAAGGTAGTTACCACTGGGGCTGGAAATCCTGGAAAATATATGGATATGTGGAAAAGTCATAATATTAAGGTAATTCCAGTGGTTGCCTCAGTTGCTTTAGCAAGAAGAATGGAAAGAAGCGGAGCAGATATTGTTATTGCTGAAGGAATGGAAGCTGGAGGTCATATTGGAGAATTAACTACTATGGCATTAGTTCCACAAATAGTGGATAGTGTAAATATTCCTGTAATTGCTGCTGGTGGTGTTGGAGACGGAAGAGGTATGGCAGCGGCATTTATGTTAGGAGCGCAAGGAGTTCAAGTTGGAACTAGATTTTTAATAGCAAGAGAATGTAATGTTCATGAAAACTATAAGAAAAAGGTTATTGACTCAAAAGATATAGATTCTGTGGTAACAGCAAGAAGCACAGGTCATCCTGTAAGAGTTCTTAGAAATAAGTTATCAAGAGAGTTTGTTAACCTAGAGAAACAAGCAGCATCTTTTGAAGAAATTGAAAAGTTAGGATCAGGGGCTTTAAGAAAAGCTGTTGTTGAAGGAGATATAGATAATGGTTCAGTTATGGCAGGTCAAATAGCTGGATTAATAAAAAAAGAAGAAAGTTGTGAAGAAATTTTAAAAGATTTAGTAGAAGGTGCTAAGGAAGTTTTAGAAAAGATTTCTTCAGTTAATTTTGGAGGATAATATGAGAAAAGTTGGATTTATATTCCCAGGACAAGGAGCTCAATATGTGGGCATGGGAAAGGAATTATATGATAATTTTTCTGAGGCGAAGGAAGTATTTAATAAGGCTGATAGAATTTTAGGAAGAAATATATCTGACCTATGTTTTCAAGGTCCAATGGAAGAGTTAACGAGTACAAATAATACACAGGTAGCAATTTTAACTACTTCTATAGCAGCTCTAGAAGTTTTGAAAAAACATGGGATAAAACCCATGATGGTAGCAGGACTAAGTCTTGGTGAGTATTCAGCTCTTGTTGCCAGTGGAGCACTTTCCCTTGAAGAGGCTTTAGTGTTGGTAGAAAAAAGAGGAAGCTTCATGAAGGAAGATAGTGATAGGTATAAGGGGGAAATGGCTGCAGTTTTAGGGGTTTCACAGGAAATTATTCAAGAAGTTTGCAATGAGTGCAAGGACTTAGGGGTAATTTCTATAGCTAACTATAACTGCCCAGGACAAATTGTAATTGCCGGGGAAATAGAACCTCTAAACAAAGCTATAGAGCTTTTAAATGAAAGAGGAGCTAAAAAGGTAATTAAACTCCCTGTTAGTGGCGCTTTTCATACTGAATTGCTAGAAAATGCTTCTAATAGATTAAGAGAAGAATTAAATAAGGTAAACTTTAATGAATTTAACATTAAGTTTATACCGAACCTAACTGGTGAGACTTTAGAAGAGATAGAAAATTTAAAAGATATACTGAAAAATCAAGTTAAAAGTTCAGTACAATGGGAAAAATCTATAAATACAATGATAAATGAAGGTGTTGATACCTTCATAGAAGTAGGACCAGGAAAAGCTTTAAGTGGATTTGTAAAGAAAGTAAATAGAGCCTTAAAGGTATATAATGTAGAAGATTTAGCTTCCTTAAGTAAAGTTTTAGAAGCTTTGCAATAAAAGTCCCAACAACTTTTATAGGATAGCTTTAGCTTTGACTCTCACTGAAATTAAGTATATACCATAGGACAAAGTGAGAGTCATATAATAAAGTTCATTAAAAAATTTCAAGTGCAGTTAAGTTCTAATGAAATCTTTAAGATTTAACTGCCTATAATTACATTAGGGGAGAGTAGAATATGTTAAAGGGAAAAAATGCAATTATAACAGGAGCAAGTAGAGGTATTGGTAGAGCAATAGCATTAGCCTTTGCCCAAAATGGAGCTAATGTAGTTATTAATTATAGAGGCAATGAAGAACTTGCAGATAATTTAGTTAAGGAAATAGAAGCCTATGGAGTTAGGGCTATAAAGGTCAAAGGTGATATTAGTAATTTTAAGGATGCAGAAAACTTAATTAATACTACTATAGAGGAGTTAAGTTCTGTAGATATTTTAGTTAATAATGCAGGAATAACGAAAGATGGACTGTTTATGAGAATGAAAGAGGAAGATTTTGACTCAGTTATAAACACAAATCTTAAAGGAACCTTTAATACATCAAAGGCAGTAATTTCTAAAATGATAAAAGCTAAAGGTGGAAGAATTATAAATATTTCTTCTGTTGTAGGGGTTATAGGAAATGCGGGTCAGGCAAATTATGCAGCTTCTAAAGCTGGAGTAATTGGATTTACGAAATCTCTTGCTAAGGAAGTTGGTTCAAGAGGAATAACAGTAAATGCCATTGCCCCTGGATTCATTGAAAGTGATATGACAGAGGTTTTAAGTGATAAGGTTAAAGAAGCAATGCTAAATGGCATACCTCTTAAGGCTTTTGGAAAAGGTGAGGATGTAGCAAATCTCGCTGTATTTTTAGCATCAAACATGGCAAGTTATATTACAGGTCAAGTTGTCCATGTTGATGGCGGAATGGTAATGTAGGATTAGGAGGAATTTAAATGGGAAAAAGAGTTGTAATTACAGGAATGGGAGCTGTAACTCCTATAGGTAATGATGTAAATAAGTTTTGGAGTGGAGTTAAAGAAGGGGTTTGTGGCATCGATTTTATTAAGACGATAAACACAGAAAACTTCAAGGTAAAGCTAGCAGCAGAAATAAAAGACTTTAATCCAGAAGTTGCAATAGATAAAAAAGAAATCAAGAGAATGGATAAATACACTCAATATGCAATGGTAGCTAGTGAAGAAGCTATAAAGGATGCAAAACTAGATGTTAATTCAGTAGATTCAGAAAGATTTGGTATAGTAGTAGGCTCAGGAATTGGTGGACTTTATACCTTAGAGAATGAGCATAGCAAGCTTCTTGCTAAAGGACCTAATAGAGTATCTCCTTTTATGGTACCAATGATGATTGCTAATATTGCTAGTGGTCATATTGGCATAAAATATAATGCAAAAGGACCTTGTTTATCAGTAGTAACTGCTTGTGCTACAGGTACTAACAGCATTGGAGAAGCTTTTGAAATGATTAAAGCAGATAGAGCAGATATAATGATTGCTGGGGGCTGCGAAGCACCAATTACTGAAACTGCAGTGGCAGGATTTACATCACTAACAGCTTTAAGCAGAAGTGAAGATCCTAAAAGAGCTTCTATTCCTTTTGACAAAGAAAGAAATGGATTTGTAATGGGTGAAGGAGCAGGAATACTAGTTATTGAAAGTTTAGAGCATGCTCAGAAGAGAAATGCAAAAATATATGGTGAAATTGTTGGATATGGAACTACTTGCGATGCTTACCATATAACTCAGCCAGCTAATGATGGTGAGGGAGCTAGAAAAGCTATGGAAATTGCTGTGAAAGAAGCAGAAATTGGCTTAGATCAGGTTTCATACATTAATGCTCATGGAACAAGCACTCCATATAATGATAAATTTGAAACTATAGCAATTAAAAATCTTTTTAAAGAAAAGGCTTATGACATTCCAGTAAGTTCTACAAAGTCAATGATAGGACACCTTTTAGGAGCAGCAGGAGCAGTGGAAGCTATTGTTTGTGTTAAGGCATTACAGGAAGGATTTATTCCTCCAACTATTGGATTTATAGAGAAGGATGAAGAATGTGATCTTGACTATGTACCTAACGTGGGAAGAAATGCGCAACTTAAATATGCTATGTCCAATTCTTTAGGATTTGGTGGACATAATGCTACATTATTATTTAAGAAGTGGGAGGAATAATCATGGATTATAAATCTATAGAGCAGCTTATAAAAGCACTAAGTGATTCTACAGTAAAAGAACTAGAAGTTGAAACTAGTGAAATTAAGATAAGAATGAGCAAGAATTCAACAAAGGTAGTTTTAAGTGAAACAACAGTAGATAAATCTAATTTGGTTGAGGAAAAAGAAAGTTCTGTTAGTGTAGATTGTAATCATATTATTAATAAGGAAGAAGTAAATACTTCATCAAATGAAAAAGAAGTTCCTAAAAAAGAGGTAGAAGATGAGAATTTATATATAGTTAAATCTCCAATGGTAGGAACTTTCTATATTTCTCCTAGCGAAAACTCAGAGCCTTATGTAAAAGTGGGAGATATAGTTGGAAAGGGAACTGTACTTTGCATAGTTGAAGCTATGAAGCTTATGAATGAAATAGAAAGTGAAGTAGAGGGAACTATAGTAGAAATTTTAGGTAAGAATGGTCAAATGATAGAGTATGGTGAGCCCCTATTCAAAATAAAGCTTTAGGAGATAAGTTATGAAAAATATTGCTTTAGATATAAAACAAATACAGGAAATTATTCCTCATAGATACCCTTTTTTATTCGTAGATTATATTGAATCCTTAGAAAGTGGTAAAAGTGCAGTAGGATATAAAAATGTAACCATGAATGAGTATTTCTTTCAAGGTCACTTTCCACAAGAACCAGTATTACCTGGAGTAATAATAGTAGAGGCACTAGCTCAAGTAGGAGCAGTTGCCCTTTTACATTCAGAAAAATTTAGAGGAAAGATAGCTTATTTCGGAGGCATTAAGGAAGCTAGATTTAGAAAGAAAGTAGTTCCAGGAGATACATTAAAGTTACAGGTTGAAATAATCAAGATGAAAGGGCCTGTAGGAATTGGAAAGGCATTAGCTACAGTAGATGGAGAAGTTGCTTGTGAGTGTGAACTTACCTTTGCTGTAGGGATGTAATTTTAATTTAGGATGGTAATAGTATGTTTAAGAAGATATTAATTGCAAATAGAGGAGAAATAGCGGTTAGAATAATTAGAGCTTGTAGAGAAATGGGAATACAAACTGTTGCAATTTATTCAGAAGCTGATAAAGATGCACTTCATACCCAATTAGCTGATGAAGCGGTTTGTGTAGGTCCTGCCCCATCAAGAGATAGTTATTTAAATGATAAAAATATATTAAGTGCTACAATTTTAAAAGGTGCTGAGGCTATACATCCCGGCTTTGGATTTCTATCAGAGAATCCCAAGTTTGCAAAGATGTGTGAAGAATGTAATATCAAATTCATTGGACCATCTTCAGATAATATTGAAAACATGGGAAATAAGTCTAAGGCTAAAGAAATAATGATAGAAGCTAAGGTACCAGTAGTACCTGGTTCAAAAGGAATTGTAAAAGATGAAAAAGAGGCCTTAAAAATTGCAAACTCCATAGGATATCCCATAATGATAAAAGCTTCTGCAGGTGGCGGAGGAAAAGGTATTAGAATTGTAAGAGATTCAAAGGATGTAATAAAGGAATTCAACACTGCAAAAACCGAAGCAAAAGCGTCCTTTAATGATGATTCTATGTATATAGAAAAATTTATTGAGAGGCCAAGGCACGTAGAAATTCAAATAATAGGAGATAGCTACGGGAATGTAGCATATCTTGGGGAAAGAGAATGTTCTGTGCAGAGAAAAAATCAAAAGGTACTAGAAGAGGCTCCCTCTGTAGTGCTAACTGAAGCTTTAAGAAAAGAAATGGGAGAAACTGCAGTCAGAGCAGCTAAGGCTATAGGGTACAAAAATGCAGGTACCATAGAATTTTTAGTTGATAAGAATTTAAACTTCTACTTTATGGAGATGAATACAAGGATACAAGTAGAACACCCTGTAACAGAAATGGTAACAGGAGTAGATTTGATTAAAGAACAAATTAAAGTAGCTTATGGTGAAGTTTTAAGTTTTACTCAAGAAGATATTGTTTTAAGAGGGCATGCAATTGAATGTAGAATTAATGCAGAAAACCCTTATAAGAACTTCATGCCATCCCCAGGAGAGATAAAAAGTTTATTAATTCCTGGAGGAAATGGAGTAAGACTAGACTCAGGAGTATACCAAGGATATAAAATACCTCCGGTGTACGATTCCATGGTTGGAAAGCTTATTGTTCATGGTAAAGATAGAAATGAAGCAATAAATAAGATGAAAAGAGCATTAAGTGAGTTTATTATAGAAGGAATTCACACTAATATTGATTTACATCTTGAGATTTTATCAAATGAAAAGTTTATTAGTGGAGACTTTGACACAAGTTTTATAAGTAGTGAACTAAAATTATAATGTATATACTTTAAAATATATAGTCATAATTAGGGATAGGTTATCATAAAAATTTTAAAGTGTAATATTATAAACTTATAAGATAAAAAATTAACAAGTAATGTTAGGAGAACTATGTAGATTTACTTAAAAATAGTTCTCTATATATAACCTAAGAGAGGTATTAATATGTTGGAACTTAAAAGGTTATTTAAGAAGAATGTATACATTGAAGTGAAAAATAATCCACAAGGTGAAGAAAATAAGCCCACAATTCCAGATGGATTGTGGGTAAAATGTGAAGGCTGTGGAAAGATTCTTTATAAAAATGATTTGGAAGAAAATCAAAAGGTATGTAATCTTTGTAACTATCATTTTAGATTAACAGCAAGAGAAAGAATTGAACAAATCATTGATAGTGGAACTTTTATAGAACTTAACAAAGAACTTATTAGCTCAAATCCACTAGATTTTAACGGGTATGAAGAAAAGTTAGAAAAACTGAAAAAGTCTACAGAGCTTGAGGAAGCTGTAGTTACAGGTTATGGTAAAATAAATAATAATAATACTGTAATAGCTGTGATGGATAGTAGATTTTTAATGGGAAGTATGGGTAGTGTAGTAGGTGAAAAAATCACTAGAGCAGTAGAATTTGCTACAGAAAAAGAGCTCCCAATAGTTATTTTTACATGCTCAGGAGGAGCTAGAATGCAAGAAGGAATATTTTCTTTAATGCAAATGGCAAAAACCTCAAGTGCTATATCAATTCATAATAAGAAAGGACTTCTTTATATTACTGTGATTACGGATCCAACTACAGGAGGAGTTACTGCAAGCTTTGCTATGTTAGGGGATATAATATTATCTGAGCCTAATGCATTAATTGGCTTTGCAGGTAGAAGAGTAATAGAACAAACTATTAAAGAGAGTCTTCCCGCTGATTTTCAAAAGGCAGAGTTCCTTCAAAAGAAGGGTTTTGTAGATAGAATAGTAAAGAGAAATGAACTTAAGGAAACCTTAGGAAAATTACTAAGGCTTCATAGAAGTTAATATAGCATTTGCTATAGGAGTGGTGAATATGGAAAACAACATAAAAATAAAGCTTACAGCTTGGGATAAGGTGAATATTGCAAGAGCAATTTCTAGACCAACCGCCCTAGATTATATAGAAAAAGTATTTGATAGTTTCATAGAATTAAAAGGTGACAGAAACTATGGAGATGACGCTGCCATAGTAGGTGGAATTGGAGAATTCAAAGGAATACCTGTAACAATTATTGGTATCCAAAAGGGAAATAATACAAAAGAGAATATTGCTAGGAACTTTGGAATGCCTAAAGCAGAAGGATACAGAAAAGCTTTAAGGCTAATGAAACAAGCAGAAAAGTTTAAAAGACCAGTGATCACTTTTATAGATACACCGGGTGCATTTTGTGGAGTTGAAGGAGAAGAAAGAGGTGTAGGGGAAGCTATTGCTAAAAACTTAATGGAGATGAGTATCTTAAGGTGTCCAATTATTTCTATAGTTATTGGTGAAGGTGGAAGCGGTGGAGCCTTAGCCCTTGCTGTGGCGGATGAAGTATGGATGCTGGAGCACTCTATTTATTCAATTCTTTCTCCAGAAGGGTTTGCAAGTATTCTTTATAAGGATGCCACTAAGGCAAGAGAAGCGGCAGAAAAGATGAAGATAACATCAAAGGATTTATTAAACTTTGAGATAATAGATAGAGTGATTAAAGAACCTTTAGGCGGGGCACAAGCAGATTTAGAAAAGGCTTCGAAGGCTATTAGTAAAAACTTACATGAATCCCTAATAAGGCTAAATAGTGAACCTATAGATTCCTTACTTACTAAACGCTATTATAAATTTAGAAAAATAGGAGAATTTATAGAGGATAAGATCTAACAATATGAACTTATTTATTATTTGATCCTAAGATAAAAAGAAAACTTTGTGGAATTAAAATTCTTCAAGGTTTTTTATTTTCTTTTGGGTTAATTTAGTGATGGGTAATGAGTAGGCGTAAAATATAAATATTTTCTGAAAAATAATTAATTATTACAAGTTAAATTTTACTTAATATGGAATTCATGATAAAATAAGAGAAAATAAAATTAAAAATAATCATATTTAAATATAAGATAATTATGTCGAGTTTGAGGAGATGAATTAATATGAATAAAAATATAGTTTTAGTGGTGGATTCAGCTTCCGCCTTACCATTAGAATTTATAGAACAAGAAAATATTATAGGAGCGCCTATAATATGTCACTTTAAAGGAAAAGATGTAGAAGATGATTTTGGAAAAACTTTAAATATAAAAGAGTTTTATGAGGGGTTAAGGGAAGGAGAAATGCCTACCACTTCTCAAATTAATGTGTTTAGATTTGAGGAAATTTTTAGGCCATTAGTAGAAGAAAATAAATCGGTTATTTATATAGGACTTTCTTCTGGACTTACAGGAACTGTTGATAGTGCAAGAAGGGCAGCACTTAATATAAAAGAAGAATTTCCACAAGCAGATATTAACGTTATTGACTCCCTATGTGCAAGTTTAGGTCTTGGTTTATTGTGTTATTTAGCTTACGAAAAAATCAAAAAAGGAAAATCAAAGGAAGAAATTATAAGTTTTGCTGAAAATACTAAGATGAAAGTTAATCACTATTTTACAGTTGACGATTTAAATCACTTGAAAAGAGGAGGAAGAATTTCCTCCTCTGCAGCAGCAGTAGGTACTTTATTAAATGTAAAGCCTGTACTTCATATGGATAAGCAAGGAAAACTTGCGCCATTGATGAAGGTAAGAGGTCGTAAGAAGGCAATTGCAACTCTAGCGGAAAAGTTTATTGAAAGAACAGATAAGAAGGAAATGCAAACTATTAGTATAGTACATGGAGATTGCCTAGAAGATGCACTTCATCTTGAACAGTTATGTAGGGAAAATGGCAATGTGGAAAAGTGCTTAATAAATTTTGAAGGACCAACGGTTGCAAGTCATACAGGAGCAGGGTTAGTGTCTTTATATTTTATTGCTAAGGAAAGAGAATAAAATATAAAAAAACAACAAAAAATGCTATCAAATATAATAAATATGCATATATAGTTAGTAAACTAATTATTTTTTAGGTTTTATAGGTAAGTTTTTATAAGTAATTATATTTAAGGTAGGAGGGGAATTATGAAAAGAAAAAAACTTTTAACGCGGATAAAAGATGCCATAATTACACCTCTACTTAATGATGAAATAATCAATAGGCAAATTACTGTATATAATCGAAGTGCAGCTAAGGCTTATGCAGAGGCCTATGCAGAATCCCCTAACATTAAGGAATATCCTCTTTTTAAGGAGGATGATTGCACCAATTTTATATCCCAAGTACTAAAAGCTGGGGGAATGATAATGAAGGGGCGGGATTATACAAATTTTAACCATTGGTTTTGCTATACAAAGGATGCAAAAAATTTGAACAAAATCTCCTTAACTTGGAGAAGTGCTAGGTACTTTAGAAAATACTGGGGAAATGAAAATGGAGTTGGAAGAAATGCAGCAAGAGAATACAGGGAATTAATTGTGCTAGATGCACTTATAAATTTTCAGGATTTATATGACTATTTAGAAATAGGTGATGTAATTCAGTATGGAGATCCTAAAAAAAACAACCTTCCTTATCATTCTCAAGTGATACATGCAAAAGAATATAATGTAGCTCTTAACAGATATGATTTATTTGTAGCTCAGCATACTGCAAATAGGAAAAATGTATCTTTATATGAATACTTAAAGTTGTTACAAAATAAAGCTAATAGATATATCTATATATATCACTTCTAAAATATAAGATGGGGTAAATACTCCATCTTATATTTTTGTTTTTTCCAATATTTTATACTATAATGAAAATGAAGAAATTTTTAATATTACCTAAAGCTATGAAGAATACTATATCACAAGTAATAATATGTAACAGAATCAGTATTGGAGGAATTAATATGGATAAGATAAATAGAAACGATATATGTTGGTGTGGAAGTGGCAAGAAATATAAAAAGTGTCATATGGAACAAGACGAGTTTATAACAAAATTAGAAGCTAAAGTGGGATACCAAATCCCAAGAGAAAGCATAAAAACAGAGGAGGATATAGAGGGAATAAGGAAAAGCTGCAAATTAACCCACGAGGTACTGGATATGGTGGGAGATCGAATTAAGGCTGGAATAACTACTGAGGACATTAATAAGTGGGTTCATGAGTATACTGTAGAGCATGGAGCATATCCAGCACCATTAGGATACCATGGTTTTCCTAAGAGCACCTGTGTATCAATAAATGAGGTGGTTTGTCATGGAATTCCTAGTGAGGATAGGGTTATAAAAGATGGAGACATTGTGAATGTAGATGTAACTTGTATCTTAAATGGGTACTATGGTGACGCTAATAGAACTTACATAATAGGAAATGCAACAAAAGAAGCAGAAAACCTAGTTAAAGTAGCTAAAGAATGTTTAGACTTAGGAATAAAACAAGTTAAACCATACAATACCTTAGGTGATGTTGGTTATGCTATTCAAACTCATGCTGAAAGTCATGGATATTCTGTAGTATATGATTACGGTGGACATGGAATTGGAAATGAGTTTCATGAAGAGCCTTTTGTACCACACCTAGGCAAAAAGGGTGAAGGAATGATATTACTTCCAAATATGATTTTCACTATAGAGCCAATGATTAATATGGGAAGACCTGAAACTACCGTGCTAGAAGATGATTGGACTGCAGTTACTGAAGACGGGTCTTTATCTGCTCAATGGGAGCATACTATAAGAGTAACAGAAGATGGGTATGAAATTCTCACATAGATAAAAGGTAAATAATAGAAAAAATGGTAATTTAATTTGTTTTTTTACAAAGCTGTGTTACAATATTCTTAAGGTATTATATGGGAAGGGTTGAGATAAAGTGGATATTATCAATAATAGATACAGAGTTGTAAATAATTTGAAACAAAATAGATTATGCTCAGTTTATGAAGCTATAGATATTCAAAAAGGCTTTAGCACTGTAAAACTTTATATTCTCAATTCTAAACATGTACCTAAGGAATTCATTGATTTTTGCACTGTAAATTTTGAAAGCTTAGGAAGTTTAAATAATCCATATATGATAGAGGTTCTTGAGTTTGGCATAGTAAAACAAATAGATAATAAAAAGTCTTATTATAGAACTTATTATTATACTACTGAATTTATAGAAGAAAGCGAGAAGCTACTAAATAGCACTCATATAATAAAAGATATAAACCTGCTATATTATTTTATTAATATATGTAAGGCTACAAATTACTTTTGGATATCAGGAGAGCCATACAATGAACTTAATATTGATAATATATATATTAAAAATAAAGATTTTAATATTAAGTTAAAGGATATTATAACCACAGAACTAGAGAAAAGCCAATTTAGTTCAGAAGTAGAACTAATCAACTTATTCAATGCACCAGAATATATAAGGGGTGAAAGCTTAAGTCTTTCAGCCCAAATATATTCTTTAGGTGTAATTCTTATAGTGTTAGCTTTAAAAAGTAAGGGATTATATAAGGATAATAGACAGATAATTGAGATTATTAGCAACTTTCAGAGTTGTAGTTGCAATGAATACAAAGAAGTATTTACAAAAAAGCTTTATACAATAATACTAAAAATGATAGATTTTCAACCAGAAAACAGATATAAAAATATAGAAGAAATTATATTTAGCATAAACAGTATTTATGGAACAAATTATAAGGTATATGATAAAAATGAATTAGAAAAATTAAATTTTGATATAAGAATTATTGGAAGAGAGGAAGAGATTTCTTCAATTTTATCCATTAAGGATTCTATATTTAAATATGATTCATCGAAAAAAGTTACTACAGTACATGGGGAAGTAGGTATTGGAAAGACAAGATTACTAAAACATATACAATATATACTATCCTTAAAAGAAGACTATGTATTGAGTTCTTTTGATAATGTGAAAATTAATAATCAGTATTCTAATAAACCTCTTGTGGATATATTAAAACAAATGGTTCCTTTGGCTAATAAGGAACTAATAAATAAGTATGCTCAAGAGTTGGTAAAGTTTTTACCAGAGATTGCAGATAAGAAAAATGTAGTAACTGTTAATCCATTAAAGGGAAATAAGGAGAAATATAAAATTATCAGCAAGATTGCTTCTTTTATAGGAGAGTTTTTTGCTGACAAGCAGGGCATTATTATAATAGATGATGTAGATAAAGCAGATGAATTTACCATAGACTTTTTCCTATATGTGATTAGTAAATATAATAAAGTTTCAAAAATTATGATTTTACTATCATATAGAGATGGTGAATGTTTAGAGAATAAAAAGTTTATAGAATTTTTGCAAAAGGTTAGGGACAATGTTAAACTTGAATTTTTACTTAAGCCCTTAAGCAGTGATCAAATAGGACTTATGTTGAAACAAGTTTTAAATACAGGAGAAATTTCAACTAAGTTTCCAGAAGATATATATAGTCATACTAAGGGAAATCCACTATTCATAGAAGAAACCATAAAAGATATATTTGCCAGAAAAATGATTTATATAAAGGAAGATCAGGGAAAATGGTATAGAGTAGATGATGACAACTTTTTTCTTCCTCAAAATATGTACGAAGCTTATAAGAATCAGGTGGACAAGCTAGATTTTGTATCTTGGGAAATCCTTTCTACTATTGCTATATTTGAGAACCCGGCTTCTATAGAAGTTATGAGGGAATTTATTAGTGAAGATGTTCAAAAAATCTCAGCCATAATTGATAATCTTATAATAAAGGGATTGTTATGCAGAAAAATTGAAGATAGAGGCTTTGTTTATGATTTCTATAATAGATTTTTAAAAGCTTATATTTATGAAACTATAGAGAAAGAAGAGAAAAAGAAAAAGCATAGACTAGCATCAGAAATACTAGGTAAGTATTATGAGGAAAATAATAATGGCTTTATTAGTGAACTTATTTATCATTTAGAAAAATCAGAACAACACAACAAGCTCTTATATTACTATATGGAAAATGCGGAAATAATGATAACTCTAAAAAATAGAGAAGAGGCTATAAGAAACCTTTCTAAAGCTGCAAGGTTGTTGGAGGAAGAGAACTTAATCTATGAAGGCCATTGTAGCACAAATAAGTTGAACTTATTATTAAAAATTGGAGATCTTTATTTAGAGGATGGTAATAGAAATGAAGCTTTAAAGTACTATGGTAAAGGAGAAAAAATTGCTGGAGAGTATAAACTTTTAAAACAACAAATAGATATAATTTTTAGAATTCTAGATATTATTATTTCTACCAGCAATAAAGATAGAGTTAACTCCTATATAGAAAAAGCGAGATATTTATTAGAGCACATTGATTATAAAGAGGGTCAGTTAAGCTATCTAAAGATTCTTTGTCAAAGATATTTTTCAGAGCAAAGTTATGATGATGTTTATAAAGCTTGTATGGAGGGAATATCCCTTTGCGATGAAGAACATTTAAATCATAAGGTGATATTTAATACTTTTCTATGTAACTTACTTATAGTTAATAGTGAAACTCATGAAGCACTAAAGAGCATCAAGCGCTGCTTACAGCAATGCTATGACACTAATTACACAAATGGGATAGTTAGATGCGTGAACAATTTAGGGGTAATTTATAGTGATTACCTCCAAGACAATCAACAGGCACTTACTTACTTCAAGCAAGTATATGAATTAAGTAGGGAAGACAATGATATCTATAATGAAATAATAGCTTTAAGCAATATAGGGTTTACTCACTATATGTTACAACAATATAATACTGCTTATAACTATTTTATTAAAGCTATTAATAAGGCCAAACAATATGATTATAGCAATATGATTTTTTATGATTATACCTACTTGGCAAGTATATATTATAAATTCGGTAACTATGGAGAGGCGTACAGATATTATACTCTTTGTAGTGAGCAATTAGAAAAATGGCCTAGCCAAGGGCAAGAAGTAGTACCATATTATCTTCTAGCTTTTAAGATAAACTTCTCATTTGGTGATAAGGAAAAGGCCAGTAGTTATATAGAAAAAGCAAGAAAAATCTATGAGTACTCAGACTCAATATTGAAATGGGAGTTAGAGGTATTATCTTTATTTAATGAGTTTTTAATTAAAGAAGATTATAGTCTGGATATTTCTCAGAGGGTAATAGATATTAGTAAAAATATTACAAATATCAATGAAAAGCTAAGTATTTTATATGAAAGTGCAATCATTCTAAATGATACTAATCATATAAAGGAAGCAAAAACTATCCATGAGTATATTGAGAAAGAAAACTTTAATAGTGATAGTAGCAGAATTATATGTAATAAAATATATATGGAAAGTACTCTTTACAACAAGCTAAATATTGAAGGCTTAACTAAAGCCATAGAGCTCTGTAAGAAGTATGAGCAAGCTCAAATACTATGGAGAATATATTCGGAAATAGGAAATTATTATTTTAATGATAAGGAGTATTCCTATGCTGCTACTTATTACTTTGAGGCTTGTGGATTAGCTTCTGACTTAGTACTTCAAGTGCCAAAAGAGTACAGAGTAAATTTTATCAATAACAATAATATGACTAAGCCCTTCTTGAGATTTATGGATATAGAAAATTACTTTGAGAGTGGAAAGTTATTCTCTAAAATAAATGCAAGTTCAATCTCCTTAACCAATGAAGGGGATATTGAAGTGTTATTTAATTACTTAAATAATAACAAAATTTTAAAGAATAAAAGTTTTATAAAGTCTTTAAAGAAATTGTGGTCCTTTTCTTCTGGAGAGGACATTCAGGGTATAGAAGGGTTAGTCAATAGACTAGGTTATAATAATATAAATAATATGGAGCTTATTGTTCAATATATTAGCCATACTACTTTAGCAGCAAAAGCTAGTATAATTATAGAAAAAGATAAAAAATTTGAAGTCTTAGTAAGTAGCAACAAAGATAATGAGTTACCAAAGGATTTAAGCATCATTCAAAGGTGCGGAGATTCCCTAAAACCTATTGTCAGTAAAGAGAATTTTCTAGAAGGGTTAAACTTGAAAAGCTGCAAGATCTCAAGCAGTAATACCAGAGCAACTATGTGCATTCCTATAATCATAGATTCTAAAGTTCAGGTGGTTAGTGAGCATAGAAGAAACTCTGATATATATCACTATAGTGATAGTGTGCTTGGATATGTTTATGTGGAATCAGAAAGAATTCTTAATAATATTAGTGAAGACTCTTTAGAAGAATGTATGAGGATTAGCAAGTTACTAGGTATTATAATAGATAAGCATAATATTAAGATTAGCTCCACCATTGATAAACTAACTGGAGCCTTTACAAGAAAGCACCTTGAGAAGTCTATTCAAAATCAAATAGAAAGATCTAGTGAGGTTAATTCCCAGTTTTCTTTAATTATGTTTGATTTAGATAAGTTTAAGGACGTTAACGATACTTTTGGACATAGGACAGGAGATAAGGTGTTGCAGAGGGTTTGTGAGGTAGTAATAAATAATATGAGGCAAACAGATCTAATTGGAAGATATGGTGGAGAAGAGTTTATTGTAATACTTCCTGGAACTGATATAGAAGGTGCAAAAGAAGCTGCAGAAAAAATTAGATTAAAAATTCATCAGGAAAGGATATTGGGTGATAAGAGAGATGTTACTATAAGTCTTGGAATATCAAACTATCCTTACCATACAGTGGTCTATGAAGAGTTAATTGAAAAAGCTGACCAAGCCCTTTATGCTGCAAAAAATAGTGGAAGAAATACTTTTAAGGTATGGAATGAAAGTTACTCTCTAAAAGGTAATACAACTAATAAGTTGAGTGGAATTTTGACAGGTAGTACTAATGGTGATTTTAGAAATGTTTCTACCTTAATAGAAGTTGTAGACTTAGTAAATGAAAGCAATTCTTTCGAGGATAAAATATATAAAATCTTGGGGAAGGTAAGTGAGATAGCAGAGGCTGAAAGTATAGGTTTATTTATGGTTCATGAGGGTAATATAGCTAAGACTTTTGTAAGAAAACAGTTTTCCCAAAATTGGGAAGCCTTAGAGAATTTTAATGAAAATATAATCTATAACGCTATAGCTTCAGGAGAAAATATTTGCTCTATAGATTGGGATAATATAAGTGAGTATGATTCCATAACAGTAATACCAGAGTGGAAATCTCTTATGGTAATTCCACTTAAAAAAGGTGATAAGGTGTTGGCAGTTTTATACTTATCTGTATCTTCAGAAGTGAAGGAATTTAATGGAGATGAGCTAAATTTTGTGAGCACGCTAGGGAAGATTATTACTACGATACTATAGTTAATATTTAAAGATTTTTTGAAAGTGTTTAATTTCATTTATGTAAAAATGGTTTTAAGCAACTCAAGTGAGATTTTGGTATGGTTTGATTTTAATTACCTAAAAATAGGACATTAAATGTCCTATTTTTTATAAGCTAATGAAGACTTTTATAGGCTTATTTGAAGGAATAGGTAAACTTGAATAGGGTTAACCTACTTAGGTAATATATAGATATATAATTTAATAAGATGCTAGTAGTTATAAAGTATACAAGGAGGAAAATTATGGAGTATAAAATAGGTGGTCTATATCATGGTTTTAATCTAAAACATATAGAGCATATCAATGAAATTAATTCAGTAGCTAGGGTATTTGAACATGAAAAAAGTGGTGCAAGGCTTTTACACTTAGAAAATGATGATGATAATAAAGTGTTCTCAATAGGGTTTAGAACACCGCCACAGGATAGCACAGGGGTAGCTCATATTATAGAACATAGTGTACTTTGTGGTTCAAGGAAGTTTCCTACAAAAGAGCCTTTTGTAGAACTTATAAAGGGTTCTCTTAATACCTTTTTAAATGCTATGACTTTTGGTGATAAAACTATTTATCCATTAGCAAGCAAGAATGAAAAGGACTTTTTCAATTTAATGGATGTGTACTTAGATGCAGTATTTTATCCTAACATATATAGCCAACCTGAAATATTAATGCAGGAAGGATGGCATTACGAATTAGAGAATAAAGAGGATGATTTAAAATATAAAGGTGTTGTATATAATGAAATGAAAGGCGCATTCTCATCACCAGAGGGCGTGCTAATGAGAAAAATTCAAGAAACTCTTTTTCCTGACAATACCTATGGATTTGAGTCTGGTGGAGATCCAGATTATATACCAGATTTAACTCAAGAAGAGTTTTTAGGATTCCATACAAAATATTATCATCCATCAAACAGTTATATCTTATTATATGGAGATTTGGATTTAAATAATGCATTAACCTTTATCAATGATAATTATTTACGCAATTTTGACCTAAAAACTATAGAGTCATCAATAGAAGTTCAAAAACCTTATAATGAAATGAAGGAATTTACTGAAGAGTATTCTATTTCTACTGAAGATAGTGATAAGGAAAAAACCTTCTTAGCGCTAAACTTTGTTACAGGAAAAGCTACTGATCCAGAAATACATTTGGCTTTAGAAATTATTGAGTACTTACTTCTTGAGACTCAAGGAGCTCCACTTAAAAAGGCTCTTTTGGATGCAGGTATAGGTAAGGATGTTTACGGAAGTTTTGACAATGGAATTCTTCAACCTTTATTTAGTGTTGTAGTAAAAAATAGTGAAGAAAGTAAAAAAGAAGAGTTTAAAAACATAGTTTTTGATACTTTAAGTAATTTAGTTCATAAGGGCATAGATAAAAAACTTATAGAAGCTTGTATTAATATTACTGAGTTTAAGCTAAGAGAAGCTGATTTACAAGGATTTCCAAAGGGGTTATTCTATTATATAACAGCTATGGATAGCTGGTTATATGATCAGTGTCCATTAATTCACTTGAAGTATGAGGATACTATAAAGAAAATGAAAACAGCCCTTACTTCAAACTATTTCGAGGACCTAATTAAAGAATATATTTTAAACAATAACCATTCTTCTTTGTTGGTGTTAAAACCTAAAAAAGGTCTAGCTGAGGAAAAAGAAAAAGCTCTTTCAGAGAAGCTTAAGAAGTATAAGGAAGGGTTAAGTGAAGAGAGTATAGAAGATATAATAAAGAAAACTAAATCTCTTATGGAGAGGCAAAATACTCCAGATTCAGAGGAAGTCCTAGAAACTATACCTATGCTATCTTTAGAAGATATAGATAAAAAGGTTGAGAATCTGGAAATCATAGAAACTATGAAAAATGGTGTTAAAGTTCTGCATCATGAAACTTTTACAAGTAAGATTGCATATATAAGCTTTATGTTTAAAACTGAGGGAATAAAACAAGAAGATATACCTTATATTAGCCTTTTATCAAATTTATTAGGAAAAGTAGATACAAAGGAGCGTAACTATATAGACCTTTCTAACGAAATATTAATTAATACAGGGGGAATATACTTTAAATCGGAAGTTTATGGTGATGATAAGGATGTACTTAAGTATCATCCATTCTTACAGGGGCACTGCAAAGCTGTGATAGATAAAGTTCCAAGAGCTTTAGAGTTAGTTGGGGAAATTATAAAAAGTACAGTGTTTGAAGATAAGAAAAGAATAAAAGAAATAGTTCAAATGTTAAAATCTAGAATAGAAGGAAGACTTATTGAAAGAGGACATATTGTAGCATCCTTGAGACTTGCGTCATATTTCTCACCTGCATCCTTATATCTAGAGCATACTGTTGGATATGACTACTATAAATTCTTAGAAGATATAGAAGAAAATTATGATGATAGAATTGATGGGGTTATTTCTAAACTTTACGAGGTTATGAAAACAGTGTTCAATAAGGATAACCTAATTGTTACTGTAACTGGTGAAGAGGAAGAGTACAATGTACTTAAAGATAACGTGGATATAATACTGTACTCTGTTAACAATAACAAAATTTCTAAGGAAGAATATACTTTCACAGAAATTCCTAAGAATGAAGGATTACTAACTCCTTCTAATGTTCAATATGTAGCTAAGGGCTATAATTTTAGAAGACTTGGCTATGAGTATAGTGGTAAACTGTTAGTATTAAAAACTATTATGAGTCTCGACTATCTTTGGAATAGAGTACGTGTTCAAGGTGGAGCTTATGGGGGATTTGCAAATCTAGTGAGAAGTGGTAACCTTGCCTTTGTGTCTTATAGAGATCCAAACCTAAAAGAAACACTAGAAGCCTATGATAAGGTTGTGAATTATATAGAAACTTTTGATACCACTGATAGAGAAATGACTAAGTATATCATAGGAACTATTAGTGAGCTCGATTCACCTCTTACACCTTCAATGAAGGGAGAAAAGGCTGTTAGCATGTATATAAGAGGAATTACTAAGGAAGATAGGTTAAGAGAAAGAGAAGAAGTGCTTCAAACTACAACAGAAGACATTAAATCTTTTGATCAGCTACTAAAGGATGTTATGAATAAAAATTTCTTTGCTGTTCTCGGAAATGATGCTAAAATTAAAGAAAACAAGAACATTTTTAACAGTTTACAAAGTGTGTTTAAATAAAAGTTCAAGCTCTAATCCCTAAGGATTAGAGCTTACCTTTATATGGGAGGAATAATATGAGATGTGAAATATTAGCAGTTGGTACTGAAATATTACTTGGGGATATTGTAAATACGAATGCTCAGTACATAGCAAAAAGATTAAGTGATATTGGAATTTTTGTTTATCACCAATCAGTGGTTGGTGACAATCCAGAAAGGCTAAAAGAGGCCTATGCTCTTGCATTTTCTAGGGCTGACTTAGTCATTACTACAGGAGGACTTGGACCTACTAAGGATGACTTAACTAAAGAAACTGCTTTTAAATACTTTGGAAAGACCAGTGTACTACATGAAGAGTCTTTTAAGTATATTGAGGATATTTTTAAAAGATCTAATAGAATTGTATCTGAAAGTAATAAAAAGCAGGCATTTTTTCCAAGTGATGCTATAGTTTTAAAAAATAATAATGGTACTGCCCCAGGATGCATAATTGAAGAAGGGGAAAAAATCCTTATAATGCTACCAGGACCACCAAGAGAAATGAAGCCTATGTTTGAAGAAAGTGTAATCCCATATTTAAAGAAGTATAGTAAGGATATACTGGTATCAAAGGTTTTAAGAGTCATTGGTATCGGTGAAAGCGCAGCAGCGGACATGCTAGGAGCCTTATTAGATAACGAGAATCCAACAGTGGCGCCTTACGCAAAAGAAGGGGAAGTAACTTTTAGAATAACAGCAAGGGCAGAGAACGAAGAAAAAGCTAAGGCAATAATTGGTCCTATGGAAGTGCGCATAAGAGAAATTCTAAGTGACAATGTATATGGAGAAGGAAATACCTCCTTAGAAGAAGTTTTAGGGGACTTATTATTGGAAAAGAAGCTAACTATAGCTACAGCAGAATCTTGCACAGGAGGAATGGTAGCAGCTAGATTGATAAATTATGGAGGAATATCAGCAGCTTTTCTTGAAGGTACAGTAACTTATAGTAATGATGCAAAAGTTTCTAGACTAGGAGTAAAAGAAGAAACTCTAGAAAACTTTGGGGCAGTTAGTCATGAAGTAGCCGAAGAAATGGCTGTAGGTATTTGCAGAACTTCTGGTGCCCATATTGGTTTAGCCACTACAGGAATAGCAGGGCCAGGTGGAGGAACGAAAGAAAAACCAGTTGGACTTGTTTATATAGGAATTTGCTATAAGGGTCAGGTAATTACAAGAGAGTTAAATTTAACTGGACATAGGCAAAAAATAAGAGAAAGAGCTACTATAAGTATTTTGGATATGTTAAGACGTGAACTACTTAATAACAAGTAAAACAATGGAAATAGCAAGGAAATTTTCCTTGCTATTTTAGCTTTTTAGGAAGTATATTATCTAAGTTTATATAGCCATTTCCTTGCTTATATTTTTTATCATTAATTAGGGTAGCACTGTGTTTTAAAAGACCGTAAATATCAGCTGCCTTATAATCCATATTATGCTCATAAAGTAGAGCACAGACCCCAGCGATGAAACCGCAGGCTAAAGAAGTACCACTGCAATCTTTATAAAGATTTTTTAAATGGGAAGGGTAAATTTTCAAACCATTACGTTCGGAGATGTAACTTGTATCACAACATAAACTAATAATATTTTCACTGGCAGCTATAAAATCAGGTTTTTGAAGGGATTTAGTTGAGCCACAGGAAGAATAAGAGGGAACCACATATTCTAGGGTGGTATCCATTCCCCCTACGGTGATTGCACTGGACAAAGTAGCAATACCTTTAATAGAATCCTCATCATTACCATTGTGGCCAGCAGGAACAATGGTAACTACATTTCTGTCTTTAAATTTTTCAAAAAGCTTATTATATAAATGAAGTATAAATTTAGACATATTAAAGGTTTCAAAAGGAAGGCATAAAACTTTTATGTTAAATTCTTCTATATCATTGTATAAGAATTCAAGAGCAAGTAAAGTAGTTGAGATATATGCTCTTCCTAGCTTATCAAAAGCCTTTATCATTACTATGTGGCTGTTAAGTGCGATTCCTTTATTCTTATCCTTAGACCCATAACCACTACCACAAATTTCACCAGCCATAAGAGTCCCGTGACCATTATCATCGTAAGGATAATTAAATCCATTAATTAAATCCATAAATTTCTTTATTTTATTTTTAGGATTTAACAGGTCAGGATGGGGGTAAACACCACTATCGATAAGCCCTACACCTACTCCATTGCCACTTAAGTTATAGTCGCCCTTCAATATAGTAGAACTACTTTGAAGAGAGATTCCGTTGGCTGATAAAAGATTTCTACTGCAAAGTTGTGCAAAGTCATCTAAAGCAACATACCGAATTTCAGGCAATTCAACTAATCGCTTAATGGAATTACCATTCATTATTGCAGTAATACACTTTACTGAGGGAATAGTAAAGATTACTTTGCCTCTAAGAGATTTAATTTTCTTTTCTATGTTTTCTCTAAGAGATTTGTACTCAATAATTATTCTATAGCTATTATATAAACTGCATGAAATTGCATGTTTTAGTGTAGGATCAAGTTTTCTACCAAAAAACAACATGAGAGCCTCCAAATACATTGTTACACTAGTATTATTATATGAAGAAGACTCTCAAATGTTAAACAATTATTTTAAATTATATATTTCCTTACACATATTGAAAAATGCTGAACCAATAGGAGATAAGGTTCTCTTAGAACTAACAATTAAATAAATGCTACGATTAAGAGAGATATCTTCTAGGGAAGTAGATTTTAGTAATCCACTATGGAAATACTCCTCACAAAGACCACGGCTCATAATGGAGATTCCCATGCCAAGCTTAACAAACTTTAATTGAGCATCTAGAGTATTAACTTCACAAAGCACCTTAATTTTATTTAAATCAACATTAGAATGAGCTAAAGATAATTCTAATGTTTGCCTAGTAGCGGATTCTTTCTCTCGAATTATAAAATTATATTTTAAAAGTTCATCAATAGTAACTTTATCGGGCAAGTTTAGTTTAGGGTTTGAAACTATAACTAACTCATCTTCCATAATTTTAAAGCTTTTAATTTTTGCATTTTCAATGCTTGTACCAACAAGGCCTATCTCACAGTTTAAATCAATAATGTCCTTTATTATTCCAACAGAACCTTGTTCTTTAACATTAAACTTTACGTTAGAATGAAGTTCGTTGAATTTATTGATAAGAGTGGGCAAAATGGAATTACAGGGAGTTGTACTAGCTGAAATATTTAATTTTCCTGAGATATTATTATTAAAGTTTGATAGCTCAGTTACTGCATGATTTCTAGTGTTTATTATGTCATTAGCATACTGAAGGAAAGACTCTCCAGCAGGGGTAAGGTTAACTTCCTTAGAAGTTCTATCAAAAAGTTGAATATTTAGGTCTCTTTCCAAGCTAGAAATATGAGAGCTTATCGTTGGTTGAGAGAGGTAAATAGCATTTGCTGCCTTAGAAAAACTTCTAAGTTTAGCAACACTTATAAAAGCCTCTAATTGCTTAAAATCCATACATGTCACTCCTAACACTAATTTAAAATTCATTATAATTATCTCTTTAAGTATTATAAATTTCAATAGGAAATATTTAAATTTATAATAAAAATATTTTTTATGTAATAATTTCTAGTAAAAGAAAGGAAGCAAGTTGAATTTTAAGTATAGAAGAACAGATACTAAAGACAGATATAATACAGACAACTTATAGTATGAATATCTTTAAGTTGTAGTTTTTCAAAAAATAAAAATGGAAAAGCATTAATTAGCTTTTCCACTTAAAAATAATAATTCCAAGTATCATTATAGCTACACCTAAAAATTGTCTAAAGCCACAACGTATACACTGTGCACCAAACCACCCAAAATGGTCAATTGCTGCTGCAGCAGTAAGTTGAGCAACTAAAATTATAGCTATTGCTAGGGTAGTCCCTAGAGCACCTATTCCACGCATAACTGTAAAAGTTATAACTGCACCGAGGACACCACCTAATAGGTATAACTTATTAGCATCTTTAATAGCCCTAAAGCTACCATCACCCATAGCAAAGGCTGCAACTAGTGAGGATATAAGAGCTATACCTTGGACAAACACACTAGTTTCCCAAAGTCCAATTTTTTGTCCTAATCTTGTGTTAAAAACTCCTTGAAGGCTCATGGCAGCACCTGCCACAATGGAGAAAATGATACCTAACATAAAATCACCATCCTCAAGGATAGTTTAACCAAGAAATATAACAAATATTTATTAATTAATAACCTTGATTTTGTCTTTCATGATTAATTTCATTTTTGCTTACATAAGCCTTTTCTATATCCTCTTCATTGAAGCCTAACATATTTCCTAGGTTTAGAAAATTGTTAAATAGGGTTATGTAGTTTTCTCTAGTTTTATTTCCTAGAAAATTAGAAATAAGGCAACTTAATTTTAGAAAGCTATCAGTGGCATCATCATGTGAACTTTCAGGAGCACTTAGCAAAATATCCTTAAAGTTACTGGAAATTCCTATGCTTAAAATAAAATGAAGGCAATCTACATATTCTTCTAAAATTACTTCCTTGGGAGAAGCAGTTTTTTTGCTCCAAAACTTAAAGCATCTTGTTTCGTTTGCAAGTTCACCAACCTCCACAAAAAGAGCTAGAACCTTTTTATTAATTAAGCATTGATTTTCAAGGTTATGTTCATTTTCAATTCTTTTATCTAAAACTTCCTGCATTGAAAAAAGTTTATTTAAATCCATTAGTTTTCCTCTCTTTTAACTTAAGTTTATTTCAAAGTTTAAGAAAGTACATAGGTATAAACTACCATATCACTCTCATCCATGGTTGGTTTCCATAATTCCAAGGTTTTAACTTTGATTTTTATATTATAACATAGGTTATGAGCTACGTTACAAGCAGTTTCATAATCAAAATCACTCCATTGATTTTTTGAAAAATACGAATTAGCCAGAGAAATATGAAGAATATAGTTATCTAAGTTTTCTCTAACCTTAAAGCCAGTTTCTTTCAATGTAGTGTTTAAGTTGTAGGATAATTTCTCTAGAGGACCACCTTTCAATAAATTTAAATTAACAGATTTGTGAGGAGGTTCAAAACAAACAACACCATTTGATTCTACTTCAAAGGGTTCATAGCTTTTAATAACCTCTTTAATCCATAAATCTAAGGCTTTCAAATCAGGATCCTCAATTGTTTCTACTGTAATGTGAAGCTTTGGAAGCTTTTCATCAGGGGTAAACAGCTTATATTTTGCACATAGTTCTCTTTGAATAATCTCTACTTCCTTATAAGAATCACAATCCAAATTTGCTACTAAGTAATAAATCATTGTATAGCCCCCAATATTTAAACTTAATAATCTTTTAGGGTATAAGTTTTTACAATGGAATCCTTTTTACTATTTAATGCTTTCCAAATTTCAATTCTATTTATTTTTGCAAACTTAAGGAAATCTTCTTTGCTCTTTGAACTATCAATAATCAAAGCATTATTTGAAGAAGCCTTTCTTATATTGTGATTTGCAGTAGATAACGGAATGTTAAAGGTATTTGAATTAAAATCTCTAACAGAAAAACCGTGTAAGTTTAAGGTGTCAAACATATTCCTCCAGATTCTATTTATATAACCCTTATCTTCTACTTTAAGGTTTACTGTGTTTAACTCATCACTAAGTATAAGATTGTTATCTATACCAACTTTAAACTTTTTATAAGGACTAATTATTTTAGTAATAACTTCATCTAGTTTCTCAAAATCTGCATTAGTCACTGACCCAAGAGGAATATATAAACATGGAGTGTTTTTAAACAACTTATATTTTCTGCTTACATTCTTTTGTATATTTACAATATCAGTGGAAGAGTTTTCATCCAATATTGCAACTAAATAATATTTCATATCTTTCCTCCAAAAATAACATAATATTAACGTATAATATATAGGGAGTCTAATTATAAACGTAAAAAATACATAACTTATCTGTCAAACCCTATAAAGTGGCATATCTATTGGCATATAGAGGGCCCCTATTAATTTGTTAATTATAAGATATTATAACATATTTAAATTCTATTGTAATAGGTTAGTAGAATTACATGGAAAAACTATAACCTTTTTTATTATTTACACTAAGTTGGCAAAAAAAACCTGACACATATTTTAAAATTATTGTTAAAATATCAGCAGTATATGATATAATAAAAAATGTATGACCTACAGATGTGAAAATTTTGTGAATTAAAGTCATATAAATTAGAAATTTGATATATAAATATTGAAAAAATCTTAAGGGAACCAAGGAAGACTTATGAATAAACAAAGTTTAAAAGTGGTTTACCTATAGTATAGATAAAAAAATAGTGAGGATGATACCTAAATGGAGAAACTGGTTATTAACGGTGGTAAATCTATATTTGGAAAAGTTAATATAAATGGAGCTAAGAATGCAGCTGTAGCTATATTGCCTGCAGCAATTATAGCGAGCAAGGGAGTTTCAACTATTGATAACATACCAAATATTGAAGATATAAATTGCATAGAGAAAATTTTAAAATACTTAGGATGTAAGGTGGAGAAGTCTTTAAACTCCATAACAATAGATAGTACAGAAATTACAACTACTAATGCTGATATTGAAGAAGTGAGAAAGATGAGAGCTTCTTACTATTTTCTAGGAGCATTACTTGCTAGATTTAAAGAAGCAAGAGTAGAATTGCCAGGGGGATGCCCTATTGGGGTAAGACCTATAGACCAACATATCAAAGGATTTGAGGCCCTAGGTGCAAAAGTTGTTATTGAACACGGAGCTGTAAATATAAAAGTAGAAGACGAGTTAATAGGGACTAGTATTTACTTTGACGTAGTGAGTGTAGGGGCTACAATTAACGTGATGCTAGCTGCTACCTTGGCTAAAGGTGTGACAGTTTTAGAAAATGCAGCAAAGGAACCTCATGTAGTGGATGTAGCTAACTTCTTAAATAGCATGGGAGCTAACATTAAAGGGGCAGGAACAGATATCATAAGAATTACAGGAGTAGAAGAACTTACAGGATGTAATTATTCTGCAATTCCAGACCAAATTGAAGCAGGTACTTTTATGATTGCTACTGCAGCTTGTGGTGGAGAAGTAATCATAAACAATGTAATTCCAAAACATCTTGAATCTATTTCAGCAAAATTAATTGAAATGGGAGCTGAAGTAATAGAGCATGATGATGCAATCACTGTAAAGTCTAATGGGAAGTTAAAAGGGGTAAATATAAAAACTTTGCCTTACCCTGGATTTCCAACAGATTTACAACAACCAATGAGTACACTTTCAACTATAGCAGGTGGAAGAAGTATAATTAACGAAAGCATTTATGAGAGTAGATTTAAGCATGTAGATGAACTAAAGAAAATGGGTGCTAACATAAAAGTTGAGGGAAGAATTGCAATAATTGATGGGGTAGAGCTTTTAACAGGGGCTCAAGTTAGAGCAACGGATTTAAGAGCTGGAGCTGCCATGGTTATAGCAGGGTTAATTGCAAAGGGAACTACTATTGTAGAAGGAATTGAACATATTGATAGGGGCTATCCAAATATTGAAAATAAATTCAAGGCTTTAGGTGCAGACATAAAGAGAATATATGAGTAAATCTTTGAATTCTTCTGTTAAAGTCAACTAGAAGGAGTATAATATGAAATTTTGTCCGTTATTTAGTGGTAGTAGTGGAAATAGTATATTTGTAGCTAGTGATAATACAAGAGTTTTAATAGATGTGGGAATGCCAGGGAAATCCATAGAAAATGAACTTTTAAACATTGAGGAAAACCCAAAAGAAATTGATGGAATTTTTGTTACCCATGAACACTCAGATCACATTAAAGGAATAGGAGTTCTATCAAGAAGGTATGATATACCTATATATGCTAATGAACTAACTTGGAAAGCAATGTTTGATAAAATTGGTAAGGTGAAAGAGCATAATGTTAAAATTATAGAAGGAAACTTTACAGAGATTAAAGACATTACTGTGGAAAGTTTTGAAACAGCTCATGATGCGGCAAGGCCATCAGGATATAAAATTCATTCTAAAAGGGGTAAAGCTTGCGTTGCTACAGATTTAGGGCATTTTTCCCATAGCGTGAAACAAGCATTGAAGGATGCTGATGTAGTGCTCTTAGAAAGCAATCATGATATAGAAATGCTAAAGTTCGGTCCTTACCCGTATCCACTAAAGAAGAGAATTTTAAGCGATATAGGACATCTTTCTAATGAGGCATGTGGAAGAGCTATTTTAGATATTTTAGGAATTAATTATAAGACTATTTACTTAGGACACTTAAGCAGAACAAATAATTATCCTGAACTTGCCTATGAAACAGTACTTAGTGTGCTAAGAGAAAATTCTGTGGAATTAGGAAAAGATATGACTTTAAATATGGCAAGTAGAGACAAACATAGCTTAGTAACACAGCTATAGAGTTGTAGAGGTTTAAAAATCTACACTAACTAGTTCATGTAGGCTTCCAAGATTAAAATTAAATGAGTAATTTCTAAAAGCCGTAGGGAAATCAGGGCATATTTAGATTTAAATTTAATTTGATTTCCTAGAAAATAATATAGTTAGGAGGAAGTTATGAGTAAGAAATTAGTAATAGCAGTAAGTATATTATTAGTAATTATTACAGCGGGAATTATTTTTAAGGTTACTGATGGGAAAAAAGATAAGGTAAGCATTGCAACGAAAGAAAAATTAGAAAATAGTAAATTTCCTTCAGAAAAAGATGGATTTATTCAAATTGACCTTTATTTTAATGATTCTAAAGATGAAAATAAGAGCCTTTTAAAAGAAGAAAGACTTCTTAATAAAGAGGAGCTTGTTGGTGAAATTATAATGCAACAGCTAATTAAAGGGCCAGCAGTGGTTAGTAGTTCTAAGCCAACACTTCCTAAAGAAACTAAGCTTTTAAGTTTTTCTATTAAAGAGGGAATTGCGCATGTAAATTTAAGCAACAACGTAGAACTTGCTATGACAGAGGGTCAGGAAAAGACTTTATTGTCATCCATAGCAAGCTCACTAACCCAATTGCCTTCTGTGGAAAAAATAATGATTACTGTAGAAAATAAGAACATAGAAACTTTAGGTGGAAATTATAATATTTCAAAACCTTTTACAAAAGATAATATTGAAACATTAAAAATTCAAAAATAAGTAATTGTTGAAAAAGGTGGGTATTTTTATTATAATTAACTAACAAAGATGTAATACATTGAATAAAAAGGAGATAAGAACATGGGTTTATATACAAACTGGACGGATTATGTTGTAGATTTTGTTAGAGAAAATGGTGAGCCAGCATTCTGGAAAGAGTATGCACAAGTTGAAACTAACATATATAGCAAAGTATTAGCTAACCATAGTGGTGAGTTAAAAGGTATACTAAGTGAATTATCAAAACAATTTGGTGTAACTGACATACAATTCATGGGATTCTTAGATGGAATAAATGAGAGTTTAGAAAATGATCTTGATCTTGAAAAAATCGAGGGAGATTCAGAAGTAGAACTTAAAATAAACTTTGAAAAGTTATATTTCAACATGTTAGACTCTAAAGCAGACTACCTTTATTCATTACCACAATGGGATGGAATATTCTCAGAAGAAAAGAGAAAAGAAATCCAAAGACAATGGAGAAGTTCAAAAACTGTTGTTAATGAAAACAAAGTTGGAAGAAATGAACCTTGTCCATGTGGAAGCGGAAAAAAATATAAGAAATGCTGTGGCAACTAATTAGTTTAGCACAATAATTTTAGAATTTAAGCATCTTTATGAGTTATAGAATAAATAACTTATAAGGGTGCTTGTTTTGCATTAAATTAGGTTTTCATTGGCAACATAGTGTTACAAGATGCTTAAAGTATGGAAAGCAGCACATTAAATAATACTATTACATATTTTGAAAAAGATATTTACATAAGGAGATATTATGAACATAACAGTGATTTCAGTGGGAAAATTAAAAGAAAAGTATTTAAAAGAAGCCATAGATGAATATGCTAAAAGACTTCAAAGATATTGCAAAATATCAATAATTGAACTTCAGGACGAAAAAACTCCTGACAATGCCTCAGAAAAGGAAGAATTACAAATCAAAAATAAAGAAGGGGAAGCAATACTAAAGGCCATTAAAGATAATAGCTTTGTAATAGCTCTAGACCTAAAAGGAAAAATGCTAACCTCAGAGGAATTTAGCTCCTACATAGAAGAATTAGGGGTAAGTGGGAAAAGTGACTTAGCATTTGTTATAGGTGGTTCCTTAGGGCTTGCCCAAGAGGTACTAAATAGAGCAAACTATAAGTTGTGCTTCTCCAAGATGACATTCCCACACCAATTATTTAGAGTAATGTTACTAGAGCAGATATATAGAGGTTTTAGGATAATGAAGGGTGAACCGTACCATAAGTAAATGAGGTTTTTAACTCCATAACAGTTATATCAATGAGTGTATTGGAGTGGCATATGGTACCTTATCACCATAAATGAAATAATTTGATTTTGGAATATAGCAGTTCATCAATACTTGTATTTGGGAGAATTTTTTATTTATTATAACCTTTTTACTTGGATTTTAAATTAAATATACTTATAAATAAAATGGCAGTGGTGGCGAAATACTGACTTACTTAAAATTATAATATGAAAGTGTAAGGGTAAAGGACGGTATATACAGATTACTTCGTTTCTATGCATACCTCAGAAGAGGATAGAAAATCGTGTCATAAGAAATACCTCTTTAGCAACAAGACTATCATAGTGCTATATGCACCGTAGACTCTCGGCTTTGCGACACCACCTTTTGATAAGTTTGACCTTGTCTCTACTTATTTTGAATATATTTCCCTTTTTATTACTTTGGTTTGGGATAATGCCATCTTACAAAGGATACCTGTTATAAACTTCTGCCGCTGCCATATCTGACATGGGTGTAGAAGAGGATAACCGTTTTTTCTAAAAATCACGTTCCGATAGAAAGCTCTTAATTGCCTGCGAAATAGTAGTCGTCCAAACAGGATAGCCAATAAAAACAATATCGTACGGATCTATGTTTTTTATCGTGCTTTTGAGTAGAGGAATATAAATGAGAAAACAGGTTTTTCACTTTATTTGTCAGATAAAATGAACTTTTCCGTTTGAATCTGGATTTTGTGCTAAAAGTCTAGCCCCTGCTTCTAAATTGCTTTTTTAGGAGTGATTCTTGTAAAAGATATTGACTGTATGAACCTCTCACTTGTGATTTCTTTTCGTCACTTATATATTGTAAAAAACATCTAAACAAAATTATCCATTCCTCATATCTCATTTCAGAAGTTCGATAATTTGTTATACCATGTCTTTTTCTCAATTCTTTTAATTGTCTGTAGGTAAAGATTTTTTTAGGAAAAGTCTTGTTATTCTTATAACAGTAGCAAATAAAATCGCGATATACCTCAAATTCTTCAATAGTCAATTCATCAACATTACGCTTTTGAATACGTAACAAAACAATATCCACATTTGGTCTTGGAGAAAAATCATTACGAGAAAATTGGTGCACAATCATCATATTAAATCTTGGCTTAAGCAAAAGAGATTTTAGTGTAGTCTTCATCGATCCACAATATTTCATTGCCGCCTGTTTTTGCAATATTAGATAACTGTCAATAGGTGGATTTTTTGCTTGCGTAATCTTATCGAGAACATCTGATGTAATAAAAAACGGTATATTAGAAAAAATCTTATAGTTTCCTTCTGGTAAAGGTAATTCCAAGAAGTTGCCAAAAATCAAAGTACATTGGGTTTCATTCTTAAACTGTTTTTTTAGATACAATATGTTTTTTTGATCCAATTCAACGGATATAACTTTACAGCCGAGGTTAAGTAATTCTTTTGTTATGATTCCTTTTCCTGCTCCAATGTCAAGCACTTCATCATTTGAGCGGATGCTTGATTGTTGGATTAATCTATCTATCAATCCACTACATGCTAGGTAATTCTGAGAATAATGGATAGGGAGTGAATGATTAATCTCTATATTGTTGTCAGCCACAATAACACCTCCATATAGAGCAAATGTCTAAAATTGCTTAGCTACAATACAACTTATTATATTTTTAGCATACCATTCAGAGTTAGAAATTGAATCCTCCTTCTTGTTTGGCAAAAAAAGAAGCGCCATAAGCTATCAAAAGCTTAGGCGCTTTAATATTATTCAGCCGGTTGTCGCGAATACACAATTTTCTGTATAGTTTTTTCTGCCAAAAAGTATTTCTGAGCTAATTCGAACACGGACAATCCATTTTTATATTCAAGTCTTATTTGGTTGTTACGCGAAGATACCAGTTGCTTAGTGTTCGTGTTGGTTCCCCATGATTTACGGCTATCTGCTTTTTTGGAATATAGACCTTAACACCGTCAACATATTCTTGGATTTGCTCGACAATTTCTTTTGGCAAAACGTCATATATATTAATATAGCTCATTTTGCATCTCCTAATCACTCTATGATATTTAGGATTAGCAAAGGCTATTTTTTAGTTGCTCACTTTTAGTGTGCAATAGCCCCTGCTATTGCACAGAAATAATTACTCCCATCGTAAAGCTACCCTCCTTTACTCAATTTAGCATAGGATGTTTTATATAATACGATTATCAAGTGAATGTACTACGGGAAGTACAAATACCAAAAATGATATTGCTATAATTCCTATGCCAAACTTTTTAATGCATTTTTTACACTTCATTTAGATATTAAATATAAAAAGCACAGGCGAGCTACCTGTGCTTTAAGTAAACGGAAGAAGATGACAAAAACCAAAGAAATTCCCTATTCTATAATAGCAAAATAAGTCATCATTGTTGATTTAGCCTATAATCATATTACATAATAAAATACTTCTCGCTAATTTAAGAATTTAAGTATATACTCCCTCATAAAAGCTTACACAAGCAATAAAGAAATGAAGCCATAAATTCATATTAATTAAGAAAATTTTATTTGTTTTTCATTAATTACCATTCTATCTTTAAAAACAAAAAGGATAGATTTGTCTCTATCCCTAAATGCATTAAATAAACTCCGCTAATAAGGGTTCTTAAAAATAGATAGACTAATCCCGATTACCCTACACATAGGTAGAGCCTTTAAGTACTATTTAATTAGTTACATAAAGTATATAATCGAGATGAAATCCACATTTTTAAGCAACCCTCCATTCATTAAAATCAAACATAGGGTATCATACAAATTAAAAATTTGCAATACCTTTTTATAAAACTGTAGAAGAAGGTAAGCCTAGAGTAATATCTTTTGGTTTTCAAAAGATATTGGTATTCTGGGACGTTATTTAATTGTAGGGGGGAATTTGTATTCAGAAACTTACAATAAATACGATAAATATGTAGAGGTGATAATGTGTATCCAATAGTTGTATTATTAAGTTTGGCTGGTGCAATTTATTTTAAGGTAAATAAGGACAAAATTAAAAATGAGATAGAAAGAAAGCAAAATGAAAAGGATAAAAGGAGTCTCTAATAGAGCTCTTTTTCATATAAATATAAAAGAATATAGAATTTAAAATATACATTTGAACTTAAAATAGAAACGCTCATTAAAAAGAAGTTTTTATATTGCCCAAAAGTCATAGGAGTTAGTTAACAAGGCAAGAAATGAAATAATTAATGAAATAAAGAGGATTAATAACTTTAAAAAGTTTAACCAAGATAATAACTGAATTAAGATTAAACTATCGGAGGTTTAAGAAAAACCTCCGATAGCACTGTTACGGAGAACCGTACCATAAGTATCATTGATGTGCCAACTGAGTGATGGACTAGATGTACTAATTTTAAATATGATATAGTATGATTTATAAAAAATATAATTGAATAAGAGGTATAAATTATGATAAAACCAATTATAAAAGATATATTGTTTTTAGGACAAAAATCAGAAGATGCAACTAAAAGTGATATAGTAGTGATTGATGATTTAATAGATACATTAAGAGCAAACCTTGAGAATTGTGTTGGATTGGCTGGTAATATGATTGGAGTAAAAAAGCGTATATTAGTATTTGCTGTAGGCAACCTTATTGTGCCTATGATAAACCCAGTTATATTAAATAAAGAAGGGATTTATGAAACTGAAGAGAGTTGTTTATCTTTAATTGGCTTTAGAAAAACAAAGAGATATAAAAAAATAGAAGTTGAATATCTTGATAGGAGTTTTAAAACGCAAAAACAAGAATTCACTGGATTTATAGCACAAATAATTCAACACGAAATGGATCATTTTCAAGGTATAATAATCTAATTGAATGATTAAAATATGAAGTAATTATTAGCCTAGAGGTCATTGAGAACTATGTGAGTTTCATAAGTGAGGTTTTCCTCTGATCATTAATTAATAATGATTAGGGCTACTGTTATTTAGAAACATAGTATATACTTGATTAGAACAGAAATAGGTATTTGAAAAAAGAAAGAGAGCGAAAAAATGGAAAAGTTTTTTAAAGCAATAGAGGAAAAGATAAGAAAGTCAGGGTATCCTGGAGAAGTCAGTGGCGAAGAAATCTACACTGAAATAAGTGATGAGGCTGAGGATCAAGAAGAAGGAAGTTACTTACTTATGAAGAAACAAAATGATGATATCATGTTTGAATACAGAGTGGATATTTTAGAGGACAATATTAATTTAGCAACCCTCACAATACATACATCAGAGAGAGAATACTTTATTGATTTTGATGCTGAATAGATAGAAGTATTATGTCTAATACCACCACCTTAGCTATAGTGAAGTAATTCACCAATAACCCAGGAGTATAAAACGTTCAAAACTGACTTAGCCATCCACTAGGGATTTGGAAATATTATTTGAAAACTATACCATATTTATGAAAAATATAAGCATGGGAATAAAATGGGAAAACATCATTTATAATAGGTGCGGTGAACCGTACCATAAGTGAATGCGATTTCTACAAATATCATAAAAGGTATAGAATTAAGTATAATTCTATACCTTTTACCATATTAATTATGGGAACTTTTATGAATTAAGTAATAAAGACTTAAGTTCATTAAAATTAGAAATTTCATAGGTCGGTTTTATGGATGCTTCATTTGAAATTTTATTAGGGTTGTACCAGCATGTATCTATCCCAAAGTTTATTCCACCTTGTATATCAGAAGTTAAGCTATCGCCTACCATTAATACTTTACTTTTATCAATATGATTTATATTTTTTAAAGCATGTTCAAAAATTTTAGGGTTTGGTTTTGAGATTAATATTTCTTCAGATATCACTATATCAGCAAAATATTTTGATATAATGGACTTTCTAATCCTTCCGTTCTGAACAAAGGTAAGACCATTAGTTACTATAGAAAGTTTATAAGACTTACTTAAATTTTTTATAAGATCTATACTACCATCATACAGAAATGATGCATTAGCTAAATGTGCCATATATGACGCTGCAAAGTTATTTTCATCAAAACTTATATTCAATTTATTTGATAGCCTTTTAAATCTTTCTACCTTTAGTTTTTCCTGTGTGATAAGTCCTTGTTCAAATTCTTTCCATATAACTGCATTTATTTCTTGGTAAGTTTTTAAATGGTTATTTTCATCATATTCCATATTAAATTCTAGTATAGTATTCTTAAAAGCCTCTCTTTCAGACTTTTTAAAATCGAATAAAGTATCATCTGCATCAAATAATATCACTTCATATTTCATAATATATCCTCCAGCCTTTTATATAAATAATTTAATTATTGAGAGATTTAATTTGATTTTGTTTATATTTTTCATTAGATTTGGCATTAAGTATAATACCTATTAAAAAAAGAATACAACCTATGACCTTCCCCATTGAAAAGATATTGAAGTACCAATAATCTATAATAGCACTTGTAAGCATTTGACCAATAAATCGAAGTATAACTGTATATACTGTTGGGACTTTATGAACTACAATATTGAACAAATAAGTTGTTAAAACTCCTATAGCTCCTCCTAAAAAATAAACTAAAGGAATGTTTGATATAGAAGAATAGCTATTTATAGAGTTAACCATAATAAAACATAAAGCAAGAGAAGAGATTGCAGCTGTTAGATAATTTATAAGAATGCTATTTATAATTCCTACTTTTATAGATAATTGTCCATTTAACATCATGCTTGTAACAATTAATACTCCTGTAAGGAATGAAAAAAATATATACATTGTAATCACATCCTTATAAGATAATTATACAAATTAAACCAACTATGATTATTGAAAAACTTAATACATTTTCTTTTCTTAGTTTGATAACTGGCATGCCAAACAAGCCGAAATGGTCTATTAAAGTAGATAATACAAGTTGTCCAAACAATCCCATACCTGCAGTAAGCGTTATACCTATTTTAGATGAACATATACTATTTAAGAATATCACTAAAACGCTTAGTATTCCTGGTATAAAAAGAAAAATAGGTATCTGATTAAATTTTGGAGGTTTGTTTTTTCTAATTATTGATATTAGTAAAATTAGTATAAATCCGAATATATGGTAAATTAATGTACTATTATATAATCCTATCTTTTTTGATAAAACACTATTTAAGAATATCATTATTGCAAGAAGAATACCGTTTAAAACAGCTAGGTTTCCATACATACTCAATTTAATTCACCCCTTTACAAGTCATCACTAATAAAATAATATATTTATAACGATTTGCACATGACATTGGTCATGTTAGGAGGGTTTATGAGAAAAGTTTTTGATGATATGCTTTTAAATAATTATATAAAAAAACATAATATTGATAAGATATTTGATAATGAAATATTAAAACAGAGTCAACTTTACTTCTACGAAAAGGAAGAATATATACTAGAAGCAGGAGAAGAACTTGAATATTATTACTTACTTGTGGAGGGTAAAATTAAAATTTATTATTCCTTTGAAAATGGAAAATCAATGCCTTTAAAATTTTATACAGCTTTTAATACCATAGGGGATTTAGAACTTTTAAAGGATATTCCTATACTTTGTAATGTTGATGCAATAGAAGATACTTATTTCATAGCAATACCTTCAGCAATGCTAAGAGAAAAATATTTTGATAACGTAAAGTTTTTACGCCATTTAGTAGATTCTTTGAGTGAAAAGCTTTATGGGACTATTAACAATAGCTCATATAATTTTATATACCCACTTACTAACAGACTGTCTAGTTATTTAATTGAACATTTAACAGATGAGGATTGTATAATTTTGAATTCATCATATTTAGATATTGCGCAGTTTTTAGGTACAACATATAGGCACTTAAACAGAACACTTAAAGAAATGGAAGCAAAATCAATTATAAAATGTGAGGATAAAAAAATATATGTATTAGATATAGATGAGCTTAGAGAATTGTCTAAAAATGTTTATATAAAACCACTATAGAGCATAATTTTATATAAATGTTTGCTTGTCAAACTTTATTTACAACTTATAAGATGAACCGTACAATAAATTGCAAAAGCAATCCTTTCAACAAATTATCAACTTCTAGATTTTTCAAGAAGTAAAGATATGAAATAAATTTGAACTTTATAAGGGATTGTTATATTATAATAGTAATATAATTTTAGGAGGAAAGTTATGAGAGCACTTAGTATTGTTAAACAAAACAACATACATCATCATTACTAGAGACTTGATCTGTAAAAAAGCAGATACAAGTCTATTAGCATTAGGCTTGTATCTCTAGGTAATGATAAATTAAGTGCAATCGTAATTTATTAAGCCATGTGGGATATATGCCTACATGGCTTTTGTTGTATTTAAAGATGTTTTAGAAGCCTAGTTCTCCCTTAGCTTTCAGGCGGGAGTCTTGTGCTAAAAATTAAACTTTGTTGTAATAAAGGTGATTTTGCTGAGTAAAATCTCCTTCCAAAGTTGCCCTACAAAATGAACTTGATTATTATTAAAAAATATTTATAGGAGTGATTAAAGTGAAAAATAATGTTATTAAACCAACTATATTACCAGGATTTATGGAGCTATTACCTAAGGAACAAGCAATATTTGATGATATAGTAAATAAAATAAAAAGTGTATATGAAGGAAATGGGTGCATGGCAATAGATACACCAATAATAGAAAAAGCAGAGGTTTTGCTTGCTAAGACAGGTGGGGAAACAGAAAAGCAAGTGTATAGTTTTCAAAAGGGTAAAAATAATTTAGCTTTAAGATTTGATTTGACAGTTCCTTTTGCTAGGTACGTAGCTCAGTATTATAATGAGTTAGTTTTTCCCTTTAAGAGATATCAAATAGGAAAGGTATATAGAGGGGAGAGAAACCAAAAGGGAAGATATAGGGAGTTTTATCAATGTGATATTGATGTTATTGGAAAAGGGAGTTTAAGTATAAATAATGATGCTTGGGTTATAAGTTTAGCCTCTAAGGCATTTAAGGAAATAGGGTTAAGTAATTATAGATTTCAAATAAGCAATAGAAAAATATTAAGGGGCATATTAAGTGAATTAAATATAGAAAGTACAGCTGAGGTAATGATATTAATTGATAAATATGAAAAAATAGAAAAACAAGTATTTATTAATGAACTTAATATTCTTATAGGTAATGAAAAAAGTGAGTATTTAAATAGGTTGTTAAGTATTAAAGGAACTAATGAAGAAGTGTTAGAAGAGTTATCAAAATTTAATATTAAAAACCAGTGTTTTATTGACGGCGTAGAAGAGCTAGGGAAAGTTAACTTTATGCTAGGAGTTCTAGGAGTAGAAAGTAGTGAATTTGAAATAAATCTAAGGATTATAAGAGGATTAGATTATTATACAGGAACGGTTTTCGAAACAGTATTGTTAGGGAATGAAAGCTATGGATCTATATGCTCTGGTGGAAGGTATGATAACTTAGCAGAGAATTATACAGAAAATATATTACCAGGAGTTGGAATTTCTATAGGAATAACTAGATTGTTTTTTGTGCTAAAGGAAATTGGTTTTATTGATAAATATGAGGTAAAGAATAAGTTGGATTATTTAATAATACCAATAGGAGAAACAATGGAATATTGTGGAGAAGTGCTAAAATACCTACAATTAAGGGGGTATGGGGCAGTAATATTCTTTGAAAATATGACTTTAAAGAAGACCATGAGTTATGCAAATAAGATAGGGGCTGAAAATGTTATATTAATTGGAGAAGAAGAAGTGGAAAAGGATAAAATTAAGATAAAGAATATGAAGCTTGGTAATGATATTAGTATAAGTTATAAGGAATTATAATGTGAAGAGAATCCTTAGGTCTACCTATTGATGAACCTATTAACAAAAAATATGCTTATTATTACTTCAACTGAAAATGAGTCTGTAAAATAAT
>NZ_DGLI01000007.1 GCF_002387895.1 Clostridium sp. UBA4548
ATTTAGTGCGACAGCCCCTTTTATGTAAAAAGCTTGTATACATATCCCAATATATGTAAATAATCATAAATGAAATATATAATGGGAGGTATGAGAATGAATAGAAAAAGAATTATTGAAATTATACTTTCTCAAAATAAGTATAATGAAGAACAAAAGGAAATAATTAAACAATTAGAAGAATCTATGGTTGAATGGGAAGCAGCTAAAGCTTGCTTTCAACAAGTAAGTGAGGATAAGCTTATAGACTTTGCTATATATAGGGAAGATCAGGCTAAAGCTAAGTATGTGTACTTTCTATCCCAAGCTAAGTCTAAAGGAGTAACTTTGGACGCATCCTATATGATTGAGGAACTAAGTGGTGGAAGTAGATGGTAGTTTTATAAAAGACACTTTCTTTTAATTGTAAAATGCATCATAATTGGTTATAGGGGATAATATATATTACTATAAATTCAAGTTTTAATAGTTGGATTTTGTGAAAGGGGGGTATTACAGTGCATACAGCTATATATTTTATAATTGCAGTGCTGTTTTTATTAATAATAGGTAAGGTACTTGCATGGCCACTTAAAATGTTAATGAAATTAGTGATTAATGCTATTGCAGGTGGAATACTATTGTTACTTATAAATTTTGTTGGAGGGCCATTTGGTATAACTATAGCTATTAATGCAGTTACAGCACTAATAGCAGGCTTGTTAGGAATACCAGGGGTTATATTCTTAATAATATTTAATATGATTTCATAAAATAAGGTTAGAAGGTTATAGGAAACTAATGTAAGTTTCTATAACCTTTTTTTATATAGTTTTTTATGAATTTATTTTTTATAGATGTTTATATCACCAGACACAGTAGATAGGTTAACTTTACCTTTAGTATTAGAGCTTCCTACAAATCCAGTAATATTTTTTTTAGAGGAATTATTAACTGTTACAGGAAAAGCTATATCCATATCTCCAGAAGTAGAGCTAGAACTTACATAAAAGCTAGGGCTATTAGGAAGACTTATAATTAATTTTCCTGAGGTGGACTTAAATTCAACGGTGTTTTCTTGAAAATCTTTATAAGAAACATTTAAGTTACCTGAAACAGTTTTCCCCTCTAAATTACCCATAAAGTCTGCAACTTTAATATCGCCAGAGATAGAACTTATAGAAGCTGAGGTATTTGTTAGACTATCAATAGTTATATTCCCAGAAACAGAATTAAACTTAGAGTCCGTTGAAGATATATTAGAAAGATTTACCTTACCAGAAACAGAGGATGCTGTAACCTTATTCACATTTAAATTGTCACCAGTAATATTAGCTGATACAGATTTAACTGAAAGATTTTTATTATAAATCTTAGGGATATATACATCTAATTTGAAGTCATCACTAACACTTATTGAGTTTAATGAACCATTATCCTTTAGAAAGCTTATAGTAACAGTTTCTCCTGAAGATTGAACTTGAAGATGGGGCAAATCGGTAGATGCAATTTTGAAGGAACCCTTTAAGGTTGCTTTAATATCTTTGCCATCATAAGGAATTAAAGATATATTTCCACTGACTAAATGAATATCAATAAGTTCAGTTTTATCAATTGCTTGTGATTTAGTTTCATCTATATCATAAGTTTTAGCGTTTCCTAGATTGAAGGTGTTATCAAGATTAATATTTACGTTATTTAACCCTTTAAACATATCTGAAAGCTCAGTTTCATTTGAAGATTTATATAATATATAATATCCTATTCCATAAGTTAGGAACACTATTGCAAGTAAGATTATAATAACACTTTTAAGTTTACTACTTCTAAACATATACGAATCCTCCTAAATTAATATATCGGCTTTTATCCATTTTATTAATTTTAATATCAGTCCATAAATAAATTTTGTAATCCATAGTGATGCTATAAAAAGTAATATACCAAGGCATACTGTGCCTATACCGATTAATATAAGAGCTGATAAAGGGATGGAAGCAGGTATATAAATAAAGGAACTTGCAATACTACCAGTGATGCCACCTATCATCATTCCAATACCACCTATAACTAAACCAATAGAGGCCCCATACATACCAATTAAAAAAGAACAAATAGATCCTATAACAGGAAAACAAGTTAATATAAGGGCTACTAATATAATTATCTTTAGTGGTTGAGGTAGCGTACTCTTTCTATTGTAATAATAGTCATTATCTTGGTTATAGTTAGGAGTGGAGCTATAGTAAGAGCTATTAGAGTTATCTGTATTTTGTGATTCAGTGTAGTTATTACTATAATTATATTTGTACTGAGCAACTATCATATAAGGGTCACCCAATTCCATTATTATTTCTGAGTCTGACTTTCCGCTTGATTTACCAACCCTAAAATGTTCTTCATAATCGTATAAGATATCCTTACGTTCTTTCTCAGGAAAAGTTTCTAGACCCTGGGATAAAATTTTAAAAAATTCATACCTATCCATCTTTTTAATCCTCCCCAATAATGTTGTTTACACTATCAATAAATATAAGCCATTCTTTTTCTAAAATTTCTTTTGTTTTAATTCCAATATCCGTGATTTTATAATATTTTCTAGGGGGACCCTCTTGGGATTCCTGAAGATAGGTAACAAAATACCCGTCCTGAGTTAAACGCCTTAGAATAGGATAAATAGTTCCGTCGGATATTTGAATGTTTTTGGATATTTCATTTACTAATTCATATCCATAGTAATCTTTTCTAGTAACTAAAGATAGAACACACAGCTCTAGAACACCCTTTTTAAGTTGTACATTCATTAAATCACCTCAAAGCTGTAGTATATAATTTGGTACTATACAATATAAGATACTAATTATAGTTACATAATATGATTATATCAAATGAATGACACATATTTTTACAAATATTAGCACAATAATTAAACTAAAAGATAATATAATGTGTAATTTTGGACATTAACTTTATAACTGAATGAACACAGTTCCAAGTGTATCTACAAAGGCATTTGGAAGGTATTTAAAGGATTTATTAGAAATGATGGAATAATTTTTTGAAATGGAGGAAATATATAAAGAGAACTTGTAAATTCATGATATTATATTCCTTGTCGCTGATGCATAGCAGAGCGATAAAGCTTCAGGTTTGAAAATAGTTTCTAAATAAAATTTAAAAACATGTTGACAAACAAGAGGATAGATGATAAACTTATAAAAGTCGTCACTTGATTCAATACAATGCAGTGATGAAGTGGTCTTTGAA
>NZ_DGLI01000032.1 GCF_002387895.1 Clostridium sp. UBA4548
TAATTTTCAAAGACCAATTTATTGTTTTATTATGTCGTTTCTTGCGGTCTGTTATTATAGTATCATTGTTATATCTTTCCGTCAACAACTTTTTTTGTATTTAATTAAATAAGTAGATAGGTTCAACAAAATATAGAATAAAAAGGTTCATTATCTATTATTCATTAAAACTACAACTTAAAATTAATAACTCTAATGTTACTATCTTCTTACATTAAATAAACTTCCCCATAATAGTATATTTTTATACCACTATTTCAATCTATTAATATTAAAAATAGTATCTTATAGAATCGTTTCTTATTTAGCTTATAACTTCTGTCCATAATTCAACTTATTCTTAAAGTCTTTTTCCCTTATACTCTTTTATAATATTAAAAAAATTACCTATTTCTTTACTAATAATAAATCTCATGAAATACGATTGTTTCTTTCCATCTATAAATATAGTGTCTCCAAATTTCTCTTTTGTAAGTTCTACTTTATATATATCACTGTATTCTATTGCATCATCATAAACAAAAAATAACCTTTTACCGCAGAATCTTAGCTTTTTATTTGTAGCAATTAGTACCCCCGTCCTCATAGTGTTTCTATTTTTTACAGTAGCCTGAAATGCCCCATCAACGTAACTTAACACCTCTTCCCCCTCTTCAAAATTATCTTTAGCTAACTTGAGAAGTTTCGCTGCTTTATCCATATAAAATCCCCCTACAAATCACTTTATTATCTTTAAAATCTTTTTAATCCATCTAAAGAAGTTAAAGAAAAAACCTTCATTCTCTAACTTCATATTATCCTGATTATTAGTGTAACTATTTTCGATAATAAATGCAATATCACTCATAATTTCATATGCTTTATTTTCTTCCCTTTTATTTATATATTTTTTATTTATAATACTTTTTAGATGATTTAATAATTCATCAGTAATATTACAAGTAGCTCGATTTTCATTATGGATTATATTTATATACTGTATTATTATTTCGCTACTAATCTTTACATCTATCCCTTTTATAATGCACCAATTAACATATTTATGTAATTTAAAATTACCATACCTTCTTTGAATACGTCTTAATAAATTAACAGCTTCTTTAGATAACTTCTTTTCGTCAAATTTTACAAGTATATTCTCCATAACCTTTCTCCTTTATAAATCCCTTCCACCCATAGCCATAACCTTAAATTATTACTTAGTTTTATCTCTCACTTATACTTTTATACTAATAAAAAATTTACTAATTTCTACTAACTAATAATATTTAACACCTAACTTACATATAAATTTAAAGATGATTTTTTAATAAATAACTATTTGGGAGGGCAATTATGAATGATTTTATAGTTTCAAACTTTTGGGATATCCATCCTCATTTAAAGAAAAGTGTTTTTTCTTCTAATGAATTTAATAACGATGATAGCGTCCTAAGAAAGGAAGCCAATGATATTATATTTAAAAGAACTAAACTAGAGTTGAATAAATTAGTAAAAGGTCTAGAATGCATTTTAATTAATGCTGAAGAAGATTATTTCAATAGTACGATAGATGAACTTTTAATGTATTCTGGCTATACCATTAATGAGGCCTTTAAAAATAATTCTTTTAATATGAATGTTCTAAAACTTGAAAATTCTTCTGATATTATAGTATCAACAAGAAAAGAGAAGGATAATCCTTTTATAAAATATAATCTCAATCCTAAAAGTGAAATTCGTCCAAATACAAGAATAGAGTGTTTTATCTTTGAAGTTACAAATATAAAAAAATACTTTACAATACAAAAAAATCGTGGAATAAATTTCTTATCTTCTGAGATCATTGAACATGATAATTACCTCTTTGTGCAAACTATCCCTTCTTCATTTACAGGCACATCTTATGGTTTTATACAATGGAAGGGTAATAAGAAAATTTATAAAGATGCTTGTGACATAGAGTTGTCCAGAAAAACCAGTTTTTCAAAGCCAGAATATACAAAGAATATTGGTTATGTTGATCATGCTGCAACTCGTATCATTGCCAAACATAGAGATGCTGCAATACTAGAGCTCATGGAATTAACGGATTATAATTTTGACTTCTCCATTTATGTTAAAAACTTAAATTCTATTACCAACGTTGCGAGGATGAAGGGTCAGCAATTTGCTATGGTATTCACCTCAGGTATAACTCCATTTACTGACTTAGAGCAAAGTGGCCCTACTGAAAAGTTTGTATATAATTACGGACCAAGAGTTCATCACATTGCATTTTATACTGAAAACATTGAGAAAACTTTTGAAGATCTTAAAAATAATGATATGAAGTTTTTGATTGATCTAGTGGGTTCAGAAGAAGAAGGAATAAAACAAACTTTTTCTCATCCTTCTCCTAATACTTTTGTAGTTAATGAATATATATGTAGGTATGGAGATTTTGATGGATTTTTTACTAGCGATAATGTACGAGACCTTACCAAAGCCACTGATAAACAGTAAAGCTTAGTTTTCAGGAACAAATTTATCACATTTGAATTTCTTAAGGAGTAACTGCAAACTTTTGACTTTGCTGATATTCCTTATTTTTTTATAAAATTAAAACTAGACATGATTAATCATGTCTAGCAATTAACAATATTTAGCAGAATAAAAATCCTCCACCACAGCCACAACAACAGAATAAAAGCAATAAAAGTATTCCTAAACCAAAATCACAGTTATTTGGCCTAGGTTGTGGTCTTGGACAACAACAATAGTTTTCTGGCAAATATGAATTATTTATTCCGCTATTATTCACTAAAGCACTTACATCTTCCCCAGTATTCAATCTAGCTAGTAAGTCTTTAACTTCAGGATCATTCATAAGACTTTGTAATAATTCTTGAGTTGTCATATAATAAACTCTCCTTTTAAATAGATTTTATAAGCTCGCAAGAAACATCCAATACACTAAGTTGTCCACAAGCAAAAGCTTATGTAAATTATATTCTATTCACAATATATAATATGAAAAAACTGTGGTTTTGTTTACATAATGAACCACAATTTAAATATATAGGTTCTAGTAATGTAATATCCAACAAATTCAATCCTTTAATTAATAAAAATTCCAGCATTATCATAAACCATATATACCTATAATTATTCCTTTTATGACTACAGTAAATGCCTCAAGGATTTGAATACTATTACTATTTTAATTCTCTCAGAGGTTAATTTATTTTTAATAATTGTCTCTAAGAAAACACATAAAATTTTTCCCTTAGGGACAAATTAATATATGACAAACAATGATTGGAGGTAGCTATATGGTAGATAATAATAAAAATAGATTTAAAGAAGGAAAGAAATCACAGGCAGAGCTAAGAAAAATGTATCCAAAAGATGGTGCAGATGTTGGCATTATAAATGGAGTTAAAATAAGTTCTCATCCAAACAGTAATGATAACTCTAAAGATAATTCTTCCTCATTTTAGAATTTTCAAATTAAAATAAAAAATCCACTCATTGTTGAGTGGATTTTTTATTTGGTGGCTCACCGGGGGATCGAACCCCGGACACCATGATTAAAAGTCATGTGCTCTACCGACTGAGCTAGTGAACCATATCGTTAAGCATACTTTATATGCTTAACGTTACCTGGCGACAACCTACTCTCCCGCAAAGTCTCCTTTGAAGTACCATTGGCTCTTTGAAGCTTAACCTTCGTGTTCGGCATGGGAACGGGTGTTACCTTCAAGACATAATCACCGGATACATAAACTTAAAATTACGATAATAAAAGTGAACCTAAAGTGTTGACCAATACAAGTATTTTAATTTATATTGCAATAAATTCTCTAATATCATCGCCCATAGTAATATATAATTAATATTACTTAAAACAAATTTAAAATTATTTGTAGTGCTTATTCATTTAAGTATTTCATATTATATCACTCCTACTTAAAAGTGTCAAGGAACCAATTTATCTCACTTACTTAATTCTTTCCAAATTTTTGATAACTCCTTATAACCCACATTTGATTATTCATCAAATATTAAAATGTTATTTAATAATTCGCTATAACCACTAAAATGAAAAATATTCTCTCATAAAGTTATAAAGAATTAATTATAAAACTTTAAATATATACAAAATAATATGATATTTTTATATTTCACTAAATATAAAAATAGGAATGTGGCTAATCACACTCCTATAATTGTATATTGTTACCTAAATGAGTAACTTTAAGTTATTTTAAAAGCTTTTTATTATCTGCTTCAAGTACAAGTGTTATAATTTTAAACTTTACACTATTTCGTCAATTCAGGATTTATAGTTACAAAAGAAATAATGCAAATATTGTAGTTGCTACAATTCCTATTGCTACGGGAACTAAATTACGTCTTGCAAGTTCAAAGGGTGAAACCTTACAAACCGCTGCAACTGGAATAATTGCCCAGGGAATAATAGTCCCCCCTCCAACCCATATGGCACATATTTGCCCTAATGCAGTTAAAGTTGCAGTGTTTGCCCCAGTAGCTGTAGCAAATAAACGAGCAACAGACCCCGCTAAGGATATACCTGAGAACCCCGACCCATCAAGGCCAGAAATTATTCCTACAGTAGATAAAGTAGCTACACTTACCCCATTATTTAGAGGAACTGAATGAGCAAGTACATATCCTAAATCATTTACTATACCTGTAGAGTTTTGTGGTAAGTAGTCTCCAATAATTTTTACAAACCCCATATCTCCTATATAGAAAAAAGCTGCTATTGGTATTACAGGACCAAAAACTTTAAACCCAAACTGAAATCCATCAATAAAATATCCAGTAATCTTTTCTAATGATTCAAGCTTAAATGTTTTTAAAGAGATTATAATTAGTAAAAATATAGCAGTTCCACCGATTAGTGCTGTAGCATCACCGCCCTTTAAATCAAGTGATATCATTATTATTACATCAATAATAAATAGTAATGGAGTTATTATTGAAAATATTAATTTCCATTTATAATTTAACTTAACTTTGTCCTTTACTTCTTCTTCTGTTATTTCTATTGAAGTATCTGTAAGTAATTCATTCTTAATAGTACCTCTTCTCATATCTCTTTTTAAAATAATAAATGCTGTGATGGTTGTAACCAAGCCCATAACAATTATTAGTGGTATTGTTGCCGATATTACAGCACTAACTGGTATACCTGCTGCATCAGCAGTGAGCTTAGGTGCTCCTTGAATGACAAAATCACTAGAAAGTGCTATTCCATGACCAAACAAATTCATGGCAACTGCTGCACCAATTGCCGGAAGTCCCGCTTTCACTGCAACTGGTACAATAATAGCCCCAATTAAAGCTACTGCTGGCGATGGCCAAAAGAACCAGGATATTACCATCATTGTTAGACCAGTTACCCAAAAAGCTAAAACATCATTTTTTATCAATTTAGTAAACGGCTTTATCATTACTTCATTAACTCCTGTAACAGTTAAAAGCTTGCTTAGGGAAACAATTACTGAAATTATTAAAATGGTTGGTAGTAACTCTGTTATAGCATATATAAAACTATTAAACACGCCTATTGTGGAGAGTGAAAGAGACTTTGTACTAACAAAAGCTAGTATAAATATACCAACAATACATATTAATGAACAATCTCTTTTGCGAATCATTATACCCAAAATCAATAAAATAAGAATTAAATAAATGTAATGTAATGCAGTTAATTCTATCATGTTCTCATCTCCTCATGTGTTTTTCTTTTTCTATAATACACAATATGCTCAATGTATATTTAGGTGTTAGATAACACTTGAGAAGCTTACATGCTCCGTTTTACAAGTCCACAGTTTAAATATTCATAAAAATTAGTGAGGAACTTTTACAAGTTACATGAATTTTTCAATTAAAATATTAAATTGTCCCTATTTTTTCATTAAAAATGCAAAACACAATTAACTAATGTAATTATGTTTTGCATTCTATAAAAACTCATTATTAAATGATTCCCCATTCTTAATAATTAAAATTTAATCTTATAACTTTTTAATATACTCATACGCTTCTTTTAAAAGTTCTTTACTTACTTCATGGGTAACCTTTCTTAGTCCGGCTTCAAAAGTTACCCATTGATAGCTTTGTATTTCAGATTTATCAATAATAACATTTTTACCCTTAGCTTTTCCTAAGAAAAATATTACTTCCTTAGCTATATCTGGTCGTGGTTTATATTCAATTCTATGCTTAAATCCTGACAATATATCTACTTCTAACCCGGTTTCTTCTTTTACTTCCCTAAGAGCAGTTTCCTCTTCAGTTTCTCCTTCAATCATATGTCCCTTTGGGTATCCCCAATATATATTTATATTTTGTTGAATAACTAAAAACTCTGGTTCACCACCATTGTTTATAAATACAACTGCGCCACAGGATTTTTCATATTGCATAGACAATCCTCCTTTAATCAACATTTTCTAAATTAATTTATGTAATATTTATAACTTTTATTTACAAATATTCTTATTACATAATCCATTACTATTTAATTCTATATTACTATTAAATGTCCTTCTATTTTTTATAAAATAAAAAGTGTACAGTGTGTACACTTTTTATTTGCTTGTAACTTTGCCATTTTTAATATCAATAGTTATTATACTATCCGTGGTTTTTGAGGTATTTCCATCAAAATGAGTTTTACTTATTCCTATTAAAATTTTATCTTTGCTATTATTAAATACTTTATAGTCCACATTCACATTATATGGTATAAAAATACTATTTCCATTACTCATATTCTTCTTGTTTTTGCTTTCATTTTCAATGGATTTTACAAAAGAGTAAATATGATTTTCCATATATTCATTTACTTTGCTATTTAGTCTATTGTTCTCTAGCTGTATTTTCGGCAGCTTAATAGTTGTGTTTACTTCATTATTATGTCGTATAATCCTATCTGTGATAATCCTCGGAAGATCATTATTTGGTATAGAATTTAAGTCTATACCCTTGTGGAAATTATTAAATGAAATTTTAAACTCAGGTGCACCTAATGTATAAGGTGCAATTTCATTCATAGGAAAGTGTATCACTATATTATCTTTTTCCATATAAAACTGCTGATCGTAATCTATGCCACTAAATTTATTGGCATAATAAGAATTCTTAACTTTAGCTATGTCTTCACTTATTTTATTATTAATTACTTGTTGAAAATCTTCACCTTCTGCAAATAAATCTTGTAAATTCACTATTTTCTCTTCTTTTAAATCTATGTTATAACTTTTTTTGTTTATTGTGCTATAATCTCCACCTGTAAAACTATTAGTGGTAATTATAAAACTTAATAAATTTTTGTCACTATATGTTATAGTATAATTGCTTTTCATCTCATATTTAGGCAGTGAATATTTTTTTTCCTTAGCAAAAAGAGTGTCTTTCTCAAGTGTATTTTCAAATTGATCTTTTAGATTATTTATGTAGTTATTTATATCTTCATTTACTTTCTCTTCAAAGTTTTGATTTGAAAATCCTTTTATATTTGGTTCATGCAAGTCTATTTCCATTTGTTCATTAATCTTTTTAACATTCTTATTTAAAAGCTCTATTTGGCTATTTTCAGCATATACTTTTATTGTAGGAGTAATTGCCTGAACATCCTTAATTTCATCATCAGTATTTAAAAATAATGTAAAGGTAAAAGCTAAAATGCTTAATAAGGTTAAGCTTATGAATTTTTTCATAGGTATATCCTCCTTTAAACTTATAAACTTATAATAACACATCAATTCCAAAAAATTACAGTTATTGTGTAAATCCTAAATTTTTTTTTATGACATCTTACTACTTATATTTATAGATAATTACTTACTTCTACTTATTATTTGCCAATTACCTAACAAATAATGCAATTAGTTCTAAATTTCATGGTAATTGTATATATAAATATTAATCTTTAATAGGAGTTGTGCTATGAAAAAGGATGAAACTAATAATATGCGTAAAATATCTGATAAGGATAAAAATATGGCTTTGAGCTCTATTGATGACAGAGAAACTATCATTGATCCAATCCCAATTATCAATGAGGAAAAAACTTCAAATGCCACGCCTAAGCTTATAGGAGAAAACCAACTCCAAAACTTAATTAATTCGTTAAATAATTTAAATATTTCCTCTTTAAATGGTGATAAAAGCCTTTATAGTGATATAAATAATAAATTAGATAGCATTAATAAGCTACTCAACGCTAATAATGATAAAACTTCTAACAATACTGGTAACGGTTCATCCACTTCAGTTTTAGATAGTTTAAATAGTGTATTACAACATGTAACCACCATAAATGCACTAAAAAACCAACTGAATGAACTTCCTTTTAATACCTTTGAAAAAATTTATGTTGAAAATTGTATTACTCCTGCACTTACAGTTCTTTATCAACTTGTCATTTCTGCTGCTTCTTTTAAGGATACAGCACAATCTTTATCTCTCTCTACTACTACTAAACGTAAAACTCATAAAATAAAAGATTATGAAAAGACTACTTATGAAATTATGGATCAGATTCAGTGTATATACGAGGTTCTTGAGCCTCGAATTAATGATTTCATAAAAATATTATGCCAATGTAAATAGCCTTCATGTAATTTTTCATGAAGGCTATTTGTATAATTTTAGTGTTTATCTGTCGCTGCAGCCACCTCTTCAAAAACTTCCTCAATAAGTTTATCATTAATTACTAATTTCTCTTCAGTAGTAGGAGTACTGTTTTCTAGATTTTTAAAAGCAACCGATAACATAAGTTTAATTCTATTTAACTGATTTACTTCACTTGCACCAGGATCATAATCTACTGCCACTATATTTGCTCTAGGATATCTTCTTCTGAGTTCTTTCATCATTCCTTTTCCTGTTATATGATTTGGTAGACATGCGAAGGGTTGCATGCATACAATATTTTCTGTTCCACTTTGTATAAGCTCAACCATCTCCCCAGTTAAGAACCATCCTTCCCCGGTTTGATTACAAAGAGATAAAATATTTTTTGCTTCCTTGGCAATAAAGTTAATGCTCCTTGGCCCTTGAAACCTACTGCTATTTTCTAATGCCTTAACCATAGGACTTCGAAACTTTTCTAGTAAAGATATAGCTAACTGCGACGTATACTTTGAAAGGGGTTGGAAATATAATTCATTAGCCTTAACTTCCGAATCTTTCAAAGTATATAATACGAAATCCATTAGATCAGGCATAACAGCTTCTCCGCCCTCTTCTTCAATAATATCTACAATATTATTATTAGCATGAGGATGGAACTTTACTAGTATTTCACCTACTAATCCTACCTTAGGTTTTTTAACATCTAACAATGGTAAAGAATCAAATTCTTTTACAATTTGTTGAACATTCCTTTTAAACTCTTTATATTTCCCAACTATCAATGATTGTTTACAGATTTTAACCCACTTACTATATAAATCCATAGCTGATCCCTCGATTTTCTCATATGGTCTAGTTTTATATAGTATTCTCATCAACAAATCGCCATATACTATCCCCATAAGAGCCTTTTTAAGTAGAGACAAGGTTATCTTAAATCCTGGGTTAGGCTCTAAACCTACGGAATTTAAAGAAATTACAGGAACATATTCAAAACCTGCTTCTTTAAGTGCCTTTCTAATAAATGCAATATAATTTGTAGCCCTACATCCACCACCAGTTTGAGATATAATTATAGATGTATTATTTAAATCATATTCTCCACTTTTTAATGCTTCAATTAGTTGACCTGTTACTAATATTGATGGATAACAAGCATCATTATTCACATATTTTAACCCTTCTTCTATAGTTTTATAGGATGTAGTTTCTAATACAACTAATTTATACCCTTCCTCATTGAAAGCAGTTTGTAAAAACTGAAAATGAATTGGAGACATTTGTGGTGACAAAATTGTGTGAGTATCCTTCATCTCATTCGTAAATAGAATTCTATCCTTTTCACTTGTTAATCTACAAGGTAATACCCCTAATCTATCTCGTTCTTCCATAGCTGCCTTTAGAGATCTTATTCTAATCCTTGCAGCACCTAAATTATTTACTTCGTCAATTTTCAATAATGTATATATTTTATTGTTATTTTCCAGTATCTCTTGTACTTGATCTGTAGTTACAGCATCTAACCCACAGCCAAAAGAGTTCAGTTGAATAAGCTCAATAGACTTCTCCTTCGTTACGAAATGTGCTGCTGCATAAAGCCTAGAATGATAAACCCATTGGTCAACTACTCTTAAAGGTCTTTCTACCTCTCCTAAATGAGCGATCGAATCTTCTGTTAGCACCGCCATATTAAATGAGGTTATTAACTTATCAATTCCGTGATTTATTTCTGGATCAACATGATAAGGTCTCCCTGCCAATACAATACCTTTAATATGGTTTTGCTTAATATACTCGAGAGTTTCTTCACCTTTCCTCTTTATATCCTCTTTAACTTTTTTATCTTCTAAAAAAGCTGAATCCACGGCACTTGATATTTCATCTTTAGAAATACCATACTCTGAAAATACCTGATAAAGTTTTTTTGATATTGCTGTTTTATTATGAAAGGACAAAAATGGGTTTAAAAACTTTATATTTTTTTCTTTTAAAATATCCATGTTATTCTTGATTACCTCAGAATAAGACATTACAATTGGACAGTTATATTGGTTATTTGCCTCTACCTGTTCCTTTTGCTCAAAAAACACACTTGGGTAAAATATAAAATCTACATTTTTATCTATAAGACTCATTATATGTCCGTGAGTTAACTTTGCTGGATAGCAAGCAGACTCAGATGGTATTGTTTCCATGCCCTTTTCATATAATTGCTTTGTACTTCGGGGTGACAACTCTACTCTAAATCCCAAGGTTGTAAAAAAGGTAAACCAAAATCCGTAGTTTTCATAAACATTTAACACCCTAGGAATACCTACTGTTCCTCTATATGCTTTATCTGCATCTAAGGGTTTGTAATTAAACATTCTTTGATATTTGTATTCAAAAAGATTTGGTAACTGGTTTTTCTTTAACTTGATACCTGCTCCCCTTTCACATCTGTTTCCAGTTATGAAGTCTCTTCCATCAGAAAATTTATTAATAGTTAAAATACAGTTGTTACTACATAATTCACAACGCTTAACAGAGGAATAAGTGTTAAATCTATTTAATTCCTCTTCTTTTAGTAGACATGAAGCACTACCTTCAACATACCTATCTCTAGCAATAAGTGCAGACCCAAAGGCTCCCATAAGTCCTGCAATGTCTGGTCTAACAACCTCTTTTTCAGAGGTTATTTCAAAAGCTCTTAAAATTGCATCATTATAAAAGGTTCCCCCTTGAACAATTACTTTGTTTCCCATGTCCTTTGGATTTCTAATTTTTATTACTTTAAATAGTGCATTTTTAATTACTGAATAAGATAATCCACTGGATATATCTCCAACAGATGCTCCTTCTTTTTGTGCTTGTTTTACTCTTGAATTCATAAATACGGTGCACCTTGACCCTAAGTCTACCGGATTTTCAGCCATTAAAGCTACCTTTGAAAATTCCTCAACAGACATATTCAATGATTCTGCAAAGTTTTGTATAAATGAACCACATCCAGCTGAACAAGCCTCATTTAAAACCACAGAATTTATAACACCATTCTTAACAGTAATACACTTCATATCTTGTCCACCAATATCCAAAATAAACTCTACTCCAGGAAGGAAAAATTCAGCTGCCTTATAGTGAGCTACGGTTTCTATCTCTCCTAAATCAACTTTAAAAGCTGCTTTTATTAAAGCTTCACCATATCCAGTTACTGCTGAACTCATTATAATGGCATTTTTCGGCATGATATCATAAAGTTTAGTTAAAGTTGTTTTTACTACTTCAACTGGGTTACCTTCATTACTTCCGTAAAAAGAATAAAGAAGTCTACCTTTTTCATCTATAAGAGCTACCTTTGTAGTTGTTGATCCTCCATCTATTCCTAAAAAGCATTTTCCCTCATAATTTTCTAAAATGCCTCTTTCAATGCAGTTTTTGCTATGCCTATAATTAAAAAATTTTAACTCTTCCTCATCTCTAAAAAGTGGATTTAATCTATTTACCTCTTTTTTGTCGTTATTCTCCATTTGATTTATTCTATTACATATCTCTTCAAATGGAATTACGTCACTAGACACTGAGCATAGGCTAGCTCCTATTGCCACAAATAGTTGAGAATTTTTTGGAAATATAACTTGGCTTTCACTGAGTTTTAAAGTTTCAATAAACCTATTTCTTAGTTCACTTAAGAAATATAATGGTCCACCTAAAAATGCTACATTCCCATTTATAGGTCTTCCACATGCAAGTCCACTTATAGTCTGATTGACTACAGACTGAAATATTGACACTGCAATATCTTCTTTTCTTGCACCTTCATTTAATAAAGGTTGAATATCTGACTTGGCAAAAACTCCACATCTAGCAGCAATTGGATGTATTGTAGAATAATTTTTTGCAAGCTCATTTAGCCCTAAAGCATCTGTTTTGAGTAAGGCTGCCATTTGATCAATAAAAGCACCTGTACCACCTGCACAGGTCCCATTCATTCTTTGTTCTAGTCCATTTTTAAAATAGGTAATTTTTGCATCTTCTCCCCCGAGTTCTATAGCAACATCAACATCGCCTAATGTAGACTCGATAGTTTTTGTGCAAGCAATCACTTCTTGAACAAAAGGTACATTTAGCCACTTAGATACAGAAAGCCCTCCTGATCCTGTAACATTAACAGTAATATTATACTTTTGAAAATATACAGCAGCCTCAGAAATCAATGTTTTAATTGTGCTTCTTATATCAGAATAATGCCTTTCATATTTGCTATAAACTAAATTCATATCTTCATTTAAAATTGTAAGTTTTACTGTTGTTGACCCCACGTCTAAACCTAAATGTAATAGCATGTCCATATTTTTTTCCCCGCTCATTTCCCTATTAAATTTAATAATTTAATTTTAATAAACTTCAGAGACTATATTAATAGTTATACACTATTTATATAGTCTCTGAATGAAATTATGACCATTTTGATTTTAAAACTCAAAATAAATTGTCTACTATTGAAATCCAACTTATTCAATAGAGTCTAGAAACACCCTCCCATTAGAATATTTACTTAACCCTCCAAGTTGTTCCTTCTTTTGTATCTAAAATTTCAATATTCATAGCTAAAAGTTCGTTTCTTATTTCATCAGCTCTGCTATAGTTTTTAGCTTTTCTTGCTTCATTCCTTTGAACAATTAATTGATTCACTAACTCTTCATTTACATTTACAGCTTCTTTTTCCATAATCATCAAATCAAGAGATAGAACTTTATCGAATTCTTCTATTAAATTTGCTTTTTCCTTATTATTAAGCTGGTTATCTTTAATAACTTCATTTAAAACTGTAAATGCGTTTGCAATGTTTAAATCATCACTTATATGATCAATAAATTTCTGTTTATAAGTTTCAAGCTTACTGTTATCTACTGGTAAGTTATCACTTACGTCACAAATGATAGAAGAAATTTTCTTCTTTAATGCTTTGTAACCTTTTTTTGCATCATCTAAGCTTTCAAAACTAAATACCAATTGTTTTCTATATCTAGATTGTAAGCAAAAATATCTATAATCAAGTGGGCTAAAACCTTCTTTTTCTAGTCTTGAAACTGTTAAAAAGTCTCCACTTGATTTAGACATCTTTCCTCCATCTAATACCAAAAACTCTCCATGAACCCAATAGTTAACCCATTTGTGTCCTAGAGAAGCCTCTGATTGAGCAATTTCATTTGTGTGATGGACTGGAATATGATCTATTCCTCCACAATGGATATCAATGCTCTCTCCAAGATATTTAATTGACATAGTAGAGCACTCTAAATGCCAACCTGGAAATCCTCTTCCCCAAGGAGAATCCCATTGCATAATTTGGTTAGCAAATTTAGAATTTGTGAACCATAATACAAAATCTAAGGGATTTTTCTTATTTGGATCTATTTCAATTCTGCTTCCAGCCTCTAGTTCATCTATACTTAAATTTGCAAGTTTTGTGTAATCTTTAAACTTATCAATCTCGAAATACACATTTCCATTAGCTTCATAAGTATAGCCCTTTTCTTCAAGGTTCTTTATAAAACTTATCATGTCATCGATGTGTTCAGTAGCTCTGCACACCACTGTAGGCCTTTTAATATTTAATTTTTTGCAATCTTCAAAAAAAGCATCTTCGTAAAACTTTGCAATTTCCCATACAGTTTTCTTCTCACGACTAGCTCCAATAGCCATTTTATCTTCGCCTTCATCACTGTCTGATTGAAGATGTCCTACATCTGTGACATTCATTACATGTTTAACTTTATATCCTACATATTCTAAGGATTTCTTAAGCACATCTTCAAATATATAAGTTCTTAAGTTTCCAATATGGGCATAGTTATAAACTGTTGGTCCACAGGTATACAGTCCCACTTTTCCAGGTTTTGCTGAAATAAACTCATCTTTTTCTCTTGAAAGAGTATTATATAAGTAAAAAGCCATGTACTTCACTCCTCTTGTATTTATTCTCTATAACCATTATTTTATTTATATTCTTATAAATTTAAATTTCTAAACAATAAAGAAATCTAATTTTATATATTATTTTCCTCTAATAGTTATGCTGTTATTCTATGTATACATGTTGATTTTACCACATTATTAAAAATTTACAATATTTTATCCCACTATTCAAGTAAATTTAATTTTTCTTAAAGGAACTTTTAATTAGCTGTAGAAAATATAAGTTATACTATATTTATATTTTACGAAAGGACGTGTACTTATACTATGCCTGTATTTATTAATGGTAACATAATAACTCTTGATGAGAATAAGGTGTGTGAAAGTTTCTGTGTTATAGATGGAAACTTTGTTAAAGTTGGTAGCAATTCTGAAATCTTAAGTTCTTACAAAAATGAAGCTATTATAGATTTAAAAGGAAAAACTGTTTTACCCGGTTTTAATGATGGTCACATGCATTTTTTAAACTATGCAATTCAAAAAAGCAACGTTAATTTAGTGAATATTGACTCAATTGAAAGTTTAATTAATAGATCAATAGATTATATTAAGGAAAAAAATATACCTAATGAGAGCTGGGTTGTTTCTCGTGGCTGGAATGACAACTTATTTAAAGAGAAAAGGCTTCCTAACAGATGGGACCTTGATAAAATCTCACTAGATCACCCAATCATCTTTTCAAGAATTTGTGGACATATAGCTGTAGTAAACTCTAAAGCCTTACAACTTCTTAATATTGATAGTAATACTCCTAACCCTTCAGGTGGAGTCATTGATAAAGAAGGTGGGGAACCTACGGGTATACTACGTGAAAATGCCTTAAATATAGCTTTAGATAATCTTCCAGCACTTACAGTAGATAATATAAAAACAGCTTTAAAATCAGCCTTTATAGATGCATTAAGTTGTGGTATTACTACCATTCAAACGGAAGATTTAAGTCATTGCAAAAGCTTAAAAAATCTAATCAAAGCTTACAGTGAATTAGCTGAAGAAGGCGCTCTTCCTATACGATTTATTTTGCAACTTAACTTAAACACTGATAAGTTATTCAATGAAGCTAAAGAACTTAAATTAAGAAGCAATATTGGAAATGATTTCTTAAGAATAGGACCTGTTAAATTGTTTCAGGACGGCTCATTAGGTGGAAGAACTGCAGCAATGAAGGATTATTACTCAGATGAATCTCATAATGGCGTTCTAATATACAAACAACAAGAACTAGATGAGCTAGTTATGAAAGCACATGATTTTGGATTTCAATTAACTATTCATGCTATCGGTGATAAAGCCTGTGAAAGTGTATTAGACTCATATGAGAAATTAAATAAGCATAGTTCTAAAAAAGATCTTAGATCAACAATTGTTCATGCACAATTCACTAATGATGATCTGCTTAATAGATTCAAATCTTTGGGAGTTATTGCAAATGTACAGCCCTCTTTTATCATGACCGATCACCCTATAGTTGAGAAAGCTGTTGGGAAAGAACGGGCTAAGGATAGTTATGCCTTCAATACTATGGTTAAAATGGGCATATCAGTAGCCTTCAGTTCTGATGCTCCTATTGAAAAGTTTAATGTAATTGAGGGCATTTTTGGAGCAGTTAACAGAAAAGACTTGAGTGGTAATCCACCACAAGGTTTTTATCCTAACGAGTCCATGGATGTGATGGATGCAATTAAATGCTATACTATAGGCTCTAGCTTTATGAGCTTTGAGGAAAACAAAAAAGGCAAAATAAAGGAAAACTTTTATGGAGATTTCATAATACTTTCTGATAATATTACTTCAATTGATAAGGAGAAAATTAAGGAAGTTACTATTCTTGAAACTTACGTAGGTGGCATTAAGAAATACTAAGGTATCAAGTAGCATAATGATTTATTTTTTATTCTACAACCTTACAAATATGGATATTAATCTTATTTGGTCTTTAAAAAGGTAGCAAATTAAATTGCTACCTTTATTTTTTCACTCTATTAGGTTTAGCTTTTGGCTTTATAATAACATTGCTCGTGCGCTTATTTTTTTTATATGAAGCTACTCTTTGTTGATTCTTTTTTAAATATCCTGATAAATCTAGGAACCATAAAAACAAGATTACAAAAACTCCTGGAACAATATACTTAACAAAAATATTAGGCATTGTAGGCCATATAATTGACGGTACAATAAATTCAATTAATGCAGCTACTAATATAATCCACTTATTAACCCTTATCTTGTCTAAAACAAAAGGCTTAAGTAGTTGATATATAAGTAGTACACCAAAGGCAAAAACAACAATACTAAGGATAAATAAAATTGTTTGCACACTAATCCCTCATTCCATAAATTATTTATACTAATAATTATATATTAATTTATACTAAAAATATAGCTTATATCTCTGAAGTATTTTTTATATTTATCTCTATAGTAAAACTCATGTAAGAAAATGTTAATGAAGTGAAAATTTTATAAAATAATGTTATAAAATATTTTTTTCTGTAAATAATAATTATTGTAAATATATTGAAAAGGAGATGTTTTTATGAGAGCATTAGATACAATAGCACTAATTCTTGTAATAATAGGAGCAGTTAACTGGGGTCTAATAGGTTTATTTGGTTTTGACTTAGTAGCCGCTTTATTTGCAGGTTCCGGAGTATTTGGTACTATAAATGGTTTAAGCAGAATAATATACGGACTAGTGGGCTTATGTGGTTTATATGCACTTTCATTCTTAGGAAGAAATAGATATAACAACGTGGATTAGAACTAAATGTTTTTAAATAGGTAGTTAAACTTTTAAGTTTAACTACCTATTTTGCATATTTAGGACTCCAATATATGATTTTAGCTTTTAAGTTGTTCTGACGCTTTAAATAATTAGTCTTATCTCCTTTTATATTATTAAGATTCTAAACTATATTTTATTAAATCTTAGCTGAATAAGAGCAATTTTTTCCTGTATCCTTAATACAATTGCTGTTCCGATATATCCCATGTCTAACATATCCTTTATAATAATAAACTGAAGATCTTCTATTATTTTTATCACTTGTCCCTTTTTATCCCCAAAAATAACTCTATTCTTTTCAAATGTGATTTGAATACTATCCCACTGTTTCAAATCATGGTAACTATTGTTCACCTCAAAACTCATTCCCTTATTTATTATAAAATTTAGAAACTGCTCATACTTTTGCTCTAACACCCTTTTGTTTTTAATCAACTCATTATAATTTTCTAGTTTTACAAATAGTTGTGAATTAAGTTTCTCAACCTCCTTCTCCAACTTAATTTTATTATCATCAATCTTTCTTATATAATCATTAATTTTACATACATAATTTCTATTAAACTTATCATCCATAGCCTCACCTTGCCTTTCTTAAATAATATGAAAAGGTATAATTATCTAGTGCTTTAAATATATCTATGCTATAAAAAGATATTTGTTTGAAAATCTAGCTTTTCATCATCATTTAAATCCATTAATTCGCTAAAACATTGGACTTATCCTCTAAAGCCTCTTAAAATATATATTATAAGAGGTGATTTTAATGGATAGCTTAAGAATATTATTAAAAAATATACATGGATCTATAATTAAATTATCGAGATTCACAAAGAATGTTTTATATAACTTTTATAAATATATTGACTTTACTTTTAAAAAAAGAAAAACTATAAAGAAAATCTATGAACCAATAATTGCAACTAAAGAAAAGGATAATAAATTGCTTTTACAAAATTTAAAGGAATTAGAATCGAAAAAAATTATTCTAGATAAAGACCTAACTTCAGTAAAAACTAATCTTAATAATTTAGAGAGGAAAATAGAGTTCATCGAAAAAAATATGCTTAGCTAGCTTATTAGCAATTATCATAAATAATCTGTTTATTGTTCATACTACAATTAATAAAATAATTCCTAGTGAGGTGAATTCTTTGTTTAATTGTATACAAAACGAAAATCACTATTGCAATTTATTTAATGGTAACTGGATTTCAACTGAAAAAACTATAACTATATTTTCTCCTATTGATGATAAGATTATAGGTACAGTCCCAGCAATGAGTAAAGAAGACGTTGATAAAGTAATTGCAAACGCAAAAACTTCACAAGTTCTTTGGGGTGAGACACCTATAAGTGAAAGAGCTGAAATTTTACATAAAGCTGCATCTATACTTGAAGATAAAGCTGAGGAAATTTCTAAAATTTTAATGAATGAAATTGGTAAAGATATTAAGTCCTCCCTTTCTGAAGTTAAGAGAACTGCTGAGTTTATACGATTCACAGCTGATGCTGGAAAACATATGGATGGGGAGGCCATTGGTGCTGATAATTTCCCCGGCTTTAAAAAAAATAAGATGAGTTTTGCTCAAAGAGTTCCCCTTGGAGTAGTATTAGCTATATCACCCTTCAACTACCCAATTAATCTCTCAGCATCTAAAATAGCACCGGCTTTAATAGCTGGTAATAGTGTTATTTTAAAACCTCCAACTCAAGGTTCTATAAGTGCCCTTCACCTTGCTCGAGTATTTCAAGAAGCTGGACTGCCAAGTGGTGTATTAAATACAGTGACAGGAAAAGCTTCTGAAATTGGAGATTATATAGTTACAAAAGAAGAAATAAACTTTATAAACTTTACGGGTTCTACTGAAATCGGTAAACATATTGCTAAAATAGCTGGTATGGTACCAATGATGCTTGAACTTGGGGGGAAAGATGCTGCAATTGTTTTAAAGGATGCAAATTTAGAGGATGCAGCGAAAGAGATTATCTCTGGAGCATTTAGCTACTCTGGTCAAAGATGTACAGCAATTAAAAGAGTACTTGTAACTGAAGATGTAGCTGATGAATTAGTAATAAAGATGTTAGAAAAGATTAAATGTTTGAAAGTTGGTAGTCCAGAAGAGGGCTGTGAGGTAACTCCACTTATTAATAGTGAGTCAGCAGATTTTGTGGAGGATTTAATTAAGAATGCCTTAGATAAAGGAGCTACTCTTCTCTGTGGTAATAAGAGAGAAAAAAACCTCATCTATCCAACCTTATTTGACAATGTAACAACAGAAATGAGACTTGCTTGGGAAGAGCCTTTTGGCCCCGTGCTTCCAATTATACGAGTAAAAGATATGGAGGAAGCTATAGAAATTGCAAATAAGTCACAGTATGGCCTTCAATCTTCTGTATTTACTCAAAATATAAATCATGCCTTTTATGTTGCTAATAAACTTGAAGTTGGCGCTGTTCAAATAAATAATAAATCGGAAAGAGGTCCTGATCACTTTCCATTTTCAGGTGTTAAAGCTTCTGGCATAGGAACTCAAGGAATCCGATATAGTATTGAAGCAATGAGTAGACTTAAATCCATTGTTCTTACTGTTGATTAACTACGATAAACTCTATGGTGAAGATGATTTATTAAACAAAAACGTGATTTAACTATAATAAAGTAAAATCACGTTTTATACTATAGAAATTTATATTAAAATCTCAAACAATATTTATAGCTACCCAACTTCTTATGTTTCTTTTACCTCCATAGTAAGTATTCAACTTATATCATATAGGTTAAGTAGGAGATCGTAAAATATTTAAATTTACTTACACTTCTTAAATTAATTAAACTTAAGGTGCTAAAAGAATAATATTATATAAATATTACTTATTGATATGGAGAAGAAATAATCTTTTCACATATTTGTGCTAAGTTGTTCTCCTCTTCCTTAGTCAAATCCTCAACATTAATAGCTGGATGAAAGATAATTTTCGCTTCTAAATCCTGTGGACTACGCTCTTCTAGCCCTTTAAAAGCACCATCTACAGTTATAGGAACAATAGGCACTTTTGCTTTTGTTGCTAATTTCATACTCCCTTTTTTAAATTCATTTATCTTATGTGATTTGCTTCTAGTGCCTTCTGGGAATATTAGCATGGATCTTCCTCCCTTAAGATTCTCAACTCCCTGTAATATTGACTTTAGTCCTTCTCTAGTATTTTCCCTATCTATAAATACACAGTCAAACTCCTTCATCCATGAAGCTACTATAGGCCAACTTGATACTTCTTTTTTTGCTATTGCGCCAGCTACTTCATTAATATTAGCCATAATTAATGGGATGTCTAGTTGACTTTGATGATTTGCTACATAAAGACATGTAGTTTTTGGTAAGTTTTCCTTACCTATAACTTCAACCTTTAATCCTGAATACTTTATTATTGCCTTTGACCAATTATTTACCACATCGAAAACATAACTTTCTCTCTCTTCCTCATTTAACTTGGACTTAATAAGGTTAAATTTTAGTTTTCTCAAAGCAATGTATATCATATGTCCAAAAAACCTAACTGCAAAAAAAACTTTTCTCATGTTATTCCTTCCTTTTCATGCCTTTATTTATATTCTATTTATTATACCAATTATTCCTCCTGAATTAAAGAATAATAATTCGCCCCTTAGTAATGACGTAATAAATAAGTTGTAAAAACTTATTTTGTAATTATAAAATAAGTAAATTTGTCAATAATTATATATAAGTTGTAATGAATTTGCCTAATTATAATTTATTACTGCATATTTATGTAAGATAATTCTATATTTCCATTCTTGTTTATTATATAAATAATATTTTTCTTATTGGAGTTATTATATGAAAAAAAGATTATTCTTAATACCCTTTACAGTTGTAATATTAATTCTTTGTTTTAGTTTTATAGGTAAAGCTATATCCTTGTTAACCAAAGCCACTAGTAGCTCACACTATTTACCTTCAAACTATGACTTAAAAGTTCATTTTTTAAATGTTGGTCAAGGTGATTGTATCTTAATTGAAAGTTATGATAAAAATCTACTTATAGATAGCGGTCCAAATACAAGTTCAAAAAAAGTGATTAGATATCTTCATAAGCATAACATAAAGAAACTAGATTATGTTATTGCTACTCATCCCCATGAGGATCATATTGGTGCCATGGATGATATTATTAGTAAATTTACTGTTGATAATTTTTTTGCACCTAAGATTGCCTCCCATAACACAGATTTCCTAAACTTAGTTACAGAGCTCAGTCAAAAAAAGAAAAAAATTAATGTCTCAAAATCAGGACTAGAATTTAATATTAATGAAAATACAAAACTTACATTTTTGTCTCCCCAAGAGGATAATTATGATAACTTAAATAATTATTCTACAGTAATTAAGTTGCAATTTAAACAGATATCCTTTTTATTTACTGGTGATAGTGAAAAACTTATCGAAGAAGAGTTAATAAAAGGTCAAGCAGATTTAGCTGCACAAGTTTTGAAAATAGGTCACCATGGAAGTAAAACTTCCTCTTCTAAAAATTTTGTTAGCAGGGTAAATCCCACCTATGCTGTTATATCTTGTGGTTTAGGAAATGACTATGGTCACCCTGATAAGGCTACGTTAAATACACTTACTGAGCTGAAAATTAAAAGTTATAGGACAGATAAGCAGGGTGATATAATTTTTGCATCAGACGGCAAAAACCTTTCTTCCTTTACAACTAGTATTAAATAAAAAAATCACTAGAAATATTTTTATGCTCTAGTGTTTTTTTTATTTTAAAATATAAAGCTTTTGATTATGTGTAAGCATAATATATTTTTTATATTATTTCTTTAAGATTCTTACATGTTTTTATAGCAAATCTTTGATTTATCTTTCATGTAGATAAATAATGGCATAAGTTAGTTTATTTATGAACTAACCTGGATACATGGAGACTTTTGAGAAGTTAGATAATTAAATTATCTCTTATAATTCTATATCTAATTAACAATAAAACTTAAAATTCTACCTTCAATTATATTGAAATAATTTAAATATAGTTACTGATTGCTTATCTCCATATATTTTCAAATTTAATTGATTTTAAAGGATGAACTATTAGGCCCTTTACATCCTTTGCAACAGCATATAACGAGGATATATGAGACAAAAATACGTATGGTGCATCTTCAGTAATTATATTATCTAGACTATATAGTAGTTCGTTATACCTATATGGATTTTTTGTAGCCTTCGCTGTATTCAGTAGTTCTAAAAGCCGTGGATTATTATATTTGCTTAAGTTAGATGTATTATTTATATCAATTAATGGCTCTTTTAACAACATTTCAGTTACTTGTAGTGCTTCTTCTACCTGAACTATAATTTTTTTAGCAATTATTCCTTGGTATTTTTGATTTTTTAGTAGTTTAGCGACATCTGCAATACTTTCAGTACTGATTATTGCCTTCTCTCTTACTGTAATGCTACTCTCTTGCTCTCTATTTGGCTTTCTTTTTTAGTAACATACTTTTCTCCCCTTGTTTATAAATTTGAAAATTTATAAATATACCCTTATTTTATATTTATGTTTATTACCATTTTTTATAAAGCCCCATAATTAATTATATATTTCCACCTATAAATAATTCTTAAGTAGCACTGTATAATTTTAAAAACTCGGATAAAAGGGAAATAAAAAAAGCCCTTAGAAAATCTAAGAACTTTATTGCTTCATTCAACATTATATTATTTCATGAAAGTTTGGCTCCGTGGAGAGGATTCGAACCTCCAACCTATCGGTTAACAGCCGAGTGCTCCACCATTGAGCTACCACGGAATACTATTCTTTCAAAATTGCACAG
>NZ_DGLI01000008.1 GCF_002387895.1 Clostridium sp. UBA4548
ACAGACTTATTTACACACTCTTGATTTAATCTTTTCAAGTGGTTAGCTTGTAGCTGTTCAATTAAAGCATCAACTTCATCCTCTAGCTCTTCTGTGTGTTTAGCTAGGTTCATATCAAGAACTTTTAATCCCTTCATTGTATTATCAAACATTTTCACGATAAGAGACTCTAGTTCCTGTAGCTCTTTAACAGCTATATCGCTAAACTCAACATTGTTGTGAATAGAATTAGTTATCAATTGTTGAATATCCATTATATGATCTCCGATTCTCTCTACATTGTTAATGCTACTAATCATAGCAGGAACCATAATTGACTCGGAATCATTTAAAGGTTGTTTAGAAATATCTACAATATATAAAGTAACATCCTTTTGTAATCCGTTAACAAGTTCTTCATTTTTCTTTACAGCTTCAAGAGGTTTTTCATCATTTTTATAGATAGAAAGCATAGTTGACTTTAACATATCCATTGTAATTTCAAAACCATGAGTAATTTCTGATAAAGAAGCTTTAAAGGCAGCCACTGGAGTATTAAGTAGTAATCTATCTAAATACATAGCTCCCTGGTGAACTTTATCTTTACCCCTAATAACAGTTTCTAAGAATTTAACATAATACTTAGTGATTGGAAGGAACAACACAGCACTTAGCACGTTAAATATTGTGTGAGAGTTTGCTATTTGAACACCTAAATCACCAGCTACACCTGGTTGAAGGTAGTTAGTTATCGCTATAATAGCTTTAATAAACCATGGGAAGAAAATTAAACATACAAGTACACCAATGATATTGTATAGAGTATGTGCCCAAGCTGTTCTTCTAGCATGAAGATTAGCTGTTAAACTTGCAAGTTGAGCAGTGATACAAGTACCAATGTTATCTCCAAGCATTATAAGCACAGAAGTTTCTAAGTTTATTAAACCAGCTTGACCTAAAACCATAACCAACCCTACAGTAGCACTACTACTGTGAACAAGAGCTGTAGCTGCAGCTCCAAGAAATACTGCAATGAATGGGTTAGAAGCATACATTTCAAAAAAATGTCTAAGATCAGCACTTTCCTTCATGAAAGGAACTCCGCTATTAAGAATCTTTAATCCAAGGAACATCATACCAAAGCCCATTAAGGCTTCACCAATGTTTTTAAGAGTTTTGTTTTTAGCAAAGTAACTAATAGCAAAACCAATGCCTAACACTGGAAGGGCGATATCTGTCAACTTAAACTTAAAACTAAAAGCCATAAGCTGAGCAGTAATGGTTGTACCAATATTTGCACCATATATAATACCTATTGCCTGAGGAAGTTTCATAAGGCCCGCGTTAACAAATCCAACTGTTAAAACCGTAATTGCAGTACTGCTTTGAACTAACACTGTTAAAAGTGTTCCAACTAGTAATGCACTAAATACATTTCCGGTTAGTACAGATAGGATTTTCTTCATCATTTCCCCAGAGGCCTTTTCAAGACCTTCACCCATTTTATCTACACCATACATCAAAAGAGCAGTTCCACCTATTAAACCAAAAATAAGTTCTTTCATATATAATCCTCCAATACAACATATGTAAATAGGTTGTTAATAAAATTACATTCCTATTATATAATAGTAAACTTTATGTGAGGTGAATTTAACTTAGATTTAACAGTAACATACTTAGATTTAACAAAGGTGGTGGAAGGTGTAGAAAACTATTGTAAATTTTCCAAAAGGCATATACTTTGAGAGGATATTCCTTCACCACTACCAGTAAAACCAAGGCCTTCTTCAGTGGTAGCTTTAACATTTACTCTATTTCTTTCAATTTTAAGAGCTGATGATATATTTTCAACCATTTTAGGAATATGAGGTAGCATTTTAGGTTTTTGAGCAATTATTGTAGCATCTATATTGCCTATTTTATAGTTATTATCCTTAAGAAGACCACCTACATGTTCCAAGAGTTTTATACTAGAAATTCCTTTATAAGTATCATCTGTATCTGGAAAATGCTTTCCTATATCACCTAAGGCAGCAGCACCTAGAAGACTGTCCATAATGGCATGAACTAAAACATCTGCATCTGAGTGTCCAAGAAGTCCTTTTTCATAAGGGATAGTTACCCCTCCAAGTATTAAATCTCTGTTTTCAACAAGCTTATGTACATCGTAACCAAGTCCAATTCGCATAAAAACACCCTTTCTTCAATTAAATATGAATAAGTAATAATTTGTAGGAACCAAGGGCAACTCTTAACCTATGCATAACCTTGATTCCCCTGTGGACTTTGAAAGAAAGTAAGTAATGATTACCTTAAAAGTCCTATAGAACGCCAGTTTATTATCTATAATATTAGCACCGGAAAATTTTTTATACAACTAATTAATATGTAAGCTCTCTCACAAAACCCATAAATGATAAATAAAAGTTATCTAGTTCAGGATATAGGAATAGTTAAGATGCAGTTACTTTGTAGAATAAAAAAAGTACGCTGATTGCGTACTGTAAAAATATAATAAAGTTATTTAATTATATAAAGAATCTGAAGGCTAAGGATCTTAGAAAAAGGCTTTTATCATCATCACAAATATCTAAGAGTTTTATCAACCTAGAAATCCTACCCCGTTTTTTCAACTTCCTCTTGGTATTTGTATTTTTCTTAGAGGTAAAGTCAACATGAACTACGTTATTCCCCAAAACTAACGCCTCCTACCCATTAAAAACGGATTTATTAAATATAATTATACCATAATTTGGGATATGTTTGAATAAATAGCCTAATAATTGGCTTATAAATATTATAAAAAACAAGCAAATAAATTATTATATGCAAGTTGTCCACAAATTATGCACATTATTGTTGATAATGTGGACAATTATAAATTTAATCTGTAATAATAATGTAAAAATTTGTTGAGCGAATTTTCTTATTTAGTAATATAATATGTAGTTATATGTTAAATCTTATATATTAACAGGAGTTCCACAAGTTATTAACATGCCATCTGTGGATAATGTTGATAATGTAGCAAGTTTTAACTGTGAGTAAGAAGTAAAGCAATAAATTTATAGGAAAACTCCTAACATTGTCCACAAACTATGTTGATAACTTTTAAAAAGCCAACCTACTATTAGTAGTAGGTTGGTTATTTTCAGCTACAATATATAGTAGAAATAATTATCTTCAGGAAAACTTATAGTAAATAAATAAAATATTACAGAAACTTCATCGATTATTAATATTCTGTATACATAAAATATTTCAATAATTCTTTATAAGTGTTATAATAATTTGGGTTGGACAACCTTATAAGAATAAATTACCAAAGCGAAGAATTTGGAGGGGTTAAAATGAAAAAGGTTTTATCAATAGTATTAGCAGCAGGTATGATGGTTTCAATAGTAGCTTGTGGAAACTCAAAAGCAACAAATGGAAACACTACAGAGCCAGCTAAAACAGAAAGCAAGGCAAAAACAGAGGAAAAAGTTGAAGTAACTTATGATAACTTTGTTTCTCTATTAAACGGAACAGCTAATAAAGATTATTTCTATAATGAAATAAACACAATAAAATTAATGAAAAAAGAGGATGAAAAAGCTTACATAGCAAAAGCAAAAGCAATCGTAGACAAAGCTATGGCAGATAACAAGATTGATGCTGCAAAAGCTAAAGTTTATCCATACTACAAGAATGTAAATGGAGAGAAAACAGAAAAAGATTATGTAGTAGTTTATGGTGATGATAAGGCTCCAACAACAGTTTATGAAATCACTTTAACAATACCAGATAACTATGAGCCAGCTTTAAAAGAAGCTAAAGAGAATAAAGAAATGGTTAGCCAAAAGCAATTTGCAGAATTATTCAAAGCAGAACTTGAAGCTGCAAAATAATATATAAGAACTTACAGCATTTTCTAGGTATGCTAGGATAATCAAGAGATTCTAGATAGTATTTTTCTTGATAATGTTAATAGTTATAAAAATAGATGTATCACAATTGTAAGTATACAAAGTGACACATCTATTTTTTATCTTTTTAAAGTCAGTGGCTAATGACTTTAGGTTCTAATCAACAGAAGCCTCTTCGGTTTTAACAGAGGTTTCTACTAATTTATTAATAGTGTTCATTTCAGCATCAGTAAGATATCTCCACTTACCAATTGGCAAGTCCTTTAAGGTTACATTCATAATTCTTATTCTTTGAAGCTTAGTTACGTTGTACCCTAAGTAATCACACATTCTTCTTATTTGTCTATTTAATCCTTGGGTTAAAATAATTCTAAATACATAAGTACCTTCTTTTTTTAATGTACACTTCTTTGTTACAGTGTCTAATATAGGCACACCATTGCTCATTTTCTTTATAAATTCTGTAGTAATTGGCTTATCTACTGTAACTATATATTCCTTCTCATGATTATTTCCAGCTCTTAAGATCTTATTTACGATATCTCCATCATTAGTTAAGAAAATCAATCCTTCAGAGGGCTTATCTAGTCTGCCTATGGGGAAAATTCTTTCTTTAAAACCTATATAATCTATAATATTCCCCTTAACATGTAGTTCAGTAGTACAAGTTATTCCTACAGGCTTATTAAAGGCAAGGTAAATCTTTTTTTCCTTTGGACTAATATCACTGCCGTTTACAACAACCTTATCACCCTTATATACTTTGGCTCCTACCACTGCCTTTTCACCATTTACAAAGACTTTACCTTCTTCTATGAATTTATCGGCAGCCCTTCTTGAGCATATACCACTTTCACTAATATATTTATTTAATCTCATGGAACTTTCATTATTAACTGTCATAATATCTCCTTCAAATGTATAGATAATAGAATTACAAATTAATTTGGTACAAGAGAAATTCTATTATCATTTTTATTTACCACAATATCATAGTTATGCTCATAAGCATAATCGATAAACTTAGTAAAATTAAGAGGTTCTTTGTGACCAGCCTTAGTTATATACACATTTACTTTTCCCCTATCATAACCTGTATATGTGTCTAGTAGATTTTCCTTTAAGGCCTCGTCAAAAAGTATAATAAGACCTTCGTTTATTTCGTTGCCCTTAACAGAGGATTCTGCCACTAAATCTAAAGAGTCTCCACCAATACTTGCTATATCAACAATCTTATTATTATTAATACCTATTTTAATATTTGAATTAAAGGACACCACAATAGAAGCATCAGCTCTAAAAAATAAGAACTTAACAAGATATATTCCTGTTATAGAAACTATTATAAGGATGGATAAAAAAAGTACCAATTTGGAAGGAGGGGTAATTTCCTCTCCACTATAGGTTTCATCTTTAACAGGTGTTTCATTAGTTCTTTTAACTGTTATAAATTCTTTATCCTCAGTCATCAAATAAACTTTATCATCATCAAAGTTCAATACCTTACCACTTTTAATCATATAATTATCCCCGCTAAATATAATATATTTATAAATTGAAGACTTTATGGGTTCATAGCAAAGGCTTAAGAAAATAAGCTCTAAGAGAAAAATTTCAAGCTATTCACACAAAGTCTCATATTTACTTTTATATACTTAATATTATGGGAAAATCAGGGGGATTTCAAGTAGTTAAAATTGTTCAAAAAAATATAATTTGAATATTAAAAACCAAGATAGTATAATAACAGTTATAACATTTTTAATATTTTGTAAATTTGGGGGATAAAGGGATGAAAAAAACAACAAGTAAAGTGGGGGCAGCTATTGGACTAGTATTTTTAGTCATATTAGGATTTCATTATATTTATAATTTTAATCTGTTGAAAAACCCACCATCTAAACTATGGAGTAAAGAAGTTAAAGTTGGTTATGCTAAATCAAATATTAATCCTATTCTTATAAAGGAAGAGGATAGACTACTAGTTGGATATTCAGATGAAAAGAAGCTACATATATCTGTTTCAGCGCTAGATGGAAAGGTAAAAGAAGCTAAAGAGTATCCTGTTGAAGAGGAATTTATAAAAAATATTTTATTTTTAAAAACTAAAGATGGATACATGTTAGCATATAACTCTACTAAAAATGGAGTTGGATATATGGACAGGTTGTTCTTAGATAAAGATCTAAACTTAATCACAAAAGATAAAGTTGAAAAGGTAAATGAAATTTACGAGTTAAATAGTAATAACTATCTTGCTGCTTATGAGGATAAAATAACAGTAGTAAATTCTCAGTCACAAGAAGAAGTTAGTGTTCCAGCTAAGGATATAGGTATGATTGCAGGAAGCAAGACAAAAACTGGATTCTTTATATCCTACCTAGAAGGGAAGGAAAGCTTTAAATTTTTTCAAGTAGAAAATGGAAAGGCTACAGAACCTAAGTTAGCAATAAGTCTTAACAAACCAGACTCAGTATCCTATAACAAAATATCCTGCTCTACAGACGGAGTAAAGGGATATATTTTACTAGAAGAAATGATGAAAAATGAATTTTCAGGATGTAAAGGCATAGAATTTAATTTAGATGGAAGTTCCTCTAAGTTTAAGCAAGTCTATGTTAATGATTCTATAGTTATTTATGATAATGTAGGAGTATATTCAGAAGAGGGTGGAAAATTTTATGGAACTAGTGAAAGGCCAGTTGGAAGAAAAAGTACTGAGCCAAGTATAGTTTCATTTACCTTTAAGGATGGAGCTACTAAGGACATAGAATTTGTTTCTAGATTAAGAGAATTAACCATATACCCTTATGTGGAAGAAGATTATGTATCTTTTATTAGCTTTAGTAAAAGTGGAAGTTACGATGTAAACATTGCTTCAACCAATGAAGCATTTAAGAATGCAAATAATGGTATAAGAAGTTCGGAAATAACGGAAGCAATATGGACAACTTTAGAAGGACTATTATATAGTATATCCTTTGTTTTTGTTTATGGGTTAAGATGGGTTTTCCCAATTGCAATAGTAGCAGGGGTTTATAGTTTCTTCGATTACTCCTACTCTGAAAAGAAGAAGTTAAAAGGATTCTTAGTGCTATCAGCTATTGCAATAATTTTGAAAACCAGCAGCATCTTAAAAATATCCTATGCTGATTACTTAGCACTATTACCACCTCCACTATCCTACAAAGCAATTGGTATAGTGATTTGTGCCATACTTGGAATACTTAGTTATGCCTTTGGATATCTATTATTTAAAAAGGAAACAGAAGATATGATAATAATCAAATTTTCTATTGCCTTAATTATAGATACTGTATTAACCTTGGCAGTATTCGTTCCTTTTATAGCATAGTGGTAAAAAGTATAAAAGGTAGCAATAAGAATAAACTTGTTGCTGCCTTCCTTTTATAGCCTTACTGGTGAATAAGGCTATAAGTACTTTTAGAAGTACATAGAATTTTGTTATGAAATTATTAAAATAAATAAATTAAGTTCCTCATTAAAAAGATATATTTGTTTAAATTTAACAATATATTTTTAATAGACCACAGTCTTAAACTTAGATATAATTATAAAAAAGAAAAGGAGGAACTGAATGAAAAATTGGTTAAAAGGAGTTATTATAGGGATTATAATAATTGCCATTGGAGGCATGTATTATTATAAAAATATATACAAAGCTGGAGGGTTAAAATCTCTAGAAGGTAATGATTATATATACACATCTATGGAAAATATTAATACCAAACTTCCTACCTTAATGACTTTAAGTACTAATACATGACCAGCTTGTAAGCAGATGGAAGCTGTGTTAAGAGAATTTGCGCCAAAGTATAAGGACAAAGTCAATGTTGTAAAAATAGATTTAGAGAAATATCCCGAGTATGCTTATGAGTATAGAGTAAGTGTAGTGCCAACTACCATATTCTTTAAGGCGGAAAAACAGGTGTATAAAGGATATACAGGAGCTACTGATGAAAATAGAATAAAGGAAATATTTAAGGAAATGGGGGTTAACTTAGATGAATGATTTAACAGCTCTCATATCAGGAAATATTTTTATAGCTTTAATAGCATCCTTTGTAGCTGGAATAGTGTCATCCTTTAGTCCGTGCTTACTATCAACGGTACCTTTAGTTATTGGATATGTTGAGGCTAATGGAAAGAAAAATAAAAACTTAGCTTTAAAATATTCTTTAGTATTTTCACTAGGGCTTATATTTACCTTTGTTGCCTTAGGAGTAGCCTCAGCAGTTCTAGGAAAGTTTTTTGCTGGTGGGGGAAAACTGTGGTATCTAGCACTTGGAGTCATAATGATGTTTGTAGGCTTAAAGACCATAGGAGTCCTCGGCAGTAAAGAAAGTAATTCTTGCAAAGTTCCAAGAACCAGTAAAGGAGTAGTAGGGGCCTTCTTTCTAGGAATACTAGGAGGAGTATTATCCTCACCTTGTGCTACACCAATTCTTGCAGCCATTCTTGCCTTTGTAGCAAGTAGCGGCAATATAGTTTTAGGAATATTAATGTTATTACTTTATTCCGTTGGGCATTGTATTTTAATTGTAATTGCAGGCACTTCAGTAGGCTTTATTGAAACACTGCAAAGCTCACCTAGGTACTTTAAAGTAGGAAACATACTAAAAATTTGTTTTGGTATACTAGTTATATTTATAGGACTATACCTTTTATATTTAGGAATGTAAAAAGTAGAAAAACAGCTTAAAAGCTTATAAGTAAAGCCACTGAAGTTAAAGATGCATTAGCTTTAACTTCAGTGGCTTTTTGTTATTTATAATATAAATTGTGTGATAGAAGCACTGTTCCAAACTATTATTAAAGAATAGGAGAGAGGAGCCTTGATACGGACTCTTTAAATCTTATAATAATTCCTCTGTTATTATAATGATCCTTAGTCAATAGGGTGGATTTCAGTAAGTCTTGCTTAAAGGCTTCTTCTAGCTTTAAAGAAGTTGCTTCATCATAAACTATGGCACTAACTTCAAAGTTAAGGCTAAAGCTTCTAATATCCATATTAGCAGAGCCTACGCAACAAACTTTTCCATCAATAGAAATCATTTTACTGTGGATAAAACCATTATCATAGGTATAACACTTCGCCCCAGAGTCCATTAAGTCCCAGATATAAGACTTAGAGGCCCAATATACAAAAGGATGATCTGGCTTGCAAGGGATTATTATTCTTACATCTATTCCTGATAGGGCAGAAATTTTTAAAGCCGTTAAAATACTCTCATCAGGAACAAAATAAGGGGTTTCAATATAAATACTTTTTTGAGCCTTATAAATTAATCTAAGATAAGAGTTTCTAATAGAACACCATTTTGAGTCAGGGCCACTAGTGATAATTTGAACTCCCTTATGATTAATTCTATCTCTTTTAGGAAAGTACTTTTGATCCATAACAAAATCTTCCCCAGCTGCAAATCGCCAATCTAAAAGAAATCTTATTTGAAGGGAATCTAAAGCATCACCTCTTAAATAAAGGTGAATATCTCTCCAAAAGCCAAATCTTTTAGAGCGACCTAAATATTCATCTCCAATATTTAAACCGCCAACAAAACCGTGTTCACCATCAATAATACATATTTTTCTGTGGTTTCTGTAATTAATCCTAATATTTATATAAGGAATAAAGGGTGGAAAAAAACAAACAACTGAGCCCCCAGCACTTCGTAATCTTTCAAAGAACTTTACGTTATTATGTAGGCAACCCATACCATCATATAAAACCTTAACATCCAAACCTTCTTTGGCCTTTTCAATAAGAATATTTAAAATTTCATTTCCTAAATCGTCATCATTAAAAATATAGTACTCTAAATGAATATATTTTTTGGCATTCTTAAGATGCTTAATTAATTTAGGAAACTTTTCATGACCATTATTCAAAATTTCAATTTCATTATTAGTAGTAAATATAGAGTTGTCACTATAAAGGTTTAAAGTAATTACATCATGATAATCATGAAGGAGATCATTTTGATTTATGAGATTTTCATTATTTAAGATATGCTTTTGTTCAGAAACAATAGCAAGAAGATTTTCTTCTTCTTCTTTCTTTAAATAAAAGAACTTTTTACGCCTCAGGTCCTGACCAAAGAACAAATAAAAGATAAAGCCCAGCACAGGGATAAATAGCATAATCATAAGCCAAGTCCAAGTGTTACTGGCATTTCTTCTTTCAAAAAGTATAACAATTATTGCAAATATGATATTTATAACAAATACTATATTTACAATACTTATAAATATGTTATATGCATTCATAGCGTCTCCTTAATAAGTTTATTAATCTATCTACAATATATAGTTTAAAGGTAATGTGAAAAATTATCAATATATGTAAAAACTTAATATATTGAGAATCAAATTAGAAACATTAAGGGTATTTTGTAGGGGGTAACACCTATAGTTATATCCAATTAGAAGAAATATAATTCAAGGGGGCTTCATTGTTAATTTTATTTAAAATTAATAATAAGCTGTTTTGTATATACTGAAAGTATGTTATAACATACTAGGGGAAAAAATTAATGAAGGGAGCTATGAAATGAATAAAGCAAACAACAAAGAAGAATTAATAAAATACTTAATGATAGTTATAGGAACTACTATAACAGCTATGGGAATTAATATATTTTATTCGCCCTACCACTTAGTAACAGGAGGATTGTCAGGTCTAGCCATTGTAGTAGAATATGTTTCTAAAAACACCCTTGGCTTTGGAGTTCCCCTATGGCTTACAAACCTTTTAGTAAATATCCCATTATTTATAATAGGAATAAAACTAAAGGGTAAATCCTTTGCAGGTAAATCTATATTTGCTGCAGGGTTTTTATCTCTAGCACTTTGGTATACAAGTTATATTCCAGCAGTAAAAGCAGACCTTTTAATAGCTGCTGTATTTGGAGGAGTCTTAGTAGGCGTAGGTATTGGACTAGTATTGAGAGCCTCAGCAACTACTGGGGGAACAGATCTTTTAGCCACAATAATTAAACATTATTTTAGAAGGCTGCAAATCTCAAATATAATGTTAGGTATAGATTCGGTAATAATCACTGTTGGACTTTTTGTATTTGGAGTAGAAAAGGCCATGTATGCCTTAATTTCAGTATTTATTATTTCTAAGGTGATAAACAGTGTCCTTGAGGGTATTAATTACTCCAAGGCAGTACACATTATATCAACTAAATCAGAAGAAGTATCTGTAGCCTTAATGAAAGAATTAAACAGAGGGGTAACAGGAATTAATGGTACAGGTATGTACACTGGTGGAGATAAAAGAATATTATTTGTAGTTTGTTCTAAAAATCAAATAGTAGCACTACAAAAGGTTGTAACCAGTATAGATGACAAGGCCTTTATAACCATCACAGACGTAAGAGAAGTAGTGGGAAGAGGCTTCACAGAACCACAATTTGATATTCCAAAGAATGAAGCTTAAACACTAATAACATAAGACTTTACCTTTTAGATAAGTCTTAGCTTTGGTTTCCCATATGAAGGTTATAATTAAAACCTATACTAAGCCCTAAGAAAGTAGAAAAACCTATTTTCTTAGGGTTATTTTATTTAAAAGTATTAGAATAAAAAAGCTTATGGATTTTGGCATAGGGCTTTTATAAGTTGCATATCCTTTTAGGTACATGTTAAAGTTAAGACTTATAGGTATAGGATACTTCTTTGATATTTAAAGATAACTCTTATATATGAAACTTAACGACATGTTGGAAAGATAAGTTTCCTAAACTCTTAAGAAACCTCATAAGTTAGGATTGTTAATTAGAAATACGATTTAATAATGATTATTAAATAATATTAAATTTCTATTAACTCACAAAAAAAGAAGGAATTAAAAATCCTTTATAGAACTAAACTTATAAGAGAATAATTATAGTAGATGAAAGGGTGATATTATGGATATTAGAGTAGCAAAATTTAATGAGTACAAAGAAACTGCAGAAGTTAAAGCAATTCTTATGTTCGAATCTAAAGAAGATTTTCATATGAAGTTTGAGGATGAAGCTATAAATAATGCAATTTCTTATGTAATAGAAAATAAAGAATTCACTGGTAAAAAGGGAGAACTATATACTGTTAATTTACTTAGAAAAGAAGCTCCAAGTAAATTAATTTTAGTAGGTGCTGGTAAAGGGGAAGAGTTAACAGCAGAAACTATTAGAAAAAGCCTTGGAAAATTAGTTAAGGAATCCATGAGACTAAAGGCAGCTACTTTAGAGATTAATGTACCTGCACTAAGAAAACATTTTGATATGGAAATAGCAGCAAAGGCTATAGGGGAAGCTATAACCATGGCCACTTATACCTTTGACACTTACAAAAGTGATAAGAAGCCTGTAACTTTAAATGCTGTAACCTTATTATGTTGCAGTCAGTGTGATGTAAGTATATTAGAAGCAGCAGTAAAAGAAGGTGTTGCCCTAGGAGAAGGAAACTTAATAGCAAGAGCTTTAGTAAATGAGCCTGCAAACATATTAACTCCAGCAGAACTTGCAAAAAGAGCAGAAAAAACTGGTGAGGATTATGGCTTTGAAGTTAAGGTTTATAATAAAGATGAAATAATTAGCTTAGGCATGGAGGCTTACATGGCAGTGGCTAAGGGATCAGCAAATGAGCCAAAGTTAATTGTAATGAGACATATGGGAGGTAGTGAGAATCCAGAGGAGATATTTGGACTTGTAGGAAAAGGCTTAACCTTTGACACAGGTGGATACTGCATAAAACCAGGTCAAAGCATGGCAAACATGAAAACAGATATGGGTGGAGCAGCAGCGGTAATTGGTGCAATGAGCACTATTGGAAAAATGAAGCTTAAGAAAAATGTAGTGGCTGTAGTTGCAGCTTGCGAAAATATGATTTCTGGAGAAGCCTATAGACCAGGAGACATAATAGGTTCAATGGCAGGAAAAACCATTGAAGTATTAAATACTGATGCAGAAGGAAGACTTACATTGGTAGATGCAGTAACCTACATCATTAGAAATGAAAAAGTAAGCAGAGTTGTAGACATTGCAACTTTAACAGGTGCAGTGGTCACAGCCCTTGGCAGTGCAGCTATTGGAGTAGTTACTAATGATGATAACTTCTATAACAGCTTAGAAGAAGCTTCAAAAGAAGTTGCAGAAAAGGTTTGGAAACTACCATCCTTTGATGAGTACAAAGAACAAATTAAAGGAGAAGTAGCAGATCTTAAAAACATTGGAGGACCAAGAGCAGGTACCATCACAGCAGGTTTATTCATTGGAGAATTTGTAGAAAGCAAACCTTGGCTACACCTTGATATAGCAGGAACTTGTGCTGGTGAAAAACCACCAACAGAATATCATTCAAGTGGAGCAACAGGAAGTGGAGCAAGGCTTTTATATACTCTAGTTAAAAATCAATAAAAAGTTCTAATAATAAGGGAGCTGGTTAATACCGGCTCCTTTTTAATGCAATAAACTCTAATAGATAATATAAAATTTTAATTTGATTTAATACAAGGGAAAGAAAATGCCAAAAGCCAACTAAGAAAATAAATTTTATGTTACATATTTCGCGTTACTTCGAGTGTGTGTTTAGGATATAATGATGAAAAATAACTAATTATAAATAAGGGGAGAATAATATGGGGAAATTTAAAAGGTTAATAGTTGTAGCTACATTAATTACATTCCTTACAACTACAATGCCTTTTCAGGTTTTAGCTAGTGATATTAATACTAAGCCTGAAAAAATAGAAAGCAATCAAAGTAAAACAAATGAGGAAATAACAGAAGCTGAAAAGGCTGCTGTGAAAATAGTTGATGAGGTAGAAGAAAAAAGAGAACCCAATATAAAACACTATCTATTGGAGGATAAAACCTACGAAGCAGTAATTTATAATTATCCAGTCCATTATTTTAAAGATGGTCAGTGGAAGGATATAGATAACTCCTTAAGTGAAACTATGGATAAGAGGACATTAGATGAAGAATTAGTTAATGAACAGGAAGTCAAAGAAAGTCCAAAGGTAGAGGAGAAAAAGACATCTGAAGATGAAAGTAAGAAAGAATCTAGTTCTGAAATAAAAACCTCTGAAGGCGAGAGTAAAGAAGTACCCAAGACAGAAGATAAAGTTACTCCTGAAAGTAAGGAAAAAGAAACTCCTAAGGCAGAGGAAAAACCTGATACTAAAACTGAGGAGGCAAAGAACAAACCTTTACCACAGGATAATGTACAAGCCTCTGGTCAGCAGAACAATCCTAGTTCTCAGGCAGAAAAAAATAATAGTATATTAAATTTTGGTAAAAGCAAGGGAAAAGAGGCAGAAAAGGTATTTGAAAATAAGTCAAATAGCTTTAAGTTTAAACTTGCTAAAAAAGGAGATTCCAAAAGACTTGTAACTATATCAAAGGATAAGTATGAAATATCTTGGAGCCTTCAAAATGCTGCAAAAGTAACTGGAGAGTTATCAGAATATAATGAAAATAAAATTAATAAGGAAATTGAAGAAAAGGCTAATGGCATAGTAAATAATAGTAAAAATGCTTCATTAAAAAGTAAAAGTGAAAAAAACTTAGAAAAACAAAATATAGTAGAAAATGAAAAGAAAAAGATTCTTCCAAACATAACCTCAAGTGTTAATTTTAGAAACATATTAAAGGACGTAGACTTAAATTATCAGCTTGTCTCAGACAAGGTGAAGGAAAACCTAATTATAAATAAAAATATAGAAGATAGTATATTCACTTATAATATAGAGGTTAAAAATCTTACGGCAGTAAAACAGGAAGACAACTCTGTTATTTTTTATGATAAGAATGATAAATCAAAAGAAATATTCTTAATAAAAGCCCCTTTTATGTTTGACTCAAAAGGAATAGAAAGTACAGATATTCAAGTAAAGGTTGAGGAAACAAAAAAAGGATACTCATTAATTTTAATTCCTAGCAAGGAATGGCTTAATGATAAAAATAGAGCTTATCCAGTAACTATAGATCCAGATATAGAAACAGATTTAAGTAGAAATGGTATTATGGATACTTTTGTAACATCAGTAGCAGACCCAGACAATAAATATAATAATCAGTATTTGAGAGTTGGAAAACACAAAACATCAGGAACTATAAGAAGCTTAATAAAATTTAATATTCCTAGTATAACTACAGCAGATATGGTGGTTGCAGCTCAATTAGATTTATTTTCATATGAAGCTCCTGTAGAGAATGCAATTAGTGTACATAAGGTAACAAGTCACTGGATTTCAGATGAGAATCATAATTTGGCATGGAGTAATCAGCCTTCTGTTGATTCTACTATAGAAGATTATAGCATTGCTAATGAAGCTAGTAAGTGGTTTTCTTGGGATGTAACAGAAATGGTGAAGTCCTGGTATTTAACAGGAAACAACTACGGGTTAATGTTAAAGAGCACTAATGAAAGTATAGAAAATTCTGCGTTTTGGTCTGCTGACATGGATGATTATTATAGAGGAGCAAGGCCTAGAATTATAGTGAAGTATATAAATAACTCTGGACTTGAAAACTACTGGACATACCATTCCCAAGACATAGGAAGAGCTGGCACAGGATATATTAACGATTATAATGGTAATTTAATACTTAAGCATAATGATTTAATTATGAATGGGAGTAGAATGCCTGTTAATATTACTCATGTTTTTAATAGCAATTATAAAACTGAAAAGACATTTCCGAGTTTTAGTGATACATCAAGCTTTTATGGTGCAGGTTGGAGACTTAATCTTAGTCAAATCATTGAACCCAAAGTTATCCAAGACAAGCAACACTACATGTATACTGATGAGGACGGAACAAAACATTATTTTAAACTTGATTCCACAACAGGTAAATATAAAGAAGAGTTTAATCAGGAATTAACTTTAGAATTAAATTATAACAATGGAATTGATATAGGATATTTGATAAAGGACACTAAAGATAATAAATTAGTTTTTTTAGGAAATGGATTATTATATAAAATTATAGATGCAAATAAAAATGAGTTGGTAATGACTTACAATGGTAAAACATTGACAAAGGTAACTGATGGAGCTGGTAGACAAACTATTTTTCAAAGTAATCCCTATGGAACCTTAACTAGTATTATAGATCCAGATAATAAAAAAACTAGCTTTACTTATGGGGCAAATTGGCCTTATAACCTTGAAACAATAACGTATCCAGATGGAAAAAAGACAACATATCAGTATGATATTAATAATAATCTTAAAGAAGCTATAAATTTTGATGGGTTAAAAATCTCCTATACTTACTATAATTCACAGCCATATAGAGTAAATACTGTTTCACAGAATCATAATAATGGTACACAGGGTGAGAGTTTAATTATAAATTATGGAAGGAATTTAACTACATTCACAGACATATCTGGTAGAGTAAATACTTATCAATTTGACAATTTAGGGAAAACCATAAATGTTAAAGATGCCGAAGGCAATGCCCAGCATTATAAATATGGCGATAGTGAAAATTCAAAGAAATTAACAACAGAATCAAAACTACAAAAAACCGTAAATAATATTTTACCTAATCATGGATGTGAAAAATCAACAAATTGGACTGTGGCTTCAGATGGCGGAGCAGGAAGCGGAGTCATAACATCAGAAGATAAACATTATGGAAATCAAAGTATAAAAATATCAAAGACTAATAATATTTCTAAGCAATATATGCAACAAGAAGTAAATCTAACTCCTGGAAAAACATATACACTTTCAGCATATGTAAAAACAGTAACAGTATCAAACACAAATAATAATGGGGCAAAGCTTGCAGTTCATTATTTAAAGAGTGATGGCACTTATGAAGAGAAGTTTTCAAAAAGTATAAATGGAAGTCATGCTTGGCAAAGGCTTCAAGTTACATTTACATTGCCAGCGGATACACCTATCGCAAGGGCAATAATAAGGCCAGAACTTACACTAGAAACAGGAATTGCTTATTTTGATGACCTGCAGCTCGAGGAAGGCTGCATAGCCAATAGATATAATTTAGTTGAAAATGGGGACTTTTCAGGAACAGGAACTATACCTGATTGGTGGTGGAATAATAGTTTAGAAACAGGTGATTCTCTAGTTAGCACCTCGGATAGTAGTCATCCAAGCATTCTTGACAATAATGTTCTTAAGATAATTGGAGGATATAATAAGAGTAAAAGTATTGGTAGTGCAATTTATCTTAGCGGAAAAACTGGCGATACTTTTAACTTAAGTGCATGGGCTAAGGCTGATTCAGTGCCAAAAGGTGTTTTTGATATAAGTGTGGCATTTGTAAATGGATCCCAGGTCAAGTGGGTAATAGTACCGTTTAATAAAAATAATCATGATTGGCAGTATATTAGTGAAATAGTTAAGGCTCCTATGGATTACACTCGAGTAGATATGAATATATTTTATTCAAATAATGCCAACACCGCTTATTTTGATGGAATCCAATTCTATAAAGAAGAATTTGGAGATAGTTTTGCTTATGATGATAAGGGTAATCTAATTTCAGTAAAAGATATTTCTCAAAGAAATAGTACCTTTAAATACAATGGAACAAATGATTTAATAAGCACTACGGATCCTAAAGGAAATGAATTTAAATATGATTATGATACAAAACATAATGTTACAAAAGCAACTACCGCAGAAAATAAAAACTATAAGTTTAACTATGATAGTTATGGTAATCCATTATCAGCAGCAGTAGATGATGGCACTAATCAAATAGGGTCATCCGCTAATTACACCGCTAATGGAAACTATATAAGTTCTATGTTTGACAGCTTTGGCAATAAAGTTGCGTATAATTATAATCAAACAAAAGGTACTTTAGATAGTGTTACAGATGCAAAAGGAAAGTCTACTAGTTATACTTATGATATATTAAATAGACTCACAGAAGCTTCTAAAGTGGCTGGTACTCAAACAATTAAAAATTCTTATAGTTATGAAAATGATAGGATCAAAACAGTAACTCATAACGATTTTAATTATAACTTTGGATATGATTCTCTTGGTAATAATACTTCAGTTTCTGTTGGGTCACAAAATTTAATTACTAATACAATTGAAGAAAGAAGTGGAAAATTACTTAATTCAACCTATGGGAATGGTCGAAAGGTTGGAAATATATATGATGGTTATGATAATCTAATAGGAAATTATTATGGAAATGAAAATAATCATCATATAACCTATAGTGGAAATATTGAAAAGATGGGAATTAAAACTGTTAATGGTAATGATAGTATTCTTGGAACAATTGGGCAAAATTTGGGGCTAGAGTCACTATCAATAAGTTTGACTGACGTACCTGCTGGAATGCATATAAAATATCAAGCTCACGTTCAAGAATTAGGTTGGCAAAATTGGGTCTCTGACGGTGCTACAGCAGGAACAATAGGTCAAGGGTTAAGGATGGAAGCTGTAAGAATAAAGCTTGAGGGAGCACCAATAGGATATATAGTTCAATACCAAGTTAATGTTCAAGGAATAGGTTGGATGAATCCTGTTACTGATGGAGAATTATCAGGGACTACTGGACAAGGATTAAAAATTGAAGCAATTAAAATTAAAGTAGTTAAGCTAAGAAATAGCTATAAATATGATGCTAATTCAAACCTTGGTTATAAGCAAGACTTTATAAATGAAGTTAATTATTTGTATAGTTATGACTTATCTAATAGATTAACTAAAGTAGATGAATCAAATGGAAATTACACAGCATATGGTTACGACAATAACAACAATACAAATAGAATAACTGAGAAAATAACAGATAAAATCTATACAACTAATTATGGATTTGATAAAGACAATAGAGCAAATTCAGTAACTTACAATAAGGGGGTAGAGTCTAATATATCTTATAGTTATGACACATTAGGAAGATTAAAAAATAAAGGAATAGTTTTAGGTTCTTCAACATATAACACTAGCTATAATTATAGAAAAGGAACAGTTAGCAATACAAATTTATCTTATCAAGGACTTGTTCAATCACAAGGCTGGCAAGACCCTGTAAGTAATGGAGCTGAGTGTGGAACTACAGGTAAACAATTAGCACTGCAGGGAATAAAAGTGTCAATTACTAACGCAATTCCAGGTATGAGAGTTAAATATAAAGCACATATCTCAAATGTTGGGTGGGAGAGCGATTGGCTATATGATGGAACACAATCTGGGGATACAGCAAATAATATTGAAGCTATTCAAGTAATACTTGAGGGAGCTCCAGAAGGATATCATATTCAATATCAAGTGCATGTAGCAGAAATAGGTTGGATGGATCCTGTAGTGGATGGAGCTATTGCTGGAACTACTGGGAAGTCATTAAGTGTTGAAGGAATAAAAATTAATTTAATAAAACCAGGTTCTACAGAAAGTTCACAGATAGAAAGTATAAAATACAATAATGATAAAACAATAAATTATACTTATGATGCAAATGGAAATATAGATACAATAAGCCAATATGGAAACCCCATAAAATTCTATTACAATGAATTAAATGAACTTATAAGAGAAGATAATAAAGTAACAAATAAAACAATAACTTATTCCTATGACATAGGTGGAAATATAACTAGTAAAATTGAATATCCGTACACAACTGCAAATCCCATAACTGTAGCTGCAACTTCAACTATAAACTATGGTTATACAGATACTAACTGGAAGGACAAATTAACTTCTTATAATGGAAAAGCTATTACCTATGATGAAATTGGAAATCCATTAACTTATGATGGTTATACTTACACGTGGGAAATGGGTAGGCAATTAAAATCAATAAACAAAACTGGACAAACTATTACCTATAAATATGACGATTCAGGAATAAGAACTGAAAAAACTGTAAATGGTGTAAAAACATCTTATAACCTTATTGGAGATAAAGTAACTTATGAAGATAATGGAACGGATAAGGTATATTATACTTATGATGCTAATGGCAAGCTTTTATCAATGAATTTGAGAGCCCCTGATAGTTATAGTAATGATCTTTATGAGTTAGTAGGTAGTGAGACAGCTATCCAACTTTCAGGTTCAAACAGTGCAGCAGAGAAATTTAATGCGACAAAGCCATTTGATAGAGTAAGTGTAAACTGTCCAAGTTGGAGTAACAATATTGGTAACCTTACTTTAAGTTTGTATAAATGGAAGACTGATTATAATACTACTATTTCGGCATCTCCAATTGCTAGTAAGCAATTCCAAAACTACACTGATAATCAATGGTTAGAACTGAAGGTTAATGAACAGTCTTCAGGAGAATATCTATGGGTATTAAGTAATCCTAGTGAAAATGTAGGGGTGTGGAAAAGTGAGGGAAGCACTAATAGCAGCACTGCATATTTAAATGGTTCTGTTGTATCAGGGGATTATACAAGCAAAATAAGTTACAAGACTAATGAATACTACTACATTAGAAATGCTCAAGGTGATATAATAGGATTAATAGAT
>NZ_DGLI01000002.1:0-7342 GCF_002387895.1 Clostridium sp. UBA4548
ATTATTTAGTGCGACAGCCCCATTAATTTTAAATTTAAAGCTTTTCTATAGCTAAATTATATAAATTAGAACTCTTGCTCAATTAATCCGTAGTCACCATCATTTCTTTTATATAAAACATTTACTTGATTAGTGTGTGAATTCTTGTATACATAAAAGTCATGACCTAGAAGCTCCATTTGAAGTACCGCTTCTTCTTCTGACATAGGCTTCATAGCAAATCTCTTAGTTTTAACAATCTTTGGTTCTTCATCAGCTGAGTCATTTTCATAGGAAGATATATTTTGGAATCTTAAGGAATCTTCATAATTTCTTCTTTGAAGTTTAGTTTTTTGTTTTCTAATTTGTCCTTCTAATTTATCTATAACTAAGTCTATAGCACTATACATATCACTATTCTTTTCTTCTGCTCTTAGCATAACATTATTGAAAGGAATTAAAACCTCTATTTTGTGAAAATTTCTTTCTACACTTAATGTTGCTGTAGCACTAACATTCTCTCCAAAATACTTTTCTAGCTTTGATAGCTTTTTCTCTACTATAGATTTTAGTGCATTTGTTAGTTCTATATTCTTTCCTACAGTTCTAATTTTCATAATTACAGCCCCTTTCAAAGTTAACAAGGACTTTTTAAACAATCCTCTTGTTAAGTATATGTTTTCTTTAATATTTTATTATTTTTCTCTGTAGATTATTTATATATTTGATGATTATATTTTAGTATTAATTCCATTTGTTTTCAAATAGTATTTGTGCCAATTTTCTAAAAATAATACTCATTATTCATTAATACCTATTTCTTTCTCCTTTATAATCCTTATAGCTTGCAACTATACTATATGAAATTTTATTAAACTTATGCTATAATTTAAATACACGGGCTATTATAGAACCTTTTAGTAGGTAATATATCAACTGCTTAAATTTCTAAAATGAAATTTAAGTAAAATATATATAAGCTATGTTTTTTAATTTTATTGAAATAAAAAAACACCTTGATTTCTCAAAGTGTCTTCTAGTCGGTTGACCTGGTCTTTGACCCCACACTCGCCTGCTGGAGCTTTTGCTACCCAGATTTAACTTCTCACTACTAACCCTCTCGCCCGAAAGCGGCAGGACTTACTTCTAAGCCGCACCATGCTCGTTAAAACTTTGTTTAACTTACGTGGATCGTTTCGCCTGCGACTGGCATCGACTTTCAACCACAAACCCGACTCACTTTTTATATTATACTCTACTTTTAGCAACAGTCAATACATAAACTTCTTTTGCTCCAAATTTCTTTAACACACTAGCACAATAAAAGGCTGTAGCACCAGTAGTTACCACATCATCAATAAGCAAAATGTTTTTGTCTTTTATATATTCTGGATTTATACAGGTAAAACTATCTTTAATGTTATTCCACCTTTCGGCAGTACTTAATCCTATTTGATCCTTTGTAGTCTTTATTTTTTTAAGCAAGGCTTTACAAGGTATATTGGTTTCACTACTAACCTGACTACAAATAACCTCACATTGATTAAAGCCTCTAGTCCTTATAGTTTCTTTACTACTGGGAACAAAAGTTATTTCATCAACTTCCTCTTCTAGTCTGCTCTTAATAAACTCAGTAATATATTCCCCCATTACTTTAGCAGCATAAAAATTTCTTTCATATTTTAGTGCTAAAATTAGCTTTTTAATTGAGTAAGAATAAAATCCTAAGGAATAGCATTTAAACTCTTCTTTTCCATCCTTTAGATAATAGTCTGAGTAATTAATTTTTACTAGTTGCTTGCACTTTGTGCACAACAAACTTTCACTACTTGTTGAATTGCATAATATACAATTTTCCATTCCGCAAAAAATTATATTCATGATACAATTTAAAACATACTTTAAAGCCTTAAAAAGCCTGCTTCCCATGCCTTTTTATTTAACTCCCTCAAAATTTCTTTAGCATTATCCATGTCTTCACTTAATTCATTTGATAAAAAAATTACTTCTCCCCTGTCTAAGGATCTACTTCTACTAGCTCTGCTAGATAAATAAACTAATCTTTTATAGTCAAATATTTTATGTTCTGCAAAAAAAACCATTACATTAATTCCTGTTAAATCCACATCACCATTATCAAAACTATTTGTAATCATAATTCCCTTAGCTTTAGCCAAAAACTTCAACATACTCCTATTGTGCTTTTCATCCGATTTATAGCTGAAGATATTTTTAGTTAACTTATTCCTAAACCTAATTAAATAATTATATATATTTTCTACCTTTTCATTATCAGGAACATAAATCACTACCTTCTTATCTGAAATTATAGACCAATTTAAATAATCGTAAACCACCTGTGGTAAGTCATCATTAACATTCACTCTAGTATTTATGATTCTAGGTTCCACTAAAGGTTTGCCATTATTATTCGGACATTGAAACAATGTAACTTCATTATAAAAAATAGGTTCAATAGAGTAGCCGATCATAGTACCATATCCCTTACAACAGCTCTCTAACAATTTTCTTATAGATTCCTTATCATGCATGGGCATAGAGTTAATATCATCATAAATTACAAGGTCAAACTTTTCCTCTAAATATAGTGCTTGATTATGATTGATAATATTTAATCCCTGTTTTAGTATCTGTTGTAACTTGTATCCTAAGTAATTGCATTTAATTCCTTGACTTTTAAGAGTACTTGCCAAAAAAACATGATTTTCACTCTCATTTGTAATATAAAGTACAGTCTTGTTTTGCGACAAAGCATAAAAAATAATCTTTTTAAATATTTCTGGTGTATTATAAAAAAATGAAACTACATTGATACTGCTAATTTTTGATTTAAAATGACTTATCAGCTTCTCATCTATATTTTCTTTAGTAGTAATTTCTTTGCTCTCTTTCGGAATCAACATAAAATCTCCCCTTGATTAAACCTCAAATATTTGCTTTATTCTCCACTTAAGTCCCGAATATCTCTCAAAACTTCTATCATTATCTTTCATAAACTGAATTGCTTTAGAGCTTCCTACTAGAACAACTAGCTGTTTAGCTCTAGTAATACCCGTATAAAGTAAGTTTCTGTTCATAAGCAAAGGTGGTCCCATAAACATAGGCATAATAATCACAGGAAATTCACTCCCTTGACTCTTATGTATTGTAATAGCATAGGATAGTGTAAGTTCTTCCAAATAGGTATCATCATATTCTACGATTTTATCATCCTCAAAGTTCACAATTACCTTGTCATCTTCTTCATTTATATCAATAATATACCCTATGTCTCCATTAAAGATTCCAATTCCTTCTTCTTCGCAATGGGTTGTATGCTTACTCCACTTAATATTATAATTATTTTTAGTTTGCATAACCTTATCTCCCACTCTAAAAATAATATCTCTATATTCTTTTTCAGGTTTATTCTTTAATTTAGGATTTAGTATACCTTGAAGCTCTTTATTTAAATTGTCAACTCCTACAACGCCTTTTTTCATTGGAGATAAAATTTGAATGTGCTCCATCTTGTTCCATTTGTTATTAAACTTAGGTAGTCTATTATTTATGAGAGAAATAATTTCTTTTAAAATAATTTCTCCTTCAGGTGATTCTATAAAATAAAAATCACCGTTCTTTTTGTTCAACATAGGCATTTTACCTTCATTTATAAGGTGGGCATTTACTACAATCATACTTTCTCTTCCCTGCCTAAATATTTCATTTAGTCTTACAACCTTTACTGCATCACTTTCTATGATGTCCCTTAGCACATTTCCTGGCCCAACAGATGGAAGCTGGTCAACATCCCCAACAATTATCAATCTAGTACCTAAAGTGATAGCACTTAAAAGATTATTCATAAGGTTTATATCAATCATTGAAGCCTCATCTACAATAAGCACATCACATTCTAGCGGGGATTCTTCACTTTTATAAAGCTGAACTGCTTCTTCCTCTCCCGCCCCTAGCTCCAGTAGCCTGTGTATAGTTTTAGCTTCTCTTCCAGTGGCTTCACTCATTCTTTTAGCTGCACGTCCTGTAGGAGCAGCCATATAAACTTTTTTTAGTGCCCTTTCAAATATATCTACAATGCAATTTATAATGGTAGTTTTACCTGTACCAGGGCCTCCAGTAATAACTTCTACCCCATTATTCATAGCACCCTTAATGGCTTCTTTTTGAGATTCTGCTAAGGTTATATTATTTTTTTCCTCAAAGGTTTTAATTTCTTCATCTACGTTAATATCTACTTCCTCGTAGTGAGAAGTAGCCAGGGTTATAATTTGCTTTGTAACACCTAACTCAGCATATAAGTAAGGTATAGTAAAAACACCTTTTGTTTCTTCTATATCCTCTACTTTTAGTTTTCCTTCTACTACAGCTTCGTAAATACAATTATTTAAAGCTTCTTCCTCTACCTCTAGGATTTCTTTTCCTTTTAAAATCAGCTTATCCATAGGCATAAAGGTATTTCCTATAGAACAAAACTCATTAATTATATAGTTAATTCCACTTTTAATTCTAAATGGCGAATCCTTATCTATTCCTAAGTGTCTGGCAATCTTATCTGCGGCTTTAAATCCTATACCTGCAACTGTTTCCGTTAATATATAAGGATTGTCCTTTACTATACCTATGGAATTACCACCAAATCGTTTATATATCTTCATAGCTCCATTTGGAGATATTCCAAAGCCTTGGAAAAACATTATGATTCCCCGAACTTCTCTTTGACTAGAATAGGACTTCACTATAAGTTCAATTTTTTTAGTTCCAATACCTTTAATTTCATTTAATCTCTCTATATTATTATCTAAAACTTCTAAAGTATTTTCCCCAAAAAAGTCTACGATTTTCTTTGCTGTAATAGGCCCAATTCCTGTTATAATTCCACTTCCCAAATACTTCTCTATTCCTGATTTTGTAGTTGGGAGAATTTCTTCTATTACATCCACCTTTAGCTGCTGTCCAAATTTAGCATGAGTAACCCACTCCCCTGAAATGCTATATTCATTTCCTTCAACTACATAAGGTATGGTTCCCACTATAGTAAATGTATTAGTACCTGAACTTATTCTAGCTATTGTATATCCATTATCGTCGTTTTTAAAAACTATATTACTAATTACACCTTGAACTGTTGGCATAATATCTCTCCTAAAATTTTATATATAAAGTGCATTAAAAACTTTCTACGTTACAAGCTTTCTATTCTTAATGCGCTTTTATATAAGTTCCTTTATATTATTTTTACACTTTACAAAGGTTTTACTTATATACATTTTATTATAACATAAGGATCTTACTAGAGCATTACATTAATATTCTGGCTAATATTGCTTAAAGCTTGAAGTAAAGTGCTAACTATATAGTATATTTTAAACAATATTACTCTGTTACAAACTATTCTCCATAATAATTACTCCCTATTTTACATAATCCCTCATAATTACAACTTTATAATATAATAGCTACATTTTACCTTGTGTATAAAATAAAAAAGCCTAAAGCTTATGTTACACCTCTTAAATTAGATATAACTAGCTTTAGGCCGCTTGTTTTTAAAGTGGGCTATAAACTATAAATATTTTTTTATTTCTTCTACTTTATTTAACTTCTCCCATGGTAAATCAAGGTCAAGTCTTCCAAAGTGTCCATAAGCTGCAGTTTGCTTATAGATTGGTCTTCTTAAATCTAAGTTTCTGATTATAGCAGATGGTCTTAAATCAAATACTTTCTCAATTAATTCAACAATTTTGTCATCTGAAATCTTACCTGTTCCAAAAGTCTCAACTTCAATTGACACTGGTTTTGCAACTCCTATAGCATAAGCTAATTCAATTTCTAGCTTATCAGCAACACCAGCAGCAACTAAGTTTTTAGCAACCCATCTTGAAGCATAAGCAGCAGATCTATCAACTTTAGTTGGATCTTTTCCTGAGAATGCACCACCACCGTGTCTTCCATATCCACCATAAGTATCTACAATAATTTTTCTTCCAGTTAATCCTGAGTCCCCTTGTGGTCCTCCAATAACGAATCTTCCTGTTGGATTTATGTAGTATTTAGTGTTTTCATCTAGTAATTCAGCTGGAACTATTGCTTTTACCACATGTTCCATTAAATCTTTTTCTATTTGATCACGTTCAACTTCTGGTCCATGTTGAGTTGAAATAACTATTGTATCAATTCTTACAGGTTTATTATCTTCATATTCTACAGTAACTTGAGTTTTTCCATCTGGTCTTAAGTATGTTAAAGTACCATTTTTTCTAACTTCAGTTAATCTTCTAGATAATTTGTGAGCCATAGCTATTGGTAATGGCATATACTCTTCAGTTTCATTTGTAGCGAAACCAAACATCATACCTTGGTCTCCTGCTCCTATAGCTTCATCCCTATCAATTTCACCTTTTTTTGATTCTAAAGCTTCATTAACTCCCATTGCTATATCACTTGACTGTTCATCTATAGATGTTAAAACAGAACAAGTATCAGCATCAAAACCATACTTAGCTCTTGTATATCCAATCTCTGCTATGGTTTGTCTTACAACCTTTGGAACGTCAACATAACAGTTTGTAGTAATTTCTCCCATTACTAAAACCATACCTGTTGTTACTGCTGTTTCGCAAGCAACTCTTGCTGTTGGGTCTTGCTCTAATATTGCATCTAATACTCCATCGGAAATTTGATCGCAAATCTTATCTGGATGTCCTTCTGTAACTGATTCTGATGTAAATAATCTTCTCATTTTCTATCTCCTCTCTCTTCTGCCAGGTCATCTGTAAAATAGTAGTTATTTTCTTTTAGATGCCTCTTAAGCTTTAAATATAATAAGGAAATTTCCTTATATTTCTAATTACAAAGAATAAAAAACCTCTTCTAAGATAAGAAGAGGTTGATATTTCCACTCTCTCTTATCTTGCAGACTTTACTGCAGGAATTGGCACCATTGTGCTTGCACTGGTTGCCGGGTTTCATCGGGCCCTGTCCCTCCACCTCTCTGGATAAGAGTTATTATTAAGTTTTTTATTTTCTAGTCTAGACTAACATATTAATTTTCCTATGTCAATATGTTCGCTATTAAATACCTTCAGGTTTATTCACTACAAGGATACTTAATCCTAAAATTACAACATATAGGTTCTTTATACAGACCCAGTTGTCTTAGAGCTCTTAGGTGATTTTAAAAGAAATAAATTTAAAATTCATAGACAATAAAAAAACACCTAATAAGTAGGTGTTTTGGTGGAGGAGGACGGATTCGAACCATCGAAACGAAACGTAACAGATTTACAGTCTGCCCCCTTTGGCCACTCGGGAACTCCTCCATATTTGGAGCTGGCAATAGGAA
>NZ_DGLI01000002.1:7468-7701 GCF_002387895.1 Clostridium sp. UBA4548
TACCGTTGAGCCATGCCAGCATATTTATTAAATTTAAGTGTAAATGGTGGTCGCAACAGGGATCGAACCTGTGACCCTCTGCTTGTAAGGCAGATGCTCTCCCAGCTGAGCTATGCGACCTAATGTGGTGGAGGAGGACGGATTCGAACCATCGAAACGAAACGTAACAGATTTACAGTCTGCCCCCTTTGGCCACTCGGGAACTCCTCCACATTTGGAGCTGGCAATAGGAA
>NZ_DGLI01000002.1:7828-145940 GCF_002387895.1 Clostridium sp. UBA4548
TACCGTTGAGCCATGCCAGCACATCACAATCATCAAAATTGGCCTCAACTTTGACAAGGATTAGTATACAATTTAATTAAACTTTTTTCAACCTCAAATTTAGCTATTTTAGTTGTTTATTGCCGCTTACCTTATATTCTTTATTGAATGCTCACGATTACACCTTATTACGTTTTTTAAGGCCTTTTGAGCGGAATACCTCCTGGCCTGTTAGCTATAAGGTCTTTGATAGCAGTATACCCTTTATGAAAATCAAATATCCCTTAAAATTAATAAACCCATTACAAATAATTTAAAAATAGTCTAATAAAGGAATTTGCCCCTATTCTTAAAAAGGTATAGGGGTTTGTAATCAACCTATAATAAATTAATTAATTTATTTAACTTAATGCTTACTTAATCATCTTTATTCTCTACTGTTCCCATGTCTATGTACTTTGAAAATATTTCTTTTACTTCGCTTACCTGTTTAGCCGTTACTCTCTCTTCAAGAATTGCCATAGCCTGCCTTACTCCTATTTTTTGATTTTTATAGGATAAATATTCTTGAAATCTATTAAAATCTTCCTCTTTAAGTTTCCTAGATACTGAAAGAATTTTAGCCTTTTCTTCTAAGGAAAGATAAGAACTTATTTCCTCCACTGGTACTTTTATAACTTGATTCTTTTTTCTTTTTTCAATGTTATAGGCATCAAATTCACCTGTAATTTTATCACTATTTTCTAGTTCAGATAACTCTTCCATTGTATTCCTCATAATACTTACACTTTTATCTTTTTTATAAGTATCGCTATCTGACCCACTATCATTTCCTTGAATTAAATCCCTTGAGTTATAGCTAGAAACAAGTTCTTCCTCATTTTTGCCCTTTGAGTTATTCACTGCACTTTCTGTACTTTCATCCCATATATTTTTTTGTTCCTTCTCTAATGATTCCTTTTGATCTTTCTTAACTATTGTAATATTATGGTTGATATCCTTGTTAGGAACATTATGTTCAAGCATAATATAGATACAAATTATACTATAAACAATTATAATTGTAGAATAAAAAGTTTTTTTCAAACTATCACTTCCTATTATATATAATTTATTACCTACTACCTCTTAATTATGTTCTTAATGGATTTTTTTATTCCTAACATATTCAAATCTATGGAGAAATTGGTATGCTCTTAGTTTTATTTTAAATTATTGGTCTAAACTTCATTTAATGTATTTACCTTACTTTGTATAAAGTTACTCTAATCTTAAAGTTTTTATAAGCCTATTCATTAATTATTTAACATGTCCACACTACTTAATTTTTTATATTTTCTCTATTAATCAGCCTAACAGTGTTTTTAAAATAATAATTGCATATATATCCTCATATAAATAAATAGGGGGTGTGTGTTCAGTGAGTAAGATTAAAACGCATTATAAGGAACCTTTAGGATATTATAACTTAGCTCATTTTATTAAGGATCATTTAGATGATAATACCATTATAGTGTGTATAGGCACTGATAGATGTATTGGAGATTGCTTAGGCCCTTTAGTAGGAACTTATCTAAAAGAAAGATTTTTTCCTCTTCCTGTGTACGGTACTATTTCTGAGCCTATACATGCTTTAAATCTTGAAGCAAGATTAGCTGAGATTAAATCATCTCATCCTAACTGTAAAATTATAGGTATAGATGCTTGTTTAGGCCCCTTTTCAAGCATTGGGGAAATTCAAGTTAGAAATTATCCAATTAACCCCGGAAAAGGAGTTGGTAAGATCCTTCCTCCTGTGGGTGATATATCAATAATTGGAATAGTTGATTCTAGTGATGATGATGAACCCTTTACCTCTAGGAACATAAGATTAAACTTAATTGTACAATTGTCAAAAATTATAACTCACAGTTTAATGCACGCCTATTACTTAAGCTTCTACTGCAAAGATCAATTTAATTTGGACGAAGTGAAATAACTTGTGTGTAAACCGTGAAGGAGATAAACCTGCCCTATACTAAAGCAAAAGCAATATAGCCCATGGCTATATTGCTTTTTTTTAGTCTATTATGGATACATGTTGACTACTAAATGAATCATCTAATTTATCAATGTAGTCTAAAACTTTTCCAGTTCCTAGTGCTACGCATGAAACTGAATCTTCTGCTACATAAACGGGTACCTTTGTAATCTCTTGAATTAGCTTGTCTAATCCATCTAATAAAGCACCACCGCCAGTCATAATAATTCCTTTATCAGCAATATCAGATGCTAATTCTGGTGGGGTTTTTTCTAAAACAGAATGAGTACATTCAGCAATGGCATAAACTGCTTCCTTTAACGCTTCTCTCATTTCACTTGAATTTACCAGTATATTCTTGGGAAGTCCTGTAATAAGGTCTCTTCCTCTTATTTCCATACTCACTTCTTCTTCCTTAGGGTATGCACAGCCAATATTAATTTTTAAGTCTTCCGCTGTTCTCTCACCTATCATAAGCTTATGTTTCTTTCTAATGTAACGAATAATTGCCTCATCAAACTTATCTCCCGCAACTTTAATTGATTCTCTAACAACCATTCCGCCTAGGGAAATAACCGCAATATCGGTAGTTCCTCCACCAATATCAATTACCATGTTTCCGCTAGCTTTCGTTATATCTAATCCTGCACCTATAGCTGCTGCTAGAGGCTCTTCTATTAATTGAACCTTCTTTGCACCTGCATTTCTAGCTGCATCTTCTACAGCTCTTCTTTCCACTTCTGTTGCTTCACAAGGAACGCAAACCACAACCCTTGGTGCTGACATTTTTCTTTTTCCGCATGCTTTTTTTATAAAATGCTCAAGCATCTTTTCTGTAACATCATAATCTGAAATTACACCATTTCTTAGCGGACGAATTGCAACTATATTACCAGGTGTCCTTCCAATCATTTTTCTAGCTTCTTCACCAACTGCTAACACTTTATTAGCATTTTTGTCAATAGCTACAACTGACGGTTCCTTCAAAATTACACCTTTACCCTTAATGTACACTAGCACTGTAGCAGTACCTAGGTCTATACCCATATCTGTACCCATTCCAAAAAAAAACATCTTAAATTTCACTCCTGCTCTTCTGTATATTTGTATTATAATAATCTAAATTTCGCTAAAATTTGTCTTAATTACTATTATAATACTAAATATTTTATCCTTCAATCGTTTTATATTTCATTTTTGTGGCTTTTCCACCTCTAATGTGTCTCTCTGCTTTATTTAAATTTAAGATAGTTTTTGCTTCTTCAGCTACTTGAGGATTTATTTTAGGTAATCTCTCAGTCATATCCTTGTGTATTGTACTTTTACTAACTCCAAAAACTGATGCTGTTTTTCTTATAGTAGCTTGTGATTCAATAATGTATCTAGCGACCTCCAGTACTCTATCTTCGATGTAATCTTTCAAAGTGTTACCTCCTTAACCCTTCTATATTTATAAATATGCTGAAAACTAATGTTAAATTACTTTCTTATTAGTCATTTTCCGATTATATCGGAAAATGACTAAAATAAATTTTGAAAAATATGTTATTTACTTTTTGTAGTTAACATATGAAGCCGGATCTACATTTTTTCCATCCTTAAGAACTTCGAAATGAAGGTATGTACCATACTCTTCATAAGCTAAGTTAGTAGTATTTCCAACTTTACCAATTTCTTGAGAAGCTTTTACTTTATCACCTTTTTTTACTGCTAGCTTTTCGTCTAAATTAGCATATCTAGTAACTAAACCATTTTGATGGTCAATTTCTACAAATACACCTTCAGTAGTACGATCTACATTTTTTACAACTCCGTCTGAAACTGCTACAACAGATGCGCCTTTTTCAGCTTTAATATCCATTGCTGGGTGAGTCTTGTGATCATTTGTAGTTTTAAATTTAACTGGATCCTCTGAATAGGCTCTACCTAGAGAACCTTTAACTGGACTAACAAAGTTTTTGTTTCCTGTGTTAGAAACAGCTTGACTTTTGTTCTGAACTTGTACATTTGGTACTGGTTTTATATCTTCCTTCACTTGAAGAGCACCTTGAGGATCTTTTGGCTCAACTACTGTACCCTTTTGCTCCTGTGTTGTAGTTGGATTTATTGCTGTATCTTTATTTCCTCCAGCTGTAATAGCTGCTACTGTTGCTACAGCACATAAACATACAAAGAGTATTACGTAAAAGCCCTCCTTCTTAATAAACTGTTTAAACTTATTAAATTTATTGTTCATAAAAACACCTCCACCTGTATTCTGGACTCATATTTGGAAAATAATACATGCAAAAGAAAATTTTTTATTTTTTTTTATAACAAAAGCACCTGCAGAAGTTTTTCCCTTCTCCAGGTGCTCTTATTATGTTTGTATCAATACTTATTTATTTATAATCTCAATATTAACACCACTATAGTAATGAAAAAGTATATCCTTATATGCTTTACCTGCTTTGGCCATTACATTAGCTCCCCATTGACTCATACCAACTCCATGACCGCTACCTACACATCTAATTACTATATCTTTATCTAAAAACTCCATTTGAAAGTTTGCAGACTTTAAATTAAACAGCACTCTAAAAGTTTTTCCAGGTATAGTTATGTTTCCAAGTTTTATTTCCTTTACACTTCCACCTTCAGTTCTACTCACTATTTTAACCTGACTTTTAACTTTACTAGCACTTACTCCTGCATCCTTATACTGGTTGTTTATGGTAGATGTAAACTTAGAAATGGGTATGGTTACACTACTTTTATAACTAGGAGATACATCTTCACCTGGGCTATCTACACTTCTTAAGTAAGGTAATGCACTAACAAACACCTCTTCTACATTTTCTGTCTTACCACCACTAGTAGAAAAATAGTATGCACCCTTTGCAAGTTCATTATTATAGGTAAGTACCATCCCCTTGGTTTCACTTACTGCTTCTTCAATTTTAGCCCAATTTTTTTCCCCATTTACACCCCAAGCCTTTAACCTAGCTTCCTTATTCATATACACTTGGCAATGTACTGTGTCACAGAGGTCTGCCCCCTTAGCATTTGCACAAGCTCCACCCAAAGCTTTCGTATGGGCTACAGTATAAGTCCTTGCCGCAATAGCTTGAGCTTTTAACGCTTCAATTTCAAAGGTCACAGGCATTTCACTACTTATAACCCCTTTAATATATTCTTCTAAGGGCAAATTAGCAACTCTTCCTTCCTTAGTTAAATATACCTTTACATCACTTACCACTAGGTTAAACTCTTTCTTTGTTTCACCTTGCTCCTTTGACACTATTTCTCCCCCATTGTTATTTTGTACATTTTCTTCTATATTGGCAATATTCCCATTTTCAGGGCTTGTTTCATTCCTTCCCAAAATTAAGTAGACAGATATAAATAAGAATCCAACAGCTAACCCAAAATACATAAATACATTTAGTAATGGCTTTGCAGATTTATATAGTTTTTTTCCATAGTTTATTCTTTTATTAGTTTTATAGTAGCTCATTATTTTTCCTTCCTTTCGTTGCGGATATTAAATTGTATTACAAATGTGGTCCTAATATTACTACAAATATACATTTTCTAAAGTTTCATGGGTAAAAAAATAAGGTCGTAATTATCTATGCGGATAATTATGACCTTATTTTCACCTTATTCTACTCTTACAATATCTGCTCCCAAAGCTTTTAATTTTTTCTCAATAGAAACATATCCTCTATCTATGTGATATACATCATTAATAACAGTTTCTCCTTTAGCACATAAACCAGCTAAAATTAAGGATGCTCCTGCCCTTAAATCTGTTGCCTTCACTTCGGCTCCTGTAAAATCATGAACACCTTCAATTATAGCACTTCTTCCATCAATCTTGATATTTCCACCCATTCTTGTAAGTTCTCCAACCTGCATAAATCTATTTTCAAAGATAGTTTCAGTTATTATGCTTGTACCTTCAACCTTAGCTAATAAACTCATCATCTGGGATTGCATATCTGTAGGGAATCCTGGATAAGGCATGGTTATAATATCAATAGGCTTTAACTCCACCTCGCCATTAATAACCATAGTGTCATTATTTATGTCTATCTTTACACCCATTTCTCTAAGCTTTGCGATAACTGGTTTCAAATACCTCTCATTTATACCCTTCAAAGTAATTGTACTGTTAGTTATTGCTGCTGCTATCATAAAAGTTCCTGCTTCTATTCTATCAAATATAGGCTGATATTCTATTCCTGTAAGCTTTTCCACTCCAATTATAGTAATGGTATCACTACCTTCACCTTGAATGTTAGCTCCTAGTTTTTTTAAGAACATAGCTAAATCAATAATTTCAGGTTCCTTAGCAGCATTTTCAATAACCGTAGTGCCTTTAGCTAAAGTAGCAGCCATCATTATATTTTCAGTAGCACCTACTGATGGAAAATCTAAATATACATTAGCCCCTACTAAATTGTCTGCAACGGCTTCAACATAGCCATGACCAACCTTTATTTTAGCTCCCAAAGCAGCTAATCCTTTAAGATGTAAATCTATTGGCCTAGACCCAATATTACATCCTCCTGGAAGAGAAATTTTGAATCTACCAAATCTAGCTAGCATTGCACCCATTACTAAAAATGAGGCTCTCATTTTTCTCACTAATTCATCACTTACATTTACGTCACTTAAATTGCTTGTGTCAATTTCAACTATATTATTAGCTTTATCTATATTAACTTTTGCAAGAAGTGTTTTTAAAACATCACATAATACAAATACATCTTCTAGCATGGGGGAGTTTTTGATAGTACACTTTCCTCCACTTAAAATTGTTGCTGCAAGTATTGGTAGTACAGAGTTTTTTGCTGAACTTATGTTCACTTCTCCACTTAGCTTTTTACCACCCTTTATAATAAATTTACCCATTTTCATCCTCCAATTATCATGCTATCTTTAATAATCTAAAGTTATTTCTGGTGTACCCATTACTAAATAGCACCCTGAGGAATACTTAACCACCGCACAATGAAAATCTACATCCATGTTTCCAACTTTTTTAGAATCATATAAATTAGTATTGCAAATAATACTATACCCATTATACAACTTAGCTTTATTAATATTCTTAGCTTTACTTTGCTCAAGTTCATTCATTACAAAATTATTAACTTCATCTAAGTTGTTGTTTAAGATTTTACCTTTTATACATTGTGAGTAAGTTATCCTGCTATTTACATGGGATAAAATCTCTGAAAGTTTACTTTTTAATTCCTTTGTTCTATTTTCTTTTTCCTTTTTTATTACTGTAATCACAACTACATTTTTGTCTTTATAAGGTGTTGAGGTTATACTTCCTTTATAAATTTCATTAGAAAATATAATATTGCTAAACTCATCCTTATCATTCACAGTATATTCCATTTTTCCTAAAGTGGCACTTGCTTTCCTTACTATTTCTTTACAAGCATCCATCCCTTGAGAATCTGAATTAAAGGTGGCTGTAACTGAATATTCACTTACTTCTATATTCCTATTAGATAAGAGTTTTTCAAACATATCAACTTGACCTTGTACATAAATAAAACTACTATTAATCACCAATATAATTAGTGTTAGGATTAATACTATAACAGTTTTAAATTTATAATTCATATCAACTCCCCCTTATAACTTAAAGTATTAACAATTTTTCAAATCTTATTCCATATATTTACATTTATATGCTATAGGAACAAAATCGCCTCTCCAAACTGCAATGGAGAGGATTTAGGGGAATTAATATTATTATTCTTAATATCAATATATAAAATTACATGGAAAGTGTTACTTTCTATTATATCCCGTTGAATATTCCAGTATATACTCCTCCAAATCAGCTGTCTTGTTTAAAATGTGAGCAGGTTCATAAACTAGATTCCATACCCTAGATTCACCTGCATTAAGTTCTCCAAATTCATCCCTTGAAAGCTTAAAGGTAGCTGTTGCTATAACTTCGCCATTCTTTTTTATATCTACCTTTGCGTCTATATTATACACAGTATAATTATATCCATTTCTAATAAATACAGACAAAACTAAGGCTCCATCTTGCCTAAATTTCGCAGAAAAACCATTGAAACTAATATTATCTTTTTCTGGGTTTCCTAATTTGTCTAAGTATCCTTGTAACTGATTCTTAGTTTCCTGAGAAACTTCGTCTTGATTCACTTTAGGTCCAAAGCTAAAATTTTGAGTCTTCAAGTCTTCATCTTTACTTTTATCATTACTAGCTACTTCACCCTTGTTACCATCTTTAAAATTATTTTCTTTCACTTGCTCCTTTCCACACCCTGTAATAAGAAAACATATTATTAGTATTACTCCAATTATTTTTTTCATATTAATTCTCCTAGCATATACATATATTTATAGTATTCCCATAACTTCTACCTTGCTGTAGAAAAGTAATTCTCCAGTCTTCATTACTAGCAAATTTCTTTAACAAAATTAAGCTTTAATAATCTAAAAATTCTTTATCCAATTTAAAATTCCTGCTAACTTTCTACGTTAAATCTAACTTTTAGCACTTACTAAGCTTTAAATTCACCATTTTATCTATTTTATACATATACCTTATTATTTATTACTATCCGTAGGTATAATAATAAATAATTGTCCCTATGAAAAAAGCAGATACTCAAGTATCTGCTTTTTTCATAGGTGCTTATATTTGTTGGGCAAGCTTTAATCTAGCTAAAGATCTTAAAAGTGCTAGTTGTACCCTAGTTGAATCTAAATTTTTATCTTTTTCTTTCATTCTAGATTCTGCACGTTCCTTAGCCTTTTCTGCCCTTTTCTTGTCTATTTCTTCTGGCCACTCTGCTGAGTTACAAAGCAAAACTGCCTTATTATTGTTTACCTTAAACACACCATCGGATGTAAATGCAGTATGTTGTTTTCCACTTACATCTTGAAAAGTTGTCACTGTAGGTACTAAAGTAGCTATCATAGGTGCATGATTTGGAAGAATTCCAAAATGCCCTTCACTTCCTTCACAATTTAAAGATACTACTTCTCCTATGAATAACTCTCTATCTGGCGTAATTATTGTAAGATGAAATTTGTTTTCCATAGTTTTTCACTTCCATTCCAATAATTATGAGCCATAGGCATCTATTCACCCATTGTTTTTGCTCTTTCAATTACATCATCAATAGTGCCTGCAAATAAAAAGGCTGCTTCTGGCACATCATCATGCTTGCCCTCAAGAATTTCTCTAAATCCTCTTATAGTTTCCTTTATAGGTACATATTTGCCTTTATATCCTGTGAATTGTTCTCCTACAGTAAATGGTTGCGATAAAAATCTTTGCACCCTTCTTGCTCTACCAACAACAAGTTTATCTTCTTCTGAAAGTTCATCTACCCCTAATATTGCAATAATATCTTGAAGTTCTTTATACCTTTCAAGGATATGCTTAACTTTAGCCGCTACCTCATAATGCTCTTCTCCAACAATTCTAGGGTCTAGAACTCTTGATGAAGATTCTAATGGATCTACTGCTGGATATATACCAAGTTCAACAATAGATCTTGATAAAACTGTTGTAGCATCTAAGTGGGTAAAAGTAGTAGCTGGCGCTGGGTCAGTTAAGTCATCCGCTGGTACGTATACTGCTTGAACTGAAGTAATTGAGCCATTTTTAGTAGAGGTAATTCTCTCTTGTAAAGCTCCCATTTCAGTAGCAAGGGTTGGCTGATAACCAACAGCACTTGGTATTCTTCCAAGCAGTGCTGACACTTCTGAACCGGCCTGAGTAAATCTAAATATGTTATCTATGAATAAAAGCACGTCCTGGCCTTTATCTCTAAAATACTCTGCCATAGTAAGTCCAGTTAAAGCTACTCTCATTCTAGCTCCTGGTGGTTCATTCATTTGTCCAAAGACTAAAGCTGTCTTTTCAATAACACCTGACTCCATCATTTCATTATAAAGGTCATTACCCTCTCTTGTTCTTTCTCCAACTCCTGTAAATACAGAAAGTCCTCCATGTTCCCGTGCAATATTATTAATTAACTCTTGGATTAGTACAGTTTTTCCAACCCCTGCACCACCAAACAATCCTATCTTTCCACCACGTTGATATGGTGCAATCAAATCTATAACCTTTATTCCAGTTTCGAACATCTCTGGTTCTACTGACTGTTCTTCAAAGGTTGGAGCTGGTCTATGAATTGTATAGTACTCTTCTGCCTCAAGGGCTTCTTTCTCATCCATTGTATGTCCTAAAACATTAAAAAGTCTTCCTAGAACTTGTTGTCCTACTGGTACTTGTACTGGCTTCCCTGTATCAACTGCCTTAACTCCTCTTTTTAATCCCTCTGTGCTTTCCATAGCTATTGTCCTAACTATATCATCACCTATATGTTGTTCAACTTCTGCAATTATAACTTTGCCATCCATTTTAATTTCTATAGCATTGTAAATATTAGGAAGTGAATCTGTATCAAACTTTATATCTATTACTGGTCCTATTATTTGAACTACTTTTCCTATATGTTGTGACATTTTAACCCTCCAAATTATTTAGTGCCTTTTATGCCACTATTTTTGTGCTTGAGCACCGCCCACTATTTCTGATATTTCTTGCGTAATAGCACTTTGTCTAATTCTGTTATACTTTAAATTTAGTTTACCAATTAGCTCATCGGCATTTTTAGTGGCACCTTCCATAGCTTCCATTCTGTAGCTTTGTTCTGATACCTTTGCATTAACCATTGCATTTAATACTAACGAATTTAAATAAGGTGCTATTAACTTATCTAGAAACTCTTCTTTATCTCCTTCAATATCAAAATTACTTTCATAATTCCCACTTGAGGATTCTGAAACTAAAGGTAATAACTTCACTGACACCGGACCCTTTCTAAGTTGGTTTACAAACTTAGTATAAACTAAGTGTACTTCTCCAACTTCGCCATTTGTGAACATATTTAGCCCATGTCTGCAAATTATGCTGGACTCTTTAACTGTTGGTACATCTGGAATTTCAACATATTCAGCCACAGTGTCATATCTATACTTTCTCAGTAGTGTTCTTCCTCTTTGTCCAATCATCATAACAATATAGTTTTCCTTATCAGTTCCAATTATCTCATTGGTTTTAGACAAAACACTACTATTATAAGAACCACAAAGTCCCATATCTGAAGTTACTACGATAATTAGTTTTTTATTACTATTATTCCCTTTTATAAGTATATTTTCACTTGATAATGAAGGAACTACTTCATCCACAATTTCCTTATATGCATTGAAGTAGTTATTGTTTTCATTTAACCTTGCTCTAGCTTTCTTTAGTTTAGACGTGGCAACCAGACCCATGGCCTTTGTAATTTTCTTAGTATTTTGCACTGATTTAATTCTTCTTTTAATATTAACTAATCCTGTTGCTGCCATGTTTCCCACCTCCTGCAAAACATAGTAGATTAACTAAGTTCTGCTAAAAATATCTTTTTATATTCATCAATAGCCTCATTTAAATTTGCCTTTATTTCATCATCTAAAGCTTTTCTTTCATTGATAAGCTTTGTAATTTCTCTATAATGAGTATCTATATACTCTAAGAAACTCTTCTCAAAGCTTTTGATTTTATTAACAGGTATATCCATTAAGAAATTATTAACTCCTGCATAAAGGATTACAATTTGCTTTTCTACGTCCATAGGAACATATTGATCTTGCTTTAATATCTCTATTAATCTTTTTCCTTTTTCAAGTCTCTTAACCGTTTCCTTATCTAGGTCAGATCCGAACTGTGAAAAGTTTGCTAGTTCTCTATATTGAGCTAATTCTAATCTTAAAGTTGCTGCTACTTGTTTCATTGCTTTTATTTGAGCACTTCCTCCAACCCTTGAAACTGATATTCCCGCATTAACTGCTGGTCTTTGTCCTGAATAGAAAAGCTCAGCCTCTAAGAATATCTGTCCATCTGTAATGGAGATTACATTTGTTGGTATATAAGCTGTAACATCTCCTGCCAAAGTCTCTATAATTGGAAGGGCAGTAATGGATCCTCCTCCAAGTTTTTCTGAAAGCTTAGCAGCTCTTTCAAGTAGTCTTGAGTGTAAATAGAATACATCTCCAGGGTACGCTTCTCTTCCTGGTGGTCTTTTAAGAAGTAACGACATGGCTCTATAAGCTACTGCATGTTTTGATAAATCATCATAAATTATCAAAACATCTTTTCCCTGATGCATGAAGTACTCTCCCATACTACAACCAGCAAAAGGTGCTAAATATTGTAATGGTGCAGACTGAGAAGCAGTGGCTGCAACTACTATTGTATAGTCCATAGCACCCATTTCTCCTAGTGTATTAACAATATGAGCAACTGTAGACTGCTTTTGGCCTATAGCCACATAAATACAAACTACATCCTTACCCTTTTGATTTAATATAGCATCAATAGCCAGCGCTGTTTTACCAGTTTGTCTATCTCCTATAATAAGCTCCCTTTGTCCTTTTCCTATAGGTATCATAGAGTCAATAGCTTTAATACCTGTTTGTAAAGGTTCCTTAACCGATTGTCTTTCAATAACACCTGGTGCTTCCACCTCTACAGGTCTGTATTTCTCTGTAATTATAGGACCCTTGCCATCTACTGGCTGACCAAGAGAATCTACAACTCTACCAATAAGCTCTTCACCTACTGGAACTTCTACAACTCTACCAGTTCTCTTAACAATATCCCCTTCTCTTATACCTTCCTCTGATCCTAGTAACACACAACCAACATTGTCTTGTTCTAAGTTTAGAGCAATACCATAAACTTCATTTGGGAATTCCAAAAGTTCTCCTTCTAGACAATCATCTAGTCCATAAACCCTTGCTATTCCATCCCCAATTTGAATAATAGTTCCTGAATCAATTGTATTTATATGGCTCTCATATCTTTCAAGCTCTTTTTTTATAATAGATGTTATTTCACCTGGTTTAATGTGCATAATTTCACCTCTACTCCTATAACTTGCTCACAAATTTATTAGGACATTGTTCTTCTTATAGTTATTAGCTTTCCCTTAACTGTACCATCAGTAATATCATCACCAATTCTTACATAAACTCCACCTATCAAACTCTTATCTATTTTTTCAGTAATTACAATTCTTCTTCTGTAAAAATCTTCCAAACAGTCTTTTAAGTTGTTTTTTTGTTCTTCTGTTAAAGGAATCACTGTTTTTATTTCCGCACTTAATATCTTATTAAAGTTATCTGGTCCTTTAAATCCTTCATGGAATTTCCCTAAATCCTCACTGTTAGTTAGTTCCTCTAAAAAATCCCCTTCAATTACATCGTTGCCCACTATAACCTTAACACCACTTATAATTGAAGCATCAAAAATCTGCTTTATAACTATGTCTCTGCTATAAAATTTCCCAAGCTTCAATCTTAATACTTCTATTTTCTCCTGCGAAAGAGGACTAGAAGTTATAACTTCTGCTACCAATTCTTTATTTAATTCATTAAAGTTATATCTGGATCTTTGATTGTTTTCCACTAAATCCTTCATATCTTTTAACTTATTTTTTACTGAACCATCTATAACATCACTACCTACCATGACAATTATTCCACCTATGATAGATTTATCTATTTCTTCTTCAAGAATAATTTCTTTTCTATAGGTTTTTTCTAATTTTTCCTGTAGAGCTTCTTTTTGAAGTGATGTTAGAGGTACTACAGTTTTAACCTTAGCTAACACTCTATTAGTACGTTCTAAATGAATTAATTTAAATTGATTATATTTTTCTTTTAGATAAAGTATCCTCTCTTTTTCAATAAGCAAAAGAAGAAAATTCAATATTTCTTCAGAAATCTTTCCTTCATAAATCTCTTTGAAAATTCTTTTCTTAGCTGATTTGCTTATTTGAGGATGCTTTGTAATCTTAATAAGGCCTTCATTATTTGTTATTTCTTCAACTATAGTTTCCAATTCTTCTAGGACCTGTTCTATGTTGCCTTTTTCACTACAAGCATCATAAAGAGCAAGTGCGTATCTTCTATCTAAAAACTCATACATGGTTTAACTACCTACCTTAGTAATAAAATCATCAATTAATCGTTTATGTTCTTCCTCATCAATTTCCTTTTCCAATGCTTTTTCAGCGAACTTCATAGATAAGTTAATTATTTGTGATTTTATTTCTTTTTCTGCTTTTTGTTTTTCTCTTTCTGCTTCTACTACAGCTCTTTCGTGGATAAGTGTAGCTTCCTTTGTAGCATCTTCTATAGTTTCTGAATAAACTTTGTCTGCCTTAGTTTTATAAGCTTCAACAAGCTTTACTCCATCTTCCTTATATCTTCTTATATTTTCTTCATGTTCCTTTTTAAGCTGCTCAGCCCTAGCCTCTTCATCTCTAGCCTTTTTAAATGCTTCTTCAACTTCCGCTTTTCTGTCATTAATTACTCCAAGGGTTTTTTTGAACACAAATTTCTTAAGTATAAAATAGAATATAAAAAAGTTAATGGTTGATGCAATTATTATACTTCCATGTATATCCATTATATAAAATCCTGGCTTAAAGCACCTTAAGGCTATCCAATAAGCCAGGATTTACACCTACCCTTCTTTAAAAAATTTGATACAGTCTAATAAATTATTATTAGCCTTTTACTCCCATAAGGATTAGTAATAAACCTAATAGGAAACCATAAATTGCAGTCGCTTCTGATAATGCTCCCCCGATAATTAGTGCAGTCATTATTTTACTGCTAGCATCAGGTTGTTTTGCAATACTCTCTACAGCCTTAGCTGTAGCATTTCCTGTTCCAATACCTCCACCTATTACTGCAAGAGCTGCTATTCCTGCTCCAATTGCTGACATTCCTGCTATAAAAGCTGCTGATTCCATAATAAAAATCCTCCTTAAATTTCATCAAATATATTACTAAATGTTTTTCTTTGTACCTTAAGCACATTTTTATACTAGTTCATTCTTTTTTAAGTAACTAACTATTTTAACAAGTTCTGTGAAAACATATATAATTCTTACCTAACTCTATTTTTACCAGAAACTAATTAATTACTTAATAATTTTAATGCTCTGAAATTATTTTGATATTTATCATTGTTAACATAACAAATATCACCATTTGAATAGTTCCATCAAATACATCAAAGTAAAAATGGAATGGCACTGGAATTCCTAATGTGGTAATGAAGCTAATTCCATGAAGCGCTTCATAAAGGAGTTCCATGATAATAGTTGCTGCAAAAATATTACCAAACAATCTCAGACTAAGTGATATTGGTAACATAATTCTCTCCATTATGTTTATGGGAAGTAAAATTGCAACTGGTGAAGCATATCCTTTGAAATACCCCAAGAGACCAAGTTTTTTAATGGTGTATCCCTGGATTATTAAAAATGTAGTAAAAGATAATCCTAAAGTTACACTAAAATCTGAAGTTGGCGGCTTAATTCCAAAGAGCCCAACCATATTTAATATAAAAAGATAAATTCCTAGTGAACCAATATAGGGAACAAAGCTTCTCTTTCCTTCCCCCATATTTTCATCTACAGTTTTAGTTAAAAACTCAACAAGTATTTCCACTATACTTTGAACTTTTCCCGGAATCCTCTTAATACTTTGGCTATAAATTAAGGATAATATTAAAGCTATTAATATTACTACCCATTGAATTATAAGACTATCAGTTATATAAAAAGGAAAACCAAATAAATTCAAGACATATCTTGGCAATACTTCTTCCATATAATCACTTCCTTTCATTAGACTTTAGATTTAACCCATAGAGTACCATTGATATTAATTGTGAAGTATATCCTATTATGTATATTATGAAGTTTAGATCACTTTTAGTAATAATTATAATTCCTGTTATACTCACAAGTAAGGTTCTGAATAAGGTGCCAAATAAAATAAACATTCTTTTTCCTGGATTATATTTTGTTAATAGATAATTCGTTACTAAAGAATTAATACTTAAATTAATATAGGCGAAAAAAATTCCTAAGAAAAAAAACATTGCTGAAATTCCATAAAAAATATAACCCACGGTAATAAATATTAAACATAAGATTAAGTCGTAAGTAGCTATTTTCTTTAAAAGCACTTTATTTAATTCATTCACCTTTGTTCTCCTCTATTTTAAAACTAATTAAGATTATATAATTATAAATAGTTTATTAAAACCCCATTAAACCTTTAAATTCCCCTATTTTGTTTAATATTATTCATTTACATGAAATTAGTCTGGATTTAATCTGAATATCAGCATTTATCATCACTTCTCATTACTCTTAGATAATCTTCTTAAAAATTATTCAATTTTTTATTTACCACAATTAGTTTTATAATTTATTTAAGTTTTTATGAATAATACAACTGAATATTATTCATAAAAACCTGTTTATCACTGTATATTTCTCGTATAAAGACTCACGGAATATATTTTTATTCCTTTTTGTGAATATTTTATTAATTTACAATGCAAACTATTATGTTAATTGCAATTTTATTTTATTGTAATTTCATTATTCCCTCTATTTAATAACGTTTACAGGGAATTTACGCACTTATACGCTATTATGTAGATATTTTTACTATATTCTCTTTATAATATTCTGCATATTTCACACTATTTCTTCAATTATGCGTCCTAATAAAATAAAAAAACTAACAAGTAACTTCATTAGTTATACTTGTTAGTTTGTATTTTACTAATTACTCTTTATTTCCCTTTTTAAACATATTACACTTCCAAGCGATTAAAAATATAATTAATGCCACTAGTGCAAATAAAAAATATGCCTTTCTACTACTTAACTGCATAGCTATTACTGCAAGGGCCCCTAAACAAGCTCCAATTAAGTACATAATCAAAACTGCTTGTCTTTGTGTAAGTCCCAAGCTCAACAATCTATGGTGAAGATGACCTTTATCACCCTCCATAATTGGTTTCTTATTTATCACCCTTCTAATCATAGCAAACAACGTATCATATATCGGTAATCCTAGTGCTAATAAAGGCACAGCAATAACTAAGGAAGTAGCTGACTTTATAGAGCCATCAATAGATATTGCAGCCAGCAAAAAACCTAGTAATTGAGATCCTGTATCACCCATAAAAATACTAGCTGGATTAAAGTTATATGGCAAGAACCCAAGTATAGCTCCACTTATAATAGTTGTGAGAAGTATAGTATTATGTCTTCCATTAATTATTGCTACAACTAACATAGTGATAGATGCTATAAACGCTATTCCAGCTGCAAGCCCATCTAATCCATCTATTAAATTAAAGGCATTTGTAATTCCAATAACCCAAAGAATAGTAATGGGAATGCTAAAATAAAATAAATTTATATATGGGTAAATATTATGAAAAGGATTAGTTACTAATCTTATGGTTATTCCAGATAAAATTAAGCATATGGATGCTAGTATTTGAATTAGAAGCTTGTACTTGGGCGCTAAACACTTTATATCATCGATAATTCCCCCAATTACTATTATAGTACATCCAATTATTAATCCATAATTAAAGCTATGAAACTTGTTAACATTCAATAATGCTACTATTACAAAACTAATGTATATGCTCAAACCACCCATCCTAGGAATTGGAATGCTATGTACCCTTCTATCATCTTTCGGTACATCTATAGCATTAACCTTATAAGCTAGCTTGATTACTAGGGGTGTAATACAAAACGAAACAACTAGCGCAATTGAAAATATGATTATTTTACTCATAAAAACCATCCTAATAATTTATTTGTTTTTAGTATCCTCCGTCTCCTGACAAGGATTCATCATTTATTACCCAGTAGTCAACGCTTACAACTCTGTAGTCTTTATCTGTATCCCGAATTATTACTTCAGAAATTCCTGAATTAATAATCAATCTTTTACACAAAGAGCAAGACGAAGCATTTTCAACCAAATTGCCTGTAGCCACTTCTTTTCCCACCAAGTACAAAGTAGCACCAATCATATCTTGCCTTCTTGCAGATATAATTGCATTTTGTTCAGCATGAACTGATCTGCAGAGCTCATATCTTGTGCCTCTTGGTACCTTTAATTCCTCACGTTTACAATATCCCAAGTCAGTACAATTAACTCGTCCTCTTGGAGCCCCTGAATATCCAGTAGATATAATTTCATCATTCTTTACTATTATAGCCGCGAAGTTTCTTCTTATACAAGTTCCTCTTTCAAGGATAGTTTCGCATATATCTAAATAATAATTATGTTTGTCTATTCTATCTATCAATGTCTACACCTCATTGTTTTATATTTAAATATATTTTATACTATAAGCAACAAATTTAAAAGAGAATTTTAGTATTGACTTAAGCAACAATTATAATTATATACTAAATTCCATAAAGTTGCTCTATTATTTCTAAATCTATGCTAAAATACTCATAACAATAATTAGATAAAAAGGTGATTATTATGAATAAATTTATTCAACCCCTACGAAAATGTATACTTTTTAAAGGCCTTTCAGATGATGAAATAGATAGTTTACTAAGTAAAATTAAATTTACCCTCTATGAAAAATGCATGAACTGCATAAACTGCAAAACTTGTATTTTAGCATTAGAGGGTGACGACTGTACCTCAATAGGTATTGTCCTACAAGGAAACGTGGAAATTCAAAAGCATTATCCTAACGGCAAAATCGTTTCCTTAAGCAGCTTAAATGAAGGAAAGATCTTTGGGGAGGCTATAGTGTTTTCCTCCCACCATAAATATCCTGCAACTATAGTCACTATGAGAAATTCAAAAATAATGCACATTTCTAGAGAAGATATCATATATATGTGTAGTGTAAATTCTCAAGTGCTTAAAAACTTCATGGAGCTTTTATCTTCTAAAATACTAAACTTAAATAAAAAAGTTACTGAACTATCTCTAGAAACACTAAGACAGAAAATAATCTTTTACTTGCTACAGTTATATAAAGAACAAAAAACTTTAAAACTAATGCTACCTATTTCTAAAAAGAGTCTAGCCGAATATTTAGGTGTACAAAGACCTTCCCTATCAAGAGAATTAATCAATATGAAAAATGAAGGCCTTATAAATGCAGAAAAAGATTTAGTTGAAATACTAGATATAGAAACTTTACAAGATTACATTAATATTTATTAAACAAGGTAACATTACTACTGTTAACAATCTTTACCTAAGCTTGCAAGCTTACATTAGTATTTGTTAAACTACTAATGTAGCTAGTGATTTTATATGTACTAAGGCTTTTAGCTTTATTACAATGCAGGCTTTTAAGACCAAAACTAACCTTATTGATTTTAAAAATTCTTAAACTAATAATATGTTGTCGAAATTTAAATTAATTTTTCGAATAAAAAATAATAATTTTCTATTGATAATTATTATCCGATAGTATATAATAAATTCATAAGGTTGGACGAAAACAAATTACCAACACAGTAAAAATTAACTAAATTAATATATTAAAAGGTTTTAAGGAGGAATATTTATTATGAAAAAATTTGTATGTACAATTTGCGGTTATATTCACGAAGGAGATGCAGCTCCAGAGTTTTGCCCAGTATGTAAGGCACCTGCTTCTAAATTTGTAGAAAAAAATGAAGATTCACTATCATGGGCAGATGAACATAGAATAGGCGTTGCAAAAGACGTTGATCAAGAAGTTATAGAAGGATTAAGAGCTAACTTCGTTGGAGAATGTACAGAAGTAGGAATGTACTTAGCTATGAGCCGTCAAGCAGACAGAGAAGGATTCCCTGAAGTTGCTGAAGCTTATAAAAGAATAGCTTTTGAAGAAGCAGAACATGCAGCTAAATTTGCTGAATTATTAGGTGAAGTTGTTGTAGCTGATACAAAAACAAACTTACAAATGAGAGTTGATGCTGAGCATGGTGCTTGCCAAGGTAAGAAAGACCTAGCTACACTTGCTAAAAAATTAAACCTAGATGCAATCCATGATACAGTTCATGAAATGTGTAAAGATGAAGCTAGACATGGTGCAGCATTTAACGGATTATTACAAAGATATTTTGGAAACAAATAACATTTAATTACGTAACCCTATCCCCTAAGATAAAAAAACTACCTCTATAATTTAAACATTAGAATAAAAAATGTGTAGAGATTATTCTCTACACATTTTTTATTTGCTAAAAATTATAAACTTATAGTTTTTTACCTTAACCAGCTTTAACCATTCTATTTAGTTCCAAATAATCTATCTCCTGCATCTCCAAGACCTGGAACTATGTATCCGTGATCATTTAAACATTCATCAATAGCAGCTACATATATGTCTACATCAGGATGAGCGTCCATTACCGCTTTGATTCCTATTGGTGCTGCAACTAAGCACATTAATCTTATATTCTTAGCTCCTCTTTTCTTTAAAGCATGAATAGCATCAACAGCTGATCCACCTGTGGCAAGCATAGGGTCTGTTACTATAACATCTCTTTCCTCTATGTCTTGTGGCAGTTTGCAAAAGTATTCTACTGGCATTAAAGTTTCTTCATTTCTATAAAGACCAATATGACCTACTTTAGCAGCTGGTATTAATTTAAGCATACCATCTACCATTCCAAGTCCAGCTCTTAGAATTGGAACAATTGCAAGTTTCTTTCCTGCTAATACTTTACATTTAGTTTTACAAATCGGAGTTTCTATTTCAACTTCTTCAAGTTGAATATCTCTTGTTACCTCATAAGCCATAAGCATAGCAACTTCTTCAACAAGCTCTCTAAAATCTTTTGAACCTGTATTCTTATCTCTAATAAAAGCTAATTTGTGTAATATAAGTGGATGTGCAATTTGTGTAACTTTACTCATTTTTTCTTCCCCCTAAAATTTTTACTTATTATATTTTTTCTCAATTTCACTAATTTTATCTACTCTTCTTGTATGACGATCTCCTTCAAATTTGGCATTTAAAAAGGTATCAACAATATCAAGAGCAAGTCCTGGTCCAACAATTCTTTCTCCAAGAGCTAGAATATTGGCATCATTATGCTCTCTTGTAGCATGAGCACTAAAGGTATCGCTGCAAAGTGCAGCTCTAATTCCAGGAACCTTATTAGCTGCAATGCTAATTCCAATTCCTGTTCCACACACTAATATTCCAAAGTCATAGTTTTTAGCTACAACTTCTTCTGCAACCTTTTCTGCAAAGTCCGGATAATCACAAGATTCCTCACTATATGCTCCAAAATCCTTAAATTGTATTCCTTTCTTTTCAAGGTGTTTTATTATTTCTTTTTTAAGTCTTAATCCACCATGATCGCTTCCTAATGCAATTTTCATATTCAGTACCTCCTTAAAATTAGGCATCTGAAAATAAATAACAAGTCAAAGATGTGAAGTATATTATGGGTTAGCCAAGGAAACAGGTTCCTTAGATAGTAGAGCTATCTAAGAGCTCTGCTGACGAAGTATAACACAAAATAGACGAGCATACTGACTTATTTATTTTTTGAAGATGCCTTATAGTATATGCAAAAAAAAAGATATCAGTATAAATACTAGTATCTCTTTTTTAATATCTCAATTAGAGATAAGATGTCCTGGGTAAGCATCTCAAAAGTTTGAGAATAAACATCTATATTGCCGCCAAAAGGGTCAACTATATCCCCACTGTTGCCGACAAATTCTCTAAGGCTATGAACTTTTTCATTAAACTCTGGAAAATTATTAATAATTATATCCTTCATGTAGGCTGTCATAGTTAAGACTAAATCAGCTTCACTTAACATATCCTTAGTTAACTGAACCGCTTGTCTATCTGAAAGATCTATATCATATTTATCCCTCAGAATTTTTACCGTATGCTTTGATGCCAGAGAAAATGGGACTATTGATAACCCTGCTGAAGTTGCCTGCAAACTATCCACATTACAAAGTTTATTAAATATTGCTTCTGCCATATTACTTCTACATGTGTTTCCTGTACAAACAAATAATATCTTCATTATTTTTCTCCTTTCTTAAGCAATTATCGTAAAAACTGAACCTAGCTAAATTGTTTAGATATAGAATTTTACCATGATTAAGCTTCTATAATATCAAAGCCTGCACTCTTTTTCAGCCTATTCATTATAGCTGTTCCAAAATCCTGCTCATTGAAGCCTTCACAAAGAATTACATCAATGTCCATAGTATCAAAACTTCTAAGAACCTTAAATAAGTTTTTACCTATTTGAGAAAGATTAGCTCTACTTCCTAAAGAAATTACTACTTCATTATTATATCTTTCTTTAGTTTCATCCGTAGCTATAACTCCAACCTTTTTGCCATGTTCTATATAATTTAACACTATTTCATTGATTTTTGCAATAGTTTTTTCTATATCTCCATTTATTATTTTTACCGGAGCCTTTGGTGCATAATGTCTATACTTCATTCCTGGCGCCTTTGGCTTAAAATCTTCCTGTGGTTTTGTTAAAACCGATGGATCAATATAAACATTTTCATCTAATTCCCTAAGCATTTCAACGGTAATAGCCCCAGGTCTTAATATACAAATAGGATTCACTGTACAATCAACAATAGTTGATTCCAGTCCAACTTTACTATTTTCTCCACCTAAAATATAATCAACCTTACCGTTTAAATCCTCAATGCAACTCTCCACATCTGTTGGACTAGGTCTTCCCGATATATTAGCCGATGGAGCTGCTATGGGAACTCCTGCAGCTAGTATTAACTCCCTTGCAATATCATTAGCTGGCATTCTTATTCCCACAGTAGAAAGCTTTGCACTAGTCATCATTGGAACTAGCTCACTTTTCTCAAGAATCAGAGTTATAGGCCCTGGCCAATAACTCTTAATTATTTCCTTTGCAACAGTAGGTACTGTTTTAACATAAGGACTTATATTAAAATCCCCTACATGAATTATTAGGGGATTATCTTGAGGTCTTCCTTTTGCAACAAAGATTTTTTTAACTGCTTCTTCATCTAGGGCATTAGCTCCTAAGCCATAAACCGTTTCTGTAGGAAAAACCACAACCCCACCTTTTTTAATCACTTGGGCTGCTTCTTCTATAATATCCTTGTCTAGTTTTTGTTCATTTAAAATTGCAACTTTTGTTTCCACACTTAACACCTCAATATTATGTTCACTGTTTGAACTTTATAGGCTTTTAGGATAATACTACTCTATTAATCTTAAAAACCTTTAGGAAACCAAGGTGACTTAACTAATAAACGTGTTAACTTTGGTTCCCTATAAAATTTAATTAATTACTTTACTTATAAATAATTATCTGCATATTTCTTGTCTTATATAACATTTATCATAATAAATCCAAAAATAATACCTGCTAATATAGTAACTGCATTTCTATAATCACTACAAAGTTCGTTGCTTTCAGGTATCATTTGTCCAAATACTACATATAGCATTACACCACTAGCAAAGGCTATACAATAACCTAAAAAAGCCTGAGATATAGCCCCAATTAATATACCTATCCAAGCTCCAATAGCAGTAGGAAGAGCTACTAAAAAGGCGTACCATAGAATCCTAAGGCCTCCAACTCCCGATGCAATAAGAGGAGCTGCAATTGCTATTCCTTCTGGCATATCATGAATTGAAATTAACAAGCTCATTTTTATTCCTAAATTAGCTTCCTTTACAAACCCAAATCCCATAATAATTCCTTCTGGAAAGTTGTGTAACATAAGGCCTAGAGCCATTAAAAAAGCGACTTTTTTATGACTATTATTGGCCCATTTTTTGTCCTTACTCAAATAATCTGTAAATCCTATTACTATTATTCCAATTAATATAGCAATAAAAGTAGCTAAAAAATTCGTCTTCTCGATTGCCTCAGGTATAAGTTCTAAAAAAATTATAGAAATCATAATACCAGAAGCAACACCTAAAATGCTTCCAAGAAGCTTTCTAGTGGGTTTCTTAATGGTTACTCCTATAAAGGCCCCAAGCAATGTACCAATCAAGGATACTATAGCTGAAAAAAGCCCTATAGTGAAAATAGTGTTATTCATATTATTCCCCCCATAAATATAAAATAGCTCGTCTTAACTTTAAGATAAATTTTAATATATTATCTAAAGGTCTTAAGAAAACTAAGTCACTTGTTTATATGCTCTACCCTATAACTTTAGTTCTCTATACTAACAATTTATTTTCACATCTATGGGTTTATTCTAATTTCTAGTTTCTTTAATTCTCTCTACCGCACTTTCGGTAAAAACTGCAGTAGCACAGTATTTATACAAGAAATTTAACAGAAGATATTTCTTCATTCCGCCCTTTCTTACAAAGAAGAAATAGTAGGGGCCCTCCTCTGGCATTTTTACCTTGTTATATACTTTTTCTACTTCTGGGTATTTTTCTAAAACCTTAAAATCTAAATGTCCCAATCTTTTATTTCTAAACCTGGATTTTGTTACAATCATTAAATCAAAATTCTTCTCATTATTTAGAATGTGAACTATAGCTACCTTTTCCGTGGAAATATGGTACCTAATTTTTCTCGCACTAGTAATTATAGTTAGCTTAGTACCACTAACTTTATAAACTAAATATTCTTCATTATGTCTAATTAACATTGAAAAAACAATTAAACTTTCAATAAGAATTAAGTAAAATATAAAAAACATATTAAAATTTCCACTTACCTGCAATACAATGGGCAAAAGTACAAAAATAAAGCCCATTGACAGCATAAACCTTTTATAAGATTTTTTTTGCTTTCGTAGGACTTTATCTATATCCATAAAACACCTTCCAAATTATATTAGTAAATTTTATCCTGTCGCTTTTGCTATAGGGCTCCAGAGTTAAAGCTTAATTTATATATAACTCCTGCCTTGGTCCCTTAAGGCTTTTTGTGAAGAACAAGGTACATTTTCACCTTAAAAGCCTATAGCTATTCAATTGTCTAATTATATATATCGTACTGAGACTTAACTAATGAACCTTTTATAGTTCATTATTATTTCCCATAGCCTTCATTTTCTCAGCTTGATCTGTAGTAATTAAGGCATTTAACATTTCATCAATATCTCCATCTAAGAAAGCGTCTAACTTATATATAGTAACTCCTATTCTATGGTCTGTTACTCTTCCTTGAGGATAGTTATAAGTTCTTATTCTCTCACTTCTATCTCCTGTACCAACTTGACTCTTTCTATCTTCTGCAATGCCTGCAAGTCTTTCAGCTTCTGCTGCTTCAAAAAGTCTTGCCTTTAAGATTTTCATAGCCTTTTCTTTGTTTTTAAGCTGTGATTTCTCATCCTGACAAGAAACTACTAAACCAGTTGGTAAATGAGTTAATCTAACCGCTGAGTCTGTAGTATTAACGCATTGTCCACCGTTTCCTGAAGCTCTAAACACATCAGTTCTTATATCATTTGCATTAATTTCAAGTTCCACATCATCTACCTCTGGAAGCACTGCAACAGTAGCAGTGGATGTATGAATTCTTCCACTGGATTCAGTATCTGGAACTCTTTGAACTCTATGAACTCCACTTTCATACTTTAGCTTACTGTAAGCTCTATCTCCTTTAACCATGAATACAACTTCTTTGAATCCACCGATATCTGTTTCATTTGCGCTCATAACTTCAACTTTCCATCTGTTACGCTCAGCATATCTAGTGTACATTCTAAATAGGTTTGCAGCAAACAGAGCAGCTTCGTCTCCGCCTGCGCCTCCTCTTATTTCTATGAACACGTTCTTATCATCATTAGGATCTTTAGGAAGTAGCAGTATTCTTAGTTCTTCCTTGCAAGTTTCACAGGTTTCAGTTAAAGATTTGATTTCTTCCTGAATCATCTCTCTCATATCTCTATCTGATTCTTCATTTAACATTTCCTTATTTGCTTGAAGGTCTGTCTCTGCTGCCTTATATTCTCTATACTTCATTACTATAACTTCAAGGTCCGCATGCTCCTTACATAATTTTTGCCACTCTTTTTGGTTAGCCATTACTGTAGGATCACTTATTTTATTGGACAATTCATCATATTTATTCTCTAAAAAATGTAATCTATCTAACATAACTTATCACTCCGTACTTAAATTTATATAAAGTTGCCATTATACTTTTTCACATCATATCATTATACCACAAAAATTTGCTTTTTCAATTTTAATAATTAATTTTTTTATGGTAAATTCCCTACAACTACCCTGTAATTTCCTGATAAATCTTTTAAGGAGTAAACATTGATAAATCCCTCACTTCTTAAAATCTCTTCAACCTCTTGATTTTGATCATGTCCAATTTCAAAAGCTAAATATCCACCAGTTTTAAGTACCTGTATACTTTGAGAGGTAATAGTTCTATAGAAATCTAGACCATCCTCTCCCCCCCAAAGAGCAATATAAGGTTCAAAGTCCCTTACATCCTTCATTAGAGTAGGAATTACTGAGGTTCTAATGTAAGGTGGATTTGAAACAATCATGTTAAAGGTGGCTTTTTCATCAATAGCTCTACTAAGCAAATCACTCTTATAAACTTTAGCTATATCCCCAACCATTAACTTATTTATATTGTTAGCTGTAACTTCTAAGGCTACTTCACTAATATCATATAAATAGACTTCCAAAGCTTTAGTATAATGAGCTATAGAAATTCCAATGGCCCCACTGCCACAACATAAATCACAAACTTTGGTAAACCTATTTTTATTAATAATATTTATTGCTTCTTCAACTAAAACTTCCGTATCTGGTCTAGGAATTAAAACTCCTTCTTTAACCATAAATTCAAGACCCATGAACTCACTTACACCTAGAATATACTTAATGGGCATCTTATTCTTTCTAAGCTTTAGGAGGTTTAAATATTCCTCTATCCTATCTGATTCAATATCTAAATCCCTATTCATCATTATAAACAATTTTTCAACTTTTAAAACTTTACATAGTAATAATTGAGCATCTATCATATAGCTTTCAATATTTTCTTCTTTAAGTAGCTCATATCCTTTAGTTAATAATTGACTTATCTTCATCTATTTTTTCCTCTTTTCTTTTACCTACATTTAAGAAAAATAACTTTACAATACTTATACTCATTGAAGAAGACAAAGTTTTCCTTCTCAAAACTCGCTGCTATAAAGTTGCCCTTTATTATTATCTCTCTGCCTCACAACTCTCATGTTCTAAAGCCTCATTACTCCTTTGAGGAAATGTCACATCTTCTATCCCCTCTGCTGCTTTTAAAGATGCTATAGCTACTTCAAGCATTGATAAATCCGGTTCCTTTGTAGTTATTCCTTGTAGCTTTAGCCCTGGTGCTGCAATAAACTTAGCTAAAGAATTATTACTTCTTCCTAACCATCTGATAACTTCATAAGTAACTCCAGAAACTATGGGCAAAAGTGAAATTCTCCATAATATTCTTTGCCCAACAGATTGCCAACCTGTAAAGGAAAATATAACAATACTAATAACCATAACTAAAAACAAAAAGTTTGTTCCACACCTTGGATGAAATCTACTGAAATTCTTAGCATTTTCAGGAGTTAATTCCTGACCAGCCTCATAGCAAAAAATAGTCTTATGTTCTGCTCCATGATACTGATAGACTCTTTTTATATCTTCTATTTTACCTACTAGATAAATGTACAATAAAAATACTGTAACTCTTATTATTCCTTCAATTACGTTTAATATGAAAGGATTTTTTGTCATATTATTTTTGATAAAGCTAGTAAGCACTGTAGGTAGTATAAAGAACAATAGCATAGCTAACGCAAGTGATACTACCAAGGAAATTCCCATTATAATATCATTACTTTTTTCTTTAAAGGTATTTTTAAACCAGCTATCAAATTTTGATGGCTCTTCCTCTTCTTCTTCTTCAAAGAAGGATGCGGAAAATTCCAAACTCTTCATTCCAATAATCAAGGATTCAACTAAAGAAACAAAGCCTCTTATTATTGGCAAGGAAAAAATTTTATTCTTTTTTGAAAAACTTTCATAGTTTTGTTTTTTTATTTCTATGGTTCCGTTGGATAACCTTACCGCTGTGGCTAACCCCTTTGTTCCTCTCATCATTACCCCTTCAATAACTGCTTGCCCTCCAACTGAAGTTTTTTTACCCATGTTATCACCTGCCTATTCTCTTATATAAATTATTATGAATTCTATATGTATCTTCTTAACTTAGCTAATACTACTAAAATAAAGCTTCTTACAAAAAAAGTTTTTAAGTGCTTTATTCCCCTAAAGCCACCTCTAAATCCCCTTTATCATTTCCTTTTTCATACTGCTCTTTAAATGAAAAGAAACACTTTGGGCATAAAGCTTCATATTCTACATTATCTTTTTTATCTATGGCAATTTGCTCTCCTTCAAAAACAAATTTACCATTTATTAGCCTTCCATTTAATAAAGCTTTTTTACCACATTTACAAATTGTTTTAAGCTCTTCTAAACTGTGAGCTAATAAAAGTAATCTTGCACTACCTTCAAACCCATTCATTTGAAAATCCGTTCTAAGTCCATAACATATTGTGGGGATATCTAGCTTCACAGCAATTTCAAATAGTTCATCAATTTGATGACTCTTAAAAAACTGTACTTCATCTCCTAATATGCAGTGCACGGTTCCATGTTCTTTTATATATTCATGTACCTCTTTAAACACATCAGCCTCACCATCTAAAAGCAAGTCAACTTCCCTTGTAACTCCCAACCTTGAAACTACTTTATTTCCGCCCTTAGTATCTGTCTTAGGTTTTATAATTAAAACTTTCATTCCTCTTTCTTCATAATTATGTGCCACTTGTAAGAGATTAGTTGACTTTCCACAGTTCATTGCACCATATCTAAAATATAATTTACTCATGTTAATCCTCCATAGTGTCAAGATATAATATATATCTATTTTATAAGAAATCTTTAGGTTTATCAAATTAATATTATTAAAGTTCAATTTTATTTTAGCTGTAGATTTTTTAAAAATCAGTAAGGTTTATATTGACCTGTTTAATACCTTATGCTATAATTTAGAAGTTGACAATACGGGTATATATGTAATTTCGAAAGAGGTGAAAGATATGCAAGAAGGATTACATCCAAATTATAGCCACGATACAGTAGTTAAATGTGCATGTGGAAATACTTTTACAACTGGTTCCGTTAAAGGAGAATTAAAAGTTGATATTTGTTCAAAATGTCATCCATTCTTCACTGGCAAGCAAAAAATGGTTGATGCTGGCGGAAGAGTTGATAAATTCATGAAGAAATTCAACCTTACAAACGAGTAATAGTATATACTTTATGAGGAGAAGGAAACTTCTCCTTTTTTGCGTTTAAAATAATTCATATGAAGCAAAATATTAATTGAAAAATCCTATGAATTTTTTAACTAAACAAATCAACATCTGTTGAAAGTCCTATTATTATTGGATTTTCCCAATGCAACATCATATAAAAACAAGTTAATCCATTGATTAGTTATCTTATAAGGCTTCTAATTCCAAGGTAGGTAATATATGGTTTAGTTTCCTCTAATTTAATAGATTAATTAATAGTAATTAGCACACAATAATAACACTTAATTGATACCAACTAAGCAAGTGTTATTAACACTGTGATATCAATTAATTAATTTAATAAACTTTAAGTTTATATTAAAAGGGAGGAATTTAACATGGCAAACAATAATAACAACAGAGCATTAGTACCAGAAGCTAAAGAAGGTTTAAACAGATTCAAAATGGAAGCTGCTAAAGAAGTAGGAGTTAACTTAAAAGAAGGTTACAATGGAGACTTAACTTCAAGAGAAGCAGGATCAGTAGGCGGACAAATGGTTAAAAGAATGGTAGAATCTTACGAGAGAAACCTATAATTATAACCAAACATTAATAAGAAAGAGTTACAGGAGAAATTCTCCTGTAACTCTTTCTTTATATTATGCTAAAGGTTTAAAGGTTTTTAACCTCAATGCATTTAATAAAACTGACACTGAGCTAAAACTCATAGCAAGGGCTGCAATCATTGGATTTAAAAGCGGTCCTCCAAAGGCATATAATATTCCCATAGCCACTGGTATTCCTAGGGTATTATATCCAAAAGCCCAAAATAGGTTTTGTTTAATGTTAGAAATTGTTTTTTTACTTAATTGAATAGCTGTTGGTACATCCATTAAATCACTTCTCATTAATACTATATCCGCCGACTCCATAGCAACATCCGTACCAGATCCAATAGCAATGCCAATGTCTGCTTGAGCAAGAGCCGGTGCATCATTAATTCCATCTCCAACCATAGCTACCTTCTTACCCTGACCTTGAAGTTTTTTAACTTCATTTGCCTTATCCTGTGGTAATACTTCAGAGATTGCTACATCTATTCCTACTTGTTTTGCAATAGCATCGGCAGTTCTCTTATTATCTCCCGTAAGCATAGCAACTTCAATACCCATGGAATGTAGTTTTTCAATAGCCTTTTTACTACTTTCCTTCACCGTATCTGCCACTGCAACAATTCCCTTAAGTTCCTTATCTATAGCTACATACATTGGTGTTTTACCCTCTGTAGCCAATCGGTTTGACTCTTCTTCTAAAACGTCAATAGAAATCTTACTTTCCACCATTAATTTTTTATTGCCAAGTAAAACTGTCTTACCATCAATGGTAACTTCGATTCCCTTACCAGCGATAGCTTTAAAATTAGTAGTTTTCTTAAACTCCATACCACTTTCTTCTGCATGTTTAACTATAGCTTCACCAAGCGGGTGCTCTGATCCCTTTTCTGCACTAGCAGTAATCTGAAGCAATTCTTCCTCTGATATATTATTTACAACTATATCTGTTACCTTTGGTTTTCCTTCAGTTATAGTACCAGTTTTATCGAATACAACAGTCTTAATTTTATGAGCGGTTTCCAAGGCTTCTCCACTCTTAATTAAAACCCCATATTCTGCTCCCTTTCCCGTTCCTACCATTATAGCTGTAGGAGTTGCAAGGCCAAGGGCACAAGGACAAGCAATTACTAATACAGAAATAAAGATTGTTAATACAAACACCGCAGTTTCTCCAACAATTAACCAAGCCAAGGCCGAAAGAATAGCGATAGTAATAACTGTAGGTACAAAGTACCCTGAAATTATATCTGCCAGCTTTGCAATTGGAGCCTTTGACCCTTGAGCATCTTCTACTAATTTTATTATTTGTGCAAGGGCAGTATCCTTTCCAACCTTAGTAGCCCTATACCTTATAGAACCATTTTTGTTAATGCTGGCTCCAATAACCTTTGATCCAACAGTCTTTTCAACAGGTATACTTTCCCCTGTAAGCATAGATTCATCAATAGAGGTACTTCCCTCTACTACCTCACCATCTACTGGTAGCTTCTCACCAGGTTTTACAAGAATTACATCTCCAACTTCTACATCATCTATAGAAATAACAACTTCTTTTCCTTCTTTAATTATAGTAGCAGTCTTTGGCGCAAGACCCATAAGCTTTTTTATAGCCTCTGAGGTTTTACCCTTAGTTACTGACTCTAAATATTTACCTAGAGTAATTAAAGTTAAAATAGTAGCTCCTGACTCAAAGTATAACTCATAAGCATAATCAACATTACCATTTAAAATTTGGTATATAGCAAATAATCCAAATAAAAAGGCAGCCCAAGTTCCGATAGAGATTAAAGAATCCATATTAGGGCTTCTCATTATTAAGGATTTAAATCCCACTCTAAAAAACTTCCATCCCGCTATCATTACAGGTATAACTAAAATTAATTGCGAAATTGCAAAATTAATAGGATTTCTCATTGGATCAAAAAACTCCGGTAACATATAACCTAACATATGTGCCATAGATATATAAAGAAGAGGTAGTGTAAACACTGCAGAAATTAAAAATCTATTCCATAAATTTTTAATTTCCCTTTCCTTATTCTCCTTATCTTTATCTACTGACGTTTCTTCCTCACTAGCCTTATACCCAGCCTTTACAATAGCAGCTTTAATATCTGAAACTCTAAGTTTTGAAGGTTCATAAGCTACAGTTAGCTTTTCTGTAGCAAGATTTACACTTCCTTCAACTACTCCATCTAATTTTCTTACAGCTGATTCCACAGCCTTTGCACAAGAGGCTCAAGTCATGCCCCCAACTTTAATGGTTGCTGTAGCAGTTTCTACCACCGCCTTATACCCAGACTTACCTATAGCTGAAGCAATTACATCTAAATTGGTTTTATCTTCCTCAAAGGTTACTGTAAGCTTTTCTGTTGCTAGATTTACACTTGCTTCACTAACTCCTTCTACTTTTTTAGAGGCACGCTCTACAGCTTTTGCACAGGCTGCACAAGTCATACCCTGTATTTTCAACACTTTACTTATCAAATTAAAATCTCCTTTCAATGAAAAACTACCGCTTCAAACCTTTAGCTTAATGGGCAACTCTTCGCTGTTCATTACTTATTTTTTAAGCTTTACTACCTATTCTTGAATATCTTAACTTCTATTATATATAAAATCTTTTATCTTTATAACTTAAACTCTTTTGTTAAGGTATTGCTATCCTTATTATATTTCCATCCCTCTTTGGAGATTTTTTCAACATCAAGCCCCGCCTGGATTAGAGGTTCTGCTTTTATTGTAAAAATAATATCTGAAGGATTTTGTCCTAGTTCTTCTGTCCAATGAACCTTATAACCATCCCCTAAATCCAACACATAACTTTTTGTAGCTGAATCATAACTCACTGGAACCTGCTGAAATTTTAATAATCTTTTAAAGGCATCCTCTGCACCGTTAGAATTTTGCTTTTTATCACTTAAATCATAGGGTCTCACTAATAAATTAGGAGTTTCCATCCCTCCTTCATTAGCTGCTGGTTTAAATACAAGCTCTTTAGCATCAATTTTATTCACATCTACTCCTGCTGTTGTGAAAGTGTCTGCTGGAATAACCATAGCAAAGTCTATTTCATTTGCTGCAGTATCTTTGGTCCATTCAAACTTTTCTCCAGAAGAAAGCTTAAGTCCCCAATGAGATAGTTCCGCATGAAATCCTACATATTTTTTATTTTCTTTAATTATGTTTACATAGGCTTCTGATGCTTTAGCCTTAGTTTCATCTACACTACCTTTGTTACCACAACCAGTTATTGTAATACCAATTCCTAAAATAACTGTACTTATTATAAGTGCTTTATTTTTTAACATTTCAATATCCTCCCTTTTCCCTACCCCCTTGGGGGGTATCTTTAAAAATAGATTATCATTTATTTGTGAATTTTTTATGGAAGAAGCAATATAATAAAACTTTTTTCTCCTTACCTATATAAGTTGTAATATTATTGCTAAATTATTCATTAGTTTAAAGAAATTTTAATTATGGAGAATTGAAATATAAAATTATACCTTATTAAAGTTTCTCATTTCATTTTGCATACATAAAATCTACACAAGTCCTCTATATAATTTATTAAATAAAGATAAATTTATTTGGACTTATAAGAATCCAAATTTAAGACTTAGCTTATACATAGACTCCACATTGGTTCCCTTTAGGGCTTTTGAGGACGAATAAGCTAATTTTTGACTAAGGAGTCCTATAATGCCATAAAAATAACTGATTAGTTATTTTTACTTCATTAATTTAAGGGGGGAGAATTTTGTCAATAAAAACTATAAATATTAAGGTAGGAAATATGGTCTGTACTTCCTGCGAAGCCTTAATCACAGATGGAATCAAAGAATTATCAGGAGTTTTAGAAGTTAAAGCCAGCTACAAAAAGTCTTCGGTATTTGTTAGGTTTGATGATTCAATGTGCTCTTATGCTAAAATATGCTCTGCCATTGAAAAAGCTGGTTATTCTATTGAAACTGAATCAACAAAAGATATTAAATCAAAAGATAAATCTTCAGAGTACTTATCAATCATCGGGGTTATTTTAATTGCTTTTATAATCATAAGGCTTAGTCAAAACTCAGGGGCTTTTGATATGAGTTCTAAATTGGGTGAAAACACAACCTACTTCATGTTATTTGTTGTAGGACTACTCACCTCACTACATTGCGTAGGTATGTGCGGAGGTATAATGATGTCTCAAAGCATAACTACCATTGCTAAGAGCAAAGCCGCCTCTCTGAAACCTTCTTTATTGTATAACTTAGGTAGGGTTGTTTCCTACACTATTTTAGGTGGTATAGTTGGAGCTTTAGGTTCTGTATTTTCTCTAACTCTGACTACTCAAGCCTCTATTGCAATAATAGCTGGTATCTTTATGGTTATTATGGGCTTTAATATGGCTGGTTTTTCTACCTTCAGGGGCCTTGCACTTAAACTACCTTGGTCAAAATGTAATAATAAAAAGAATAGTTCTACTCCTTTTGTAGTAGGCTTACTTAATGGTTTCATGCCCTGTGGACCCCTTCAAACCATGCAACTTTATGCTCTAGCAACTGGAAGTGCTGTTAAAGGTGCCCTATCTATGTTTATCTTCGCTGTAGGAACTGTACCTTTAATGCTTGGTTTTGGATTAATGGCCAACTTAATGAATGGAAATAACACAAAAAAATTAATGAAACTTAGTGGAATAATAGTGGTTGTGCTTGGAATTATTATGTCTAATCGTGGGCTTACGCTTTTAGGAATAAACCTTTCACCTATGGCCCTTTTAAGTTCAAAAACTACTTCAGCAAATGTTCAAATTACAGAGGAAAATAAGGCTAAGTTATCAAACGGAGTTCAAGAAATCCGAATAACTGCTGATGCTAGGGGATATAGTCCTAGTGTAGTATTTGTTCAAAAAGGGGTTCCAACAAAACTTATAGTAGATGGAAAAACCATAACCTCTTGTAACAATGAAATTGTAATTCCATCCATGAATAAAAGACAAAAACTTTCCAAAGGAGAAACTGTTATTGAGTTTACTCCTGGTAATGAAGATATAAATTATAGCTGTTGGATGGGTATGTTAAGAGGTTTAATAAAAGTTGTTGATAATTTAGATAATATAAGTCAGTCTGATATATCTGACGCTCAAAACTCAGCACCTGCTTCTGGTGCTGGCGGTTGCTGTGGCGGTGTTGGTGATGCTGCAGCAGTTGAAGAACCTACTATTTACGGTGAAAAAATTTCTCAAGTCCCAACAGAAAGACTTATTAAAAAAGCTAAAATCACAGGAAATACTCAAAACTTAACTATTACAGGCTCTGGAATAGATTTTGAACCGCTGATAGTAGTTTTAAACAAAGGTATTAACACAAAGCTTAATTTTGATTTAAGCAAGATGTCTGCCCCTGATGGTGAATATATTATTTTAGATATTAACTATAATAAAGTAGATTCTTTCACAATAACTAACTCTAAAGGACAGTTTGAAAAACTATACGAAAACCCTGGAACCTACTTAGTTTTAAATAAGGATCAAACTGTACTTTCTTTTGAAATAGTTGATGATATAAACACTGTGGACTTAGATAAGCTTAGAAGTGAATATATCTACTAATTTTATATCTATTTAACAAAAGCGTTCAGGATAAAATTTCATCTTATTCATCTTCAAAGACCTTAAAGGAAATAAGATAAGAGTAATGTATAAGCTAAATCTTGATTTTATTTCCCTATAAATAGGGAAAACACTGTGAACGAAAATCACAGTGTTTTTTTATTTCAATTATAGATTTTATATATTGGCTTAAAGATGAAACAATATTTGCTTTTTCACAAACGCTTAAAGGAACTAAAGTAGTTCCTTATGCAAGTTAAAACCAACTTTAGTTCCATATAATTAAATTACTTTATTTAAGTAGTTCTGGGCTCTTACTGAGAATCTCAAAGAACTCCTTATTAGTCCTAGTTTTTGACAGTACATTTAATAACTTTTCTGTTACTGCAGCAGTATTACCTTCATTATACATAAGCTTTCTTATATTGTAAGTAACCTCTAACTCTGTCTTGTTAAGTAACAAATCTTCTCTACGAGTTCCAGATTTATAGATATCTATAGCTGGGAATATTCTTCTTTCTTGAAGAATTCTATCAAGATGTACCTCCATATTACCAGTACCTTTAAATTCCTCAAATATCATATCATCCATTCTACTTCCTGTTTCAACTAAAGCAGTAGCAAGAATTGTTAAACTTCCACCCTCTTCTACATTTCTAGCTGCTCCAAAAAACTTTTTAGGCATAAGTAATGCACCAGTATCCAAACCTCCTGATAAGGTCCTTCCAGTTCTAGTAATGGTTAAGTTATAAGCCCTTGCAAGTCTTGTTATACTATCTAACAATATAACCACATCTTGACCTTGTTCTACACATCTTTTAGCTCTTTCTAAGACCATGTAAGCAACCTTAGCATGATGTTCTGGCTCTTCATCAAAAGTAGAATAAATAACATCTCCATCTATGGACCTTTGCATATCAGTAACTTCTTCTGGTCTTTCATCGATTAAAAGCACAATTAATTTAATATCTGGATTGTTCTTAGTTATGCTTTGTGCAATTTTCTTTAAAATACTAGTTTTACCTGCTTTAGGTGGTGCTACAATAACACCTCTTTGTCCTTTTCCAATAGGTGAAATAATATCCATTAGCCTTGAAGATAGGTCTTCTGGACTAGTTTCAAGTTTTATCTTTTCCTCAGGATATATAGGGGTTAGCTTCTCAAAAGGTACTCTTCTTATAGCCTTCTCAGGATTTTCTCCATTAACCTTTTCCACATATAAAAGAGCCTTATACTTCTCTCCCTCTTTAGGAATTCTAACCTTACCTTGAACCTCATCCCCAACCTTCAAATTAAACCTTCTAATTTGGGATAAAGAAACATAAATATCATCATCACCACTTAAATAATTATTGCTTCTTAAAAGTCCAAAATTGTTGTTATCACTAATTTCTAGAACCCCTTTTCCAGAGTTGGACTCATTAATTAGCACCTTTAACTTTTCTCTTCTTTCCTCGAAACTTTCTTCCTTTTCTTCTGGATTACCAGCATCATCAAACTCTTCTTCCTCATTAACTACATCTTCATTTCTATAAATTTCACTAGAACCATTACTAAAATTCTCTTCTTTATAAACCTTGTCCTTATTCTCCTCCTCAACTTCCTTGGAGCTGATTTTAGGACTAATTTTCTCTCTTAAAATTACCCCAGACTTTTCAATAGCAGCTGGAGAAATTCTTCTTATTTCTTCAATAAGCTCTGCTTTCTTAAACTTAGCAATATTTTTTATACCAAGATTCTTAGCAATCTCTTTTAGTTCGCTAAGATTCATACTATCTAACTCTTTATTAGTCAAGTATATTACACCTCCGAATACCTCAAATACCATGTATAACTAATTATTTACTTATAGACTTTTGGGAATTTATTTAAAATTGTATTTACAATTGGAAACTATTTAAAATGTGCATAAATAAATTATTACCATAATTTCTTATATTAACCACTAATAATTATTTAAAATGAAGAATTCACAAAAGAAAGTTAAAAAAACTAGAAGAAATTCTTAATTATTTTATATATACAAATATACACCAAATGAAATTAAAAAACTAGTAAGTTTTAATATTATTGTACTATCTTTCAATAATATTAAAACTTATCTAGTTAGAAGCTTTCATAGACAAAGATTAATTTATTCATCTTTGCCTATAGAAGGCTTAAGGAAATCAATTTAGGTTCTATGTGCAAGTTTAGTCTTGAGTTTCTTTCCCAATATATAAATCTACTTAGGCAAGCTAATAGTAAACTCTGACCCTTTATTTATTATACTTTTTACTTCAACTCTTCCATCATGGGCTTCAATTATAGATTTAGTTATGGCAAGCCCAATTCCAGAGCCTCCAGTAGCTCTAGTTCTTGATTCATCAACTCTATAAAACCTTTCAAAAATAAAGGGTAAATGTTCTCTATCAATTCCTATTCCCGTATCTTTTATTTTTATAATTATCTTATCTTTTTCCTCACCAACATTTATATAAATATGCCCTCCTTGAAGAGTGTATTTTTCTCCGTTAGATAGAATATTAATTATAGCTTGGCTAAGCTTATCCTTATCTCCTTGAAGAAAAACATCTTTACTTTCATAATGAAGAATTATATCTTTATCCAGAAACTTCTTTTCAAAATTGCTCAATATATTAGAAATTAAATTCCCTATATTAATATTACTTTTGTTAAGAACCACTTGCTCCTCTTCAGTTTTAGCTAGGTTTTCCAAATCTCCTACTAACCTGTATAATCTGGACACTTCTTCATTACAGCTTTGTAATCTTTCCTCCGTTGGCTCCCAAATACCATCTATCATACCTTCTAAATTTCCCTGCAGAGTAGTAAGTGGGGTTCTTAACTCGTGAGATATATCCTTTGTGAGCACCTTACGAAGTTGCTCTTGCTTTCTTAAGGAGGAAGATAAATTATTTACCGCTTCCACAAGAGTATTCATCTCTGAAATGTTAGAGTCATTACTTATCATATTATAGTTTCCCTTTGAAATCATTGAGGTAGAAGTAACTACCTTAGAAATCATATTGCTTAGCTTTGTAGAAATAAATAACCCAACAGCTATAGATAATATTAAAGCAAAAATAGCTACAAAAACCATAGCATTTCTCAAGCTATTTAAATATACTAAGTCATTATCCCTATAATAAAAGGGCCCATAATAACTTATATTCACTATGCCCTGCTTCTCATTATTTATAATAAGTTCAAAGGTTTTTGTTACATATTTTATAGGTGCCTTCGAGTTCTTTCTAGTATTATTACTTACATTTTGCAATATGTTTTGGCACATGCCATGATTAAACTCCATTGCGTCCCATATTACCTCATTATTATTGTCCACAACTTCTAGTATAAGCCCATTATTCATAGCATCTATTCCTATATTCTCCATAGCATACAAGTTCCAACCATCACTTTTATATTGCTTCTCTATAGATTGAACAATGCCCTTAGTCTTATCTTCTATATTCTTTTGAATTAACTTCTTATAATTACTTTCTAATAAATTCATTGAGAGTATTCCAACTAAAATAATGCTTATTAAAGATACTATTACATTGGAGATTATTAATTTGCTTCTCAGCCTCATAACTATGCTTCACCACCAAATTTATATCCAAATCCATGGACGGTCAAAATGTATCTAGGCTTTCTAGTGTTATCTTCTACTTTTTGTCTTAAATTTTTAATATGGGAATCAATAGTTCTATCAAAGCCTTCAAAATCATCACCTAGCACATAGCTAATTAAATCCTCTCTGCTAAATACTCTTTTAGGATTCTTAGCAAGGAGTGTCAATAACTTAAACTCTGTGGCGGTCAAACTTATTAGGTTGTCACCCTTTCTTACTTCTAAGTTATTTAAATCTATAAAAAGCTCATTGTTATAGGACAAAATATTCTCAGTTGAAAACTTGCTTTCATACCTTCTTATAAGTGCATTTACTCTTGCTACCAGTTGCTTAGGACTAAAAGGCTTAGTAACATAATCATCACTACCAATACTTAGTCCATTAATAATACTTGCCTCATCCACTTTTGCAGTGAGCATGATGATTGGGATGTCTGATTTTTTTCTAATAAGTTTACAAATCTCTTCCCCAGTGATATCTGGTAGCATTAAATCTAGTATTGCTAAAGAAAACTCTTCCTGAGAAAAAAACTTCATTGCCTCCTTACCATTAGTAGCAGTAATAACCTCGTAACCTTCACGCTGTAAATAAGCCTTAATTATTTCTAAAATTTTAACTTCATCTTCTACAGCTAAAATTTTTATCTTCCTCATAAATCATCAATTCTCCCTTTCCTAAATTAATAATCGGATTCATAACTTTAATAAGCTTAGGAAGTTGTACGTTGCTCAAAAGTAAAATTATTTTAACTTCCTAGTATTCTACTTATATATAACTATAAACTTATGATTTTCTTAAAGTATCCCTGTGAAAATCCTACTTGGTAAAAGACAAATTTAAACTCACAAACCCGCATAAACACTATATTTTCTTATCTTTTTATATTCTTTTCTCGTTATATTCTCATGGTCTTATCTTCTGGACCTAAGCCAGCATAACCCTGCATCCATTAAGTTATACTAACACTATTATTGTAGTTATATACATAAGCCATCTTCTAGTTAAAAGTAACCCTTCATATTGCTTAGTAATTGAGCGTATACCTTAGGTAACCCTAATATTATCATAAGTTTATGGATATTATATGTAAACTACTAGTTCTATGAAAATCTAGTTATCTATTTATAAAATAAACTTTCAAAACAAAAACCTAAGATTAAAGAATAGGAAATATATTTCTCTCTTCTTTAACCTTAGGTTTTTAAGCTTTATTTATTCTTATTTTCTAAAGAAGCTTTTACAAACTCACTAAATAATGGATGAGGATTGTTAGGTCTAGATTTTAATTCTGGGTGGAATTGAGTTGCTACAAACCAAGGATGTTCTTTAAGTTCAACTATTTCAACTAATTTCTTATCTGGGCTAGTTCCACTTAAAACTAGTCCTGCTTTTGTTAATTCATCTCTATACTCATTATTGAACTCGTATCTATGTCTATGTCTTTCATAAATCACTTCTTCACCATAAGCTTCAAAAGCCTTAGTTCCTTTATCTAATCTACAAGCATATAACCCAAGCCTCATGGTGCCGCCCTTTTCATCAATCTCCTTTTGATCTGGCATTAAATCAATTACTGGATGAGTAGTGTCTGGTATAAGTTCTGCACTATTAGCATCTTCATAATTTAACACATTTCTAGCAAACTCAATCACTGCGCACTGCATACCAAGGCATATACCAAGAAAAGGAACATTTCTTTCTCTGGAATATCTCACTGCTTCAATCTTTCCTTCCACACCCCTATCGCCAAAACCACCTGGTACTAATATTCCATCTACCTCTCCTAGAAGCTCCTCTACATTTTCTCTAGTTACTTCCTCTGCATTAATCCATTTAATCTGAACATTAGAATTACAGCCAAGGCCCCCATGACTTAGGGCCTCAACAACCGATATGTACGCATCATGGAGTTCTACATACTTACCAACCAGAGCAATAGTAACATTATTTTTCAGGTTTTTAAGTTTCTCCACCATTTCTATCCATGAGGAATTATCTATAGAGCTACAATTTAAGCTTAGCTTTTCGCAAACCAAAGCATCTAAACCTTCTTCATGTAACATTAATGGAACTTCATAAAGGTTTTCTGCATCTAAATTTTGAATTACTGCTCTTCCATCTATATTACAAAATAACCCAATCTTATTTCTTAAGTCCCTTGGAATTTCTTTTTCACTTCTACAAACAATGATGTCAGGTTGAATACCTATGCTTCTTAATTCCTTAACTGAATGTTGAGTAGGTTTAGTTTTTAACTCTCCTGCCTTACCAAGGAAGGGAACCAAAGTTACATGAATAAAGCAAACATTTTCCCTACCTACTTCATATTTTATTTGTCTTATGGCTTCTAAAAATGGAAGAGATTCAATATCTCCCACAGTTCCCCCAATTTCTGTGATAACCACATCTACGTGTTTTTCCTTAGCTACCCTATATACTCTATCTTTAAGTTCATTTGTTATATGTGGAATTACCTGAACAGTACCCCCTAAGTAATCTCCTCTTCTCTCCTTAGAGATTACTGACCAATAGACTTTACCTGTGGTTACATTACTGTTTTTACTCAAATTTTCATCCACAAACCTTTCATAGTGACCAAGATCTAAATCTGTTTCTGCTCCATCATCAGTGACAAAAACCTCTCCATGTTGATAAGGACTCATAGTACCTGGATCTATATTTAGGTAGGGATCAAATTTTTGAATTGAAACCTTTAATCCTCTATTCTTAAGTAACCTCCCTAAAGATGCTGCTGTAATACCTTTTCCTAAAGACGAAACAACCCCACCAGTGACAAATACATATTTAGTACTCAAAACAAACTCCTCCTTAATACTTTTTTTTATAAAAACTATTGACTTACTTCTATTTACCTACTATAATAGAAATTACCCTATAAAGTAAAATGGTATATTTATATTTAAAAACAAGTACTATAGTATCATATATTTTATTTTTATGCTACTATTTTTTGTTTTTATTTTTTTGTATTTTAAAGGAGCTGCAAATTTTGCAGCTCCTTTCCTATGAAATTTAACTTGAGTATTGAACAATTTCATTTTATTTTAAGGTTCTAAGATATCCTTTTTTTATTTCTTCTCAAAAACTCTATACAAACGTCCTTCTAAAATGCAATTAAATTTTTATGTGTAAATTGCAATATTATTGCTACATTACTCAACAAATCAAAGCAACCTATATGAAAGAGAGTGCAAAAATAGGTTTATTGGTAGTGTAGTCTCTTTATTGTATTCTATATATTATACTTCTTCATTTTATACTGAAGAGTTTGTCTTGGTATATCTAAAAATTTTGCAGCCTTTGAAATATTATAATCAGCTAATATAACAGCTTCTTTAATATACTTTTTTTCATAGTATTCTAACTTGTCCTTTAAGGACCAATCTGCAAATGCTTTAACTTTTTCTCGTAGATACAAATCCTTCAGTTCTATAACTCCTTGACTTCTTATATTGAAAGCACCTTCTATGATGTGCTCTAGCTCTCTAATGTTTCCCTCATAATCATGTTTCACCAACCCCTGTAAAGCCTCTGTTGAAATCCCTGTAATAGCCTTGTTAAATCTCTCGTTAAATTTTTCAACAAAGCATTTAACTAATAAAGGGATATCTTCCTTTCTATCATTAAGATTAGGAAGGTTAATCCTTATTACATTAAGCCTATAATACAAATCCTTTCGCAACCTACCTTGTTCCACAAGGTCTTCTGGATTCTCATTTAAAGATGCAATAATCCTCACATCTACCTTTTTACTAGCAGCGTCTCCCACCCTTCTAACTTCCCCATCCTGAAGCACCCTAAGCAGCTTACCTTGAAAGTTAATTGGCATGGAATTAAGTTCATCTAAATATAAGGTACCTCGGTGAGCCAGTTCAAATAAGCCAACTTGAGATTCAGCACCAGTAAAGCTCCCCTTTGATGTTCCAAAAAATATGCTCTCCAAGAGATTTTCTGGAATAGCCGCACAATTTTGTGGTATGAAATTCCTATTCCTTCTCACGGATGCCTCATGTATAGCTTGAACTATAAGTTCCTTCCCCGTTCCTGTGTCTCCATATATAAGCACCGATGAGCCAGTATTTGAAGCCTTCTCCCCTAACTCCTTAACCCTTCTTATATTTTCACTTTCCCCAACAATATCCTCAAAGGTATACATAAAATTCCCCCAAAATTTAAAATATTAACCTTTCTAAACTCTTAAATTACAAGATTCAGAATAAAAATGCCTAATAATTTACCCCTATACTTTTAAAATATAGGGGCTTGTTATAAGGTTAAAAATTAATAATATATTTTGCAAAGTAGCTCCACAAGATGAACTTGCTTTCTATTTAACTTCTATATTTGCTATAAGTTTTGTGTTAATACTATGTTGTCCATCAATAAAAATATCATATTCAAGGTCTACATTTCCTCTCAGGTCATCAGCTTGAATTTTTATATTTCTTGTTTTAACCTGTAATGCTAATCCACCCTGGGGTGTACTGTATAGAATTGAGGTACTATGCCCTCTTTTAAACTCCATCACAGTATTAATTTCCCCTTCACGAATTAAATAAAAAAAATCTTTACCTATCTTAAAAGTAGTGGTTGTATTACCCATTCCTGAAAGTTCCGTTTCCTTATAAGTTGCAACGAAAACTTCTTCTTCTTTATAATAATCCCCTAAACTTACTACTTCAATTTTTTCATCTTCTTCATTATTTTGAATACTTACCACTTTTATAATTGCATTGTTTTTCATATATTCTCCTTTAATCTATTGGCCATATATTATGTTATTAATTACAATATAATTTTATCATAACTTTTCATATTATATAAGTTACAACCTGTGCTTTACATAATAAAATTTATACAGCCAACCAGGAAATTAAACTCGTCTTCCCGTTTGACTGTATAAATTACTTATTATTTCTTTCAATAGCTAATTCAATTAGTTCATCGATTAAAGCTGGATAAGCAAGTCCTGTAGCTTCCCACATCTTAGGATACATACTAATACTTGTAAATCCTGGAATTGTATTAACTTCATTTAAGTAAACCTCTTCTGTTTCCTTATCAACTAAGAAATCTACTCTTGCCATTCCTGAACAATCTAATTTTTTATAAATTTTAACTGCTAAACCTCTTATTATATCTAGCTTTTCTTCTGATAAAGCCGCAGGAATCAAAAGTTTAGAAGCTGCATTCTGATATTTTGCTTCGTAGTCATAAAATTCCTTAGCAGGAATGATTTCTCCTGGAATTGATGCCTTAGGGTTATCATTTCCCAGTACTGAAACTTCTATTTCCCTAGCATTTAGTCCCTCTTCTACTAAGACCTTTCTGTCATGCTCTAATGCTAATTCTAACCCTTTAGCAAGCTCCTCTTCATTATGAGCCTTAGTAATCCCCACAGAAGAACCACTATTAGCTGGCTTAACAAAGCATGGATAGCCAAGCTTTTCTTCTATTTCCTTAAGGAAAAAGTTCTTATCCCTTCCATAATCAAAGGAAGTAACCACCACGTAGCTTGCTTGCTTAATGTTTTCATGTTCTAATAAGTATTTAGTATATATCTTATCCATGCACACTGCAGAACTCATCACAGAAGGACCTACACAGGGTATATTCATAAGCTTACATAACCCTTGAATTGTGCCATCCTCTCCATACATACCATGAAGTACAGGAAATACTACCTCCACCTTTTTATCTACAAGTATCTCTAAACCATTAGGAACTTTATTGGCGCAATCGTCCTCCCACTTACCATCAGCAATGTTTTTATATTCTCCCTTATAAAGAAACCACTTACCCTGCTTTGTGATTCCTATAGGATAAATATCATATTTCTCATGATTTATATGGCTTAAAACGGATGTAGCTGACACTCTAGAAACCTCATGCTCTGTAGACTGTCCTCCAAATAATATAGCTACATTTTTTTTCATAGTTATCTCTCCTAACAATAATTTATATTAACAAGTTATTCAACATACCGTGTCAAGGTGAAACAAAGTAGTTTTACTACAAAATTATTCTATGCCTATATTCACATTTCTTCAACCTGAAAAGTAAAGTTTTTAACATTTATTTTAAAGTTTTAATTTTACGAAAATTAAAGTCAGCAAAAACTATTATTTGCTGACTTTAATTGAAATAAAGATAAGGGAAAGGAGATTATCTTTGGGGGAGGTTCCCTTATCTTTATCTATAATCATAACCACAAAGGAAAATCCCCTGAGATTTGATTAGCAATTTATATACAATATTAAAGATTATTTCAAATTACTCAACTAAACTTTTTAATATTTCCCCTATTTTAAACTTGATTATTACATTGTTATCCTCTGTATTATCTACCATTTTTTCCTTTTCTAAACCTAATATATCCTTGGAATTTGATTTTTCCTCATTATTTTTTTTTTTATTATTACTGTTTTTTGCTGCAGTGGTATTTGATTTTTTGCTAGCTGTCTTATTGCTTTCCTTTGAAACCACCTTAGCTTTGCTATTATCTACAGTTTTATTATCTTTATTTTTTTCACTTTCTTCACTTGCCTTATTGTTAACCATGTTGTACTCTTCATCATTTAATACTTCTTTCATCTCTTTTTCTGTTTCCTCATAAGCTACTGCTCCCTTTGTCACATCTACAAAACATATTGGTGGAAACATAACACACCACCAGTTCTTACCTTCTCCACTTCCTATAAGGATTCTATAAGCTTCATATTCTCCTTGAGGAAGAGTAATGTTTCCATAGGTCTTAACTGGAAAATACTCTCTTGAAAGAGTTGAATCTACTTCATAACTATAACCATTTTCTTCAATAACAGCTTTTGCAATTTTTAATATGTTCCCATTTTCTTTTTTTAGAATTTCCCTTGAGTTGTCAATATCCTTACTTTCTTTTAATAATGGTTGTATATATTTTAAAACCTCATCTCTAACTTTCAACTTTAGAGCTTGATCCTTTTCTTCATCACTATTTGCAATTACATGAAATCTAATTAACTTTTCCGAAATTTCCTCTACTGTTAAATTTGTTTCTTCTTTAACCTTTAAAGTTTGTGCACTTGCAGTTCCTATTGTTTTAACACTAGAACCTACAGTTCTAGAACTGTAAAAACCTGTTAGGAATGTTAGTATGACTAACACCATTACTCCCATTGATAATAATTTTTTCATAATCTTTCTCCCCCTTAATTCCTTGTTAACCTCTGTTATATTCTAATTATTACCAAAGGGACAAGTTCTATACACATAATATAAAATATTTTTTATATTCTTTTGTGTCTATTCCTATAGTATTTTAAGTTAATCCATAGATATTCTTATGTTGCACCATAGCTTGTCTACCTTCCCACCTAACTACTATTATAAAAATCTACTAACTTCCACCTTATAAATGAATAGAGGCCTACTAGAAACGCCTATTGAACCCCCCCAAGAAACTTCCCTTAGAAAAATTCTAATAACCACTTTCTAATTAGCCCCTATATAGTTTAATTAGTTAATCCTACAGTTCTTATATGATTATCTACAGTAACCTTTATCTCTGCATTTTGATAAACTTCCGGCCATCTACTTTGAAGTTTACTCCAAATTCTAGGATGATACTTTCTTAGGTTTTCTTTTACATTTAGCAAATCTACCTGAAGCTTATTTCTAGTGATATCAGCAATAGCCACTAGTTCCTTTTCCATTGAATCTGCAAAATACTGTTCAATTTCTCTTATGACATCTGTATTAAGCAAATTGGCATCTGTATAATAACCCTTAATTGTTCCCTCTGTAAAAATCTTATAATTCAGTACCAACTTATCATCTACTAGTTCCACATCTACCTTGGTAGACACATCTCTAATATAATAATCTATAGGGTGCCCTTCTTTATAAACTACTTTTTTACAAGAACCTATGTCACCTCTTAGCAGTTGCACATCTGTAATTTCCTTATCATTCAAATACCCTACAATTTGAAAATCTTTAATTAAAGTTATTCCTGATAATACTAACTTCTTATTCCCCTCCTCAAGTTTAAATAAAGGTAGCATATTCACATCACTTTGAGTGGACATATCTATATATTTATTTAAAGTAACGGGATACACAGATCCATTCCTACTATTATTTCCCATTAAACCTGTAATATAGTTTTCTATATTTTCTTCCATTAGAGGCTTGAACTTTACATAATCCTCTGCCTTTCCTTCAACTATAGCCATAACTGTAGTTCTGTTTAAACTTGGTTCCCTTTCTATGTAATCCATCACTTCTTTTGCAACCTCTGGATACCTAAATAACTCATCGCTTAGAAATAAAACTTTACTATGACTAAACTGAAGATTTCTACTACTTTGTGCAATAGCTTTAAAGTAAGTATCCGTCATAGAGTAACCATCTACAGTTATAGCAAGTTCTTCTGCAGTACCCTTTTCCTGTTCCATATTTCTTATGTCAGGAAATCCATAGGTTACATTAAGAATGTCCATAGATTTATCCGCAAAGGCATCTGTAGGTTTTAATTCCTTAAGAGCCTCTCTTTCTTTAATATCTTTCCCAATATCTACGGCTATAGTAGCTACAAAAGCCTTTCTGTCTATCTCCACATTATCCCAACAACCAGTAAGCAACATACTAATAATTAGTGCTGGAAGAACCTTTTTAATTTTCATTTTTAACCCCTCTCCCCTTCCCATTCCTAATATAGCTTACTAAAAAAGTGATCCCTATAACCACAAACAGCGTTCCAATGAACCCCATTCTAATGAAGCCCATCTTTAAATTCCTTACATCTACCACGCTCTCAGGGAATAAAGCCGCCACATAAATCACTGGTAAAAATATCACGGAAGCAATTTTAATATCTTCAATATTAAATACATGTTTTACTATATAAGATGAAAAATAATAGGTATTGGCAAAGGCAGTAAAATAGAAAATGACCCAAATTGCCATAATTAAGCTATCCCATCTTTCTAAAAATCCAGTTCTTGATGTAATGGACTGAATCATAGTAATGGTTGGGAAAATTGTATTTCTAGTTTGATCCACAGATAAAGTGGCTGCCACTAATATAAAGGTAATTCCATAAAAGGCCCCAATAAAGAAACTACTTCGTCTCAAAATCTTCCCTATTCTCTCCTTTTTCTTAACATAAGGTATTAAAATAAATACCATAGAAAAGCCATTTAGCAAAAACAACAGTTCAAAGCTTCCCTTTAAGTAGTTAGGAGGCGTTGTTGAAAACACCGGTAATAAATTAGTAAAATCTGCAATGGGCAGTGTTAAAAGAAAAGCCAGTATAGCTGGAATAAATATCATCCAGAAAGCCAATTCATTAAAGTTTACTACATTAGCTAAACCACCTCTACTCAAGAACATACTTAGAAAAATCATAGTTATGAGAACAACTTCAGTAGGCGTATTAACTAGTAGGAACATAGTTATTACCTCAGAAAATACTCTTAAAGATATACCTAAAGCAAGTATCATCATAACTGCATAGATTATAGATATAATTCTCCCTAAAACTCCGCCATATATATTTTTTAGTATTATTACAATATCGTCATAGGTGTTTACTCTCATGATGTAATACATCATATACATAATTATAAATATAGCTGCCGCTGTGATTATGGCCACTACCCAACCATCAGCACCCACATACTTTGCTACTAAGGAAGGGCTATAAAACACCCCTATACCAATCATGGATACTACTAAACTTGCAAACAAACCAAAGTCTTGTATAAAATTTTTATCTTTCACTTTTTATTCCTCCAATTAGGCATTTGAAAATAAATAATAAGTCAAAGATGTAAAGGATATTTTGCGTTCACAAGCAAGCTTGTGCTGACAAGGAAACAGGTTCCTTTGATAGTTGAGCTATCTAAGGGTTCTGTTGACGCAGTATAACACAAAATAGACAAGCATACTGACTTATTTATTTTTTGAAGATGCCTCAGACAGTTATTTTTGTCTCACCTTATCATTAGGTTCTAAAAATTCCGGTCTTTCCTTAAAGTCCTTTAGAGGCATTCTTACATATAAATCCTTCAAGTCCTTCATAATAGTATTTACTGCTGGTGCAAGATACGGTATACCAAAGCTCTCTATTCTTGTTAAATGAATTAACAAGAATATAAGACCTAGCATAATACCATAAAGACCCAAAAATGAAGAAAGAAGAATAAGCATTACTCTAAAATAAGAAAAAGCAGTAGTCACAGTGTAGTTTGGAATTAAAAATGTAGTTATCGCTGTGAGTCCAAGAACTATAACCATAATAGGACTTACAAGTCCTGCACTAACTGCTGATTGACCAATAATAAGACCTCCCACAATACCGATAGTTGAACCTACAGGTTTTGGTAGTTTTATAATTGCTTCTATTAAGAAGGCTAAAGCTGCTTCCATAAGCAAAGCTTCAACATAGGCTGCAAAAGGTACCCCTTCCCTTGAAGCTGCTATTGCATAAGCAAGCTTTGTAGGAATAAGTCCTGTATGAAAAGAGGTCATAGCTACATAAGCTGCTGGTAAAATTAAAGATAGTACTATGGCAAACAATCTTATTATCCTCACCACAGAACCACTTAACCATCTATTGTAATAATCATCTGGCGATTGGAAGAAATTCGCAAGCACTGCTGGAACAATTAAGGCAAAGGGAGAATTATCAACGAAAATTGCAATCCTTCCTTCATATAAAGCTGCCGCTACCACATCAGGCCTTTCTGTACTTTGAATTTGTGGAAATGGAGTCATTTTATTATCTTCGATAAATTGCTCTATATATCCACTATCTAAAATTGCATCAATACTTACACCCTTTAATCTAGTTTTCAACTCATCAAGAATTTCCTTATTTACTATGTCATCGATATACATTATTGCCATATCGGTTTTAGAACGTACCCCCGCTTGACTTGGCTCAACCTTTAACCTAGTATCTCTAATTCTTCTTCTTACAAGAGCTGTATTAAATCTTATTGTTTCTGTGAACCCCTCTCTAGAACCTCTTATTACCGTTTCTCCCGAAGGCTCTCCAATACCCCTATTAGGCCAAGCTCTGTTAGCAATAGTAAGAGCTGCTCCTAAATCATCGATAAAAACTAAGGATTCCCCTGCTAGCACTGCATTTATTCCATCTGCTAACTTTGTAATTTTTTTCATATCAGAAATTGCAATAATCTTATCCATCAACTGCTCTGGAGTTATGTTTTTTCCCCCATTATCCATCAATGGCTCCAATAAAAAATCGTTAAGTAGAGTTTTATCAGCCATTCCATCAATATAAACTAATCCACCTTTAAGATTACCTATATTAAATTCCCTAAATACAACATCTGCTGCATTTTTAAACAGTTCCTTAACATACATCATGTTTTGTTCTGTTTTTTGAGAAATGTTTTCACGAATTTGTTCTTGCAACTATCTCACTTCCCTTTCTTCACCTAAAGTATAAGGAACCAAAACTACCACTTAGCTTATACATAAACCCCTATTGATTCCCTTAAAACTTTCTAAAGGTTATAACCTAAAGTTCACCTTCAACCTCTATAATCTATGTAAATTCATAAATATTACCTTTAGACAAACATAAATCTAACAATGTATAGCGCTATTGCAAGAGCTGCTACACCAACACCAAAATACCTTGCCTGTTTATAGGCAGTTTGCTTATTTTCAGTTTTGAACTTTTTAGCATCAAAATAGGCTACTAATATACCTGTAGCAACAGAGAGTATAAGCAGATACAAGTCAAAACGTTCAATAATAGTTCTAATCATAAGCCTCATCACATCTTCCTTTATTAAAAATTTCCTATTTAGTTTTAACTAATATGATTTTTATATACATAAAAATAAAAACCCCTACTAGTCGCTCTAGTAGAGGTGAACTTTTATACAGCACAATTTAAGCAAAAACTTCCTCTGAGAAAAATTCCTCTGAGGAAGTTAACCAATTAAAGAACTCCTTTTGTCTAATGACCTTAGGAGAATACTTTATTAACTTTAAATTGTAGTTGTAACAAACACTTCTTTATATTTTCCCTTTAACTTTTCATAACAGCTTTCTGCTTTAGCTCTATGTTCAAAGAAACCAAATACCGTTGGTCCACTTCCAGTCATCATGGCTCCTAAAGAACCTTCTTCTAGCATAAAGTCCTTAATCTCCTGTATTTCCTTATGATTTTTAATAGTAACCTGTTCCAGCAAGTTCATCATATTTTTAGCCACATAACTAACATCATCTTTTTCCATAGCCTTAATTAATTCTTCAGTATTTGGATGATTCTTAACCTCATTTATATCAAAAGACTTGTATACCCCTACAGTGGACACTCCAAAATTAGGTTTAACCACTAGCAATACTTTTCCTTGGAAAGGTCTAAGAGGTGTAATTACTTCCCCAATTCCTTCACAAAGAGCGGTGCCGCCAATAATGCAGTAAGGTACATCTGCACCAATTTTCACTCCTAATTTCATTAACTCTTCATCACTAACCTGAGGATTATATAAATCTCTCATGGCTCTTAAAGCCGCTGCTGCATCGGTGCTTCCCCCTGCCATACCAGCTTCCATGGGAATGTTTTTATTAATATGCACATTCACTCCACCTTGAACCCCATATGTATTCTTAAATAATTCTATAGCCTTATATACTAAATTTCTGTTATCCGTGGGTATGCCTTCTTTATTACAAGCAATATGTATCCCTTCATCACAAGGTTCAAAGGTAAGTTCATCATAAATATCTACAGTTTGCATAATCATTCTAAGCAGATGATATCCATCTTCTCTTTTTCCAACCACATCTAAAGATATATTTATTTTACCGTATGCTTTTAATTTCATTGTATTCACCAACCTATGCGTTTTCTTCCACATAGATAAACTACATCTTAACTTTAAATAAAGTTAATCTCTTACCCCTTTAGAGTTAAAAAACTCTTTAAATTTGGAAGCGGTTTATCTATATTATTTAAACTTAGTATAGTATATATTTTGTAACATATGCAAATTAATTTATGCTTGTAGACAATAAAGAAAGTATAGTCCTCTGTTGTTCCTATATTTAAGGGAAAGACAGAATGTTAGTGATATAGGGTTCCATGATAGAAATTTAACTCTGGATTTCTATAGCAATAGACAAGTATTAAAGACAGTAAGTCACCCTATACTTACTCATTTACTTAATAAAAATGGAAGCTTATAAAATAAATAGATAAAGTAAAATTTAAAGAGGGCCTGCCCTAAAGGCAAAACCCTCTTAATATAAATAAAGTAAAAACATTATGTCTTATTGATTACTATCTATTAATAGTAATATTTCTCATCACTTTCAAAGGTAGTTAATGTTTTGATTTAGATAAAAAATTGAGTCATTATAATTAGGAAATCCTTATACTACAGCTCTTCCTGGTATAATTAACTTTTGAGTTGGCTTAATATCTGCATTTTCAGCCATATCATTTATAGCCATTATTTCTTCCTTAGTAGTAAAGTATTTCTTAGCTATTTGCCATAAAGTATCTCCTGGCTGAACTACATAAATGATGATGCTTGCTTTTTTCTTAGGAACTTCATTTTCTGAAGCCTGTAAGTCCACTAGGAACTTTTTCTTAGCATTATAGCAAACCTTGCATTGAGCTCTAACGATAGCTCTAATAGAAATATTTCCAACCTCAACACTAGCTTCTAACATTTCTAAGTAAACCTTTGTTATTGCATCCATATTATCCATAGCACCACTTATTTCTATTTGAGAAGTAAAGGGTATTTCATCACAGATAGACGCAACATATTGTGCTTCATCCTCTGTAGAATACAACACATCAACTTTTAAAACTCCTTCAATAGTTACCTTATCATCAGAAATCTTCTTATCAATAATTGTCACTATTCCATTTGCCATTATAACCTTATTAGGTTTAGGCATATCCTCTCCAACTTCAATATCACCCTTAACAAGACTTTCGTGTTGTCCTTGTCCTTGGATAACATTTATATCATATTCCTCTGCGTTCATATCCAAGATATTAGTTGGTGAGTAAGCATCCTCTATCATCTCTACTTCTTCTTTATACATAACATGAGTGCAGGTCTTAACTAAGAATTCTATATCAATTATTCTATTTTCACCCATATCATCTTCCCTTACATCATGTTCAAAGGAAGCCACCATAAAGTCCGTATAATGCTCCATATTTGGTTTTAAGAAATCCACATTAAGTTCTTTATTTAGTGGAACATTTGCACAAACTGAAACTAAATCCTTGCAGCCTTTAACCTTATATAATATAGTCACATTAGCTACTGCCTCTACACGTATTCCACCGTCAAACAATCTAATATCCTTCTTACCTATGTTAACATTATAATTAACTACTTTACCTACTTCAGGTTTATCCATGTCTACTTTTATTTCAGCCTTACCAATTATCTCTCCATTAATTGGATCCATAACCTTGTCTATGGTCATTGGATTTTTCAAAAACTGAAGGTCATTACCATTTTCTACATCCTTAACTATTTCAAAGGAGTTCATCTTATAAGAATCGCACTTAATACTCATGATTCCTTGAATAGCTATTTTTCTTTCATTTATAATTATGCATTTTATATCTTCCATGCATAAATCTATTTCACAAAGCATGTCATTAGTAGCACCATTAACATCAAGACTACTTGCGAATTTAGAATTATAAGTAACAGGATGAGCTTCAATAACCTCATCTTCTTTAGCCATGTAAAGAACTGTATATTGAATTTGTCCCTCTACATTGACCTTTCCATTTGAAACCTCTTTATTTGTTACCATAGGCTTAGCATCTAGTGTTAACACTTCATTCACATCTGGAAGTGTATCTGGTATTACGTATTCTTCTTTTACTACCATGTCTGTTGAATTTTGACCTAATAATTGCTCGTACTCTATATTGTCCTTGATTAAATCCAAGCGCATAACAATATCCCTCCTAAAATACCTACTAATAATTTATATAGACAACCATAAAAAAATATAACTAATGTCGAAAAAAAATATAGTACAAATTTCGCTATAAATTGTTGACATATGTCGAAAATTATTTTACAATTAAGATGGTTATTGACCATATAACCTCTCATAAATTCTCAATACCCTTTTATACCATAGCTGAAAGATGGATTTTCCATCTTTCTTTTTTTTATGGAAATATTTTTACCTATTATGAGATCCAACCCCATATACATTAGCTTTGTACATTTAATTATATTAAGCCTACTTCCAAAATAGAACTGATGATAAAAAAATATAAAAAGAAAAGGTGAAGTATTTTAGTACTTCACCTTTTTATGAATAAAACTGTATAGATTGTTTAATATTAAATATTAAACAAATATAAATCCTAGATGTCATCATTAAATTATGTTTTACTAAACTGCAAACACTAACTGAACAGTCTTTGTTAGCACATCGCTATAACTGTATGTAACAGTCCTTTGAGTTGCATTTTCTAGTCTAATTACAAATATACTGTCATAAGTTTTCTCTAAAACGCCGTCATTAACTATAATCTTTCTTCTGCCGCCGTTAGCCTTTAATGTTACCTTTTCGCCAACATGACTCTCAATGTCGTTTTTAATTGAAGTCAATACATTTTTTCTCTCCATGGTAGCACCTTCTTTCTCTTTATATTATAAGGGTAAAACTCATTTATGTCAAGTAAACCTACAATTGTACAATATGAACATTATATTTGTCAATGTTAAAATTCTGTTAAATTTCTTGAATTATTGCATAAGTTGGGTTTTTTGTCGAATATGTAAACATTAAATGTTAAATTATTCAATTTAATTAGACACCTAGAAGGAAAGCAACGCTTACAAGATTTCATTTTTATAAAGATATTTTCATGTGTTAATAAAGCAAGTTACTACTTAAAAAGTATTTTTCATTTTTTCACTTTTTCATTTCAAAATCCGAGATTAGTATGTGCTTAAATATATTTATATATTCTACTTTCCTATAAATTTATAAATTTTTAACAACTTATTTAACAAAATCTTATCTGTATAGTTTTTTTATAATAAACTTATAGGATTACTAAAATTAAATTGACTTTTATATATGAGAAGTTCCTATAGAAAAAAACTATTCTATAGGAACTCTTTATAATTATAATCTCCTTAGGGTTATTTTTAAGGCTATCTTAAAATTCTCTAAGGTTAATTGTTCTATGAACTATTAATAAAAGTAAATAAATTCATACCTAAAAGTATAAATATGCATTGCATATAGACTCTATTTAATTTTATATCTCACTAACAAACTAATAAAGCTAACAAAACTAATAATTTAAAGCTTATTATCTTATATACTGAGATTTAGGATAACCTTCTCTGTACTTACCCCTTGTTTGAAGGCCTCCAACACCCTTTATTCCTGTAATGGTATTTTGTATAGCATCTTGCAAATCTACAATTTCATTAATATTGGTATAAGCAATTTTTTCACAAATCATTACAGGGTCCAGGCAATGTATAAGAACTCTGCTAGGGGAACTAGCAAAATTAGCACCCGCATCCAAAAGCGCCTCATAATTTGATTGGCAGGCTCCTGCAAAAATAACTAATTCATCATAATCAGACTTATAAGCTCTTAAAATAGATACACATTCCACGAAATATCTAGAATTCCTATAATTACTTAAATCCATATAATCGGGAGCATCCTTTGTCATTCCATCATGCCCAGTAATAACTACTATATCAGGATTTACTTCCTTAACTAGGTCTAGAATTTCTAAAGGTTGATCCTTTTCTGCTATAACTTTTCCTACAGCTTCAATAGAAAGTTGCTTGTAGGTTTTTAGACACACTTCCAAGTATCCTGGATCTCCATCTATGTGAAGGACTTTTCCTGGTCTTCCAAAAAACATTTCTTTGTTTGGCATGGGTATAGGGTTATTAGTTTTACTCTTTCGCCCCTTTACATAATAAGTATCCTCTAGAACCTTAGCAGGCTCCCCTCTATATTGATTCCCAGATCTACTTAAGAGGATTTTCTTAATAGAGGCATTAACCTTCTTGTTAAACACCCTATCCATTTCCCCTAATTCATCTTCACTTACTAGCTCTAAATCTTCCTCTAGGCAATCTGCTTCAATTCTAATATTTAATCCTTGAAGGATAAACTTTTCTACCCCATACTCTTCTCTTATATCAATGATTTTAAAAACAATGTCCCCATCATAAGATCTTCTTACTACTCTATCTCCAATTTTCATAACATCATCTCCATTAAAGACTTGTATTACATACTATGTACTTTTATTAGTAATGGTGAAGTTAATTATTATTTTTTTATTTGTTGTTATATATTTAAACAATTTATTAACATTGATATATTTTTAACAAAACCTATTGCATTTTTTATCCAAGATTATATAATGTAATTAGTTAAATAAATAACAAACTTTCAAGGGGGTATATCCTATGTCAAAACCAACTAACACCATACCAAATTTAAAAAATAAGGCTTTAAACATAGATTCTACAAGTGTATCATCTTCTGTTCAAAGTTTAAAAGAAGATCTACCAGTTAATATTGAGAATACTGTAGAGATGAACATTGATAAACTTGTATCAAATGCAAGGCAAGCATATATGGATTTTTTAGCTTATGATCAAGATAAAATAGATTTAATAGTTAAAAAAATGACAATCTCTGCTTTAGCTAAGCATAGAGAACTTGCAAAAATGGCAGTAGAAGAAACAGGCATGGGAGTTTATGAGGATAAAATTACCAAGAATATTTTCGCTTCTGAGTATGTTTACAATAGTATAAAAAAACTAAAAACCGTAGGAATCATAAGTGAGAATGATGAAGAAGATTATATGGAAGTAGCAGAACCAATAGGAGTAGTTGCAGGAGTCACACCAACTACAAACCCAACTTCTACTACAATTTTCAAATCACTAATTGCTATTAAAACAAAAAATCCAATAATCTTTAGCTTCCATCCAAGAGCTCAAAAGTGCAGTGTAGAGGCTGCAAGAATTGTTAGAGATGCAGCAATAAAAGCAGGGGCTCCAGAAAATTGTATTCAATGGATTGAAACCCCTTCTATAGAGGCTTCTCAAAAACTAATGTTCCATCCTGGAGTAGATATAATTTTAGCTACCGGGGGCCCTGGAATGGTTAAATCAGCTTACTCTACTGGAAAACCAGCACTAGGTGTTGGAGCTGGAAACGTACCTTGCTACATTGAAAAAACTGCCAATTTAAAAAGGGCCGTAAATGATCTTGTACTTTCAAAATCCTTTGACAACGGAACAATTTGCGCCTCTGAACAAGCAGTTATTATAGATAGAGAAGTGTCTGAACAGGTTATTGACCTCCTTAAAGAACGCAGATGTCACTTTTTAAATAAAGAAGAAATGAAAAAACTTCAAAAGATTGCTATAGATGAAAAAAGGCAATCTATGAATGCAGATATAGTTGGTCAAAGTGCTGAAAAAATAGCTAAAATGGCTGGCATAGAAGTTCCAGAAGGAACAAAAATTTTGATTTGTGAGCTTGAAGGCATAGGAGAAAAATATCCTTTATCAAGAGAAAAGTTAAGTCCTATTCTTTCAATGTTTATCGTTGATACTACAGAAGAGGGAATTCATCGTGCCGAGGAAATGATTGACTTTGGCGGTCTTGGACACTCTGCTGTACTGCACTCCACTGACAATAGAGTTATGGAAGAGTTTTCAAGAAGAGTTAAGGTTGGAAGAATAATTATCAATTCCCCTTCTTCTCAAGGAGCTATAGGAGATATTTATAATGCAAATTTACCATCTTTAACTTTAGGTTGCGGAACTATGGGAAGAAACTCAACTACTCAAAACGTAAGTGCACAGAACTTAATTAACATTAAAAGAGTAGCAAAAAGGAGAGTTAACATGCAATGGTTTAGAGTACCAGAGAGAATCTACTTTGAACCTGGCTCATTACAATACCTAGAAAAATTGCCAGGAAAAAAAGCTTTTATAGTTACGGATAAATTTATGGATAAACTTGGTTATGTATCAAGAGTTATGAATCATTTAAAGAAAGCTAACTTTGATGTAAATATATTCTTAGATGTAGAGCCAGACCCCTCTACAGAAACTGTAATGAGAGGAACTGCTCAAATGAGAAGCTTTGAACCGGATGTAATCATTGCCCTTGGTGGTGGTTCAGCTATGGATGCCGCTAAAGGAATGTGGCTTTTCTATGAAAATCCTGAAGTTGAATTTGATGGCTTAAAATTAAGATTTATGGATATCCGAAAAAGAGCCTTTAAATTCCCTAAACTAGGTAAAAAAGCTAAAATGGTAGCAATTCCAACTACTTCTGGAACAGGTTCTGAGGTTACGGCCTTTGCAGTTATCACAGATAAAGCTAATAGCATAAAATATCCCTTAGCTGATTATGAGCTAACTCCTGATATTGCAATTATAGACCCAGAATTAGTTATGACAGTACCACCTTCTGTTACTGCGGATACTGGAATGGACGTATTAACTCATGCTATAGAAGCTTATGTTTCAGTAATGGCTTCTGACTATACTGATGCCCTTGCATTAAAAGCTATTGAGTTAGTGTTTAAATATTTACCAATAGCTTATAGAGAGGGGAACAATGCCCTTGCAAGAGAAAAAATGCACAATGCTTCTTGTATAGCTGGTATGGCTTTCACTAACGCCTTCCTTGGAGTTAACCACAGTATAGCTCATAAGCTGGGTTCTGAATTCCATATTCCTCACGGAAGAGCAAATGCTATAATGCTACCTCACGTGATAAGATATAATGGAAGCAATCCAAGTAAATTAGTATCCTTCCCTAAATATGAGTACTATAAAGCACCTGAAAAATTCCAAGAAATTGCTAAACACTTAGACTTAGGACATAGTACTCCTGAAGAAGCTATTAATAACTTAGTGGAAGCTATTAAAGCTTTAATGAAGGAACTTAATGTACCAACTTCACTGAGCCAATGTGGAGTTTCTAAGGCTCATCTAGACTCTGTACTAATGGAGCTAGCTGATGAAGCCTTTGAAGATCAATGTACTACTGCAAACCCAAGGCTTCCACTAGTAAGTGAAATTGCAGAATTAATAACTAATGCTTACTAATATTCATTAAAGCGTACTAACCGCCGCTGGTATAATTAGCGGTGGTTAATATAAATAGCTATAGTTAGTAGCAATAATTCCTACTAACAATTAGCACTAGATCTTATTAATATCACTATTGCATTACTATAAATTACCCCTTATAGTAATTACTAAGTAAAATTAAAATCCCAGGCTATGAACAGCACACTCATAGCCTGGGATTTTACTTGTGATCTCCTAAAATATATTCAAGTTGTTTTACTGTGGTAGAAGCATTAATTCTAACTCTTTTTAGCTTATATATCCCTTGAGAAATATTACTGTACCCTGGTTTTGTTGTAAACCCAACCTTATATCCTAAAGTTTCCGCAGCCTTTATTGTATCTTCATTAAACTTCCCTACTGGATAACATATTGCTATAGTATTTTTATTTAAAAGTTTGTCTATTTTTAATTTAGATTCTTTTAATTCCTCTACCTGTTTCTCATAACTTAATCCATTTAACTCTAAGTGGCTCACTGTATGACTTTCTATATCTATATCGTTTCCAGAAAGCTCTTTAATTTCCTGAGAGTTTATATAGGAATTAGAAGTATCGATAGTGCCTGTAATAACAAAAATAGTTCCCTTAACTTTATACTTTTTCATCACTGGGAATCCATTAGTATAATTATCCTTATATCCATCATCAAAAGTTAATAAAATAGACTTTTTGGGCACAGCTTCTCCCTTAGTTATCGCATTATAAAACTCTTCCATGGATAGTGTGTAAAACCCATTATCATGAAGCCATTTAATATGTTCCTCAAACCTTTCCTTTGGCACCCTTAGTTCATTTCCTGCCTCATAGTTTATAGAATGATACATTAGCACAGGAATAAAATTTTCTTCTTTGTTATTGAAATTTTTCACCTCTACATTATGGTCTTTTTCCCTAAACTTTCTACTTTTCTTCTTTGCTACAATCTCCATAGTATGTAAGTCGTCTAACTCTGCCCCATAATCCCTACGTTCTTTTATTTGCTCTGCCTCCTTAAGACTCCTGATCAAAATCTTTTTGTTAGTTTCTTCAGTAACCACAGGAATTTCTCTAACCCTTCCATTATTACTAGTAAGAAAAAAAGTCCACCAGATACCTATAGTTGCAATAATCAGGCTGACTACCACTGGTAAAATTATCTTTTTCATTTTCCCCCTCCATACTTTCTTAAGCTTTTCCATCATAAACACGATTCTCATGTCCCTAGGAAAGTTTAGCTTAAGTATCCCCCAATTTCATCTATATTATAACAAAATATCCCATAAATTTCACCATATATTGCGTTTCTATAGATGAAATTTTCTTAATAAAACCTGTTAAAGGTATATTTTATTATAATAAAGCTACGCAAAAAATTTTTGCGTAGCTTTATTATCCTAACCACCTTGTGGAAGGATAAGTCTTCAATAAGTTTTTAATTATATAGAAGCTTTCCTTCCAAAGTCGTGGAAGAAAATCAACGTGCTTATTATAAAAAACAAAAAAATTATTCCACCTTATATGTGTTCTTAAAATCCTCAATAAATTTTTCGAATTTATCCTTTTCAGAAATTAACTCCTCCATTTTCTTGTTGAAGGTACCTTGTACCCAGTTAACCTCATTATAATAGTACCTATTGCAAAGTCTCCAATAACGCTGAGGAAAAACTAAAAATCCATAAACAACCTTATATTCATCTTCCCTTAAAGGCGAAACGCTATTATATCCATCAAGAATAATCTCAGCGAACTTAATATCCCAATTTTGACGCTTTAATACCTTAATCATAAAATTGGCTATGTCGTAGGCTCTCACTTCTCTTTTACAATAATCAAAATCTATTACATTTACATTATTTTCATTGTCTATGATTATGTTATGGTAAGTAAAATCATGATGGCAAAAACTCTTCTCCTCTTCAGTAATTCTGCATATTTCAAAGTAATTTGAACTATTAAGGATTTGTAGTGCTTTTTTGCTTTGTTCTTTGTAATAATCTACTGACTTTAAATAGCTAATATCAAAATCTGCTTTATGATTTTTCTTCTTTCTTACCATTTCTTTCATCTTATCAAAGGATTTGATTCTCTTTTCCATAAGATGTGGCCATCTTCCTAAGTCAGATTTTAACTTACTATTCTCTGGCGGCTCATACCCCTTCGAAGCAATGTGAAGCTTTGCAAGACATTGTGCTGCGATTTTCAAGTCTTCTTCATTATAAAAGTCACATTCTCTTCCCTCAATCCATTGAGATAAGGTGTAAATATCCTCATTAACCACTGCATATGGATTTCCTTCCGTATTTAAAAAGTATCTATCTATATTTGGAAACCCATTTTTATAAAGATGCTCTTTTGCACCATAAACAAATAATAACTTTTGAGTTCCATAGCTTATTTTCTTTAAGCACTTAACGCCATCGTTTGTCTTTAAATGATATACGCCTTTATTAGGCTTGATGCTCTCAATTTTTATATCGAATTGGCGTTCAATCTCAAATTCTCTCATCATAGTAACACCCCCTCTATAATTTATATGTGTATTTAACTTTTTTTAGAATAAGAGTTAACATATTTTAATGTGTTGTAATAATATACATTAATATAATGGTTATTTTATTTATTAAGTTTAAGGAGTAGTGATATGAAAATTGGTATAGATTCACGAGCTGCTAAATGGTATAGGGGCACAGGTATAGGAACATATACTTATCAGCTTATTAATTCACTAAATAAAATAGATAAGCTAAATGATTATTTACTTTTCACCCCTGAAGGCTATAGCAGTGATATTAAATTTAATAGAAACTTCAATATTAAATCCATTGCAGATACCATGGCCTCAAACTTTTGGGATGATGTAAATATCCCTAATGAACTATATGATAAAAATATAAATTTATACCATGTACCTCAAAATGGTGTTGGTCTTCCAATAGAAAAAAATCACCCTTTTGTTATTACCCTTCATGATACAATTCCTATTCACATGCCCGAAACAGTGGGAGACAGGTACTTAAACATCTTCCAAAAGGATATGGCGGGTATAGTTAGTCGTTGTGATGGAATCATTACAGTTTCTGAGTTTTCTAAAGAAGATATCTCACGGGACTTTAATTATCCAAAGGAAAAAATTTTCGTAACTCACCTAGCCAGTGAAGATATCTACAAACCCATAGATAGAGCTTTTTGCAAAGAAGTGCTGAAAAAACATTATGGACTAACCTCCAACTACATACTATATGTAGGAGGTTTTAGTCCTCGAAAAAACATTGTAGGGCTTATTGAAGCTTTTAGCAGAATTATAAATGTAATTCCAAAGGATACAAATTTAGTTATTGCAGGAAATAAGGGCAAATCCTACTCCATATATAAAGCCTGTGCTGAGAGATTAAAAATAGAAGATAGAGTTATTTTCCCAGGTTTTATATCCATGGAACATATGCCCCACTTATATAATAACGCTTCCCTATTTGTGTATCCTTCCTTTTATGAAGGTTTTGGACTTCCTCCTATAGAAGCTATGGCTTGTGGTATTCCTGTAATTACCTCTAATGTAACTTCTATCCCTGAAGTAGTTGGTGATGCCGCTTTGCTATTTAACCCAAAGGAGACAGAAGTTCTTAGCGAAAAAATTTGTGAAGCCCTGATGAATGAACACCTAAGAATTAATTTAATTGTAAAGGGTTTTAAAAAAGCAAGAGCCTTAAGTTGGGACAAAACTGCTATTGAAACTCTTAAAGCCTATGAAGCTATAATTAAAGCAACTTCTTAAAATTTATAGGACGAAACAAACCCTTAGTAATTTTAAAGTTACTAAGGGTTTTTCTTTTTATTATAAATGATTTTACATCTTATTATTTTCTATTCTCATGTGAATTAGCTTTTATGAATATTTGGGCAATGTGCTGTTCCCACTTTCTTCAGGTTATAAGTTGTAATGTTCTTTAAAACTCTCTAACATATCCTCTTTTTCCTTGAGATACTCAGTCTTATTTCTTAGTTTATAGATAAAGCTCTCTTCACTCCAAAGTTTTCTCTTTAAATAGTAATCTTTTATTAAATTACAAAAACCCTCTGGAATCCATAGCATTCCATATAAAACCTTAAGTTCTCTAGCATCAACAGGAAAAGTCCCCTTATATTCCTCTATAATTTCTATTACTTTCTCTAAATCATAGGCAAATCCCTTAGTTACCTTATTAATAATACTACAAAGATCACTAACTCTTAAATCAATCACTGCATAATCAAAGTCTATAAAATATGCCTTTTCATTATCAATTAATATATTATGATAAGCTAAATCTTGGTGACAAACAGCAATGTTATTCTCTTCCTTACAAAGACTATCATATTCTGATTTCTTTAGAATACTTATACCTCTTGCCATGTGGCTTATGAATTTATCTAAACTATTTAAAAAGAGTTCATCAAACTCATTCTTATTTTCATAGGTGGAAACTAGCTTTTTAAAATAATTAAGTTCTCCCAATTTTTTTTCATATTCTTCTATAGCTTTTTCAAGATTAGAGTACTTACTCCACTTTTCAACTTTAAACCCTTTAGAGCTTAAATGCATTTTAGCCAAAGTCTTTACAGCTATAGACACTTCTAAGGGGTTATTGTATTCACATTCTCTTCCATTGATTAAATCCATAACCACATAGGTACTATCTCTCCACTGAGTATATATGTCACCATTTTTATTTTTTTCAAAGTTAATGCCTTGGTTAAAGCCATTATCCTTCATATATTTTATTGCAGTGTTTATAAATTCTAATCTTTCTATGGTATAATCTAATTTCTTTAATATTTTATTACCCTTATTAGTTACTAAAATATATACCTTTCTAACAGGAATTACATCATCAACAGTAAAATTATAATTATTTAGTAGCTTCACGTCTAAATGATATCTACTTAAAAATTCTCTATCCTTAAATTTTGATTCTAACATTTCTTCACCTCATTTATGAAAGAAATACCATCTTCTCTTATGGCCTCAATAAACCTTTTCACATATTCCCCTTCTGTCCAGGATTTTTTATTTCTTCTATACTTTTCATAAATTTTCATAAACTCATGGGGATAAGATAAAAGGGATAAAATAAAAATCTTGCTATCTTCACCTAAGCCTTGCAGACTGCAGAACTTATCTACGCACCTACTATAATCTATAACAAAGCCCCTTTTCTTTAATTTATAAAGCAAATAATAGGCATCCATTTCCACTAAGTTGTAAGCTACATCTTCAAAGTTTACAATTTCTAAGGTTTGATTTTTAACTAAGTTATCAAAATCTACATCCGTAAGGCAAACTTCAATGTTTTTCATACTTCTTGAAATTAAGTCCATATAATTATTTTCTCCTATGCAATCAAGACACTGGACTGCTCTATTTAGCTGAACTTTACCTTCTTCTTGTAGAAACTTTTCCACCTCTCCTTTAGCCCCTTGATCCTCAATTTTATCTAAGTGTTTCCTTAATCTTTTAACTTGAACCTTATACTCTTCCACTAACTTACAGGTATCATTATTAATTCTTCTTTTTAAATATCCATTAAACCCACAAGACATATTATGAAACTCAGTAATAAGTTGTAACTGTGAAAGTACTCTTTCTTCTAACAATCTTCTACTTAGAGCTTCATTATTTTTCAATATAAAATCAACTTTCCTTACCCCTTGCTCCTTAGCATAGTCTTGAAAGCTGTCATAAAAAAATCTTCTCATAACACCACCTCTACTTATGTTTACTTTTTTCTCTTTTTTTCATTTTCTTTAAAATTAAAGATTGTTCTTCTTCCAATTCCTTAAGCTTTTTTTGTCTTCTTTTAATTTTTTTAAGAAGTTTAATTTGCTCCTTCATACCTTCTAACTTCTTGTCATAGTCTTCTACAGATAAAGAACTCTCCTCACGGCTTCTTTCTACTTGCTCTTCATAAAATTCGTTTTCTCTTTCTCTTTTTGACATAATACACACCCCTCCTTAACCTATTTTATAATTTGATTTCTCTAAAACTTTCTATAAACTCCTGTCTTTCTTCTCTATCCTCATTATAAAATCTAAGCTTTTTCATGAAAAACTCTTCTCCCCAAGGTTTTTCCTCCCAATAATACTGAATTCCCCTTTGCCAGTAATCCTGTGGAAACTCCATAAAGGCTGCCATAATAGGAATATCCTCATTACTGATGCTATGAATATTTCCATAAGCTTCAAGAATTTCTCTTGCACTGTGAATACTCCATTTATTATATTTCATTCGCCTAATGAGAAGGCTGCTCAAATCGTGAAGATGAGAGTCTAATATACAATAATCAAAATCAATTATGTTTACCTTTCCATCTCCACCTATCATCACGTTATGATGAGCATAGTCATGGTGACAAAACCCATTCTTCACCATTTCTTTTTTCATTTTTTCAACATAATTGCTTTGGGACAAATGAAGTATGCTTCTATCACATCTTTTAAGTTCCTCTTCCATAAAGCTTAGATAAAATAAATCAAACTGAGATTTAACCTCCTTTTTATCTATTCTCCTTTTAAAATCTAAAATTTCATCCTTGCGGGTCTTATAAGTTTCTATCCATTTAAGCCACCCCACCCTAGGTCTCATATTAGATTGAACCTTAAATCCTTCACTTTTATTGTGAAGATCTGCAAGCTTCTTAGCAGCAATAATTACATCAAGAGGATTATCATAATTACTCTCCCTAGCATTTACCCAAGGAGTTAGATAAGCAAAATTCTCCTCTAGCTTTATATAATCTAAGTCCTGAATAGTTTTAATGATTTCCGGAATATACTCGAAGCCGTTATTTTGAAGATGCTTAATTGCACCCACTATAAATAAAAAATGCTCAAATTCATACTTAATGATTTTTAAGCAGTAGATATTGTCCTCTGTATCAATTCTATAAACATTTTTTATCTTTTCTGCACGGCTAGGGGTAAAACCATATTCTTTCTCTATAAGGTCTTTAATTTTTTCTACCTCCAAGTAAAGCCCTCCAAATAGTGTTCTATATGTAATATATGAAACCTTAATATAATGTGTGTTTAATTTTGAACTACTTGTAACACATATTTCCCCTTTGACTAATATATAATATATACTTTTTTAAGGAGTGATTTCATGAGAATTGCAATTGATGCTAGAGGTATCAATTGGTATAGCGGTACTGGTATAGGCACCTATACTGAGAATGTTCTTAAGAATTTACTTAACATAGATAAAGAAAACTTTTATCAACTATATTGGTCTGGAGAAAAATATGAACAGTTCGAAAAGCCAAATTCCAATATAGTAATGTGCTCTAAAAAGCACCAAAGATTCTTTCAAGAACATTTCTTCCCAATAAACTTACAAGGTGAAAACATAGACTTGTACCATATACCTCAAAACGGAATTGGCTTAAACCCAGACATAAACTGTAAAAAATTGTGTACCATTCATGATTTAATTCCCTATATAATGCCCGAAACAGTTGGCCGTGGTTATCTTTTAAAGTTTCTAAGGGAAATGCCTATAGTAATTAATGAATCCACTGGCATACTTACGGTTTCTGAATACTCAAAAAAAGATATTCTAAAATTCTTCCCTATAGATGAGAGTAAAATTTATGTAACTCCTCTAGCTGCAGATAGTAAATACACTCCTCTTGATAAGGAAAAATGCAAAAGGATAATCAAGGAAAAGTATGGCATAGACAAACCTTTCTTACTCTATCTTGGAGGCTTTAGTGAAAGAAAAAATGTACGTTCTTTAATAACTTCTTTTGCTAAAGTAATGAACCATTCAAATAAGGAATATAATTTAGTAATCGTAGGTTCTTATAGGGATTCCTCTCAGGAATTAGTCAAGTTAAAGGATTCACTAAACATGAGCGACTATATAAAGTTCACAGGCTTTGCTCCTGATGAAGATCTACCAATTTACTATAATGCCTGTGAAGCCTTTGTTTATCCGTCTTTCTATGAAGGCTTTGGGCTTCCCCCTTTAGAAGCAATGAATTGCGGCACTCCTGTAATAACTACCAATGTAACCTCCATCCCAGAAGTGGTTGGAGATGGCGGAATACTAATTAACCCTTATAGTGACAAGGATCTTCAAAGTGCCATGGAATTAATTTTAAGCAGCGAAACCCTTAGGAAAGAATATAGCAGACTTGGACTTCAAAGAGCTAAGTTATTCTCTTGGGAGATAACTGCTAAAAATACCCTTGAAGCTTATAAAGATGTGTATAATAAGGTGCTAGAAAATACTTAAACTTATGGGCAGGTATATGCTCTGTTGTTTTAACGGAGTTAGCTTTTTTATGAAGTTTAAGAGGTTCTTCATGTTTGATACAAAGGCCTTGGCTATGTTTCTATGTTCATAAACCCCTTATCACTAATTTTTGCTTTATGAAAAATTATTTGTTATGTATAGTAAAAAACTTAGGTTCTCACCTAAGTTTTTCTAATTCTTTTATTTATTTGGCCTCTATCTCCAAGATTAATTACTATATTTATCAATTGCCTTCATAGTTTTAATAGATAATTAATAATCTTCATAAATATCTTACAACCAAAGTGTTTCTATAACGTTTAAGGTTCTATTTATAAAACCTTAGATAAGAAATCTATAGTTCTAGGATGTTTAGGACTTGTAAATATGTCTTCAGGAGTTCCCTGCTCTACTATATTTCCAGCGTCCATAAATAAGATTCTATCTCCCACTTCTCTTGCAAAACCCATTTCGTGAGTTACAACCACCATGGTCATTCCTTCCTTGGCAAGATCCTTCATTACAGTTAAAACCTCACCTACCATTTCTGGGTCTAAAGCTGAAGTTGGTTCATCAAAAAGCATTACATCAGGCTCCATAGCTAAAGCTCTAGCAATAGCTATTCTTTGTTTTTGCCCACCTGATAAGGAACCTGGATAGGCATTAGCTTTCTCCTTAAGTCCAACTTTTTCTAAAAGTTTAAAGGCTTTTTCCTTTGCTTCCTCTTCCTTAACTCCCTTTACCTTAATTGGCGCTAGTGTAATGTTTTCTAGCACTGTCTTATGAGGGAATAAATTAAACTGTTGAAATACCATACCCATTTTTTCTCTAATGTTATTAATGTCTGTTTTCTTGTCTGTAGTTTCCTTGCCTTCAAAAACTATAGTTCCGGAGGAAGGCTCCTCAAGAAGATTTAAACATCTTAAAAAAGTACTTTTCCCTGAACCACTAGGTCCTATAACTACAACAACTTCACCCTTTGAAATATGCTCATTAACTCCCTTAAGTACATGATTCTGTCCAAAGGTTTTATTTAAGTCCTTAATGTGTATCATTAGCCTTCAATCTCCTTTCTAAGCTTCCTAATATTTTTGATAAAGTAAAGGTCAATAGGAAATAGATCACTGCTGCCACAATAAGTGGTTCAAATGGAAGTGCTGTGTTTCCTCTCACAGTATCAGCTTTATACATAAGCTCTCCAATTCCAATTACAGAAACAATAGAAGATTCCTTTATTATAGTAATAAATTCATTGCCTAAAGCCGGTAAAATGTTCTTAAAGGCCTGAGGAATAATAATTAATCTCATGGTCATGGCTGAAGTCATACCTAAGCTTCTCCCTGCTTCCATTTGTCCCTTGTCTACAGCATTAATACCAGCTCTAATTATTTCCGCCACATAAGCTCCACTATTAATGGATAAAGTAACAATCCCTGCCAGCATATCTGGAAGATCAATTCCTAAAGCAGGCATTCCATAATAAACAATGTATAATTGCACGAGTATAGGTGTACCTCTTACAAACTCTATATAGGTACTAGCTATAAGCTTTAATATTTTATTTTTACTAAGCTTCATAAGACTTAAAAATAATCCTAAAACTGTTCCTAAAATAACTGTAAAAAACGCTATAAGTACTGTATATTGAGTTCCTTCAAGAAAGAACTTATAATATTTTCCTAAAAAACTAAAATCCAAGATCTCATCTCCCTTACTAAACTCACCCACCGGAAGGTAACCAGTGGGTAGAGTATTTTATTTAACTTAAACCATATTTGTTTGAATTTTTATAATATTCTATTATCGTCTATTCCACTTGCTCATTAGCATCAACAACGAATTCTTCAATTTTTCCTTCTTTAATTAGTCTATCTAAAGTCTTATTAATTGCTTCAATAAAGGCCTCATCACCTTTTTTAACAGCTACTGCAGAACCTTGCTCGCCTTCTTCAACTTTAAAAGTACTTTCAGTTATAGCTAAATCCTTGTTTTTTTCCACATAAAACTTTGCAACTGGTACTTCAACTACTATAGCATCTACTTTTTTATTTTTAAGCTCTAAAACCAAATCTGTAACCTTTCCAAGACCTTTTACATTTGCTCCCTCAATTTGAGTTTTAGCAAGTTCCTCTTGGATTGCTCCTTTTTGTGCCCCAATTTCTTTTCCTTTTAAATCAGCTAAAGTTCTATACTTATCTTTATCTTCTGCTCTTACAATTACAGCATGCTGAGCTGTATAATAAATTTTTGAAAAATCTACACTTTGCTTTCTTTCTTCTGTAGGATTCATTCCTGCAAGGACCATATCAACTTTTCCAGTTTTAAGAGCTGCTATAAGTCCATCAAATTTCATATCATTTATTTCTAACTCAACACCTAAATCTTTGGCTATTTCCTGAGCAATATTTACATCAAAACCTATGATTGTATCTTTTCCTTCTATTTCTTTGTGAAACTCATAAGGTGGATAATCTGCACTTGTTCCAATAACTAATTTTTTTGCTTCTTTCACTTTATCTAAAGTTGTTGCTATAACTTGTTTATTTGAAGTTTCTTTACTAGTATCTTCGCCTCTACTCTTACCACAACCTACAAAGGATAAACCTATAACTCCTGCTAAAACACCAACTGCTAATTTTTTAAATAAATTTTTTTTCATTTTCTTGACCTCCTGTAAGTTTTTGTTTTCCATGTGTATAATTATACATCCGTCACTTATAATTATGCAAGTATTTTTTATAGAATTTATTTTATTATTTTTAGAAACACTTTAAAACTTAGTAGGACAGCCATTTTAACCATTTTGAAAACGTTTATATATTTCTTCAATCTTTATAACTATGCATAATATACAGAATTTGTGCATAAATCTGAATATTGAAACTCAATTATAAGGGTAAAACTCCACCTATTATAGAAAAATTCACTCCAATATGTAATTGTATAATACAGCATGTTGTTTATCTAAAAGCTATAAATATCCTCAGTAGCAAAATACCCATAATAAATAAAATAAAAACTAGCCTTGTTCCTTGACCTTCTTCATAAAAGTCACTGGAATAGACTAGTTTTAAAATGGGTTATCAATATACTTTCACTTACTTCTATTTACTATATATTTTTATTTACTCCAATTTGCTGTTAAAATCAGCTACATATTCTTTCTTATCTCATTATAAACTTCTTCAAGGGTTACCTTATTCTTCTTAGCAAGTTCCTTACAGCAATCATACTCACCCTTAAACTTTATAACCTGACCATTAAGGATTCCTCTCTTCACCGTAGCTTCACCATACTTGGTGCTAACTTTTATGAAATCTCTCTTTAGCATCACCTTTTGCACTTCATATTTTCTTATTCCAAAGGTGGTGGTTTCACGAAGTAAAACTTCTTCTACTTCTCCTTGAAGCTTATGAGGTGTAAGCACCGTAAGCTTTTGAGCTGGTCTTCCCTTTTTCATGATTATTGGAGTTAGGTAAACATCCTTAGCACCTAGTCTAAACAGTTTTTCAAAGATGTAATCATAAAATTCACTGTTCATATCATCAATATTACACTCAGTTATGATTTCTCTTTCTTCTTCATAATCTGAAGAACTTGAAGTTTCTTCATAATGTCCAAGGTAAACTCTAAGCACATTAGGTATTTCTGTATCTCGATTTCCAACCCCGTAGGCTACCTTATCTATGATAAAATCTATATCCTTTACAAACTTATCTACAACTACCTTTAAAATTGCCGCTCCTGTAGGAGTCGTAGTTTCAAAAGGTACAGCTCCCTTTGTCACTGGCACTCCCTTTAAAATTTCTGAAGTTGCTGGAGCTGGAACTGGCATAAGTCCGTGGGCACACTTTACAAAGCCACCTCCAACCTCTATTGGAGAACCTAAAATTCTATCAACCTTTAGATAATCAAGACAAATAGCACCTCCAACAATATCGACTATTGAATCTGTAGCTCCTACCTCATGGAAATGTACTTCATAAATTGGTTTCCCATGAACCTTTGCTTCAGCTTCTGCCACCTGTTTAAAAATATCTATACTTAGCCTTTTTACATTTTCCTTTAGCTCACTTTTATTAATAAGCTCTTCAATGACATATAGGTTTCTGTGTTCATGATGATGAGAATGGCTTCCTTCATTGCTATGACTGTGATCATGTGTATGCGTCTCACCTTCATGGATATGTTCATAGTCATGGTTATGCTTATTCAGGTGGTGATTATGTTCTCCATGACAGTGGTTCTTCTCATCCTTGTGACTCTCCTTATTCTTCTCATGAATATGATCATTACTATGATGCTGATGTAAATGTGCAACTTCCTTATGATTATATTCCTCATGAGATGCATCTTGATTTCCATGACTATGATGTTCATGGTCTTGTGATTGATTAAGGAGAATAACATCAACCTTAGTTCCTGTTATTCCTTTTCTTGCATCCTTTTTAATTTTTATTTCATATTCATGACTTAGACCAAGCTTCTTAAGTTCTTCAATTAAATAATTGCTATCCACCCCTAAATCAATCATAGCCCCTAGATGCATATCTCCACTAATCCCCGAAAAAGTATCGTAATATAAAACCTTCATTGTACTTCCTACCTTTCACCCTATAAGTTCCTCATTTTTATTAATGCTTCTAATATTGCTAAATCCTCTTTAGTAGTTATCTTTAAATTTAGTTTATCCCCTTGCACTAAATATACCTGCCCACTTAAACGAAATACTAACTGACAATCATCAGTAGCATCCTCCACATTATTCTTCACTGCAAAGTCATGAGCCTGTGAAATAACCTGAAACTTAAAACTTTGAGGTGTTTGTGCCATAAAAAGTTCTTTTCTCACTGGTACTTCTGTAATTACATTTCCATCCTTACTTCGCACAATAGTATCTGTAGCAGCAATCACTGTGTTTACTGCACCAAACTCCTTTGCCTTAGCTATGTTATCTGTAATAATTCTATGAGATACTAAAGGCCTAGCCCCATCATGTATAAGCACAATATCTTCGCCCTGTACCTCGCTACTTATTGCCTTTAACCCATTACGAACGGATTCCTGCCTTGTAGGGCCTCCTTCTGCTATCCACATAACTTTTTTCAGCTCATACTTTTCTATTAATTTCTTAATATTATCCTTCCATTCCTTTAAGCAAACAACTGCTATAGCCTGGATATCCTCATGGGTTTCAAAGCTTTCTAAAGTATGTATAATTATAGGTTTATCATTAACTTCTGTAAATTGCTTAGGCTCACTTGTAGCCCCCATTCTTGTTCCTTTTCCACCTGCTAAAACAATAGCTATATTCATGTTAGTCCTCCAATTATTGTTTGTTTTAATACTATTTCTGCAACTTTAGTTATAATTCCTTCTATTTTAATATAGTCTTTCTAATATTTACTTTTTTTTATTCATATGGAAAAGAGCCATACACACCGTATGGCTCTAAAAACTATAAGTTTTACAAAAACTCCTCTAACCCCTTCTGGTCCTTCAATACATTAAGAAGGTGTTTAATTTCTTGGTCTTTTGACTTATCCATCACAAGAATAACATCCCCAGCGTCAACAACAACCAAATCTTTTACTCCAAATCCAATAATAAGCTTTTTATCACCAAATACAGAACAATTTTCACTTCCTTCTAGATACACATTACCGGAAATGTCATTTCCCCTGTAATTTGATAAAAATCTTGAAAGTGCAGCAAAAGTTCCTATATCATCCCATGTAAATTCACATTTTATCACATAGGCTTTTCTGGTTTTCTGCATAATACCGAAATCAACAGATATGCCATCGATTATTTCATACTGTTCCTTGATAACTTCATTTTCACATTCTTCACCAATGTGCATATAAATCTCACTAATAGATTTATGCATCTTTGGTAAATATCTTTGCATTTCTCTTAAGAACACATCTGCTCTCCAAACCAAAATACTATCCACCTTCATAATATAAAATCCACTACTTATTACTTGCAAAGTTGAATATATATAAATAAACCAATTATTCTGGAGGATTTATGCCTAATCAATACACTAAAATCCAACTCCAGTTAGAAATTGAGAAACCAAAGGATATAGAACCTTTACAAAAGGAATTTACTAAGGCATACTTTTCAATGATTAAGAATTGCCTACCTAAAAACAAGGCCATTATTGATGAACTAATAAATAAAATTTATAAAGAGTTTGGAGATTAGAAAGAGGGATTTTATGAAGGCAGCTATTTATGCAAGAAAGTCTAAACTCACTGAAAAAGGAGATTCCATTGAAAATCAAATAAAACTTTGCAAAGATTATCTTTCCCATATGCCTATAGAAGAAATTTTTATTTATAAAGATGAAGGTTTTTCTGGCAAAAATACAGATAGACCTGGATTCACCCAAATGATAGAAGATGCAAAAAAACAAAAATTTAATATACTTGTATGCTATAAGCTAGACAGAATTAGCAGAAATGTAGCAGACTTTTCTGCTCTAACTAAAGATCTTGAAACCCTTGGCATATCATTCATTTCAGTTAATGAACAATTCGACACCTCCTCTGCCATGGGTCGGGCCATGATGTATATCGCTAGTGTGTTTTCTCAATTAGAAAGAGAAACCATTTCATCCAGGGTAAGAGATAATATGTATGCTTTAGCTGAAGCAGGCAAATGGCTTGGAGGCACTCCCCCTACTGGCTACAAAACTGAAAGACTAAAGCTAAAGGATACCACTGGCAAGGATAGATCCTTCTGTATTTTAGTCCCAATACCAGAGGAATTGGAGTTAGTAAAACTTATATATGAGAAATACTTGGAAGTTAAGAGTATGAGTAAGGTGGAAAAGTATCTGATATGCAATGATATTAAAACAAAAAATAATAAAAATTGGTCACTGGCTTCCATAAACTCAGTTCTTACAGCTCCTGTTTATGTAAAAGCTGATAGCAAGGTTATACAATACCTAAAATCTATAGGAATAAAGGTCAACGGTAAGCCTAATGGTAATCATGGTATATTAACCTATAAAAAACGCAAAGGAAAAAGTGGATCTAATAGAGTGAAAGATACCTGCCAATGGATAGCCTCTGTATCCTTTCATGAAGGTATAATACCAGCTGATAAGTGGATAAAGGTTCAAGAAATTATAACTTTGAATAAAGATAAAGCTCCAGCATTGGGTTCAAGTGGAGAAGCCCTTCTCAGCGGGATTATTAAGTGTAGTAATTGTGGTAGTCCAATGAGAGTAGCCTATGGTAAGCAATATGCTACTAGTGGAAGAAAAAAATACTATTACATGTGTACTTTAAAATGTAAATCAAGGAAAATCAAATGTGCAAACAGTAACATTAACGGTACAGATTTAGATGCATTAATCCTTGAAGAATTAAAAAAATTAACCTTAGATAAAAGTACTCTAATAGAGGAATTAAAAAAGTATAAACACGAACTAGAAACTGCTACAGAAAATCTAGTGGTAAAAAAGCTTAACATTTCAATTAGTAAAAATGAAGAAATGGTAGATAACTTATTGAATAACTTAAGCTTAACAAAAGATATAGAAACAGCAACTATACTTTTGAATAAAATTAGCCACTTGAAAACCGAAAATAAAGCTCTAAGAAATAAAATTAATAAGCTTGAATCTCAAAGCATACCTGAAAAAAATTCCCTAAATAATTTAGAAGAAATAGAAAATACTTTTATAGATTTATTTATATTCTCCTCTTCTGCCTCTGTTTCCGAAAAAAGAAAACTACTATCCTCTATAATCCATACAGTCTATGCAAATGGGGACACAGGCAAAATCTTAATAAAATTTAAAGGAGTAGAACCAGAATAAGGCTCTACTCCCTTTATAAATCTTCTTATTTATCAGTTATTCTCTAATAGCAAATTCCTTAGGCTCTGGCAATGTAAGCATTACCCAGAAAAGGAAGGATAAAATTTGAACTTCAAATATATTGTAAAACATACCTAAAAATCCTAATATTAAACATGCTAATACTTTTAATTTGTTTTGTCTATGATTGATAATTATGGAAAACAAAAATAAAATATAAACTAAAGTACCTACGATCCCAGTTTCAACTAGCACTTTAATATACTCATTATCTGCATAAAAACCTTCTATGATTCCATATTTTCCATACTGCTCAGGGGTAATAATTAAACTTGCTGCATCTCCATAAGTTCCGAATCCTGTACCTAATATTGGATTTTCTTTAAATATTGCTATTCCCTTTGTCACTGAAAATATCCTACCATCAGTTTTGCTCTTTGAAATTATTTCTGGAGTTGATAGTTCAGTAAATCTATTTACTGCAGAGCTTTTCGTCTTAGTATTTACTTGTGTATTAATCTTTTTGTTTATATTTGCAGCAAACTTAGGATAGTGTACACTGAGTGTATTTACTATAAATACAACAGCTATGGCCATTACAATACTTATAGCAAAGTTTCTTGCCACAAGCTTTTTGTCAACAATAAATACACATATTAAAACAAAACCCCCTAGGGCTATCATACTGCTCCTAGATGCGGTTAATGCAATAGTAGCAAGAGTCATCACGTAGAAAGCTTTATTTACTTTTAAGGACAAGACCCCCTGCAGGTAAAAAATTATCATAATTGAAAATAGCAAATATGCTCCAAAGGTGTTTGGATTGTTGAACATTCCATAAACTCTAAGGTAATTGTCTGCATAAATAATTGATTTAATCCAAGCTGATGGGAATAACAGAGTCTTACTTGTAATCTTTTCTATAAAAGATAGAGAAGAAAGTATAATAGCATTATAAATAATCACTTTTGAAAAAATCCTGTAAAATTTATTATCTAATCTAGTATGCCTAAGCATGAAGTAAACTATATAGTAAATAAATATACTTCTTGTCTCTATTATATAAGACTTTATTCCTACATTATTTATAAATATTGTACTTATAAATGCTAATATTAAAAATCCTGCATAGAAAATATCAGTTAAGTTCAGCTTTATTCTAAATCTACTTTTAACCATGTATAAAGCAAAAGTAATCAAAATCATAATATCTGGTATTACTTTTACCTTTGGGCTTGTAAAAGTAGAAATTACTTCTCTGTAAGGAATAAATACCACCAAAAAAACTAATAAAAAGCTAAGTAATTTTTCATATATTAAAGATATATTCTTAAGACTCACAAAAACAACTCCTTATCTCTAACTAATTTATGACCTTTTCAAATTGTTGTAAGTTATGTACATTTTATACTATAATTAATCCTAATTCTATACCCATTATTTAAGTATACCTCTAAATTACTTACTTATCCAGTAAGTTTTTGGCAAAAACCCTATGAATTTATAAACATATCGGGATATATCTACTAATTTATCACTACCATCTTGGCACCAATTAGATTAAAATATAAATTATTTTTAGATAGCATTTTTATAAGGAGTCCATCTGCTCTCCATATGAACATACCAGAATTCCAAAGGTAGGTACCCTTTAAAAGAAAATCCTTAGCTACTTCCACATTAGGCTTCTCAGTAAACCTAGCTACCTTAAAAGTAGAAATAGGACCTCCTATAGGATCCCCCATCTCAATATATCCATAACCTGTTTCAGGTCTATTAGGGGCAATTCCTATAGTCACTAGTCCTCTTCTCTTCTCTGCTAGTTCTATAGCATGGTGCAGCGTATCTAAGAATTGTTTTTCACCCTCAATATAGTGATCTGAAGGTAGCACTACCATCACCGCATCCTTGTCCTTCTTTAAAAGCTTCACTGCTGAAAGCCCTATACAAGTTGCAGTTTCCTTATTGCTTGGTTCAACAAAGACGTTATCTTTATTTATCTCTGGAAGTTCTTCATGTATCTTATCTACATACTCTTGATTGGTTACAACAAAGATATTCTCTTTATTAATTAACGGTTTTATGCGATCAACTGTGTTTCTTAAGAAGCTTTTGCTATTATATGCCTTTAAAAATTGCTTGGGATTATTAGCTCTTGATAAGGGATATAGCCTTGTTCCTTTCCCTCCAGCCAGTATTACTGCATACAACAAAACTATCACCTTTAATCATTGCTTAATCCTATATTATGATAATTACACAAATATGGTGAAGATAATTTAATATTTTTCTTTCGATAATTACTATTAATATCTATTTTACCTAAATCATTGAATAGGTGCTAAACTTAGAAACTATTGTAACTTTATGAGGAAATATTAAATGCAAAGCCTTTACTTTCCAAGGTTGGCATGAAGTAAATGTTGATATTTAACGAAGTATTTGTTTTTTTTTATATTAATCTGTTGTATAATTGATGTTGTATTTATAAATTCACATACCTACTATTAAAACTTAGGAGGATAAATAATGGAATTAAAAGAGTATTTTGATATACTGATAAAAAGATTAAAATTAATTATTATAATTACCTTATGTTCAACCATAGTAAGCAGCTTAGTAAGTGTATTTTTAATAAAACCAACTTACAAAGCTGATATATCTGTAATAATTAATCAATCTAAATCAGAAAGTTCACCTAGTTCCCAAACTTATAATGACATAATGATGTATCAAAAAATGGTGAAAACCTATGCAGAATTTGCAAAATCTAGGGTAGTTGCCGAGCACGTTATTAAAAGCTTAAACCTTGATTTAAAGGTTGGTCAATTGCAAGGAATGCTTACAGTAACACCTAAAGGTGATACTGAATTCCTAAACTTGTCAATTACAGCCCTAAATCCAAAGCTCGCTCAGGATATAACTAATCAATATGCCAAATCCTTAAAGGCAGTAAGTAATGATGTGAAAAAAGTGGACAACGTTCAACTTCTTGATGAAGCATTACTTCCTCAAGGAAAAGCTAGCCCACGAGTATCACTTAATATAGCTATAGCCTTCTTTTTAGGTCTTATGGCTTCAGTGGGACTTTCATTTTTATTAGAGTACTTAGATAATACAGTTAAGTCTAAAGAGGACATAGAGAGGCTATCTGACATCCCTGTAATTGGGTTACTACCTTTTGACGATATCCTTGCCTCAGGAAAGGGTCAACAACTAGTAACTTATGCTAATCCAAAATCTAGTACTGCAGAGGCTTATAGAACTTTGAGAACTAATATCCAATTTTCTTCTCTTGATACAGAGCTTACTAGCTTAGTATTTACTTCTACTAAACCTGGTGAAGGAAAGTCAACTATTATTTCAAACATAGCAATTACAATGGCTCAAAGTGGAAAGAAAGTTTTGTTATTAGACTGTGACCTTAGAAAACCAACTATTCACAAAAAATTTGGTGCCTCTAATTCTAAAGGGTTAACTAATATACTATTGAAAGATAAGAAATTTGAAGAATGTGTTATTGTAACTAAGCAAGAAAACTTACACGTGGTAACCAGTGGACCTATTCCTCCAAATCCTTCAGAGCTACTTGGTAGTAATAAGTTCAAAATATTATTAAGACATCTATCTTCTATATATGACATAATATTAATAGATGCTCCACCTATTTTAATTGTAACTGATGCGCAAGTCCTTTCATCAGTATGTGATGGAACAGTAATATTAACTTCTTATGGAGAAACTGAAAAAGAAGCCTTGATGGAAGGAAAATCTCTTCTTACAAAGGTTAATTCAAATATTTTGGGTGCTGTACTTAATAAAATACCAGAAGGTGGTAAGGGTAGTTACTACAATCAATACTATTCGCATGGATATGGAGATCAATATGGTGACGATGATGAAGCCACAGATAATGAGGCAATTTAGAAATGAAGCAATATAAATAGGAGAGTGATACTATGATAGACTTTCATAGTCATATTCTTCCTGGTATAGATGACGGTTCAAAGCATATTGATATGTCAATGGATATGCTGAAATTATCTATTAGTGAGGGAGTTGAACACATATGCGCAACTCCCCATTTTATACCTGAAGAACATGAAATTAACAAAGAAACTTACTTTGAAAAGTTAAACGAACTAAAAAACAGCAAGGTTGCAGAACAAATCAATATAGTTAGTGGACTTGAGGTATACATTAACCCTACAGTTCCTGAATTATACGAGTCGGGGAGCATATGGTGTTTAAATAATAAAAAATATATGTTACTTGAATTACCTATGAATCAGTTTCCTATATATACTGAAGATGTATTTTATGAATTAAGACTACAAGGAGTAACCCCAATTCTTGCCCATCCTGAGCGAAATCTTGAAATTATGAAAGATGAAGCTTTACTGGAAAACTTAATAAACCAAGGGGCACTAGCCCAGTTAAATAGTGGTAGCTTAAGAGGTAGGTACGGGGATAAAGTGCAAGCTTTTGCAAAAAACCTTGTTAACAAGAACTTAATTCATGTCCTTGGCAGTGATGGACATAACATCTCTGTAAGAAAGCCTAAAATAAAGGAAAGCTTTGAAATTGTAGAGAAACTTAATGCAGCCCTTTATAATAGTATTATTATTAATGAGAAGAAAATACTCCAAGGGGAAGATATAGAAGTACTTCCAATTAAGGATTACAAAGGAAAGAAATCCTTTAGCTTTTTTAATATATTTAAGAAAAAATAATCTAAAATTTTATGAAAGAAGATGATTTGTATGAAAAAAAGAACTAAAATCATTCTTGGCATTGTAGCTTTTCTTTTAGTTACAGTTTTATCCTTTTCACTTTACACAGTGTCCACCTTAAATAAAATAGCCAAAGTAGATCTTCCAAAGGAAGATTTAGGTATAGATAAAGAAGTTCAAGCTAAAATTGAGGATAAAAAAATTACTAACATAGTCCTATTTGGAATAGACCAAGTTGGCGACAATCCTGGAAGATCTGATTCTATTATTATTGCTACCTTCGATGAAACTCATAACAAGTTAAAATTAACTTCTATTATGAGAGATTCTTATGTTAATATTCCTGGTCGCGGTTACGATAAGATAAACCACGCTTATGCTTTTGGTCGTGCCCCATTAGCTATTAAAACAATAAACCAAAATTTTGGGTTAAACATTGATAACTATGCTAAAATTAATTTTGACAATATGGAGCATCTTATAGATGCCATTGGCGGAGTAAAAATGGAAATAAAAGACTTTGAAATTCCTGGAGTATCCTCTGTAGGAATAACTAAAGCTGGAGTTTATAACTTAAATGGTAAGCAAGCCTTAGCTTATTCCCGTATCAGAAAAGTTGATGGTGATTCAGAAAGAACCGAAAGGCAAAGAAACGTGCTTACAGCAATGTTTAACAAACTTTCCTCTATTGGACCCACAGAACTTCCTTCTGTGATGAATAAACTTCTGCCTTATGTTGAGACCAGTTTAGGTAATGGTGATATCATAAACCTAGGGTTAAAAGTTTTAAAATCTGGAATAAAAAATATAGAACAAGAGAGATTCCCTTTAGAGAACCTGAGTAAGGGAGAAAAAATAAACGGAATATATTACTTAACCTTTGATGAGAAATCTACTAAAGACCAAATCTATAAATATATTTTTGAGGATATAAAACCTGTCCAATAATTATGTTTTAATAGTAACTATCTCTTATTATTGAAAACTCTATAAGAATATAAAAAAGAAGCTCAAGTTTAAAAAGTTGAGCTTCTTTTTTTATATTTTACTATGTTTAGCAAGAATCATTTCATATTCTTTAGTTGTAAGAGGTTCCAAAATGGTTTTTTTGAAAATCAATCCCTCTTCTCTTTTTGTAGCATAAAAGGTACTATCTGTTCCTACCTTATATTTTTTTGTAGCCTCATTCTTAGAGATTATGTACTTTTTTCCGTTATAATCTTTTCCCTCAAAATAGTTATTATTATCTTTAATTATAACGCATCTTAAGAGATATAAATCATCCAATGTAATATTTAATTCCACAGTATTATTTGCCCCCTATAAATATATAATTTTAGTTTATAATTTATATTTATGTAACAAGTTTTCTATCATATCCTTATACAACAATAAAATTAGTCCATGAAACCTATTAATTTTTATTTTGAATGTTAAACTTATACTAATTACTTTGTATATAAGTTAAAAATCTTGTAACTTTTTAGTATTATTACCATCTTTATTGAAACCTAATTTTTAACCATATTAAAACTGTGTCTAAAATCATTATTATTATATCATATAAGCTTCTAATAGGCTATATTAGTTTTTAATTTTTCTGATTTTCTTAATATTATAAAATACGGAGAAAATAAAAAAAGATATTGGGGTATATTAAATACACCAATATCTTTACATTTTATTAGGTGCTCTTTTGCATAACTCTAGTCCATAAATAAAGCTTAACTTTTAGCCATCTTCACTAAAGTGGCTCCATTACAAAAGGCGTAACCAAGTGCTTTTAAACACCCTTAAAATTTATTTCTCTTATTACTTTATGCAATGATCTATATAGCTTGATACAGACTTTTCAATAATTGAAAGATTATTAGCTACCTGCTCTAAAGTTTTTCCAACAGCAGCTACATAAATCTTCATTTTAGGTTCTGTTCCAGAAGGACGAATCACAAACCAAGAACCATCATTTAATACAAACTTTAACACATTGGATTTGGGAAGATTAATTCTTTCTTCATCACCATTGGACAAATCTTTCGCTACACTTAACTTGTAGTCTATTTTCTTTACAACTGTATACTTATCTATATTAGTTATATCTGTATTTCTTAAATAATCGATGGTAGAAGCAATTTTTTCTTGCCCTTCTTTACCCTTTAGCTCAATAGAAATTAAGCTTTCCTTAAAATAACCAAACTCATTATATAAATCCATAAGAGCTTCATAAAGTGTCTTTCCCATAGATTTGTAGTATAAAGTCATCTCGCAAACAAGCATTGCTGCTATAACTGCATCCTTATCCCTGACAAAATGTCCGCTTAAGTAGCCATAACTCTCCTCAAAACCAAACAAAAACTCATTAGTTTTTGTTTTCTCAAAGTTTCCAATTAACTCTCCAATATACTTAAACCCAGTTAAAACTTCCATAACTTCTATTCCATACTTATCCGCAATAGGCTTAATCATATCCGTAGAAACTATGGTTTTAATTATAGCTCCGTTGGCTGGAAGCTGCTGATTTTCTTTTAATGCAGAAATAATATAGTGTGAAAGCAACGCTCCTACTTGATTACCTGTTAAAACCTTATATTCTCCCTGTCCCTGTTGTACTACTGCACCAATTCTATCACAATCAGGATCTGTTCCAATAATTATATCTGGCTTAAACTCCTCAGCCATAGCTAAAGCCAGTTTAAACACCTTAGGATCTTCTGGGTTTGGATAAGGTGCCGTTGGAAAGTCTCCATCTGGCAATTCTTGTTCCTTAACCACCCTTAAATTTTCATAGCCAAGTTCCTTTAATACTCTTCTTACAGGTATATTCCCACTACCATGAAGTGGAGTGTAGATTATCTTTAAATTCTTTGCATTTTTCTTAACTAACTCTTTTCTAATAGTTAAAGCCTTCGCCTTCTCTAGGTAAGTTGAATAGATTTCCTCACCAACATATTTCAATAAATTTTTATTCTTACATTGTTCAAGGGAAATAGAAGTTACTTCTTCAAATGAATTCACAGCATTTACACAGTCTAACACGTCTCCAGCAGCCTTATCTGTAAGCTGACCCCCATCCTCTCCATAGACCTTATATCCATTATATTGCTTCGGGTTATGAGATGCTGTAATAACTATTCCTGCGTTACATCCTAAAAGCCTTACTGCATAGGATAAAATAGGTGTTGGTGTTAGGGTTTCAAATAAGTAAGTTTTTATGTTGTTCCCACATAAGGTTCTTGCTGCATATTCTGCAAACTCACTTGACATATGGCGAGAATCATAGGCAATTGCCACTGAGGGATTTTCAAACTTATCGTTTAAATAATTACTTAATCCTTGTGTTGCCTTACCAATAGTATAGATATTAAGTCTATTAGACCCTGCACCAATTACCCCTCTAAGTCCACCAGTACCAAACTCTAAATCTTTATAAAACCTATCTTCAATTTCCTTTTCATCCTCTAGATTTCCAAGTTCATTTTTAGTGTTTTCATCTATCACCGATGACTCTAACCACAACTTATACTTATCCTTATAATTCATAATATCCTCCTTAAACTAACTTAAGAAATTTAATCTCATTATCTAATTTATAGTTAATTTGCTATTCACTTATAAATAATATTCTCTATTATTATACTACAACCTTACCCTCTACCCAATATATTTATTCCTTCTAAACCTCTTATTGGTATTAGCACTTACAACACTGAAAATCAGAACCTGAGTTAAGCTCCCACTAAAATCTATAAGCACATCCTTCACTTGAGATCCCCGTCCTTCAATAAAGCTTTGAAGAAATTCATCACCAGTAGCTACCAAGATGCAAATTAATAGAACTAAAGAAACATTTAATTTCTTATTGTAAAATTTACTATAAGTGCTGGCAACTAAAAAAGATAGAATAAAATATTCCGTGAAATGTGCAGTTTTTCTAACAGCATAATGGACTTTATCAATTTGAGTTTCAGTTAAGCTGAGTTTTTCAACTATAACATCAACAATCTTTAGACTTGTTCTCGCTGACTCATCTCCTGGTTTTGAGGACATATAAAATATCATTGAAATCCACATTACTGTAAGGATTAAAAGTACATACTTTTTAATATGAATCACCTCTTTTTCTACGGCTCAAGCTTTCCATAAATAAATTCATGGAGCTTATTCTTATTAGTTTCTAAATCTATAGTCATTACAAACATACCCTGTACTACTTCATCCTTATAAGCATCATTTACAGGAAGTCTAAATTCCTCTATAGAATTAGTATCAAGTCCCATTAAAGTAGTTCCAAGTCCTATGATATCTTTATTTGAAAGACTTGTTTCCACATAAGGTAGTATATCCGTCATAGCTCCTAAGGCTTTTAAAGCTCCTTGCCCTTTTAATTCCTTGAACACATAGTTTAAGACTTCTCTTTGCCTTGCGGTTCTTCCAAAATCTCTTCCTACTTTTCTTATCCTTGTATAGGCCATGGCTTGTGGTCCATTTAACTTTTGAGCCCCTGTTTTAGTTACATTCTTAAAGTCTTCATAATTTCTTTCTTTTGCCATCTGTTGGGCTGCACTATTAATATGAGGTATCTCCTCAGCCTCCACATTAATCTCAACTCCACCTACTAAATCAACTAAGTGAATAAAGCCATCCATGTTTACAGCCACATAATCCTGAACATCTAATCCAAAATTAGAATTAATAGTCTTAATGGCAAGCTCTGATCCGCCCTTCATAAAGGCATGATTTAATATCCCCATCCCCTGTCCAGGTAAATCTATGTACATATCTCTTAATAGGGATGTAAGTTTCACCTTTTTATTTACCTTATCAATGGTTAGTACCATAATACTATCAGTTCTTTCATCACTACCATCTCTCCCAAAGAGAGCAATATTAATTATATCCTTATCTTTATACTTTTCCTTTTCAACTACCGTTTCTTCTGAAATTCCTAGTGAATCCTTTCCATTAGGTAGTTCTGTCTTTTTTATTTTTCCTAAAATACTATTTGCATAAAGTGTTCCCCCTACTACTAATAATAAAATAATGGAAACAATTACTGCAATTGTTATCTTTACACCCTTCTTCACCTTATTCCCCCATTTCTCTTTAGCCTAGCTTAAGCAGCTAGTAAAATTACTCTATTTATATTATATACCACCTTTAATATTTAACAAGAAAAACTACTAATACCCTTGTTAAGGCTTAGTAGCTTCATTAATAACTTTTATTAAATTTATTTCCTTTTATATATTATTGACGCAACTAAGGCTGTAATAGGTACTGTAAGCACAATTCCTATACTCCCTGCTAAACCTTGTATCAATTCTGTTCCTAACACATCTAAATTCAACAGTTGCACTGATGGCATATTAGCTGACATAAGAAGCAATATTAATGTTAGGGATCCTCCTACAAATGCTAAGATCAAGGTATTACACATAGTTCCAATCATATCTTGTCCAATATTTATACCGCTTTTAAACAATTCTCTAGGAGTAAGCTTTTTATTTACACAGTGAACCTCAAAAATAGCAGATGCAATAGACATTCCCATGTCCATTACCGCCCCTAAAGAAGCAATTAGTATAGCAGCAAACATAAGCCCCTGCACTTTTAACCCGCTATTTTCAGCTATATATAATACACTTTCAGCATTTTCAAGAGTCAAGCCGGAAAGGTGAGCTAAGTTCCCAGCAACAAAAGAAACTACTCCTGCCACAAAAACTCCTGCAGTGGTACCTATCATAGCTACCAAAGTTTTTCTGCTGTATCCATTAATTAAGTATAAGGTTACAAAAACAACAATTACTGCTGTGGTTGTGGCTGCTATCACGGGGCTTACCCCTCTAAACATAAGGGGAATCATAAGATATACTATTGTAATTAAAGTAAAAATTAAGGATACTATGGATTTTAATCCTTTCATCTTCCCTACTAGGAGAACTAATAAAAATAATAAAATAACTAGTCCATAAATCACAACATTTCTTTTGTAGGTGTAAATTGCTACTTCTTGTATGTTATCTCCATCCAGGAAAATCCCTGCAACCACCTTAGTGTTTTCCTTAACCTTAATGTTATACAATCTGCTAATAGAGTTTCTTACTTTAAAGTTTTGCCCCTTAAATTTTCCACTAGTAATTTCAAGGGTAACATCTTGATATCCTACCTGAATATCTTTTAGTTTTGCTTCTGGTTGGAGCTTATTCATATCCACACTCCTAACCACAGCTTCTTCATAGATTAGATTTCTTTGAGTATTGTTTATAATAAACTTACTTTTATGTATAAAAGGTGATATGAATACTATTAATATACTTAATAATATCACTACTATTATAGCTATATAGTCACTGTACTTTCTCATAGTTAAGCACCCCATCTCTATATTTGCAAAGGTACTCGGAGAAATTCCCCAAGTACCTTATTAAACCAGTAAACTTCATCATCTAAACTTCTTTTAAAGAAATCCTAGGTTTTCTCTCTAAATGTTGGGACATTTATTTTTTAAAATTAGTTAGAAAATGACTTTATTTCTTTTGCCTATAGCCTTTGAAGAGAAGTTTGAGCTTTTCTCAAAACAAGAAGCTATTCCTCAGCAAAATATAGTTGAATATTAATGACTTATTTTTTTCTTAGAAGTAAAACTCCTAAAGCAGATATCGCTACACCAAATACAAGAAGATTTGATGCTCCAATAGGCGCCCCAGCTTGTGGAATACTTGAAACTGCTTCAGTTTGCTCTAAAGCAAAATAGTCACTGCAATGATCTAAGGTTATCACAGCATAGCCCTCTGAATCTACCTTAACATCACTTTGAACCTTCTCATAAGTGCCCTTTCCTGGGAAATACCTAAAGAAAGTTACAGTTTTATTAGCCCATTCCTTGCCCATGAATACCTTAATATCAGCTTTCCCTGGAAGTTCGCCATCATATTTAAAGGATAACATAAACACAGGAGCATCCTTATATAATATTTTCTCTACTAACTTATTAATATTTCCTTTTAAAGTATCATCTACAGTTTTTAGAGCTAAATCAATATCCATTGCCTTGTCAATATCCTTACCTTTAAAGGTCCAAGTTACATTTCCTACCTTAAAGGTAACAACCTTATCTGTGCCTTTTAAGTTATCAAATACAGCTTTCTCCACAATAGTATTTTTAGACGCATCGACAAGGATGTCTTTTTTATCCTTGTCCTTAATAGCATTAACAACTTCTTCAGTTGTATTAGTTACTGGATTTTCAACATTGCCTCCATTGTCATTTCCACCATTATTATTGCCATTTCCATTGTCACTTCCATTAGCAACTTTAACAATTTCATCTGTATTTCTAACTCTTAATCTATTTCCTTCTGGGTCCTGTGAGCCGAGACCTACAGCTGAAACAGTATCACCAACCTTAATTGATGGATCCCACTTTCCTTTAGCACTTTCATCTTTTCCATTCCAAATATATCCCTCAACGTAAGCTCTAGCTTCTATTCCAGAGTCATCAACAATATAAAGATTTTGGCCTTCAATTCTACTAACCTTACCTTCTACCTTTATAAGTAATCCCTCATTTTCATGAAGCATACTTTCTTTAGTTGAAAGTTTCTTTGGTTCTATTGGTTTTATGGTTTCATCCAAAACAACTAAATCCTTAGCCTCATCATTGATAGCTATTTCATAATCACCTTGGTAATCATCCACATAACCAGTAATTCTTACCTTTTGACCAACTTTTACTGCAGTTTGAGAAACCCCAAACACAGTGATTCCCCCAGTAGTATCTTGAACATAAATTACTTCAAAAAATGCATTCTTAGGCTGAACAGCTTCTGATTGTGCTGTTACAATACCTTCAATAGCAAATTTCTTTCCCTTTAAATCTGGAACCTCACCAGTGCCTTTTCTAACTTCAGCAATGGTTTTAAGTTCAGCTTGTGGAGCTGGAGCCATCCACTTAATAACATTTTCAGTTAATGGTACATTAGTATACATGTCATCCCCAGTTACTTCAAAGTCAGAGAAGAAGGTTGTACCAGCAACAATTATCTTTGCACCACTTGTTAACTGTTCTGCGCCAATTAATCCAACCTTTCCTTTTGCTACAGCTACATTATCCCCAGCTTTGTCAGCATCAGAGCTTTCTGTAGTTTCATGACTTAGCACCAAGAAATCAACCTTAGAATTATCGGCACCTTCTTTAAGTACTACTGAAGATCCACTATAGAAACTATACTTACTTCCATCTTCAATGCTCTTAGTTAATCCAAACCTATCTTTATTATACTTAGTAAACATAAGCCTAAATGCTTGTCCTTCATTAGTTGTATTATCTACAACCTGGTCATCATTTACTCTCATATTAGTTCCTATTGCTTCAAGAACTCTATTGGATTGTATTCCATTGCTAAAGTCTCCTGTACCATCACCATAGTCTGCCTTTGTAGTTAAAATTACATTTCCACCCTTCTCAGTAAATCTCTTAATAACAGCAATTTCTGAATCAGAGTATGTGGCAGCCTTTAAATTGTACTTAGAATCATCTTTACTTTGTGGATCGGTTAAAACTAATAGGGAAGTATCTGCAAGAACTTCATCTGTAATTTCTTTTTCATTAATTACAACTCTTGCCCCATTTTTCATTAACATATCCTTAAAACCGTCAATTTTATTTGCATAGTTTCCAGTTACATATTGATTGTAATGTGCACCATCAATGACAACTTTAACTATCTCCTCTTTATTTAAAACCTTCAGCTTAACACTTGCTGTAGAAACCTTATCTGTACCATTCACGTTAACTGTTGCCCTAGCATAAATTGTGTATTCTCCAACTCTGTTAAATTTATAGGATTGAACAGTAGTAACTAACTTAGTTGGCTCTAAAGAAGCCGCCACTAGCTCTCCTATTTTATTTTTCTCAGTAGTATCATTTAAAAAATACTCAACTTTAACATTACTATAAGCTTTTGAATCATTATTAAATAAGGTTGCAGTAAAGTTTACCTCCTCATTTGGAAATGCAACTTCAGAAGAAGTCTGTACTGAGGAAATTCCTACTGCCACTGTATCTGCAGTCCATACTGGAGCAGTTACAGCAATATCTTTATCCTTCTGATCTATTCTTACATAATAATAGGTATAAGCATTATCTAACTGAAAATCCCAATTTACTTCGTTGTCAGTAAAAGTCTTTGAAGCAACTACAGCTCCTCCATTGGCAATGATAGATACTTTTGAAATCATATCTTCATCATCTGGGTCTATAATGTTAACTTTGAAATTAAGCTTGTCAGCTCCTATGATATTACTTCCCATTGGCATTTCATTAACAGTATAGCTAACTCTTAAGTTACTATCTTCTGTTGCATAAACCTTCATCTCTCTCATAGATTGATATAGGGAATCTCTATCTAAAGCTGGTGCATCAATAACCGTTCTTGCAGTATTAGAGGTAATCCAATTACGCTTATGATTATCTTGGTTGTTTGTAGGCGCTAGGTGCCAGCCTTTGTCTAAAGCTCTTGTATAATACTCATAACTTGGGAAATACCCTGATCCTCTAACTGGACCTTCTCCATTACCAACCTCTATTAAAGAAACTAATTGATCTGTTGCCTTGCTATAGAAACCAAAATCACCAAAATCGCCAAAGGTCTTACCTGGGTGGTTTAACTGGCTTATGCCTTCTGGTGCCATTTGTAATTGATTATAATAGTTTTTAAGATCCATTGACTTATTAGTTCTAGTTTCAAAACCAGGTGTGTTGAAAGTATTAATATGACCCCATCCACCAGTAGAACCAGACCAAGTCATTTCATAGCCATACATAGCTGTAAATTCATTATCTTTATTATACTTATCAGCAGTTGCATGAGCATTTGTCCATTTCGTACTTGCAGAACCATCTAAAATATTTGCCTTAACATCATTATCAAACCAGTTTGAATGGTCTGTTATGGCAATATAGTCTGCATTTCCTTTATCTCTTGCCCACTGATAAGCTTCATCTAAAGTACCAGTACCATCAGATATATCCGTATGAGCATGAAGCTGCCCAAAATAAAGTTCACTACTTACTTTGCCAACATTAAAGGCCCACTGCTTACTAGTCTCATTGCCTACTGTATCCTTAAGTAAAACCTTTACATTGTGACTTCCTTCTGGTAAATCAACTTCTGGTACATAAGAAACCTTACTTTCTGTAACTGTCGCTCTACTTGTTACATCCTTTTCATCAAAAATAAGTTTTATAGTAGTAACATCAACTCCTGTTACATCTTGGAAGGCTGCCGAAATTTCAGGTCTTCTATTCGCTTGTGTTGACCCACTAACAGGTTTCACATCCACAATAGCTGGTCCCTGAATATCAGCTTTTTCTTTAACTGTTACTTGACAAGTTGCTTTTACTTTAGGATTAGCCTTTGAAGCTATAGTAATTGTTGCAGTTCCAGCCTTAACAGCAGTAACTGTTCCATTAGCTACAGTAGCAACCTGTGGTGAATCACTTGTCCAGATAACCTCCTTTTCAGTGGTGTTTTCTGGTGTATAAGTAACCCCTAATAAGGATGTAGTACCAACTTCTAAGTCTAGCTTATCTTGTACCTTAAGCCCTGTAACTGGAACTCCCCCTGGTACTTGTCCACTAGTTTTAGTTATCCTAACGTCATCAAAAGCTATATTACCAGTTCCTTTCGTAAAAGTAAATCTTACCTTTGTAGTTCCTGGCGCTAAGCTAAACTCTTTTGTAGTAGCTACATCACTTGTCCCAGGTATTTCTTCTAGTTTAGTCCAATTACTGTTTATTAATGACTCAACTAAAAGTTTAGATGTTGAATCTGGTTTAGTTCCATTCCCCTTCATCCAAAAACTTAATTTACCACCAGTTGGTAAACTAAATTCCTTTGTTGTAACTTTAAAATCTGTCTTCTCAAATTTTAAAGATGGAGATGCCTTACCGTAATTCCCTGAAGAAGTATACACACTTTTTGCAGTGAAGTTTTCAATCAACCACCCTTCAGGCGATTTTCCTGGAAAATCATTAAAGCCTTCAAAAAAAACTTCTTCACCAGCTGCATAAACTGGCAATATTGGTTGCAATACCATGGAAAATACCATTGCAAGCACAACAATCCAGCTTAATGCCTTTTTTTGTTTAACGATAGCCATTAAACTTTTCCCCCTTCTTTTTATTTTTTATGCAGAGCTCCGCCGTAAAAAACTCTACATTGTATGAATTAAGTTATAATGTTTTATTTTAAACTTAATCCATGCAATATAAGTTTATCATAGAATTTATGGAATATTAATACTTTTTTGTATATTCTAAATATATTATAACAATATTTTACTTATCCTTAAATTGTCTTTAACAACAGTTAGTTTTTATTTACCATTTATTTATTTTCCTAAAAATCTTTCTACATAGAATATTATGTACTATAATGTATTTATAAGGTTAATCCTATTTACTACAAATATATGAGGTGAAAATATGACAGATTTTGAAATGCTGTTTCCTGATGAGAGGAATGCACATATAAATGAGCCAATCTTAAGACAATCTCAATTAATAATGCTTAGAATACTAAAAATTGTAGATTACATTTGCAAAGAAAATAATATAGATTACTGGTTAGACTCAGGAACACTTTTAGGTGCAGTTAGACACGGGGGATTTATTCCCTGGGATGATGATATAGACATTGCTATGCCAAGAGAGCATTATGATAGGTTTATTAAAATTATTTCAGATAAACTTCCAGAGGATTTGTATTTTAAATCCTATGATACTCCTGAAACTTCAAAGCATACTTGGGGAAATGTAATAGATAAAAAATCCCGTATAATCGAAAAAGGGGCTGAGGATCAACTTAGCGGTCTTTATATCGATATTTTCCCTTTTGATAGCTATAGTGATAATTTTTTTAAAAGAAACTTCTATGAGAAGTTGCATAAACACCTTTTCATAAAGTCCTTTTTAGTTAATGCCCCTTTGAAGAAACCCTTCTTTAAAGGTAGTAATTTCCCTAAAAATATAATTAGACTCCTTAGCAGAGCCACAATTATATTTTCCATACTGAACCACAAGAAAATTTATAATTTAAGTTTAAAAACAAGAGAAAAAAGAATTGCCACAATGAAAAACAATCCTAAAACAAATTATGGCTATGGAACAGATATTCTAAATTGGGACAAGGTGTATAAAGCTGAAGTTATTTATCCCTTAAAAAAAATGAAGTTTGAAGATGGGGAATTCTTAGTACCAAATAATTGCCATAGTTTTTTAACTACTCAATATGGTAGTAGTTATATGACACCACCCCCTGAATACAATAGATACTCTCATTGTGAAAATGTTAAGCCAATTGCTTCAAAGGAAGAAATTGATGAGTTAGATAAAATGTTAAAGGCACTACATTAAAAAGTAGTGCCTTTTCTATATGTTATTTAATGTCTAATGTAATAACTTATGGATAAGAATATCAACAATTTGTTTGCAGGCAGTACCATCCCCATAAGGATTACTTGCCTTACTCATCTTTTCATACTCTTCTTTATTATTTAATAGCTCCTTAAAAGTAGCATATATGGTTTCTTCCTCTGTACCAACTAACTTTAAGGTACCTGCTGCAATCCCCTCTGGTCTTTCTGTTGTATCTCTCATAACCAGCACTGGTTTTCCTAGGGATGGCGCTTCCTCTTGAATTCCACCACTATCAGTTAATATCATATAAGAACGATTTAAGAAGTTATGAAAGTCAATGACTTCAAGAGGTTCAATAATATTAATTCTATCTTGATTTCCAAAAACCTCAGCTGCGGCTTCTCTAACTAGAGGATTCATGTGAATTGGGTAAATAACTCTAATATCCTCATGCTCATCAACAATCCTTTTAATTGCTCTAAACATATTTCTTAAAGGTTCACCTAAATTTTCTCTTCTGTGGGCTGTAAGCATAATTAATCTATCATTTCCAAGCCAATCAAAGAGCTCATGATTATAATCTGCCTTTACAGTTGTTTTTAAGGCATCAATGGCTGTATTTCCTGTAACATAAACAGTTTCTGGTTTCTTACCTTCCTTCAACAAGTTCTCTTTGGATACTTCAGTTGGAGCAAAATTAAAAGTTGATATAATCCCTGTAGCCTGTCTGTTAAATTCTTCTGGAAATGGAGAGTATATGTTGTAGGTTCTAAGACCTGCTTCCACATGGCCAACTGGAATTTGCATATAAAAACATGCTAGTGAGGTAACAAAAGTTGTTGAAGTATCTCCATGAACTAAAACTACATCTGGCTTAACTTCCTCCAGTATAGCTCTCATCTTTTCTAGAATATTCACTGTTACGTCAAACAGAGTCTGTTTATCTTTCATAATAGAAAGGTCATAATCTGGTACTACTTCAAATGCATTTAAAACTTGATCTAACATCTGTCTGTGTTGTCCTGTTACACAAACTACTGTGTCAAGTTCACTTCTCCTCTTTAGCTCTTTAACTAAAGGACACATCTTAATTGCTTCAGGTCTAGTTCCAAAGACCACCATTATCTTCTTCATACTTATTCTCCTAACTAAATTGTATTCTTATTGCCATAATGCAATTGTTATACAAATTCTTCAGCAATATTTTTACATAAAAGTTTCTATTAAAAAACTCATTATCTACTAATATTATACACCTTTTTCTTACTTAATGTATCTGTGGTTGTTTATAAATCTTAATTAGTCTTCATATCCGTTAGGATTGCTTTCTTGCCATTTCCAAGAATCTCTACACATATCCTCAAGATTCCTTTCAGCCTTCCAATTTAACTCTTTAAGAGTCTTAGTGGCATCTGCATAACAAGTAGCAATATCCCCCGGTCTTCTGTCGGTTGTTACATAAGGTATTTTTCTACCTGTAGCTTTTTCAAAGTTATTAGCCACATCTAAAGCACTATAACCTATTCCTGTACCTAAATTATAGGCTTCAACACCAGTACAGTTCATAACCTTTTCTATAGCCACAGGCGTTGCCTTTGCAACCCACCCTTGAATAGTTGATTTTGATATGCCATATTCACGGTTTAACTCAGCTAAACTCTTACCAGAGTTATAAAGCGCTACTATTGTATTTTTGAAGTCGTCAGTATATCTTGTTATCTTCTTTGTCATTTTGTAGGCACTTCCTTCCTCTTAACTTTATTTTAAGTTGTTCGGATTTCTGTGTCTACAAAATTATACTAACATCAACATCAAAAGCTTCAAGTACTTGATCAAGCATTTAACGATGCTGTCCAGTAACACAAACTATAGTTTTAATATTTTTTCGTGTCTTCAGTTTTTTTACCAGAGGACACATTTTTATTACCTCTGGTCGTGTACCAAAGACGAGCATTACTTTTTTCATTTAAGGTCTCACATTTCTTATTTAGCCTTTATAGCTTGTATGCACCTTCAATATTACAAATATTTTTAGTATCTAATATAATCTTACTTTTTAATTTGTCTATATTTTTCTTAATCTCATCATGAGATACCATTATCACTACAATATCTACATCATTTAAAAATTCATCTAAATCAAGATATTGATTCTTTACAATCTCTTTCTTTACATATGGATCATAAGTTTTAAGAGGCTCTGCTAAATGTTTCTCCATAGCTTCAAGTAATTGTAATGATGGACTTTCTCTTACATCATCTACATTTTCTTTGTATGTTAAACCATAAAGACCTACTCTTGATATGTCGGTCATTCCTTTTTCTTTCATTATTTCATGAACTCTTTCAAGTACAAACTCTGGCATAGAATCATTAATTTTTCTTGCTGCTAGTATTATATTTGCAAGTCCTGGATAGTCACCTACTAGGAACCATGGGTCTACAGAAATACAGTGTCCACCTACCCCTGGTCCTGGTTGTAATATATTAACACGTGGATGCATGTTTGCTATTTTTATTATTTCATAAACATCCATTCCACCTATACGGCATATCTTTGTCAGTTCATTTGCAAAAGCAATATTAATATCTCTAAAAGTATTCTCTACAACCTTTGTCATCTCTGCTGTACGTATATCTGTAACCACAATTTCACCTTGGCAGAATGATGAGTATAGAGATTTTACTTTTTCACCAATTTCTCTATTATCAGCACCTATAGTACGTGAATTATGCTTTAATTCATAAACCATATTACCAGGTATAATTCTTTCTGGAGCATGCACTAAATTTATATCTTCTCCTATGATAAACCCTTTAGCTTCAATTATAGGTCTTACAAATTTATCAATAGTTCCTGGAGAAATCGTCGATTCAATTACAACCGTTGCACCTTTAGGGCAAACCTCCATAACATTTTCTACTGCTTTTATAACGTAACAAGCATCTATTTTTTTACTAAATTTATCATAAGGTGTTGGTACTGCTACTATATATATATCTGTACTCATATATTCAGTTGAAAATTGAATCCCTTTTGCTACTGCTTCTTTAAATAAATCATCTAATCCCTCTTCTTCAAAAGTAGTTCTCCCTGATTGAAGAGTGTTTACAAGTTCCTTATTATAATCTGTTCCAACAACTTCTACACCATGAGACGCAAACATTAAAGCTGTTGGTAAACCTATGTATCCTAATCCAATAACATTAACTTTATTCATTTTTATTTCCACCTTTCTTATTATTATAAAGAGTCCATGTTGTAATAGATATCATCATGATAATTTTTACAGTATTAGCTATTAGAACCGAATAACAAAATCCTACGAGTCCGTAACTTTTCATCCCCAAAATACCCAATAATATATATATAATAAAATATACTCCTTGGATAATAGGCTGCCATTTTGCACTGCAAAATCTCAACAAAGTTGGTTGTATTATATTTCCTAATATAAACACAGTAGTTGCTAAATTTGATATTGCAAAAAAACGTTTGGTACTATTCGCAATCGTTGGATATAGAATTCTAGTAATTGGAATACCAAACAAAAGTATACCAAAATAAAATAATATACAGAAACCAACAAATATCCCCGTACGCTTATAAAATTGAGATATAGTCATTTCTTCTTCTTTTGCATAATAAGTTAGTAAAACACCTGCAATAGGGTTCATTACAATCCCTGCTGTTTTTCCTAAAAATGAAGCTACATTATATATAGCTACTTGTTCGGCTCCTAGTATAGGATAAATAAAAAATCGATCCATATATGTCATCATTGTTGAAAGAATTGCAGCTGTCATAATAAGCAAATACTTTTTAAGACTTGTATTAAATAGTTCTGTAATTTGGAATCTATCATGTATAATAGTAGCTGTAAAAAAAATATATATACATGACAATAATTCACCAAATAAAAAAGTAGCTATCCACAAGCCTGTCTTATATGTAATTCCAATTCCAAAAATGTAACCCAAAAAACCAAATATACTTAAATAAAGGTTTTTTCTATAATTAATTGTTATTCTATAACTAGCCGAATAATATGCACGGAACAAAACTAATACAGAAATTGCTATACACCCAATAATTGATAACCACTCTTTATTCAGAACTATTGAAGACAATATAAATACAACAACAATATCTAATAATATGCAAGCAATAAATATTATATTGTAATCACCACTTAAACCTTTTTTCTCATATTGTGGTTGTAATAAAATACGTGTATTATTAAGTGGATTACCTAATGAAACCCCTATAGAATTAACAATTCCCATAACCGTTAGTAATAACCCATATTCCTTATTTGACATCATTCTACTCAAATAAGGATATGCTATAATTTGAGTTGCAAAGGTAAATACTAAAGAAGCTAAAATATTTAATATGAAATCTTTTAATATACCTTTTTTGTTATTTATACTAATGTGTTTCATCCATCTACCCTCATTTATAACTATTATTATCATTTATTTTTAATATTCATTATTTTTTCAACCCGTTAACATTATTTAATTAACCCTCTATATTGCTTTATAGGTAAATTATTTTAATACTCTTAAAATAATAATTTTGAACCTAATAAAATTATTTTTATTTTAAAGATACAATAATGATAGCCCTTTATTACATAAATTGCATACCAGAAAAACGAATTACACTCTATAAATTAAACAAAGTGAGGATTTATGTTTCATTTTGAACACATTCATATATTTACTTTTAAAGTGTTATACAAGTTTATTCAATACTAGAATTGAATAATAATAATAATAATATCATCAATCCCATTCCGCCAGTTAATAAAGTAGTTAATAAAGCTGTATCATTCAATACAAACATTATATAGCTAAAAGAACCCACTACGACATATACAGGTAACTTATTTGTAGCTGAATCAATAATATTTAGTATAATACCAAAAAATATTGCTATAAATATCATCAAAATTACTCCACCATTTGCATAGGCATCAGCTAACATCCCCGTGTTTGCATTAGTACCTAGTCCATTATGCGAAAAATAACTACCAATAATAAATGAAACTTTTTGCTGAAACGGACTATCTATATTTAATATTTTACCAATTGCACCATCTGCAAAATGCATTTTTTTACTTGTTCTAAAAAACTCATAATATTGAAACTGTATCTGTGCTGGAATAAAAGTAAGTCTATATGGAATTGATCTTCTTAACACATCTGAAATTCCATAAAAATCCAAAACATATGCAATTATATTTAATCCTGAAATTGCAAATACCATTTCTCTTACAAATTTATTTCTTTTAGTAATAATGACACTCATTATTATTACTCCTATCGAAAATAAAAAGGCTTTATTTCCAAAGCTTAAATACATCATTAGTTGTAGCGCTAAAATAGGTATTATAAATAAATATTTTTTTCTCAAATAAAAATATGCAAAAAAGAACGGACAAAGAGCTTTAGTACTCCAATTCATTAAATACCCCCAAATTCCATTTAATTCATTTTCAGCTCGCATATCATATATTAAATCAAAATTTAGCGCTCTTGCATCAATTCCTCCTCTTTTAATAATTAAATATACCGTAGTTATTACATAAAATACAAAAAACATACTTACCCAAATGTTAGCTGTTCTGCTTTTTATATTGAAATTCACAGGCTTAATTTTTAATACATGCGAAATTATTATTGATGAAAATACCACAAAAAAAGTATAAACAACACTTTGATTATTCAACCAATAATAGGCCAGTGTTGGAACAATCAAAAATATTTCCATTATAAAATATAAATATGTCGATGGTCTTGTCTTATTTTTAGGAGAAAATATAACAATTAGGAGAAGAAAAATAACTGACACTACATATGCTATTTTATTAATATTTAAAGTAAGCCCACTATAATTATAAATAGGTGCAATAGCATATATATACATGAACTCAATTACAGTCTTGTAAATAATTAAATAAATAAACATTTGAGTATTTGTATATTTATTATTCTCTTTCAAATCTCTGCACCTCATCTAAAAGTATCTTTGTATATTCATTAGAAATTTCCTCATAATTATAGTTACTTTTCACAAATTCATAAGCATTATGTTTTATTTCTTTATATTGGCCATACCCGATATTTATACATTTCATTATTTTATCTCTTAAATCATCTACATCTTCAGCCTTAAAATTATATCCATTGTTAAACTGTAGTCTATCAATATTAATATTATTGTTTTCTGACACAACAGGTAAGCCACAAGCTTGAGCATCATAAAAACTTAAACTACATTGCCTTGGAAAAACTGACAAATCAGATGATTGATAAAATTTAGCTAAATTTATATACTTTTGAGTAGGAAAACGGATTATCCTGTTTTCAGATTTTGCAAATACTTCATCTATTTTTTTACCGTATTCACCGTTTGTATTTCCTACCACTAATAAAACAATATTTCTATCTACTTCATACTTTTTTTGAAATGCCTTTGCTAAAAGCATACCACCCTTGGCCTCATCTAACTTTCCAGTATATACAATTACAAAGTCCTCCTCATTAATATTATTGATTCTTCTAAATTCAGTTCTTACTACTTTGTCTGGATGAAATAGAAGCATATCAGAGCCTACTGAAATCCAAGGACATTGCTTAAGTGGTATTCCTAAACATTTCTCAACATAAGGGTCATTTTGAGTTCTTATAACAGGTATTTTATTTTTTATTATTATTGGAGTAAAAACCTTTCTATAAATACTTCTAAATATTTTATTGAATTTATTAATAGAGGCCATTTCAAGCATATGGCTATCCAGAACAATTGGGCACTTAATTTTTTTTAGTCTTATTAAATATCTCATTGCAGTTAATGTATCATTACCATGTATATATAAAATATCAGGTTTTAATTTATCTATAACTTTAAACATTTCTCTTGAGAATACAGCTCTCCCACTTATAAAACCTTTTATTTTTACTCTTATGATATTTACATCAGCCATTTTATAATATTCTAAATCTCTCTCTTCAACATCCTCTTTACCAAAAAAAGCTGTTAAGTTATTTGGAACCTTTTGCATTTCAGATGTAACAATCGTTACCTTATGTCCTTGTTTAGCCATATATTTTGGTAAAATATTTATTTGATAACCAGCATCAGGGTGAAAAAAATCTTCTATATGCACAATATTCATAAATCATATACCTTTCTCATAATATTTTTATATATCTACTTTATTAACAAAAGCTTTTACAACATCATTAAATGATTTGTTATTTTTATTAACTTCACTAACAAATTGATCACATTTGTAATTAAACCTTTGCCAATTTATACTTTCAAAATAATCAAATAAGTTGTCACATTCTTTTGGATTATTAATGTTAAACGAATACCCAAATCCATATTTGCCACTTACTTCTTCCATATAAGTATTAGCACATACCAAAATTGGCATTTTAAATTTAGCTGCATAATATAACTTATTTGAAAGGGCATAGTCTAGCAAAGGTGTATTATTCCCATAAAGATTATAAATAATATCAGTGTCATAATAATAATCTAGTGTTTTCTCTGGTGGAAATCTATCTATTAATTCAACATTATTAATACTATTTTTTTCACAAAATTCTTTTAATGCAAATGCACCCTTTCCAATAAACCTCAATAAAAATCTACTATCATTTTTAAACTTTAGAATTACCTTTTTATTTTGTTCATGGAATCTTATTAACCCAATATATGATATAACAATTTTATCCTTATTACGTTTTCTATTCTCAAATTTTTTAATGATTGCTTCATCTATTTCACAATCATTATGCACTAATGTATAATGATATTGAGGTAAAAAACTTTCATAACCTCGAGATGATATAACTGTAAGTGCCGAATTTTTAACTAGTCCTTTTTCAACTGCAAAAAATACAGGATTATTCTCCATAGTATAGTCTCTTATATCAACAATATATTTGCCTTTGTAGTTCTTTTTTAAAAAGGAATTTAAAAGTATGCCAGCACTCGTTTGCAATAAAATCACACCGCTGTAATTATTTTCCCTAATTTTATCTAAAGCATATTTTCTAAACTTTAAATACCCCTGTAGCTTACTTAATTTTCCTGACCCTTCATCCATTTTATTGCGAAAGGCATACATTTGTTTTTCACCGATATTCTCTTCTATTTCATGTCTGTCCCAATATATCACATCATAATCACATTCTAACAACGAAATGTATTTTGATATATATGGACATAAATATAAGTTTACCAAGGATATAAAACAAAATTTTTTATTCATTCTATTTCCCCCAAACCACTCTATTTACATAATCCGTATAAGATAATATTATCCTTAACACCTTATCAGATACATTTGGCATACTATAATCTACAACGTGTCTTAGTGTATTAACTTCCTGTGCTTCAAGCACCTCTAACCCCTGTAATATTCTTTCTTTCTCTAGCCCTACCATCATAACTGAAGCTTCTTCCATTGCCTCTGGTCTTTCATGAGCTTGTCTTAAATTAAGCGCTTTAAATTTAAGAATTGATGATTCTTCACTTATAGTTCCACTATCACTTAATGTTGCCTTTGACTTAATTTGAAGTTTTACGTAATCATTAAACCCAAGTGGTTTCATAAGTAATATTAAAGGATTAAACTCTATTTCTTTTGCATTTATCATTTTTCTTGTTCTTGGATGAGTGCTTACAATTATAGGCATATTGTATTTTTCAGCTACTGCATTTAAGGTTTCAACCAAGTTCATGAAGTTTTCTTCTGAACTTATATTTTCTTCTCTATGAGCTGATACTACAAAGTATTGTCCTTCTTCCAAATTTAATCTTTCTAATACATCTGACTTTTCTATATCTTCTTTTCTTGAGTTAATTACTTCAAACATAGGACTTCCTGTCTTTATTATTCTGTCAGATGGAAAACCTTCTCTAAGTAAATATTCTCTTGCTATGTCGCTGTAAGTTAAATTTATATCTGAAGTATGGTCTACTATCTTTCTATTAGTTTCTTCAGGAACCCTTGCATCAAAACACCTATTTCCTGCCTCCATGTGGAATATTGGGATATGCCTTCTTTTTGCTCCTATAGCCGTTAAACAGCTATTTGTATCTCCAAGCACTAAGAATGCATCTGGTTCCACTTCTTCCATTATAGGATCTATTTTAACAAGTATATTTCCTATGGTTTCTACTGCTGTTCCAGTAGCTGCATTTAGGAAATAATCTGGCTTCTTCAATTTAAAATCATTGAAAAACACTTCATTTAGTTCATAATCATAATTTTGACCTGTATGAACTAATATGTGTTCTATTGCTTCTGACTCTTCTAATTTATTTATAACAGCAGCTAATCTTATAATCTCTGGTCTTGTGCCCACTACTGTCATTACCTTTAGTTTCTTCATTTCTATACCTCCACGAAATAAGTATCTGGTTTTTCCGGATTAAATATTTCATTAACCCACATAACAGTTACCATATCTGAATCTCCAGTATTTATAATGTTATGAGTATATCCAACTGGAATGTCTACAACTTCAAGCTTTTCTCCACTTACTTTATACTCAATAACCTCTTCACTATCTATTCTTCTAAATTGAATAATTCCATTACCACTTACAACTAAGAACTTTTCATTCTTTGTATGGTGCCAGTGGTTACCTTTTGTTATTCCAGGCTTAGATATATTTATAGAAACTTGTCCTCTGTCTGAACTCTTTATAAATTCAGTAAAAGAACCTCTATTATCAACATTCATTTTTAAAGGATAACTAAACTTATCAACTGGAAGATAACTTAAATAAGTACTATATATATTTTTAGTAAACTCATCTTCTAAATTAGGAACCACTAAGTTCTTTCTACTTTCTTTAAATTCACAAAGTTTTCTTGCAATCTCTCCTAATGTAACTTTGAAACTTACTGGTACTTTATGATAAAATTGATTTAATATATCTAATTTCTTTGCTGCAACAATTTCTTCTAAGGATTCTTCTAATTGTTCATTTTCTTCTACATAAGCTTCCATAGTAGAAATAAATTCTTTAACAACATCCTCAATGTATACTAATTCTAATTCTTTATTTTCATCATTTATAGTTATTTCAAGGTCGTTAGCTATGTTATTGCAAAATGTTGTTACTACTGAGTTATAATTAGGTCTACACCATTTGCCAAACACATTTGGTAATCTAAAGATATATGTTTTAGCTGAATTTCTCTTACTATATTCAATAAGACTTTCTTCAGCTTGTTTTTTACTTATTCCGTAAGCATTATTTAACTCGGCTTGTATAGATGATGTAATTAATATTGGTGTGTTTTTATTTAACTCTTCTAATTTATTAATAACTTTTTGTGTTAATCCAACATTACCAACTGTAAATTCTTCATCACTTTTAGGTCTATTTATTCCAGCTAAATGAAATATAAAATCTACTTCTTTTAAGTAATTCTCCAATGTTTCATCATTATCTTCTACATCAAAAGTTTTAACATCTATATCTTTATTTAATTTTAATGTAGCTACTAAGTTTTTGCCTATAAACCCCTTTGCTCCTGTAATCAATACCTTTTTCATTTTTATAATTCCTCTCTTACAGTTACTATTTAGTTAATGCGGCTTCTCTAACTACATACCACATTTCAAGTTCTTCTCTTATATAATGAAGTTGTAATAATTTTTCTTTAATTTGCTCTACACTTAAAATCTCAGTGTTATGAGAGTTGTACTCATCTTCTGTAGATAGCTTTTCGTTACCTTCCACAAAGTACTTATCATAGTTTAAGTCTCTCTTATCAGCTGACACTCTGAAGCCCCCCCATATCTACAGCTTGCATATATTCTTCTTTAGTTAGAAGTGTTTCATATAACTTTTCTCCATGACGAGTACCTATTATTTTAATTTCATTATCCGCATCAAATAATTCTTCCATAGCTTGAGCTAAATCTCTTATTGTACTTGCTGGTGACTTTTGGACCATTATATCTCCAGTTTCAGCATTTTTGAATGCAAACACCACAAGCTCTACTGCTTCATCAAGACTCATCAAGAACCTTGTCATTTATGGATTTGTTACTGTTAGTGGTTGTCCGTTTTTTATTCACTCTACGAATAATGGAATAACAGAACCTCTTGAAGCCATAGCATTACCGTATCTAGTACCATATATAGTTGTTTTTTCTGGTGATACTGTATTTGATTTTGCTACAAATACCTTTTCCATCATTGCTTTTGAAATCCCCATAGCATTAATAGGATAAGCAGCTTTATCTGTTGAAAGGCATATTACCTTCTTAACTCCATAATCTATAGCAGCTGTTAACACGTTATCTGTTCCAATTATATTTATCTTAACAGCTTCTATTGGGAAGAATTCACATGATGGAACTTGTTTAAGAGCTACTGCATGAAAAACATAGTCTATCCCATGCATAGCATTCTTAATATTAGCTAAATACCTAACATCACCTATATAAAACTTAATCTTATCGTTTTTATATAGTTTTCTTATATCGTCTTGCTTTTTCTCATCTCTTGAGAAAATACGAATTTCTTTAATATCTGTATTTAGAAATCTTTTTAGTACTGCATTACCAAAGGAACCAGTACCTCCAGTAATTAGTAAGGTTTTATCCTTAAACATATTTACTCCTCTAATATATTTTTCATCATATCTACATATTGCTGAGTACACTTTTCTTTTGTGTACTTTTCAAGGAATATCTTTCTGCAATTTTCCCCCATAAGTTTTCTATTATCATTATTGATATGTAATTCTTCAATAGCATTTACTAGCTTTCCATGTTCCCCAACTTCCATTGCATATCCACAGTTGTGTTGCTCTAAATCTCTAACTATATCTGAATTCTTGCCCATTATTGCAATAATAGGTTTACCAGCCATCATATAACTATAAGTTTTACTCGGTACACATAATCCTGTTAACCCATCAGTTAAACTTACAAAAAAACAATCACTTATATTTAATGCATCTTCAAAATCTTGTCCGTGTAAAAAATCATATATCGTAACATTATCTAATTTTTCTTCTTTAATAATTTCTTTAAGCTTACCCATTTTGTTACCGTGACCTGCAAACATAAATTTTATTTTATTGTTATCTTTTAATTGCCTTATAGCATTTACAATAGTGTCCATATCTTGGCATATACCCATGTTCCCAAAATAAGCTACCACCAAGTTTCCTTCTCCCTTTATGCTCTTTAAAGTAGCATTTTGAATATCATCTCTTTTATTTTGCTTAATTTTATCCTCAAACCAGTTTGGTATTACTTCTATTTGCTCATTACTTAAAGTTGATCTACAATTTAATAAATAAGTTTTCATTTCACTTGATAATGCTATAACCTTTTTTAATCTTTTAAAAATTATCTTATTGGCACACTTCATTACTTTGCTTATCATTCCATTCTCTGAAATACTTTTAGTAATATGAGCCATTTCTGGATACACATCATAACTAACAAATACTACTTTTGTTCTAAAGAATTTATTAGCCAATGCCGGTATTACTGGAAGTATAGGTGGATTAGAATATACTATTACTGATTTATACTTCTTGAATTCACCAAAATTCATTGCTACCTTCATGGTAAATGAAAAGTAATTTATTAGCCTACCTATTGTGTTACTTCTTTTTTTTTGGCTATATTTTAATCTTTTTATTTCAATATCTTCATATACTTCTTTTAACGGTACTTCATCTGCTAAATTATATTCCTTAGGATACCCACATAAAGCACCTACTGAAAAACCTGCTTTTGTTAAAGCAACAGCCGTATCTGTAGGTAACGTAGCAGATGATACATACTCTGGATAAAAAAATTGGCAAAGAAATAGTATGTCTTTTTTTTGCTTCATCAACGTTTTCTCCCGTTTTAATATTTATCTTGAATAATCTCCCTTCGCATCCCCAAGCCCCTCAACCAAAGAATACTTTTTCTTATACCTAAGCAGTTTCTCTGCCTTCTCATTAGAAACTATCTTTGTTTCACCTGCCACTGCAAGTTTCTTAATTGGACCAAGTTTTGATGCGATATTTTTACAAAACCATCCTGGAATATATAATCTGAATGGTTTAATTTCAAAAATGCTACAAATAGCATCTATCATTTCTTTATATCCAAAATCCCCTGATGAAATATTAAACACTTCACCATGAAGATTATTTTTACAATCTACATATCTTTTAACTGCTTGTACAATATCTTTTGTGTAAAGTAAAGCTTTTTTGTTAGCTCCATTACCAATCATAGGAACTATACCTTTTTTGCATAGACCTATTAAGGACTTCATACTACCTTTATCATTTTCTCCATAAACTGATGCTGGTCTAAATATGCATACTGCTGTATTACTTTTCTTTGAATCCTCTAATAGATACTGTTCAGCTAAAAGCTTACTCTTACCATAAATACTTTGTGGATTTACTGGTGTATCTTCCGTTATTAATTTATCTGAAGCTTCATAAACATCATTAGTACTAAAGAACAAAAATCTCTCAACTCCATGTTTTGTACATGCTTCATATAATTTTTTTGTACCTTTAGCATTAGTATCTATGAATTGCTGCTCTTCTTCTTTGTTTTTAGGCTTCCAATGAACTGCTGCTGCTAAATGCACTACAGTATTAACACCATTAAGGTTGTTTTCCCATTCTGTGATGTTATTTAAGTTGTTCTTTAAAACAGTTGCTTTATTCTTAAATTTATCAATTTTATCTGTATAAGGATCAACTAAAACCAATTCATACTTATCAATAAACTCATTTACTATAGCAATTCCTATCATGCCATTTGCTCCGGTAATCAATACTTTCTTCATATCGCCATACCTTCTCTATCTATATAATTCTCAAACTTCACAAACTCTACATCCTGCTTCTTAAGCCATTTTATATACTTAATCAACTTTTTCTGTAATGTAGGTCTTCCAACTTGGAATCTAAAGTAATTTTTCTTACCCATTTTCTTCCCGTTCTCAAGAGTTTCACCAACCACTTCAAAAGGATGTATATAGAATATGAAGTTATCTTCCTTCTCCCAGTGCTTTTTCATAAAGTACTTCATAAGCCATAGTGGAAATAATCTAAAGTATCCACCACCTGAGATTGGAATAGATTTACCCATTATATCTAATGTAGGAGTTTCAAACTCATACTTATCTTCTTTTTTATAAACCATGCTTTCAACGTTTTTAAATGATGACATGTCCATTACATTGTAAAGCTTATGCTCTTTGAATCTTATAAGACTTGCATCATAGTTAAAACCTAAGTCCCATAACACATCAAGTTTTTCATTCTCCATTGAAAAACAAGGTGCTCTATACCCCTTAACAGGTTCTCCTGTAATTTCTTCAAGAGTTTGCTTTGACTCTCCGATTCTTTTTCTAAACTCTTCTGTTGAAACCTCATAAACTAATTCATGATGCTTTCCATGGCATGCTATCTCATGACCCATTTGGGCTATTTCTCTAACTACCACTGGATGATCTTTAGCTACTTCTTCAAGTACAAAAACTGTTATATAAACTCCCTCATCTGCCATCTTCTTTAGAAACGGTATAACCTGAGGTGCAAATCTTTGTTTTGAGGCAATTATATCTTTATATTCTTTTAGGTATTCAAGGTGATACCACTCTTCAAGATCCAGTGTAAAAAAATACTTTCTCATATTAAACGCTTCCTTTTAGCTCTAAATTCCTTACCTTGATCTGCTGTAGGCCATGTGAAATATCTACCTTCAGATGCAATGTTAGGTCTTCTCTCTAAACTATCAGTTTCCATAGCTTTGATAGCCTTAACCATCATCTCACCACCAACTCTTTTAGTTCTTTCCATAAGTTCAAACATTGATTTACAATCACCAATATAAACTTTATCTTGAGCAACTATATCTCCATCATCAATCTTTGCAGACATGTAGTGAACCGTAGCTCCACCATATTCTTCTTCATTAAATATGTACCAAAAACTTGGCATACACCCTCTATAATCTGGTAGCAAACTACCATGAACATTTAAAATGCCATACTTTGGACATGAAAGTAATGGCTCTTTGATAACTTGAGGAGCTGAAAAAGAAAGAATTACGTCTGGTTTTAACGTTTTTACCTCATTATAAAAATCTTCACTATTTGAATTGTTAATAACTTTATATGGTATATTGTTCTTTTTAGCTACATGCTCTACTCCACATAAACCATGATATAATTTATAGCCAAATAGCTTGTCTAGCTTACCAGCTAATGAACGTAGAACTGTAGCTATACCCATCTTTCCTACTTGAAAGATACCAAACCATTTTATAAAGTCTGATAGTTTATTTTGAAGTGAACTTTTACATTCAACATTTACTATTTCAAGTACTTCTGAGTTATCAATTATTTTCTGTATATTCTTTGGTATGTAAAATCTATCTTGCTGAGTCATTATTATTACTTTTAACACTTAATCACCTCTAATCCCTTCCTCATTCGGTACTCACATCGAAACACGTCCGCTTTTGTGTTTTTCAACATCTCACAGGCCCATTAAAATTAATAGCTTGCCCACCTTCACAATTTATTTTGTTCAATCAAAATCTTGGTTTTGCCCTCATTACTTTCTTTTTCATGAACTCCACAATTAACCTTCACATCCACACAAGTCACAACTTCATGTCCTGGACATACCTTTTATCAGCTTCATACTTTGAAGTTTCACCATTGAGTTTAAGAAATTTCACTATACTACTTTGAAATTTCTCGTTTATAAATGATTCTCTGTTCCCAAGCTATGTTATAAATAAAATATACTAACTTTCAATAGTTTTTTTCTTCTCTTCAAGACTTATAGTTCCACCTTCAACAATTCCATCTCTCCTTAAAACAGTTACAATAGTTCCAAAAAAGCATCTAACATCCATACTAACTCCTAGATTCTTAACATACTCACCATCAAGTTTTGCTTTAACTTCAACAGGTAGTTCGTCTCTTCCATTAATCTGCGCCCAACCTGTAAGTCCTGGTGGTATATCGTTTGCACCATACTTATCTCTTTCCTCTATAAGATCATACTGATTCCATAGGGCAGGCCTTGGTCCAATAATGCTCATTTCCCCAATAAGTATATTCCAAATTTGAGGTAGTTCATCAAGGCTTGTTTTTCTCAGTAACTTCCCAAATTTAGTAATCCATTGTTCTGGACTCTCAAGCAAATGTGTTGGGGTATCCTGCGGCGTATCTATTCTCATGGTTCTAAACTTTAATATGTTAAAATGACTCTTATGAATGCCAACTCGCTTTTGTTTAAATAGTATTGGTCCTCTAGAATCTACCTTGATTGCTATAATGAGAATCACGAATACTGGAGATAGCATTATTAATCCTATTAATGAAAGAATAATATCTATTAATCTCTTTACTTTTAAATACATATCCACAACACTCCAACCTTTAAACAATACTTTCTAATAATAAAACCCTTATAAATAATACTTTCAATTTTATCCAGCTTCCTTAGTAGCCGCTACCAACTCTTCTGTGTTTCTCCTATAAGTCGGAACAATTTCTTCAACCTTTTCAGCTACCTTCCACTGGCTTTCTCCATTTATAATTTCCTTTAACTCATTAATTTTCCTCTTTAACTCTTCCATATCGCTAAAGGTAGGTTGTCCAATAAAGATTTTTTCATGACCTGTTTTTTCTAATCCTTCTTCCGCCATTAAAAGTTCCTCATAAAGCTTTTCTCCAGGTCTTAATCCTGTTACTTCTATTTTTATGTCCTTATGTGGTTCAAAGCCTGAAAGCTTTATTAAATCCAGAGCCAAATCATATATCCTTACAGGTTTACCCATGTCAAGAACAAAAATTTCTCCACCTTTAGCATAGGCTCCAGCTTGAAGTACTAATTGTGCTGCTTCTGGAATTAACATGAAGAATCTAGTTATATTTTTATTTGTAACAGTTACTGGTCCACCCTCAGCTATTTGCTTTTTAAACAAAGGAATTACAGAGCCGTTGCTTCCAAGTACATTCCCAAATCTCACGGCTACATACTCAGTGTTACTTATTTTATTTTGGGCTTGTATAATCATTTCACACATTCTCTTGGTAGCACCCATTATATTAGTGGGATTTACTGCCTTATCTGTAGAAATTAGCACGAATTTTTTGACTTTATACTCATCTGAACATTCCGCCACATTTAAGGTTCCAAGCACATTGTTTTTTATTGCCTCTGTTGGATTGTATTCCATTAATGGCACATGTTTATGAGCTGCAGCATGAAAAACTACTTCTGGCTTATGCAGTTCAAATATGCTCTCCAGTCTTTTTCTATCTCTTACTGAGGCTATGAAAACCTTAAGTTTAAGCTTTGGATATTTTCTTTCAAGTTCCATTTGAAGGTCATATGCATTATTTTCATATATATCAAGTATCATTAACTCCTCTGGATTAAAGCTCACTATTTGCTTGCAAAGTTCAGCTCCAATAGAACCTCCTCCACCAGTCACTAGCACTTTTTTCCCTGTTAGGTAGTCAGATATGTTTTCATAATCAAGCTTTACTTGTTCACGCCCTAATAAATCTTTCACATCCACGTCTCTAATTTGCTTTAACGTCAGACTTTTACCTATTAATTCATAAACTCCTGGTGCTATCTTTACTTCTACTTTTGTATTGCTACATATCCTTATAATTTCTTTTCTGTCTTCTTCTTTAGCACTTGGCATAGCAATAAGAATTAAATCTATACTATAATCTTTTACCAAAGTTTCTATATCGTTTCTACTTCCAAGAACCTTCAGTCCTGATATAGAAGTATTTTTCTTTAAAGGATTGTCATCAACTAACAATATAGGGCTATATCTAATTTGAGAATTCTTTTTTATTTCTCCAATTAAAATGCGAGCTGCTTCTCCAGCCCCTACAATCATAACCCTTTTAAAATTAACTTTTTCCTTACGGTGAAGGTAAATAACGGTTTTTCTTGCTACTCTAAAGCTGATCCTAAACCCTAAAGAAAATACCATTATAAAAAGTCCTGCTAGTGCTATAATCATCTTAGGTAGTTGTGAGTTTAATACCATAGTTTGCACCCCTAAATTCACCATAGTGGCAATCATGCACCCAATAATAGCAATTAAAAATTCCTCTGTTCCTGCAAATGTCCACAGACTTTCGTATAACTTAAACATTCCAAAGAATATAATATAAATTAAAATAATTACTGGAAGTGACTCTACTATATTTTTTATGTGAGCTGAATGCATAAAGTTTTCTGTATTAAAATATCGAATAAAATATGATAGCAGGTAAGAAAAAACTACTATTATCACGTCTACTAAAACTAACAATAACTTTTTCTTATAGTTAAGCCTAACCATTGAACAGCTCCTCTCCCTTTTCCATTAGTTCTTTAATATACTATGTTAAAGAAAACTTAAATATGTAATTTTATACATAATATTAGTTATTATTATGTTTTTCTACCCCTTTAATAAACACGTTTCTACATATAGAATAATAAAATTGCTAATTAAGCTATTTATCTTAATTAACATAAGTAACTTTTCCACGACAACTTCTTAACCTAAACCTAACACTCTCAGCTAAATTTTTTCTTTTACAGTAACTTATTCTCACTTTTCTTTAGTAAAAGTGGTAACTTAACAATTATACATCGTTTTAAAGACCACTTTCAACACTTTCGACTTTCAATATCATGGTTTTTAAATATATGTTTTTTTTTTGCAAATTGAGTTGTATATTATTACATATTTTATCTTTATTATTGAATGCAATTAAAAGCTTAATTTAATTTAAACTTTATTTTATCTTAATTTTGTTTTAATAAAATTTTATTAAAATTTAAAACTTAATTCAACTTCCACCATTATTATAATATCTATTAGCGAAAAATGCATTAAATTTCTACAAATTGTCTATAGGTTTTTGTAGGCACCCTTGAAGAATATTAACTTTCACTTACATTTTTAGCATTTATGGGTTAAATTGGAACAGCGGTGCTCATCTACTGAACACCGCTGCAAAATATCACTTTGTTACTTTTCTGTTAGCCTTTACTACTTGTTTTATTCCTAATTTCTTATTAGTAGTTTTATATTCTTACTTGTTTTGAAAATATCCCTTCTCTTAATAAATAGGTATATTAAATAAGCTAATATATATATCAAAACTGTAATCCAAGAATTTATAAACCATCCTGTTAACATGAATATTAAAGTCATACTAAACTCTAAAATTATATCTTTGTACAAGGAAACCTTCAAAATCTTAGACAAGACCATCTCTGCCAAGGCACATCTAACTGCCAAAAGAATAACAATAGATGCAATTGCTAAGTTTAAATTTCTAAGCAATACAGTATTTATAAACGTAAGAATTATACTTAAAGAAAGTGCTGCTAAATTAATTTTAAGCATCAATTTTTCTTTTCTTAGAGTGTTTAAATATGTATTAATTAACAATGCCATTTTCCCTTCATATACGCACATAGGGAAAACCAAAGCCATATATACTAAGCTATCAGCATATTTTGGTAGCCATGCTGATAAAATAACCCTAATTGGATAATATGTTATGAGTGCCCCTAGCAATATTACCATAAGAAAATCTCTCATGGTTATGTATATACTTGGTAACTTTTTTTCATCAGTTCTCTTTAAAATTGGAAACATAATTATTCCTACTGCATTTATAAACAACATCATCAAATTACACACATTAAGTGTTAAGGATACCTTTCCAAAGGTCTTTACATCCCAGGAGCGTTCTATCCCAAATCTAACTGAGCCAATAATTAATAAACTTGCTATATTAGCAAACATTAATTTTATTCCTACTGTAATATTTTCAACAGCTTCTTTTAGATTAAAATAAAATGTAGAAATCCTACAAAACACCATATCCTTACAGCAGTACATGGCATATATTAAAGCAATAAACTTACTTATTATATCAGCAAACACCATCAATCGATATTCTCTAACCCCCACTATTAGAAAAGCAATTATAAGACAGAAATACATAACTCTATCTATCATTATAATTCTTGCATATGGCTTAATTCTATTTGTTATTTGCAAAATATATAAAAGCATATATCTTGCATTGACAATTACCATGCATATAGCAGTCATTTGAAATACAAAAATACTTTTAGTATCTCTAACAAGTCCCTTAGATACACTTATTATTATGATAGCTATAATGGCTTGAAACATAACTAACATTAGAAACTGAGAGAAAAAAGTCCTCTTATCTAAATCTTTATATTCTTTTCCTCCATATCTTAGAAATATACCATCATTCCATCCGAAGTGCAAAAATCCCACATAAGAGGAATAAAAAAGATATAATTGCCAATAACCATATTCTTCTATACCAATTAATTTTGGCACAACTAATATTACCAGAGCTGAAACAAACATTGATACAAAGTTTGAAGCTAATGTGTAGGAGAAATTTTTAACAAAACTAGCTGTTCTACTATTCAATTGTGACACCTCAACATTCTATCATATTACTTAGTCTTTAACCCTTCTCTTTGAAGAATCTCTTTTGTTTCCTCAAAAAATTCACTTTCTCCCTTATACTCCCAAAGCTTTTCTTTGTCAAATATACTTATATAAGGGTAATTAGTAACCTTTACATGCTCTAAATAATCACCCTCACCAATAAATGCATTTACTGTTTTTATGCATAATAAAGTAGCTATCATTAGAGAAATACCCCAAAGTTGCATTGCTTTTAACTTGTTTTTATATGACATCAGCTGAACGGCTATATTAGGTATTAAAATAATTTCGAAAACCTTAAAATATAAAGAAATTCTTGATGATATAGTTACACTTTTTATAGTTATTATATACAAAACAAAACTAGCTATATATAAACTTTTAAACAATTTAATTTCTTCATTTTCTTCCTTAATAAGTGAAGAAAAGAATAATATAATACTAAATGTAACTAACCTGTTAGCAAAAGCCATTAAAGGAATACTGCTATTATTCCAATATATTAAGATTTTTTCATATAGGTTCTGTGGCAATAACTCAATAAGAAAAATATCTAAGTTAAATATCATTATAAATGCAGCTATCACGATAATAATTCCATAAGTTTTGTAGGAAACCTTATATTTATCTATTGGCAAAGTAAGTAACGCTATTAAAACCGATGAATGTATTGTAGCTGCAAGTAAAATCACTAGGACAAATGTCTTATATTTTTCTTCTCTATATAAATCGATAGCAATTCCTATGAAAATAGCTATCGCTAACCCTTGCCTAATTCCACTAAATACATAAACTAAATAGTAAAGCACATAAAACAAAGTTAGGGAAGTTATAGGAAGTTTAGAATATTTCTTAATAAACCTGTAGATTAACGCCATAGTAATCACCGCTGTAATTCCTGCAAAAACCTCAAACTTAATGTTAAAGGTTCTAAAGATAGAATTAATAAAAACAAACCCTAACTCACCATGAATATCCAAGTCAAATATAGATGAAAATTTATGTATAGGGGGTGTTATATAGTAATTACGCATATACCCAAAATAATCTGTACCTTGTCCGTATCTAATACAGGATATAAAAGCTAGAAAAACAAATAAATAGTTAAAGGATGCTTTTATATACTTATTGCCTTTGAATTCATAATAAGAACATAACGCTAAAATTAAAAATATAATTATATAAACCATATGATCCCCCTATATTTAATAATGTTTTTGCGGTATCTATATTGAATAAACTATAGGATTTCTAGGTGATTTTTTTAATATTGTTCTTTAAATACAACTCTGCCTTTTCCAAGTCCTCTAAGGAATCAATCTCAAACCAATCATTGGAGTTTATTTTCTCAATATAAACATTTAAATCTATCATTATCTCACTAACTACATCATCCCAATATACGTTATCAAAGTTTCCCTCATGAATAACCTTTTCAAGCTGCTTTTTAATTAAAGCGCCATCTTTCTTGCTCCAGTAAGAAACTCCTGACATGATATAATCTGTGCCTGGTCCTACCTCTAGGGTATAAACCTTATTATTTTCATCAAACTTTACCTTCCATTCCTTTTGGAAGTCTTCTTTTATTCCAGAGAAGTAAGTTGAAGTGTTAAGATTTTCTTCAAAGTAGTTTCTTACCATATATACATCTGCTTCAGTAACATAAGCATCTTCAAGATAATCTCTTACTAAGTACATGGTGTACACATTGTTATATAAATCATACTTATCATTATGTATTAATTTTACTCCATACTTTTCCTTTAGATATTCAAATTTTTCACTTAAATACCCTGTTACTACTATAATGTCATCTATGCCTTTTTCTTTTAAAAACTTTATTTGCCTTTCAGCCATAGGCTCTCCTAATACCTTTACTAAGGATTTAGGGATATTATCTGTTAAGGGCCTAAGCCTTGTACCCATACCTGCTGCTAAAATAATAGCTCTCATCTATGTTCACTCCTTAAATGTATCTCAATATAACCTCAAAGTTTAATTCCTTTACTTAGTATTATAACAAACACTGCTAATTATATCACTATTTTCACCTATTCTGCTTTAAAAACCGGGATTTTTTCATTAAAATACCCCGGCAATTAACAAACTTCACCTTTTAAAAGGATTTTCATTAATTATCAGGGTAATTTTACATAGATTTATTTTGATTATAACCACTTTATTTTGGTGCTACCTTAGTAAACTAGGTAATTAATCTTCTAAAACAGCATTAAATATAGTTAATAGTTTTTAAATAATCTTCTAGTGCAACTAGAAAGTTTTCCATATCTTTATAATCTATTTGCCCAATGTTTGCAATTCTAAAGGTATCTGCATCAGATACTTTTCCTGGGTAAATAGTGAATCCTCTTTCATAAAGGTAATCATGCATAGCATCAAAGCTATAACCTTCTACCTTTGGCTCCATGATTGAAGTAATTAGCTTAGAGTGATTTTCTTCCTTAACTAAGTGCTTAAGACCTAATCTGTCTAAGCCAGCAAGTAACACATCACAGCTTCTTACATACCTTTCATGTCTTTTTTCAATAGTTTCTTCCTTAGCTTCTACAATTGCTTGTTTTAAAGCATAAAGTATTTGCACTGGTGGAGTAAATCTCATTTGATAGTTCTTAATGAAATACTCGTATTGTTTAAATAAGTTTAGATACACGTTTCTTGGCTTTAGTTCCTTTGTTTTTAATAAGGCTTCTAGGTTTGCAATAACAAAGCTGATTCCAGCCATACCTTGAATACACTTATTTGAGCTTGAAGCTAAGTAAGTTATATTCATTTCCTTCATATTAATAGGAATTCCAGCATAAGAACTCATTGCATCCACAATTAAATCTATATTATGCTTTTTGCAAAGCTGTCCAAGTTTTGCCACATCATTTAACAATCCCGTAGTAGTTTCATGATGAATTACAGCTAGGTGACTGATCTTATCTGAAGAGTTTGTAATAATACCTTCTAATTTTTCATAGTCTATAGCATCCACTGTAGAGCTTTTGAACTCTATGAATTTAAGGCCATAAGCTTCAGCAATTTCACACATTCTCTTACCATAAGCACCGTTATTAATAATAATAACAGTATCTTCACCTACTACAGAGCTAAGCATAGCTTCAACTGCAGCAGTTCCTGAACCACCAAATAAAACTGTAGTATACTCTTCATTGTTTCCCACAAAATTAGTAAGTTCTTTAGAAACAAACTCCATAACATCGCCAAATTCTTGTTCTCTTGGGCAAATATCTGCAACCACTTGAGCAAATTTTACAGTATCAGTAGTAGTAGCAGGACCTGGATTTAATAACACATTTCTTTTAACTTCCATAATTAACTCTCCCATCTACTTTGATAAAAATTCCATAAGAGCTAACTTGTTTTCTATTGGAGTTGTAGTTGGTCTTCCAAGGTCTTTTCTAGCTCCTCCATTAACCTTAACTTCAAGTAGTGCTGGACCCTCTGAAGCATTTAATTGAACCATAACTTCCTTTAGTTCCTCACTAGTAGCTACTGAAAATACATTTTTATAGCCACAGCTTTTTGCAATTCCTTGAAGGTCTATGTTAAAAGCTATAGTTGGTTGACCACCAACAGAATCATGAGCTCCATTATTAATAATTATATGTTTAAAGTTGTTAACCTTTTGATTTCCGATTATAGCAAGACCACCCATATGCATTAAGGTAGCTCCATCACCGTCTAGGCAGAATACCTTTCTTTCAGGTTTAGCTAGTGCTATTCCTAGTGCTATTTGCGCAGAATGTCCCATAGAACCTACTGTTAAGAAGTCTCTTTCATGTCCTTCTCCTCTAGCTTCTCTAAGTTCAAATAACTCACGCGATGCCATACCAGTAGTTGAAACAATAACCTCGTCCTTGCCCATAGCAGAAAGTATACCTTCAATAGCTTTTTCTCTATTCATTTCAAAAGAAGTTTCTATTTTCTTTTGAAGCTTGTAAGGTTCAAAGGTACCTTTTCTTATAACTAATGCAAAGGGTTCATTAGTAGTTTTCATATGGTTTATAGCCTTTTCTAACTTTTCCTTTGCACTTTCAGTAGTATCTTCCTCTGATAAAACTTCATATTTAACACCCATAGTGTCTAAAAGTTCTATAGTAACAAGTCCCTGTTTCTTGTGCTGTGGCTCATCCTTTTTACCTGGTTCACCTCTCCAGCCTATTAAAAGAAGAGAAGGTATATTATAAACTAAGGCATCATTTAAAGACAAAAGAGGATTTACAATATTACCTATACCAGAGTTTTGCATATAAGTTAAGGCAAACTTTCCAGTAGCTAAGTGATAACCTGATGCCATAGCTAGGGCATTACCTTCATTGGCAGCAATTATGTTATTACTCTCCTCAGTATTATCCATTACATAAGCGCAAAAGTCCTTTAATAGAGAATCGGGAACTCCCGTAAAGAAGTCCACGCCATTCTCTTTTAACATGTCATAAAATAGTCCAGTATTTATCACTTTATTTTCCTCCTGGAATTAAAGTTAAAATTTCTTTTATTGGCATGCAATACTCTTTAGCTTCAAGAGCTCTATCATTATCAAGGATAGATTTTGCAGTATTAACCATTGCTGGGTAAGCACTTCTAATTAAGTGGTTAGCATAAATTACTACACTAGCTCCTGCTTCATATAGCTCCTTTTCAGTCATATGTGAATAAGAAGTTGGCACTACTACCACTGGAACTTTTTTCTCAAACTGATTGAAGATTGATAGGAACTCAACAATTTCTTTTCCATCTTTTTGTTGACTGTGTATCATGATGCCATCTGCTCCAGCCTCAACATAAGCTTTAGCTCTAGCTATTGCATCTTCCATTCCTGCCTTTAGTATTAAACTTTCTATTCTAGCAATAATCATAAAGTCATTTGTAACTCTTGCAGCTCTTCCTGCTCTAATCTTATCGCAGAAGTTTTCTATAGTATCTTGAGTTTGCTGTACATCTGTACCAAATAGTGAGTTTTTCTTAAGTCCAACTTTATCTTCTATTATAATAGCTGAAACTCCTAATCTCTCTAAAGTTTTAACAGTGTAAACAAAGTGCTCAATCTTTCCACCTGTGTCACCATCTAAAATAATAGGTTTAGTTGTAACCTCTAATATATCATTAATAGTGTTAAGTCTTGAAGTTAAATCAACAAGCTCGATATCTGGCTTTCCTTTAGCAGTAGAATCACATAAAGAGCTAATCCACATACCATCAAACTCTTTAATTTTTCCGTCTTTTTCTATTTTAGTTTTCTCAGCAATAAGTCCTGTAAGACCATTATGAGCTTCCATAATTCTAACCACTGGTTTACTAGCTATTAACTTTTTAAGCTTTTTCATTCTGTTGGCTGGAGTTGTTCCAATTAAGTTAATGGTTTCATCAAGCTTTGAAATTGAAACTCCCTCAGTATACTTAACTTCTACTAATTCTCCACCCCACTGTTTTAAAGTTTCAATAACTCTTTCTCTTAAGTTCTTTTGAAGACCTTCCTTCCAGTCATCTCCATGAACTACATAATCAGGTTTTATTTTTAGCAGGTTAGCCACTTGATCTAATTCATCTTGTGGAACTACTTCAGATACACCCTTTATATTTTCTACAATTACTTTTCTCTCATTATAGCTTAAAAGTGGTGTTCTCCAATATTCTGATATTACATCGTCTGTATGAAGTCCTATTATAACTTCACCTAATTTTCTTCCCTCTTCAATAACATTTAAGTGTCCATGGTGGATTAAATCTGCACTCATAGCTATGTATACTTTTTTCATACTAAATTCCCCCATTATAATTATTTTATATACTAAAATCAATCCTAAAGTTAGTTTTACTTTGAAATTAAATATATTTCCTCAAATTTTTTAACCTTCGTTGCATTAACGCTTGTGAAATAAATTATATCTTCTTGTTATCTTTATTACAGTATCATTCATTTAAGTAATGGTTCGATTTCAATCTTTACATGATAGTATTGTTTTAAATTATCTATTTCTGCAAATATGATATTTGGAACATACTGATAATAAACCTTAAAGGTTTCTGCCACATCTAGTAGCATATACTCATAGTTTACATAGGGATTTGTCCCTTTTGAGAACCTATCCATCATTTTTTCAAAAACAACCTTAGATATTTTTGTTATACCAATTAACTCTCCGTCAATTTTATTTAAGTGGTGAATATCCTTAGATATATTGTGTATGTAATCATTCTTAGTCTCCACATAAATTTCATCATCTCTATTGCTTAAGTTTGTTAAAGTTACACAGTTACTATTGTCATTGTTAATTAAAACATCCAGTAACTTTTCTTCAAACACTATATCACCCTCAAGCAAAATGAAATCTGAAGCTATATAGTCTTTTGCAATAGACAGAGAATACATGGTTCCCGTTTTTTCATAAATTGGATTTTCAAGAGTAATTATAGTTTCATCTAACAAGTACTCATATTTTTCTTTATTATACCCACAAATAAGTATAATATTTTTAATCCCCTTTTTTTTAAGGAGTCTTATAGTTCTTTCTATTAAAGGTTCATTATTAATACTGAGAACTCCAACAGTTTCCCTAAGTTCTTCATTTTTGCCTGCTAATAAAATTACAGCTAATTCAATTTTTGAATCACTTTTCCCTAAGTCAATTTTCCTGCGTTGGGTATCATTTAAATCCTTCTCTAAGCACTCAATCCCCTTATTTTTAAGAAGATATATATATCTATTCCCCTGCTTATGAACTTGAATATATTCTTTTTCTAAAAGTCTCTTTATTAAATAATTAACTTTTCCTACGGATATATTCAAAGACTTAGCTATATCGCCTTGAGTTGTATTACTATTATTGCTAATAAATTGAAGTATAATGCTTTCTATCATAGCTATATCACCTAAACTCATTCAAAATTTGAATTACATTTAAATTATATTCTAATGCTATAAATAATTCAATATATTTTTATATTAGGCTTTACTTTTCCTCAAAATAAAACTTGTCATTACAAGCATCTTTGATTATATGTGCTAGATCCTTATCCTTACTTTCTTTTTCATTTATCCATTCTTGAAAGGTCTTGAATAATTCCTCCTTAAAATACTTTGCACTTACCTTTGGAAAAAGAGGTAATGTTTCAAATCCAAAGTTCATAGCTTTTTTTACTTCTGATTCATTATATTCAAAGTAATATTTATCACTTCTAAAGCTAAGTTCTCCTACATTAAAATTATTATTTTCTCCATCTCTCCAAATCAAATTAAACTTATTCATATATATTGCTCCTCATACTCTATTTTTTATTCAACATATTTAGTATTTACATGATTTATTTAAATAATTATCAATATATAGAAGTTTCTTGAATATATTTCTGTAAAAAACTATCCGCAAATACAAATGCATCTTAAACTTTAAAGTTTAAGATGCATAAAATTAATTTAATACAGGAATATCAAAAATTAATATAGGCTTGTCCATTTGATCTACAAGTCTTTTAATGTTTAGGGTTTGCTTATATGCCCAAGCTACATCCGTTGCATATTGATGCCACATATAATTTTCAGTTAAATTCCATTTCATTTTATATAAAGTGTTTTGTTTATATGTTGGGTTAGCAATGTATCCTGAGGCTATCCATTTAGCTCCACCTAAAATTGCAGAGTCAACAGAAAACCAACCTTCTTTGTATGCAGTTTCTGATCCCCACATATTGGCATCAGAATCATATGCACCAATTCCAAACATATTATAAGTAACTTTAGGTTCAACAGCTTTATCTACAACTACTTGATATCCACCATCTGCAGTTGGAACTTTTTTATGAAGTACTGATACTGAAATACCATTAGAGAGCATTGACTGCCCATTTCCAGTCTCTAGTAATGCATGGGATATTAAGTATATTGGATTTATATTAGCTTCCCTAGCAGCTCTTAAGAAAACCTCACCTTTTCCTTCAAGAACACCTTTTCCTACTAAAAGCTTATTTAAATCATTAACTGATATTCCATCAACATAAGTTAATCTTAAGAACATATATTTTCCACTTGGATCATTAATAAAATTCTTTGGATTCATATAGTACTTTATTTCATCAAAAGTTGCTGGTCCACGTCCCCAAGTTACATTTGCTTGCTTCTGTACCTCTTTATTAACCCAATAGTCTAAACTTGAATTTGTATAGCTATAATTAACCACTATTCCATTATTTACTATACTAAAAGTATTTATATATGCTGTCCCATCTTTCGCATAGGATATTAATTTTATAACGTGGCTTCCTACTGAAAGCTTTAAGGTATCTAACTTATATGAAAATCCACTGTTAGCACTATTTGTATATTGTGGATAAGCTGTTCCAACATCTGTTCTGCTTAATCCTAGTGTAGCATCTCCATTATAAACCCCATCAACGTATACTTGAATGGTAGTTACACCTGCTGCATTAAGAGCCCATCCAGAAATATTTAAAGTATCCGAATTAATCACTTGATTATCACTGACAGTTTCAATAAAAGTATAAGGACTCGGTTTTGTCATAGTAAAATTAGTACTTGTTTTGCAAACACTACCATCAACCCCGTATGCTTCTATAACCAAAGTATGACTTCCCACACCTATAGTGTTTTTATCTATGACTAAATTGAATCCACTATTACTTGAATTTGTATATACCGGGAATGCTGCGCCTACATCTGGTCTACTTATCCCAATAGTAGCATTATCTCTATGAACTCCATCTATAAATACTTTTATTTCCCCAACACCAGATGCATTTAGTGACCATCCATTTATTGTTAAGTCTTTATTATTAATAACTTCTCCATTTTTTAAGGTATCAATATATGTGTATGGAGCTGGTTTATCTAAATAAAAACTTAATGTTGACGAATAAATAGTGCCATCATTTCCAGTAGTAGTCATTTTAATGGTATGTTTTCCAGGGGCAACCAAGTTTTTATCTATATTAAACTTAAATCCACTATTACTTCCGCCTAAATACGCAGGGAAAGCCTTCGCAACATCCGGCCTACTTATTCCAATTGTAGCATTTCCTATATAGGTATCATCAAGGTGTACTTTCATTTCTTTTACACCAGCTGGACTTAAAGACCAACCTTGGACATCAATGTCCTTATTAGCTATAACCATACCATCCCTTAAATTGTCTACATTAGTGTAAGGTTCAGGTTTCCTTAGGGTAAGTTTAGTTGTCGTAGAATACTCACTTCCATCATTACCAGTAGTTACCAACTTAACTTCATGGCTTCCTATTGAAAGTAAGTTTTTGTTAATAACATACTTAAACCCACTATTTGCTCCACCTGTGTACATTGGAAAAGCCGCTCCCACATCAGGTCTACTAATTCCAATGGTAGAGTTTCCTAAATAATTATTATCCACAAATACCTTCATTTCCTTTACTCCTGATGGGTTTAGGGACCATCCTTGTAATAAAATATCGGTATTATTAATGATATCATCACCTTTTAAGGTATCTATAAATGTATATGGTGCAGGTTTTCTTATGGAAAAACTTCTTGTTGCTATATATTCAATGCTGTCGTTACCTGTAGCCACCAATTTAACTTGATGTTTTCCAGTTGAGACTATATTTTTATTTATAATATATCTAAAACCACTTTTGTCACCATTCACATAACCCGGAAACGCTGCATTTACGTCTGGTCTGCTTAGTCCCGTATTTGTGTTTCCTATATAATTATTGTCAAGATAAACTTTTATTTCTTTTACCCCTAATGCGCTTAAGGACCACCCCTCTAAGAGAATATCCTTGTTATCCACAATCATACCCTCTGTTAAACTATCTATATTAGTGTATGGTTTCAATGATGTCATTGACGTACTAGTCATAGTGGAGGCAAAAACTCTACTTTCTACTGTGAAAAACTGTAGAAAAAGCACAAGCGAAAATACTATACCTAGTACCCCTGTAAACGTCCTTTTTTTATTCATATTTATTTCCCCCCCTAATTACTGTGATGCTAATATTCCACTCACTATAGCATTAGCCATTCTTTCTGGATCATAAATCTCCATATCAATTTTAGAGTCAACAAAGCAACACTCTACTAACACAGAAGGCATTGTAGTTTTTCTTATAACACTAAAATCTCCATACTTAATTCCTCTATTTTTAAATCCCAACCTAGAAATACTATTAGCTATATTCGATGCATAAGATTTATCAACGCTTGAATCTTTGTAATAAAAAACCTCTGTTCCATTAGCTACTCCATTAAACTTATTAAAATGGATAGATACAAAGAAATCTGCCTCATTTGCATTTGCTACATAAGATCTCTTATTCAAAGAATCCGTTATATCAACTGCTGTTTTTGGTAGTGTTTCAATAATTGTATATCCATGAGCTTTTAGTTTGTTTATTACTCTATTTCCCACATCTCTTATAACATCAGCTTCAACTCTTATGCCCACAGCTCCATTATCACCATTTATATTGTGACCTAGATCTACTGCTATTTTAGGCTTAACATACTGCTTTATATTATCAGTTTGAACAAGTTTCACATCAATGGCTTCAATTACATCGCCTTTTCCAACAACTCCAGACATTACGCCGTCAGCAACCCAACCTTGCCAACCTTGACCTCTGACATAAGTTCTATATATTACATGGTAACCACTAGGAACCCCTTCTAGTTTAATTCTTATTGCTTCTATGGCACTTCCGCTACCTGGTGTTCCTACTACTTGTCCATTTTCAGCCCAAGTGCTTTGCCACCCGATGCCATTTATACTTACTTGATACTTGATTTTCATACTCTCAGTGGTATTATTCAACATTAATTCCATAGTATCTAAATAATAGCGTGAATTATCCGTTGCACCCACTTCAACACCACTATCGGCATAAGCAGACCATCCCAAATTAGCTATGTGAGCCCTATAGTTCAAAGTTACCTCTGCTCCATTATTTATACTGAATATAACACTAGTTCTAAAAACGCTACCGTCTAATCCATAAGCCTCAATTACTAGATTATGTCTCCCTAGCTTTAGACTTTTTGTGCTTATACTCATATTATATCCACTGTTAGCTCCACCTATATACTTTGGAAAAGCTGCAGCTACATCAGGCCTGTTTAGTCCAATGGTTGCATTTCCTATAAAGTTGTTATCTATTAATACTTTTATCTCTTTCACACCAGATGGGTTTAATGACCATCCTGATAAATTTATTTTTTCATCCTCAATATTACCTAAATCTCTTCTTATAACTTTCCACTCATTTAATGTATCAATATGAGTGTAAGGTTCTAGTTTTTTCAAGGTAAATATTGTTGTTGACACATATTCACTGCCATCATTTCCTATAGCTTGTATCTTAACTTCATGACTTCCAGCTGGAATTAAATTTTTGTCTATAGTATATTTAAAACCACTATTAACACCATTTATATACCCTGGAAAAACTTTGTCAATGTCAGGTCTACTTAATCCGATAGTTGCACTTCCTAAAACCTTATTATCAACGTAAACCTTCATTTCCTTGACTCCTGATGGATTTAAGGACCAGCCTTCTAATTGTATGTTTTCGTCATCTATAACCATTCCATCCTTTAGAGTGTCTACAAAAGTGTATGGAGCAGGTTTTTTTAGTGTAAACTTTGTTTGAGATGTATATTCACTACCATCATTTCCTACAGCAATCAACTTAACCTCACGTGTCCCTGCAGGAATTAAGTTTTTATCAATTGTATAGGTAAAGCCACTTTTATCAGCATTTGAGTACTGAGGAAAAGATCTCCCCACATCCTCTCTACTTAGTCCAATAGTAGCATTTCCCAAGTATTTATTATCAACTTGAACTTTTAATTCTTTTACCCCTGATGGATTTAATGACCATCCTGTTAAGGTTATATTATTATTGTCTATAATCGCTCCATCCTTTAAGGTATCTACGAAAGTATATGGAGCAGGTTTTTTTATTGTAAATTTTACTTGATATATATATTCACTACCGTCATTTCCTATGGCAATCAACTTAACTTCACGATTTCCTGCTGGAATCAAGTTTTTATCAATAGTATAAGTAAATCCACTTTTACTAGCATTTGAGTACTGCGGGAAAGCTTTGCCCACATCCTCTCTACTCAGTCCAATAGTAGCATTTCCCAAGTATTTATTATCAACTTCAACCTTTAATTCCTTTACTCCTGATGGATTTAATGACCATCCTGTTAAGGTTATATTATTATTGTCTATAATTGCTCCATCCTTTAAGGTATCTACGAAGGTATATGGAGCAGGTTTTTTTATTGTGAATTTTACTTGAGATATATATTCACTGCCGTCATTTCCTATGGCAATCAACTTAACTTCATGATTTCCTGCTGGAATCAAGTTTTTATCAATAGTATAAGTAAATCCACTTTTACTAGCATTGAAATACTGGGGGAAAGCTTTGCCTACATCTTCTCTAGTTAAGCCAAGTGTAGCACTGCCTAAGTAGTTATTATCAACATGAACTTTTAACTCCTTTACCCCTGATGGATTTAATGACCATCCTGTTAAAGTTACATTATTATTGTCTATAATTGCTCCATCCTTTAAGGTATCTACGAAGGTATATGGAGCAGGTTTTTTTATAGAAAAACCTATGGTTACTTCATACCTACTATCATCATTTCCAATAGAAACAAGTTTAACCTTATGACTTCCTGCTGCAACTAAGTTTTTACTAATAGTGTACTTATAACCACTATTTGCTCCATTCACATATCCTGGGAATGCCTTGTCTACATCTTCTCTACTTAATCCAATAGTTGCATTTCCTAGATAATTATCATCAATAAAAACTTTTAGTTCCTTTACTCCACTTGGATTTAATGACCATCCATTAATATCAATATCTGTATTATTTATAATCGTGCCATCCCTTAAACTATCTACATATGTATAAGGCCTTAGTGTACTTACTGAACTATTTACTGTAGAAGCTAGCACTTCTAAATTAACAGTTAAAGCTTGTACTGAAAATACAAAAAAAGATATTATTAGGCAATAACTAACAATCAATTTCTTTCTCATCAATTCTATTCCCCCTAATTAAATTTCTTATTTAATTATAATAGAAATAAATTTATTATTCAATTGCATGTGTGATTATTTTTGTCTTTATATAAAGGTTTATGTATATTTATTTCAGTAAATGCAATATTATATTGAAATAACTGTTTTTTTTCAACATAATTTGTTATATAATTAGTATGACATTTTTATGGCTGTCTTTTGAATTATCTTGAAAACGAACTTAGGAGGATTAAAATGAATTTAACAACAATACTTCAGATATTAAGAAAACATCTACCTATAATGGTAGTAATAACTTTAGTAGTAGGTATTGGTAGCTTTTTTTATGGCAAATCAGTGTCTAACACTATCTATACTGCTGAAACCTCTGTGACAATTTCAGAGTCAAAACCTAGAGAGGAAGTTACAAACTCTAGCAATTCAATTTACATTAAAAACTATGATGAATTTGATCTTTATACTAAACATATAAATACTTATGTTGATCTAGCAAATTCAAAGGTTGTAATGAATAATGTAATTGAAACACTAAATCTAGATATGAAAATAGACGAATTAAGAACTAGAGTAAAGGTGGCTAGCGAAGGAAATACTGGATTTCTTACTATATATGCCACAACTTCAGATGCAAAGTTATCTCAACAAATAGCTAATCAATATGCTAAATCTTTAAAGGATGTAAGTAAATCCATAAAAAATGAGGATTATGTTGTATTAGGTGCTGGTGCTCCTGTACCAACTGCAATTGAAACTGTAAACACTTCATTTTTCGGCAAAGTTGGTGTCTTATTAGGACTTATGATTTCTTTAGCAATAGTGTTTTTACTTGAGATGAGGAAGGATAGGGCAAAGTTAGATTCTGCCATAGAACAATTATCAAACGTTCCCGTAGTTGGAATTGTATCTAATACTGACTTGGACAACTCTAATCCTGAACTGAAGAATTCAGTTCAATATGATAATCTTCAAACTAACTTAAGTTTCCTTTTAGAGGAAAATGATTCTAAAGTGGCTGTAATTACATCTCCAATTGAAGATGAACTTACACCTTCTATGATTGCTAAAGTTGGTAAAGCTTTTGCTAACAATGGCAGTAAAGTGCTACTCATAGATTCTAACTTTAGGACACCTAGCTTACAACAGGAATTCAATGTAAGCAATTCTAAAGGTCTTGCTGATATTTTATTAAAAGATGCTGATATTAATCAGTGTTTATCTACTACTTCATTAGAGAATCTTCATCTTCTGAGCACAGGTTCAACTTCAATGAACTCAACTAGTTTACTAGGTAGTAAAAAACTAAGATCTTTACTTGATAATCTATCTAGGGAGTATGATGTTATTTTAATTAACTCATGTCCTATCCTTACATCGCAGGGCACTTCAGCACTTTCAGAATACTGTAATACCCCTATACTTATTACCGCTTCTGAAAAGACAAAAAATAGTGAACTTAAAAATAGTGTAGATGTATTAAATAAACTAAATGCCAAGATACTTGGTATTGTACTTAATAATAGCTTAAAATAATTTATTATTTTAATTAAATAAAATAAATCCCCTATAAACAATTCTTGTTTATAGGGGATTTATTTATTGAAACTTAAAACCTACTATACTTCTTCAACATTTTTAATAAACTCTTCTAAGGCGTCTTCCCATGTTCTCATGGAATTCCCAACTGTGCATCTTAGCATCATATTATCTAAAGATGAGAAGGTTGGTCGTTTTGCAGCACTGTTAAACTGTTCTGAGGTTACTGGTTCCACAGTACAATCTATTTTAGCTAACTCTACTATGGTCTTAGCAAAGTCATACCAAGTACATTCTCCTTCCCCAGTACAATGATATATTCCATACTCCTCCGTAAGTAAGAGCTTTATAATATGATATACTAAATCTTCTGCATTAGTAGGATTTCCTCTTTGGTCATTTACTACTTTAAGCTGACCTCTTTCCTTTGCAGCTTTAATTATAGTTTTTACAAAGTTTTTTCCATAATATCCATAAAGCCATGATGTTCTTACTATAAAATATTTTGAAGAAAACTCTCTTATATACTCTTCTCCTAAAGACTTAGTTTTTCCATAAACACTTACTGGACTTGTTTTATCATATTCTCTATATGGAGTTGACCCATCACCTTGAAATACATAATCTGTAGAAATATGAATAATTTTTGCACCAATTTCTTCTGACACTATGGCTAAGTTTCTCGGACCTATGCTATTAATCTTAAATGCTAAATCCTCATTGGTTTCACAACCATCTACATTAGTGTATGCAGCACAATTTATTACTGCTTCAGGCTTTTCCTTGTGCAATACTTTTCTTACAGACTTTAGGTCTGTTATGTCTAGTTCCTCAACATCATAAGCAATTATTTCGCAACCTCTTACTGCCTCTGGTATTTCTCCTAATTCTGAAGTACCTTGCTTAAGTATATTAATGAATTGAGTTCCTAATTGTCCTTTTGCTCCTGTTACTAATATCTTCACTATATATTCCTCCCAAGTTAGATAATATTTTATTTCATTACCTCTAAAAATTTACCTTAAGCTCTTTAAGTGGTAGTGCTTTTTTATCCTTATCAGATAGTAATATGTTTTCAATATTATCTAATGGCCATTCTATTCCTACTTCTGGATCATTCCATAATAAGCTTCCCTCAAATTCAGGATGATAAAAATCAGTACATTTATAGACAAATTCAGCCTCTTCAGAGGTAACTAAAAATCCATGAGCAAAGCCTTCTGGTACATAAAACATTTTTTTGTTTTCTTCACTTAAAAACACTCCATACCATTTCCCATAGGTTTCTGAATTTTTTCTTAAATCTACTGCTACATCATACACTTCACCTTTTATTACTCTAACTAGTTTTCCTTGAGTATGTTCAGTTTGGAAATGCATTCCCCTTAATACTCCTTTATTGGATTTAGAGTGATTATCTTGAACAAAATTCATTGATAAACCTGCTTCTTTAAACTCATTGTAATTATAAGTTTCCATAAAGAAACCTCTGCTATCTCCAAATACCTTAGGCTCAATTACATACAAATCTTTTATATCTGTTTCTATAAACTTAAAATTTCCCATAATATTCTTATAGTTTCATTGCATGCAATAAAACTATAACTACACATCCTTTCCTCTTCATATTATTTACATTTTAAAAATGCCCCCATCAGCTCATGATGAAGGCTTTTATTGTTTTATAGCTCAATATCCTCTATTTATTGTACATAGAGTTATAATAATTTTGATATTCTCCTGAAGTAATATGTTTCATCCATGCTTCATTATCTAAATACCATTGTATAGTCTTAACTATACCTACTTCAAAGGAAGTTTCAGGATACCATCCAAGTTCTTCTTTTATCTTAGTTGGATCTATACCATATCTTCTATCATGACCTTTTCTATCTTCCACATACTTTATAAGGTTTTCTGTAACTTCTTTATCTACATTCTCATTTAGATATTGTATTACAGTCTTAACAATTTGAATGTTTGTTCTTTCATTGTGACCACCTATATTATATACTTCCCCTAACTTTCCATCATTAAGTACCATATCTATAGCTTTACAATGATCTTCAACATATAACCAGTCTCTTACATTCATTCCATCACCGTAAACTGGTAATTCCTTGTGGTTTAAACAATTGTTAATTAAAAGTGGAATTAATTTTTCTGGAAACTGATATGGACCATAGTTATTTGAGCATCTAGTGATATTTATTGGCATTTTGTATGTGTCTCCATAAGCTTTTACCATTAAATCCGCACCTGTTTTGCTTGAAGAATACGGACTGTGTGGGTCTAATGGAGTTGTTTCTGTAAAATAACCTGTATCACCTAGTGAACCATAAACTTCATCAGTGGAAACCTGTAGGTATTTTTTATCCTTCTTCCAGCCATCCTCTGTTTCCCAAGCATTTTTAGTAGCATTTAGAAGATTTACTGTTCCTAAAACATTAGTTTTAGCGAATATTTCTGGCTCTTTTATGCTTCTATCAACATGAGATTCTGCTGCAAAGTTTACAACATAATCTATGTCATATTTTTCGAATAATCCTTCTACTAGTTCTTTATCACATATGTCCCCTTGAACAAATATATGATTTTCGTTGTTTTCTACTAATTTTAAATTCTCTAAGTTCCCAGCATAAGTTAATTTGTCTAAATTAATTATTTTTATATTATCATACTTTTCAAGCATGTATAACACAAAATTTGATCCGATAAATCCAGCTCCACCTGTTACCAAATAAGTTTTCATGAAATTCTCTCCTTACATATATAATTTTTTACCTTATTACTTTTCTCAACCTTTTCTTCCGCAGTTACACCTTTGTCTCTTTTAGAAACTTTATGAAACCTAAATCTATATACCCTTTCTAATCTCTTGCTAAATTAATCAAGTATTGTCCATACTTGGTCTTAGAAAGTGGCTCAGACAATTTTAACAATTGCTGTTTATCTATAAACCCATTTTTATAAGCAATTTCTTCTATGCAAGCTATGTATAAGCCCTGTCTTGTTTGTACTGCTTCCACGTAGTTTGCTGCCTCTAAAAGCCCTTCATGTGTTCCTGTATCAAGCCACGCCATACCTCTTCCTAGCAATTCAACTTTTAAATTGCCTCTTCTTAGGTACTCGTTATTAACAGAAGTAATTTCTAGTTCTCCTCTTTTAGATGGCTTAATTGTTTTAGCTATTTCTATTACATCATTATCGTAGAAATATAATCCTGGAACTGCATAATTTGACTTAGGTTCTTGTGGTTTTTCTTCTATGGATAATGCATTAAATTTATCATCAAATTCTACCACACCAAATTCACTTGGATTACTTACATGATATCCAAAGATTGTAGCTTCTTCTCTATCTACAGCTCTTTTTAATCTTTCACTAAAGCCATATCCATGGAAAATGTTATCCCCTAATACTAATGCAACCTTATCCTTACCTATAAACTCTTCACCAATGATGAATGCCTCTGCAAGTCCATTAGGTTGCTCTTGAATAGCATATTGTAGATTCATTCCAATTTCATTACCATCACCTAAAAGTTCCTTAAAGCTAGGTAAATCACGTGGTGTAGAAATTATTAATACATCTCTTATTCCTGCAAGCATTAATACTGATAATGGATAATATATCATAGGTTTATCATATATTGGAAGTATTTGTTTGGATACAGACTTTGTTATTGGATATAATCTTGTGCCAGAACCTCCAGCTAATATTATTCCTTTCATTTACATCACCTCTTCATTAATTATAAACTTCTTAATTGTTTCTAGTTTTTTATTTCTATATTTACTACTGATTATTAATAATTAACAAACCTAAAACTCTAGTATAACTAGCTTTTCAGATCCCTACTTAAAGCTTTGTCAGGCTTAAATAATTATAGTTTATTTATCTACAGATAGTCTTTATATATTGGGTAAGATTTCTTTGCCTGGTTGTACTTTATTTTATTAGGTATCTTTTTGGTAGTCAAACTTTCAAGATGCTTTACTTTTAAGTTTGGCAGATATCTCATTCTACCCTTAACTTGTTTTATTTGGTTTCCTAAAAGGGCTTCTTCTCCCCAAAGGAATACACTAGCATCAAGAAGTTTATAGTGCTTAAAGAAGTTATTTGTTAGAACATATATTGCTCCAATTCCCATGTATATATCCATTTCCTCTGTAACTTCAGTTTGCTTTGTTTCCTTCTTAAACATTTTATAAGACTTCATCATTAGAGTACCTAGATAATAATTAGAATAATATATACTAAAAAAAAGCTTTCTTATTTTTGATACCCTACTGATTACATGAGGATTTTGAAATATACCATCAGAAGTTACTACATTAGGTGCTAAAGCTAAAATATCACTATCCAGCTTATAGTTTTCAATTACCTCTATAAAATCTTTATCAAATATCAAATCATTATTGCCTATAACTACTTGCTTATTTTCTTTTGTCATCTCATTTACATAAGTTAGCCCTGTATTAAGCCCTGCAAAATAGCCTATGTTCTTTTCGTTCCTAATTAACTTAACATTGCTGTATTCCTTACACACGTTCTCTAAATTTTTGTAGTCTTCTACTACAGAATTATTATCAACTACAACGATGTGAACTTCTTCACTAGCCTTTAATTCATTTATATTTTTTATGTATTCCTCTGTAACTTTGGAATTATTATAATTAACTGTAACAAAATATATTTTCATACTTCCTCCTTAGTATTACAGCACATGCAATATGGCATTAAAAACTTTAATTTGTTTAGTATGTTACTAGACAATTTTATTTAAATGGCCCTTGATTACCTATATAATTACTATATTTTATTGCCTTAGTCATACTTATTTAAAACACCATCTTTTATTCCTCTTAACATAGAGCCTATTACTGCTTTTTTGTTCGTATGAAACAACATATTATCTATAAATAACTTTGAAGTGAAGAAAAATTTCTTCATACAGAATGTTCCATTAGAAAAACAGTAGTTTTTATATAAGTATATAGAATTTCTAAAAATATAATAGTTTCTTACAGGATTATGCTGAAAATACTTTTTCTTGTATCCAAGTATATTAATCACTCTAAATTCCCCTAATCTATGTCTCATAACAGCATAGTTGTTCTGCACAATTCTTCCTTTAGAATTTTTTACTCTCAAAGAAAAATCAAAGTCCACAGAATCAATAAACAGCTTTTCTTCATAGCCTCCAATAACATCAAAAATCTCTATTGGTATTAGATTTCCTGAGGTTATCACGTAATCTAGTTCATCATAGTGATTAACTTTATCTTTTTCAACGAAATCCTGATATTCTATTAATGGTGATGCTATATATGTATTTTCATTATCTGCGAAGGTTTGTAATAAATTAGTTACCATATCTTCTTTGCACGAACTATCTTGATCAAGAGTTAGTACGTAATCATACTTGTTTTCCTTAGCATAGGCTACCCCAATATTTAGCGCCTTTGCTATACCTAAGTTTTTTTCGTTGAATATTGTTTTAGTATTTGGGATTTCAATTAATTTAATTTTTTCTTTTATATCCTGCTTGGAGCCATTATCTACAATGATAACTTCCTCCACCTGCTTATGTATTTGTTCTACAGTGCTAATCAAACATTCAAAATCATTGTATGATATTATTACACAACAAACCTTAGGTCTCATAATTGATTTCCTCCTTAGTAACCTTGTTATAATAAGCTAATATTATAAACAGTATCCACATAAAGTCAAAGGACCCCAAATATGGATTTGTAAAAGTTCCTAATAAAAAACTAAAATATCCAACTAAAAGAGCTTCCATATAAGGAGCTGATCTTTTATTCATTGTTTTAATTGCACACTTTACATTTATAAATAACACATACATATATGTTGAAAAACCTACAATCCCTAGGTTATATAATTGAAGCACATATGTCAGTTCATACACCCATGGTTTATTTATATCTCTAATAATAGTAGATACTCCTTTTGCAAAGCCTGTTCCTATTATTGGTGACCAGGTAAATCCTTTCAATAGTTCTACCCCTTGAATATACCTAACATTTTCAGAGCTACCTGAAAACCCTTCAAGCATTCTTTTAGCTATTACAGTTAAATCCAGGTAATTAAATACACTTAAAACTACGATAGAAACAATACCTATTATAGCTACGTAAAAAGTTCTTTTTAGTATTACTTGAATTTGATATTTATTATTTATAATTTTCAAAAGAAGAATTAGCATAACAGTTACTATTAGATTAAGTAACAAAGCTCTTCTTCCAGAAATTAAAATTGCGAAAATTGATATTAGAATGTTAAACATTACTAATTTTTTGTGCTTACACTTACTATAATATGTCATTACAAAAGGTGTAGTAAATAACAAGGTTCCTAAATTGTGTGACGTTATCTGTACATACCCTGCATGAATTCCTACTCTGCTTTGAGCATCTAAGGAATATAAAAAACTTAGGTTTGTTGCACCTATTGCATTTGTAAATAATAAAATATTGTAAATAGAAACAACAACATTTGATATCATTATAACATTAACAACTATATCAAATTTATTTGAGTTAGATACCGCTACTGTTAATACAAAATAAACTAACACCCAAACAAAATTTAATCTTAAACTATCTTTTATGCCTTGGATGTTATTGCCATTAACCATTCCTATAAAAGCCCATACTACCCCAATTAATATGTATAAATATGCCCATTTTAGTAATTCTGAGTTTATTATAATGTTTTTATTTTTCAAAAGATATATGACACTAATAGTAAATACTATTATCAAAAAAGGAATTTTTATAGATGTATGACTTCTTGGTAAGAAAGTTACTAAGAAAAAGAATATATATATACTTAAGTTGATAAATTTATTACTTAGTTCCATCATGGTACCTTTCTGATATTCAAAAGCATTTTTACATAAATCTCACTACTAATTAACACTAGGTTGACTTATGTAAAAATACATTGATTTAATTATTTTTAAATGTTACTTCCTTGAACTTTTATACTAGTTCATTAGCAACTTCACTCAATACCTTACCTTTATTATTATGTTTCTTCAATTCTTTTTGTACATAAGGTAACTTCAGCATCATTTCCTTTAATTCATCCATAGTTACTAAATGAGTATTGTCAGAGTTGTACTCATCCAAATATTGAATCTCTTCATTTCCTTCTGTATAGTACTTAGCATAATTAAGATCTCTATTATCCGCTGGCACTCTATAGTATTTTCCCATATCTTCTGCTTTTACCATTTCTTCTTTAGAAAGAAGTGTTTCATATCTTTTCTCTCCATGTCTTGTACCAATAACTTTGCATGGAACTTCTGAATTAAATAGTTCTTTTACTGCTATGGCTAATTGCTCCACAGTAGATGCAGGAGATTTTTGAACAAATATATCGCCCTGCTCACCATGTTCAAAGGCATGTAGTACTAAGTCAACAGACTCCTCTAGTGACATTAAAAATCTAGTCATTTTTGGGTCAGTAAGAGTTAATGGAGTTCCTTCTTTAACTTGATTTACGAATAGCGGAATTACAGATCCTCTAGATGCCATTACATTTCCATATCTTGTTGCACAAAAAATAGTTTCCCCTTCTAATGCAGCTCTAGATTTTGATATCATGATTTTTTCAGCCATTGCCTTAGACATTCCCATTGCATTTACTGGATAAACGGCTTTATCTGTACTTAGAAGAATTACCTTCTTTACTCCATTTGCTAATGCAGAATTAAACACATTTTCTGATCCTGCAATATTAGTCCTTACTGCTTCCATAGGATAAAATTCACAGGAAGGCACTTGCTTTAATGCAGCTGCATGAAAAACATAATCTACACCTTTCATTGCATGGTTTATACTACTATAATCCCTTATATCTCCGATGTAGTATTTAACCTTATCATTTTTTAGAGTATTTCTCATATCATCTTGTTTCTTTTCATCTCTACTAAAAATTCTTATTTCTTTAATATCAGTATTAAGAAACCTTTTTAATACTGTATTACCAAATGATCCTGTTCCTCCAGTAATTAATAACACTTTGTCTTTAAACATACTTTTCACCTCAACAATTATTCTTCATCATTTATTTTAGTAACAGCTACTTTTTCATTAGTAGTTCTTTTATAAGTCGGAACAAGTTCTTCGACTTTATCTCTTATAGCCGCACTATTTTCTTCATGAATAAGTTCTTTTAATTCATCAAATCTTTTTCTTAAAACATCTATGTCACTAAATATAGGTTGCCCAACAAATATCTTATCATGCCCTGTTTTTTCTAAACCTTCTTCAGCCATTAAAAGCTCTTCATATAACTTTTCTCCTGGTCTTAACCCTGTAATTTCAATGTTAATATCCTTATTTGGAGTGTATCCTGATAATTGAATTAAATCACAAGCTAAATCATAAATTTTTACTGGTTTACCCATGTCTAACACAAATATTTCCCCACCTTTTGCATAGGCTCCAGCTTGAATTACCAGCTGAGCTGCCTCTGGAATTAGCATGAAGTATCTTGTTATACTTTTATGAGTTACTGTTACAGGTCCACCTTCAGCAATTTGCTTTTTAAATAAAGGTATTACAGACCCATTACTTCCAAGCACATTCCCAAATCTTACTGCTACATATTCTGTATCACTTATTTTATCCATGGCTTGTATAATCATTTCGCATATTCTTTTTGTTGCGCCCATAATATTAGTTGGATTAACTGCTTTATCTGTTGAAATCAGAACAAATTTCTTTGTATTATACTTGTTTGCGCATTCAGCTACATTAAGAGTTCCAAACACATTATTTTTAATTGCTTCTGTTGGGTTATCTTCCATTAATGGTACATGTTTATGGGCCGCTGCATGGAATACTACCTCTGGTTTGTATTCTTCAAAAATACTTTCTAATCTTTTCTTATCTCTTACAGAGGCTATAAATACTTTCAAATTCAGATTTGGGAAGTTTCTACGCAACTCATTTTGCAAGTCATATGCATTATTCTCGTAAATATCAAGTATTGCAAGTTCCTGTGGTAAGAAGTTAGCTATCTGTCTACAAAGTTCAGATCCTATTGACCCTCCCCCTCCTGTTACAAGGACTTTCTTGCCTGTTAGGTATTCTGATATACCTCTATGATCAAGTTTGATTGGCTCTCTTCCTAACAAATCCTTTTCATCTACATCTCTTAATTGGCTTAATGAAATATTTCCACCTATAATTTCATATACTCCTGGTATAGTTTTTACTTTTGCATGAGTTTCACTACATATTTTTATAATCTCAGCCTTTTCTTCTGTTGACATGCTAGGTATAGCTAATACTATTAATTCTATTTTCTTATCTTTTACTATTTTTTTTATGTCCTGTCTACCACCTAAAACCCTAACTCCCGAAATTACAGTACCCTTCTTATTTCTACTATCATCAATTAATGCTATAGGATTATACTGCATATTGGGATGCGCTTTCATTTCCTTAATAACCATTGCGCCTGCACTACCAGCACCGATTATCATCACGTTCTTAAAGTATTGCTTATCAATTTTATTAAAGGCTCTTGGAATCCTTCTCCTTATTCTAAGGCTTATCCTAAATCCTAACGTGAAAATCATTATAAATACCCCTGCAAGCAAGTTAATGACCCAAGTTACCCTGTATGCCGGTTCGTAGATTAAGTATATTATAAATATATTAGCCATAGTGGCAACATAACAACCTACAATCCCCATTAAAAACTCTTCTGTTCCTGCAATTGTCCATAAGCTTCTATACATCTTAAATACAAAGAAACTTACTAGGTAGATAACTATAATTATAGGAATAGTTTTAAACAAAATCCCTATATAAGTATTTAATAATTCCGGATAATCATATAACCTAAAGTAATATGCAAGTAAATACGATAATACAATAGATAGTACATCTATTGTAATAAATAATAAAGTCTTACCCTTATTTACCATGACTTTTTGCTCCTCTCATCGATTTATACCCCAAGCCCAATTGGATATTAAGATTTTGTAAATATAAATTATAAACCTTGTCTCATCGACTCCTATTAAACATATAAATTAAATATTTAAAATAAATAATTGAAAGTTATTCCGTTAAACTAAACCCTAATTTTTCATTTTTCAATAAACTATTCACCATTAATTAGACATATTATGAATAATACTATCAATGTTTGTACATAAAGATTAAGTTTCATTTATGCCTAAAATTAATTTTATCACACTTATATATAAATTTAAAGTTTATTCTATTGAATTCGCCACATTTGTCTACGCTTAGATAAATGTTTTCATAATAGTAACATTTTAGCAGATTTACTGTAAACTGAAACTATACTTTTAAAATAACCTATAAATTAAAATAGAATCGT
>NZ_DGLI01000002.1:145946-160119 GCF_002387895.1 Clostridium sp. UBA4548
ACGATTCTATTTTAATTTATATTAACTTTTTGTATTATTAAATAAATTTTGTACTAAAATTCTCTTTACTAACTTTCTTTATTCCATACAACTTTGTTTATAATTTTTACATAGCTTTGAATTATTTTAGTAACCTTTACTGATACATTAGTATCCTTATAATCATGTGCTAAAAGAACTTCCTCTTCATTTGCCTTCATTTCTCTTGCTAGTTGGATTCCTTGAACTATATCTTCTGTAGTTATTCCACCTACTATAACGGACCCCTTATCTAATACTTCTGGTCTTTCAGTACTAGTTCTAATTAGTATTCCTGGGAAGTTTAGCATTGCTGATTCTTCACTTAAAGTTCCACTATCCGATAAAACGCAGAAGGAATTCATTTGAAGTTTATTATAATCTATGAATCCAAAAGGTTTTAATTGTCTTACAAGTGGATTAAACTTAATATTTTTCTCCTCTATTCTCTTCCAACTTCTTGGGTGAGTAGAATATATTATTGGCATATTATACATTTCAGCCACTTTATTTAAAGCATCCACTAGGGAAAATAAATTTTTATCATTATCAATATTTTCTTCTCTATGAGCGCTTACTAAAATATAATTTTCTTTCTCTAGTCCTAATTTGGTTAAAACATCAGACTCCTGAATTTTATCCATATTTTTAGTTAGCACTTCTTGCATTGGTGACCCAGTAACAAAAATATGTTCTTTTCTAAAGCCTTCGCTTAATAAGTATCTTCTACTATGCTCAGTGTAAGGCAAGTTTATGTCACTGATATGATCCACAATCTTTCTGTTTATTTCTTCTGGTACATTTTGGTCAAAGCATCTGTTTCCTGCCTCCATGTGGAAGATAGGTACTTTTAGTCTTTTTGCAGCTATAGCACTTAAACAACTATTAGTGTCTCCTAAAATTAAAAGCGCATCAGGAGCTTCTTCTTTTAATATTTTGTAAGATGCAGCAATAATGTTTCCCATAGTTTCTCCTAAATCACTTCCTACAACCCCTAAGAAATGATCCGGCTTTCTTAAACCTAATTCTTCGAAGAATATATCATTCAAATTATAATCCCAGTTTTGTCCTGTATGTACTAATACATGATCAAAGTACCTATCACAAGCTTTTATCACTTCAGACAGCCTAATTATTTCTGGTCTTGTTCCTACAATAGTCATAACCTTTAATTTTTTCATTTTTACACCTCCAAATATATAGTATCTGGCTTTTCAGGATCAAATATTTCATTTACCCACATAACTGTTACCATATCTGTATCACCCATATTAGTAATGCTATGAGTATATCCTACAGGTATATCGATAACCTCAAGTTTTTCCCCGCTAACCTTATACTCTATTACCTTGTCACTATCAAATTTTCTAAACTTGATTACTCCTTCTCCACTAACTACTAAAAACTTTTCATTCTTAGTGTGATGCCAGTGGTTTCCTTTAGTTATCCCTGGTTTAGATATATTAATAGATACCTGACCTCTATCATCACTTTTAATAAATTCTGTAAAAGAGCCTCTATTATCTACATTCATTTTTAAAGGATAGCTAAACTTATCCTCTGGCAAATAGCTTAGATAAGTGCTGTACAATTTTTTAGCAAATTCATCCTTCATATCAGGAATTCTTAGGGTTTCCCTATTTTTCTTAAAGGAATTCAACAAGCCCACGATTTCTCCTAAGGCTTTAATATAAGTGGTTTTGATATGATAATATTGACTATCTAAATTCCTATTTTCATTTTCTAATTCATCAACAAACCCTTTAACCACATCATCTATATATACAAGATTTAGTTCCTTAGTTTCATCAGAAATCCAAACTTCTATATCATTAGCTATGTTATGGCAAAAAGTTGCCACTGCTGAGTTATAATTTGGTCTACACCATTTTCCAAAAACGTTAGGCAACCTGAAAATATACACTGGGGCCTTATTATTTTTACCATAATTCTCTATAACTTCTTCCGCTGCCCTTTTACTCTTTCCGTAGTCATTATCTAATTCTGCTTGTATAGAAGAAGTTATTAAAATTGGTGTATTTTTATTTTTTAACATGGAAATTATATTTTCAGTAAGCCCAGTATTTCCTTCATAAAATTCCTTTACCTCTACTGGCCTATTTACTCCTGCTAAGTGGAAAATAAAATCACTGTCTTCTACAAAAGCTTTTAGTTCTTCCTCTGTATTATTAAGATCATAGGTGAAAATATTGTATTTGTTTAACTGCTTTAAAGTAGCTACTAGATTTTTTCCTACGAATCCATTAGCTCCCGTTACTAATATATTTCTCATTTTTCCCTCCATAACTACTAAATTACCTATCTATCAAAATGAGACATAATTATCTCATAAGATTTTGAAACTGTATAATTGTTCTCTAAGTATTTTCTAGCATTAGTTCCCATAGTTTGAAGCAAAGCTTTATCCTTGCATAAAACCTCTAAATTCATATTAAACTCTTCTAAATCGCCACTGTTACTCCAATAACCAAAGTTTCCCTGTACTATAACTTCACCTATATCAGTATTTTTATCTGTAGCGGCAATTACTGGCATAGAAAATTCCATATAGGTAAGAAGCCTTGAAGGAAAATTAGGTATAGTAAAATCCTTATGTAAAAAAATCATACCTACATCCGAGGCTTGAACAACTCTATCATAATCTTCTTTAGGTAAGGATGGATAAAGGCTCACATTGTGAAAATTAGAACTTTCTATAAAAGTTTCCAATTTTCCATATTCAGTTCCTCCTCCTACGATTAAGAAATAAGCATCCCTTCTGTGGCTATTAGCCTTTAATATTTCCATTAAAAAATCAACACCTTGAGGCTTCCCAAGATTTCCTCCATAAATAAAAACAGTAGCTTCTAAGGGAATGTTATATCTTTCTCTTATACTCTTTTTTTCTTCCACACTTAAGTTGAACTCTAAAGGTTTAATACTATTAGGGCAAACTTCAACTCTATTTTTATCTACAAAGGTGTTATGTTCTAATACATACTTCACATTAGCTTTTGACATGCATCCAATATAGTCTGACATAGTATAAAGTTTAACTTCTTTTTTTCTAAAGTGTTTGTATATAATACTTTGCTCTGATATCATTCCTAAATCTACTGCATTTTGCGGGAATATATCCTTTAGAAGCAGGTATGATTTTGCATTATCTCTGCCTTTTATATATTTTATAACTTTTTCAAAGGTAATTGGCGGAGTAGAGTACATTACTAAATCAAATTTTGTACTGGAAAAATATTTTTTTATAGCTTTTATGAATTGATCCTCTATAAGTATTGTAGTTATACCTTTTTCTATGAAATTAGTTTTTTGCATATTACCGGTTCTAACTCTTAATACATTTATATCATTTTCTAAAGAAACTTCTGTAGCCTTATTGTTTCTTCTCTCTCTAGCAGTAACTACATAAACATTATGTCCTTCACTTTTAAATTCTTGCATTAAATCCGTATATATATTTCTATTATTAATATTTTCTGGGAAACCTATAGTTAAAAATAGTATATTCACTTTTATCATCCTTCCAAACGGGTTTAGAAAGTGAACCCATTCATTTTATTCACAGCTTTAAAAAACTTTAACCTAAAAGCTACCTTCTTAGATAGCATCAACAGTTTATAAAATTAGTGAACCTCATCCTTGAAAATGCCCATAAAGAGAACCACAACACTCATAAACAAATTCTTGAGAATTCGTGGCTCTCCTTATAAAAAGACTAATTTGATGTTTTAATAACTTTAGCTGGTATTCCTACAGCTGTACACTTTCCAGGCAAGTCTCTTACTACTGCAGCCCCAGCACCAACTGTGGTTTGTTCCCCAATTTTTACTCCTTGAATAATTTGCGTTCCTGTTCCAATTTCACTTAATCTATCAATCACTGTATTTCCCGAAACATTAACGCTTGGTAATATAGTACAATAATCCTTTATTACTGCATCGTGGCCTATGGTGCAATCTAAATTTACAATTACATGATTCCCTATATCTACATTTACTGTTATTATAGTTCCTGCACAGATAATAGTTCCTTCACCTATGGTATTATATTGTGATTTGATTACTGAAGGATGAATTAAAGTTGCAGGTTTCCCGCCTAATTCCATACATCTCTGGACAAGCAACTCCTTTGTTGTCGGATTACCTACTGCACATACAAAATATATATTTCTATTTTTGTTGTTTTGTAACCAATCAAATCCTCCTAATACTTTTATATTGTTTAAGACGGCTCCATGATTCGCAGTGTTGTCATCGATATACCCCAACAGATTCCAAGTTTCTTCTTCTTTATTAATGTCTTCGATTAACCAAGCTACCTCTCTACCAAAGCCTCCAGCTCCAACTATTACTATATCCTTCATAATTCACCTCTTTAATTGTTCCCATTAAATCTTTCCATGGTAACCCCTTCTGCTTGATTTATTCCTTCTCTTTTAAATACTTTGTATATTGTTAAAAAAAATATCTTTATATCAAGTAGTAATGACCAATTTTCTACATACCATACATCTAACTCAAATTTTTGTGACCAAGACAAATTGTTTCTTCCATTGACTTGTGCCCACCCTGTTAATCCAGGCAATACATCATGTCTTTTTTTCTGTCTTTCATTGTAAAAAGGCAAATAATCTACTAGTAATGGCCTAGGTCCAACTAAACTCATATTTCCTTTGAAAATGTTTATTAATTCAGGAAGTTCATCTATGCTAGAACTCCTCAAAAACTTGCCAAATCTAGTTAATCTCTCTGCGTCAGATAACAAGTTCCCATTTTTATCTGTAGAATTTTTCATAGTTCTAAATTTCATCATTTTAAATATTCTATCGTCTTTTCCAACTCTATCCTGAGTAAACAAAATTGGAGAGCCTAAGTTAAAATACACAAGTATGGAAACAACTAGAAACACCGGACTTAGTATAACTAACATAATTAGGGAAAAGCAAAAATCAAAGAGTCTTTTAATTAACATGGGTTAGCGCCTCCAATTCACCATTTATTAACAAGGTAGCCAATACTAATAGATTTTATAACCATCAATGATTTCCACTGGTTACAAATAAAGTTTGTTTTCTAGAAAGCAACTTTAACCTATCTTATTAGTTTCTATGAAAATAATTTTTTTATTATATTTATAACTCTCTCCAGCTGAACTGCTGTCATCTTTGTGTCAGAAGGTAGACATACTCCCCTATTAAATAAATCCTCACTTACGCTAATGCCATTCTCATTATGTGAGTAGAAGCCATATTCTTGGAAATATGGTTGAAGATGCATTGGCTTCCATACAGGCCTTGACTCTATATTTTCCTTTTCTAAGGCAACCATTATATCCAAAGGTTTAATCTTTGAAGTTTCTTTTAAGGTAAGAACACTTAACCAATAGTTTGGCTTTCCATATTCACATATTGGCATCATCTCTATGTCTTCTATATCTTTAAAAGCCTCTTTATAGACTTCATATATATGTTTCTTTTGCTGAACTCTTTCATCTAACACCTTCAATTGGCCTCTACCAATGGCAGCAACTATATTACTCATTCTATAATTATACCCTAGTTCAGTATGTTGATAGTGCCTTGCTGCATCTCTTGATTGCGTTGCCCAAAATCGTGATTTATTTATTGCCTCTTCACTATTAGAAACTAACATTCCACCACCAGAAGTTGTAATAATCTTGTTTCCATTAAAAGAGTATACTCCAAATTCTCCTATAGTTCCGCTAAATTTATCCTTATAAGTTGCACCTAAGGATTCTGCTGCATCTTCTATTATTGGAACATTGTAGCTATCACATATGTCTTTCAATTTATCCATATCAGCACTTTGCCCATATAAGTTAACTATTATCACTGCTTTTGGTAACTTATTCATTTTTTTATGTGCCTCAAATGCTTTCTTTAAAGCAACTGGAGACATATTCCATGAGTTATACTCTGAATCTATAAATACAGGAATTGCTCCTTCATACATTATTGGATTGCAGCTTGCCGAAAATGTAAGTGAAGAACAAAATACTACATCGTCTCTTTTAACCCCTACATATTTAAGAGCTAAATGTATTGCTGCTGTTCCTGAAGATAGTGCCGCAGCTGATTTTACCCCTACATATTCTGCTAATTCTCTCTCGAATCCATCTACATTAGGTCCTAATGGGGCTACCCAATTCGATTCAAATGCTTCATTTATATACTGTTGTTCATATCCTCCCATATGTGGTGAAGATAGATATATCTTTTCCTTCATTTTACACTCACTCCATATCTTTTCATCTTAGGGTTGACGTCACTTATTATATTACTATTACCGTCATCGATAAGGTGTATTTTTACTGTAATTATTTTACATGTTACATGCTTAATTATCTATCATATTACATTATTTGTATCAACATTACAAATTTCATTAACTATTTTACCACAATTATAAGTAAGTTAAAAGATTTATGATAATTCTTCAAACTTTTCAAATTAATTTGTAATAAAAAATAAATTAATAGCAAATATTTTTCTACTCAATGGCATTTTTTCTTATTTTTAAAAGTATATTATCTTTGTTTAAGTAAAACTCACTACTTCTAATCTTTAAGAATTTCCAACCCGCCCTCTCTAAGGTGTGTTCAGAAATTAACTCTTCTTCATAGCTATAAGGCCTATAATTGTTTTTGCCTATGCATTTTATAGCTAACTTTTGTTCTTCACCAATTACAAAATCTATAGTATATTTGTTTATTTTAAACTGCTTCACAACCTGCATGCCTTCTTTATTCAATTCCTCATAAAGATCTTCTTCAAAGGAAGATAATAGCAAATCCTTAGTCTCATTATCTTCAATGAGTTTGTTTTCCTTATAATTCTTCATATAATGTAGAAGTTTCCTTCTTACGCACTTAGGATTTAAATCTTCCAATTCAACAGAATGGAAAAGCCACATTTGATTTTTTGCTCTACTAGCAGCAACATTGAATCGTCTTTCATCTGAATCCTTAGATAGAGCTGCAAATCTTATATTATTTCCCACTACCATAGAAAGAAACATAACATCCCTTTCATCTCCTTGGAAAGAGTAGGCATCTCCACAAACAATATTTCTTCTTACAATCTCCTCCATACCTATTTTATCTATAAGCATATTTTGTATTACTTCTGCTTGATTCTCCCCAAGAAGAGAAATTACTCCCATGGTCATTCCATCATATAAAGGATTTTCACAACATTGCTTTATAGTTTCTACAATTTCATAAGCTTCTTTGATATTTATAGGTTTATTTGAATCTCTAAAACCCTCTTCAACTTTTACAGTGTTAATTGGTGCTAGTGAGTTGTTGCTAAAAGAACATCTTAAAGGAATTATTTCTTTAGAATAACACAAGTTGTTGCTAAACCCTATTATTTCCTCTAATGATCTAAAATGTTCTTTCAGTACTAATCTATTTGGGAAAACTCTTAGAGCTGTATTATAAAGACTAGTCTTTAAATCAAACCACTGGCTGTGTGGAATACCCTTAAGGTGCAAGTTTATAAGTTCCTCAACGCTATCACCATTTTTTCCTATAGCTTCTGGACTAATTTGCTTTTCATCTCCTACAATCACAGCTCTTTCCGCTCTCATTAGTACTGTTAAGGCTGATATATCACTTTGACTACTTTCATCCACAATAACTACATCAAATAGATTTTCTTTAGGTTTTAGATTCTCAAGAACTCTATTGATAGGCATAATCCAAACTGGAATCACATCCTTGCAATTTTCCATTTCCTTTTGAGCAAGCTTTCTATACTTAATGGCTTGAGCTCCGGTGCCCTTTCCAATTCTTTTTATTGCCTCCATCCATGTAAATAAGCTTCTTTTTTGTGACTCAGTTGTCCTTTGTATTTGGTTATGCCAAGCCTTCTTTGATATTATTTCCCTTACTAGCTGCTTTTCTCTTACTTTCTCCTCATGTAAAAGCTTTTCCATTTCCATTACACTTATTCCCAGCAGGTTTTTTATATAACTATTAAAAACCGCATACTTTACTGCACCTTCAAAATCCTCATAATCATATTTCATTAAATCTCTGTGACTTAAACTCATTGCTCTATGTGCAAATTTAGGACATATCTCTATAAGCTTATTTCTTAAAGTAAGCAGTTCTGATAATTCGCTACTATGGCTTAAAATATAATCTACATTATTATAATATTGTTTTACATAATCTAGATTTAGCTCCTGAATCTTTTCACAAAGCTCTGTAAATACGGGATATTTTACAAGCATACTTCTTACTGTTTGTAGTTCTTCCTCGCATTCCTCGAATTCCTTTATGATATTTAAACTCACTATTACATTTTTCAAATATTCATAGGTTTCCCTAATGAAAAAGTTAAGCTCTTTATTAAACTTTTTCATTTTTAAAAGTTTCAGAATTTTATTTTTATAATTCTCCTCAAAACTAAGAATCCTTTCTATATCATTAGTAAATTCTTCAATAATACTTAGATAGTTTGAATCTACTACTGTTATAATTCGTCCTCCAAATTCCTTCACCGAAGAATTATAATAATTTTTCATTGTTTTTTCTAGGTTTATGACTTCTAGGTAATTTTTTATTATATTACCCTGTTCAAGGGAATTAATACTTTCACCATCTATTAATATATCCTTTAGAATATAATTCAAATCCTTATGCATAAACTTAAAGATTGATCCTATTTTACCTTTAGTCTCTAAAGTATTATGAATCACTTGAAAATCCCTTTTTAGCTTCATTAAATCTATGCCTTCTGGGAGTGTAATCCTATATTTATTTATATTAGCTTTAATACTATAAATTTTCTCCGACTCCTGTTTTATAGATGTAATAAAGTTTTGCCAATACCTCTTTCTCTCTTCACTTTGATAGATGCTATTAAAAAGAGTTTCCATTATAGTTCCCTCATATTGGGTGAAAAACTTAATAGTCTCTTCAATAGTACTAAGAAGATTTGAATTAGTATAAGTGGTATTTTCATTGCTATTCCAACCGTTAACATTAACTCTATGAACATATATCTTATCAATCATGTTTTTATATGCTTTTATATTAGAAGTTAACTTGTCCATATTCGGCAGCTTATTTGTAAACTCACCAATGCTTTCATAAAGGTTCAAGTGTTCTCTTGAATGAATAGACTTTAACTCTAAAAATCTTTTAAATTCGCCATTTGTTAAAAACACTTCTTGCTTCAAACCCATTGTATCCTCAATAAATGAGTGTAATTCTCGGTTTTCTTTAAGAAACTTAGCCATTTCAGCTACATAATAACTATTTCCAAGGTAATTAACTTTAGAGTTTTCTAAGGTATAAACTTCTTTTAGGTCACTTAGAAGCTTTTGTTGATTTTCTTCACATTGAGCCAATTTATATTTTAGTTCCTTATATTGCTTCTTCAAAGTTCCACTATCTAAAGAAAGGTTTTCTGTAATTTTTCTTACTGCCTCATCTAGGTTGTCCATAGCTCTTGAGTCATCTCCAAGTATGCTCATGCAAAGAGATCTTATTTCCTCAGGTATTTTATTGCTTAGCACTTTTAAAGCTCTATCTGTTTGGCTAGTAACAAGAACCCTTTTTCCATGTGCTAAAAGATGGCTTATTAAATTTACTATAGTGTGGCTCTTTCCCGTCCCTGGTGGACCTTGAACCACAACTCCAAAGTTTTCACTAAGTCTTTTTACTATTTCCTTCTGCTCTTCGTTATAAGGTAATGGAAATAGAAGGTCCTCTCCAATATCTTTCCATCTATCTTTTTCTTCCTGTGAAACCTTTACCTCCTCTTCAGTAATTAAAGTCTCAATAGTCTTTGGTACGGTGAATCCCTTTTTCAATTCATCTATCATAGAAGTTAGTTCAACATTCCAAAGCCTAGTATCCATTCTTCTAAAGATAATTACTGGTTCATTATATATATTTACTCCACCTTCCCCCTCCAAATCGAGAAGAGATTGTACAGAAAGATATTCCTCTTCTGCGTTCAAGTTAAGAGCGGAGGTAATCTCCTGAATCCCTTTCTTAATTTCTTCCTCTTGCCTTGGATTAATTCCCATGATTCTTACCTTATCAGAAGTTCTTACGAGATTTTCTAAAGAAAAGTTATAATTACTTAGTTGGTTTGTACCATTTTTAGAGTTTATATCTTTGTATTCTATATTAGATAGCATATCTAATTCTATATTAGTTACATTGTTATAAGGCTTTAATATAAATTTGGACTTCCTTTCATTAAACACTAAATCCATCTTTGTAGTGAATACGGGATGAACCACCAAATCGTTACCAAACTTCCCTACAAGCAAGCCATGTCCATAAATTATTTCCATGCTTTCGCTATTTTTTTGAAGATTTAAAAGCAGCTTAGAAAACTTTCCATACAGATCCTTTGCATCCTTAGCTATTTCAATCCAACTATCACTATCCTCACTATTGATAATATTGACTCCTTCTAAGTTTCTTATTTTGTTTTCATAAAAAACTTCTTCATATGCATCTATATTTAATGGTTTTTTATCATTACCATTTTTTACACTATGTAAATAATTAAATATTTGAATTACCTTTTCATTTACGTCCACATCTATTCCTCCGTTTTTAACCTATAGTATATAATACGTTTTAAAGCTTTAGCTTCACAAAACATTTTTATCTTTTGTCTCACTTTACCCATCTTTTAAAAAGGTTTATGCAATGAAAGTGGTCATCTTTGATTATACTGTCTATCTATATATGAATATACTTTATAACTACTTATGTAATATTCTATATTAGATTATATTTTATCACATTATTAACTCCAGCTATATTATAATTGAAGCTTTACAATTTTAAAAGAACACTTTACAAATTGCAACTCCTGATGCATTTTAGTGTGAAATCTAAACAATCACTTAAGGTTATATTTCAGAACCTTCATATTAATAGCTTTACTTTGCTTCATAATTTATTAATATTATTTCGCCCAATAGAAAAAACAATGATATTACTTATACCATTGTTTTTAAACTAATTAATTATTCAGTACTACAGTTACTCCACTTAAATAAATATCACCCTTAGGAACCAATAAAATTTCCTTTAAATCTTTTAGATCTTTAAGTGAAATGAAATAACTTATTTCCTTAACTTGCCCACTGGAGGATTTTAATGTTTTACTTAATTGTTCATCTTTAGTTTTTACTTCAACACTTCCTCCATTATTGGTAGCAATTAAGGTGATTATCACACCAGCAGCTTGTCCATCAGGCATCTTGAAACTAGTATTTTCTCCAACTCCTAAGGCCATAACACTGCCATTTCCAGTGTTGAATTCTTTCGCAGTGCTTTTAGTTGATAGGTTCTGTACTTTTGTCTTAGACACTGTATCATTAACCTCATATTGGGATATTAACTTTGTATTACTTTTAGCATCAGACTTTTTGAATTCTACATTATTTCCTATAATTCCTTCGGTTATTAATTCTGCTATGTATTTATACCCTTCATTATTTGGCAATATTCCATTTGAGCTCAATTTAGATATATTCTCTCCAGCACTTTTCTTTTTTAGAAGCCCATTGTATACATCTACAAAAGTAGCTCCTTCTTCTGCTGCAACTTCTTCTATGACCTTTTGATATTGAGAGTATTTACTTTCTACTAATTCTCCTGTACTTATGTTTATCTCTGGAGGTTCTGTAACACAAATAACATCTATATTATTCCTTTCCCCCTGAGCCACTGCAGTTTTGTAAAGAGCCTTAAACTCCTCTACTGTCATTGTTTCCATTTCATTTCTGCCAGTGATTAATATCCAATAAGGATACTGGTAAGCTTTAGACTTTCCTGAGTTATTATCCGAAATATAGGCTAACATATTTTCTACAGTACTTCCACCTACTGAGTAATTATCTGATACAAGAGTTTCCTTAGTAAGCATATTAAGACTACTAAAGATTGTTCCCCCTATTTCTTCCCCCAAGATATTGGTCTTAGATGCTCCATTGCCTTGAGCTATGCTATCTCCTAGGATAAGCCCCTTAAACTTGCCCTGGTTTAGGGCCTCTTCAATGTATGAATTTCTTGGAAAAACTATTTCCTTATTTTTAACTTCCTTAATTAAGATTTTTTTAACTTCTTCTTTTGTTTCTTGTACCTTTTCTGCTACTTCAACGGTGTTATAGGTTTGAGATAAACTAGTAAGTTCTTTGGCATAATTTCTATCTCTAATTTTTCCAAATATAATTACAACTAGGTTTATTACTATTAATATAGTTATAATTATTATATCTTTCTTAGAAAAAGTGCTGTTTTTATGGTTTTTTAAATTGCCTCTAGCCATTTGCTATCCCCCTACATTTGTATACTACACGACCTTTATGTATGTCCCGAATTTCTTTAACTTTACCATATTATTACATTCTGTGCAATGCTTACAGAACTTAAGAGCCATGGATATATTGCTGAATTTACAACCTATCTATGGCCCTAAATCACTTTTATTTATGGATACCTATTACTTCTTGCAAGAATCTCTTTCTACAATATTATAGGGAAGTAAAAAATTTCTCTCATCTATTGGTAAATTATTTATAATTTTAATTAAAAGTCTCATAGCTACAGACCCCATGTCATAAAGAGGTTTTGATACTGTAGTAAGCTTTGGATAATAGACATCTGCAAGAGATATATCGTCAAATCCCATTACATCTACCTCTTTAGGAACCTCTATGCCACTTTCTCTTAAGGCATTAATAGCCCCCATAGCCACTTCATCATTAGCACAAAAAACTCCATCCACCTTATTGGATTTTAAAATTTCTTGTATTCCTTTATATCCATCCTCAGCCTTTAAAGATCCAAAGTATACTAATGAAGGGTTAAAACTGTCTTTCTCCTCCATAGCTTTTTTATAGCCTTTATAAATCTTTGAATAATCACTAGACTTGTCTTCATAATAGCCTATGTAAGCAATAGTTTTATTTCCCTTATCTATAAGATACTTAACAGCGTCATAGCTTGCCGCATAGCTATCTATGCCTACACTTGGATAGCTTTTGTTGCTATCTATAGTACCTACAAGTACTGTTGGTACTTTCATAGCTTCTATTATATCTTCTATATCGCTTTCTAGAGAATTGCTCATGTAAATAACTCCATCAACCATCTTTTCCCTAAGTACATTAAAGCTTTCCTTTTCTCTTTCCAAGTCCAAGTCAGTATTGCAAAGCATAATATTATAGTTATATATACTAGCTACATCCTCTGCTCCTCTTACTATTTCAGGATACACGGGGTTTGATATATCTGGGATTACAATGCCTATAGTACTAGATTTATGGGTTTTTAAACTTCTTGCTAAAATATTAGGTCTATAACCTAATTTTTCAATAGTGTCTAACACTTTTTTCTTAGTTTCATCATTAACTACATCTATGCCATTTAAAACTCTTGAAACAGTTGCAATTGATACTCCTGCTTCACGAGCAACATCCTTTATTGAAGTTGCCATTATTATCACTCCTATTTCTGAAACTTATTCCTTGAACCCAGAAATAACTTAAATTAATCATATTATTTCCAAGTTTATTTATATTAATGTAAATGTATCCTTTATGAAATATACTTATGCTAAAATGTCTGAATATTAGAGGCTATAGTCCTTGGATAAACTATAGAAAAGTTTGTCTTTAGTCAAAGACTCCTACCTTAAATTTGCTTAAGAGGTAACAATTATGGAATAATTACCCTTCCAAAATGTGGCTAAAGCCTTAAAATAAACTTTAGATTCCATCTAAAACTTGTTTTCTTCTTATTAATTCTACCATATTATGAAAGATTTATCCTTTGAAAATGTCATTTAAATTAAGTATATTCTATGAAAATAAAAAAACTCCTTCTTTAGCTGAAAGATTCCTCTTTAAATTTAGTGATTAACGCTGCAGTTAAGACTTACCTTTTATAAAAGCTTATATTGATTTTACTATGGATTTTAAAAGTGTATAAGATAAGCTCTACCTCATTAGTGTTAGTTATTTCCATTAATTAAAGCTAACTTCTGCATTTTATATACTAAACACACCTTCTAAGTTCTATATTAACAAGTTGATTAAACCTAATCCTCCCCATAGTCAAGACCACCCGTAAA
>NZ_DGLI01000036.1 GCF_002387895.1 Clostridium sp. UBA4548
ACAGACTTATTTACACACTCCTGAAAATAATAATAAGCATATTCATTTAAGACTTAAGGTATACTATTATTTATAATTTATTCATAGGAGCATTTTTAAAATGTATAATTATCTTCAAATAAATTGTTAAGCTCATTATCATTTAAAACATCTAACTCTTCAAGGTCATCTGTATTATTTGAATCTAATTCAATCATAACACTTCTTTTTTTATTTCTTGACAATTTTCTTTGATTCTTATCATCTAAGGCCATTTTTATTAATTTTATTGATTCAGTAGGGGTTTCACATCCACCAAGAACTACTATATTGTGTTTATCATTGTATGTTATATAGGTGCTTTTATAAACTTCAAATAACTTAGAAACCTCATATGGATCGTAACCATCAATTTTTAAATTAACACCTAGGTAATCACAATCATATACATCAGGTTGAACAAAAACGCTATTTTTTATGGCTAAATCAACTGCTGTTTTGGCATCCTTCAAACCATCATATAATTTCAAAACAAGACCAGAGCCATCTGCTGTATTTATTCTAAAAGAATCCTTATTATCGATACTACCATCAGCATGAATACCTGTTATATTATAGGATAAATCTAAACTCTCAATTACTTCATTATTTATTTCTTTATATGTATTTCGCTTGTTATTATCTACAAATTTAACATCATTTATTAAATTCATTATACTATTTATATCGTTCCAACATTCTAGAGTGTTTTTAAAGGCTAATTCATCCTCTTTTAAGCTAGGTAGGATAGCTACTACATTAATTTTAGAATTTGGTAATGCTTTTTTTGCAATTTGTATAAAGGTTTTTATTGCTCCAGAACCTGTTCCCCCAGCCATAGTTGTAAATATTACAATTGATTCTGTTATAGGATACTTTCTTAATAATAGCCCTATAGAGTTAGCATTATCTTTTATCATGTCTTTAGATTTATTTCTATCTCTTCCTGAACCATCTGTTCCTGGATAAATATATACATTTTTACCTATATGTGCATTTTTTAATGGCTTAATATCAAACAAGCTACTATTTAAAAATAAGCCGTTGTATCTTGGGTTTTTACTTAATAATCCATCTACTATATTTCCAGCACCTTGACCTAATGAAACTAATAACATTTTACCTTTTTCCATAACTAATCTCCCTTATCATATTATCTAGTAGTATTATCGAAAAAAATTATAACAACATTACACTTTATATAATTTTTACGTAATTTTTCATAATATTTCATTTATCACTTAAGTTTAAGTTTGTTAACTCGAAAAAAGAAGGGGGGGAGGAATAATTATATGGATTATAACACTAAGTATATAGATGCAGAAAATGTTACTTATAAAATTCAGAATAAAAAAAGAGGAGAAATATCTTACTATTCTATTGAACAAGTTTCTGATTTGTTAAATGAGGATATTAGTAATATCAAATACTACACAAAATTATTTGATGATCTCTTAAAAATTGAAATAGTTGGTAAGGAATTACGTTATACTAATGTTGATGTTGATAGATTAGAATTTTTGATAAAGTTAAAGAATAGAGGGATGTCACTTAAGGAAATTCAAGATTATTATAATATATTACCCTTAAATGATGTTGAATTTCAGGGGAGTGAAAGTAACTTGTTGTCTGTTGAAGAGCTTATTGACTCAATAAAAAAAGAAAATCAAATTCAACTTAATGATTTTAAGGCTCAACTAATCCATGATATAAAAAAGGACAATTTATTATATCTAGAAAAAATTATATCAACAATTATCGAAGCTCAAAATAAAGGGTTTCAGCAGTTAAAGGAAGAATTAACTAATGAAATTAAAGAAAAATTGAATAAAAAGTTTGATGAAGTTAATGAAACTAATATAAGTTTAAATAATAAATTTATTAATAATACCACTGAGTTTATATCTGGAAAAATAGATACAAAAAATGATGAATTAAGAACTGCTTTTCACAATGACTTTAGTAAATTCAATGAATTAGCTAATACAAACAATGAGCGTCTAATAAAAGAAGTTAAAGATTTTAAAAGAGTTATGCAAGAAGCTTACTATACTCAATATGATATAGCCATGGAAAATGCTAATAATAGTTTTATTAATAAATTAGCTCAATTACTTAAACGTAAGTAGATTTATATATTTAAGCTTTATTTGACAGTAGCTACTTTGATATAAATAACATCTAATAAACTGAGATTACTTATTTGTTTTATCAAAAGTTCTTATAGTGAATTATTAATAAGATTAGTCCTAATAATCATCTCATAGTAAGAAATAAGTTTTCTTTTATACATAGATTTATTTGCATTGTGAAATGATTAGAAACCCTCGGTCATGGTAAATAATATAAAGATAGTCTAATGTAGCAAGGAAAACAAATAAAGCATTAAAAAAAGGTTATAATAAATGATAAAATATGATATTATATTAGATAATAAATGATAAGTTATGTAGTTACTTAGAACTTTTTATAAGCTTAAATAATCAACACAAAATTTTACATAAAAGAGCAGCTGTGATGAAAGCTACGATTTTAAACTTTCTTCAGAGAGTCCATGGGTGGTGTGAATGGATGAAAGGTAAAATCTCTCCACTTTTGGAGCTGCCGGTGATGAATCGAAAGGCTAGTAACCTTTATCTGACTATATCGAGTGGCTGGATTAATTATTATTTCAGCAATTTGGGTGGCAACGCGGTGTACTTCCGTCCCATTTATATGTGGGATGGGAGTTTTTTGTTTTATAATTTTATAATAATAAATTTTAATTTTAATCAGGAGGGAATTTTATGTTAGATTTAAGATTTGTAAGGGAAAACCCAGAAATAGTTAAGCAAAATATAATAAATAAATTTCAACACAACAAGTTGGGTTTAGTAGATGAGGTAATTGCTTTGGATGCTCAGCATAGAAGTGCAAAACAAGAAGCTGAAGCTTTAAGAGCTGGAAGGAATAAAATTTCCAAGGAAATAGGTAAACTAATGGCCCAGGGAAAAAGAGAAGAAGCAGAAGAATTGAAAAAGAAGATAAATACAGATGCCCAGCGTTTAGCTGAGCTGGAAGTAAAAGAAGATGAACTAGATAAAAAGGTTAAGGATATTTTAATGGCAATTCCAAATATAATTCATCCAAGTGTGCCTGTTGGAAAAGATGATAGTGAAAATGTAGAGATTCAACGTTATGGAGAGCCTATTGTACCTGACTTTGAAATTCCATATCACACTGAAATTATGGAGAAGTTAAAGGGTATCGATTTAGATAGTGCTAGAAAAGTTGCAGGTAGTGGTTTTTATTACTTTATGGGTAACATTGCTAGACTTCATTCTGGGATTATTTCCTATGCCAGAGATTTTATGATAGATAGAGGTTTCACTTACTGTATACCACCTTTTATGATTCGTAGCGAAATTGCAACAGGAGTAATGAGTTTTGCAGAAATGGATGCCATGATGTATAAGGTTGAGGGTGAAGATTTATATTTAATTGGAACTAGTGAGCATTCTATGATAGGTAAATTTATTGATACAATTTTACCTGAGAGCTCTTTGCCACAAACCTTGACTAGTTACTCTCCTTGTTTTAGAAAGGAAAAAGGTGCCCATGGACTTGAGGAAAGAGGAGTTTATAGAATTCATCAATTTGAGAAACAAGAGATGATTGTTGTATGTAAGCCTGAAGAAAGTATGATGTGGTATGATAAAATGTGGAGGTATACAGTGGATTTATTCCGCTCTTTAAACATACCAGTTAGAACTTTAGAATGTTGTTCTGGAGACTTAGCAGACTTAAAAGTAAAATCAGTAGATGTGGAAGCATGGTCACCTAGACAAAAGAAGTATTTTGAGGTTGGAAGTTGTTCTAACTTAGGAGATGCACAGGCTCGTCGTCTTAAAATTCGTGTAGAAGGTGAAAATGGAAAGTACCATGCACATATCTTAAATAATACAGTGGTAGCGCCACCGAGAATGCTAATTGCATTTTTAGAGAACAACTTAAATGAAGATGGTTCAATAAATATTCCAGCTGCATTACAACCATATATGGGTGGAATGACAACAATAAGATAAGAAAAACCATAGTGTAGGAGAGAAAACTTCCTATACTATGGTTTTTTTATATGATTTTAAAGAAAGGCATAAGTGTTAGGTTTGTTGAAATAAAAAGCTTAGTAAAATGATAAGTTTCTTATTTTTGTCTAAAAAATTTTAAATAACTGTGATCTGTTAGCTTATAAATTTTTAATTTTCGTTCTTATAAAAAATTTCTTAAGAGTTAAACTAATTATTTTCACAAGTACAAGTAAAAAATTTAATATTACAATATTCTCTTAAGTTTTAAAGTTAAAAGTACAAGCATATATTAGAGAGTAATTATTTTAAAAAATGTATTTTTGGCGAAAGGTATAAACCAATATGAAGAATCTTAGTGTAAAGAATTTTTTAAAAGGCAAAGCATTAGGAAATGTTGTTATTGCAATAGGCTTAATTATGCTACTATACATACTTATTTCCATATATTTTGCTAAGCATTTCTTTTTTAATACAGTAATAAATGGAGTAGAATTATCACTAAAAGCACATAGCGATGCTAATGGAATAATTAGAAATTATGCCAAAGATTATAAATTACAGTTAATAGAAAGAAATAATGAAATAGAAGAAATACAAGGAAAAGATATAGGGATGCTTTATAATGAACAAAATAGCATTTCTAAAGTTTATGAAGCACAAAAACCTATGAAATGGATATATTCTTTATTTAAGAAACAAAAATACAATGTAGAAGATTTGTTTAGCTTCAATGCAGAGGATTTAGAAAGCAAAATAATCGGACTAAACTGTTTGAATAAAAACATTATAGAGCCAAAAAATGTAAGTTTTAAATATTCCAATGGGTCTTATGAGGTAATTGAAGAGGTTTATGGAAATAAAATAATCAAGGATAAGTTAATTGAAATAATAAAAACCAGCATAGTAAAAGGGGAAAGAAAGTTAGATTTAGACCAAAATCAATGCTACGAAAGTCCAAAATATGTTGCAGGATCTGATAAGGCACTTCAAACTAAGAACTTGCTAGATAAATATATAAGGACAAAGGTAAAGTATTTATTTGATAAGAACAATGAGATTTTAGATGAAGGCCTAATAAGTCAATGGTTAAGCATTGATGAGAATTTAGATGTAGTAATCGATAAAAAAGCAGTTTTTCAATATGTGTTAGAGCTTAGTAAAAAATATGATACAGTTGGAACTGTAAGAAAAATAAAGACTTCCCTAGGAAAAACCGTAGAAGTTAAGGGTGGATTTTATGGATGGAAGATTAATATATCTTCTGAAACGAAGGCTTTACTAGAAAGTATAAACAAGGGAGATGCAGTTGAAAGAGAACCAGTATATACGCAAAGGGCTATAACTAGAGAGGAAAATGATATAGGGAATACTTACGTAGAAATTAATATAACAAGGCAGCACTTATGGTTCTATAAAAATGGGAAACTGGTGACTCAAGGTGCTGTAGTAACTGGAAACCCCAATAGAGGGAATGCTACAAATGTTGGAATCTATATGCTAAATTACAAGGAAAAGGATTCTACTCTTAGGGGCGCAAATTATGAAGCAGAGGTCACCTATTGGATGCCTTTTAATGGGAACATAGGCATACATGATGCCAGTTGGAGATATTCCTTTGGTGGGGAAATATATAAAAATAATGGAACTCATGGCTGTGTTAATGCTCCCAAATACTTAGCTAAAACTATTTTTGAGAATATAGAACCAGGTACCCCTATTATTTGCTATGAAGAAGAGAAGTTATAATAACAGAAGAGATTATAATAGCTAAAACTCTATTGGAGTTTTACCTGTAGAAGTTATTGGGGAAAATAGGTAAGACTGTAGGAACATTAGAAAAGTTTAATTATTAATATAAGAGGTTGCGTCAATATATTTCTATGCAAAATACTTTGACACAACCTTTGCTTATTTAAGCTTTATAGACCTACATATATAGATTTTGTAAAAAAACATTTTAGGGTTAGGTAAAGTAAAGTGAGCTATTCAAAGCATATGTCCATGCATTTCTAGGGAACTGAATTTGTTTAAGTTAAGTATTCAATAAATTCCTTCAAGGAATATTTCATATGTTCATTTCTGCCAAGGGTAGTATCAGCACAAATAAGTGAATTCAAAATAGCTTCTTCTATACTTTCAGCAGTAGCTTTGAAAACTAAATCTATTTTATTGTCACTTAAAATCTTCATGTCGCAGATAGCCTTTTCTTCATAATGACTAACCTTATTAGCGGTTGAAAAGCCAATAACAATATCTCCACTTCCATTTCCAATGAAGGAACCTGTTCTTGAAAGTCCTACAACTGCATGTTTGCATACTCTTTTAAGTTGTCTTTCACTAAGGGGTATATCAGTAGCAATTATCATAATAATAGATCCCTTATCTCCTTCCTCACTTCTTTTAGCGAGTAAAGAGTTTATTTTTTCACCAGCTTTAATTCCGTTTATTAAGAGCTCTTCTCCAATACCAAAATTGGATAACACTAGGCTTCCAAGAATATATTTTTTATTATCTAAGGGGATAACTCTTGAAGCTGCTCCAATACCTCCTTTAACACCAAGGCAGCACATACCAGTACCAGCACCTACCGAACCCTCTTCAAATTCTACATCAGCCTTTTTTATAGCTTCTAGTACATGAGATTTTTCAACTACTCTTTTTCTTATACTATTTAAATAACCATCATTACACTCACAAACAATAGGATTTATAGTACCAGTTGTAGTACCAATATCCTGATTTCCCTCTAGCATATAGTCTAAAACTCCATCAAAAGCAGTTCCAATACTTAAGGTATTAGTTAAAACTATAGGACTTTCAATGGTGCCTAATTCATCTATTTGAATCAGTCCCATAGATTTTCCAAAACCATTTATAACATAACTAGATGCCATAACTTTTTCCTTAAAAAGATTGCCACTATGAGGTAGTAAAGCTGTTACCCCAGTTTTAATTTCACCACTATTTAGAGTAATGTGGCCAACTTTTATTCCGTCTACATCTGTAATAGAATTTAGTTTTCCCGGAAGCATTCTTCCAATTGATACTCCATAATCTCTAATTCTTTTTTGATTTTTCATAACAATCCCACCCAACATACCTGTAATATAGTTATATTGTACCATGATATAGGGGGAGAAGGTAAAAACTTATTTTATTTATTAGTAACATGGGTTAGTGACTTAAGATATGTGGATATAGTGGACCTGGAATAAAATTTAAACATCTATATTTTAGTTGGGATAAAGAGTAACTTTAAAGGTTATTTCAATATTATGATGAATATTATATAATTATCAACACCTTTAGAAAAATGAGGATTCTTTAGATGTTGAATTTAACTTAAGTAAGTTAGGGGGAGATTCTTATGTATGAGTACAAATATGTTAAGTGTTCTATGGGGGGAATGTTTACAGGAGATAATCACCAAGAAATCATTAATGAATTTGCAAAGCAGGGGTGGAGGCTTATTCAAATTTTACCTTTATATTATAGCTTAGAAGGAAGAGGCAAGGACTTTGAAATTATCTTTGAGAGAGAGATAAGGTAAAAGAAGATAGGCAGAAGCAGCTAGAAAATTATTATAAAAGTAAGTGCATTATAAAACACATAAAAAAGTAACGATGCATCTCAAAATGAGACTAATAAAAATGGAACTAGGTGCTAATACACCTAGTTCCATTTTTGTTACATTATTCTTGGTAGTTAGAAAGTGTGTTATTAACTGATTGCATTGCATTTTCTACAGAGCTAAGTGTGCTTTGTATTTTTTCTCTGTTTTCTGGTTTCTCAACAGATTGTAAAGCTTGGTTTAAGCAACTTGAAGCACTTTGAAGATGGTTTTGTACATCTTGAACATGTTGTTTAGCATTTTTTCCTTGGTTGTTTCCTTGATTGTTTTGCATGGGAATCTACCTCCTAAAAATTTAAATTTAAGAAATGAAGTGAAATAATTATTACTAAATCCATTTCTTATAATATTGGTGTTAACTCTCCCTAGAGTTTTTACTGAAGTAAAAAGTTTAGCAAGCATTAACTACAATCTTATTATTAGTTTTTAACTTAAAAAAATACTTGGTAACTTTAATTTGTTAAGGAAAAAATGTTGAATTAATAATTATTTTGTCAAATAACCTAACTAATTGTGGAAAGAACTCTTGTTAATCAGTGGTTAAACTATCTTAACAAAAAAATAAATTATCATAGAATCCTAAAGTTTATAGCCTTAAAAGAATTAGAAATACTAAGGTTGCATCAAGTGTGAAGTCTTAACAAAAACTTTAAAAAGTATATTTAAGTAGTTATATGTATGTAGGAAAATGAATATAAATAGAATTAAATGGAAAATAAAAATTTTTACATGATAAGTTACAATATTAGCTTTATGCTGGAGAAATATTCTAAGTTACCGTAAATTGAAAAAATGCAAATTGAAATCACCATTTAAGAACAACTTCTATAAAGTCTATGAACTTAAGAATTTGGCTAATAAGATAAGAATTACTTATGTGAGTACTTAATTAAAGGTACAAATACATAGACAACCTAGTTAACAAATAATTAACGAACAATATATATTGATTTATTTCAAATGTTCGTGTATAATTCAATGTGTAGTTCGGATTTATTGTAATTAGTATTGTTAATATTAAAAAAGGTAGGTGTTCTTGATGGATAAGTTCTTTAAACTAAAGGAAAATGGTACAGATATTAAAACAGAATCATTAGCTGGATTAACTACGTTCCTTACAATGGCATATGTTATTTTTGTTAATCCAATAATTTTATCTCAGGCAGGAATGGACAAGGGTGCAGTATTTGTAGCAACAATTCTTGCAGCGGTAATTGGAACCTTTATTATGGGGTTTGTAGCTAATGTTCCTTTTGCATTAGCACCAGGTATGGGACTTAATGCATTCTTTACTTTTACCGTAGTTTTTGGCTTAGGCTTTACATGGCAACAGGCTTTAGCAATGGTATTCATCTGTGGTATTGTAAATATCATAATTACAGTTACTAACATAAGAAAAATGATAATAGTAGCTATACCAGAATCACTTCAATATGCAATTAGTGGTGGTATAGGGTTATTTATAGCATATATAGGCGTTAAACAAGCTCACTTCCTCCAATTTACTGGAGAAGCAGTAAACAAGGTTGCGGCTTTAGGTGAAGGCGGAGTATTCCAAGATGTGGTTCCAGCTATCGTTAACTTTAAGGATCCAGTAGCTCAACTTGCATTAATAGGTCTTATAATTACAATAGTTCTTATGATATTAGAAGTTAAGAGTTCAATTCTTGTAGGAATACTAGCAACAACAGTTATAGGAATTTTCTTTGGAGTTACTCAAGTTCCAGCATCAGGAGTTATGAACTTTGATGTTCCAAGTCTTAGTCCAACACTATTTAAACTAGACTTTGTAGGATTGTTTTCAGATCCAGGAAAAATATTTGTAGCATTAACAACAATATTTGCCTTTTCTTTAACTGATACTTTTGACACTATAGGAACCTTCTTAGGTGCTGGAAAGAAATCAGGAATATTTGATAATAATGAAGATTATTCTTTAAATAAAAATGGCAAAGGTTTTTCATCAAAGTTGGAGAGAGCATTATTTGCTGATGCAACAGCAACATCAATTGGTGCATTACTTGGAACAAGTAACACAACTACTTATGTAGAGAGTACTGCGGGTATAAGCCAAGGTGGAAGAACTGGTCTTGCTTCAGTAGTAACAGGAATATTATTCTTACTATGCTTATTCATAGCACCAATAGCAGGAATGGTTCCAGGTGCAGCAACAGCTCCTGCGTTAATAGTTGTAGGTATATTAATGGCTGAGTCTCTTCAAAAAATAGAATGGTCAGATTTAGAAATTGCAATACCAGCATTCTTTACTATAGCATTTATGCCATTCACATATAGCATTACAAATGGTGTAGCAGCTGGATTCATATTCTATTGCATAGCTAAGGTGCTAAAGAAAAAAGGTAAGGAAGTGCACCCAATTCTTTATATTGTAACTGGACTATTTATATTAAGTTATGTAATTTCAGCAATGGTTTAAATTTAAAGGTGTCTCATTAAATTGAGGCACCTTATATTTTTTTGCATAAGTTTATATTTTGAGATTTAACTCCCTATATTAAGATAAACATAGTATAATTTTATATATAAGTATATTACGGATTAATTGAAATATAAAGAACGTAGGAAAGTAGCATCGTTAATAGCTAGTTTCTTTTTAATTATTTAAATAATAGTTAGCTTTATCATAGTTTTAAGGAGATATAGCTCAACAAGTTAACTAAAGGAAGTTGACTATTTAGGATAAGTAAAAAAGAAAAGCTGTAATTTATATAGAATTGGCAGCTTAATTATGGGGGGAAAATGAAGAATAGAGTTTTATTAATAAGTATCAGGTATTTATCTATAATCCTAATTATTTTTACAATGATTTTATATAATAAAACCTTGATTAGCATGTTTTCAGTAGGAATAATTTTGTTATACATAATAAATAATCAGGTCAGGTTTTTTAACTTTCAGCAAAAGGAAGTATGTCTTATTTTATCTATATTATTAGAATGGTTAATTGCTTATATTTCTTTTGCTCATCATGGCGGAATGTTATTCTTTTATTTTCTACCCTCAGTTCTTGATGGAGCCTTCTTTCTAAAAGAATACAAAGCTAAGATGTTTTCTTTTTTAGCAATTATAGCTGTAGTAGTTATTGGAAGAAATATAGCTAGCAGGGAACTACTTATAACAACCTTTTCTTTAATCACTCTTATTGCCTTAAGTAATTATATCAAAGAAGAAGTCCAAGGAAAGTTAAAGGCCCAGGAGCTTTATGATAAGCTTAGAATTTCAGAAGAGGAACTAAAAAAGGCAAAAGAAGATATAGAAGCTTATGCAAGTTCTATTGAAGAGCTTACTCTGCTAAGGGAGAGAAATAGGATTTCTAGGGAAATTCATGATAGTGTAGGACATAGCTTATCTACAGCAATAATTCAGCTTGGAGCCATTGAAAAGATGGCAAAAACTAATGGAGAAATGGCTTCAACTTTAGCAAAAAATTTAGGGGATTTTGTGAAGGAAAGTCTTCAAGAGGTAAGAGGAGCGGTAAGAGCCTTGAAACCTCGTGAATTTGAAAAATATGAAGGCATACTTGCAATTGAAGAGCTGGTGAAAAACTTTCAAAAGCTTACAGGGGTTAAGGTGAATCTAAGGTATTCAAAGCAAAGTTGGAACTTAAACTCAGATCATTCCTTTGTGATATATAGAGTTATACAAGAATTTATGTCTAATTCCTTAAGACATGGAAAGGCCACAGAAATTAGCATATTCATGCACTTTAATCAGGATAATTTAATAATAACCTTAAGAGATAATGGAGTTGGAACACAGAGGGTTACTAAGGGCATAGGCCTTCAAAGTATATGGGAAAGAGTAAAGGAACTTAGAGGAGAAATATCCTATGATACAGAGATAAATAAAGGTTTTAATCTAAAAGTTGTGTTACATCCTAATGATACCCATGAGACTAGTAATGTAGCCTTTGCAGTGGAGGATAGAGGGGAATATGGACATAAATTTTTAGAAAAGGTACAGGCTAATGGAAGTAAATCCATTTTTAGTTCTAAAGAGCAAGCTCTAGAAGCTCTTAGAAAAAATAATGTATTAGCAGTTTATATAATACCTGAAAATTTTACAGAAGAAATTAACAAAGGAATAAAACCAGAAATTCAAAGCTTTAAAAGGGAAGAAGGAAATGGTACTTCCTTTATTGAGGCCACTATGGAAGAGGAGCTTATTAAACTTACTAAAGCAAAATTTCTTTCTAGCAAAGGGATTATAAATGGAGAGGAGGAAATAAGCACCACTATAAAGATTAAAGAAGAGAAAATTCAAGGTAAAAACCAGGTTCTATATATGATAATTTTAATGATTACAAGCTTTATTTTATTCTCTGCCAACTCTGTAGGAACTGAGCTGATAAGCATGAAAAAGCAAAAGGTTTTATTTAGATCTATTACTACCTCAAATACAGGCTATGAAATTATGGGGGGCCTATATTTAGGTTTCTTCCTAGTGCAAGCTATCATATATATGGCTGTGCTGTTCATACAAAAGGTATTTTTAGGATTTAGTTTTGAAGGATTACTTCCTATACTTCTTATAAATATGCTACTCACTGTGTTAATTTCTGTTAGTATAGGTTTAGCAGTTACTAGAGTAGTGGAAAATGAAGGAGTAGCTGCACTTATAATAAATCTATTTGGCATAATAACTACCTTTGTTAGCATGGCTGCTACAGTTATGGCAGGAGATAATATGCCACAAATTATAAAAAGCATAGGTAAATTCACTCCACAGTACTGGGTAATAAACAGTATGGATACAGGAACATTATTTCCTAATGCCATAATTTTGGCCTTAATGGCAGCTGCAGTGTTTACAGCAGGTAGCTTTAGAATAAGAAGTTTCGTGAATAAATAAGAAAATATCCTAGAGAATTTAATCATTCTCTAGGATATTTCTATTCAACTAATTAATATATAAAATAGTAAGATTTATTTAAGTAATCTATATCATATTTTAAGCATAGTCGTTTTAAGGTTCCCTTAATTTTAGCTCTATTTTTTATTGGGTCTTCTAGCAAAGCAAAGAAAGCCTCTTTTTCTTTTGGAGTGACTTTATCCTTTAGATACCCATAAACATGATTAACTCCGTTAATAAAGTTTCCTTCATTGAAGGGAAGAGATAGGGCGGTATCAATAGCTTTATATACTTCTTTCATGGAAGAAGTTGAATTCACAACATTACTACACTTTTTATACTCCAAGTAATTTTTCTCCATAACAGAGTACTTATACTTTGCCCACTGAGTATATTTTACAGAAGATTTTAAGGAAGATTTTAATAAATTTACACATTTAATAGCAGAGATTTCCTTATCTTTAACCTCAAGCATAATATCAATAGGGAGCTTTTCTAAACTTTCTATATAATTTAAAAAGTTTTCACTAATTACAAATTGAGAGTGTGCTCCATTTTTCTTTTCTAAATCTTGATCTGAGTAATGAACTTTCATCTTCCCATCTTCCTTTTTCCAAGTAGTACTTACCTTTTTAAGAATTTCTTCAAAGGTTAATGAGCATGGATTTATCTTGTGGTGAAGATTATCAAATACAGCAGGTATATTTAATTCCTTGCATATACTGAGCACATCTTCAAGCGTATAACTTTTATCATCATTTTCAATAACTAATCTTTTTTGTGCTGATGCAGATAGTCTTTTAAAATTATCAATAAATCGTCTTGTGGATAGATACTTATCACCATAAACTCCACCCACATGAAGAATAATTTTATTTGTATAATCCACTCCAAGGGAATCTAAGAAGTTACAATGATATTCTATGTCACTTATACTTTTTATGACTACATCTTCATTAGGAGAATTAAGCACTGTGTATTGCCCAGGGTGCATGGAAACTCTTAGCTTGTGAAGTTTTATATAAGCTCCGCAAGTTAAGAGCTCTTCCTTAAACATATCCCACCATTTAAGGGTATTTATGCTGTGGCTTCCGAAGGGAATAATGTCTGAACTTATTCTAAACATATATATGCTATTTTCTACATTCCATTTTAAGATACTCATTAAATCATCTAAGTTATCTTTAACACATTGAAAAAATCTATCTTCATTAAAATTTTTCAGTATAAAACTCCTGGAGGTTTTAAAGGGAAGGGAAGAGGGTGTACAAGCATATCCAATTCTTATATTATCTAACATAATTTTATCACCTATTTAAGTTATAGTATTTTCACTTTAAGGGCAGCAATTTAAACCCAAAAATTTTTTTAATTCAAAGTTTGTCTCAGTGTTAAATTTCGATACACTAAATCCTTATATGTACATGTAGTAATAATGAATAGTTATGTGTTTTTTCTCAGTATAATATGTAATAACATATAAGTCTACAAGGGTTCACGTTATATTTATCTATAATTTAAACTAATGAACTTTCTTATTCTGTGCAAAACATAATACAGGTATAAGTGAATTTTGTTTTATATTTTCCATACTGAAACAAAGTACTAAATTTATTAGTATAATTTTATAGAGCTAAGTATAATTTGGAATAATTTTATAGATAAAATTACTTATTTATATTACAATAAAAGTAAATAATAAAAAGCAAATTTAATATAAAAAATAGCGGTAAAGTATTTATGGTTAAATAAGGGCTTATAATAGAGGATACATAGGATGGGATGGGAGAAAATATGGAAGGGTTAGAAGCAAAAAATAAAACTACTTTAGTACATATGACAACTATGACTTTTATAATTGTTTATTACAGCTTTTTACTAGCCTCAGGGGGAGTGTTGTCCCCATTGATGGGGAACTTACTTTCTTTTATTGGAATTTCAATAGCTGCAAGCATGGTATACAAAGCAGTGAGGCAGGGTAACAAAAATAAGGAATTTTGGATTCTAATATTATTAAGTACTATAAGTTACTTAATTGGAGATTTAGTATGGGCCTATGGAGAAATAATACTAAAGTCCAATATTGAACCTGTTAGTGCTACTAACTTACCCTATGCTATTTCCAGTTTATTATTATGTTCTTCTATTTGCTATGTAGCTTATAAGGAGAAAGATAAATGGAATAAAGTTCAATTAGCTGTTGACACCATAGCTATAACCATAGTATATATGTATATGGCTTGGATAATGTTATTGAAAAACATAGTTCCAAACTTACAGAGCTTTACTCAAGGTGAAATGTTTACTGCTGCTTATGTGGCTTTAGATTTTATTTTAATCACAACTGTTAGCATACTATTTTTTAGCAATGAAGAAAGATTTTTGTTAAACAAACCCTCCATAGTATATTTTTTAGGAAGTATAATTGTAGCTGTGGGAGACTTCATTTATTCCTATGAAATATTCTATAATAAGTATGTATCAAATGGAATATTAGACTCTATTTGGGTTATTGGATTTTTAGTTATAGGATATTCAGCTTTATGCGAAATACAACAAGATGAAACAAATAAAAAACAAAAGAGAGATAAAACTGTGAGATTAAGTAAAAATAAAAGAAAAGTATCATACATAATATTAACAATAATGGCAGTGATTTTAGCTATAACTATTAAAAGCTTAAAGTATAGTTTAGCAATTTTTATTATAATAGGTATTCATAAGATAATATCAAAGTATATAGGTATAGCTATAGAAAATCAAAGATTGCTTGTGAAACAACAGGAATTAAATAAATCCTTAAATCAAAAGGTTTCTGAGGCCGAGGTTCTAAACGAAAAATTACAAATAAAAATAAATGAGATAAATGAGTTTAACACCTTTTTAGAGAGAAAGGTAGAAGAAAGAACAGAGGAATTGACTATAAGAAATACTGAATTAGAGTTAATTTCTAAAGAAGATTCTCTAACGAAGCTACCAAATAGAAGATGGTTTTTAGATAACTTGGACAAGCTGATTTTAAAGTCAGAAAATTCCGATACAATTATAGGAGTAATGTTTATAGATCTAGATAGATTTAAAGCAGTTAATGATTGGTATGGACACGATGTAGGTGATATATTACTTAAGAAAGTAGCCATGCGGTTAAAAGCCCATGCACCTAAAGATGCAATGGTAGCAAGATTAGGTGGAGATGAGTTTGTAGTGGTAATACCTGATGCACCTAGTAAAAAGTATGTATTAGAAGTTACAAAACAAATTCAAAACTGTTTTAAAGAATCCTTTAGTATAAAGGAGTATAAGTTGGTAACTACTTTTAGCATTGGAATTTCCCTATACCCCTTTGATGGAAGAGAGCGTTCTATACTAATGAAATGTGCAGATATTGCAATGTACAGAGCAAAGGCCCTGGGGAAAAATAACTTTCAGTTCTATGATAACAAGGTTAAGGAAGAGGTATCTAAAAAACTTGAAATGGAGAATCTACTTAGAGATGCGGATTACGATGAAGAATTTATTCTCCATTATCAACCTCAGTGGGATTTAGAAGGAGATAAAGTTATTGGTCTTGAAGCTTTAATTCGGTGGAAGAGTCCTGCTCTTGGATTGGTATCCCCCGGAGACTTTATTCCAATAGCTGAGGAAATAGGAATAATAGACAAAATTGGAGAATGGGTTTTAAAAAGAGTTTGTGAAGAGGTAAAAGGGTTAAATACCACTTACCATATGGATTTAAAAATTGCGGTAAACATATCACCAAAACAATTTAATAACACTAACTTTATTGATGTGGTGAATAAAAACATAGAGGAAAGTGGAGTTGCACCTAAGTGGCTAGATATAGAGATAACAGAAGAAAGTGCTATGGGTAATGAGGAGAACATTATTGAAAAACTAATACACTTGAAGAATATCGGAGTAGAAATTTCTATAGATGATTTTGGTACAGGCTATTCTTCACTAAGTTATCTTAAAAAATTTTCAGTGGATAAATTAAAAATTGCTATGCCTTTCATAAGAGGCATTAAGGATCAACGAGAGGATTACCAAATTGTAAAAACTATAATAATGATGGCAAAAAGTTTAAACCTAAGAGTTATTGCAGAAGGAGTAGAAAGTTTAGGGGAGTCTGAAATACTTAAAGGATTAGGGTGTGATGAGGTACAGGGTTATTACTACGGCAAGCCTATGACTATGGAGGAAATAAAACAAAGATACCTTCAAGTTCAATAAAAAATATAGTTTAATTAATCAGATTAAGTTCTAGTTTTAGAAGGTTAGATAGGCAATGTCTAGCTGACTTTCATTTAGAACTTAATTTTTTTACTTTTTGTTAACTGAATTATTAGGATATTTATCTGGATAATTAGCTGATATAACTAGAAGTTTTATAGCTTAAATAAATCTATATTCTTTTCAACAACTATGGGAAAGTGAGATAGCAATGGGTGAAGTCAAAATACTTAAGGATCAGTAAAGTAATCACAAAATAAGCCTTTGAACATAAGATATTCTTAAGAGTAAAATGGGAAAGGATTATGTTATGTGGAGTGAAGTGAATTTATTTAACCTTGTAAAGAAGTTCTTGCCTAATAAAGCAGATATCATAATCATGGAAGGTCCATATAAAAAACCAGCAATTATAATGGCAGACATAGATGGGGATGGAAGAAAAGAAATAGTAGCAGCATATAAGCTAAAGAATGAAGCTTATTTAGTTATACTAAAGAATTACTACAATAGTTGGTATATGGAAAACAATATTAAAGGTAAAGGATATAATGTAACATATTTAAAAGCTGCGCCAGTAACCAGTAGTAAAACACCAGAGCTAATTGTCGGGTGGCAGATTGGAGCTATATGGTCTCGACTAAGCATTTTAAAGTGGAGTAATAAGCGGGTTAGGGAATTAATTAAAGATGAAATATATTTCTCTAAAATTGAAGTAGAACCTATGCCTAGTATTAAAGGTATAAATGGAACTGTAGAGATGGCTCTCTGGTCTCATGTTACAGGAGAGATATATGAGGTTAAGGTATACCGATGGAAAAGGGGGTACCTAAGGCCTGCTGTAGATGTTTATCCTTATTATTTCTCAAAAGTGGTATGGTACTATAAGATGAAATTAAGGGAAAATCCTGAGTTAGAACTTTTATGGTATTTCCTGGGTAATGCGCAATTTAAAGCTGGTATGTACCAGGAGGCACTATACTCCATTAAGGAAGCTTTAAATGGAAAAATCTCACCTTCTTATAAGAGTAAGTTAATGAGTATTAAAAGTGATATTGAGAATATGTTAGATAATGAAGATAAAGATGAAGGTTGTAATCATAGAGAAATTAACAGTGAGACTCAGAAAGTAGAAGCTAAAAAGGATATTAGGACTAATTTATATCCTGTAGCAACTAAGGAAATTGGGGGCACACTTTGGGGGTATATAGACTCAACTGGGGAGTTTATAATTGAACCCAAGTTTGATTATGCTATGGATTTTCAAGACAATGGTTTAGCTATAGTTGGAGTTAATAATCTTCAAGGGGCAATAGATAAAGAAGGAAGATATGTTATTGAACCAAAATATGAAAATGTAATTGGTTTTTCAGAGGGGCGAGGAGCGGTTATTGATAAAGAGGGTTTTAAAGTTATAAATGAAAAAGGAGAAATTTTAAACCCTAAAGCCTATAGCTTTATAGGAAGCTACAAAGATGGAAGAGCAGTATTTAGTGAAACAAATAAAGAAGGTAAATATGTATATGGATATTTAGATTTAGAAGGTAGGGAAGTAATACCAGCTAAATATGATTCCGCAGGAGACTTTGATAATGGCAAGGCTATAGCTAAAGTTAAGGAAAATCAATATGAGCTTATTGATAGCAATGGAAATATATTAAATTCATATGACTATTATTTTGTAGGGAATTCCAGTGATAATCTACTACCTTTTAGTAAGAATATCAACGACAAGTATGGATATATAAATGAAGAAGGAAGGGTAATTATAGAGCCACAGTTTCCATGGGCGGGCTCATTTAAGGAAGAAAGAGCTTTAGTTAATATGTCAGAGGATTATTTAAATAAGTACGGAGTTATAGATAAACAAGGGGATTTAATAATTGATCCTGAATATAACAATATAAGCTTTCTGGGAGAAAATAGAGTGTCCCTAGGAAAGGCTATTGACGAAGAAAAGCCTTATATGGGTTCTAAATTTGCTTTAGCAGATATAGATGGGAAAATACTTACAGATTTTATATTTAATAATATATTAGAGTTTAAGGAAGGCGTGGCATCTGCTACAGATGGGAAAAGCACTTTTTTCATAGGTTTAGATGGGAAAATTGAAGATAGTTTGCCAAAGGTTGAGGGTGAGGGAACTCTATTCTTGGAAGATGATATAATTAAGGCAAATATAGATTATAGAACCTTCTATTTAAATAAAAACGGTAAGGTAATCTGGAGTGAAGATAAAGTTATTCCATTAAATGAAAAGTATCAGGTTATGGAGGAAAAGTATAAGCCTAATAAAGATTATTTAGTTTATTATCCTAAAATTCAAGGTATTGAAGATAAAGAATTACAACAAGGTATAAATGATAAATTAAAGGAATTAGCTTTGGTTAAACCTGTTGATGCAAACATCCAACTTGATTCTAGTTATGTAGGGGATTTTTCAGTAGAATTTTTTAGAAAAAATCTCCTAGTTTTGGAGCTTGATGGCTATGAATACTATTTTGGAGCTGCTCATGGAATGCCTACTAAAGTTTATGTTCATATAAATCTTAGCAATGGGAACATTTATGAATTGAAGGATTTATTCAAGACAGATAGTAACTATCTACAGGTAATTAGCGATATAGTAGGTAAGCAAATAAAGGATATGGGAGAAAATTTTTATATATTCCCAGATACCTATAAGGGGATAAGAGAAAATCAACCCTTCTATGTAGATGAAAACAATCTATATGTTTACTTTACTCCTTATGAGATAGCAGCTTTTGCAGCAGGATTCCCAACTTTTAAAATACCCTTTACGGAGATTGCGAATATAATCAATACAGAAGGGGAGTTTTGGAGATCTTTTCATAATAATTTAAACGAGTAAATAAGTGGTAGCAATAGGAGGCAATAGGAGGCAAATAATTAAAGGTAACAAAAGGAAGCTGTTGTAAAATGTATATTTGTTAATTTTATATTATTAAAGCCATGGATATGAGAGGAATTATTTCTCAATTTATCCATGGCCTTTATATTATTCAGGACTTTTATGCATGATGCATAGTGCCTTTTTGCCTAAACTCAATTTTACTTATTTTTAGGAAGGATTATACCAACCTTTTGATTGCATTTCTTTAAATAAAGTTTCAGCATGACCTTGTTCCTCTTGTTGAATATGTTGAAGCTGTTTTCTTATGTTAGCATCTACAGACTCTAAAACAGCGGTATTATAGGAGCTTGAAACATGTTTTTCAGTGCTAAGAGCATCATTCAAAAGCTGAGCGTCAGTAATCCCTAAACTATTTTGGATATCTGATAAATCACCTTGGGGTTTATTATAGCTTTTAAATAGGCTATTAGAACTAGAACCATTTTGGCTTAACATGTTTTCAAGAGTAGTAGCATGTTGTTGTTCCTTACTTGCAAGATCTGTAAACACTTGTTTAATATGTGGATCGGATGCCATAGCAGCATATTGTTCATATTTTCTTATGCATAGATATTCAGCAGTTAAGTTATCTTCAATTAAAGTTTTTTCTTTATTGGTTAGCATTATTTAGGACTCCCTTCAATTAATATAGGTATAGTATTCCATAAAAAATTAAATTTATTTATGAAAAATCACTGCAATAAATCTATGCAGTGATTTTTAAAATTACATTGAATTACATATACCTTAATTAGAACTTATCCTAAAATTGGGATAGGCAACTTGGCTTTTCATCAGTTGAAAAAATTTTATTTATTTTATTAATGTAGGATTTATTAGAAACTAAGGCTCTTCCGTACTTATATAAACTTTTAAAGGAAACAGAACAAGTTATTAATGAGGAAAAGTCAGCTATATCCAGGGTTACCTCTACATCAAAGTCAGTTTCACTACTTAAGGAAGCCTTGCCATGCTGAAATTTAACTATTATACTTCCATCATTATCACTAACAAAGGTGTCTTTTACAGTTAACTTCATAGTGCAAGTTACATCATTAAAGTTATGATCTTTTAATTCCTTAAATAGCCCTTTAGTATTAATAACTCTATACATTATTCCAGTTCCTTGAATGTTACTTTCATGATAAACAGGAGTAAACATATTATTACTACCATTTCTAGGATCATCTAAGATGAATCTAAAATCTTCATCTTGAACATTAAAAATTATATATCTTATTTGATCATTTTGGCTATTAAAGAAGGTCAGCATTTCTGAAAGAGCAGAAGAATTTTCAAACAAAAATTCATTTATAACCATATCGTTCAGTAGAAAGTTTCCATCTTCACTAGGTTTAAATTCGAAGAAGGCATAACTTTGAACTACATTATTTCTTTTATAGCCAACTGCCTTTAATCTAGGATTTTTAAGTTTTCCAATAAACTCAGCTTCATACTTCTCTATTAAGCCATTAGTTTTTTTAAACACTCTAGTGTAGCAATCTAAAAGCAAAGACGCCTCATCTTCTTTTATAAAGCAGATGTTGTTTTTTGAAGAGCCTTTTGGTAGATTACAAGGCTGAATCTTAAACTGATTCATACTAGTTCCAAAACCAAAGCCCATTTTTTTATAGAAATCGGGTCTAAAGGGATAAAGCACCACCATGGAAGCTCCTAGATTTTTATAGTGATTTATAAAATAAGTTACAATTTCTTTTGCTACCTTTTCCTTTTTATTAAGAAGGTTTACAGCTACAGAGCCTAACCCTCCAACAGGAATTTTATGAGACAAAAGATTCATTTTGAAGTCATGAAGCCTCATACCACCTACCATGGTATCACCATTGAAAGCTCCATAAAATTTAACAAAAGGATTTTCTTTATGAATCTTTGTAATATTTTCAAGAAATTTATTTTTTTCTTCTAAAGAAGTGATTTTTAGTCCTGGATAAGCATTAAGGTCAATTTCAATAAAGTCCCTAAAATCCATATCACTCCATAGTTTTCTAATTAAGTACATTATTTCACCCCATTTTATTGTTGATAAAAAGTTTAGGAATATCCCCATGATAATATACGAGTAAAAAATGGAAAAGTTTAAGGGAAAATAATAAATTAAAATAAAAATATTATTAAATAGTAATTAAATTCACTTTACTAATAAGTTTTGGAAGGAGATTTAAGCTATAAATAGAAAAACTAATTAACTCCCACTCAAGCATAATTTAAAAGGTATATGGTTATATATTAAGATACATTTCATACTGAGAAATGGAATCTTTTTTAAAGCCTATATGTCTTATAAAGCCTTCCATAAGGTGGTTATTTGGTACTGTTATAGAAAGTTTTGAAGCATCAACTTCCTTAGAGAATGTACTTAAAAGACCTAAGGCAATCCCTTTATTTCTAGCATTTTTATTAACCCACAAAATATTTGTTTTTCCAGTAGTATTTCCACATAAATACCCAACTAAAGTTTCTCCTACATAAGCACCATAATAAAGCGAGTTTTCTAGCGTTTCTACATAATCTATATCGCTCTGCCAATTTATGTGATAATCTTTAGTCTCTTCCAAGGCATTTTTGAAGTCCACAAAATTAATTTTTTCAATGTGCATATGTGGATTATTATAATTTCTTAATGTGGATAAATCCTCTAGTGAAAAGTACTTTAAGTCATAAACTTTTTCATAGGAAAGGTTATTGTAGAATTTAATAGCTCTATCATTACCAACAATTACTTCTAAAAATAATTGTTTGCAGTTATTTTTAGAAGCAACTTCTTTATGAAGCTCCATAAGTTTTTGGCTAATGCCCTGCCCTCTATAGTTAGGATGGACAGCTAGTGTTCCACAGCGCATAGTTTTAATTCCTTCATAATGCTTAATTCCACCAAGAATAACACCTATAGCTTTATCACCATCAAGAGCTATATGAGAATAATCTAAAGAATTACCCTCTGGTCCAAAGAATCTGTTAACAAAAATATCCTTTGGCATAGAAAGTTTTATAATGTAATCAGAAAAACCTATAGTAAACGCATCAAATATTAAATCCATATTAACTTCAGAACATTTTTTGTAATTTATCATTTAATCCACCTCACAAATATTATTTATAATCATATTTACTAAGTTATTAGCTATTGCGTCGTTTGCTTTAACCCCCATGATACCTGTATAAAATCCTATAGAATCAGTAGAAGAGAGTATTATATAGCAAATAGAATTTACATCTAAATCTTTCCGAAACTCACCTCTAGTAACTCCTTCCTTTAAAAGAGCACATAAATCTTTTGAAACCTGGTTATACCTCTCTAAGGCAAAAGTTTTTACAGCATCATTTCTAGAAGTAACGGACCAAAACTCAAAAGTAAATTTAATTTGAAGTATATTTTTTTCATCAATAACCCAGTTAAGTATCCATTGAAGGTAGCTACTTAATTTTTCTTTGCTACTCATTGATGAAGTAAAACTTGCTATTAATTTCTTTCTATTGATTAGACGGTCTTCTGCTATTGCTAAAAATATTTCTTCCTTACTCCTAAAATAAGTATATATTCCGCCCTTACTAACTCCTGAAGCATTAACAATATCATCAATAGTAGTGTCAGAATAACCTTTATGAGAAAATATTTTAAAAGCATGATGCAAAATTAAAGATATTCTTTCTTGTTTACTTTCTTCGGTAATCTTTGGCATTTTAATTAACACCTCCTTAAAAAAAGACTGGTCGGTTTTTATTTTAACATGTAGGATATATTATGGCAATACAGTTATTTTAATGAATAAAAAAGTATTAAATATTATTAACTTTATTCCTATGATTTAAATAAGATATACTAATAGTACTTAAGTAAGAGGATGCTATGATAAACTTTAAGTGTTTTTCCACTAACCAACTTATAGCTTTATCAGTATTAATAGGGGTAACAATAGCAAAAAATCTGGAAACTAATGATCAAGTTACTGTAGCTAATATGATATATATAATTGGGGATGTAATAACCTTTATTAATGGGGAAATTGAAAATCAGAATAGTAGTGAACAATCAAATAAAGATGAGAAAAGTAATGGAGGAGATTCAAAAGAAGTTAAGAAACTAAAGAAGCAAGTAGAAGAATTAACTTATTGGGTTATGGAACTAAAAAATAAAGCAGAAGGTAAAAGTCAAACTAACTCCTGATTTTTTACAAAAATGCAAAAGTTAAGCCCCTCTCTACTTTTAGGGGTAGAGAGGGGCTTTGCTACTAATAGTTTTCGCAAAAAACTTCAAAATAAGATTTTGGATGTACGCAAGCTGGACATTTCTCAGGAGCTTCTTTTCCTTCAAATATGAAGCCACAGTTGCCGCATTTCCACATTACTGGCTCATCTTTTTTAAACACTGTTCCGTTTTCTATGTTAGCAAGTAACTTTCTATATCTTTCTTCGTGGAATTTTTCAACTTTAGCAATCATTTCAAAAGCTAGAGCAACTTCAGGGAATCCCTCTTCTTTTGCAACTTTTGCAAACTCAGGATAAAGTTCAGTCCACTCTTCATTTTCTCCAGCAGCAGCATAACCTAGATTTATTTTAGTGTCATCGCTTAAGCCTACTGGATAAGTAGCAGTAATTTCAATACCTTCTCCATTCATTTGCTCTTTTAAAAACTTATAAAATCTCTTAGCATGTTCTTTTTCTTGCTCTGCTGTTTCCATGAAAAGAGCAGATATTTGGTTAAAGCCCTCTTTTTTAGCTACACTTGAGTAATAAGTATACCTATTTCTAGCTTGAGATTCTCCAGCAAAGGCCTTTAATAAGTTTTCCGCAGTTCTTGTACCTTTTAAGTTTTTCATTGCTCAGTCCCCCTTGTAAATAATAATCAATATTAATTATAGCATATTTTACTAAATTTGGCATGGGGAAAATTCCATATAAAAATCAGTTTACAAAACCTTAACAAAGCTATAGAATGATATTTTCTTAAGACTTATTATTAATTGCAGTAATAAATTTATATTTTCATACATAAAAATATTATGACAAAGTTTTAATATACTAAAAAAATGCCAAAAATAAGTTTGTTTTATTGACGAATATTAATAATGATGTAATAATATAGGTAATATTGGGAAAATTTAATAAATAATGTTAGTATGGTTTAACACATAATAGGGACTTGTCAATAATAGTCAGGAGGATTTATTCAATGAATGATTTGTTAGGTAAAGACAGTATAAGGAATGTGAGATATTTGACATCTAATGAAAGGGAAAAGAAACTTAACTTAGTTGTTATGGCAACTCTATTTTTTTGTGCAATGAGCTATTTAAGTTATAAGAATTTCTTGTTATTCCATGGGATTATTGAAATTTTTTGTATACTGGTAGCCTTGATGATATTCACTATTGTTAATAATACCAATAATTTTTCAAGAGATGCAGCTACTAATATTCTTGGAATATCTTTTGGTGTTGTAGCTATAATAGATGGAATACATACTTTAGCTTATAAAGGCATGGGGGTATTTCCAAATTTTGGTCCAGATTTACCAACTCAAATGTGGCTTGCCTCTAGATATATTAACAGTATTTCAATTTTTTTAGCTTTAATGCTGTTTGGAAAGTCAGTAAAGTATAGAAATATATTGATTCCTTATTTAATAGTAACCATTGTTTTATTTGTAGATATATTTACAGTTAATTTATTTCCAAGCTGTTTTATTGATGGAGTAGGATTAACACCCTTTAAAATTTATAGTGAATATGTTATTAGTGGAATCTATATAGCAAACATGGTTGTATTATATAAAAAAAGAAGTAAGATTAATCCAGTAACCTTTAAGTACTTACAGGCTTACTCTCTATTAAGCATTGCAACAGAACTATCCTTCACTTTTTATATTGATGTATATGGACTTTCAAATATAATAGGACATCATTTTAAGTTGGTTGCTTTTTATTGTATTTATAAAGCTATGGTAGAAGTTAACATAAAGGCTCCTTATAGAGCTTTACAGCAAAGTGAAAACAGGTATAGAATGTTTTTTGAAACTTCTCCTAATGGTATACTTCTATACTGTAAAGATAAGATACTATTAGCCAATTCTTGTTTTTTAAATATGTGTGGATACTCTAGCTATAGTGAAGTTATTGGAAAGTCAGTTTTAAACTTTATTCATCCAGATGACTTAGAGAAAGTTAGGGGTCTTAATAAAATACTTGAAGTTCATAAACTGGTTGAAGGTTATGAGGTTAAACTTACAAAGCTAGATAAATCTGTAGTTGATGCAGAACTCACTGTAATGCCATATGAGTATGAAATGGATGATTGCATGTTTATAATGATTAAGGATATAACGGCTCAAAAACAATCAGAAAAACTTAAGGAAGAAGTAGCACAAAAAACCTTATTTAATAATATGCAGAGAGACTTCTTCACCAATCTATCCCATGAGCTAAAAACTCCAATAAATTTAATCTTTGGTACTGTACAACTTATGGAAAGTAAGGTTAGAAGTAATATTACAAATATAAAAGAACTAGGCTTTAGTAAACATAGCCAAGTTCTTAAGCAGAATTGCTATAGAATGTTAAAGCTTATAAGTAATCTTATAGACATTACAAAAATAGATACTGGTTATTTGAAATTAAATTTAAAAAACTCAAATATCATTTCAGTTGTAGAGGACATAACCTTATCAACTACAGAGTATATCGAAGGCAAGGGTATTTCTCTAATTTTTGATACAGATATAGAAGAAAGAATTATGGCTATAGATGGAAATATGATTGAGAGAATCATTTTAAATTTATTATCCAATGCCATTAAGTTTACAGATAGTGGTGGGAAAATAACAGTTGAAATAATAGATAAGGAAAATAGTGTAGTAATATCGGTTAAAGATACTGGGGTTGGAATCCCTAAAGAAAAGCTTGAAGAAATTTTTAGTAGGTTTGCCCAAGTAGAAAAAACTCTATCCAGAAACACAATGGGAAGTGGAATAGGTCTTTCTTTAGTATATTCTCTTGTAAAAATGCATGGTGGAATTATCTTCGCTGTAAGTGAACCAGGAAAAGGTACTGAGTTCATCATAGAGTTACCTGTAAAAGTAGTATCAGAAGAAGAAGAGTGTAATTTTATAGAGCTTCAAGGAAAAGAAAGATATGTAGATATGATGAATATTGAATTCTCAGACATTTACTCATAGTAATATAATCAACAGAAGCCAAGCTAATGGAAATACTTCATAGCTTGGTTTTTATTGTGCTATAAGAATTCGAAGGTAATTAGAAAAATATAAATATTTAATTAATATGTGTTTACTTTAAAAATGTAAATTCAATTAACATTTATCAATAAAAAGTTATAATAATAAGTTTAATTGTCATTAAAACTTATCAAATAATTTAATTTGCTAAATATTTGTAGAAATAATAACCTTAAGGAGAGAAAAATGCCACAAAAAATAGACGAATAATTGTTGAAATACATTGAATTTATAGAATATAATGTTAATAAAGTGTTTACAACAAATGTTTTATTTAACAATTATAGGGGGGATTTTATGTTTTCTAAAAAAGTACTTGCAACTATGTTGTCCTTATCAGTGATAGTGAGCTCTTCAGCTACTACATCTATGTCGATGCTAAATAATCAAAAAACAAACCCAAGTCAAACAACAAATGAAAATGCCTACTACAAGTATGGTGGGCCTGTTGATTTGTCTGTGGCAAATGAAGAAAAGGTTATTGAAATGTTGAAAAAGGAAGGACAAATTCCTAAGGATGCCACATATGAAGAAGCACATAAAGCATTTATGAAGTATATGCAAGACAGTGCAAAAGCAAATGAAAAACAAAAACCAACTAAGATGGAAAGAGACTTAAAAGCAAAACAAAATCAAAAGGTTCAAAAATATAAATTTGAATCAAGTCAGCCAGATAATAATCCAAAGGAAGTAAACATACTAACACTACTCGTAGACTTCAATGACTATAAACATAATAATATTCAGCCTGATGAGAGCGATATGTATTACAAAGATTATAGTCATAAGCACTTTGAGGATATGATTTTTGGGGATAATGGCTATGAAGGTCCTAATGGGGAAAGATTTACCTCAATGAAACAATATTACAAGGAACAGTCAGGGGGAAGTCTTAACATAAAAGGGAAAGTTGCAGGCTGGTATACACTGTCAAAGGATGCAGCTTATTACGGAGCTAAAAATGGAGGTTCTAATGATATAAGGCCAAGAAATGCAGTGGCTGAGGCTCTTGCATTAGCAGCTAAAGACCCAAATATAAATTTAGCTGATTTTGATAAAACTGATAGATATGATTTAGATGGAGACGGAAACCTTAATGAACCAGATGGAGTAATCGATCATTTAATGGTTCTTCATGCAGGAGTTGGTGAAGAAGCTGGTGGTGGAAACTTAGGTTCTAATGCAATTTGGTCTCATAGATGGAATCTTGGTGGCATGTATAAAATACCAGGAACTGAATACTATGCATATGATTATACAATAGAGCCAGAGGATGGAGCAGCAGGAGTTTTTGCTCATGAATTTGGGCACGATTTAGGGCTTCCAGATGAGTATGATACAGATTATACAGCACCTTCAGGAGAGCCAATATCTATGTGGTCAATTATGTCTTCAGGAAGTTGGGCAGGAAAAATTGGTGGAACGGAGCCAACTGGATTCAGTCCATATGCGAAACAATTCTTCCAAGCAAACTATGGTGGTAATTGGCAAAAACAAATAACTCTTAACTACAATGAAATTTCAAAGGCTGGAGTTCGTTTAAATTTAAGACAAGCTAGTGAAGAGGGACAAGTAGTAAGAATTAATTTACCAGATAAGGCACATGAAATCGTTAAACCTTTTAGTGGAAAGCGTATTTACTTTGGTGGAAAAGGACAGGATGGAGCTCCAATTCTTACAAATATGACTACTAAAGTAGATTTAACAAAGACTTCAAATCCAAGTCTTAACTTTAAAACTTGGTACGATATTGAAAAAGGATGGGATTTTGCAACAGTTCAAATTAGAGAAGTAGGGACAACTGCGTGGACATGCGTTCAAGGAAACATTACAACAACTGAGCATGATCCTCAAGCAAGTGTTGTAGTTCCTCATGGGATTACAGGGACTTCTAATGGTTGGGTAGATGGAATATTTGATTTAACTGCATTTAAAGGTAAGAATGTAGAAGTTAAGTTTGAATATCAAACAGATACTTATTCCTTTGGAGCAGGCTTCTATGTAGATGACATTAAATTAGTAGATGGAGCTAACTTGCTGCTTTCAGATGATGCAGAAGGAACTTCTAAATTTGCAATGAGTGGATTTAAACAAGACACAGGAACTATTTATGCTCCACATTATTATTTAGTTGAATGGAGAAATCACCACGGAGTAGATAAGGGACTTGCAAATATCGGTGTAATGGGGCAAACTTTAGCTTATGACCCAGGTATGGTTGTATGGTATGTGGATGATTATTATTCAGATAACTGGAGGGGAGTTCACCCAGGAGAAGGTTATCTTGGTGTAATTGATGCGGATCAAAAAAGTGTGCTTTGGAGATTTGCGGATGGAAAAACACCATCTAGTTTAGCAAGTGGAAGATATCAAATGCATGATGCTGCCTTTAGTAAGAATAAGGAAGCTGTTATAAATATCAACACAGATGCAGAACTTGGAAGATCACCTATTGATGAATATAGATTTACAGAGCCGAGCTTTGATGATAGCAATAACTACTCAAATGTTGAGATACCTACTCTTGGAACTAATATTCCTAAGTATGGCTTGAAGATTCAAATAACAAATCAAGCTAAGGATAATTCATCAGCTAGCATAATGATTAAAAAGTAATGATTAAACAAATAAAATTTGTGACATAAATAGTACCTTTAAGCAGTGACAACTTGTATTTTTCATGAATACTATAATGTTATAAATCAAATAAATGTATAAAATAGGATAAGAATTTTTAATTTCTTATCCTATTTTTATTGTGATTTTGATTTGAATCACATATTTAACTTTTAAATCCTCCTATAATTAAGTCATGAAATAAAACAAAACTTTAAAAATATAAAATTTAAAGCTAGGAAGCTTTACCATAGGAACTAAAAATTATAAAGCTTAAAATTAATATAAGGGATATAAAAATAAAAACTATGATTTAAGGGAGGAAACAACAATGAAAAACAATATATTAGTAGGAAAAGATGCTTATTGGGTAGGTTATGTAGATGATAGAAAGGTTCCATTTCATAGATTGGTTTTAGAAAAAGGAACAACTTATAATAGTTATTTATTAAAAACTGAAAGACCTACAATAATAGATACAGTGGATATAAGCTTTGGAAAAGAGTATGTAGAAAACTTAAAGCAGTATATAGATTTTGAGGAAATTAAATATATAGTAATAAATCATGTGGAGCCAGATCACTCAGGAGCTCTTCCAGTGCTTGCAAGTAAAGCGAAGAATGCAGTAATAGTAGCTACTGAGCTCGGAGTACAAGAACTAAAGGAAATGTATAAGCTTCATAATAGAGAATTTTTAATTGTTAGAGATGGAGATACTCTTGATATTGGTGGTAAAACCCTTAAGTTCTTAGAAACTCCATATCTCCACACTGAAGAGACTATGGTGACTTATGCAGTAGAAGACAAAACACTATATCCATGTGATATATTCAGTACTCACGTAGCAACTTATGACTTGTTTAGCGATTTAGCCGCTGAAGATATTACAGGAGATTTTGAGGTTTATTATAGCCTTATCATGAACCCACATAAGAACTATGTTCAGGATATGATTAAAAAAATTAGAGCTTTAGATATAGAGGTTATTGCTCCGTCTCATGGTTATATTCTAAGAGATAATGCAAGAAAATACATTGATTCTTATGACAATATGAGCAAAACTGAGGAAGTTAATAAAAAGGCAGCTATTTTATTTTCTACTATGACTAGTAACACTAAAAAATTAGCTAACTTCATTGGAGAAGCTTTAAATAATAAAGGAATTGAAGCTACTATAATAAATGTAAAAGAAGATAAGGATGTAGAAAATGCTAAAGAAGCACTTTTAAACTCAGATATATTATTCTTTGGAAGTTCTACTCGTTATGGAGACATGGTAGGAAAAATAGAAGAAGTTTTAAAAGAACTTAAGAATATGGACTTAAACTCAAAAGTAGGGGTTGCCTTTGGATCTTATGGATGGAGTGGAGAAGCCATAGAAATTATCAATGATTACTTAAAAGCATCAACTTTAAAGGTTCTAGATAGTTCACTTATTATTAAATCTACTGGAATGGATAGTATACAAGCTCCAATAAGGGTTAAGTTTGCGGTAGAAGAAGAAGTAAACAAATTTAAGCAATCTGTAAATGGTATTAGTGAGATATTAGCAGGGTAGAATTTTCAAGGGCATAACTTAATGTAAGCTACGAAGAATAGTTGAAATAAAGCAATTTAAATGTTAACTATATATTGAAGTTTTATATTAAATAATTAATAATAAAGGTAGTAATGGAGATAATATCCATTGCTACTTTTATTATTTTGTAAAAAATTTAGAAATGAGGGATTAGTTTGAGTTGTAATTGTGATAGATGCAAAAATAAGTTATGTGCTAGTAAGGTACCTATATTTTCAAATTTGAATAATGATGAACTCCTAGAAATTGTTAATATGACAGGGCATAACAACTATAAAAAGGGAGAAACCATATTTTTAGAGGGGGATGAAGCTCAAACTCTATATCTTATTAATGAGGGGAAAATTAAACTTTATAAGTACACTAAAGATGGAAAACAACAAATCTTACATATATTATCTGAAGGAGATTTTTTTGGGGAGTTAAATCTTTTTAAGAATTCTCAATATGGCTTTAGTGCAGAAGCTATTATAGACTCTAAGATTTGCACTTTAACTAAAGAAAAAATGAAAAGTATAATCTTAAGTAAACCTGAAATTGGCATAAAAATATTAGAAGTGGTAGGAGATAGACTTTCAAAGGTGGAAAATCTTGCACAACATTTAGCAACTAATGATGTTGAATCGAGACTTGCCTATCTTTTAATTGATATGCTAGAAAGTGATGGAAAAAAGACTACAAAAGGAATAGAGATAGAGCTTTCTATATCCAGAGAAGATATGGGTAGTTATGCTGGAGTAGCTAGAGAAACCATCAGCAGAAAACTGAAAAAGTTTGAGGAAGAAGGCTATATTAAGTTAGTTGGAACTAAAAAGGTAATTATATTAGATGAGGAAACCTTGAGAGAGCTGATTTAAGGAAATAAAAGCAAGTAGATGATACTACTTGCTTTTTAACTATCTTTTATAGCTTACAGTAGGTATATTCACATCATTTCTATAAGGAGTAGGAGGAATAAATAGAGCTGTTTGGGTTTCAGGGGCAACAGTACTTCTAAGCTCTGCAATCTTAGTAACACCAACATAAATATTAGAAATTGCATACCAGGTTGCGAAATCTACTTCTCCCGTTTGAGGAAGATTGAAAACTCTTTGGAAAGTTCTCACGGAATTTGCAGTGCCAGAGCCGTATATACCATCTAAAGCAAGTTTAGGAATAGCAGGGTAATTTTGTGATATTCTATTCAAGAAGGTTTGAATAGTTCTAACAGGTTCACCTCTGCTACCTATTTTCAAGGTATATCCAGGATAAGACTTTGGAATACCAGAAACCTTTTCTGCTTGAATTAGGTCAATATTAGTTCCGTAAAAGTTAGTTAGAATTTGATAGGGTGTAAGACCACGGTCACCTAGGTCTTTACTTCCCCATTGAGTAAGCCAACCAGGACATTGAACTTGTCTTCCGTCACAATATTGAGTAAGTAGTGGCTGCTTTGCTCCCCTTCTTCTTACATAAGTAGTAAAAATTTCATCGACTATTCTATTAATGTTAGCAAAGATATTTCGCCCATAAGTAAAAGCATGATCAAAGGCAGTTGAGTTTGTTATATCGAATTTATAGCCTTTTCCACGATACCACTCCGTATAAATTCTGTTTAAAGTAAAGGATAAAATACAGTAGATATTAGCTCTAATGGTGTTTTCTGGCCAAGTTGCATAAATCTCAGAGCTTGCTACATTTTTAATATAATCCTGAAACCTAACAGTGTAATTTGGAGCAGCTGTATTAGTTGGAACGCCTGCATGAACCACTACAAATTCAGGAACCACGGGTCTAGGTAAAACTACAAAGCCACTAGGTGGTGGTGGTAAAGTTTTTTCAGGATCTTCAGGAATTTTAGGTGGGAAGTTACCAAATAAAGTATTGGCAGGAACTTGAACAATTTCAGCAGGTTCCAATATTTCTCTACTCCACCATCCCCTAGCACCTTCCGTGCTTGCTGTAGGTGCAGCCCCTGTTGCTCCGGTGGAAGGAACTATATCAGCTGGATTTAAGTTACATACTTGTAGAGCGGTGTTTTCAGGGAGAATTTGACACCCTCTTACGATAAAAGGTTCATAACCCTCAGCCTCTACAGTGATATCACAAGTACTATAAGGCTGTTCAGTGGTGTTGTTTGGGTCTAATGAAAGCTCCACGGGAGGAGCTATTAAATCTATTACTTGTGTTTGGCCCTCTGTATTTGTGGTAAGAGTACCAGTTTCTCTTGTATTTTGTCTAGTGGCAGCAGTACTGGTAGGAGTAACTGTTACCCTTGCATTTGTTACAGGAATATAAGTATTTCCTCGGAAAACTTGAACTTGTAATCTTCCTATGTCTGCCATAAAATCTCCTCAATAACATACTGATTCTTTATAGTATATGAAGTTATAAAGTTAAAGGTTACAAAAATTGGCAATGTTAATGATAAGTAGTATTTTAAATACATAGCACTAGTTTTAAGTTGTAATTATATGTTAAAATAGCTTTGAAGTTGAAAAAAGGGGCCAGATTAGAATTTATATATAAGTTAAGTTTTAACTTTGGTTCTCTATAGTATAAAAAATATAAACTCAGTTTATAATTCAACATGGGGAAGGAATGAAGGGCATTGGAAATTTTTTTACAAGGCTTTACTTTAGGGCTTGCTTATGTAGCACCTATTGGAATGCAAAATATTTATGTAATTAATACTGCTATTGGTAAAAATAGACTTAGAGCATACCAAGTGGCGTTAATTACCATATTCTTTGATATCTCTTTGGCACTAGCTTGTTTTTTTGGCATGGGTGCTATAATGGAAAAGTCGCAGTTATTAAGAGGGATAATCTTACTTGTTGGTTCTCTTGCAATAATTTATATTGGAATTGGACTTTTAAGAAGCACACCAAATTTAGATAGAGAAGTAGATATAAACAAAACATTAGGACAAGTTGTAGCAACTTGCTTTATGGTTACTTGGATTAACCCACAAGCATTAATTGATGGGTCACTATTACTAGGTGGGTTCAGGGCATCACTTCCACAAGAGGCATCAGCAATATTTATTTTAGGTGTTTGTTTGGCATCTTTTAGTTGGTTTACAGGATTAACTACAATAGTATCAGTTTTTAGAAAAAAGTTTAATGTAAAGATAATAAAAGTTATTAATATAATTTGCGGAATAATTATTGTTTATTATGGTTTAAAGCTTGGATATAACTTTTTACAAATGATTTAATATTTCTTAGATGACAGTTGTATATTGTTTAAGGGGGAGTGACTATGTCTATAGGCAGTTTTTTAAAACTAGTAGAAATTCAAACCAAAGTAGCAAGTATGATTCCTTTTCTTTTAGGAACCATGTTTACTTTATATAGGTATGATAGCTTTAAATTAGAGAATTTTATTATTATGTTTGTTTCCTTAATTTCCTTTGATATGGCAACTACTGCTATTAATAATTATTATGATTACAAAAAAGCTACAAGAACAAAGGATGATAGTTATAGAAAGGCTAACATAATTGGAAAAGATAATTTAAAGGAAGGCACAGTAGTTGGAATTATAATAACCTTAGTTCTCATTGCTGTTGTATTTGGCGCTATTTTAACAGTTAAGACAGATGTTGTAGTTTTACTAATAGGAGCAGTTTCCTTTGCCACGGGGGTTCTTTACACTTTTGGGCCAATTCCTCTTTCACGGATGCCGCTAGGAGAGATGTTTTCAGGCTTTTTTATGGGCTTTGTAATACTGTTTCTATCTATATATATTCATATTTTTGATAGCAATATTGTTGTTATAGGATTTCAAAATGGAATTTTCAATATGTCGGTTAATGTATTAGAAGTAATATATATTTTTTTAATATCTATACCTGCAGTAGGTGGGATTGCTAATATAATGCTAGCAAATAATACTTGTGATTTAGAAGAAGATATCATAAATAAAAGATATACACTCCCTTATTATATAGGAAAAAATTCTGCTTTAGGATTATTTAAAGCTTTATATTATATTGGGTATTTAGCAATTATAGCTATGGTTATATTAAAAATTGCACCGTTAGCTGTTTTACTTGTATTACTTACAATAATTCCAGTGAATAAGCACATAAATATGTTCTATAAAAAGCAAGTTAAAAGTGAAACTTTTGTTCTTGGAGTTAAGAATTTTTTAATAATGAATGGATCCTTATTACTGATTATGATTATAGTAAACATCTTATCTATATTCTTTTAATAATAGGTAAGTGGGACAGAAAAATAGCTAATATTAAAACATTTTTGTGACATGATAAGCTTATTAAGCAGTTGCTTGATAGGCGAATTATCACATATAAGGATAAGAAGTTAGGTTATAACAATAAGCTGTTAGGCTTGAGGTTATAACCTATATTTTTATTAAATATAACAGGAGATACATAAGTAGATAAATTTATAACTATTAAATTATCTACCTATTATTTATAATAAGTTTCTGTAAAATACAACCTTTAATGACAATATATACATATAATAGACAGTTGAAATGTTAATAGAGTAAATTAAATTAATCATAATAAAGAAGTGGGAAATTTAATTTAGTGAAAAAAAGTTCAATTTGTTTAATTTTAGTTTAACAATAAATACTTGCGAATTTCCAAAAAAAATTTCATAAAATAGTATTAAAATCTTAAAAACTAAAGTATAATAGTATTGGTAACAGTGTATACTTATTAGTTTAAGAAAAATGAACTTATTTTTTTACTACAAATTGATAATAAAAATACAAAAATTACCCTGTTTACATTATTAACATTTAGTTGTAGAATATTAATATAATATGAAATGTTAAAATTATAACTTATTAATTATTAATGAGGTGAAATGAATGGATAAACAAAAAAATATCCTGATTTTGGGGGCAGGTTATGCTGGGGTACATGCTGCAAAAATGCTTGCTAAAAAATACAAAAAAGACTCTAACATAAATATAACCTTAATAGACAAAAACCCATTCCATACATTAATGACAGAACTGCACGAAGTTGCAGGGGGAAGGGTTCATCCAGAATCAGTACAAGTTGACTTAGGGAAAATATTCCACAGAACAAAAGTTAACGTAGTAACAGACTACATTACTAATGTAGATACTGATAAAAAAGTAGTTACAACTAAACTTGGAAGTTACACTTATGACTATCTAATAGTAGGTACAGGAAGTGAACCTGCATTCTTTGGAGTTCCAGGAGTTAAAGAAAATGGATTTACACTATGGTCTTTTGAAGATGCTATCAGATTAAGAGAGCATATAACAAAGACTTTTGAGAAGGCTTCAAGAGAGAGAAATTCAAGTAAAAGAAGAGAAATGCTTACATTTGTTGTAGCAGGCTCAGGGTTTACAGGAATAGAAATGGCTGGAGAACTTTTAGAGTGGAAAACAAGACTTGCTAGAGAGTACAAGATTGATGAAAATGAAGTAAAAGTTCTTGTAGTTGAAGCATTAAGCACAATTTTAAACATGCTTGACAGAAAACAAGCAGATAAGGCTGAAAAATATTTAGCTAAGAATTGTGTTAAGGTATTAAAAGAATCACCAATAGTTGAAGTTACAGCAGAGAACATTAAGCTAAAAACTGGTGAAGTTATACCAACTCAAACATTAATTTGGACATGCGGTATCCAAGGAACTGAAGAAGCTAAAGAATATGGTTTAAAACTTGGAAGAGCTAACAGATTAGAAGTAAACGAGAGAATGGAAGCTGTTGGAAAAGAAGGGGTATATGTAGTTGGAGACTTAGCACTTAACACAGATGCTAAAGGAAACGTTACTAACCCACAAATCGTTGAAGCGGCAGAGCAAACTGCAGCAACAGCAGTTAAGAATATAATGGCTCATATGACAAATGGAGAAAAGGTTAACTTTAGTCCAAAATATCATGGTTTCATGGTATCAATTGGTGGAAAGTACTGTGTAGCTAATACAGCTGGAATTAAAATGTCAGGTCTTTTCGCAATGATGACTAAGCACATGGTTAACATGTACTACCTATTTGGAATAGGCGGTTTTTACTTAATTTGGAGATATTTGCAACACGAATTCTTCCACATGGAAGACAACAGAACAATAATAAGAGGACACGTGTCTTCTCATGGAAATAGATTATGGCTTGTGCCTTTAAGGTTATTTATAGGTTGCATGTGGTTATTAGAGGGTGCTAAAAAGTTCTTTGGAGAAGGAACTTGGAAAGCAGCAACAGAAAGCTTTAGTACTTTAGGTGACTTGTTTAAGGGTATTGGAGCAGATAGCTGGTTAAAAGCTGGTAATGTAAAAATGCCATTTGAATGGTTACAAGCTGCAGGTACTTCAGGAGCATCAGCAGCGGCAGGAGCAGCAGATGCAGCAACAAGTGCGTCTCAAGCAGCAGGGGCAGCAGCAACTTCATGGCCAACACCAATAATTAGTGAAATGCCTGGTTTCTTTAAATCTATAATGGAATTTATGATTCCAAACCCAGAAATAGCTGTTTGGTTCCAAAGAATGGTTGTATTCCTAGAAATAGGAATGGGCTTAGCTTTACTTGCAGGATTATTTACATGGCTTGCTAGTGCAGCATCAGCATTTATGGTATGTAACTTTATTCTTTCAGCAATGGCTGGATGGGAAATATTATGGTATTTCTTCGGATCAATTGCATTAATGGGGGGTGCTGGTAGAACACTAGGACTTGACTATTACGTAATGCCATGGCTAGGAAAAACCCTGGGTAAATGGTGGTTCGGAAAAGAAAAACCAATATATGGATACGAAAACAATAAATCAATTACAATGTAGTAAGATGTAAAATTAGTTTAGCATCTATGAAGATATAAAGATGTATCTTTATAGATGCTAACTTTTTATATGGATTTGAAAGATGAATTTTTAACCACACTTTAGGAGTGAGTTAATCCTCCTTCCAAAGTGGATGAACAAAATGAACTTGTTCATTATTTAATCTAATCTCATATAAGAAAAAATATTACTTAAAAAAATCTATAATTTATTACAAATAGTAATATACTATATTATATAAGTACATAGGTAATCTATAGGTTTGAAATTTTTGTAAAATTCTATGGATTCTAAGGTTAAAATCTAATATGATTAAAATGGGAAGTTTTAATGATACTTTGCAAAGAAACTTTCTCTATCTTCTTTAGGTAGAATTTAAATCTCCTTTCAAAGTCGTTAAATAAAGTGAACTCATTCATTATTTTAAAGTAAAATGTTATGTGCAAGTCTAGGAAAATTAACTTTTCTAGAGTTAAAAATTATCTATATAAATACATTTAATAGAGGTTGATATTATGAAGGTTAACAAAATGTGGGACAAGTATCCAGAATTAAAAAAGGATTTAGAAGGTGTTCTTCAATTAATGGAAAAAAACATTAAGTGCAAGGATAAAAGAATTGAAAGCTCCATAAAAGAATTAATTTATTCTGGTAGTAAACTTCTAAGACCAGCCTTTTCTTTAATAGCATCAAGATTTGGGGAATATAATGAAGAAAAAAGTAGAGCAGTTGCTGCAGCTGTTGAAATGCTTCATATGGCCACCTTAGTTCATGATGATGTTATAGATGATGCGAAGACAAGAAGAGGGCAAGAAACTCTTCAGTCTAAGTATGGCAAGGATTATGCAGTTTATATTGGAGATTATTTGTTTTGTGTGACTTTCAAACTTCTATCAACACATTCTTCTTCTTTAGCAAGTATTAAAATAGATTCAAGAGCAATGGAAAGAATTTGTTTAGGTGAAATAGATCAAATGAATTCTAAGTTCCTAGTAGATACTTCTGTTAAGAAATATCTATCTAGAATTCAAGGAAAAACTGCTGAGTTATTCTCACTAAGTTTTTATAGTGGAGCTTCAGAAGCAGGTTGTAATGAAAAGTTAAGCAAACAATTTTGGCAAATAGGTCACAATATTGGAATGGCCTTTCAAATAATTGATGATATTTTAGATTATTCTTCAGAAAGAAATATCCTTGGTAAGCCAGTGGCAGCAGACATAAAACAAGGCATCTTTAATCTTCCACTAATTTATGCCATGGAGAAAAATAAGGAAGAATTTAGAGCTATACTAGATAAAGAAACTATCACAGATGAAGATGTTTCAAGTATTATGGAATTAGTAAATAAATATGATGGTGTAAAAAAAGCTAAGTCCCTTGCGGAAAAATACACAAATAAAGCCTTTAAGTTTATTAATAAATTACCGGAAAATCAGTATAAAGATATGTTGTTAGAGATAACCGAAAGATTATTAGATAGAAATTCATAGCAAGTAATATGTACCTCCTAGGCTATCATGAATATGATAATTAGGAGGTGTTTTTTTATGAAAGTAGATATGGTTTTTGAAGGGGGAGGAGTTCTTGGTATTTGCTTTGTTGGTGCCTTAGCCTCACTTAAACAGAACGGATATGAGTTTGAAAGATGTGCTGGAGCCTCAGCTGGAGCAATCGTAGCTGCATTAGTGGTAGCAGGGTATTCTGTAGAAGAATTATATGACATAATAGGAAATACTAATTTCTCCATATTTAAAAAGAGCCAACGATATTGGAAAATTCCTATACCAAGACCACTTGAGTTTTTAGGTAAAAATGGACTGTACAATGGAGAAAACATAGAGAACTGGATAAGACCTCTTTTAGAAGCAAAAGGAGTTACAAAGTTTAAGCATGTAATGAAAAATGGCAACAGCAAGCTGAGAATTATAACTTCAGATGTAACTAAGGGTGATATGTTAGTACTTCCTGAGGATTTAAAAAAGTATGGTATAGACCCTTGGGAATTTGATATTGCAACAGCAGTGAGAATGAGTGCAAGTATTCCCTTTTACTTTACTCCCTATATTTTAGATTATAAAGAGGGGAAAAGCTGCATTGTGGATGGAGGACTTTTGAGTAACTTCCCCATATGGATTTTTGATGTAGAGGGGCTTCCTAGGTGGCCAACAGTTGGCCTCAGATTAGAGAAAATAAGGCCTAAACAAAAAAGTACAAGGTGTAGTTTGTTTAAATTTACAAAGGAAGTAGTAAGTGCACCCATAGATGTAAATGGAGAAAGATTTATTAGAGACAAGGATTTAGTTAGAACTATAACCATTGAATATCAAGGTCTTTCAGCTACAGATTTTGATATAGTCCATAAGTATAAGGAGGTATTGTTTCAACTTGGATATAAGTATACAGAAACCTTCTTAAAAAGATGGGATTTTCAAAGGTATTTAAGTATCCTTAAGAACGATAAAAAGGTGTAAGTAAATAAAGCAAAATAAGGATTACACAAATAAAGATTACTTAAGATAGGATTGGCTATAATGAGTACTAAGCTTATTGTAGTAATGATAAATAGGAAATAGTTAATATGAGAAATAGAGGTATATAAATTCATGCATAATAAAAAGCTACTAGAAAGATAGTTTATTTAGTACTTTCTAGTAACTTTTTTACTTATAATTAGGTTAGCAGGGTTAGGGTACTAACTTAATTATAGCTAAAAGGAGCGATTTGGGTTTAGGGGTTAACTTCTAGAATACATATTCTATGACTAGTATATTACAGTTGCTATATTTCAATTAGGTGGCAAAGGTGTGAATAAAGTGTTAATAGTGTCCCATTGTTTCTTAAATATTTTATTTGTGTTAGTATTATAAAAGAAAGTTATAATTTAAATTAGAACCAAAATTATTTTATATAGGCAATTAAATGCAGGACTTAACTTATATATGAAATCTACATAAATTGAGAGGATGTTTTTATGAGTAAAATATTAGTTCTTGCTGAAAAACCTTCTGTAGGAAGGGATTTAGCTAGAGTTTTAAATTGTAATAAAAAAGGCAATGGATATTTAGAGGGAGATAAGTACATAGTTACTTGGGCTTTAGGACACTTAGTAACTTTAGCAGACCCAGAGGCTTATGATGAAAAATATAAGTCTTGGAGAATTGAAGATCTACCAATGCTTCCTAAATATTTAAAGTTAGTAGTTATAAAGCAAAGTGGAAAGCAGTTCTCAGCAGTTAGAGAGCAAATGAATAGAAAAGATGTAACTGAAATTGTTATAGCAACAGATGCTGGCCGTGAGGGAGAGTTAGTTGCTAGATGGATAATTGAAAAAGCTGGGGTTAAAAAGCCTTTAAAAAGACTTTGGATTTCCTCAGTTACAGATAAGGCAATTAAAGAGGGCTTTAGCAAGTTAAAGCCAGGAAAAGATTATGAAAATCTTTATGCGTCTGCTGTTGCTCGTTCAGAGGCAGATTGGGTAGTTGGAATTAATGCTACTCGTGCTCTAACTTGCAAGTATAATGCCCAATTATCCTGTGGTAGAGTTCAAACTCCAACCCTTGCTATAATTGCTAGAAGAGAAGAAGAAATACAAAACTTTAAACCTAAGAGCTATTATGGAATTACTGCTAATACTAAAGATATAAAGCTTGTATGGCAGGATAGTAAAACAAGGGATGTTAAAACCTTTGATAAGGAAAAGCGAGATAAAATAATGGGAAGCTTACGAAATAAGGATGCTGAAGTTATTGAAGTAAGCAAGACAGATAAAAAATCCTTTGCACCAGGACTTTATGATTTAACGGAGCTTCAACGTGATGCAAATAGAATATTTAGTTTTTCTGCAAAAGAAACCTTATCTATTATGCAAAAGTTATATGAAAGTCATAAGGTTCTAACTTACCCTAGAACAGATTCAAGATACCTAACATCAGACATAGTGGATACATTAAAGGATAGAGTTAAGGCTGTAGCTGTAGGACCTTATTCTAAGGTGGCGTTTAAAGTGTTAAAGGGTTCTATTAAAGGGAACAAGTCCTTTGTAGATAACAGTAAGGTTTCAGACCACCATGCTATAATTCCTACAGAAGAAGTACCAGATTTAAGTGCTTTCAATGATAAGGAAAGAAAGATTTATGACCTAGTAGTAAAACGTTTCTTAGCAGTTTTATATCCACCTTTTGAATATAATCAAATATCAGTAACAGCTAGCATTGGAGGAGAACACTTCATTGCAAAGGGGAAGGTTATACTAGCTCAAGGCTGGAAGGAAGTTTATGACAATAGCTTTGAGGAGGAAGATGGTAAAGATGATGTAAGAGAACAAATCATGCCTAACTTAAATAAGGGAGACATGCTAAAGGTTATATCTATAACAGAGACTAAAGGTGAAACTAAGCCACCAGCTCCTTTTAATGAAGGAACACTGCTTTCAGCTATGGAAAATCCAGTGAAGTATATGGATACGGAAAATAGTGCTTTAAAGAAAACCATAGGAGAAACAGGGGGACTTGGTACCGTTGCAACCCGTGCTGATATTATAGAAAAGCTATTTAACACCTTTGTTATAGAAAAAAGAGGCAAGGATATTTTCATAACTTCAAAGGGAAAGCAGCTTTTAGAGCTAGTTCCAGAAGATTTAAAATCTCCAACCTTAACAGCACAGTGGGAGCAAAAGTTAGCTGCAATTGCTAGGGGGAACCTTAACAAAGATACCTATATCAATGAAATGAAAAACTATGCTAAACAGGTAGTTAATGAAATAAAAAGTAGTGAAGAAAGATTTAAGCATGATAATATGACTAGAAACAAGTGCCCTGAATGTGGAAAATACATGCTTGAGGTTAATGGCAAGAAGGGTAAAATGCTTGTTTGCCAAGATAGAGAGTGTGGTTACAGAAAGGGAGTAGCTAGGGTTACTAATGCTAGATGTCCTGAATGTAAAAAGAGATTAGAAATTAGAGGTGAGGGTGAAGGACAAATTTATGCTTGCCCAAATACCAACTGTAACTTTAGAGAAAAAGTATCTGTATTTAATAAAAGATTTGATAAGAAATCTGATAAGGTAAATAAAAAAGAAGTAAATAACCTAATGAAAAAAATGAAGAAGGAAGCAGAGGAGGATTTTAATAATCCTTTTGCAGATCTTTTAAAGAACTTTAAATAATGAAAAAAAAGGGCTTTAAGCACTACTATGGTGCTTAAGGCTCTTTAAACTTGCTTCTTAATAATAATCTTTGATACTATTACATTATGATACAAAGCTAAAAAGTAGTTTTGCTGTCTCTTGAGTTACACTTACTAACTCTAAGATAAGTAATTATGAAATTGGAATTTTTGAAAATAAATTATTAAGTATAGATAAAAGAAATATTTATAATGGTATAGAAACTCAAGAAATAAAGGAGAATTAAAATGATACTTGATGCATTACAAAGTGTTTTAACCATATTTATAATGGTTGCTTTAGGAGTAGTTTTAACTAAAAAAGGTTGGTTTGATGAAAATACTGGAAAGCTTTTTTCTAAGATTGTAACGAAAGTTTCTCTTCCTGCCTTTATGATAGTAAACTTAACTTCCTCCTTCACAAAGGATGTTTTAACAACCTCTTCTTTAGGTATTGGACTAGCTTTTCTTAACATGATAATTTGTTATGGAATCGGACATGTTCTTGGTGGAATTCTTAAGGTTGATAAAAGAAAAAGAGGACTTTTTAGTGTTATGTTTGGACTATCCAACACTATATTCATAGGACTCCCAGTGAACACAGCATTATTTGGAGGGGAAAGCACTCAATTTGTACTTCTTTATTACATAACCAATACCCTATTTTTCTGGACTTTAGGAGTGTATGGTATTAAAAAGGATAGTGGACAAGTATCTGCTAATATATTTTCTTTAGACTCCTTAAAAAATATAATTACTCCACCAATTGTTACTTTTATAATTTCAGTTATTTTAATTCTTTTAGATATAAGACTCCCTAAGTTTTTCTTATCAGCTTGTAGCTATGTGGGAAGTCTTACAACTCCCCTTTCTATTTTCTTTATGGGAATAACCTTAACCAGATTAGATAAAAAGTCTATTAGCTTCAACAGGGAAACAGTAGCAGTAATCCTTGGAAGATTTTTATTAGCTCCCGTAGTGATGTTTCTGATTATAGGAGGATTTGGATTTCCTGTTCTTATGAAAAAAGTTTTTATTCTTGAAGCAGCCATGCCAGTTATGACCCAATCTGCCATAGTAACAGAAGCCTATGGAGGAGACTATAAAGAAGCTACAGTACTTTGTACATTAACTACAGCCCTTAGCTTAATATTTATTCCAATATATATGATATTATTTAACTACTTATAGATGAAAGGCTACTTTCTACAAAGACAATGATTATGGAAATAGATGTTATTAAACATAGCTTTCATAGAAATATTAGTTAGGAAGCAGGAAGAAGTAAATATACGAATATATAAATATATGTAGGCATCTAGATAAGAATATAACCATATATAGTGTTTATACGGGTTTAGGGTTAAAGGAGGTGTTTTGATGAGTAATAAAATATCCTTAATAATAAATATTCTATGTGTAGTTTGGCTTGGGTATTCTTTTATCACAAGCAGGACCAGTGGTTTTGGCAATACCTTTCATATTGTAGCCTTAGTAGTGCTTATAATAAGTTCATATACACATTATGTAAGTATGAGAAAAACATCTACAAAAAAGGTATAGAAAAATACTAGGATGAGTATTGGTTCCTTAGAAGATATTAAACTACACCGTATAGGCTTAAAGAGTAGGGTTTACAACTTACTCTTTTTTTATTTTTAGGTTAAATATTTCTTAAAAACTTTACAAAAATCCTTGTTTGTTATGTCTTAGTTAATCCAAGTTAAACCCAATGCACAATCCCCACAAAGCTTTTTATTTATGAGAACATAAGGATGTAATAAATTGTAACTGGGGGAACGTTATGGATATGAACATAAAGCAGAAGTTTGAAAGAATTAAGCAGAGTAAATTTAAGTTTAATATTTTTGGTAAACCTAGTAGTGATAAAAGTTATGGTGAAAAAGTTGAGAATGAAAATTCCTTAAGTAAAGTTACAGCTGTAAAGTTTACTTTAAGTAAATTTAAGATTAACAGAAGTAAAGTAGGGAGAAAAGGACTAGGATATCAGCTAATAAAGCTTCTTGTTTATACTTCTATTATACCGATTAGCTTAGTTTGTTTATTTATGTATTTTAATTTATCAGAAAGCACGGAAAGAGATTTTAAACAGCTATATGACCAATCTGTATCGAGGATAGACGAAGGAATATATAGCATTATTGAAGCGAACAGTGAATATTTGACTATGTTAGCTAACAATCCTTATGTGGTGGATGGGAATGAAACTAATAAAGCTAAGGATGGACTTTTAAGAACTTTAGAAAGCTTTAAAGCCTCCAATAAACAGTGCAATACAGTATATTTCTTAAGTGATAATAATGAATATTATTCTTTTCCCTTTAAAAATGTGAACACTGATGTTTTAGTTGTACAACCCTGGTATAAGGAAGCTAGAAATAATACTTCAAAGGTGTATGTATCTCAGGTTAGAAAGGATGAAAAAACTAGTAAAAATGTAGTGACTCTATCTAAGGCAGTTACAGATATTTCAGGAAATACATTAGGAATTCTTGCCCTTGATATAACACTAGAAGCTATAAATGAAGTTACAGAGAAGGTATCCTTAGGGGATAAAGGGTTAGCCATAGTAATGGATAATAACAATGTAACAATGTCTAGTAGAATTGCAAGTTTAATGGGAAAGAACTTAGGTGAAGAACCATATATTAAAGAGATAATGAGTAAGGAAAAAGGGCTTGTAAGAGTAGCATTTAGAGAGAAGGATTACTTTGCATATAAAAAGGCTAATGAGAAGGGCTTATATACCACCATTGGACTTATTCCAACAGAGGAATACAATAAGCTATTAAAGAAAGTAATTCTTGGTCCTATATATGTTGTTGTAATATTATTGATAGCCGTAATTGCATTAGGAATAAAATTTACAAAAAATATTACCAATCCAATAACTAAAATAGAAGAATTGCTAAAAAGAACTCAAAGAGGAGACTTCACTACAAAGCTAAAGTTAGAAAGCAACACTTCTTTAGAAATTTCGAATATTGTAGACTGTGCCAATGGAATGATTGATGAAATGGTATTGCTGTTAGGACGTGTGAAGGATAGTAGCAATAAAGTACAGCAGGCAGCGGATATACTTTCAGAATCAATTAATAATACCAATGAAAGTGCAAGAGTTATAGTTCAGGGCATTAACTATATTTCTGAAAGTGCAAGGGACCAATGTGAAATAGTAAAAAATACTGCTGAAAACTCTGAAGTTTTAACAGCGGCAGTGAATGAAACCATAAACAATTCTCAGGAAATGCTCAGTTCTTCTAAGGGTGTTAAAAAGTATTGTTCACAAGGTGAAAATGCCGTAAGAGAGTTAAACCAAATTTACAGCAAAAATATTAAAGCTAATGAAATGGTGATGACTAAAGCAAATTCCTTGGTGGAGAATATCGGGAACATATCAAAGATAAGTGATACTATAAGAGGAATTACAGAAGAAACAAATTTACTAGCTCTAAATGCATCCATTGAAGCAGCACGAGCAGGAGAAGCGGGAAGAGGGTTTCAAGTGGTAGCAGATCAGGTTAGAAAGCTTTCTAGTGAAAGTGCAAAGTCCACTGAAAGTATAAGTAAAATTGTTCAACAAATTAAGAAGTCCTTTAAGGAGGTTTTAGAGAATATAAAGCTTTCTAAAGACTTATCCATAGAAACAGAAAAAAGTGTGATGGATACTTCTAAGGCTTTTGAGTATATTACAAAAGCTATTTGTAATCTAGAAAAAAACATCAATAAGGTATCCACAAACATAGAAGCTATTGAGGAATATAAGGATGCAGTGAATGAAAAAGTTAAAGTAGTAGCAGAGGTTTTTGAGGAGACACTAGCAACTGCAGAGGGCGTTAATAACTCTACTTTAGAACAGGCTAATGACATAGAAAGCATAAAGTCAGCTTCTGAAGAATTAAAACAGTTGTGTCAGCAACTTCGAAATACCAGCAGTAACTTTGTTATATAGGTATAAAAAGCTTCATAGAGTAGGTGGGAGGAAAAAAGAGTACAGGATTATATCTTGTGCTCTTTTAGTTTACAATATAATGTAGGCTTTGTGATAAAACTAATACTTTCCAAAGACAAATTATAATAAAGGTGTTATAATATTTGAAGGAATTAAGAGATATAACACAACTAATTAGGAGTGAAAACAATGAGCGAAATTGCAGGAAGCGGTTGCGATATACTAGTACCATTTAATGAAAGAAAACCCCTTGAGGAAATAGAGAGAAGCTTAGTTAAGACATATAGAAAGACTGTTTGGTCAAAGTTTATAAAGGCAATAAAGGATTATAGGCTAGTTGAAGAAGGAGATAAAATTGCAGTAGGTATCTCTGGAGGAAAGGATAGCTTAATTCTTGCAAAGTTATTCCAAGAGTTAAAGAAACATGGTCAAATGAAATTTGATGTTGAATTTATTGCCATGGACCCAGGTTACCATCCGCAAGTTAAAGAGCTACTTATAGATAACTGTAACTATTTAAATATACCAATTCATCTATATGAATCTGGAATTTTTACTGTAGTGGATAAAATTGCGAAGGATTATCCTTGCTACATGTGTGCAAGAATGAGAAGAGGTTCTCTTTATGCTAAAGCTCAGGAGCTTGGCTGTAATAAGCTGGCTCTTGGACATCATTTTAATGATGTAATTGAGACTACTATGCTTAATGTACTTTATGCAGGAAACTTTAAAACCATGATGCCAAAGCTCAAGGCAGCTAACTTTGAAGGTCTAGAACTTATTCGTCCACTTTACTATGTGGAAGAAGAGTATATACAAAGATTTACTCAAAATGCTGGAATATGGCCACTTAATTGTGCTTGTATGGTTGCAGCAAAGAGAATCGGAAATAAGCGTTATGAAATTAAGGACATGATTAAAAAGATAAAAGAAGACTTTAAGGATGTAGATAAATCCATTTTCCGTGCAGCAGAAAATGTTAATATGGAAGCTATCTTAGGATGGGAAAAAGGTGGAGAGAAGCATTCCTTTTTAGATTTTTACGATGAGGAATAATAGGCGTTTAGTATTAAATTGGACAGTACTATAATTACTACTTGTTGAATATTAAACTAATTTTTGAGTATTGGGCAAATACAGATGAATAATTAGATTCTCCTTTATAAATAATACATTTAATAATGTTTTTATAAAGGAGTTTTTTTTATGAGAAATTTTAATAGATCTTTATGGCTTGAAACTACACCAATTACACATTATGAAACCTTTAGAGGAGAGCTTAAAACTGATGTGGCAGTTATAGGTGGAGGAATTGTTGGGATAACCACAGCTTATCTATTAAAAAAGGCGGGATTAAGAGTAACCTTACTAGAGTCAAATAGAATTTGTGAGGGAACTACTGCTAATACCACTGCGAAAATCACATCTCTACATGATGTTTTCTACACTAAAATTACAGAGAACTATGGAAAAGATAACGCTGCGCAATATGGACTTGCCAACGAAAAAGCTATTAGAAAGATTAGGGAAATTATAGAGGAAAATAAAATAGATTGTGATTTTAAAGAGCAGATTAATGTAATTTACACTCTACTTGAAGAAAATCTTCCTATGCTTCACGAAGAGGTAAGGATAGCAAGAAGTATTGGACTTCCAGCTAGATTTATTGAAGAATCATCTCTTCCTTTTGATATAAAAGGTGGAGTATGCTTTGATAATCAAGCTCAGTTTCATCCAAGAAAGTATTTATTAGCCCTTGCTGAAAAAATAGAAGGCGGAGAATGTCACATCTTTGAAAACTCAAGAGTAGTAAACTTAGAGAATGAAGATAAAGGCTACAAAGTAATTACTAAAGAAGGAACCGTTTATGCTAGTAATGTAGTAGTTGCAACCCACTTTCCTATTTTTGATAGATATGGCTTGTACTTTACTAAAATGCATGCTGAAAGATCTTATGCACTAGGACTAACAGCACCGGATTTTCCACTAGATGGCATGTATAAAAGCTATGAGAATCCTGCAAGATCCTTTAGAACACAAGAAGTGAAAGGCCAGCAGTACATAATTCTTGGGGGAGAAGGACATAGAACAGGAGAAAAGAATGATACCCAAGAGTGTTACAATAATTTATTTGAGTATGCAAAAGTAGTTTATGACGGAAAGTTTGATCTTCACTTTAAATGGAGTGCTCAAGATATGATGCCATTAGATGATATTCCTTACATAGGTCAGTATGGAAAGAATACTGAGGGCTTATATGTAGCCACAGGTTTTAAAAAATGGGGAATGAGTAGCTCAATGGTGGCTGCTATGATAATTACAGATGAAATCACGGGAAAAATAAATGAGCATAGGGATATTTTCTCTGCTAGAAGATTCGACCTAGCTCCATCTATAATGGAGCTTGGAAACAATGTTAAAGAGGCCACTAAAAATTTAATATCTGCAAGACTCAATAATACAACAAAAACTCTTGAAGACTTAAAGCTTGGTGAAGGTACTCATATAATTTATAAGGATGAAAAAGTTGGAGCTTATAAGGATGAAAGTGGTAAGGTTTATATAGTGGATATTGTTTGCAAACACTTAGGTTGTGAACTTCATTTTAATGATGCTGAAAAGAGTTGGGATTGTCCTTGTCACGGTTCAAGATATACAATTAGAGGAGAAATTATTGAAGCACCAACCACAGAGCCTATAAAGTTAATAGAATTATAAACGATAAATAAAGTAAAATTTAATTCTAATGGATGTTATAGGTTTACGTATAATTTTAAAATTCAAATAAGTTTAGTAGGATGGTAACCCTATCCTACTTTTATAGTTTTATAGAGCTTTGCTTAATTTTAAAATAAGTATATAAAAATCAGACTTTGTTTTCTATATAAAATATCATAGGAATAAACTTTTAATTAAACAACTTTATTGGGGAAAAAGTTGACAGATACATGAAATTACTAGAGTATTATAATTAAAAATCGTAAAAAAACAAATTTGAGGGTAAAGTGACAAAAATAGCCATAATTCATCAAAGGGTAAAAGTGAATTATGGCGAATATATGAAAGTAATGCTCTAAAATATATGGGTTTAATGGTGAAATTCATAATAGTTAGTATAATTATTATCAGGGGTTGGGTGTATATGGTAATTAATAAAAAAAGTATATCTATTAATGATCTTGAAGTAGGAATGAGAATAGCCAAAGAAATAAAAATTAATGGACAAGTTCTAATAAACCAAGGTGTTTCTATTACAGAAACAGCAATTAGAAAGTTAAAGGATAATTACTTTATTAGTGAAATTGAAGTTTACTCAATAGAAGAAGATACTTATGAGGATGAAGATATTAAAAAAGCAAAGACTATAGAAGAAGTAGATAAAACCTTTACTGAACTATCTTTTGATGTAGAGCAAGTATTTGTAGATATGGAAAATTTAAAGGTATCAGGGATAGAAGAAGTTAAAAGGTTTGCAAAAAAAATTCAAGTTGAATTAGAAGCTACTAGTTCAATCATAAAGAATATAGTTTTACATGGCAGTGGAGAAGATTCTATATATAGGCATTGTGTTAATGTAACTGCCTTAAGTTCTATTCTTGGAAGGTGGATAGGTCTTAATGATAATGAAATAAACCTATTAGTGTACTCTGGAATTTTACATGACTTTGGTAAAACTAAGATAGACAAAAAAGTGTTAGATAAACCTAGTGCATTGACAACACGAGAATTTAACATTATAAAATCTCATCCTGTTATAGGGTATAACTATATTAAGGATGTACCATTTTTAAATAAATCCGTAGGGTATGCCGTTCTTACTCATCATGAAAGAGAAGATGGTTCTGGCTATCCCTTAGGACTTAAAGGAGACAAGATACATGTTTTCAGCAAAATCATTGCAATAGCAGATGTATTTGATGCGGTGAACTCAAATAGAGTTTACAAACAAAGTAAGGCTCCTTTTGAGGCTTTAGAAATCATACGTAAAGAAAGCATGGGAAAATTAGATTATGAGTATTGTAATGTATTTTTAAGTCATGTTGCAAATTACTACATGGGAGAAAGGGTGTTATTAAACTCTGGGGCAATATGTAAGATAGTAAAGATTGATATAAATGATATCGGAAGGCCTTTACTCCTTAGTGATGGAGACTTTATAGACTTGAAGGAATGCAAAGATTTATATATAAAGAAAATGGTATTTTAAATTAAATTTTCCAGAAGGTTTTAACTATATGGTAAAGTAAAAAATTACCAACCACGTGTTGTATTAAATATGAAACATTGTGCAAATAATAATACCGAAAGAATTTTATAGGTTAATGTTTATGAAATATATTCCATTGTTGAAGTTATATAAATACAGTTCTGTCATATGGAATAATATCAGTAAGTAGGGTTTCAATTTATATATAAATATTAAAACTTATTGATGCATACTATAATTAACTAAAGAAAAGTGAGGTATTAGATATGGAAACAGGAATAATAAAGTGGTTTGATAATGAAAGAGGATACGGGTTTATATCAGGGAATAATGGAAGAGATGTATTTGTTCATCATTCCCAGGTGAAAGAAAAAACTCATGATAAGGATTTACATGAAGGGGAGGAAGTTGCCTTTGATGTGATAGAGGGTGAAAAAGGACTTCAAGCTATTAATGTACAAAAAATGTAAAGGCTAGATTTAGCTGAAGATATTAAAGCTTTAATTTAAATTTTAATTAGACTTTTTATACTAATAGTAGTTTAAAATAGCATTAACAAACATTACCCTAGGGAGAGAACCCTAGGGTTTTTAAAACACAAATAAGTTTACTGTTAGAGTATAATTTTTGTAG
>NZ_DGLI01000004.1 GCF_002387895.1 Clostridium sp. UBA4548
CTGCTAAAGCGACAGCCCCTTCTACTAATGATACCATTTTGTATGTTATGGTTAAATGCTCTTTTCATTTTCATTTTTATTTATTACCATATAATTCAGGATATAATCCTTTTGATATTGTTTTTATGCCATCTAAAGTTCTTATGCCACTTGCATAAACTTCACTTAGCATTATAGGATGTACTCTTTTTGAGTTTACAGCTGAAATGCTTGAAAGTGCTGGATTCTCCATTACTTGCTTTAATGCAGCATCTTTTTCAATTTCTTTTCCATAATAAACAGTAAAAATTACATCTGGATTAAGTTTTATCAAATCTTCATTTCCAATTTTACCGCTTGTTTTAGCTAGTAAATCTGCTCCAACTTGTTTTGAAATATCTCCGCCAATACTATCTTCTCCATAAATTCTAAATAACCCATCTTTTTCTACTTCTAAAATTACTGTTTTAACTGTTTGTTTTCCTTTAACAAAATCTTTAGCCTTTTCAATTTCCTTTTTCATTGTGTCAACTATTTTGTTAGCTTTATCTTCTACATTAAAAATTTTACCCATATTTAAAATATCATCATATTCGTTTTGTAAGGTATTAGGCTTAATAACACCGCTATTTTGTGACATATATGTATTTATTCCTCTTTCATGCCAAAAACCTACATCCCCAAGCTTTTTTTCTCCGAATAGAGAATACCAACTTAATATAAAATCTGGTTGTAAGGCAATAACCTCTTCTTTTGTAGGCACTTTTTCATAATATTTAATGTTTTTAAAAGCATCTTTATATTCCTCTTTAACTTCATGGTCTAGCTGTGCTGCTGCAACAATTTTATCCTGAAGTCCTAAAGCTAGCAATGTTTCTATTGAATTTTGATAAACTGCAACAACCTTTTCTGGGGCCTTTTTAAAAGTAACTTCCACTGGTTGTTTTGCGTAATTATAGGTTTTAATTGTAACAGGATAATGAGATGACTGTTTATTATTAGCTTCAGTTTTAGCTTTTCCATTAGAATCCTGTACTCCATCTTTATTTCCACAGCCACTTGCTCCAAATAGCATACAGCCTATCAAAATCATACTTATAATCTTTTTCATTTCAAATATCTCCTTCGTATTTCAATTACATTTTTTAATGAGTTCCTTCTATTACTTCAATGAAATGTTTTTCAAATATTTCCTTTATATGTTTAGTTCTATGAACTTCGCATTTAACAATACATACCCCCAAATGAAGTCTTTTCACATCTGCTTGTTGTAACTTTTTAGCAATATTTATTAAGTTTTCATCTGAATTTTTAGAACAAGCATCACAAGTAAAAAATGACATGAGCTCTAAATCTTCATTTTCATAGATACTAAAGTTTTTTTCTCTATGGTTTAATGCTTTAAAACATCCCATGGTTGTACATATTCCATTTATTTTTTCACATACACCAATTGCTATTTTCATTTGTACCTCCTCTCAAAATAAATATTTTTATTAAAATAAAAAACCACACTCTCAAGAGTGTGGAAAATGCCATAACTTTAAAAAAGGAATAATTACATCCTTTTTTTATCCTAACGCCTATTTCTCATCCTCCCTCCGAAGACTAAAACTTATCAACACGAGGCAGGTTTACTGGCTTAAGGATCATCTTACTCTCCGGCCTTCTCAGTTTCCCAATGGCATTATCGGATTTCATCCTCTTTTACAGTAGCGGGGGCTGCAGTGGATTTTAACCACTTTCCCTTTTAACTCTTATAAAATAAGAGCACCTAATGTCAAAATATTAAATTATATGTTTTATTTACCAAAAACATTATAGCACTAAAAAAAACTTAAATCAAGGTTAATGCATTACAAGATGATAAATTAAAAAAATATCAGTAAATATTTTATCTTCTTTACTGATATTTTATACAATTAATCATTTAATATGGGTGTCTCTAAGGATGGCAATTAATTAGAATAACTTTTTATAAATATCTTTAATATCCTCACTACTCATTGGTACGTAGTTATTAGCAAGAAGTCTTTGTTGCCCTTCAATAACGCTTTCACTAAAGGAAATTATCTCTTCTTCTCTCATTCCATATTCCTTAAGACTTTTTCTAACAATCAAATTATTTAAAAGTTTTTCTAGTTCATTATAAACTTCTGTCACCTCTGTATTAAGAAGCTGTGCTAAAAATTCATTTACTCTACCTATTTTATCTTGTGGGTTCTTATCATTATAAAACTTAAATACTTCTATGAAAAAGTCATAATTTGCTTCTCCATGAGGAACGTGGTACTTTCCTCCAAGTGGATAGGACAGTGCATGAACTGCCCCAACTCCTGCATTTCCAAAAGCAATTCCTGCATAGCAACTAGCCATTAGAAAATCTTCTATTATTTCCTTTCTGTACTCTGCTCCTTTTTCTATTATATCTTTGTAGCCTTTAATTATTATTTTTATAGCTTCAAAGCTGTATATTTCTGTAAACACATTAGCCTTTGGTGAAACTAAAGCTTCTATCGCATGAATCAAGGCGTCTATTGAGCTATAAACAAAGAAATTATATGGAAGCTCTCTTACTAGCTCTGGTATTAAAATAGCATAATCTGCATATAACTCTTCCGTTGCTAAACCCATTTTAGTTTGCTTAGCTTTGATTTCAGTAATAGAAATATTAGTAACTTCGCTACCTGTACCACAAGTAGTTGGAATTATTAATAGCTCTTTATCCTTAATTGGTACTATTTTCTTTTCAAATAGCTCCTGAGTGCTTGTTACATCTTTTAAAATTAACACTTTTGAAATATCAATGATTGAGCCTCCACCTATAGCTACAACTCTTTTTATCTCTTTATCCTCCATATCTGATAGAATTTTATCAATTATATCATCTGAAGGTTCTTTTAAATCATAATCCTCTTGAAAGATATAATGGCAGTCTAAAGCTAAGTGCTTAAGAAAAGCTTCAAATAAAAATCTATTAGTGAAAATTAAATCTTTTCCCCCTATATTAAATTCACTTATAAACTCTTTGCAATTATCAAATTTAAAAATCTTCGGTTTTATTTCAATAAGTTTCATATCTTTACCTCTTTCCTCTGTTTATTTGAAGAATTATTCCCAAATCTCTTCATCAGATGGTATATACGCTTCTTTATTATAAAGGCCTATTCTTGAAACATTTATTAAATGTTTATAATCTAGATTTTCTGAAATACTATTATTTCCCCAAGAACCACAGCCTAAAGTTGTAGTTGGGGCGAATCCATTATAGAGTGCTCCACCGGCTGAAGTTGAAGAAGGCTGATTAACAACTAGTCTGGATATTGTTAACATCACTCCTGCAAACTTAATATTTTCTATATTATTTGAATGAATTGCACAAGAGTGTCCTTTTCCTTCAACATTTAAGTTACTTTGGGCTATTTTGATAGCCTCTTCAAATGTGTCGTATTCAAAGGAAACCATAACTGGGCACATTTTTTCCTTGCATAAGATATCATCTTGTCCACAACCTCTAGCCTTTAATACTATAACCTTAGTTCCTTCTGGTATACTAACCCCGGCAAGGTCTCCTATAAAATTAACACTTTGTCCAACAATTTTTCCATTTATGCTGCCATTTAAAAATAAAACCTTAGCAAATTTGTCAATCTCTGCTTCATCTTCTACATAATAAGCACCCTTTTTCTTGAACTCATCTATTATTTCCTTATAATTTTCTTTTGGTGCTATAATAGACTGTTCTCCTGAACAAATAATTCCATTATCAAAAGTTCTTCCAGTAATAATTTTGGGTACTACTTCTTCTAAGTTAACATCTCTGTCTATGATGCACTGCACATTACCAGCACCTACTCCAAAGGCTGGTATTCCACTACTATATGCAGCTTTAACCATTCCCATACCACCAGTAGCTACAATTACGTCAGCTTTTTTCATAAGCTCATTTGTAAGCTCAATTGATGGTTCTTCAATAACTTGTATTAAATTATCTGGTGCTCCAAGCTTAGTAATTTCTTTATTAAATAGTTCTACAACATATTTTGCACATTTTTTAGCTCTCGGGTGTGGTGCAACAATTATTGAATTTCTTCCTTTAAGTGCAAACATGGAGTTACACATTGGTGTTACTATAGGATTAGTGCAAGGAGTTACAGCACCTACCACTCCTATTGGTTTTGCAACTTTTATTATTGCATTTTCAATGTCTTCTTCAATAATACCTACTGATTTTTTATCTTTTAGGTTATTCCAAATAGCTTTAGCTTTTCCTTTGTTTTTTAACACTTTGTGGTTATACACTCCCATGCCAGTTTCTTCGATAGCCATTTTAGCTAACTCTTCTGCTCTATCATAAATAACTTTTCCGATAGCTTTAACTATCATATCTACTTGACTTTGAGAAAAACATTCAAACTCCTTCTGCGCAGTTCTACCTTTTTCTATCATTAAATCTAAATTATTTTTTTCCATTTGTTTCTCCTCCTAAATTATGCTACTTTCCTTGCTATAGATATACCTTTGTCAAAGGCTATAAGATTTTTTTCGATGGTTGCCTTTGGTACATTTTCTTCAATGGCTTTTTTAAGGTTGTCATATTTGATAATGTTAGTTAAAGCTGCTAAAGCACCTAAACAAACCATATTTATACCTTGTGGATTTTTCAGTTCCTCTTCTGAAGTTTTTACTATTGGCAATTTTACACAACTGTGGGTTTTCTCAACTTCTACACCCTCGTCTACAATAATCATAGCTTCCTCTGAAGCCTGTTCTTTAAATTTGTCATATCCACTTTGTGTAAGAGCAATTATGATATTTGCATTGCTAACCCTAGGATAATATATATCATCATTTGAAATTATTACATCTGCTCTACAACAGCCACCTCTTGATTCAGGTCCATAATTCTGAGTTTGAACCACATGTTTTCCTTCTAGTACTGCTGCTTCAGCAAGTATTATTCCAGACTTTACAATCCCCTGCCCGCCAAGTCCTGTTAGAATTATTTCTTTCTTATCCATTTTACTTTTCCTCCATTAGAACATTATTTATGTACTGTTCCACGTACTCTGGCTCAGTTGTGTCTTTTAAAACCCCGATTTTTAGTTTTTCATCTTGAGATTTTACACCCTCCATAAGAGCCTTATACATATCTGAAGGTCTTCTTTGTGAGTTTCTTCTTCCATACTGCACTGGACAAGGAGTTAAAGCCTCTACCATTGAAAAGCCTTTATTGTTGATAGCTCCTGTTATTGCTTTAACCAACTGATTATAGTGTGCTACTGTGCCTCTTGCTACATAGGTGGCCCCTGCTGCATCACATAAATTACATATGTTAAAGTCATTACAAAGATTTCCATCCTCTGTTGTTGTTGTTCTAGCATTTTTAGGAGTAGTTGGTGAACACTGACCTCCTGTCATTCCATAAATATTATTATTCATAACAATTAATGTTAAATCTATGTTTCTTCTACACCCATGGATTAAGTGATTTCCTCCAATGGCTGTTGCATCACCATCTCCGCTGATTACAATAACTTTAAGCTTTGGATTCGCTAATTTTATCCCCGTAGCATATGGGATAGCTCTTCCATGTAAGGTATGAATAGTATCAAAGTTCATATATTGAGCTGCTCTTGAGGAGCAACCTATTCCTGATATCACACATATATCCTCTTTATTACAATCTAAGGAGTCAATAGCTTCAATTAATGCTTTTAACACTATTCCATGTCCACATCCACTACACCAAATATGTGGTAGTTTATCTTTTCTTAGGTACTTTTCAATCAAATGTTCCCTCATGATTACTCTCCTCTAATAACCTTAATTATTTCATTAGGCTCAAATATTTCACCGCAGTATTTATTTATGCCAACAACAGGACATTTTCCTTTTGCAATTCTTTCTACTTCATATATAAGTTGTCCTGCATTAAGCTCAGTCATATAAATTTTTTCTACAGTTCCACCTTTAATTATTTTCTCTAATTCTAAGTCTGGGAAAGGCCATAAGGTGTATGGTACAAAGAGTCCAACATCCTCAAGAATTTTATTTAAGATTAACTCTTTACAAGCATTAGCTACAGAACCATAAGCAACAATTAATTTCTTACAGTTCTCAGTATTGAAACTTTCATATTTAACTATTTTATCTCTATTGCTCTTTATCTTGTTTAATAATCTATCTAAAAGTATGGTAGCGGTTTTGCTACAGTTTGATGGGTATCCAAACTCATCATGATTTAAGCCCGTAACATGAAACTTATGACCTTCTCCTATATCTGCCATAGGTGGAATCATATCCTCTGTATTTTCATAGCCTTTGAATTGTTCTTTGCTATTTGGCTTCTTTCTATCAATAATATCAATGCTGTTACAATCTTCTATTTTAACACTTTCTCTCATATGAGCTATTACTTCATCTAATAGAAGAATAACAGGTACTCTATAGTTCTCAGCATAATTAAAAGCTTCAATAGTTAAATTATAGGTATTCGACACGGAGGTTGGTGCCACAACTATTACTGGATGATCTCCATGAGTTCCCCAAATACTTTGCATTACATCTCCTTGAGAAGCTGAGGTTGGAAGTCCTGTACTTGGTCCCCCTCTCATCACATCTACTATTACACAAGGTACCTCTGCCATGGAAGCATATCCAATAACTTCTTGCTTAAGAGAAAATCCTGGTCCACTGGTTGCTGTCATAGATTTTAATCCTGCTAAGGAACCTCCAACAACAGCTGCCATACCTGCAATTTCATCTTCCATTTGAATAAATTTCCCCTTTACCTTAGGCAATTCAATTGAACAGATTTCTGCAATTTCACTAGCAGGGCTTATTGGGTAGCCAGCATAAAATTTTAAACCAGCTGCTATGGCACCTTTTACACATGCCTCACTGCCTTGCATAAGTACCATATTATTCATTCTTATCACTCCTTAAACTTATAGCAAAATCAGGACAAATTCTTTCACAGATTCCACATTTAATACAAGCTTCTTCATTAGCTATAATTGCTTTGCCATGCTGTTTTTCTAAAACTTTCTTCGGACAGAAATCTATACATAAATCGCAGCCTTTACAGTAACTTTCATTAATAAATAACATTTTTACCATCCTTTACTCATGAATCTTATAATAAATAAAATAATCAAATTTATTATTGAATCTTCTCTCCCATTCTTTTATAAGCTCACCTCTAAATTTGGGATGAGCAATATTTATAAGAGCTCTAGCTCTTTCCTTTAAGGTTTTACCTCTTAATTCTGCAATTCCAAATTCAGTAACTACATAATGTACATCATTCCTTGTAGTTGTAACTGCTGCTCCATGGTCTAAAAATGGTACTATTCTTGATACCTTCCCATTAGAAGCAGTAGATGGAATAGCTATTACAGATTTTCCACCAAGTGATTTGTTTGCACCTCTAATGAAATCAACTTGTCCTCCAACACCACTGTACTGCTTTAATCCAATTGTTTCAGATGCAACTTGCCCCATGAGATCTATTTGTAGACAAGAATTTATAGAAACTAAATTATCATTCTTCCCAATAATCCAGGGGTCATTAACATAATCCACAGGCAGCATTTCTATCATTGGATTATCATTAGCAAAATCATATAATTTCTTTGTTCCCATTAGAAAAGTAGCTACAATCTTATTTTTATGAAGTGTTTTTCTTTTATTTGTGATGACACCAGCTTCTACAAGGTCAACAACTCCATCAGAGATCATCTCCGAATGTATACCTAAATCCTTTTTGCCTTTTAAATTTAAAAGTACCGCATCAGGAATAGCTCCAATACCTAACTGTAAGGTTGCACCATCTTCTATTAACAAAGCGCAATTTTCCCCTATAACCTTTTCAACCTCACCTATTTTTCCGGGTTTAAGTTCAAGAATAGGGTAGTCTACTTCAACAATATAATCTATATCATTAATGTGTATAAAGTTGTCTCCTAGTGTTCTTGGCATATTTTTATTAACTTCTGCTATTACAACATCAGCACACTCAGCTGCAACCTTCGTATAATCATTTGAAACTCCGAAGCTACAAAATCCGTGATTATCTGGCTGTGAAACTTGAATTATAGCTACATTTACTTTGTAATAACCCTCTTTAAAAAGCTTAGGAATCTCCGAAAAAAAACAAGGAGTAAAATCAGCTCTACCATCATTTATAGCTTCACGTGTAGAAGGTCCAGCAAAAAAAGAATTATGCCTAAATGAAAATTCCATATTTTCCTTTATATATTCACTTTTCCCCATACCAATCATGTGGGCTATTTCTACCGATGCAAATCTATCCCAATTGTTAACCATAGCTTCCAAAACCTTTTGGGGTTCACCTGCAGCATGTCCAGTTACTACTCTATCTCCGTTTTTTATCTTACTAGCTGCTTCTATTGCACTAACTAACTTATCTTTATATAAATCTTTCCAGTTCATATTTTCACTCCTTGTTTCTCCAGATTATTCAGTAATATTCGCTATATCTTTAGCTAGTTTTTTCTTTTGTTCTAAATCACTTTGTCTTGAAATCATGATTCTTTGTGCTTGTGGTGAACCTGCACCATGCATAGATTCTGTTCTATAACCTACTGCAGCAGCTCCTAGAGTTATATTTTCAATTAACCTTAATATTCTTAATCTATTTTCTGTTGAAACTTTTGCTATACCCTTTAGATATTTTTCAATATAAGGTCCTAACTTAGGATCTTTAAAATCTTTTTCAGAAGGCATTGTAACCATTAATCCCCCAGCAATATCCTCAGCAAGCCTTGCTATTTCATAAGGGAATCTTGTTATGTTTTGCTTACAAACATTTGCTAATAAAAGATCTATTTGATAGTTTCCAGCCTTTGTAGCACAACCTTCACAGGAACAGGCAATACCGCAGCTGTACAAGGTTTCATTTAAATGAGTCATTTCAATAATTTTATCTTTAATATGAGAAGCTTTATTTGCTCCATTGTATTCTGCTGCAACTGCAGTTGCTCCGATAAGAACGTCACCAACTCCAACCTTGCAACCACCATAGCTTTGTCTATGGTATCCTGCAAATCTTTCTACTAACATTCCTGAAAACTCAACTTCTCCATTTAGGAAAATTCTTTCATTAGGAACAAATACATCTTCAAAAATGGTAAGAGTTTCATGTCCTCCAAATTTGCTATTTCCTAAGTCAATATCTGCACCTTCTTCAAGCTTTCTAGTATCACAGGATTGTCTTCCGTAGATGCTGAATATACCTTCAGCATCTACAGGAATTGCAAATGCTACAGCCCAATCCTTATCTTCTGGTCCCATTGTAATTGTAGGCATAACAATTATTTCATGAGAGTTAATCATACCTGTTTGGTGTGCTTTTGCACCTCTAACCACAATACCATCGCTTCTTCTTTCAACTACTCTTAAATAAGAGTCTAGATCCTTTTGTTTACTAGGCGGTAGGGATCTATCTCCTTTGGGATCTGTCATTGCACCATCCACTACTAAGTCATTTTCCTGAACAAATTCCAAGTATTTTTTAAATCTTTCATGATAGTTAGTTCCATGTGCTTCATCAATTTCAAAGGTGGTGCTGTAAACTGCATTGAAGGCATCCATGCCCACACAACGTTGGAAGCAAGCTCCTGTTTTTTGACCACATAATCTTTGCATCTTTACTTTGTTTAATAAATCCTCAGTGCTTTGATGTAGGTGACAAAATCTATTAACTTTCTTTCCTGTTAAATTAGAAGTAGCAGTCATTATATTTTCATACTGTGGGTCATTTGCTAATTCATAAGTCATTGCCACTGAGTTTAAAGATGGTCTAATCATTGGATGATCTACTGGATTTTCAATAAGCTCTCCAAATAAATACACCTTATGCTTTAATTTTCTAAGGCTTTCTATATACTGTTCTTTAGTCTTTATTGTCATAAAAATTCCCTCCTTAATTTACTCATTATTATATAAAGCAAAATTCATGCCAACATTTTAATATGATGGTAAAATTCAAAAAACTAAACAACATTTTAAAGTTGTACTATAAAACTCAACCTCTACACGCTTCTAAATTCTCATATAAATTACTATATATTTATTTATTACTTATGTTTTAGCTTTAATTTTCATATAATTGGCTTCATACCTTATTCCAAACATTTCTCTATGTTTTTTTACTTAAACTTGGAAACAGTAAATTCTTATTTTATTAATCCCTTTAATAGTGATGCAAAATTACATACACTGCAATTTTGCATCAGAATGAATATATTGAATTATATGTATAAAAAATGAGCCGTCTCAAAATTTTATTTTGAGACGGCCCATTTTAAACTTATTAGCCTCTGTACTTTTGCCTTTTGCGGATTAATGTTGAGGAATCTACTCCTAATGCCTTTGCTGTCATTCTAATACTTCCATATCTTTGTATAGCATCTTCAATTATCTCTTCTTCTATCTTTTCCATTATATCTTTGAGTGAATTTCCTTTGATAGATAAATTACTAACACTAAATTCTACCTCATCGCTCTTTGAGTTATTAATAATGTGTTCCGGTAAATCCAGTACCCCAATAAGGTTAGCTTCACTCATAACTATGGACATCTCTACAATATTTCTAAGTTCTCTTACATTTCCTGGCCAATGGTATCCTCTTAGACATTCTAAAGCCTCTTTATTAAAGTTTACATCTAAATTATACTTTTTATTAATTACTGTTGCAAAGTACTTGACAAGTGGTATAATATCGCTTTTTCTTTCTCTTAATGGTGGTATTTTAATAGGTAATGTACATAACCTATAGTATAAATCTTCTCTAAACAAACCTTTAGAAATAAGATCCTGTAAATTTCTGTGAGTAGCTGCAATCACCCTAACATTTATTTTTATTGATTTTATTCCACCAACTTTCTCTATCTCCTGCTCTTGTAAAACTCTTAAAAGCTTTACTTGTACTTCTTGTGGAAGTTCACCAACTTCATCTAAGAAAATTGTTCCTTTATCTGCTAATTGAAATAATCCCATCTTACCTGTTTTACTAGCCCCAGTAAAAGCACCTGGCTCATAGCCAAATAATTCTGATTCTATCAATCCATTTGGTATAGCTCCACAATTTATTGTTATAAACGAATGATTTTTTCTTGAACTGCTATAATGTATATACTTTGCAATTCCTTCTTTACCCACGCCTGTTTCTCCTAAAATTATAACTGATGATTCTACTTTTGAAACTTTATATGCAGTGTTCAGTACTTCCAACATAGAGTTATCTTCAACTATCATTTTACTTATGTCATATAAACTTCTCTTACATCCATCTATTAATTTATTTTCAATAATTCTACAACTTTTCCCCATTCCTATTTGCCCCTTTGCATTAGAAACCAAAATTTGATTACTATAAAGTTAAGCTTTTAAACCCATTACCAAAAACCTCACAAGTATTTCTAACTGTTATGAATGCCTCTTTATCAATCTTTGTAATATAGTTTTTTAGTTTAATGAAATCTCTCCTACTAATTACAACTACGATAATTTCTCTTTTTCCCTCTGTATAATCTCCAATTGCATTATAGCTTGTTGATGTTTTTCCTAAATCTTCTCTAATGTAATTTTTTATATCATTATTTTTTTTACTAATTATATTAACCTCTTTACACATATTAAGTCCTTCAATGATTGCATCAATAACAAAACCATTTATAATTACACCTAACATAGCATACATAGATAGTTTTAATCCAAAGGCAAAGGCTGCTAATACTGTTATAAATAAGTCAGACATTAAAACTCCTTTACCTAAATCAATATGGAAGAACTTATTTAGTATTTTGGCAATAATATCTGTTCCTCCTGTAGAAGCATTTTGATTGAAAACTATTCCCATTCCAATCCCAGATATAAGTATTCCAAAAACCAACTCTAAAAAAATCTCTCCTGTAAGAGAGCTTTTCATAGGTAAAACTCTCTCTAATATAAAAATTACAAATGATACTGCAAAACTAGAATAAATTGTTTTAGCACCAAAGGCTTTTCCAATTATTAGAAAAGCTAGGATAAATAAAATTAAGTTTATTATTAGCATTATGGTTCCAACAGAAATATTTTCATTGAATTTATTTATTACTATTGCTAATCCATTAGCTCCTCCTGTAGCTAAGTTATTTGGCATTAAGAAAAAATACATTCCCAAGGCAACCATTAAAACTCCTAAGTTTATTAAGAAAAACTCTTTTAATTTTGATAACATTTTAATTCCTCCTACAATTTAATATTTTTGTTATTAAAACATACTGTGCATAACAAAAAGTGCTTATAAAAATATATAAGCACTTGGAGGGGTGAACATTTTAATTTTTCAGCAATAATCTAATTTATTTAACCTTAACTAAAAATATAAACACTATTTTTAGCCTTGTTAAAAAACTAACAGTTAAATTTAGTAAAGAGTGTTCCTCTGACAAACCATACTTATACTATTTACAACTGCAAGCATAATTTGATTCTTATGCTACTTTAATATATTTTATCTACAGAAATACATATATTTTTTGTATTTTTGCAAATAAAAAAGAACTTCAGCTAAAGTTCTTAAGTAGCACAAATAATGATACCTTACGTATCTTAAATTGCTTCTACCTTTCCCTCCGAAAGCTTTGCATTACTATTTGGCAGGTCTCCTGACTCACACTTCATTCTAATTCCTCCTTCCCAATACTAAAGTATCAGTGGTTATTAGGAACTCGTCTGTGTTTACAGTAGCGGGGGCTGTAGTGGATTTACACCACTTTCCCTTTTAATTCTTTCATCAAAAAGAAACCATATAGCTATTATTATATTTTCATTTTAATTATATAAATTAGTTCAAAACTTGTCAACTATCCTCCCTTAAACTTTATATATTGTTAACTAATTACATTAACAATAGCTAATTAACATACTATTAGGTTGTTAACTTATCTATTTTGTGACTACCTGTCTTATATTTAACCCATGATGATTCTTAAAATATATCTCTAAAGCTTTTACCATTTTATTAATTCTTGTTACTTTATTATTCCATGTTTGAGAATCCTTTATTTTTTTGTTTTACATCTTTATAGTGCCTATTCTTTACATTAATTTTCTTCTTTCTTATCAATAGATGTACATACAATTAACATTGCTGAAGCTATAATCGCTATCACAAATAAACTTACAATCTTCTCCATACTTTCCTCCTAATTATTCTTTACTAATGTTCTTGTACTATTTTCAATTATTTTACTCGAATTATTACTTATATTGATATATTCACTGTTTATTAATTTAACTAGTTTTTCACCTAAATCAAATTGAATATATCTGACTTTCAAAATATTCTTGCATAAACTTGAGTTTGAAATAATGTAAGTATCACACTTGTTGTTAACATTTCACTGTCAAATGATTTTAAAAATTTTTTTCATGTTATTCTTCTTCCCATTCCAATGTATTTAATATTAAAAAAATAAAAAAACCTCACCATGGAATTCTCCTTGATTGAGGTTTGCTACATACATAATACATAAAAATAGCTTAACAAAAAATCTTCTGCCAAAAAACAGAAAAAGAATATTGCAAGAAATTCATATAAATATGCTTACAAACACCCTCCATCGCTCGTAGAGTTCCTAGTGCATTAAAACAGGCAGATTTTCTGACTTAAGATAATTATTTCTACACAATAATAAAGTTTAATTATTGTAGAAATTTCTCTATTCACAGTGGCGGGACCGTGTGGGATTCTAACCCACTTCCCTTTTAATTAACAATAAATACTTATACATCTATTGTTAAACCTGTTTCTAGTATTCTATTTCATTGTTATACTAACATAACTAATATTTGAAAGCAATAGATACTTCACTTTATAAGGGAATAAGCTCTATAAATAAAATTTATATATGTATTTATATTGTAAATTTATAAGGATAATTTTACTTGCTAAATCTAATAAATAGGGTTAAAATAAACTAAATGTTAAATATTGGAAGGTGATTTTATGTCTTTATCCTTTGAAAAAGTTTTTTCCTTCTTTCTAGTGGTAGTAGTATACCTCTTATTCTCCTTTAAAAATGTACAAGCTTATGATGAAACCACCACTTCTATTAATAACAGCTCTATTAAAGGAGAAATTATAGATGTAAATTCCTCATTTACGCCATGTCGTGTAACTGTTAAACTTCTCCAAGGCAATCATCAGGGAATAAGCATTATCTTAGAGAATGATCTTGAAACCTCATCAGATAATCCTATTAACCTAAAAGTTGGTGATAAAGTTATTGTTTATCTAAATTATGATGAAAAAGGAAATCCAATTAATGGTCATATAAGCCAGTACATTAGAGAAGTACCTCTTTTAGCATTATCATTTGCATTTTTATTACTTATACTAATTATAGGGGGTTTTAAAGGGTTTAAAGCCATTATAACTTTGATTATAACAGCTGTAGCTATATTAAAATACTTTTTACCTTCCCTTTTAGATGGTAAAAATCCTTTCTCTTATTCTATTTATACCTGTATCCTAATTACTTTCGCAACTTTGCTTATCCTTAACGGATTTCATAAAAAAACCTTTGTAGCTATTATGGGAACTTGTGGTGGAGTTCTAGTTGCTGGAATTATTAGTAAAATTGTAATATCAGTTGCCCATCTTTCAGGCCTTTCTGAGGATGAAAGTTTTATTTTAAGTTCACTTCCAATCAGTAGCCCTTTGGATTTTAGAGGTTTATTATTTGCTGGAATAATTCTAGGTGCATTGGGGGCAGTAATGGATGTTAGTATGTCTATTGCTTCTGCCCTGAATGAACTTAAAATTTTAAACCCTGACTTATCCCTTAAAGATCTCAGAAAGTCAGGGTTTAATGTAGGAAAGGATATAATGGGAACCATGTCAAATACTTTAATATTAGCCTATGTTGGTGGTTCTATGAATGTACTATTGTTATATATGGTGTATAATACTAATTTCATGGAAGTGATTAATAATCAGATTATATTCTCGGAAATTCTTAGAAGTTTAGCTGGCAGCATTGGATTGATTCTTACAATTCCAATAACAATTTTTACTTACTTATTTTTAGAAAAAATATCGCAAAAGAATATGAAGAGTTCAACATATAAAAAGAACTTGAGAGTTTAATTTTTTAAGAGTCTTTACTTTTTGAATCTATACAAAAAAGAGTAGTTTATATCCTACTCTTTCTTACTTTTCATGTATTATGAAAAACTTTAACTACTTATCATCTTTAAGTTTTACAGTTCTAACTTACAAACCTGTTTAGCCTTAAGGGTTTTCTTAACATCAATAATTCTTTGATTTGAAGAACCTCTATATTTTAAGTCTAGAGACCTTAACTCAGGCATAAATCTCCCATCCACTAATACATCTATTTCCTTTAAGAAACTCTCATGGACTTCATAACTTCTCATGAGCTCTTCCCAGGTATAACCTGTATAAACCATGACGTTTAAACCAAGTTTCTTTATTTCCTTAGCTAGGCTAGAAAGCTCCTTACTTTGTAAAAATGGCTCTCCACCAGTAATAGTCACTCCATCTAATAAGGGATTCTTATTAACCATTTCAATTATATACTTCATATCAACAGGCTGGCCACCACTTATATCATGGGTTTGAGGATTATGGCACCCTTTGCAATTGTGGATACAGCCTTGGGTAAAAACTGCAAGCCTTATTCCCGGTCCATCAACAATGGAGTCGTTTATTATATTAGATATTTTTATCTTCATGAAACTCATCCTTTTAGTCATATTTTACTTTATTTTAGTTTTTATTCTTAAACGAATAAGTTTAATGTAATTCTCTTAATTATGCTTTACTCTATCCCTAACTTCAGATAGCTTAGCATTATTAAATCTATCAAGAGTACCTACTAAGTATCCTGTAATACGTCTAATTCTTTCAAATGGCATATCTTTATCCGTTCTACCACACTTAGGACATGTATCATTAATTATTCCACTAAAGCCACATACAGGGTCTCTATCTACAGGGTGGTTAATTGAACCATAGCCTATACCAGACTTATGCATGGTTTTAATGATTTTTTCAAAAGCTTCTACATTTTTAGAAGCATCACCATCTAGTTCTACATAGGTAATATGTCCACCATTAGTTAATTCATGATAAGGTGCTTCAATTATAATCTTATCATAGGCATTTATCTTATAATATACTGGAACATGGAAACTGTTAGTATAGTACTCTCTGTCAGTAACCCCTTTAATTTCCCCAAAGATTTCCTTATCCATTTTTATAAATCTTCCTGATAACCCTTCTGCTGGAGTTGCTATTAATGAAAAATTTAGCTTAGTTTTTTCTGCTTCTTCATCCATTCTATTTCTCATATGGCTTATTATTTCAATTCCAAGCTTTCTAGCCTCTTCATCTTCACCATGATGTTTTCCAACTAAGGCCACTAAGCACTCTGCGAGCCCTATGAAACCTATAGTTAAGGTACCATGTTTTAATACCTCACCAACTTCATCCTCAAAGTCTAACTTATCACTATCTCTCCAGATGCCCTGACCCATTAAGAAAGGATAATTCTTAACTTTTTTGCTGCATTGAATTTTAAATCTTTCAAGAAGTTGATGAGTACAAAGCTCAATTAATTCATCTAGTTTTTTAAAGAAAACCTCTTTATCTCCCTTTGAATTAAGTGCAATCCTTGGTAAGTTAATGGATGTAAAGCTTAAGTTACCTCTTCCATAAGTAATTTCACTTTCCGGATCATAGGCATTAGCTATAACTCTGGTTCTGCAGCCCATATAAGCTATCTCAGTTTCGGGTTTTCCTGGTTTATAATATTTTGCATTAAAAGGTGCATCTTGGAAAGCAAAGTTAGGGAATAATCTTTTAGAACTCACTCTACAAGCCAATCTAAATAAATCATAGTTAGGCTCATTTGGGTTTACATTTATTCCTTCCTTCACTTTAAAGATATGAATAGGGAAAATTGGAGTTTCACCATTTCCTAAGCCTCGTTCTAAGGATAATAATAAATTTCTTACCACCATTCTTCCTTCCTCTGAAGTATCCATTCCATAATTTATAGATGAAAATGGCGTTTGCGCACCTGCTCTTGAATTCATAGTATTAAGGTTATGTATTAAAGCTTCCATTGCTTGATATGTTGTTTTATCTGTTTCATTCCAAGCTTCCTTTAATGAGAAGTTTTGCGCCTTTTCTATCAGTGTGTCATTGTATCCATTTGAGACTAATACGTCTCTTTCTCTTTTACAATATTCTTCGTGATATCCAATTCTAAGGTCGATTCCTTCATTTAAAAGCTTTGTATTAATTTCAGTTACTATCTCTTTTGCATTATCCACCTCTAGCATGATTTCTAGTGCCTTACACATGTTCTTAATGTAATTTTTTATGTAAGTTTTTTTCACACCTAAGGCAAGGGCATAATCAAAATTAGGTATACTTTGTCCACCATGCTGATCATTTTGATTTGATTGAATTGCTATACATGCAAGAGCTGAATAGCTTGCAATATCATTCGGTTCCCTTAAGGTTCCATGACCTGTACTAAAACCATCCTTGAACAATTTTATTAAATCTATTTGACAACAAGTCGTGGTTAAAGTTAAAAAATCTAAATCATGAATATGAATATCTCCATTTTTATGTGCCTTAGAATGTTCTGGTCTTAATATAAACATTTCCGAAAAATGCTTTGATCCTTCTGAACCATACTTAAGCATAGAGCCCATCGCAGTATCTCCATTGACATTTGCATTCTCTCTCTTTAAATCACTATCCTTAGATGCTTTAAAGGTTATATCCTCATAGGCTTTCATCAAATTTGAGTTCATTTCACGAACTTTGCTTCGCTCAGCTCTATATAAAATATAAGCCTTTGCTGTTTTAGAATATCCCTTTTTTATAAGCAAGTTTTCTACTTCATCTTGAATTTCTTCCACTGTTGGAGCACTTTCCTTATTTAAAATTAGTGCTTCAAAAACTTCCTCCGCCATTTCTAAGCAGTACTCATAGGTATACTCTTCTTCCGATGCTGCAAAAGATCTCTCTACTGCTCTAGCAATCTTCTCGATTTGAAAATCTACAATACGTCCATCCCTTTTTATTATTCTATAATCTTTCTGGATTTCAACATTTTTATTTTTCATGCTTTTTTCTCCCTTGTTAAATATCATAAAAAATCTCCACACTTAGATGCAGAGATACTTACTACCCTATCTATGTATTAATATAAAACAACTACTATATGTAGTATAACTTCTAAATAAGTATACTTCATATAGTAGCGGTTGTAAAACTCATCACATTCCAAATATAGCTATAAAATCTATATCTTATTATCTTTCTTTGGAATTTCTCTTAATATCTTATATAAATAATAGTAAACTTACTGCCATAACTACCATATAGGGAACCAGAGTTTAAGCTTAACTTATACACGAGTCCTGCCCTGATTCCCTTAAGGGTTTATGAAGCTGAATAAGCTAAAATTCTATCATGGAACCCTATACCAGCAATAAGACCATAAATTGATAAATGGTGTTCACCATACTTTTCTGAAGCTGGCAATAGTTCATCTAAAGATATATAAACCATGATTCCTGCCACCATAGCGAATAGTATTCCAAAGGTTACATCATTAAAGAATCTTGATATTAGAGCAAAACCTACTATGTTAGTTTCACTACATTTTTTAGTTATTTCTTTCTTATATCTACAAAGTGTTCACTAGCTATAGCAGCTTCTTGGAAGGTAGCCATGTTATTCATTACCCTTGTAGCTGCAATTACTATATTGTGCGCTAAAGGACAGCCCGTTCCTTCTCCTAGTCTCATATTTAGATTTAATATTGGATCTAAGCCAAGGTTTTTCATTACTATTTTTTGTCCCACCTCTACAGCACTATGAGACGGTATCATGTAATCTTTAACTAGTGGGTTTATCTTCCAAGCAACAAGTGCTGCAGCTGATGAGATTATTCCATCTACAATAATTGGAACTCTATAATATGCAGCTCCAAGGAAGCAACCTACTAACCCAGCAATATCAAAGCCTCCTACTTTTGCTAATACATCAATAGGATTTTCTTTACTTGGTTTATTTATTTCAAGAGCTTTCTCTATAGCTCTTTTCTTCTTCTCAAACCCTTCTTCAGTTAATCCTGCTCCCATTCCTACAGCCTCTTCTGAAGAACAACCAGTTAATGCCATTATTATAGCACTGCTTGTACTTGTGTTGCAGATTCCCATTTCTCCTGTACCAATGATTTGATAACCCTCTTTTACTAAATCACCCACAACTTCTATCCCTGCTTCAATGGCCTTTATAGCTTCTTCTTCAGTCATTGCTCTACCCTTGCACATATTCCAAGTACCGTATCTTATCTTTTTATTTATGACTTGTGGATGGTTAATGTCTCCCTTTATTCCAATATCCACAACTCTTATATCCATATTCGAAGTGCTGCACACAGCATTTATTCCGCATAGACCTCTTGTGAAATTCAAAGCTTGGCTTTGTGTTAAGTCTTGAGGACAGGTACTTATTCCTTCATCCCAAATCCCATTATCTGCACACATTATAACATTACAGCCCTTTGAAACTTCATTATGTAGATTTCCTGTAATTCCTGAAAGCTGAATTGCAATATCCTCTAACCTACCAAGACTTCCTATAGGTTTAATAAGGTTATCAAGTCTTATTGCAGCCTCCTCCATAGCCCCTTTGTCCAACTCTTTTATCTCTCTGATAACTGCTGAATATCTCTCCATTTTATCCCCTCCAAAATAATAACTTTTAAATTAAAAACCCTCTTAATAAGGATTATTAGTGCTTTATAACATATCCTAAGTACTGGTATATAAATAATAAAATTTAAATTGGTTCCACTCTATGTAAAAACTTCATATTACTTTCACCTAGACATCTCAAAGCAAATAATAGTCAAATATGCGAAGAATATTTTGAGTTCACAAGCAAGCTTATTCTGACGAGAAGTCAAGACCACCCGTAAAA
>NZ_DGLI01000046.1 GCF_002387895.1 Clostridium sp. UBA4548
GTGGTATTCGTTACACAAAAAATCCCCATAGGTCTTATGATAAAACCTATGGGGGCTTCTTTTAATTTCTAACTACAGACATATTTATTTAATATATCTACTTCATTTTCTTTTGAAACATTACTAAAAAAGCTATAGCAATTTTTCCCACTGCGCTTACATTGATACATTGCTACGTCTGCATTTTTAACTAGTTCCTCTAAGCTTTTTCCATGATGAGGAGATAAGCTTATTCCTATGCTACTTGTTATAAAAAGTTCATGTCCATCTATAGAAAAGGGATTTGTAAATACCTTCAATAATTTTTCTGCTACGGTAACAATACTCTCCTCTTTGTTCAACTTTCGAAATAATATAATAAATTCATCTCCACCTAACCTACATACCATATCATATTCTCTCACTGAATTTTTAAGTCTTTTAGCTAAAGCAACTAGAACCTTATCTCCTATGCTATGTCCTAGGGTGTCATTAATAACTTTAAATCCATCTAAATCTAGAAACATCACAGCTACAAACTCCGGCTCATTACTACTTTCTACAAAAATTTCCTTAAAGTAGCTAGAAAGAAGACATCTATTGGGTAATCCTGTAAGAGAATCATAAAATGCAAGCTTCTTAATAGCCTCTTCCTCACTGATATAGTTATTTCTACTTTTAATGATTAAATAAAAAGTAGGAATTACTATAGCTTCAACTAATAATATGTCTAGCATAATTTTTAGTGTACTTGTGCCTATGTTTAAAAGATAATTAACTAAAACTTTTTCACCTATTATTCCTAGGAAAATAACCACTAAAAATTTATAGTTTAAAACATTTTGATAAATCCATTTTTCAACCTTAGAACCCCTTGAAGTGTTGCACTGACACTTGATTTTCCTCATATTTTAGACCCCCAATGAGATGAATTTTGTTGCTTATACTATATATATGCTTTTGATCTAGTTTTTGATTATGCAATTATAAAATTTAATGTGACTGCACTAGATTCTCTTCATTACTCATTTTAAAGTTGGGTCTAATTTGTTTTGGTTCCGCTGCTGAAGGGTTACAATATAAGCTTTGAAGCAAATAAATCCTAGGGAGACATCACGAAATTTTTCACATCCTTGGGTGATTTTAGCTACTATTTTTCATACCCTTCTAAATGACGTTTATGCCAATTCCATGCAGTTTCAATAATCACCTCTAAAGAGTTAAACTTTGGATTCCAGCCTAACTCGTTAATAGCCTTTTGTGAGGACGCAATTAGTATTGCCGGATCCCCTGCTCTTCTTTCTACAACCTGTGCTGGTATTGGATGTCCTGTTACCTTTCTTGTAACTTCTATAACTTCCTTAACTGAAAAACCAGTGCCATTCCCTAAGTTATAAATAGCACTTTTTTCTCCTCTCATAAGTCTTTGAAGTGCTAAACTGTGTGCTGAAGCTAAGTCACTTACATGAATGTAATCTCTTATGCAAGTACCATCCTCAGTTTTATAATCATCTCCAAAGATCATAATTTTTTCCCTTTTTCCCTGAGCTACTTGTAAGATTAGTGGAATTAAGTGGCTTTCTGGACTATGATCTTCTCCAATTTTTCCGTTAATATGTGCTCCAGCAGCATTAAAGTACCTCAATATAGTATGCTTTATCCCATAGGCACTATCACACCACTTAAGAATTTTTTCTACTAATAGCTTGGATTCCCCATAAGCATTAGTTGGGAAAGTCTTATCCCCTTCCACAATGGGTATGTTTTCTGGTTCCCCATAAGTTGCTGCTGTTGAAGAAAACACAATATATTTAACACTGTAATCCTTCATAGCTTCTAGTAAGCTTATGGTTCCATACACATTGTTATTAAAATATCTCAGGGGATTTTCCATACTTTCTCCAACTAAGGAATATGCCGCAAAATCTATTACTGCTTCAATATTGTTTTCACTGAACACCTTATTCAATATACTCCTATCTCTTAAATCTCCTACATAGAGCTTTCCACCTAGAAGTGCACTCCTATGACCCTTTTCTAAATTATCAAGTATTATCACATCTTTTCCTTGTTCTAAAAGTTCAATTACCATGTGACTTCCAATATAACCTGCTCCTCCACAAACTAAAACACTCATTTTTCTTCTCCTTAAGCTATGCTATAATTTCTAATTAACATGTAGCTAATCATTGAAATTTATTCCTTTTAATAGGTTTTACACACCATTAATATATTATTCAAAGCTACCCTAACTTAAGGCGTAGAGGCTCTTAAAGTAAAAACTGTTATACTACATTAAAGTATTAACTTTCTGCAAAATAGTGTAGAAATAAATAGCATTTCCAAAGTATTTTAGTTCTATATATAGCATTGCTTTAGATTACTACACTTAAATATTCTTAATGGAAATACTTTTATCTATTAAGAATGATTGTTAACAGATAAAAGAAAGCACCCTTGGGGAACGAAATTATCCCAAGGATGCTTAATTATATTATTTCTACTTCTTGAATATACCGAAAGGCTTTCCTACTGGTAAGAATACTCTTCCAAAATGATTATTTAAAACTGATGCAGCTGAGCCATAAAACGAAAGAAGTGATATTATTAGCTCAGAGTATGCCGCAAGTTCATGTCCAAATTCTGGTGCAATTCCAAGAGTACTTAAAGTTAAACCTAAAAATAAGAAGTCTATGAAAAAGAAAATTAAAAATAATACTTTATGAGTCTCCATAGCTCCAATTGTCATAAATATAGTAAAGATTAAGTAAGCTAGAAAGGCAAAGCCTAGTTGTTTAGGGTCTGCAGCTTTTGCAAGCTTCTCCCCTAAGACTCCATTTTGAATTAACCAAGTAAAGGCTACTCCAAGCCAAAAGAAGCCATAAGCTCCAAAAGCTGTTGCTCCAAAGGTATTATTATGCTTAAAATCATTTGCTGATGCAAATAGCTGTGCTAAAGCTCCTAAGAATAATGCCCAAGGTATTATTAAAGATACGCCTTGAGTTATTCCAAGCTTTTGAGAAGATGCAACTAATGTAATTACTGCCAGTCCGAAAAGTCCAATAGCTGAAGGATCAGCTGTAACAATTTTAACTTCTTGTGTTTCTTTCACGTTTTTCCTCCAATATCTCATCATTATTTTTTTATATAAGCTTAAATATTAATTCCCTAAAAACAATATCAAATTTTAGGTGATTTTGTCAAATGACTAATAATACCAGTAAAAGTATATCCTATTTTGTTCAACAAACTTGGGATAACTTAAATAAAGTTATGCATCACTCCTACCTTGACTTACTCAAGGCTTTTGTGATGATTAAAATACATTTTCACTATGGAAAACTATAATTAAAAGAACCTCTAAAAAAGCTATGTTTCTCAGAGATTCTTTATTAATATTATTACCCTAACTAGGTATTTATATTTATTATTGTTTTTCTACAGCAAGACTTAAGGTTTCTCCATTGATTTTTACTTCTGTGTAAGCAGCTTCTGCTCCATATACAGTTTCAACAGCTAGAGTATCCTTCATGATAGCTTCTTCAAACTTCTTAATTACAGCTTCTAGCATTTCATTGCCTGTTACATAGATTTTTATCTTATCTGCAACTTCAAAACCGCTTTCTTTTCTCATGTTTTGAATCTTGCTTAGGATTTCTCTTACATGACCTTCTTCTTTTAGCTCTTCAGATATGTGAGTATCTAATACTACTCCCATTTCACCTTCTCCAGCAAAGGCAAAACCTTCAAGTCCTTGCATTGTTACAAGTAGGTTTTCTTTATTTAAATCTATTTCTGTACCATCTACATTAATAGTTACAACCTTGCCGTTATTGATGTTTTGAGCAAGTTCCATTTGGTTCATTGAACCTATTGCTTTTCTGATGCCTGGTATCATCTTACCATAAGCTTTTCCTAGTACTGGTAGATTTGGCTTGATTTCAAAGTTAACATACTTAGAAAGGTCTGCACCAAGTTCTACTGCCTTAATGTTAAGCTCATCTTTAACGATGTCTCCATAGTACTCTGGAAGTTCACTTACAGATACAAGCATTTTTGATAACGGCTGTCTGTTTTTGATGTTAGCAGCATTTCTTGCACCTCTACCAAGTTTAACTATTCTATAAGCCTTATCCATTTCCTCTTCTAAAGTCTTATCAACCTCAGTTTCGTTGTATTCTGGCCACATGCATAGGTGAATACTTTCTGGTGCATTTTCATCAAAAGCAACCACTAGGTTTTGGTAAAGCTCTTCTGTGATAAATGGTATGAATGGAGATGCAACTCTTGAGAAGGTTACAAGAACTCTGTATAGAGTCATGTATGCTCCAATCTTATCTTCAGTTAGCTCTTCTACCCAATATCTTGATCTATTTCTTCTTACATACCAGTTTGAAAGTTCATCTACGAAGTCCTCAAGCTCTTTGGCGCCTTGAGTAATTCTGTAATTTTCTAGATGCCCATCTATATTCTTAACTAAAGTGTTAAGCTTAGACATCATCCATTTATCCATTACATTTTCTGATTTGAAGTTTTGGTATTTCATTGGATCAAAGTTATCTAAATCTGCATATAGCACATAGAAGGAATAAACATTCCATAGAGTTCCTATGAACTTTCTTTGTGCTTCTATAACTGCATCCTCATAGAATCTTGATGGAAGCCATGGGGCTGAAGCAGTATAGAAATACCATCTTAGAGCATCTGCTCCTTCATTATCTAAAACTGTAAATGGAGATAATACATTTCCTTTATGCTTAGACATTTTTAAACCATCTTTATCAAGTACGTGTCCAAGTACTATACAGTTTTCAAATGGATTCTTTTCAAATACTGTTGTTGATATTGCAAGTAGAGTATAGAACCATCCTCTTGTTTGATCCACAGCTTCTGATATAAATTGAGCTGGGAAGTTTGCTTCGAATAGCTCTTTATTTTCAAATGGATAGTGGTATTGTGCAAATGGCATTGAACCTGAGTCAAACCAGCAGTCAATAACCTCATCTACCCTTGTCATTTCCTTTGAACAATGTGGGCAATTTAAGTGCACATTATCGATATATGGTTTGTGCAGCTCTATGCCTTCTGGAACATTGATGCCTTTTTTATGAAGTTCTTCAATGCTGCCTATCATTTCTCTGTGGCCACATTCACATTCCCATATTGGAAGTGGAGTTCCCCAGTATCTGTTTCTTGAAATACCCCAGTCGATAACTCCCTCTAGGAATTTGCCCATTCTTCCTGTTCTAACGTTATCTGGCATCCAGTTGATTTTATCATTGTTTTCAAGCAGCTGATCTCTTACTGAGCTCATTCTTACAAACCAGCTCTCTCTTGGGTAGTAAAGAAGTGGTGTGTCACATCTCCAGCAGTGTGGATATGAGTGTAGGAATTTTTCACTCTTATAAAGAATATTGTTTTCTTTCATGAAAGCTATGATTTTCTCATCAGCCTTTTTAACAAAGATTCCTGCCCATGGCTCTACAGCTGGAACGAATTTACCCTCTGAATCAACTAAGTTTATCATCGGAAGGTTGTATAATTTACCTATTTGGTTATCTTCATCTCCATAAGCTGGTGCAATGTGAACTATACCAGTACCATCTGATAAAGTTACATAATCACCATGAACTACATAGAAAGCCTTTTCTTCTGGAGTCTCAAACTTGAACATTTGCTCATATTCTTTTCCTAAAAGCTCTTCTCCTTTAAACTCAGCTACTACTTCATACTCTCCGTTAAGCTTATTTAAAAGTTGTCTTGAAAGAATTAAAGTTTCACCCTCATGCAGAACTTCTACATAATCATATTTTTTATTCACAGCTAGTGCTACGTTGCTTGGAAGTGTCCAAGGAGTTGTTGTCCAAACTAGTATATATTTATCTTCATTTTTAAGTTTAAACTTAACGTAAACTGAGCTATCCTTAACATCTTTATAACCTTGACCAACCTCATGAGAAGATAAGGTAGTTCCACATCTTGGGCAGTAAGGCATTACCTTATGACCCTTGTAGATTAATTCTTTATTCCACATTTGCTTAAGTGCCCACCATACTGATTCAATATAATCATTATGATAAGTTACATATGGATTATCCATGTCTATCCAATAACCAACTCTTTCAGACATCTCTCTCCACATTTCAACGTAAGAAAAAACACTGTCTTTACACTCTCTAACGAATTTCTCTACCCCGTATTTTTCTATTTCTGGCTTACCAGAAATTCCAAGTTTCTTTTCTATTTCAAGCTCTACTGGAAGTCCATGAGTGTCCCATCCAGCTTTTCTTAAAACCTTATAACCCTTCATCACCTTATATCTTGGGATTATATCCTTCATAACCCTTGTTATAACGTGTCCTATATGAGGCTTACCATTTGCTGTTGGAGGACCATCATAAAAAGTAAAGTATTCACCATCTTCATTCAAATCAAAGTTCTTCTTTATAATGTCTTTTTCTGCCCAAAGCTTTAATATATCATTTTCCATGTCCATAAAACTCTTAGTTGAATCAATTTTCTTATACATAATATTGCTCCTTTCTTACTGGTGTTATTTTCTATTATCTAAGTGCTAATAATTTGCCAATTGCAACTTAATCTAATGATTAACTATGAACCTAAGATTTATACAATGGAGTCTGTATGCACTTACAAAGAATTTCTTATTGATTATGTAGTACTTAAAACTGTTAGTTGTTATAGCAAAGGAAATCTCTAGAAAAATGGTACAATTCTCCCAGACAAGGCCACAGCGGAAAGGTTACTTTCTCCAATACCAATGTGAAGACCTTGGTGAACATCTTAATTTGATGCAAAATAAAAAACTTCGCCCTAAAATAGGACGAAGTTGAATTCGCTATACCACCTATAGTGTTAATGTATAATTTCAAGTACTAACATACTCTATTCTTTAACGCAGAATTACGGATAGACTTACTACTTTCAGTCTTCAGCTCCTAGGTGATTTTCCTTTAAACTTCGCTATGGAGTCACACCAAACCTCCACTCTCTGTAAACTACTTTTAAAGTACTTTTCCTACTCTTAGCTATTAGTTTTTATAAATAATTCATTATTTATATATTGTTTCTATTATTATATTACAAAGTGGTTTTTTTGTCAAAGAAATTTTCACTATTTTCAAAGAATATAAGTAGCTCTACTCAGTAACTTTTATTATGAAGAATGTATTGATTTAAAACACTATTTTACGAAAACTGTGGCTCCATTTGGTATATTATCATAAAGCCACTTAGCCTCATCAACCTTAAGTCTTACACAACCATGAGATGCTGGGGTCCCTAGAGTTGAATCTACTATGTTTTTGCTCCTATCCATTGGTAAGGAATGAAATAAGTAATCTCCCCAAAATTGTACATACCACTTAGCTCCTTGTTGAAATTCCTCACTGAAGAACCAGGTTCCTCTGCCTGTTACCTTGTAAACACCCCTTGGAGTAGGTGCATCTGATCTTCCCGTAGAACTAGTAAAGCTATGAATTAGATTCCAGTTTCCTCTAGAACCTTTAAACACTTCTGTAGTTTGGCTTTGCAAGTTTACATAAATCAAATAAGAATTAGAGCTAGCAAGATTTGTAGTATTGATAAACTCTTGTGAGGTGGCAAAATCCCCTCTATTTAATTTAGTATTAACTACCATAACTGCTGCCTTTTTTCTTTCTTCTTCTTTTCTTTTTTCTTCCGCTATTCGTTTCTCTTCTTCTTTTCTTTTTTCTTCCTCAATTCGCTTCTCTTCTTCAATCCTTTTTACCTCTTCTTTTTTAGCTTTATAATTTTTTAGGGCATCCTCAAAATCTGAATCTCCAGAAAGGTAGTTTGATTTGTCTTCAAGTTTTGCTATTGCAGCTTCAAACTTCCCTTCATCAAAAAGAGCTTTTCCTTCCGTTAAAGTAATGGACTTAATACAACTTAAGGCTTCTTTTTTAGCAATGGATAATTCTTCTAAGTTAGGGTATTGCTTTTCAGTATCTTCAATAACCTTTAATACCTTCTCAAAATCCTTGCCTTCTTTCAGTAAACTATTTATATTTCTTACTACTTCTGTAGTTTCAACTTTATAAAGGGCATCATTTATGGTTTTATCACTAATGAAATTATAGCTTTTTATTTCATTAATTAAATTTAAAACTTTTTCACTAGCTATTTCACTTTTATTGTAACCTTCTAAGTTAGCATTCAACTGCCCATTTAGAAAGGCTATTACTTTTTTAGTGCTACCTAAACTATTGCTTATGGAAGTATTAAGTTTACTTTCATAATACTCCTTAGCTTCTATGTACCTTTCATCAAAAAATAAGTTTTTATAAGTAGTTAAATTACTATTGTTAGTAATAATAACCATGCTTGCAGCAATAACTAGACACATACTAAGCAATGCTACATACTTTATCATATTTCCACGAACTGACTTTGACCTTAAAACCTCTTTATACCTAGTTGTAACTTGCATAAAAACTGCCCTCCCACTTTACAAAAAATACCTCATCCATTCAAATTATATCAAAATTCTGCTTAAGTTTTAACTACAATTTTATTATAAGATAATTTTAAAATATTATTACTACTTTGTAACTTTTAAACAAGGCCTCATTCTCCATTGAATATTTCTTTAATATTAATCCATAATCTAAATATGCAATTACTTTAAATTCAATACTCAAGTTATAGCTTTACCTCACGTTAATTTTTCAAAGCTTTTTAAGAGAATAAAATCGTATTAACCTTAATCCTAAAAAACTATACTTAAGAACCATTAAACTAAAACTCAGTGACCTTCACTAAGAACTTATTTTAATTAATATGAAAGATTGGAGAGATAATCATGAAAATTACTTGGCTTGGCCATTCTTCATTTTTACTAGAGGACTGTAAGGAAAGAAGGCTTTTAACAGACCCCTTTGATGCAACGGTGGGCTATTCCCTGTATAAAGGTTCTGCTGATGTTATAACCATAAGTCACCAGCACTTCGACCATAATAATATTCAACACATAAATCCTGGCTCGAAGATCATTGATAAAGTCGGTTTTTTTAATGAATGTGATATTACCATTCAAGGAATTCCTTCTTATCACGATAAATATAAGGGAGCAAAGCGTGGAGAAAACATAATCTTCATTATAGAAATGGAAGGTTATAAGTTTTGCCACTTAGGAGACCTAGGCCATCTACTTGATCAAAAGGATATTGATTTAATAGGTACTGTTGACGTACTCTTTATACCTGTTGGCGGAAACTATACTATAAATGGTGAAGAGGCTGCGAAAATAGCTAAACAAATTCAAAGCAAAATAGTTATTCCTATGCATTATAAAACTCCTCAATTAAGTTTTTACTTAGACGGGGTGGAAACCTTTTTAACCTTTATGAAAAATGGTGAAAAAGTTAGTGGAAATTCCTTGGAGATTAATGATGAAATATTAGGAGAGAATACTGTAAAAATTTTTACTTTAAACTAACTTATGGTAATTTTTTAGGATTATTTAGATTAATTTATTGTTATATGGAATTTTTTCCATTATAATTTAAGTAATGCAATTTATATTGTTAGTTTTGGGAGTGGGGGGTAAAGAATTGAAAAGTAAACATCTTAAATGTCTATGTGCAGTAACCTTTGCTGTAGGCATATCACTTAAATTAAATACTGGCGTTGCAGTAGCAAACCCAAATGTAAATAATGAGTCAACTTCTCTTAAAGCTAGTAGTGGTGTTATTACTGCTGATGCACTGAATGTCAGATCTTCTGCAAATACATCATCTACAATACTTGGGAAATTATACAAGGGTAATACTGTAACTATCGTTGATACCGTAAATGGTTGGCATAAAATCAACTTTAATAATAGAACAGGCTGGATACATGGAGAGTTTGTACAAACTGCAAAACCTGCAGAAACTCCTTCTGGCAAAGTTGGTACTGTAAACGCTACTGCTTTAAATGTAAGAAGTGGCGCTGGAACTAAGTTCGGCACTTTAGGTTCCTTAAAACAAAATACTAAAATAACTATACTAGAAGCTACTAATGGTTGGTTCAAGATTAGTTATAACGGTTCTACAGGGTATGTAAGTCAAGATTATGTAACACTTGACTCTGGTAGTAGTGATTCTTCTAGACCAAGTCGTGGAGATAGTGGCACTACTTCTCCTCTGCAAAAGTCTGGGACAGTTAATGTTTCAGCCCTTAACTTAAGGACTGGCCCTGGTACTAATTATGGTATTATTAAGTCTTTATATTCAGGTAGTAAGCTAGAAGTTTTAGAGGAAATTAGTGGTTGGTATAAGGTAAGCTATAGTGGAAATACAGGATATGTATCTAAAGAATTTGTTACTGTAGATAGTAACACTCAAGCTCCAACGCCAACACCACCACCTTCTAATGTAGAGAAACCTACTACTCCGCCTGTAATTGAGGCTCCAGTAGTTCAAGGCAAAGTTGCTATAATTTCAGCAGATGTCTTAAATGTGAGAAGTGGTGCAGGAACAAATTATAGTAAAATTGAAGTGGCTAGATACGGAAATAAGTTCCCTATACTTGCTCACTCAAATGGTTGGTATAAAATATCAATTAATAATAAGGAAGGTTGGGTCCATGGAGATTACATTAAAGTAACTAACGCTACGGATGTTAACACTCCATTAGTAAGAGAAACCCCTGTTATTGAAAGCAGATACTCCGGTGAGGACATTGTGGCTGAAGCTGAAAAGTATTTAGGCGTTCCTTATCTTTGGGGTGGTTTTACTCCTATGGGATTTGATTGTTCAGGACTTACTCAATACGTATACAGAAAGCTTGGTGTTCAACTTGAAAGAACAAGCTATTATCAAGTTCATCAAGGGATTACTGTAAGTAAAGAGGACCTTAAACCTGGAGACTTATTATTTTTCACTACTGATGATGCTAGGCCTGATTCAGTTTCCCATGTAGCTATTTACAAAGGAAATGATTTATTTATTCAAGCACCTAAACCTGGAGATGTAGTGAGAGTTTCCAACCTAAACTCTGCATATTATAGAAATACCTACTATATTGCTAAACGTATTATTAAATAATGGACAAGCCACTTCACCAGACTGTCCATTATTATGATTTATAATTAATTAAGCTAAAACAGCGAAATATTCAGGTCATATTGAAATATTTCATAATACCTAAAATATTTGAGTATAAAAACAACCTTAATTGATAAGAATATAATTATAATTAAGGTTAACCAAATATGAAAAATTGATTTTTCGCTTTATTTTTTTATTCAGGAGGAAGTTAAATGAAAACAGGTACAGTTAAATGGTTTAATGCTGAAAAAGGATTTGGATTTTTATCGGTTGAAGGAGAAGAAGATGTATTCGTACATTTCTCTGCTATATCAGGTGATGGCTACAAATCTTTAGAAGAAGGTCAAAGAGTTCAATTTGACGTAGTTGAAGGTGCTAGAGGTCCTCAAGCATCTAACGTTTCAAAAATTTAATAATAAAAAAATATTACACCTTTCAATTTGAAAGGTGTTTTATATATCTTTTCATTATAAAATCTTCTTAGGAAGATTTTTTTCTTTGATTTTTTTCTTTTTTGTAGTTTTTCACTTCATACATCTTCTCATCTGCTTCATGAATTAATTCTTCTAAATTCTTACTTGAATCCGTTACTTCTATGATTCCGTAGCTAAAATCCAATTTTATATCCCCTATAGTTTCATGACTATAAACCTCCCGCACTTCTTCAATGATCTTAACAGCACTCTTTCCATCTCCATGAGGAATAAAAACTATAAACTCGTCTCCCGCCATTCTTCCATAGATGTAAGAAGAATTCATTTTTTTTTGCAATATGTTTGATATTAACATTAAGGCTTTATCTCCTGATTTATGCCCATAGGCATCATTAATTCTCTTAAAATTATCCAAATCAATAAATATTAATGTAGACTTTTTACATTTATTTTTTGACATTTCTAGGTGGTAACTTAGAAGATATTCTAGGTATCTTCTATTGTAGAGCCCTGTAAGCACATCATAATTAGCTTGGTATCTTAAATCATCCTGTATTAAGAATACCCTTAGTACTAGTTTAAGTTCATTAATTATATATTTTAAATACTTTATATCATCTTCTGAAAAAATAGCACCCTTTTCAGTACTATCTAAATTAATTACCCCTATAACTCTGTCATTTATAGAAATGGGACAACTTAAGGTACAGCAAATATCTAGAGCCTCTGTATCCTGAAAAATTTTGTGTTTTTCAAAATTCAGTATGTTCTTATTAAATTTTGCTGGATTTTTTATTACTGCAATGCCTTTAAACTGGTTTTTTGCGTATAAAAACACTTCCTCTTTTCTTAATGTAATTTCCTTAAGTTCCTCAGAATATCCTACTAAAGCTTCATAATGAAACAGCTTATCTTTTGCTTCCATTAGTATGCTTCCCTTAGACGCTTTAGGTAACATATCAATAGCCGCTCTTAGAATAAGCTTATACACTTGTTCCTTATCTACAGCTTCTATAACCTTTTCTCTTAAATCATATAATATATCTTTTGTATTATTTAAATATGCAATCTTATTTTTGTGTAACTTCATAGTTATCAATTGTATCCCAATTAGTATAAAACATATTAGCAATAGTCTATCCTTTATACTCACCCAACCCATAAGCACCACCTCTAAAGTCCATTATATCTAGTATAATATATACTTTCAATTAAATTTCCTATTTATTTAGAATAAATATGCTTTCCTAAAGGAAAACTAACTTAAGCAGGTTACTTCCTTTAAATTTTACTCTAAATCAAAAGTTGGATTAAAATAAGACCATTTTTTCCATGTGAAAAGTAACCTATATTTTTTATTACGGAGGAATGTTATGTTAGGTAAAATAATTGATATTAATAATACTGATGCCTTTGTGGAACTCATGGATGGAACAACTATGGATGTGTCCATTAATCGGCTTCCTTCAAATTCTAGGGTAGGTGATAGGGTAGACATAAACATGACTAAACCCTTAAATATGTTAAATGATAAAATGATAGACTTTTTTTAAGTGCTAAATAAATTTTTTCATGAATTCTTTTAAATCTTATACTTATTATCAAAGGCCCCTTGGAAAATTCAGTAAAATTCTATGGAATCATTGCATTACACCCATGAATATACTAAAATATAATTAGAGTTGAAATTTATTTTGACTAAATTTAATATGTGCTAGGGGTGCCGTTGGCTGAGAGATGATTATATTCATTAACCCTTTTACCTGATCTGGTTAATACCAGCGTAGGGAAGCGTTTAAGATAAAAAGATTAACCGTATTCCTAGGAATATGGTTTTTTTAGTTTAAACACTCCTATAGCACTAAACTGGGAGGAATTTTTATGTCATTTACAGAAAATCTTAAAGAAATTTTATCAAACAAAACCACTATTATTACTCTCATCGGAGTACTTATAATGATGGTATCTTTCACTAGAATTAAAAAGGTTAAACTTACTTCTAGACTTATGGCCCACATTGGTCTTGCCCTTGCTTTATCTACAGTATTACAGTTTTTTAAATTATTTGAGTTACCTTATGGTGGAAGTGCTACCTTAGGAAGTATGCTGCCTATAATCGTTATATCTCTATTATATGGTCCAACGGTAGGTGTACTAACTGGCTTTCTATACGGGTTAGTTAACTTTGTTATAGGACCAGCTTATATACTTCACCCAATTCAGGTCTTATTCGATTATTCACTTCCTTTCATGGCAATAGGTCTTGCAGGTGTACTAAAGAATAATAGAATTCTTGCAGTAATCTTTGCCTTCCTTTGCAGATTTGTATTCCACTTCATTTCTGGAGTAGTATTCTTTGGAGATTATGCAAAAGAAGGAATGTCACCAATTTTATATTCCTTCCTATACAATGGTGGGTATTTGTTAGCAGATTGCCTGATTTGTGTAGCAATTATTTCAGTGGTTAAAATTGATTTAATATTAAAGAAAACCAACGGTTTCAACAATGCCGCTTAATAGATAATTTCAAAGATTATTTTTCAGTTAAAGATGCTGTGTTTTAATTAAACCTATAAAACATATAAAAAATGAAACTATATTATTAAATACAGTTTCATTTTTTTATTACTTATTTACTTACGATTTATGATGTGAAAAGGAACTATTCCTCTCCAAAATGTAATTAAATTTATGTCTTCTAGAAGTTTTCTGGCTTTTCAGTAGTAATATTTATCTTCCAGCTACCTTGTTCATATACATTATTTATATAATAAGTCACAGGTTTCACCTTAGGATCCCCCTGAAAAGTTACAATTGCTTTATACTTAGTAGCGGTATATCCTTCAGTTTTCACTGTCATTACTACATCATAACCTTCTAAGTTATCACCCTTAGCAATTTCGGCATTTTGTATTTTCTTTAGCCTATCCTCAAAATACATAATATCTGTAGAAAGTTGATATTTAGTTGTTTCTATATCACTTTTAATGTTTAAGCCTATCTTTTTACCCTTATTATCTCCGGTGTTAAAGGTTTCTAGGGTTCTTAGTAAGCTTTCATAGTATATATTTTCAAAATCTATTGGTTTTCTGTTATTACCAAAATTTTTAATTATATCATTATCTAATCTGTTAGATACAATATAATTTTTGCCCTCATTATAAAAGTTAGCTCCGTTTCCTTTGTCTAACCCTGCTACATAGTTAAATTTACTTATCTTATCCGGTGCTTCATAAATCTCAAAAATATAATCTGGTTCTAAGGAAGTCTTTCCTTCCACTTCCTTTGCGCTAGAAAGAAGCTGATATATATCCAGAACTGCCTCTTCATCGGTTACAGTAAATTTATAGCTTTTATCTCTAGTACTTTGAATAGTTATTTTCATAACGCCTCGTTGCTTTATGTATTCAAAATCCTTATTTTTTTTCGGAATAATTGCACAGGCTGATAAAAATGAAGTTGCTATCAATATTGTTATTATAATTAAATACTTATTTAAATTTCTCATTTTCCCCTCCATAACAAAAATTTAGAGAAGCATTATGCTTCTCTAATTATTTTTCTTACTTAGTATAAACTACATTTATTAATAAATATAGTTATTAAACATTTTAGCGTACTTATATTATAATACTTCTTCTCATAACTTTACAAGTTATATCCCAATTATTTTACATTGTACATAATTAAAATTATATAGTCTACCCCTTTAATATATCATTAAAAGAAAAGGTATTTATTATATTTTCTAAAAATATAGGTGTGTTTTCTTTATGCTTTTCATCGTTTATAACAAAATTTACTTTTATAATATAATCCTTTTGCTTAATATAGTAATTATAAATTTTATTAGTTTTATAATTATTTATACTTAGATTATATTGAAGGATATATCCATCATTATTTTTAATTTTTGATGGATTCAAGGTGTAATCTTTAATCCCCATATTTTTAATTTCTTTTATATCTACATCAATTAACTTTTTCATATCATCCTTTGTGCTGATAATTTGTATAAATCCATGGGTATATGTATCATCAGATACAAATTCATTAAAGTAAATGACATTTTCTCTACTACTTGAACCTTCACTTGCAATCCATGACTGTGGAAGACTATAGCTTAACTTACCTTCTAAAGCATCATATTTTTTAAAGGATCCTATATTATTTTGAATTAAAGTGGCCATTTTTAATTTACTCTCAAAATACTGACCAAGTCCAACTATAGTAATCATTAATCCTATGAGTATCACTACTAACCCTGTCTGCCTATTCTTTGCTATCATTACTCTCATCCTGTGGTTCCTCCTTTTATACATTATAAATGTACAAGTACCCATTCATCGCTAGGTACTTGTACATTTATTTATAATAAAAATTAGCTTTAATTTATAATTAATACTATAACTAACCTTAAATTAAAATTAATTCTTTGTAATATATCTATGAGGCTTGTATAAAAAATAGAATAAATTTAAGTAAAAAAATAATCCCCTACCTTATCAGCAGAGGATTATTTCATAGTTTTAAGAACGTTTTATTGGAATTACTACATTATTTGTCTTAAAGTCGTAGTACATGAGCCAGTGTCCCATATCCTTTTCTTCCTTAGATGGCATCCAAGTAACGAATCCTGTTTTTCCACCATAAGGTTGATCTTCTAATGCTTTGGTTCCAGGTATTCCATAAATTATATATTTTAGATTACCTTCATCATCACATTTATATCCAATTATAAAGTTTTTCTTTTTAGATATATATGGGTAATAACAAATCATTGGATAAAATACTACTGTATACTTATTATAGTCATATATGCAATACATATCTTCAAGTTTATTTACTGCAACTTTATACCAGAAACAGTTTTTAATATTTTCATTTTCTCCGAGCTTTTCAAAGCCCTTAACTACATTCTTAAAGAACTCTCCTGTATTACCTAGTGGCCAGTTGTATTTATACATATGGTTTTCATTACTTTCCCAATTATTACATTTCCCATAGTTTTTCTTATTATCTTTATACTGATTGCAAGATTTATGATCATCATATTCATCATCCATATGGTGTAGTATATGATGTTCATAATGATTATCCTCATCCTGCTCTTCATGATGCATATGGTTCATCATGAGGTGATTGCAGTTATCCTCCTCATCATGGTTATTCTTATAAGCCTTATGCTGCTTACAGTAATCGCAGTCGTCATCCTCATAATCATCCATATATCCATGATGCTTATTGCAATAATCCTGTTCATCTTTGTGCTTCTTGCACTTTTTATGCTTATGTCTTTCAAGTTTAGAACTTTCTATTTCTTCTTCATATCTATCAAAAATATCCATTCCCCTAGGTGTTGTAGTACCTTGGTTTACTGGAGTCATATTTATAATGGTATCATCTTCATAATAATCCTCAAACTCATCAATAAAGTCATTTTGTGTTCCTGTAGTAGGTTGTGTTCCCATTCCTGCGCCAGTTCCAACACTTGTTGTTCCTGCTCCTGTTCCTACACCAGTGCCTGTTCCCATGGTTCCTGTGCCTCCAGTACTCGTTCCTGTAGCTCCAGTTCCAACTCCAGTACCAGTTCCAACACCTGTGGTTCCTGCTCCTGCTCCTACGCCAGTGCCTGTGCCCATGGTTCCTTTACCTACAGTACCCGTTCCTGTAGCGCCAGTACCAGTTCCAACACCTGTGGTTCCTGCTCCTGTTCCCACGCCAGTTCCTGTTCCCATGGTCCCTTTACCTACAGTACCCGTTCCTGTAGTTCCAGTTCCAGCACCTGTGGTTCCTGCTCCTGTTCCCACACCAGTTCCTGTTCCCATGGTTCCTGTGCCTACAGTACCCGTTCCTGTAGTTCCAGTTCCAGCACCTGTAGTTCCTGCTCCTGTTCCCACACCAGTGCCTGTTCCCATGGTTCCTTTACCTACAGTACCCGTTCCTGTAGCTCCAGTTCCAGCGCCTATGGTTCCTGCTCCTGTTCCCACACCAGTGCCTGTTCCCATGGTTCCTGTGCCTACTGTACCCGTTCCTGTAGTTCCAGTTCCAACACCTGTGGTTCCTGCTCCTGTTCCTACACCAGTGCCTGTTCCCATGGTTCCTTTACCTACAGTACCCGTTCCTGTAACTCCAGTTCCAACTCCTGTACCAGTTCCAACTCCAGTGCCAGTTCCAGCACCTGTGGTTCCTGCTCCTGTTCCCACACCAGTGCCTGTTCCCATGGTTCCTTTACCTACAGTACCCGTTCCTGTAGTTCCAGTTCCAGCACCTGTAGTTCCTGCTCCTGTTCCTACGCCAGTGCCTGTTCCCATGGTTCCTGTGCCCCCAACTCCAGTGCCTGTAGTTCCTGTTCCATTTGTTCCCGGCTGAGTAGTTCCTTTAGATATTGGGTAAGTAGTCCAATCTTTTGGTACATCAGTAGTTGAAAATCCTACCATAATAGGAGTTATAGTTCCATTCATAGAAACTACTGCTGCCCCAACTATCTTATCCATAGCAATATTAGTGTTGCCTATACTATTCATATCATAATCGAAATTAACATCAGCTCTACCGTTATCGTCTATGTTCAATCTTCCTAAATTTATAAGGCTTCTTGGATTTTGTTTATCTGTTATCAAAATCATATAATAAGGGCCTCTGTCTCGTTTTAAGTTTTGAACATAGTAGGATATTTTTGATCTATTATTTTTAACTTCCAATTTAGCATATCCAGAAGGTGCCTTGTCAGCGTCCATACCGTAACCCTTTTGCTCTTCTTGCAATATGATAAAATATCTACTGTAGCTTTTTCTAGGTGTCACTCCCAATTACCTCCATTATAATTTATACATTATAATATATGAGCGATGTGCCTAAAAGATGAAAGTTTTTTTCTACAGCTTTAACTCTGCTTTTGAGGAACAATTTTTTTAACCCGAATTCTATAAAATCCTATTTAAGCTCTGATACCGTATTAGCCAAGTTTGCAAATTCTTCGATAGATAAAGTTTCACCTCTTCTACCAGAATCTATATTTGCCTTTTCAAAGGCCTCTTTTAAAGTTTCTTTGTCCAATCCAACATTTTTCATAGCATTAGAAAGAGTTTTTCTTCTCATGTTAAAGGATTGTCTTATTATACTGAAAAATAGCTTCTCATCCTTCACTTGTACTCTTGGTTTTTTTAGTATATCTAATCTTATTACTATGGAATCCACCTTAGGAGAAGGTATAAAGGAAGAAGGTGGTACTCTTCTTATAATTTTTGTGTCACAATAATATTGGGCAAGTAATGAAAATGCGCCATAATCCTTAGTGCTTGGCTCTGCATCAATTCTTTCTGCCACTTCTTTTTGTATCATTATAGTTATAGATTTAATATTATATTTACCATTAAGTAAGTTTGCAATTATAGGAGTAGTAACGTAGTAAGGTAAATTTGCAACTATCTTTACACTCTTTTCTTCTCCTATGAGCTCATTATAATCTACCTTCAATGCATCTTTATGTACTAATTGAAAATTAGGATACTCTTTTAGTTCTTCCTGCAATATAGGTATAAGCCTTTCATCAAGTTCTATGCTTGTAACTTTTTTAGCTCTTTTTAAAAGCTCTTTAGTTAGAGTTCCAACTCCTGGGCCTATTTCTATTACATAATCTTCCTCTGTAATATCAGCTCCCTCAACTATATCATCTAATACTGTATCATCTGTCAAAAAGTTTTGACCGAGACTTTTTGTGAATTTAAAATTATATTTTAATACTATATCTTTAGTACTTAAGTTTTCCATGCTAAATCTCCTTCTCAATCTTTTCTAGGGCCTTAATAAATTCTTCTTTTGAAATACCATAGTTATTTAATCTAGTTACAAGTTGGTTAGTGTTGCAATATCCTATTCCTAGTTGCTTTCCTAGGGCATCTCTTCTTTCCCTTGCTTTGTTATTGCCTGTAAGCTTAAAATAATACATATCTTGAATATCAAATTCTTTTCTTGTTTCCTTTATTTCACACTTTGCATTTTCTAAAGCTCTAATAATAGTTTCTGGAGATGCATTTTCAACACCTATATCTCCATCCTTTGTTCCTTCACTTTGAGTTATGTATGCATGTTTTACATCGGGTACTCTTTTAGAAATAATTCTTCTAATTTTTTCTCCTGCAAAATCTGGATCTGTTAAAATAATTACCCCTTGTCTTTTTTGCGCTTGCTTTATTTTCTCTATTATTTGTCCATTTATTCCAAACCCGCTTACAGAAATAACTTCTGCTTCTACAGCTCTTTTTACTGCTGTTATATCATCTCGTCCTTCTACTACAATAACTTCCTTAATCATAAATCTGCCTCCAAATAATAACTTACCTATTATATCTACTTAGGCATCTTCAAAAAATAAGTAAGTCAGTATGCTAGTCTATTTTGTGTTATTATTTATTTTCAGATACCTTATATTATTTTACCATGTAAATTCTCAATATAGGAAACCAAATGAAAAACTTTTTATACTCAATTATATTGATTTTCCTAAGGTTTTCTCAATGAACCTTAACTAGTAGTATTATAAATAGCTTGTGATTTTTATTCTTTATGTATTCACAATATAGTAACCCAAATTAAGACTTAACTCCCACATGAAAGCTACCTTGTTTTTCTTAGGGCTTTTCGGCGAAGGATTAAATCTATCATGAATGAAATAAGTTTTCATCATTGAGGCCTATAGCAAAATAAAAAATAGGAGATTATTCTCCTATTTTATAATATAAACGTTTATTCTTCTTCTTCCCCAATTCATCATCTCTGAATAAGTATTGAAATATACATCTATTATATTTCCTTTTATAGCACCACCAGTATCTTCTGCAATTGCATAACCATATCCTTCTATATATAGTTTTGTACCAAGTGGAATAACTCTTGGATCTACTGCTACTGTGCTATATCCGTTAGGGTCACGTCTACATTTTGTACCTGTTGCGGTTCTATCTGATGCATCACCTCTATCTGCTGAATATGCAGTCGATGAAAATGATAGCTTTTTAGTGTACAAAACTTCTCCTCCACGAGATGGTCTTAAAACGCCAAGTGTACCAATATCAACTATTTTCTTTATTGGATTCTTTTGAACTTTCTCTTCAACTACTTTGCGATTAACTTCTTTACCATCTTCATACACAACCTCTGTTGTGATCGCTTTTTCTCCTGATGATCCTTCTTGAACTATCCTTTGGGTTCCTTCGGCTAGATCATTATTCTTTCTTACTTCAGTTTCAAAAGCAATTTCTTGAACTTCATTTAATATTTCTCTTTTTACTCTTGTTATTTGAATTTTCATGCCATTCTCTAATGGCTTTTCTAAAGCTGGAACAATTTTATCCTCTGCCTCTAGGGTTATGTTTTCAACAGCTAATAAATCCTTAACTGTTGGTTCTGCAGAAGCAAGGGTTAAATCTTTTCCATCTACATTCACTTCAATTTCCACGGCCTTACTAATATATATAATATCTCCGTCTTTTACTTCACTGTCTAATGTCATAGAAACTTTATCTTTTTCACCAACACTTATACCATAGTCTTCAAAAACCTTATTTAGATTTTTAGCTAAGGTAGTTATCTTGGTTTCCTTTCCGTCTATAACTACTGTTATGTCTTTTCTTAAGTTCAAAATTGTAATTGTTGTACACATTAAAACTAATGCTACAATAAATAATGTCTTAGGCCAAATTGAAAAATATTTTTTCAATTTATCTTTAGCAATGATATTCATAAAGATTACCTCCCCTAGACAAGAGTACTAAGCAATTATATATTACCCTAGTTTATGTGTCAAATTTTAGCACTCTATCTCTTGAATTGACTGTAGTAAATGCATCTCATGCATAGAATTATAAATAATTCCCTTTAATGCTATAAATATCAGTCTTCTCTGGGTGGAATTGAAGTGTTTTTTAATGTATATTCAAAAACGTAATTAATATTCCTGTTCCAAAGAATTAATTTACTATTTTTGAGCTTATTACCAATAATTAACATTATAATGGATTATTTTAAATTAAGCAAGTTTTTTGTGTTTTTTATGGTATTTTTTTCCACATCTTCTTTGGTTATACCCTTTAAATCTGCTATTTCCTCAATTATATATTCAATATAATTTGATTGATTTCTTTTCCCTCTATAAGGGGTAGGAGCCATGTAAGGACAATCTGTTTCCACTAGTAGCTTATCAATTGGTACAGCCTTAACCACCTCTTTAATTACCTTTGCATTTTTAAAGGTAACCACTCCTGTGATTCCTATATAGTAACCTAACTTTAAGCACTCCTTTGCAAACTCTACACTACCTGAAAAACAGTGAACTACACCCTTAACCTGGCTAAATTCCTTCATGATTTCTAGAGTATCTTGATGTGCCTCTCTATCATGTATTACTACTGGCAAATTAAGCTCTCTAGCAGCTTCCATCTGCATTCTGAAGGCCTTTTTTTGCACTTCTCTAGGAGGATTTTCTTCCCAGTAGTAATCTAATCCAATTTCCCCAATAGCTCTAACCTTAGGATTCTTAGCATGGTTCTTAATTTGCTCTATTAAGTTTTCATCTACTATCTGAGCATATTCTGGATGGATTCCAACAGCTGCATATACAAAGTCATACTTTTCTGCTAGTTCAATAGACATATTAAGCCCTCTTAAATCTGAACCACAGTTTAAAACTCCTATTACTCCCTTTTCTTTTATCTCCTTTAAAACTAAATCTCTATCTTCATTAAATTGGCTATCATCATAATGTGAATGTGAATCAAATATCATAGCTTTCTCCTATTCTAATTAAATATTTCAATGTTCTCTGAAGGTTTTCTTATCTAGGCTTATCAACAACCCCTTAAAAAGGGCGTATACTCAAGCTTCTAAAATATTGTTAAAGCTTATATTATTTAAGTAAACTTGTCCACAAATTGTACTATAACTTATAGTGGACATAAACCACAACTCTGCTATAAGCCCATTATGATTTATGTCCACTTTTTCAAGTTTTATTCAAAACTAGTAATTTACCCTATTTTATATTTTAGTAAAGGGCTGAAAGTACTGGTGTTAGAATTCCCATAACTGCTCCTAAAACTGCTCCAAGCCAAGTTATTGCACTTAGCTCCTTACTTGCAATTTCTAAGATTATTTCTTCTGCATAAGTAACTTCAAATTCATTAATTTTTTCTTCTACTACCTTTGATATGTTAAATAATTCTATAAAATCTGATGCTTTATTTTCCACAAAAGTGCTATATAAATCTAAGGTTATAGCTGAGACTTTAGAAGATAAATCTCTGCCTTCCTTTTGGAAAATGAATTTCATTTGAGTATTTAAAATTCTTTGTAGACTACTAGTTAAAAACTTACTTACACTGCTTTCTAATCCGTAGCTTTCTAAGAACATATCTAATTTATTTTCCACAAAGTTAACTAATTCTTCCTCTAGGTTTATGCCAGCTTTGTTAAATACAGTTCCTAAGGTATCACTGTTATTTAAATCACTTTCAACTCCTTCTATAAGAGTATTAATTATTTTATGTTCTTTTACATTGCTAAGTAAGAACTTCCAAAGTTTTTTTCCAATTAAGTTTTCTTGTTCTTCATTACTAACAGGAATATTTTCTAGAATATCTATAACTTTAGTTTTAGTGACTTTAGTTAATACCTCATTTAAAATTAGCACAATGTCTACTAAAGTTTCTTCAGTTTCTAGCATTTCAGAAGCTCCATCCACTATTTTGTTGTAAATAGTATCTGAGTTTACAAACATTGCTATCATAGGGTTAAGTTGAGTTGATAGGATATTACTAATTATACCTTTGATTTTAATCTCATACTTTTCTTCTTTAAGAGCCCCTTGTATGTACTTTCCTATTTCGTGACGCTTATTGTACATATAAACCTTAAGGTTACCTATCACTGTAGGAGGAATTATTTCCTCTAAGGTATTTTCCTTTATGCCTTCTAATTTACCTGAAATTAAATTAAGAATATTTTCCTTAATAGCTCCATTTTCCATGCTTTGGTTTAAATTATTAATTAAATTAAGTCTTATATTTTCATAAGCTTGTGAAGATAAAACAGCTTTAGGAGAATTATTTAATAAGGTTCCTATTTCTTTTCTTACAATAGAAGTTACTTTACTTTTAAATTCTTTGCCTTTAACTTCTTCTACTACAATAGCTGTTATATTTTTTTCTAAGTCACCCTTTATTTCTTCATAATGTCCATTTAATAAAGACTTTAAGTTTTCTTCTAAGGTTGAATCACTAGTTTCTAACTTTTTTACCTCTCCCTTTATCCAACCTGAAAGGGCCTCTTTAATTTTGTCACTACATAAAGAATTTAGGATAGTTTCCTTTGTTAAAAGATGAGCTCCAATAGCCTCTCCCACACTTTTAGCAATTCTTTTTCTTTCCTTTGGTATAAGTCCTGGAGTAAAAGGAACCTTTATGCCAAAGATTCTTTTTTCCTCATGGGGTCTAAATAACATTTTTATAGCAAGCCAGTTAGTGATATATCCAATAACTGCTCCAACTAAAATACCAATTATGTATTTCATTAAAATTCCTCCTCTTATGATAAATAATGAATAAGTTCATTTTGTACTTATCGCAGGTTTTAAAGCTGGGGCTTTACCTTGTTCCTCTATAAAATTTCTCATAGAAAAACTAGCCTCCTATGAGGTACTTCTTCATCTTGGTTACCTATATTCAGAATTATTTTTAGTGTGGGTTTTATCCTGCTTATAAATACTATATATAATGAAAAATTATAAAACTACTACTTTAAGATTGCAACTATTAAGGAAAATTTTGTTTACTATAATTAGTAATTTATTGTTATAATATAGGGAACTAAAGGTAGGACTTAACTTATACTTTATTTCCACCTTTGATTCCTTAAGGCTTTTTGGTGGTGAATGAAATTCATCATGAATATAATTCATGATGAGTAAAATAAATTATTACTTTTAAAGCCTATAGCTATGCAAAAAAGTTTAAGTATAATGGTTGAAAGGTTGATGAAATTATGATATTTGATACTCATATTCATACTAGTTTTTCTTCTGATTCGAAAATGAATATTAAAGATGCCCTTGATAAAGCTAAAGCTTTAGGTATTGGATTAGTTATTACAGATCATATGGATTTAAATTATCCTGACAAGGAAAAGTTTAAATTTCCTGTAGCTGACTTTTTTAAAACCTATGAACCCTATAAAAGCTCCTCTTTGCTTCTTGGCATTGAGCTTGGAATGGACACAGGCTATGAAGCTGAAAACAAAAATCTCGTAGATACCTATAACTTTGATGAAGTCATAGGCTCTCAGCATTTTCTTCATGGCTTTGATATATATGATGCTTCTCTTTATAAGGAAAAAACTAAAGAGGAGTTATTTAGAGACTATTTTTTAGAAATTATAGCTTCCTTAAAAACTCATAGTTATATAGATACCTTAGGCCACATAGATTTTATTTCAAGATACTGTCCCTTCGAGGATAAAGAAATTTACTATGATGATTATTGTGATTATATCGATGAAATTATAAAACTTTGTATTAATTATGATATCTCTCTAGAAATTAATACTCGCAGACTAGGCATGGTTAAGTCTTTAAATAGTCTTGTAAGGATTTATAAAAGATACAAAGAGCTTGGGGGAAACTATGTTACCATAGGTTCTGATGCTCACACTGTTGATTCTATAGGTCTCAACTTAAATAAAGGCTTTCAAGTCGCTGAGAGCCTGGGGTTAAAACCTATTTATTTTAAAAATAGAACCGTTGAGTATATAAAATAACCTGTCTATTTTTTAATATTTAAATCAACTCAATTATTAAAGCAAACCTTCACCTAATTTGACCATTGAAGGTTTACTTTATTTCATCACACTTGACAATAACATAGAATTAAAAATAAAAATAAGCTATAAGAGGGGGATTATCTCTTATAGCTTAGGGGTTAAATCGTCCTATATCTACTGAAAATAGGACTTATAGTATGGGGGGATGTTAGAAACTTCTTTAATTTGAGTATCTATTCTAATTATCTCCACTTATCTAGAAATTATTCCTTTGTATCGTACATTATTTCAAAATATCCTTGAGGGTATTTACATGCAGGACATGCCTTTGGTGCCTCAGTTCCTTCATAAATGTAACCACAGTTTATGCACTTCCAATATTGAGCTGTATCTCTTTTATATAATCTCTCATTCTTAAGAGCTTCGTGTAAATCTAAATACCTTTGCTCATGGCCTTTTTCAACTTCTAATATTTTATTAAAAGCAAATTCTACTTCAGGATAACCCTCTTCTTTTGCTATTTTTGCAAACTCTGGATAAGCAGTGCCCCACTCTTCCTTTTCTCCTTCTGCAGCTGCCATTAGGTTTTCTAAGGTATCTCCATAAGCTACTGGATAATCTGCATCTACATGTATTTGATTTTTACCAAGACCTTTAACTAAAAGATCAAAGAATATATAAGCATGAGCCCTCTCATTATCAGCAGTTTCATAGAACACGTTAGAAATTTGCATATGTCCTTCCTTTTGGGCAACCTTAGCATAGAAGGTATATCTATTTCTTGCTTGAGATTCACCGGCAAAGGCTTTGGCTAAGTTATCAGCAGTTTTACTTCCTACTAAACTTTTCATTTTAAAAACACTCCTTTAAATTCTTTATATATGTATTAGTTTCACTCTGTTTCTAATATTTCCAAAACCAACTTTAATAATTCATTTAAATTTGCCTGTAGTTATATAGAAAAAAATCTAAGCATTCAAGAGGGTTAAACTCTATCTACTCTAAATATTTAAAACAATTATAATGTGAGCAAATTTTTATACCTTCATGAAGGCAAAGCTAAATTCATTGTAAAAAAGAAAAGCTCTAGCTTTTACTAGAACTTTTCTTTTTAGGTTAATTGTAATATTAGTTAATTATCCCAGTGAGTTAATTAATAATTATCTTACTATAGACCCTGTTGGTAAATCTCCTGGATTTGTAGCTAGTAACTTACTATCATCATCTGTTGATCCATAAAGTATCATTCCTTGAGATAGTTCGCCTCTTAAAGTTACAGGTTTTAAGTTTGCAACTAGAATTACATTTTTGCCTACTAACTCTTCTGGCTTGTAGTGCTCTGCTACTCCAGATATTACTTGACGGATTTCTCCACCTAAATCTACTTTTAGTTTTAAAAGTTTCTTAGCCTTTTTCACTGGCTCACATTCTAAAACTTTTACTACTCTTAAATCTATCTTGTCAAAATCATCTATAGTGATTTCTTCTTTAATTGGAGTCATTGGTGCTCTCTCTGGCTGTTTTTGAGCTTCTGAAAGTTTATTTAACTCTTCAATTTTTGCATCCACATCTATTCTTGGGAACATAACTTCTCCCTTATTTACCTTACTTCCTGCACTAGTTCCGTCAAAGGCAGATAAACTGTTCCAAGAAGCTGCCTCAATACCTAATTGACTATTTATCTTAGCACTTGTTGATGGTAAGAAGGAAGAAAGTAATGCTGAAGTGATTCTTAAAGATTCTGCTAAGTTATATAACACTGTAGCAAGTCTTCCTTTTCTACTCTCATCTTTTCCTAGAACCCAAGGAGTTGTCTCATCTATATATTTGTTTGTTCTTCTAATTAAAGTCCAAATGTGATCTAAAGCATCAGATACCTTTAATTTATCTATTTCTTTTTCTACTTTTCCTGGAACTTCAAGAGCAAGTCTTATAAGCTCATCATCCACTGCCTCTTTTTCATCTGGGGCTGGAATTACTCCATCAAAGTATTTTTCAATCATTGTTACTGTTCTTGAAACTAAGTTTCCAAGGTCATTAGCAAGGTCTGAGTTTGTTTTCTTTATGAAAATTTCATTGTTGAATAATCCATCAGAACCAAATGGGATTTCATGTAGTAAGAAGTATCTCACTGCATCTACTCCAAAGTGCTCCACTAGTACCACTGGGTCTACTACATTGCCCATGGATTTAGACATTTTTCCACCATCAACTAAAAGCCAGCCGTGTCCAAAAATTTGTTTTGGAAGTTCAAGGTCTAACGCCATTAACATAATTGGCCAGTAAATTGTGTGGAATCTTAAAATATCTTTTCCAATTAAGTGAACATCCGCTGGCCAGTATTTGCTATAAAGCTCAGTGTTGTCACTGTTATAGCCAAGAGCTGTTATATAGTTTGAAAGTGCATCTATCCAAACATAAATTACGTGTCCTTTATCAAACTCCACTGGTATTCCCCAGTTAAAAGAGGTTCTAGATACACATAGGTCCTGTAAACCTGGTTTTAAGAAGTTATTAACCATTTCATTTTTTCTTGACTCTGGTTGGATAAATTCAGGATGAGACTCAATATATTCTAAAAGTCTATCTGCATACTTTGACATTTTGAAGAAATAAGCTTCTTCTTTAGCCTTTTCAACTGGTCTTCCGCAATCTGGGCACTTTCCATCTTTAAGCTGAGTTTCTGTCCAGAAAGCTTCACAAGGAGTGCAATACCAACCCTCATAAGCTCCCTTGTAGATATCTCCCTGCTCGTATAATTTGTTAAATATTTTTTGAACTGCACTAATATGATAATCATCAGTAGTTCTTATAAACTTATCGTAGCTTATATCCATAAGCTTCCAAAGGTCTTTAATTCCAGCAACAATTTCATCTACATACTCCTTTGGAGTAACGCCCTTTTCTTCTGCTATTCTTTGAAGCTTTTGACCATGCTCATCTGTTCCAGTTAAGAACATTACATCATGATCTGTAAATCTTTTAAATCTTGCAATTGCATCTGCTGCTACCGTAGTATAAGTGTTTCCTATATGAAGCTTTGCAGATGGGTAATAAATTGGTGTGGTGATATAGTATGGTTTCTTACTCATTTTTCTTCCTCCTCTATTAGGTATCTTCAAAAAATAAGTAAGTCAGTATCCTCGTCTATTTTGTGCTATACTGCGTCAACAGAACTCTTAGATAGCTCTGCTATCTGCGGAACCTGGTTCCTTGTCTAACTCAAAATATCCTTCACATCTTTGACTTATTATTTATTTTCAGATACCTTAAAAATTTTATAATTACTTTTCAACTTTATAGGACACTAAATATTCTTAATTTATGAATCTACCTTGGGTTTCTTTAGTATTTAGTTATTCATAGGTTAGTTATCAATTTAAAGCCCTATAACAAATTAAAATAAAAAAAGTCCCTATGTGGAAATATTTCCACATAGAGACGTAATATACGTGTTACCACTCTATTTTATACTTATTTCACAATAAGTACCTTAGTAAGTGACTCCCCTATAACGGTTTTATCACCCCGCAATATATCGGTTGCCACCGTATTCCCCTAAATAACATTCAGGAAATCTGCTCCAAGGCCATGTTCTCAAGGTTTATTTTCACTGGCTTTCACCTAACCCAGCTCTCTTTGGAAAACTTTCCTTAATACTCTTCTTTTCATAGCATTAATTTAATTTTATATTTATTATTATGATATGATAAAGAAAAAATTATGTCAATATAAAAATTTTATTTAATAAACCCTACAAATAATGCTAAGGTTAAGGCACTATCAAGGAAAATTGGTTTAGTATAGCTAAGAGCCATTACATTTTTCTCTAAGTCATCCTTATAGTTTAAATACCCATACACTAAGCAAATTAAACTAATAATAATCATAGCAGTTGCTCCCACTGGAAATGTAAAATTAGCTGGCAGTGCTCCTTGGAGGTTTTTAAAAAACGTCATTTTTACAGCTAATATTTTAACTATACTTGTAACTACATAAGTTGAGATGAATATTATTTTTCTAACTTTGTAAGAAAATCTATATTCTATCAAGGATAATAAACTAAATAAAGAAATGGAAGGTATTATCCAAATCATCCCATAGGTTATTACATAAGCTAGTGAAAATACTAAAGCTTCCCCAGTTTCAATGAAGGCTTCTACTTTTTCATCAAATCTACTTTTATTATTTGCCTCCTTAAAATCCTCTCTTGTAGAGGTCATATATATTTTTGCTTCACCTTCTTTTACTATGTCCAAGAACACTAAAGTATCCTCATGAATGGCAGGGTTTATAGATACCGCTTTAGTTCTGGATACCACTTCAGAATTTGCCCCTAATTTTTCCTGAACTTGCATTTCCATTATATCTGTTTGGTTTTTTCCCTTAGCCATATCTCTAGTAGAACTTAATAGTAAAGTTCCTTCCTTACCTGTATAGACTGTTGGAGTTGCAATGGTAATTCCAGCCCCATTATAAGTGTATCCCTTTTCTGTAAACTCAGCTTTTATATGAAACTCTCCGTTTCCAGTAACCTCTCCAGTATCAAGGGAAAAGCAAACATATTTGTAGCCTATATAATCACTTTTGAACATATATTCAATTAAATTTGTAACTATGCCATTATTTACTACAGAAGTCATATTGGAAAATCTCACCCTAGTTGATGGGCTCATAGCTCCTCCTGTTTTTATGTCCGATGGAATTCCATTTTCTAAAAAGAAATAACTAAACTCTCCAGAGGAATTGGTATACAGTATGCAATCTTTGCCATTATACTTAACTGCTGATGCTAAAAAAGTATCTTCCCCTGTCTTTACAGTTGTGACCTTGTTTTCCTTTAAATTAATTAGGTCAATTTTCTCTTTATATACTGCTGCTAAAGTATTGTCGTCAATTTTAATATAACTTACAAGCCCTTGAATTAGGTTATTATCTGAAGTTTTTAAATTCTCATCAAGAGTAATTATTCTTAGCTCTCCACTGTCTGCTCCTATTACTAAATAGGATAAAATAAGCTTATCGCCACTTTGAAATATGCTTATGTTTTGTGGAACTTCCGTGTCTGCTGAAACTAAATTTTCTTGTAACACCTTTCCTAAAGGGTCTACAGACATAACTTTAATGTCCTTTCCCTCGCTAAAGGCTGCAATATAATTATTTTTATACTTTGTTATAGATGGAAATCCTTTAATATTTCCTTCAGCAATTAAAACTTCCTTTGCCCACTTTTCTGAGGGTGGTTGAATTGCTACATAGTAATTCAATTTATAATGATAACTAAAAATTATAAGAACAATAATAACCATAGCCCCATAAAAAAACTTATTTATCTTCATTTTCTAATCCCCCATTATTTTTTTAATACAACCTCATGAGGATTGAAAGCATCCCTTAAGGCATCCCCTAAAATGTTAAAGCATATTATGGTTATAGATATTACAAAGGCTGGCATAAGCACTTGATAGGGATAAAAATGAATCGCAAAGCTTGCAGTGTAAAACATTTTCCCCCAACTTAACATTGCACTTCCAAACCCTATAAAACTTAACATGCTTTCAAGTAGTATAATACTCGGTATTTCTAAGGTTATAGTTACTATAGCAATACTTATTATATTTCTCATCAAATGTTTACTAACGATTCTAGAGGTACTTGCTCCTAGCGCCTTTGCTGCTAAAATATATTCTTGTTCTTTTTGTTGGATAAATTGTCCCCTTATTAAAGAAGCTATATTACACCATCCGCTTATGGTCATAGCAATTACGAAGGTAAAGATAGAAGGTCCTAAAATTAAGTTAACCTGTACAACTATTACTAATAGTGGTATGTTTGCAAGAATTTCAATTATTCTCATAAGAACATCATCTGTGAGTCCACCATAATAGCTACATATACCTCCATAAATCATGCCAATAGTTAAATTTATAAGGGCAATTATAATTCCCAGCAGTAGCGAAATTCTTGCTGCCTGCCATACCCCTGTAAAGATATCTCTTCCTCCTTCATCTGTACCAAAGAAGTGAAGCATCGATGGTTTTAAGTTCCTTATTTTATAATCCTGTTGCAAATAAGAATACTTTGACACCGTTGGATAGATTATAGCCATAGCAATGATAATTAATAAAATAGTTGCTGTAATAATAGCTACCTTATTCTGAAAAAAGGCTATCCTAACGCTTTTCCAGTAGGTGAGACTTGTCCCATTCCACTCCTCACCTATATCAGTTTGTTCTACCCTCTGAAATTTATTAGCTGTTACTTCCTTCATATAAATCCCCCATTTTACCCCTTAATTATTTTTACTTATCTTTTGTTTTTATAGATAAACAAGCTCATAAAATAAACATCTTTTAGTATGAAAATTTACCCATACCAGGAATAACTTAAATATTTACAATACATTGAGCGTGTCTATATCTTATGCATAACCCACTTCTTAAAAAATACCAGCTTAAACGTTGAAGTGTTTTCTCTATAGTCAACCAAAATCAAGGCTTACCTTACTCCTACCTTGTTTCTCTTAAGGCTTTTTGGTGATGGATTTCATTCATCATGAATAAAATTCATTCTCACCTTTGAAGCCTTTATTACCTATTTTATATAACTAATTATATTTATTATAGCACTGATTTTTTTCAATGGCAGAAGTTTCAAAAAATTTAATTATTTCCCTATGTTGCATTCTGTTAATATTGGCATAATTTTGCTATAATGAATTGGTATTCATTTTTAATTAATTATTTATGTGTATTAAAGTAAAAGTACTATAGTTATAAAATTCTTTTTCGAAATTTTACTATTAGTAAAAACTTAATACATAAGGGGGATTTTTATGGAACTTACTAATATAAGAAATTATGTTAACAAAAATAATATAAGAGATGTTTTATCTCTTGCACTACCTGCTGTAGGTGAAATGATTTTGTATATGTTAGTTTGGGTGTTAGACACTGTAATGGTAGGTCAGTATGGTGGGGAGCTAGCTGTAAGTACTGTTGGCATTTCCTGCGAAATTGTCTATACTATTGCTAATATACTAATAGCCCAAGGACTTGCTGTAGGAATTACTTCTATTGTAGCTAGAAGGTATGGTGCTAAGGAACTAGATACTGCTGAAGAGTATGCTACCATTGGTTTTTCCCTTGGAACCTTTATAAGTTTTGTTTCCACATTATGTATATTCCTATTTGCAGAAGATCTACTTAAACTAGCAGGGGCAAAGCCTGAAGTTATTTCTTATGGTGTTTTATATATCCATATTGTATGTATTGGTCTTTCTTTCAATATGATGACTAGCATGCTAGCTGCAATTCATAGATCTTATGGAAATACAAAAACTCCTCTTATTATTTCTTCAGTGGTGGTCCTTGTTAATTTAGTTTTAGATGGAGTTTTAATATTTGGTTTATTTGGTGCTCCTGAGCTTGGAATTAAAGGAGCTGCCATTGCCACTGCCATTGCACATATTTCTGGATTTTTATATGCTGCAATTTATACCTATAAGAAATCACTAATCAAGGTAAGGATTAAGTATATAAGCTCTTTCAGCTTTACTAGACTTAAAAGCTTAATCACTCTTTCTATTCCAGCTTCCATGCAGGAGGCTGCTTATGGTATAAGTAAGCTTGGCACTACCTTTATGATTATGTACCTCGGTACTACAGCCTTTGCAGCAAATCAAATTACATTAACTCTTGAATCCATATCCTTTATGCCTGGTTGGGGTTTTGCAGTGGCTGCAACTACCTTGGTGGGAAATAAGGTTGGAGAAAAGGACTTTAAAAAGGCTAAGGAATATGCTTATACCTGTACCATTTTAGGCATAGGAGTTATGCTTTTATTCTCTTTCTTATTCTTAGTGATTCCAACCCAATTAACTAGCCTTTTCATAGCTAGTAGTGAAACAGCAGTTATTTCTCTAGGAACTGCTTGTCTTATGGTTGCTGCCTTTGAACAACCCACTATGGCAGTTTCAATGATCATGGGTGGAGCTTTAAAGGGCTTTGGAGACACTAAAACTCCATTTGTAGTAGCTTTCGTTACTTCTTGGTTTATAAGGCTGCCTCTTGTATATTACTTTATATACTTGCTAAAAATGCCTATAACCTACTTCTGGTGGATTTGTGTAATTCAGTGGGGCCTAGATGGACTACTTTTATATATTATGTTTAAAAAGAAATTTAAAGCCTTTAGTGAGTAATTGCTGTAGAAGGGAAAGTGTAGTTAAGATTAGTAATGTTAATAAACCCTTAATTGCTTATACAACCGCTACTGATATCGAATTCACTGTTTTGCCTTAGAACAAAAAAAGCTGTATTACCTGGAAGTTATTTTCCAGGCAATACAGCTTTTTTTAATAAATAATAAACTTAGCAAGATTTATGGCAACTAAAACTGCACAAAAATCTACAATTAAAGCTACCCATAGACTATGTCGTATTTTCTTTATGCCTATTGCTCCAAAATAAACTGTAATTGTATAAAATATAGTTTCCGTAGACCCCATAATTATTGATGCAGCAGTTCCAATATAAGAGTCTGGTCCAAACTGTTTTACAACATCTGTATAAACCCCAATAGCACCACTACCAGATAAGGGCTTAATAAATATAATAGGCACGATTTCTGGAGGAATCCCCACAAACTTAACCACAGGTTGTATTAGATTTATAAAATAATCCATAGCCCCAGAGGCTCTAAAGCAGTTTACTGCTAGAAGCATGGCAAGTAGATAGGGAAATATTCTTACACAAATATTAAGCCCTTCTTTAGCTCCTTCAACGAAGCATTCATAAACCTTAACCTTTTTTCTAACTCCATAAATTACAACTCCCCCTATTATAATAGGGATTATGGCTTTTACTATATACTGAAATATATTTCCCATATCAGCTTTCTCCTTTTTAAATTATGAACAATTTGCCTTTATTTTATAAATAAACAAACTTTAAACCGTATATGTGTTTAAGGATGGAAATTTGTTCATTTTAAGCTTTTAATGCCACTTCTTGATAATAAAGCTAAAAATGCTTTTGTAATAACTTGCAAAGCAAAACTCCAAGGATTGATGCAAAAGTAGTTGTGCATAGGGCTGCTAAAATAATTGCGCCTGGGTTTTGAGAATTTAGCGCAGCCCTTATGGACACAACAGTAGTAGGTACAAATTGTATACAAGCAGCATTTAGTACTAGAAATAGCACCATGTCATTGCTGGCTACTTCCTTGTCTCTATTTAATCTATCCATTTCCTCCATAGCCTTAATTCCAAAGGGTGTAGCTGCATTAGAAAGACCAAACATGTTAGCAGTAAGGTTCATTACAATGGCTCCTAAGGCCTTTTCATCTCTACCTGCATCTTTAAAGATAAGTCTTAGTACAGGTTTTAAAACCTTAGCTAGCTTATCCGTAAGTCCACTTTTTTCTGCTATTTTCATTACCCCGCACCAAAGACACATCATTCCAACTAAGGCTATGATGAGTTCTACTGTAGACGAGGTGGAGGATACTATAGCCTTTGAAACCATCTCTCCATTTCCATTAAAAACTCCATACCCTATTCCGATTACTAAAATTAGAAACCATATTATGTTTATCATTCATATTTCTCCTTTTTAATGTGGTAATCCCTTTATTAATGCAAGTTTTAAATAATATTCTTGCACGTTTTTGTACTAGCTATAATATATATATTAGTAGGACATACCTCTTATGACTTTTTCTGAAAGAGAAAGCCCTTGAGAAACATATATAAAAAATAGGGAGGGAATTTTATGGAGACCAATAGAACTGTAGAGATTAAAAACTCCAGTGATATTATTACAGTGTTTTATAAAAATCATGAGGTATGGATAAATAGGGTGGACTTAAAAAATGACATTGCTGAAATTTTAGATTTGCAAACCTGTGAAACCTACGTAGTACATTGCAGAAAACTTCTTGAGGGAGTTTCTATAGATAGCTGTAATTCATGTGTTCAACCCTTATTAAAATTTATATAACTATTTAAATAACAAACAAGTTAATTTTGCTCAAGAACTGTGGAAGGAGCTTTAGCTCACTCCTAAAAACTATGGAATAACGGTTCTTTCAAGATGTGGTTAAAATCGACCCTTTTAACTAAGATTAAAAGGTAAAAAAATATAAACCTCTAGTATTAGCTAGAGGTTTATATTTTAAAATTTAGGGTATAAATTAATTATAAGTACTTTTTAGTTAAGGAATACTTGCAATTATTACTTGATGATAAAGGCCTAATAAAGTAAAATGTAATCATAAGCTTAACTAGGGCTACCTGGTTAAAAATAATTTTGAAATCATATTTTTATACATTTAAGATCCGTTTTATTTTCATATATAAACAACCAGAGTCAACACTTTTTATATATAGGTCTATATTGGTTTTCTTAAGACTTTGGTTTATGAATGAAGCAACCTTTAATCCTAAAAGACTATATAATTTATTGCAAAGGAGATTATTATGAAAGAACAAAGTTTAAAACTAGCTCAAAAAGATATTGATGAGGCGTTATCAACTATTGAAGAATTAGAAAAATCTATTCAGGAAAACTCTTTATCTGAGGATGCAATTAAAGAAAACTTTTTAGAACTTTCAAAGAAAATGCAAGAAATTGAGAATATATTAAAAGAAGAAGGAATTCTATAAAATTAAATTTATAGTAGTTAATTAATCCTTCATGTATTAATTAAAATGATTAATTTAATAAAGTTACATAATTAAAAGCGTGCCTTATGAACTGCTCCCATTTAATT
>NZ_DGLI01000005.1 GCF_002387895.1 Clostridium sp. UBA4548
CAGACTTATTTACACACTCTATTTTTTGAAAATGCCTTAAATCTACTTCTAACTTTAGCTTCCCCCATTATTTGCATTACTGTATAAAGATCTGGAGCATTAACTCTGTGAGTTAATGCTGTTCTTATAGTTGCTGCCACATCTGCTATCATGCCCTTAAAGTTTTCAGGGCTAGCTTTAAACTCTTTTCTATTAGCAGTATAACCAAGGATTCTACCTATGACCTTCAACTCCTCAAACCATTCCTCTTTATTTGAATTAAAATTATAAACCTTTGAATAAGTCTCTACAATTCTCTTGGCTTCTTCAAAACTCATATTAGTTGGAATTTCTATAGCTTCCTTCTCTTCTCTATTAAACAATTCATCAAAGAAATAAAATATTTTTTCTCTAACCTCAGACCACTTCGCATAGTCCTTCCTTGGATTTAGGCCCTCTTTGTCAATGTTAAATATAGCTTTACTTAGAGCCTCATTTGACGTAACAAGATCATACATCTCATTATCATACTCTTTAGCCCAACATATATATTTACTATATACAATCTCTGCCTTCATTCTAGCTATGACCTCTTTAGAAACATCATTAAGCTTAATTAAATCAAATAATGCTCCACTTTTACTCATCTTCTCCAGTTCCACCTTAAAATTAGTGCTACTATCATGAGGATTATCAACTCTCCATTGTTCAAAATCTGAATTAATTATGTTTAACAAGTATTCAGTAACTGATTCCACTGGATATCCCATTTGGTGATAATACGAAACTGCAGCTTCTAAATCCTTCCTCTTAGACAACTTCCTTTTAGAATCTCCGTCTATTTTCATAATAGTTGGAGTGTGGGCATACTTTGGAACCTTAAACCCTAAAACCTGGAAAAGTTGAACATGAATTGGGGCTGAGGATAGCCATTCTTCTCCTCTAATAACATGAGTAGTGCCCATTAAGTGATCATCCACAGCATGTGCTAAATGATAAGTTGGTAATCCATCTCCTTTTATTAGAACTATATCTTGAATATTTTCTGGAAAGGTAACAATACCTTTGATTAAATCATGAATTTCCACCTTGTTTTCTGGATGTCCTGGTGATTTTAATCTAATTATATACGCTTCACCACTTTCAATTCTTTTAATTGCTTCTTCAGTTGATATGTTTCTACACTTTGCATACTGTCCATAGTATCCTGGAGTTATCTTTTCTTTAATCTGTCTTTCCCTAAGTTCTCCTAGCTCTTCAGCAGTACAAAAGCAAGGATATGCTAAGCCCTTGTTGATTAAATCATATACAAAAGTCTTATATATTTCTTCTCTCTCACTTTGTCTATAAGGTCCATAAGCACCTTTTGATTCATGCCTTGATACCATTCCCTCATGAAAATTTAGTCCAAACTTATGCATGGTTTCTATAGTATCCTCAACAGCCCCTTCTATTTCTCTTTTCTGGTCTGTATCCTCAACTCTAATGTAAAAAACCCCACCACTTTGACTCGCTAATCTTTCATCAATTATGGCAGAAAACACACTACCAATGTGCTGAAACCCTGTTGGACTTGGTGCATATCGAGTAACCTTAGCTCCTTCTGGCAAATTCCTCTTAGGATACTTTTCAAAATAATACTCTGGATTCTTATCCATGTTTGGGTATATTAGTTTTGCTAATTTATCATAACTCATAACTTTCCTTCCCTTCTTTTTATCATTTAAAGTCTAAACTATATCTTTCACTACTCTTTATTTTCATTACTTAAAGTAATGAATAGTCAACTAAAAAAACTGCTCCGTGTTACCAGCAAATAAAATAGCCCTTCATCCAAATATCTTAGGACGAAAGGCTATTTTCCGCGTTACCACCTAAATTGGTTAAGTTTCCTTAACCCAACTTAATTATCTTTAAGGGAATTACCCCATAAATATACTACATCAAATTTGACTTTCTATTTATTGCTCCAAAGCTTCCTTCCACAGAGTTAAATTCTAAGTTCTCACCCTCCTTAGATCTCTATACGGTATCTTTTACTTGTTATTTATTTTCAGATACCTAAATTAACTTTCCATGTACTCTTCTTCTTCAACGCATATACAGTATTGTCACAGTTTTAGAAATATGTGTAACATTATATATCTAATATCTATTATTGTAAAGGTGCTTTTATCAATATTCGTCATTAATAGGCTCTGTTGCTTGAGAGTCTTTAATTACCACTACATATTGATAATAATCTGTTGTAACTCCAGCTGTGGGATTACCATCAGGAGTTAACCATATTAACTTCTTACTAAACGGTGAATTCTCACCTTTTAGTTTAAATAGAGTATAATTCTTTTCTATAAAGCTGTCAAATATAGAGGAGTTATTTGAATTAAAGTCATTTATAGTGTATTTATTATTATCTGTTCTACTCATTTGCTTACAATCTTCATACATATATACAATTGACAAAATCTTATCTTCCAACCTAGAACCCTTTTCATTCATTGCAGCTCCCACCCATTTTATGTCTCCCTGTTCTCTTTGGAATATATGGTTAACTCCCCATTGTCCATAGTATTTTCCCTTTGGCAAATTATCATGGACTTTTTCAAAGTTCTCATATATCCTTTTGTCTCTAACCTTGTTAAAATTATTTTCCTTTGCTGAATAAGCTTCCTTAGTGTATAAGATATTGTCATTTACTAACTTAAAACCAAAGTAGTCCTCCCCTAGATATTCTTTGTATACTTCAGTTTGTACTTCCATATCTTTTTTTAATTTCTTACATAAATTAATTAATTTATCATGACTTTGATTCGAAATATTTTGAAAAAGTTTTTTTAACCCTTCAATATTGCTCTTTATTTTATCAGGAGCTTCTTTTTTAGGTAGTACTGTGGTCATATAGAGTAATGCATTTTCTGGTTGATGCTCTATATCTATTCCCACTACTTTAATCTTTCTAGGTTCAGGTAGAGTCTTATTAAATTCATAAAGCTTTTTCCAATGGTTGTAGCTGTCTTTATTCCATACAAAGGTTCCCTTCAAAGGCTTATATATGTCTTCAAGGATTTTAACTTCTCCAGTTTCCAAAAACTTATTTAAGAAATATGCATCACTATAGGACAGTTCACAAAGATAATACTGAAAATCTACCTTTTCTTTAAAGTACTTAAGAAATTTCATATTCAATATCTCATTTGCTTTAAATCCATGATATTCTCCAGTGAAAAATATTTCTTTATCTTTTAAGTCGTTACTAAGAATAGATAAATCTGAAAAATCATCTTCTTTTTCTGGGTTAATAGCACTATAATTACTTTTTAAATATTCACTAGTTTCATCAGTACTTTCTACTTTAGGCAAACCCTTTGGATGCTCTACTGATACCTTGGTACTTTTAGAACAACCACTTGCTATTGATAAAAACACTAGGCATGCTAGTATCAATGAAACAAATCTAGATGTTTTCATGAACACACCTCTTCTGTCTTTATAATTTATAATATTCTTACTTGTCTCTGGTATAAATCACATACTGGTAATTATCTGTTGTATTTCCATTCATACCACCAATTATATTTTTTGTAACTATGGTATCTTGAGACTTTCTATAAGGCGACCCTTTTCCATTTAGCTTAAATATTGAGAAATTACCACTTGCTAAATTATCAGCTTCGCTCATTAAATCTGCATTATCAAAATAAATTATAGGTATGGATAATACTTTTAAATTTCCTTTATTTTCTATCATTTTTGCAAATGTAAAAAATGTTTTACCACTATCTAAGAAATCTTGTCTATAGATATGAAATGCTCCAAACTGACCATAGTATTTTCCCTTTGGATTCTCCTTATATATTCTCATAAAATTATCATAAATTAACTCATCTCTATTAACATCTTCAGTTTTTGCATACTTAATAGTATTAACCATGCTACTTATATTGTTTCTAAACTCATTAAAATTCTCCCCAAAGAAGGCTTTATAAACCTGAGCTTTATCATTAAAATCTTCTTTTAAGGCAGAAGTGATATTAAGTGCTTCTTCATTACTTATCTCATCATTTGTAAGCATTGATTTAAATTTTTTTAGTTTCTCACTTATTTCGGCAGGAGGTTCTTTAGTTGGAATTAAATCATTTAATATGCTTACAGTGTAATCTGATTGAAAATCTATATCTATGCCAAAGGCTTGTATTTTCTTATCCTTTGGTAAGGTTTTATTATACTCATAAATTCCTTGCCAGAATTTATAATAATTCTCACCAGCATAGGCTGGATTACGCTGTCTCACAACATTCACAGCTTCGCTTAGGAGTTTTTCATCTCCAGTTTCAATGTATTTATTTAATTTAGAAACTACACTATATTGTAATTCACAAATTAAGTAGTTTACCCCTGATGTTTTATTCAAATACTTTAGCATTTCTAGGCTTATTTTTTCATTTCCTAACCTTCCATGATATTCCCCTGTAAAAAACACATCATATTTTTTGCTATCATCTATTAAGCTAAGTGTTGATGCTATGCCCTCTTCATTAAATTCTGCAGTTTTATAATTATCACTTAAGTAATCTCCTGCAGTTTTGGTATTATTAGGATAAAAAAATATAAAATAACTTACCCCAAAAATAAGCACTATACCTATGATAACAATTAACCACTTGTTTCTAGTATTAGTCTTATTAATAAAACTTACTTTTTGTTCCCCCATAAAAATCACTAATCCCTTCTTTAAATGTGAAATTATTCCATCATATTATTAATATTATATGGTAGTATATGAATAATATCAACGAATTTTACGAATATTTAGTTTCCTCTGTTAAATCCATAATTAGCACTTAATGATGAAAATGTAACGTTCTATTTTAAACTCTTTCACCCTTGCCAGTTAATCTCTTTATTTTTTAAGTATAAAAAGAGTGGCTAAATAAAGTTTTTTGTTTTGCCACTCTTTTCTTAATTTATATGGTTATAACCTTCTTAACAAGCGATGATTTCTTTTATCATAAATTCTTTGCCGCCTAACAGTTCAAAGCTTCTACTTTGACATTTTGGACATTTACTGTTGTTCTCAATAAGATTAAAAACTTTATTACATTCCTTGCAAATCCCATTGCCTGGCAGTATTTCAATTTTAAGTTTAGTATCTTGTAATAAGGTACCATCTACTGCTGCGGGATAACAGGCTTCAACATATCTAGGAATCATGGAGGATAGTTCCCCAATTTGAAGAACTATAGTATCTATTTTACTTAAATCATTATTTCTTGCAAAATTCTCAACAGTTTTGATAACTTCAATAACAACCCCTAATTCATGCATGAAAAAACACCTTTCTTTTTAACATTTTACTCTTGGCTAAAAATAGATTTTAAGAGTTTTACTGGTTTTTTCACTACAATTTTCACCTTACGTTTTAAGGCATGCTTTACTACATTAGCCTTCATATCACTAAACTCAGGATTTTCTTTGTCATATCTTCTCACTAGCCTAATTGCATCATACTTGCACTTAGTAGTACAAGCTCCACAGCCTACACAAAGGTATTCATCTACAACTGTTGCACCACACCCAAGGCAACGTTCTGTTTCCTTCTGTACTTGCTCCTCTGTAAAGGTTTCTCTCAAATCACTGAAGGTTTCTTTAGATTTATTCCCATCTACATGACTTACTTTTTCCCTAGAAATTCTATCATATCCTTCAAGATTGAGGTTTTCCTTATCAAAGGCTTTATACTCTCTTCTTATACGTCCTATAGTTAAACTCTGTCCTGGGTGAACGTAGCGATGAATTGAAATAGCGCCCTCTTTTCCTAAAGCAATAGCGTCAATTGCAAATTTAGGTCCTGTTAATGCATCTCCTCCAGCAAACACATCTGGTTCTTCTGTTTGAAGAGTTAGAAGATCTGCTTTAATTGTTTTATTTCGATTTAACTGTGCTTTTGAGTTTTCAAGTAATCTGCCCCATTCAATACCTTGACCAACAGAGATAAGTACATGCTTTGCCTTAACTACCTTAGTGGTTTCTTCATCATACTTAGGGTTAAATCTTCTGTTTTCATCAAACACAGAAATACATTTTCTGAATTCTACTCCAACTACGCGTCCATTTTCTGTAACAATTCCTTTTGGTCCCCAAGAATTATTTATTATAATATCTTCCGCTAAAGCTTCTTCAATTTCTTCTCCAAGAGCTGGCATTTCTTCTCTATTTTCTAAACAATACATATCCACCTTAGAAGCTCCAACTCTAACTGCAGTTCTAGCAACATCAATGGCAACATTGCCCCCTCCAATTACTATGGTTTCTCCTTCTAGTTTTACTTCTTCGCCTAAATTTACCTTGCGTAAAAACTCTACACCAGTTATTACACCTTCTGCCTCTTCCCCTTCAATGCCAAGGTTTCTCCCCCCTTGAGCACCAATTGCTACATAAAAAGCTTCATAACCTTCTTTTCTTAAGTCATCTAGGCTTATATCTTTGCCAACTTCCACACCGATTTTAAATTCTACACCTAGTTCTCTAAGAATATGGATTTCAGCATTTACTACATCCTTTTCTAACCTAAAGGATGGAATTCCTAAGGTAAGCATACCCCCAAGGGCTTTTTGTTTTTCAAAAACAGTTACTTTGTATCCATCAATTGCTAGATAAAAAGCACAGGAAAGTCCAGAAGGTCCCGCTCCAACCACTGCAATTTTATTTCCATACTGATGTTTAAGTTTAGGTATATATCTTGTTTCTTTATTTAAATCCTGCTGTGCAATGAATTTCTTAATCTCATCTATAGCAATTGGATCATCAATATCTCCCCTAGTACAAGCTGATTCGCATTTCCTTGGGCAAATACGTCCACAAACTGCTGGGAAGGGATTTTCATGCTTAATTAATTCAAGCGCTTCAGTATACCTTCCTTGAGCTGCTAACTTAATATACCCTTGGATACCAATGTGTGCAGGGCATTCTGCTTTACATGGACTTGAACCAGTTTCCACAACTACTTTTCTATTAGTACGATAATTTGGATTCCATTTATCTTCACCCCACTCTGTATCATAAGGGAGTTCTCTTTTCTTTTCTATAATAGGTGTTTTAGTACAAACCTTCTGTCCAAGCTTTAAGGCTCCAGTCGGACAATTTTCAACACATTCTCCACAAGCAACACATTTCTCTTTATCTACTTGCGAAATATAATTTGAACGCACCATATCAGGATTAACAAACATGTTAGCAATTCTTAAAGCAAAACATGAACATCCACAGCAGTTACAAATGGCGTGAGTTTTTCCCGGGCCATCTGTATTTGGTATGCTATGCATTAGCCCATTTTCTTCTGCCCTTTTAATGATTTCAAAAGCCTCTTCACGAGTAATTTCTCTTCCTCTTCCCGTACGGATATAGTATTCAGCAGCATGACCTAACTGAATACACATATCTTCCTTTAAATGCCCACAGCCTTCACCCATAACTTCTCTTGAGGTACGACAAGAACAATCTGAAACTGAAAAAATATTATTTTCATTCAGGTATTTAGAAACTTCTTCATAGGAAGCCCTTCTAGTTTCTCCAGAAATAGATTGTTCTATAGGGATAACCCTCATAGGTCCTCCACCTACGGGAACATTTCCACAGGCTTTAGGTCCTCTTAGTTTTCCATAATCATCAAAAGCTTTACCTATTTGAGGATATTTCTTAACATTTTCTTTATTATTAACCATCATTTCCATATGCCCTGGCACCCAAATCTCATGCCAATATTTATCAACACCATCTATTTTATTAACAAAAGCTGCCCCTGCCATAGCTAGTTCCCATAGTAACTTTTCAGTTTTATCTACTGATTTACCACAAAGGTCTGAAATCTCCTTTGCACTTAGTGGTTTACGCAGCTGAAGATGAAGTGCTACCTCTGCCATCTCTTCTGTCACAACGGGTTCTAGAATTTTATACTCTGGATCCGCTGGTTTTATTTCCGATTTTGACCCCATTTTTGTCCTGCTAATTTTATTAGCAAATTCTAATACTTTTTGATTTGCCATTTATGATTCCCCCCCAAATAATATCTATTATAGCCTTAGTTTTCATTCCAGTTCTTAACTTCTGTTCTTATCCAATCTACCCATTCTTCAAGACCTTCACCTTTTTTTGCAGAAATTGGAATAACCTTAATATTAGGATTTAATTTTTTTACTCTTTCCTTTACAGCTTCTAAATCAAAGTCAAAAACACTTAAGGTATCCATTTTATTAATTAATAAAACATCAACAATGGAAAACATTAAAGGATACTTTAACGGTTTATCATCACCCTCTGGAACACTTAGAATCATGGCATTTTTTGATGCACCAGTATCAAATTCTGCTGGACACACTAAATTTCCCACATTTTCCAAAATAATAAAATCAATCCCATTTGTGCCTAAACCCTTTAATCCCTGTTTAGTCATATCTGCGTCTAGGTGACACATCCCCCCTGTATGTAATTGAATTACCTTAGCTCCTGTCTTAGATATGGTCTTAGCATCTACTTCAGAATCAATGTCTGCTTCTAAGACCCCAATATTCATTTCACCCTTCAGTGCTTCAATTGTTCTTAAAACTGTTGTAGTTTTTCCTGATCCAGGTGATGACATTAAGTTTAATAAAAAAGTTTTTTCCTTCTTGAGCTCTCCCCTAAGTAAGTCAGCTTGTTTATTATTATCTTCAAAAACACTTTGCTTAATTTCTAAGACCTTGTAATTGTCCATGTTATTTATACCCCATTTCATTTTAAATTCTTATTTCTAGCTTTAGTTTCAAGTCCCCTTACCCCTTAAAGCTTCTTAAGAAAACATTGCTGGCTTCCTTAAGAAATTTGAATCTAATAGACCTTCCTCTTAGATTCATGATGCCAATAATTAAGTGTCATTGCTCTATGATATTGTTATTTTTTTATCATTCCTTATTATATTTTTAGGGAACCAAAGTCAAGTTTTAACTTATATATGAGTCAACTTTAGTTCCCTTAAAAGTTTTTATAATTATAGTGAATTATTCACTTGAACACCTATTGAGTTACTCTTTTCTGCAAGTGCTTTTACTTCCTTATATTTACTTAAATCCGTATATAATTCCCCCATATATGGATTTCTCTTTGTTTTAACTGCTTTGTAAATCATATAAACAACCACTGTTATGTTAGATATTAAAGATACAAGACTAAAAATAAAAAGTGCTGTAGTATTATAAGTTGATGCTACTGCAAAAGCTCCTTTATCAATAAATGCTGGGAATGTCTGAGCAAACATACACCAAATCGCTAAGGTTTGCGCACGATGCTGTAGCCATGCTCCTTTTCCAACTGTAAAGGCACAAAGAGTTGGTGCTAATAGCAATGCAAAGCCACAATACCAAGCATGTCCTGGAAGACAATTATAAGTATAAGCAAAATTCCAAAGGTCATAAGCTATAATCCAGAACCATAGCATATCAGGCCAAATCATGTCTCTGCTGCCATCTTTAGCTGTTTTCTTACGTATACATATTCCAAGCCATCCAGTAATAGCAATTATATTTAAAATTCCAGCAATACCATTCATGAAGTTCCATGAACCACCAAGTACATACATAGCATCGTCAGCTAATATTCCCCCACCAGCATATTGCAAGCCAACTTGAAAATCACGAGCAACAGCTTCTAATATGTTAATAGCAAGAATTAATGGTGGAAAGCATAATGCCCACTTCATTTCAGACACTCTCCATTCCTTACCAGTTAATTTATTCCTTCCCTTAACATGTCTAATACACCAAAATCCTATACATCCTGCTGTAGAAGAATAAACTTTTGCTAAATGAAACCAATCAGTATAAGTAGTATCTTTCAATGCTGTAAACCATATCACTGAAAGTATTATTGGTAAAACAACAAAACAGAAAAATCCAACCTCCTTAGACCTTCTGGTTACTTCATTTAAACCAAAGAGTAGTGCAAAAACCAGTATCCAGACACCCCAAACACTTAATACTGTTGCTCCCTCTGCATAATTAAAAACAAACATATTTTTACCTCCCTAATGATATCTAAATTTGTTTTTAATTTAATTATACAGGTACTGCAAAAACCCCTTCAATAGACACATAACCCAAAATGTCTGTTTTGAAGGGGTTTAAATCAACCTTTCAATTCATATTTTATAAACGCATCAACTGACCGTGAAACGCTTCCAGTTATCATTAAAAGAAGCTTATCTAAAATAACTTTCGGTTCTTCTTTCATACCATCGCATACCCAGTCCATCATGAGTCCATTAAATACATGTCTATAAAAATTCACAATGAACACTCGATCTTTTTCTTGTAGTTTTACACCCATGTTGTACTCGCATTCATTAACTACATAATGAAGTAATTTATTTGAAAAGTCTATAAAATAACCCTTTACTTCTGGCCAATAGGAAGACTTACATATATGAAAAATCATTATTGAATTCTTCTTGAAATAATTCATTGTTGCCAGAAAGCCACCTTCCCAAGTTTCAAAAGTCCTATTTTGAGCAATCTCTGCAGATAACTCTTCCACTATTGTGAAATTAAGTATGTCTATAATATCCTTAAAATAATAATAAAAAGTCTGCCTATTTACTCCGCAATGAATACAAACATCCTTTACTGTAACTTTATCTATGGATTTTTTATTTAATAAATCCTTGAATGAATTAATCATTGCAGGTTTAGCACACTGCTTCATGAACATCTCCCCCAAAATGTAATTATTCTACAATTTCTTGTGTTTTGCTTTATTCCAAATTTTACATTTATACGGCTATTATACCATTTATAAAATATATTATCATTCTATATTCTTGCAGATTTTAGCAATACTTAGTATTATAAAAAATGAGCTATAAACTCTAATTCAAAGTTATAGCTCATTTCTGCCCTTTATATATTTAAATTACAATTACCCTTAATAATACTCCAAAATTTACATTTATATATTCTTCTTAAGGTAATATCTCATATGGCAAGCTGGACAGTTCTCCAATACCCCAAAAATTTCATACCCATGTTTAAGATAAAAATCCTTTGCTTGAAAATCAAAAGTGTCTAAGTGAATTAATGAACATCCCTTTTCCTTTGCGATTTTTTCCAGTTCCCTTAAAAGTATTGAGCCGTACCCCTTTTCCCTAAAACCTTCCTTTACCCATAGTACGTCTATGTACATACAATTCCAACAGTATAATAACGCATTTACTCCAGCTACAATCTCTTCATTGTCTTCTTTAATAATTCTGCTTATTGGTATAAAGGTTGGTTCTTGAGTAAAGGGTACTTTTGAATTATTATATTCAACTATTCCATCATCAACTATCCTGAGACTTTCCCTTGTTCCTTCTTCTATTGCATATGTTTTCATATTTAACCCTCCCCATTTTACATGTACTCACTAAAAAAAGTTTATACTATTAATATTATTTACTTCATTATAGATATAGCTTGAAATTTACATGTAAAGCTTAAGGCCCTGTATAGAAAATACAGATCCTAAACTAGTAATTACTATTTATTTCTATATGCAATCATCTCAATTTCAACTCTAGCCCCTAAAGGAAGTTCCCTAACCCCTATAGTTGTGCGAGCTGGTGGCGGTGAATTAAATTGCTTTGAGTAAACTTCATTCATCTCTTCAAAGTCTTTCATATCAATTAAATACACATTTAACTTCATAACATCATCAGACGTCAACCCTGCAGATTCTAAGATTGAAAATAAGTTTTTAAAACACTGCTGAGTTTGTACCCTAATATCTCCATCTACTAAAATTCCTGTAGCTGGGTCAATTGGTGTTTGCCCAGAAAAATAAACTAAGTTCCCCATTTCTACAGCTCTTGAATATGGACCAATTGGCGCTGGACCTTCTGAATTAAAAGCTTTTCTCCCCATAACATAGCCTCCAAAAATTCATTTAAATTTGTTAATCCTATTTTAAATTTTTCTCTAATTATTTGCCATATATCTGTATTATAAACCAAATAATTACATTTTTCCAGAAAAATAAGCATCTTTTAGAAGATAATAATATATTTTCTAAAAGATGCTTATTATTATTTATAAAACTAAATATGTTAACACATGTAACTTTAAGTATTTGAATCTATATAATACTTGTTATTATCTTATTAATCTCCTACACCAAAATCCGTATTGTTATATAAAACTTCTATATTGGGATAATTATTTAAATAACTATATTTCTCTTTAAACCAAGTGATTAGCTCCTCATCCCTCTCCAGCTTAGAGGTGTTTGGAGTAAATATATTAATAGTTCCATGAGAAAAATGCTTTAAAGTTATTTGTATGTCTTTTTCTATCATATCTTTTGTTTGTCCTTTTATTCCTACCATTAAGCAAGGAGAATCAAAGAACTCTTTTACTTCTTCTGGAGAATTAAATTTAGCATTTTTATTTAGAACTTCATTTCTAAAATGGTAATCAAAGGTCTCTACTCCTATTTTAAAGGTTATAGGTACTTTAAAGAAATCCCTCATTTCCTGTAATCTATTTCGGTAGCACCAATGGCTTTCAAGAAATAATTTCTCAATGCTCTTTTCCTGAATAACTTTTTTAATTTTAAGTAAGGTTTCTTCAGGAATTTCAAAACAGCTACCTGAGTTTATTACCTCTAAGATTTTATACTTTCCATTAACACTTTTTAAAACCTCAAAGTTAAGTTCATTTATTTCCTCTCTTGATTTAGAGTTGTCGGAAATGTAATCGCAAAAGGAACATTTGCCCCAAACACAGGGAAAAGCTTTTAAAAGTACTATTTCTCTTTTATTTTTATTCTCAATGACACTATATCTATCCATTTTTAGCTCCTTACTAATCTTTGTTTTAAACCTCCTGGAATTCCTACTATTACTGACATTGCTAGGGAAACTGCTACAAACTTATCTGCATAATCGGTTATGAACTGCACTATAAATACACTTACAACTTTATTAACTCCTAAGCCTGATAACAATTGAACAATATAGGTAGAACCTGAAGAAGTAATTCCTCCAAATAAGTAAGCTGCTATGACAGCACCTAACAAGGAAGAAAACACTGATACAATTAACACTCCTAAAGGCATCTTAAACTTATTCATGAAACCTTTTTTATACATAATACCACCAATAAGCCCTGTGAATATTTGTACTGGTGCAAAGTATAATGAATATATATCAAAGGTAATTCCACTTACAACGCTACCTAAAAGTCCAGTAACTACTCCATATATTGGCCCTAATATGAAGGAAACCATAATTGTTCCAATGGAATCCAAGTATATTGGTAGCTTAAGATTTAGAGCTATAAAAGCTCCTACAATATTTAGGGCAATACCAAAGCCCACTATAGTTAACTTTAATGTTGAATTTTTGTTCATTTATATAACCCCCTTAACACTAGCTATTACTTCTACGCTCTCTGGAAACAACCTTTGAAGAAACATATACATAAATTTAGAAGCATCCACTTCCTGTAAAATTACTGAATTATGCTGTTTTTTCCAAAAGTCCTCCACATCCACTATAGTCTGTCCCATAGCAATTCCCTTCTTAACCACTTCTGTGTATGAACTGAAACCACTACATAAGGACCTGTCTATAAAATAAGCTACAGCTAAGGGATCATTAATTACACATCCAATTATACCTTCCTGCTTCCAATGAAAGTCCACATAAAACTTTGTTATATCAATTATATATTTTGCCATTTGCCCACCTAATCTATTAATTAATTCAAGAATATTAGGTGTTAAAACTATTTTTCTTGTCACATCTAAGCCTACCATGTGAACTTTCTTTTTTAGATTCTTATAAACATAATCGGCACCATGAGGATCTACCCAATAATTAAACTCTGCTACAGGTGAGCAATTACCATGACTTCTAAAGCTACCTCCCATGGATACAAATTCATCTAAGTTATTAAAAACTTCCTTATCTTTCCTTATTGCCTTTGCAAGGTTAGTTAGTGGTCCTAAGGCTATAATTGATAGTTTATCTTCAGTTCTAAGACTTTCAATAATAAAATCAACAGCCTCATTTCTTACTAAGCCACCTTCCACTTTTGGAAAGAAACACCGTCCTACACCATCTTCTCCATGGGTATCCTGAGCAGTTACTAGTTCCCTTACCAGTGGATTTTCTTCTCCAAAATATACAGGTATGTGAAGAGAATTAGTTAGTTCTAATACCTTTAAAGTGTTTTCCACCCCTTGCTTTGTTGGAACATTACCGCATACCACAGTGATCCCTTTAACCTCTAACTCAGGGGATTTAAGAGCTAAAAGCAGTGCCAAAGAATCATCAATTCCTGGGTCACAATCAATAATTACCTTTCTCTTTCCTTCCATTTTCCTTCTCCTTTTCTCATTTAAATTTTAGGCATTTTCAGATGCCTTACCTGAGAACGGAACATATAACTTTTTTAGTTTTAAATTACTATATCATCTTTATAAAAGAAACCTTTAATTTCATTTCATCCTTATATTGATGTATTACTTTTTAACATATAACCACTACTTATAATTCCAAAATATTCATATTTATTATAGCTTTATAAACAAGGTCTATAATTTTTCAAAAAACAAAAAAAGCTATACCTAAGGATACAGCTATACCGTATTAAATCCTTAGTTTTTTATACTGGGAGTTCTCGAACCAGTCCCACTAAAATTAGCGGATTTATGGATTTATATTTAATTTTCATTAGGTATTATATCATAAATTTAACCGTAATTATACAGGTTATTTTATACACAAATGGAATTATACTTAAAGAAATCTTTAAAATTTAAATAATCTATAAACAAATCCTTTTACAGATTTACTTATAGATTAGGCTTTTAATTACGCTAAATTTTTCAATAACTTTTACTAATAACCTCCAAAAATATTATTTTAAATTTGCTTCTTACTAATATAAACTTCTCATACTAGGTTTTTGTTTAAGTAGTTACAAGAAAAAACCTAGAGAATTTTCTCTCTAGGTTTTTTCATTAATTATTATTTTATTTAATTATTAGAGTCTAATTTTCAACTCTTAAAGTAATAAATTTACTACTTACTCATTCCAACTATTGCCCCTGAAATAAATGGGATTAGCCAAATTAACCAAACAATTATACTAAATTTATGGAAGCTCATTTTAGCCTTATCGTCATTTTTCTTTAAAACAACTGTGGCCCATCCGGCATGGAATAACATTAAAACTATGGCAAAGAAACCCGTAATACTATGAAAGTTTATACCAAACCCTACCCCAGCAATTTTACTCATAATGGTTGTACCTAATGTATCAAAAACTAACCCACACCAAAATACAACTAAATGCCACTTTTTTAAGCTACCTTGCTTCTTTTCACTCCATACTCCAATAGTATAAAATAGAAATGCTAAATTAATAGATATTACTGCGTAAATTAACATAAATATTCCTCCTTTTTTAATGTTGTTTACTTAATATGAAAATAAAACTTATCCTTAAAATAACCAAAGATACTTCACTTCCCATCAGTGAACAATGTTCATTTGTATTTATATTAAAAATCATACCTTTAGATATGATTTTTATTAGCATAATAATAAATTTATAGTTTTTACCTACTTTAGGGTTCCATGATGAATTTTTAACTTATTCATATTCATAATCCCCTAAGAGAACAAGGGCAGGATTACTGTATAGGTTAAGTTTTAACTCTAGTTCCCTGTAACTTGATTCTACAAAATTATTTAAGCAAGACTTTTAAAATATTTTCAAAATTTTTATATTTGTATGTAGGTGTTTGAATTATTGATATAAAGTTCATTAAAATAAACTTAGCTAGATCATAAGTACTTAAATTTATTAATATACTTTTCCCTTTAACTTCTTCAAGTAAGATTTTTTCTATATCAAGAATTAATCTATGAATAAAAATATTTTGTCTTTGCAATCCACCTTCTACATAATCTTTGTTATCATACAAATCTGGCTTTAGCCAAACTTGCTTAAAACTAGTAATAAACTCTTTAAGTATTTCATAAATTTTAAATAGTTTAATGTAGAAGTCTTCCTTAGCCTCCATAATTATGTTAAGTCTTTCAAAACATTTATTCCAATGTTCTTCCATCATTTCAATAATAAGGTCTTTTTTTGTAGGATAATAATTGTAAAAAGTACCTATTGCTATATCACAAGACTTAGCTAAAGCTCTCATACTTAGCTTAGAGTATCCTTCTGTAAATAAAATTTCTTTAGCTTTTTTCATAATAAGTTCTTTTGGATTTTCAATTGTCCTAGCCAACTTTAACACCTCTACTCTCCTTCTGAACACTGTTCATTATATTGACTTTTTTCCATATTGTCAAGTGTTATTATCTTAATAGCAGCTATTTTATTTTTTTATTTTTAAAATTACGCTACTAATATTTTAAAGCTTTTAAGCTAAATAGGCTATATTAAAATTAATGCTACAATATAAAAAAGATGCAGATTATTGAATAACCTACATCTTTCTACTAAGGATATAATCATATTAATAAAGTAGTTCTAAAAGATACTTTCTATATTAAGTACTTTTTCCCCTTAAGTTTCTTATATAAATAGGTTATATATCCTACCTATATAAACACAAATATGCTGTTTCTTCACTAACCTTTACCTGAAACTTCTCATTTGCTTCTACTATAAAAGTTTCATTTTCCTTGTACTCTTCCCAGCAATGGGAATTTGGTAGCTTCACTAACATCTTTCCACTAGTTATTGTCATAAACTCCTTACTAGAGGTTCCAAATTCATATTCTCCTACAGCCATTACTCCAATGGTAGCTGCTCCATTATCCTTTGTAAAACTTATAGACTTTACTTTTCCATCAAAATATTCATTTGTTTTAAACATTTTTTTCCTCCCATATACTCTTACTTTAAATTAGAAATTTCTATAGACTTTTTAGTACAATTTCTCATTGCTGATATTACTGCTGTTCTTAGCCCCTTCTCTTCAAGAGTTGCTACTGCTTCTATAGTTGTGCCACCTGGAGAACAAACCATATCCTTAAGAGCTCCTGGATGGATTCCTGTTTCTAACACCATTTTTGAAGCTCCAAGGACAGCTTGTGCTGCAAATTTATATGCCTGATTTCTTGGCATGCCGTCAAGTACAGCAGCATCTGCCATAGCTTCTATAAACATGTATACATAAGCTGGTGAAGAACCACTTACTGCTGTTACTACATCCATAAGCTTTTCACTTACTATTTCTGCCTTACCAAAACTTTCAAAAATGTTTACTATTTCCACTAGTTCTTCCTTTGTTATTACTTCATTTCCACATATTGCTGACATTCCTTCTCCAACAAGTGCAGGTGTGTTTGGCATTACTCTAACCACCTTTACTTTTCTTCCAAACATGTCTTCAGTACCTTTTATATCCTTACCAGCAGCAATAGTTACTATTATTGCCTGTTCTTTAATATGGTCTTTTATCTCATTAATTACTATTGGATATAAGTTTGGTTTTACTGATAAAATCAAAATATCTGTATTCTTAGCTACTTCTCTATTATCAGTAGTTATATTTATTCCATATCTTAGCTTTGTTTCCTTAAGATTCTTCTCATTTAGATCTGCAACAGTAATTTTATCTGAAGTCACTATATTAGCTTTTATAATTCCCCCTATCATTGCAGTGCCCATGTTTCCACAGCCAATAAATCCTATTGTTTTATTCATAACCTACCTCCATAATGTTACTAACAAGCATTACTTCCTTCAAAAGCTTGTTCAGTTCTATCTATAATTTCATTTTGTAATACTCTATCCAAGTTATTAAAGTAATCACTATATCCAGCAACACGAACAATAAGATCTTTATATTCCTCTGGATTTTTTTGTGCTTCTATAAGCAATTCCTTGCTAACAACATTGAACTGAATATGATGACCATCTAGTTTGAAATAAGTCCTTACTAAATTAGCCATATTATTTAACCCTTCTTCACCTTCAACTACTGATGGAGTAAACTTTTGATTTAATAAGGTTCCGCCAGTTTTTAAATGGTCCATTTTTGCTGCAGATTTAACTACTGCTGTAGGCCCATTTGTATCTGCACCCTTTTCTGGTGAAATACCTTCTGAAAGAGGCACATGAGCCTTTCTTCCATTTGGAGTTGCACCAATTACTGAACCAAAATAAACATGACAGGTGGTAGGTAACATATTTATTTTAAACACTCCACCCTTACCATTCTTTCTTCCATCAACCTCTTTGTAAAAGGCTTGGAATATTTCTTGCATTATACCATCTGCATAATCATCATCATTGCCATACTTTGGTGTTCTACTTTTTACTAATTTTAAGATGTCCTCATAACCTTGAAAATTACTTTTTAATGCCTCCATGATTTCATCCATGGTTATATTTTTTTTATCAAACACTTGATATTTCAAAGCTGTAAAAGCATCAGTAATAGTTCCAATTCCAACACCTTGAACATAGCTTATATTATACCTAGCTCCCCCAGCATTGTAATCTTTTCCTTTGGAAATGCAATCATTTGTCACAACAGAAAGAAATGGTACTGGCATTCTAGTTGCATATATTTTCTCAATTATTCTATTTCCTTTAATTTTTATATCTATAAAGTGGTTTAGTTGTTTTTTATAGGCATCAAACAGTTCCTCATAGGTTTCAAAGTTAGTCACCTCGCCAGTCTCAACACCTATTTTCTTACCAGTTAGTGGATCTACACCGTTGTTTAAAGTGATTTCTAATACCTTTGGTAAATTGAAATATCCTGTAAGAATATAGGCTTCTTTTCCAAAAGCCCCAGTTTCAACACATCCACTATTACCTCCACAGCGAGCATCTTCTAAAGATTTTCCTGCATTAATCATCTCTTGAATTACAGCATCTGTATTGAACATAGATGGTTGGCCCCATCCTTTTCTTGAAATTTCACAGGCTCTTTTAACAAATTTTTGTGGACTCTTCTTGCTTATTTGAACATTTGAGCTAGGTTGTAATAACCTCATTTCATCTATTACATCGAGTATTATATAACTTACCTCATTAACTCCATCAGAACCATCTAATCGCAATCCTCCAACATTGATATTTGCGAAATCTGTATAGGTGGCACTTTCCTTTAGTGTTATTCCAACCTTTGGTGGGGCTGGCTGATTATTAAACTTAACCCAGAAACACTGCAGTAGTTCTTCAGCCTCCTCAGCTGTTAAAGTTCCGGCTTCAACTTCTTTTTCATAGAATGGATATAGGTGTTGGTCTAATCTTCCAGGACAGTATGCATCCCATGGGTTTAACTCTGAAATAACACATAAATGAACGAACCAATACATTTGAAGAGCTTCTCTGAAGTTTCTTGGTGCCTTTGCAGGTACATTACTGCATACTTCTGAAATATAAAGAAGTTCTCTTTTCTTAGTTAAATCTTCTTCTTTTTCAGCAAGTTCTTTTGCGTATTGAGAATAACGAGCACCTAAAATCATTATGGCATCACAGGCAATACTCATTGCTTCAAGTTGATCTTTCTTAGCTAAAGCTTCATCATCTTTTAAAAAATCTAGATTTCTAATAGCTTTCTGGATATCTTCCTTAAAATCTAAGAAACCTTTTTTATAAATTTTATCATCACAAACTGTATGTCCTGGACCTCTTTGTTCCATAAATTCTGTAAATATTCCTGCTGCATAGCATTCTTTCCATTCCTCATCCATACTTTCTAGAATTTTATTTCTAATTGATCTTTGTTCCCAGTAAGGAATTATAATTTCTTTTTGCATCCTTATATCTTCTTTTGTTGATTTAAAAGAAATATTTTCACGTTTATTCATAATTTCCATATCCTCAATTGTATGACAACATAATTCCGGATAAGTAGGAGTTGCTGCAGGCTCTTCACCTCTCTCACCAACTATTAATTCACCATCATTAATACAAAGTTTCTTTTTTGTCATTAATTCCTTTAAAACTAAAGCTCTTAATACTGGTGTAGAAACCTTTCCTTCATATTTTTTATAAACTTTATCCACAATTTGGGCTCTCTCCATTGAAATACGAGGAATTGCATTTAAGCTTTGCTCTCTTAACTTTTTTACTCTTTCATTAATCATACTTAACTACCCCCCTATTTTTACTTTCATTCCTGCTTTTATAAATTTCTCTGCTATTTCAGCCATTTTATCCTCTGATGGTTTTTCTATGCCCAATAATTTATATTCCATGTTTAATCTTTTATATTTGTCCATACCCATCTTATGATATGGTAATAAATTAACCTGTATTATATTTAACTTTGACAGGTAACAAATAGCTTCAGTTATATGGGCATCATCATCATTAATACCAGCAATTATAGGCATTCTAATAAAAATATTGCAGTTCCTAGCTGAAAGCCTTTTTAAATTTTCTAATATAAGTTTATTTTCTACTCCTACATATTTTTTATGTTTCTCATTGTTCATGATTTTAAGATCATATAAAAATAAATCTACTTTGCCTAATATCTTCTCAAAGCTTTCCCAAGTAGCATGTCCACAAGTATCTACAGCTGTATGGATTCCTCTAATTTTACACCCTTCTAAAACCTTCTTTAGAAAATCTGCATGAATTAGTGGTTCACCTCCTGAAAAAGTTACCCCACCATTAGATTCCTCATAAAAAGCCTCATCTTTTATAATTTCCTTCATCAACTCGTTTACTGTAAAATACCTTCCTACGTATTCTCTTGCATTATTAGGACAAAAATCAGCACACTTTCCACAAAGATTACACGTGCCTTTATTTATTGTTAAATAATTATCTTTAAATTCTAAGGCTTTTCCTTCACATCTTTTTATACATTTACCACACTTTGTACATCTTTCTTCAAAATAAAGAATTTCAGGATTTAGATCTTGACTTTCAGGATTATGGCACCACCAACATTCTAAAGGACACCCCTTTAAGAATACCGTAGTACGTATCCCCGGCCCATCATGAACTGAAAACTTTTGAATATTTACTGTAGTCGCAGAAAACAAGTAATCCCCCCTATTTTTGTTATTTTTTTAACAATTCCACATATGATAGATTTTTGTTTTCAGTAAAAGCTCCTGAATAAAAATCTATTAACTACAAAGTATTCTTAAATAGTTAAAAAAATTTATAATTTCACAGGGAACCAAATTTAAAAGTACAATTTTTATATTATGTTCACTTGATTCCCCTAAAAGCTCTTTTCACTGACTAAACTTTATTACAGCTAAATAGTCTACTAACCCTATATTTATCAGGTGTGATTTAATTAAAGAGTGTATCCACTTAACAAGTCTATTTTTGTAAGAAATTAGGTGTGTGTACAGTAATCATTTTTACTGTCATACTAGTTCTGTTATACCAATTATGTATTATACTTGAATCATAATGTGCACTATCTCCTGGATATAATTCATAGGTTTCGTTGTTAAAAACTAATGTGAGTATTCCTTCCATAACATATACAAATTCTTGACCTTCATGTTGATATTGAGTAACTGTTTCATCACTATTTCTTGGAAGAATCTCAATATATCTAGGTAAAAACACCTTATCTTCACTGGAATTTGTTAGATTATAGTATATAAATTGATTGCTATTTATTTGGATTAACTCCTTTTCATAACTTCGAAGCACAATTTTTTTATTTTCTTTTGGGCTTACTAAGAAATAAGATAGGTCTACCCCTAATGATTTAGCCAAGTTATAAAGGGTATCTACTGCTATAGTTGTTAATCCTCTTTCTAACTGAGATAAAAAACCTATGGACAGGTTAGTTTTTTCACTTAATTCTTTTAGAGTTAAATTCTGACTATTTCTCAATTCTTTAATTTTTCGTCCTATATCTTCTATCATGTTATATTCCCTCTTTTCTCTTTTATAGTTAATTATATCATAACTATAAAAATTTCCGTAAGAAGGCATTTATATTCACTTTTCACATTCTTGAAATAAAATTTCACACATACCTTAATACTTAAGTATATTAGCGGATCCTTGATTTATAATTTTTTATACCTTGCCCACTTATTTTAGTACTTCATAGTGCTATACTATTAAATAATTATTTTTACTATACTTATATAATAGTATAGTATTTCCAATTTGTCTATATATTTTTATTTGTCATGAAATTATATTTCATTTATATGAAATATAATTTTGATAACACTTAGGTTTTGTAATAGTAATCCTTTCAACCCTTATGAATAGAAAAAAAAGATGTAGGATATATTTTTCAATACCTACATCTTTTTTATTAATTACTGAATATTATATTTTAAGTAAAACTCCTCATTTAGCAGTTAATTATTCATTATAATACAAGCTATCTGAAGCGTATTCTGGATCTGAGGTCACATCTATTCCAAGTTTTCTAAAGGTTTGTTCATCAGTTGTACTTAGTATAGTTGTTGAGTGAGCCTGACAACCTTTAAGCACCGATAATTTTTCTATAGCTAATTGAGCCATTGGATTAGTTGCTGCACTAATACTTAGTGCAATTAAGATTTCTTCACAATCTAAGGCAGTAACCTTACTACCAAAGTTTTTTGATTTAAGATTAATTATTGGCTCAAGAATTACTGGAGAAATTAAATGAATCTCATCTGGGATATTAGCAACATACTTAATAGTATTCAATACTACTGCGGCAGTAGCATCCATAGTCTCAGAGTTCTTTCCAGTTATTATTGTACCATCTTCAAGTTCAAGAGCCACAGCAAGACAAGGTTCATTTTTACAAGTAATTTCCTTAAGCTTTGCAGCCTTTTCTCTTGCTGGTACAACTACTTTTCTGTCTTCTCCCTTAAGATTAAGTTCTTCCATAATAAGTTTTGCTCTATGGTAAGTATCTAAATCTACATATCCTTTTTTATACTCACAACCAGTTTTAAAATATCTTCTAATTATTTCCTGTTTCGATGCTTCTTTTATTATCTCATCATCAATAATGCCAAAACCAACACGGTTAACTCCCATGTCTGTTGGTGATTTATAAACAGATTCTTCTTTTGTAATTTTTTCTATAATTCTTCTTAATACTGGGAAAGTTTCCACATCACGATTATAATTTACTGCTACTTCATTATAAGCATCAAAGTGGAATGGATCAATCATATTGGCATCCTTTAAATCTACTGTGGCTGATTCATAAGCAATATTTAGTGGATGTTTTAAAGGCACATTCCACACTGGGAAGGTTTCAAATTTCGAATACCCTGCAACTTTGCCACGTCTATGCTCATGATATAGCTGACTTAGACAAGTGGCAAGTTTTCCACTTCCAGGGCCAGGAGCAGTTACTACAACTATTGGTTTTGTAGTTTCTATGTACGGATTTTTACCATAGCCTTCATCACTAACAATTATATCTACATCTGTAGGGTATCCTTTTGTAGCGCTATGAGTATAAACCTTAATTCCTCTACGTTCTAGCTTATTCATAAATTGTGTAGCTGCAGGTTGGTTATCATACCTAGTTACTACTACACTATTTACATCTAGCTCGTAGGATCTAAGATCGTCAATCAATCTTAACACATCCATATCATAAGTTATACCGAAGTCTCCACGAATTTTATTTCTTTCAATGTCACCAGCATAAACACAGATAATTACTTCAACTTTTTCTTTTAACTTATGAAGCAATTTAATTTTTGCATTTTCATCAAAGCCTGGAAGTACTCTTTTGGCATGTAAATCAAATAAAAGCTTTCCTCCGAACTCCAAATAAAGTTTGTCATAATTATTAACTCTTTCAAGAATAAATTTTGATTGTTCTTCTAAATATTTCTTTGGATCAAATCCTTTTTTCATAATCTACCTCACTCATATAAAATGTCCTTTGATTATTTTATCATAAATCTACATAAAATTAAGAGTTTATAATAATATTTTTTGTAAAATATTATTTTGCTTAAGAAATCGCTAAAACATTGAATTTTTCTTGTGACTAAAATTGAATCTTCTCACTTTTATGAAAATGACTTTTCTAATTTTTAATAAGTAATTGTAAATAAGTGTACGCATATCTTTCCTATATTATAAAATTATAATGCTGTTCATTAAAAGAAATTTGCTTTCTTAGTTTACTTTTACCTATGCTCGTAAGTGGCTTTTTGAATTTAGTTCCTATAGATATTATCTTGTATTAAATTTTTTTTTAATACTCTAATTTAGTTTTAAAAAAACTTGTAATTCAGCACTACATTTTTAATTTGTAAATATAACTACAACCAATAGTTATATCGTAACAATATAGTTTTTCTATATACCTACATATTTCAATTGTAGTGAATGAAAAGAAGCTAACTCCAATATTTTCATAAATTAATTAAATTACTCACATACTACTACTATATTTTCATAAAGGAGTTGTGTATATGAGTTTAGTTCAGGTTGGAGCTGTAGCTCCAGAATTTTCAGTTAAAGACAATAATGATAACCCCTTACAATTATCAGACTTCAAAGGTAAAAGAGTCCTACTTTCTTGGCATCCAGTTGCTTGGACACCAGTATGTACAGACCAAATGCGAGCCATAGAAAATAGTTGGGAAAAGTTTCAGGAATTAAATACAATTCCTCTTGGTTTTAGTGTTGACCCTACCCCTTGTAAAAAGGTATGGGCTGTAGCACTTGGTCTTAAAAATCTAAGAATTCCTTCTGATTTTTGGCCCCATGGAAAAGTAGCAAGGGATTACGGTATTTTTATGGAAGCTGAAGGTATGTCTGAAAGAGCTAATATTATAATAGATGAGTATGGTGTAGTTCAATGGGTTAAAGTGTATCCCCTAAGCGAACTTCCTGATATTAATGAGGTTATTGAAGTATTATCTAATATGTAGCAAAAAAACTGCTAATCTCCTAATTTAGTAATTAGGTTTAGCAGTTTTAAATTTGTATTTTTCCCTCTAATAATGCACATTAAGCTTTAGTTAGCTAGCTTATTATATAGAAATTCAACTAATAAATTCACATATAAAACCTTTGCGATTTTAAATAATAAATTTTAAAATGGATAATTTTACCCTTATTATGAAAACCTTGGACAGGGGTTGTTTTAGTTTTTATCCCATGTTAAGATATGTTCATCAGCAAGGCACCTAAGAAATAAAAGCTACTGATTGCAAGATGGAGTTACACATACCCCCAAGAAAGCAAGGAGCAAAATAAAAAATAAGGAGTTGTTGATATATGATAACAAATAAATTATTAGCTTTAGTTTTATCTCTATTTACTGCAGGAGGTTCTGCTTCAGGAGTAGCTGCTGGAACAGCTACAAATAAAGTTGAAATGCCAAAGTTTCCTACACAGCAAATAGTTCAAAAACAAATTTCAAATCCACAAAATAATGGACAAACTATAAATTTACCTTTAAACTTAAAAAATTCTTGTGATGGTATTGCACCAATACAAGTTCAATTACCTAGTGATAATTGTGTAGTTGCTGATGAAGACAATTCAGGAGTAGAAACACCAGTAACAAATGAAGATAATAACGTAGAAGTTCCAGTAGTACAAAGTCCTACAACTGAAACTCCAGTTATAGAAGAACCAAAGACTCAGG
>NZ_DGLI01000031.1 GCF_002387895.1 Clostridium sp. UBA4548
ACTAAATGAAAGACACTAAGTGATAACTTAGTGTCTTTTGTGTTTTGTAATATAAATAGCTAAAAATAGATTGCTTATTAATATGTTGCCAAACTAATTTAGGAAATTCGCCATTAATACAATATATACTTACTAATAATTAAAACATGTAATATTCTAGCGAGGATTTTTATATATTTAAATTTATAAATGGTAATATAATAGGAAAATTATGATATTGGTTGCCATAGAGTTTATTGAAAACTAAATTACGCGTAATCTAGTTTAATAGTAAATTGTTATTAAATTTATTTAGTTAGGGTGGGATTAATGGATGGGATTCTAAGGGAGATATTAGATAATATTTCTGAAGGAGTTATAATAATCGATACAGAAGGAATTATTACTGTCTATAATAAAAGGGCCAGGGAGATATTTGGCATCCTGAAAAATGATGAAATTTTTCACCAAGGTGGACAAATAAGGCAAGGTGATTATGTTTTTATTGTAGATAACAAATTAGGGAAAGATGATGGAAATCTTAATAGAAAAGATTTAAGAAAAATTCAAATTTATGATGAAACTATTTGTGAAGGGGATTCAGTTTTGTGTTTTGGAGTGTATAACACAAAGAAAACTTATGGACAAGATTCCCAGAAATTTAAAAAAAACCTTAAATTAAAAAGGGAAAAGGAATACAACTATAAAGTAGTTAAGGAAGAAAATCAAAAGGGACAGGTAGTTTTGAAGGGTACATACAAAGGGGTTGCTTACGAACTACAGATTAATTATACAGAAAAAATATTAAATATTAAGATAAATTGTACAAATTATAGAACTAAATATAAAAGTGGAATGGGCCATATGGTAATAATAAGAGACGGAAGCTTATTATTTTATCAAAGTGGTGGGTATACTGCAAGAAATGAGACTATTAAGCAGGTTTTGGAAGAAGGAACCTTTAGAGAAAAGGGAAAAAGTGCTATGGTTTTTGAGCCTATAGGAAAACAAATTTTTGAAGTTCATGAGAAAAGTAAGGAGATATTAGAATTTTATAAAGCAGCTACAGCAAATCATATTGTAGATGAAAATAAATTTATGGAAATAAATGGTATAACTACTATTTCATCGATTAGAACCTTATATCATGGAGGGAGAAAGATAGGTGCAATGATAAGGGTAGAGGATATTAGTGAACTAAAGAAAGTTACTGAAGAGAGGAATATTCTCATTGAAAACCTTAAAAAAACAGAGTTGTTATTGGAGGATAAAAAAGTACTTGAAGTTTTTAAGGAGTTTGTTGGAGTAAGTAAGCATTCTATAAATATCAAGAAATTAGCATATAAGGCTTCAAAAACAAATTCTTCTATATTAATTTTAGGAGAAAGTGGCACTGGAAAAACAACATTAGCTAAGGAAATTCACAATCTTAGCAATAGAAAGGAATATGCAATGGTACACTTGAATTGTGCTTCTTTACCAGAGGGGCTTCTTGAAAGTGAACTTTTTGGTTATGAAGGAGGTGCCTTTACAAATTCAAAAAAAGAAGGAAAAATGGGATTATTACAGTTATCTCATAAGGGAACTTTATTTCTAGATGAGATTGGAGACATGACGTTACAAACTCAAGGTAAAATCTTAAACTTTCTTCAAAGTAAAAAGTTCTATAAAGTAGGTGGAACTGAAGAAATCTATGTAGATACAAGGATAATATGCGCTACAAATAAAAATCTAGAAAAGGCCATTGAAGAGGGGAATTTCAGAGAAGATTTATATTATAGAATAAATATTATTCCTATATATATTGAGGCTATAAGAAATAGGATAGAGGATATTCCTATACTAGTAAATGTTTTACTTCAAAGAATTGTAGAAAAACTTGGAAGAGAATCGGTTACAATTACAAGTGAAGCTATGAATAAATTAATGACCTACCCTTGGTATGGAAATATTAGAGAGCTTGAAAATATTCTGGAAAGAGCCATAACTTTAAGTGATTCTAATATTATTTACTCAAAAAACTTACTTTTTCCAAGTGATCGTATGCTAAACAAGCCGATTTGTACAACATTAAAGGGGAACTTAGAAGAGTATGAGAAGGATATAATTATACGAACTTTAAGAAGTAATAATGGAAATATAAGAGTTGTGCTTAATGAATTGGGTATTGGGAAAACAAGTTTTTATGAAAAGTTGAAGAAATATAATATAAAATTGCATGAATGAATAAAGATATGGCAAAGTAGAAGATTACTTTATATTGTCATAAGAAAAATAAATGAAATATACTGATTAATGTGAGTAATTTATGCAATGAAATTATACAGGTCAAATAGTATGGAAAAGTTCGGCATAGTGGAAATAAGTTCGTTAAAGCGGAAATGCTTGATTTATAACTAAATCACAGTAATGGAGTTCTAGTTATTAAATGGAGTTCACTTTTGCGGAAACCTATATGATTGGCTACTTATTGATTAATGTGTAAGAGGCAATAATCCTAATATTGGTAAGTAAGAATGTTGGCATAGTATTTGCTTTTATTATGTAGTACAAGTTACCAAGTTAATAATTAGGAGGAATAATATGTTTCAAGGGGAAAACAAAAATGGAAGTTTATATTTTGCTAATTGCGAGATTCAAAGTTTAGCAGAAAAGTATGGAACTCCTCTATATGTCATATCTGAGGATAGTATTAGATTAAGATGTAAGGAAGTAAAAAGAACCTTTTTAAATAAGTATCCAAACTCTAAAGCTTTTTATGCAAGTAAAGCTTTTCTAACTATGGAAATGTGTAAAATAGTTGCTGAAGAAGGGCTGGGTATAGATGTGGTTTCTGGTGGAGAACTATTTGTAGCACTTAAAGCTGGGATAAATCCCCAAAATATAATGTTTCATGGCAATAACAAGACTGTGGGAGAATTAATTATTGCCATAGATTCGGGTGTAGGACGAATAGTTGTAGACAGTATTGATGAGCTCATACTACTAAATGAATTGGCTCAACAGTATAACAAGGTAGTTGATATTTTATTTAGAATAACACCAAATATAAACTGTAAGACCCATGCATATATTTCAACAGGTCAAAAGGATTCCAAATTCGGCATTCCACTTAATGACGATATCATCAAAGGAGCAATTAGTAAGGCGAAAAACTCGGACTATTTGAAATTAAGAGGAATTCATTTTCATGTAGGATCTCAGCTTTTTGATAATATAAATCATCTTAAAGCTATAGAAAACACTACCCTGCTGATTAAAGAATTAAAAGAAGAAATGGGTGTAGAGGTTGAAGAGCTTAATGTGGGTGGAGGTTTTGGGATTAAATATGTACAGAGTGATGAAGTTAAACCTCTAAGTTATTTTGTTGATGCAATCATGGATAAAATTACTGATAAATGCTTAGAGTATAATTTAACTATACCTAAGGTGTATATAGAACCAGGAAGATGGATTGTAGGCGAAGCAGGGATGACACTTTATTCTATAGGAACTATTAAAAATATACCGGATATAAGAACGTATGTTTCGGTAGATGGAGGACTACCGGATAATCCAAGAACAGCACTATATCATGCTAAATATGAAGCTTATATAGCCAATAAGTTAAATGAAGAAAGAAATAAAATAGTAACTATAGCAGGAAAGTGTTGTGAGTCTGGAGATGTTTTGATTTGGGATCTTCTAGTACCAAATAGTATAAAAAGAGGAGACATCTTAGCCGTTATGAGTACTGGCGCTTATAATTATTCCATGGCTAGTAATTATAATAAAATTCCAAGACCTGCAGTGGTGATGATTACTCAGGGAAAAGATAGAATTATTGTAAAAAGAGAAAGTTATGAGGATTTAATAGCAATGGAAATAACATAAGTTTAGACGAAAAAATAGTAATCAACCGGAGAAATATAGAGAAAATACAGGTTAAAAGCTTTTGCTTCTAACCTATTTTTATTTTATACAAAAATATAAATATATTATTATAATTTTGTTAAGATAAGAAAATATAAGTGTTATAATTTTAGAAGGAATGGTTGTGTTTAGATGAATATTAATTAACTTAATTTCATAATTATGAAATATAAACAATCAATTCTATAAGTTGAAGGCTAAAATAAACTGATAATTTAATTTTTCTAGGTTAACTTAAAGGGTTGGTATATCAACTAAATAGACTAAAGCTTATTTGATAATAGATATATGGGGGTAATATGGATACTAAAAAAAGAGATTTTATATTAAGAGGATCTTTATATAAGGTTATTTTAACATTGGGACTTCCAATTATGATTAACAACTTAATTCAAACATTGTATAATCTTGCCGATGGTGTTTGGGTTAGTAAAATTGGTTCTACGGAGTTTGCAGCAACTTCTTTTGTATGGCCGGTAAACTTTTTATTTATATCTTTAGGAATAGGAATTTCAATTGCAGGCACATCTATAATTTCGCAGTTAATTGGAGCTGAAAAATACGAGGAGGCTAATAAATATGCTAGTCAAATTATAGTTGCATCTTTAATATGCTCTGTATTTTTTTCAATAATAGGATACATTTTGAGTCCCTTTATAATAAGTGTCATGGGAGCTACGGGTAGTTTTGCGGAATATAGTAATATATATCTTAGAATAACTTTTTTAGACATGCCATTCATGTTTTTATTTTTTAATTTTAACTCCATAATGAACTCTCAGGGAAATACTATAATGCCAACAGTACTTAGTGGCATAAGTGCAGTACTTAATGTAATATTAGATCCCATATTCATATTTACGTTTAATATGGGGGTTGCAGGAGCAGCAATTGCGACTTTAATTGCTAAAGCATTACTTGCCTTTGCTGGAATATATATATTAATGAAGAAGTCCACTATGGTAAAACCATGCTTTAAAAATTTCAAATTTGATAAACTTATAATTAAAAAGATAATAAAAATTGGTGTTCCATCATCAATAGGTCAATCTGGATCTGCACTAGGATTTATTGTTTTAAATAGTTTTATAGCCTCATATGGTACGGCAACTTTAGCAGCATTTGCAATGGTAAACAGAATTACTTCTCTTATAATGCAGCCAGCAATGGGGATAGGGGCGGCATTAACTTCTATTGTTGGGCAAAACTTAGGCTCAAATCAAGCTGAGAGAGTAAAAGAAGCCTTTATGAAGTCTTTAAAACTTACAATCTCATTTTCAATTATAGGGTGTGCATTTCTTATATTTTGGGACAATGAAGTAGTAGGATTCTTTATGCAATCAAAGAATGACATGGAAGTTATATCTCAAGGAATAACTTATTTACAATACATATCTATATCAATGCCATTGATGGGGATATTTAGCATATTTCAGGGAATATTCCAAGGATCAGGCCATACAAAGTATTCTATGGCTATGGAGATTGGACGGCTTTGGTTTGTAAGATTACCCATGATATTATTATTTAAGCATTTTACATCTACAGGTTCAATAGGGATATGGTTTTCTATGAGCTTTAGTAATTTAATAGTATGCATGTATGGATATTGGGTATATAGAAGAGGAAAATGGCAAAGAAAAGTCATAAAATAAGAAAAATAACCTAGTTTATTTATTTGTATTAGGTAACCTAGGTTATTTTTATGTATTAGAAAGCTAAGTTTCACAGTAGCTTGTTCATGAGTTTGTTCTTTAAGATTTAGTGAATTTCTGTGTAAGAAAGAAACATGTTAGGTATATTAGATGAAAAAAGTGCTTAGTATATTCAGAAATTATTGTATAACTTATCCAAGTGTGTCACTTAATGAAAAATGGACTTAGTGAAAGGAAAGTCGCTGGTTTAATATAATAATCTAACTTGATGAATAAGTGCTTGTGAAATTATGAGCTTATATGTGATAAGATATGTCTTGTCCTTAAGAACGGACAAAAAACATTTAAAATCTAAAACAATTTTTAAATTATTGATAGAAATATTAAAAATAAAAAAGTGTTGACATAGGTTTTGAATGATGATAAAATATAAAAGTCGCCGAATGGTGGCAACGCTACAGTGT
>NZ_DGLI01000018.1 GCF_002387895.1 Clostridium sp. UBA4548
AACTTTAACTTGACTCAAACAGTTTACTTAAGGAATAGCATAACTGAAGGTTTTATGGTATATTTAAACTTATGTAAGATTGCTAAAGGATTCTAAGCCAAGGACTAATTATGTTGATTTGTTAAATCTTCAGGAAAAATAAGTTGGATTTACATACTATTATAACTTTAGGTTTGGTTCCTTAGAGTAAGGGTTGCAATATGTTTTAAAATGATAAATACCTTGTAAACAAGACAAGGTTAAACAGAATAATAAAAAAAGGAAGTGAATTAAATGGCAGATAACTATACAAGTACTTCGTCAAACTTTATTAAAAGAATTGTGGTGGACGACCTACAAAGTGGCAAGCATAAGGAAATTATAACTCGTTTTCCACCAGAACCAAATGGTTATCTACATATCGGTCACGCAAAGTCAATAGTATTAAACTTTGAGTTAGCTGATGAATTTAAAGGAAAAACAAATCTTCGTTTTGATGATACAAATCCAGTAAAGGAAGATACAGAGTACGTAGAATCTATTAAAGAGGATGTTAAGTGGTTAGGATTTAACTGGGATAACTTATTCTTTGCTTCAGATTACTTTGAAGAAATGTACAATAGAGCAATACTTTTAATTAAAAAGAGTAAAGCTTATGTTTGTGATTTAACTCCAGAGGAAATCAGACAATATAGAGGAACTTTAACTGAGCCAGGAAAAGAAAGTCCATATAGAAATAGAACAGTAGAAGAGAACTTAGATTTATTTGATAGAATGAGAAAAGGTGAGTTTAAAGATGGAGAGAAGGTTTTAAGAGCAAAAATTGACATGGCTTCTCCAAATATTAATATGAGAGATCCAATTATTTATCGTATTTCTCATGCTACTCATCACAATACAGGAGATAAATGGTGTGTTTATCCAATGTATGATTTTGCACATCCATTAGAAGATGCTATTGAGGATGTAACACATTCTATTTGCACTTTAGAATTTGAAGATCATAGACCACTATATGATTGGGTGGTTAAAGAGTGTGAAATGGGAAGTCAGCCTCAACAAATTGAGTTTGCAAGACTTAATATGACTAACACTGTTATGAGTAAGAGAAAGCTTAAAGCTCTTGTGGATGCACAAGTAGTTGACGGATGGGATGATCCAAGAATGCCAACTATAGCTGGATTTAGAAGAAGAGGTTTTACTGCTGAAGCGATTCGTAATTTCTGCAGAGAAATTGGGGTTGCTAAAAATGATAGTGTGGTAGATGCTCAAATGCTTGAATACTTTATAAGAGAGGACTTAGGTCCAAAGGTTCCAAGAACTATGGGAGTTTTAAGGCCATTAAAGGTAGTTATAACAAACTATCCAGAAAATGGTGTTGAAATGTTAGATATAGAAAATAACCCAGATGATGAATCAATGGGAAAAAGAAAAGTTCCTTTCTCAAGAGAGATTTATATAGAGCAAGATGACTTTATGGAAGAGCCACCTAAAAAGTATTTTAGATTATTCCCAGGAAATGAAGTTAGACTTAAAGGAGCATATTTCATAAAATGTAATGACTTTATAAAGGATGACAACGGAAACGTGGTAGAAGTACACTGTACTTACGACCCAGAGACAAAGAGTGGAACTGGCTTTACTGGAAGAAAAGTTAAAGGTACAATTCATTGGGTAGATGCAAAGTCAGCAATACCTGCAGAGTTTAGACTATATGAACCACTAATCTTAGATGAAAATCAAGATGATAACAAGGATTTTCTACAAAATGTTAATCCAAACTCCATGGAAGTTTTACAAGGTTATGTAGAGCCTAATATGAAGGAAACAAAGAAGCAGGATAAGTTCCAATTCTTCAGACATGGATACTTTAATGTAGATAGTAAATACTCTACTGAAGATAAACCAGTGTTTAATAGGATTGTGTCCCTAAAGAGTTCCTTCAAAATTGAAAAATAATAATATAATACAAAATTAATTATTAAAACGGTTTACTTCATAGGGATTTAAAGTTAAAACTTAACTTTAAATCCCTTAAAATTTTTAAAGGGAACTATAAGCTTTTATTTTTCCAAATCCATATCCACGTAACATAAAATAATTAATAATAAACACATGAAATTAGTGGGCGATTTATATGAATTATAAATTAGTAGTGATAATTTAACAGCTATAAATAAACCTTTTCTTCAAATACTATAGATATGAAATCTAAGTTAAAATCTTTTACTTTATTAGTAAGGATATTGCTTTGATTTTATCTAGACCTTAAAGTTGAAGTGTAATATTTCATCTTTAAAGAACTATAAAGTATAACTTACGAGGAGGTTTTTTGTATGAGAAAAATGCCAAAAGGAATGCACGAAGATGCTATAGAAGCGACTAAGAATTTATTGAGAGAAAATGTAGGTATGGACCAAATAGGTGCTATAACAGGATTAAAACCTGAAGAAGTACAAGAAATACAAAGAAAAAATAATATAAAGGGAATAAAATATTAAAAGTTAAGAACCTTTAAATTATTTTTAACTAGGTGGAGTTTTTTCTAGAAGTTTGATATAATACTACTTGCATTAATTAAAGATAAAAGAGATTTTGTAGAATAAAACTTTCGCTTTATTGAAGAGGAAGCTAGAATACAAAAATAAACTTTGAAACAAAGATAACTTTGAAAGGAGTGTAACCTTCTTTCAAAGTTATTAATTAATATGAAGTTTTTTTCATTGTTTTACCTTGATTAAGTTTTAGTTAGTGTGGGTGGGAGAGGGATTCAAGAAAAGGAAGTAATACTTTGAATAGGTTATTTAAAGTTAAGGAAAGTAACTCTACCATTAAGAAAGAAATAATAGGTGGATTAACTTCTTTTTTTGCTGTAGTTTACATCGTAGCAGTTAATTCATCTATCCTATCTGATGCTGGTGTTCCTATAGAAGGAGCAATAATAGCCACTGTAGTGTCATGCTTTGTGGGCTGTTTATTAGTAGCTTTAATGGGAAACTCCCCAGTAATACTTGTTCCAGGCATGGGGATTAATGCATTATTTTCTTACACTATAGTTCAATCTATGGGGTTAAGTTGGCAACAAGCTTTAGGTACTGTTTTTATGTCAGGTATTTTATTTTCTGTGGTAGCCTTTACTAGGTTATCTAAGATTCTTACAGAAGCAATACCAACTTCTTTAAAGGAGGCCATTACTGTAGGTATTGGTATACTAATTACCTTTATTGGTCTTCAAAAAAGTGGCATAATAATTCCTAATGAGGCTACTTTTGTAGTTCTAGGAAATTTCAAGGATCCTAAGGTTTATGTAACCTTTATTAACCTAGTAATAACTCTTTTTCTCTTTATAAAAAATGTACCAGGAAACTTTTTAATAAGTATGGTTCTCGGAACTGTGGTATCCATGTTTTTTGGTGTGGTAAGTTTGCAGGATTTTACCCTAAATGGTATAAATCTTAAAGCCTATGGTGAAGTTTTAGGTGCCATGAGTTTTAGTGGGATTTTCACCTCTACATTTTGGATAGCTACATTTTCATTATCACTGGTATTAGTTTTTGAGAATTTGGGTTTATTACATGGACAAGTAAATATAATGCTGAATCAGCCAGAGAAGTATAATAAGACCTTTAGAGCTATAGGAATTTCTGTTATTGCTTCAGGATTTTTAGGTACAAGTCCCACTGTAACTTCTATTGAAGGTGCTGCAGGGATGGCTGCTGGCGGAAGAACTGGATTAACTTCAATAGTAGCAGGGTTAGCATTTTTGGTATCTTTACTATTCATACCAGTTATTAAAACCATACCAAATACTGCAATAACTCCTATATTAGTTATTATCGGTGGACTTATGATTAAAAATGTAACCCATATTAATTTTGAAGATTTTACAGAAGGGTTTCCAGCATTTTTGACCATAGCTATGATTCCATTAACCTTTAGTATAGTAGATGGTATGGCTTTTGGATTTATTGCTTATCCAGTAGTAAAGCTGTGTGCTAGTAGTGGTAGTAAAGTTAGAATACCTATGTATTTGATATCTTCAATGTTTTTGATAAACTTTATACTACACATTATAGGTTAAGGCATTAAAAAGTAAAAATTTATTTTAATAATTTAAATTAAGAACCTCCACTATCTTTAGTGGAGGTTTTTTTTATAAGTAAACATATAATGGTTATTAAAAATAAAGAGTACAAGGCTAATGAATTTCATATAAATTTTTACAAATAAGAATAAAAACTTAAGCATAAAGGTATCCTAAGAAATAGGAATAAGTCTATTTTAAAAAGTTTATAAGTTGTAAAGGTTAATAGACTTAAATATTTTTACATAAAATTGGAGGTTATGAAAATGAAAGCAGCAGTTAATAAAGATGAATGTATTTCTTGTGGTTTATGCCCAAGTCTTTGCCCAGAGGTTTTTGAATTCGAAGATGACGGAAAAGCTGGTGTAGTTGTAGACGTAGTACCAAAGGAAAGTGAAGACTGCGCAAAAGAGGCAGAAGCTAGTTGTCCAACAAGTGCTATTGAAGTATCAGAGTAATAGCTTAATTGTGTATGAGTTTACCAATGAAATTTCAATAATGAGGTTATCTGGATTTCAGATGATTTTACTTATAAAGTAGTAACTTCATTGGAACTTGTATAATTGATAAATATTAAGTATGTGCCTAATCCTTTGAAAATCAACGAAGAAAAAAGCTTCGTTGATTTTTTTGTATAAAAATATAAGAGAAAGGGTTTTAACTAGCCATTAACTATATGCAAATTTTAAGGTTGGATTTTTGTTTGTAGGCAATTATGGGAGAATTTTAATAAATACTAAAACTTTGAGGAACTTTGATGATTAATATTAAAATAAATATAATATAAATTTTAATATAGAAGAATAATTAGTGCTAATTTTTAAAAATATGTAAAGTTTATGAGGATTTTTACAAAGTAAAACTAAATAATAATGAAGTTTATAGGAATTTTATTAAATTAATTAAACTATTATTAATAAAATGTTTCGACTTTAAACATATTCACATTTATAGGTAAATATATTTATACTATTAAAAATTATAGGGGGCGAATATATTGTTAAAAAAAGTTCTTGCAGGGGTTTTAACTGGATTAATGGTTTTAGGAATGGTTGGCTGCGGTCCTAAAAGTCCAGTAGAAGGTGGAGGCACTGCTAAAAATGACAAGTATAAAATAGGAATTATAACCGGTACAGTTTCTCAAGGAGAAGAAGAGTACAGAGCAGCAGAGAAAATGAAGCAAAAATATGGAGATAAAATAGTGCTTCAAACTTATCCAGACAGTTTTATGAAGGAGCAAGAAACAACAATAGCTAATACATTAACTTTAGCATCAGATCCAGAAGTTAAGGCTATAATATTTGTTCAAGCAGTACCAGGAGCATCTGCTGCTATTGATAAGGTTAAAGAAAAAAGACCTGATATGCTTTTTGTTGCAGGGGTTCCAGGAGAAGATCCAGCAATGATAGCTGGAAAGGCTGATGTAATTTTACAAGCTGATGAGCTTGGAATGGGTAAAACAGTTATACAGCAGGCAAAAAAACAAGGAGCTAAGACTTTTGTTCACTACTCTTTCCCAAGGCATATGTCTTACGAATTACTTGCTCAAAGAAGAGATTTGTTCAAAAAGACTTGTGAAGAGTTAGGATTAAAATTTGTTGATGCAACAGCACCAGACCCAACTGGAGATGCTGGAGTTCCAGGAGCACAACAATTTATTCTTGAAGACGTTCCAAGAAAGGTTCAAGAGTTTGGAAAAGATACAGCATTCTTTAGCACAAACTGTTCAATGCAAGAACCACTTATTAAGTCAGTATTAGCACAAGGAGCTATATTCCCACAACAATGTTGTCCATCACCATACCATGCTTACCCAGGAGCACTTGGAATACAAATTCCAGATGATAAAAAGGGTGATGTTCAATTTATAGTTAAGGAAATTGAGAAGAAAATTGCAGAAAAGGGTGGCAAAGGTAAGTTCTCAACTTGGCCAGTACCTGTAAATATGTTATTCGTTGAAGCAGGAACAGAATATGCTATGCAAGTTCTAGAAGGTAAAACTAAGGGTAAAAATGACAAAGCTAAGTTAGAGGAAACTATTGCTAAGATTTTAGGGAGCAAGATTAATGTATCACCTTTAAAAGATGAAAAAGCTAATAAGACTTACGATAATTATTATTTATTATTATCGGATTATATAAACTTCTAAAAATAATTCTGAATTTTCTAAAAAATAGTAAGGATGTAGATTTACTACTTTTAGAAGAAAAATAAGGTTAGTAATTTTTTAACTATGCTTTAGAAGGGAAAAGCCTAAAGAATTAGTTTCATCAGGTAGAATCCCTTCTAAAGTATTAAATATACGAGGAGGGGGAAGCATGGAGAAAAAATATGTGCTCCGTATGGAGAACATTGAAAAAGAGTATTTTGGAAACTCGGTACTTAAAGGTGTTAGTTTAAATATAAAACCTGGAGAAATTCATGCACTACTTGGGGAAAATGGTGCAGGTAAGTCTACTTTAATGAATATTTTATTTGGAATGCCTGTAATTCATTCTACAGGCGGATTTAAAGGACAAGTGTATTTAAATGAAGAGCCTATAGCTATAAAATCTCCAAAGAATGCCATGGACTTAGGGATTGGTATGGTACATCAAGAGTTTATGCTTATTCCAGGTTTTACAGTGGCTGAAAATATAAAAATTAATAGAGAAATTACTAAGAATTCTGTTATCAGTAGAATATTTGGGGAAAATTTAAAAACCCTTGATTATAAAGCTATGAATAAGGATGGTAAGGAGGCATTAAAAACCACTGGAATTGGTATTGATGAGCTTGCTTATGTTTCTAGTCTTCCAGTAGGTTATATGCAGTTTGTTGAAATTGCAAGGGAGATAGATAAGAAGAATATTAAACTTTTAGTGTTTGATGAACCTACAGCAGTTCTTACAGAAAGTGAAGCTGAAACGTTAATTGCTGCTATGAGAAGTATTGCTAACAGTGGAATCGCTATTATATTCATAACACATAGACTAGATGAGGTTATGGAGGCAGCTGACAATATTACAATTTTAAGAGATGGACAGCTTGTTGCTACAGTAGAAAAGAAAAATACTAATGTAGTTCAGCTTGCTGAGTATATGGTTGGAAGAAAACTTGAAATTATAAGAAAAGTAGAGGAGAAAAAAGAGTCAGAGGGAGAAGTAATTTTAAACATTGACAATCTAGTGGTAGAAATGCCAGGGGAGAGAGTAAAAGGAGTAAGCCTTCAGGTTAAAAAAGGAGAAATCTTAGGTATTGGTGGCCTCGCTGGTCAAGGTAAAATTGGTATTGCAAATGGAATTATGGGACTTCATAAAGCAAGTGGAGAAATAACTTTAGAAGGGAAACCTTTAGTTTTAAATTCGCCCAAGGAGTCACTAGAAAGCAAACTGGCCTTTGTTTCAGAGGATAGAAGAGGAATTGGTCTTCTTCTTGATAATTCTATAGAGCTTAATATAGCAGTAACCTCCATGGAGATAAATGGAGAGTTCTTTAAAAACTTTGGACCTATAAAGGTAGTGGACTCTAAAAGAGTTAGAGCTTATACAAACTCTATGATTAAAGATTTAGATATAAGGTGCACAGGACCTACTCAACTAACCAGAAGGCTTAGTGGTGGAAATCAGCAGAAGGTGTGCATTGCAAGGGCTTTAACACTAAATCCAAAAGTGCTGTTTGTATCTGAACCTACTAGAGGAATTGATATAGGAGCTAAAAAGTTAGTATTAGATACCCTAGTGAAACTTAACAAGGAAAAAGGCATGACCATAGTAATGACCTCTAGTGAGCTTGCAGAATTAAGGTCAATTTCCGATAGGATTGCCATAATCACAGAGGGCAAGGTAGCAGGTATATTAAAACCAGAGGCTCCTGATGCAGACTTTGGACTTTTAATGTCTGGCTTAAACACAGATGTAAAAATAGAGGAGCAAAGGGAGGTGGAAGAAAATCATGGAGAAAGTTAAGGATTTTACTAATAAAGTCGGATTACCGAGGTTAATTATAGGTGGATTTTTCATACTACTATGCATTCTAGCAATTCCTATGAAGTTAAATATGGGTACTCTTTTTTCGGATATCTTAGTTAGATTTGGAATGAATGGAATACTAGTACTTGCTATGGTTCCTGGTATTCTTTGTGGAATAGGTTTAAACTTTGGTCTACCTATTGGGCTTCTTGCAGGTATTTTAGGAGGGTTAATTAGTATAGAAATGAACTTAAGGGGGTTTCAGGCTTTCTTTGTGGGAACTATAATTTCTATAGTTCTTGCGGCAGTTTTAGGCTACCTTTATGGACTCTTGCTTAACAAGGTTAAGGGAGATGAAATGATGATAGGAACCTATGCTGGTTTTTCAGCAGTGTCCCTTATGTGCATAGGATGGCTACTATTACCTTTTATGAGTGAAGAAATAAAATGGCCTATAGGTCAAGGACTTAGAACTACCATAACTTTAGAGGGCAGGTTTGCTAAAATACTAGATAACTTCTTAAGTTTTAGAATAGGTGGAGTTACAGTTCCTACAGGCTTAATATTAATGTTTTTGGTATGTTGTTTAATAGTTTGGTTCTTCTTAAAAACCAAAACAGGAATTATGATGACTGCGGGGGGGAACAATCCAAAGTTTGCACAGGCTTCTGCTATAAATGTAGATAGAACTAGAGTTATTGGAACAACTATATCTACAGTTTTAGGAGCAGTTGGAATCATGGTTTACTCTCAAAGCTATGGGTTTATTCAGCTGTATCAAGCGCCTATGATGATGGGATTTCCAGCAGTTGCAGCTGTATTAATTGGAGGAGCTTCTACTAGAGGTGCAAAGATATCTCATGTTATCATTGGAACCTTCTTATTCCAAGGGCTACTTACGGTGGGACTTCCTGTTGTTAACTCTATGTTTACGGAGGGAAATCTATCTGAAGTTATAAGGATAATAGTTAGTAACGGTATTATAATTTATGCATTAACTAAGGCTAAAGGGGGTGGAGCTGATGCATAGTAAGGGATTATTTGCAAAGGCTAAAGACTATATATTTAATAATATGGTTACCATATTATTTATCATTCTTTGTTTATTGGGGTTAAATTTATCAGGACAGCCTTTAACCTTAGTTTTAGATGAACTTGTAAATAGAATTGCAAGGAATTTATTTATTGTGCTATCTTTAATAATTCCAGTTATTGCAGGGATGGGACTAAACTTTGGAATAGTTATTGGTGCTATGGCTGCACAAATTGTAATTATTGCAGTGACTCATTGGGGTATTGTAGGAATTCCAGGGTTCTTGTTGTGTGTAGTTTTAACTACTCCTATAGCTATAGTTTTTGGCTATCTTACAGGCAAGTTATTAAATATGACAAAGGGTCAAGAAATGATAACCAGTATGATTCTTGGTATCTTTGCAAATGGGCTTTATCAGCTTTTATTCCTGTTCCTAGTAGGAACTGTAATTCCAATGAAGAATCCGAAGCTTATGATTAGTGGAGGTGTTGGAATAAAAAACACTGTAGATCTAAATGGTGGTATAAAATATGCCCTGGATGACCTATGGAGACTATCTCTTTACGAATTAACCTACTATGTGGCATTAATTATAGGAATTGGGTTTATAGCTGTTACTATTTATAGAGCAGTAAAGAAAAAAGGTATTGTTAAAAAACACGTGGTTATGGCAGTGTTAAGCTTGGGTATAGTATTTATATGTCAAATTCCATCTATTGCAGCTGTGTTATTTTTCGTAAAAGTGCCTATGATTAGTATGGTTATATTAGTTATACTTTGCGCATTTAATGTGTTTATATTTAAAACAAAGCTTGGGCAAGACTTTAGAACTGTAGGTCAAAGTGGAGTAGTGGCGAATGCTTCAGGAATAAATGTAAACAAAACTAGAATTAAAGCTATAATTATTTCTACTGTTCTAGCAGCCTGGGGACAAATTATATTCCTCCAAAATATTGGAACCTTAAATACCTATGGAAGTCATGAACAAGTTGGTATGTTTGCTATAGCAGCTATACTAATAGGAGGAGCTTCCGTATCTAAGGCTACAAATAAACAAGCTTTACTTGGAGTAATTTTGTTCCATACTCTCTTTGTGGTATCGCCAACCGCAGGGAAGAATTTATTTAATAATGCTCAAATAGGTGAATACTTTAGAGTGTTTGTAGCTTATGGAGTAATTTGTGTATCCCTTGCTCTTTATGCTTGGAAGAAGATTGTAGAGGATAAAAGAGATTTAAAAATGTAGATATTAAAGATTAACTCCCTATGAAAAGTTCCTTTCATAGGGAGTTTTTTAACATATTTTATCTAATGATAATTTATATAGATTCATTAAAATCAGAGAACTCTAGAACTACTTTTTCATTATAGTTAGGATTTTCAATATCTAAAGAAGTAGTTGCAACTTCACTTTCTTGCATCGTAGTTACTGGAAGTTCAAATGTAAAGGTAGAGCCTTTTCCTTCTGTGCTCACAACATAAATACTGCCCTTATGAAGCTCTACTAGAGATTTTACAAGAGATAGTCCAATGCCACTACCTTGTTTATTTTTATGAAGTGAGCTATCTACTTGAGTGAATCTATTGAAGATTTCCTTCTGCATGCTTTTAGGAATTCCAATACCACTATCTTTTACAGAAATTTTTACTGAGTCTTTTGAACAATCCATATTAACAAAAATTGTTCCACTCTCAGGAGTGAATTTTGCTGCATTAGAAAGAAGGTTAAGCATTATTCTTTCTATTTTATCAGAATCTATGGGCATATAAAGCTCTTCTTCATTAGTATCAAAAACTAAATTTATTCCCTTTTGATCCATATACTCTGAAATGGAAAGAGTAATACCCTCAACTACTTCAATGATGTTTCTTGTTTCAAGTTGAAGATGAAAGAATCCTGAGTCAATTTTTGTTACGTCGATGAGATTATTTATTAATCTTAAAAGTCTATAGCCGTTTTGTTTAACATAAAAAGCCTTTTCCACTAAAGCTGGGTCTTTGAAGGTAATATCTCCCTTAGCCTTATGCATTTCTAAAAGCTGTAGCCCAGATAACATAACATTAAGAGGAGTTCTTAATTCATGAGATATATTAGCTAAAAACTCAGTTTTCATTTTATCATATTTTAAAACTTCTTCGTATCGTTTTTTCTCATAGTTTATTCTCGTAATGCTCCTAAGCTTTTCATTAGTCTGATAAATTATTATAATAATGCATATAACTATTAAAATTCCTAGAACAATCATAGTTGTGTAAAAAATGTTACTATTAAAAGTTGGCTGATTTTTAATAACACTATTTTGAGGAAGAATATTTTGGGAAATTTTATTTTTTACTAGCTCATAGTAATTAAAAACAAACATCCCACTAGTATCATGTACTGGGTGTATAGAATTAGGAGCTTCTCCCTTTAAAACTCTTAATGCAAGTTTACCTAATATCTTTCCATGTTCTGTTCCAGATAAAACATATCCTCCTATAATATTAGAGTCGAAATAACCTCCATTAGTAGAATAAATTGAACAATCAGAACAATTCTTAATTGTTGATATTACATCACCATAAGGTATTAGGAAGTTATCCTTAGTCTTAAAGTTTCCAACTAAGAGATGTACTTGTGGTGATGGAAGAGCTTCAAGCTTGGAAGAAATGTTTTCTAGATAATCATCTTTTATAAAATTAAACTTCACATTAGTAGACCAATAAGCTAAGGATGACTTTATGTCATTTTCTACAGTAGAGGAAAAAGCAGAGTTGTTTAATATTACATTAATTTGCTCTACGTTAGAGTGTGCACGTAACATTAAGTCTATTAATGAATTTATATTATAGTGTTCCACAACCCCTGTATAGGTATTGTAGGGGTAACGAAAAAGTTTGTTGGCACTATTTATGCCACCATAAACTACAGGAACTTCCCCAAAAATATTTTTACCGTGAGTAGAAAAGAAAGTTAAGGCTTCATCATCTATGACAATTACTAAGTCAAATTTAGTATTCTTGTACTTAAGTGTTAAAAGTTCCTCTTGAGCATCTGTATATTTCTTATCTTCGTTGGAAATAGCTAAGTATTCAACTTTATATATAGGTTGAATATTTTCATCCTTCAAAGATTCATACAATCCTTTTAGTACATTGGTTTCCCAATATTCATTTTGCTCATAGGAAGTAAGAACTAAGATATTTTTAACTTGACCTGTAAAGGCTGAGACGGGTTTAGAAGGACAAAAAATGTTTATGAATATAAATAATATAAGTAAAAATAAAGAATGTTTTAGTTTTAATCCACTTAATTTTGAATGCCGTCTTGTTAGAATTTTTAAATTCTTGTACATAATTTAAATGTCCCCCAGATAATTACAGTGTATGACAAAATTATATCATGAGTTATGGGGGTGAACACAAGAGGTTATGGCAAAATTTTAATTCAATTTATAACATTGTGAATATTTGCAATAAATATAGTGACATGGAGTGAATGCATGACTATGAAAAAACTTATACTGCAGTTATTTAAAACAAGGCATTTTCAAAAAACTACAAAGCCACTTAGTTATTTTAATATAAGGATAAAAAATATAACTCCAAACCATTTGTTAAGTATTGTTAACGCAAGAGTAGAAGGTAAGGAATTTAATAAGACTACAGGGGTATTAGAACTAAGTTTTTCAGATATAGCTTATATTGGGTGCACCTTTAAAGAAATAGAGTTTAAAAACATTAGGTTTTCTAATGTATTTTTTGAAAATTGTGTTTTTCACCTTTGTAAGTTTCAACGCTGTAATATTGGACACGAAAGTTTTTTGGAAATTTTTGGTGGAAATATTGAAAGAACTTCTTTTTATAAGTGTAACTTAAGTGGAATAATTATGAAAAGGTGTAAACTTAATGTTACTTCTTTTAAAGATACTTTTATGGCGAGATGCAACTTAATAGGAAATAGCTACAATGCTGTAAGATTTATTGATGATTGTAATCTTATGGAATGTGTAATTAAGGATACTAGTTGCTCTATGGATATATTGTTCTTAAATCAAAGAGGGTACACTAGAGTAAGTTATGGATCTTATATAGGACCTTTTAATTACAAGGACAACTATTATTGCCTAAGAAATAAATCAACCCATCCTTGTAGCAAGAAGGATTTAAACATAGCTAATAGCTATATGGCTTTCGGAAATCAATACCTTAAAAATGACATACAAGATAAGTATGGAGAGTGTTTTTATGAGAGTAAAAAAGCTAAGCACAGAACTTTACGAGGAATAAAAAAAATAGTGTCTACCTTATCAAATTTTGTGTGTGGTTATGGAGAAAAACCTTATAGGAGCTTTGGTGTTTCCTTACTTATAATACTTTTTTGTGCAGTGATTTATTTGTTTACAGGAATAGAAACTAAGACAGGCGTAATTGATTATCATGATTTATCTATGCCTAAGGGAGTTTTAGTTTTTTTAAAGGACTTTCTTTATTCCATTCATTTTAGTATAGTTACTTTTTGTACAGTTGGTTATGGAAACTTGGTTCCTCATAGTATGATAAGTATGTTTGTTGCTAACTTAGAAATTATAGCAGGAGTAATAATGGTAGCTATTTGGACTTCAACTTTAGTAAGAAAAATGACTAGATAAACTGAGCTGTGCCAATATATTCTAATGAGTTTAGAGAGAATTTATGGTATAATATGATATATAATTGTAACTTAGTGTCGTATTTTAGAATAGGTCCTAGCTAAAAGTTTATCTTGAGCGATGAGCTTAAAAATGAATTTATAATAATGACTAATTAAGAGTTTTTAACTAGAAAAATTAAGAGCAATTTACTAAAAATAAGTCCTTATTTAGTTATAAGGCTTAGTGAGAAGTTTTAGTAACAGTATTCGTTGTTCAAGGGGGTGAAGTTTTGAGACTAAAGCAAACTAACACAAGTAAATTTAAAAATGGAAGGTTTTTTATTCTTCAAGGAGAAGAAGGTACTGGAAAAACTTATGAAGCTATTAATAGGGCTGCTTATTTAAGTACAGACTATTGTTTATATAGTGATGATAATATATTATTTATAACTAATGATGAAAAGACCAGTATAAAGGAGACATACAATAACTTAAAGGATAATAGCAGTAATTTGACTTTTTTTAGCGCAATAAATAATTCCTTTGAAGTGCTATCAGTTAAGGAGTTAATCCATAACTATTTTAATAATTATAAGGATAAAACTAATAGGAATTATAGTTTTATTGAAGGTGTAGAAGAAAGAGAGAATATACTTTTAGAGGCTATGGCAAAAGTAAAAGAAAAACATACAAAGTCTAAGCTGCTAAAAAAAGAAAATATTAAATTTATTCTTGAGGAAATTGATTATATAAGAGCAAATCATTTAGATACAGTGGAACAATATCAAAGTTTTGTGAGAAAAGGAAGAGGAAAAAAGCTTCCTAAAAACTCTTCTTCTAGAGAGGCAATATATGAAGTTTTAGAAACTTATAAGGTTTTATTAGAAATGCATAATTGGGTGGATACACTTCATAAGGAGATGTTGGCTTTAGAAGCAGTAAGAAAAGTAGGAAGTAAGAAATACACACATATATTTATAGATAATAGTGAAACCTTATCAAAGCTGCAGCTTAAGCTGATTAGGGAGCTATTAGAGAATAAAACCTACAGTAACTTTACTTTAATTCTAAACAAAGTGGACAATCTTTTAGAGCATTCCTACTTTAATAGTCATAAGTCCATTAAGGATATAGATGATAATAAATATAAGACTATTAAGTTTAAAGAAAAGCTTGAAAATAGAGAGAGGTGTTTAAGCAAAGATCCTGGTGTAGAGGTTAGCATTAAGAAAGCTGTGACTAAGGAAGTGGTAGAGTTAAAGGATCATATCTCAAAGGTTGAAAGCTTTCATATTGATATGAGTGAAGAAGAAGTTTCTAATGAAAGTCTTACTCCTAAGGTTAAGCAAGTTTCTATAGAAACAAAAGGAAATGACGAGAAAAATAAAATGAGAAATTTATACATGGATTATTTTAATTATAAAGATATAAGACATAGAATGGAATATGACTTTGCAGTGGATAGTGGAAGCTCTAGAGAAGTAATACTAGATCCCAATGGAAGTGGAGAAACTCTCAGTGAGGATGAATTAAGAGCAGTACCTGTCTATAGTGACATTGCAGCAGGGGAGCCAATTCTTATTAGTGATGAGTTTGAAGGGAATTTCAGTGTTCCAACCTATTGGCTCAAGGGGGTAAAGGATGCCTTTATGTTAAAAGTTAAAGGTGATAGTATGATAGGAGCTAATATTCACGATGGTGACTATGTGCTTATAAGACAGCAAACCATTGCAAATAATAATGACATTGTTGCAATAGATTTAGATGGTAATGCTACTTTAAAAAGACTTTCCATTAAAAAAGATGGTATATTTTTAATTCCTGAAAATCCAAAGTATGACCCAATAAAAGTAGAAAGTGAAGATGCTATGATTATGGGAACGGCTATTGGAGTAATAAGCAGAAGATAAAAAATCCTCTGAGGACATTTCCTCAGGGGATTTTAGTTTTAGAAGTAGCTTGGAGCATTTTTACTCCAAGGAGCTTCCGCTAAGATTTGAATTTGACAATTGTTAAGTTAATTCTCATCTAAATCAATAATTATAATGTTACTTAATGTAAATAAGGTACAAGTATTTTTTTTCGCTGTGGATTCACAAGTTTTATTATTAGTGGGACTAGAAATAGAGTCATTCACATTATTACAAGTACAATTCTCACCACAATTGCAGCCACTGCCACAGTTACAGCTATCCTTCTTGCAAGTGTAATCACTGTTATTTTTACAGCTTCCAATTTTGCAATTACAGGTGTCATGGTCAGGGTTTAGTTGTGTATTATCCAGATTGCTCATTTTTTTCTTCTCCTTCATCTTACTGTAACTTATGGGTATACTATATACTATGGAAAAAGTGAAAATTTGCTTATGATAAATGGATTATTATAAGGTTTTTGCTGTATAATGGTATTAGCGTATAATCTATAATAAGAAGGGAAGATTTTTTATGTTACAAAGGATTAGATTAAATCTAGAAGCAGTGGAAGCTATGCTATATTACTGGCAAGCAGCTAGTGAAAAGGACAATATTGCAGAAAGCTTTTTTTATGATGTAGCTAACATGCCAGCATTAAGTGCGGCTTATGATGAAGAATTTGATGCAGAATCAGTTAGAAGAGCTTTAAGTGCTATAAAAAATAGAGAGCGTTTCACTGGCACTAAAAAAGAAAAGAAATTTTGGAACAATAATATGTGGATGATGGAGGATTTAGAATACACTAAGTCTATGGCGAATCCACTAAAGAGACTAAATTTAGATTCTTTAGTTTCAGAAGTTAAGGATGTTAAGGGTAGCGAGAACTTTGAAGAAATAGAAGTAATTTTCTCACCATTACACTCTGATGAGTATATAATTTTAGGAAACAAACTAATTATAAACTTCTTTAGAATAAAGCCAAGTGATGTAGATGAGAACACATATATTGGAGAAAAAGAGTTAAAAGAATATATAAAAGAAAAAATAAAAGAGTTATTAAGCAAGTAAGATAAGTTAACTTATAAGATAATTAATGAATATAAGGCAGTAATAAACATAAAGTAATTTAAGAAAATAATTAAATTAATATGTATGAGAGACTAGGATATAAAGTTATAATCCTGGTCTTTTCTATTACGGATAAATTTTAAATTAAGTATGGATTTTAGCAAAAGTTTGCAAGCTTCAAGTCGGCTAGCATCTATAAATGATAGTTGATTAAACTAGAAAAATTCCTTTGGTGTAACAAAGTACCTTTGTTTAGTCTGAAACTGCTTTCCAGGTTGTTAGACTTTATGCAACTTACTGGAACTTTAAAGAGCTGTTTTGTATACTTTCATAAACCCTTTAATGGCGGTTAAAGGCTAATAATCTACATGGAGATTTGTGAAAGATTTATTTAAGTAGATTTCACATTGACTTTTCAGTAATAAACTAATAAAATAATATAGGATTAGTTAGGAGGCTAAATAATTATGGAAGATGATGAATTAAGATTAGGCTATTGGCTTAAGCTTGTAACTAGAAAAATGACAGGCTACCATGATGCAAGACTTTTAAAATATAATATCACTAGTGCTCAACTTGGAGTGCTAATTGAACTTTGTGGAAGAGAAGGTCAATCTCAAAGAGAATTTCAGCAAATACTTGAGATTAAGCCTGCAACCTTTACTGGATTAGTATCTTCTTTAGAAGAAAAGGGGCTTATTAAAAGGATTCATGATAATGAAGATGCTAGGATCAATAGAATATATCTTACAGAGGAAGGAAAAGCCATAAAAGAAGAAAGTTTTAAGGAATTCCTCAATGCAAGGGATATAATGTTTAAAGGTTTTATGAAAGAAGAGCAACAATTATTAGTTTGCTGGCTAAGGAAAATATACAATAATTTAGAAGAAAGACAAGGTGATTAAATGGATAGAACAATGGAATTAGGACAAGGATCTGTAGGAAAGTTGCTTTTAAAGTTTTCCATTCCTGCAATTATAGGAATGATTGTAAATGCACTTTATAATATAGTAGATAGGATTTTTATAGGACAAATACCAGGGGGGGTTGGGGAACTTGCTCTTTCAGGAGTAACAGTAACTTTTCCAATTTCTACAGTAATTATGGCTTTTGGAATGCTAGTGGGAATAGGTTCAGCAGCATTAATATCCATAAGACTTGGGCAACAAAAGAAAGATGAAGCAGAAAAAATCCTTGGAAATGCACTTATATTGGTTATTATAATTTTAGTAGCTTTAGCAATAATAACCTTCCCATTTTTAGATAAGTTATTAGTTGCCTTTGGTGCTAGTGAGAATATTTTACCTTATGCTAAAGAATATATTCAAATCATTATAGCAGGTGGGGTAATTCAAAATATAGGCTTTGGTCTTAATGCAGCTATAAGATCAGAAGGAAACCCTAAGATTGCCATGCTTACAATGTTACTTGGAGCTATTACTAATACGGTATTAGACCCAATCTTCATCTTTGTTTTTGACATGGGGGTAGCAGGAGCGGCTATTGCTACAGTTATAGCTCAGCTTGCAAGTACAGTTTGGGTATTGTACCACTTTACAAAGGGAAAAAGCACACTTAAGCTGAGAAAAGAAAACTTTAAATTAGATAAAGAAATAATAAAAAACATTTTTGCTATCGGCATGTCTCCATTTTTTATGCAGCTTGCTGCAAGCCTAGTTGGAGTAATATCAAATAAAGCTCTTTTAACCCATGGGGGAGACTTTGCAATTGGTGCCATGGGAGTAATATCAAGTGTAGCAATGATGTGCTTAATGCCTGTATTTGGAATAAATCAAGGTTCACAGCCTATTATTGGATATAATTATGGAGCTAAAAACTATAAAAGAGTTAAGAAGGCATGGATGCTTGCGGTTATTGCAGCTGTTGCTATAACTACCACAGGGTTTTTAGTAGTAGAGCTTGCAGCCCCAAGTATTATAAGGATATTTAATAGCAATGCTGATCTTGTTGCAATTGGAACCCATGGCATTAGAATTTATCTTTCTATGCTTCCAGTTATAGGGTTCCAAGTTATCAGTACAAACTACTTCCAAGCAGTAGGAAAAGCAAAAATATCCATGTTTTTGAGTCTTGTAAGACAAGTAATAGTATTAATACCACTGCTTTTAATCCTTCCACCAATCTTTGGATTAAATGGAGTTTGGATTTCAGGTCCAACTTCTGATGCGGTTGCTTCTATAATTACTGTATTCTTTGTAATGAGAGAATTAAAGGAACTAAAGCAACAGGAGCTGGAAACTAGGGTAGCATAAAAAACTGAAGACTTTTAGACAGGATTTACTGAAGAAGTTTTACGAGAAAGTATAGAAATAGAGATAAACTAAAAGGTGTGCATTTGCACACCTTTTGCATTTTTTGTATATCAATTTACAATTCAATACAGAAAATCACCTAGTTAATCAATTTTTTCTTTAGTTTGTCTATTTTCTTTTCTAAAGTATGGATAGTTTTAAAGATATCTTCATACTCTTTAAGGTCAATGTCTCCACATTTATAATCTTCATATATTCCTGAACCAATGTCATAGAAGAGTTTTTTTATGTCTCCCTCTATGCTATGAATTTCATATTTTAACTTTGAGTTTTCAATAAGATTGTTAGTACCCTTTGCTAGTTCTTCTACTCCTTCAGATAAAGTACCTAATAGTTTATCCCAGTAGCTTCTATCCTTCATTTTCATCACCCTTTGTTGTTAATATTAGATTACAAAGTTTTACAGGTTCTTTAATTACTTAAAAGTTATAGAAGTCCCTAAATTATAGGAGTCCTATAGCCTTAATATATAAATATTCATCTTAGAGAGTTTATGTACCTTTCATAGCATCTTAATTCATATTATAAAGCCAATAATCATTGTAATGGTTGAAAAATATCGTGGAGATAAAAGGAAGGGGTTAGAATTCCTAACCCCTTGTCATATTAAATTAGCGGACTTTGTATTAATGTGGTAAAGATAAAATTATGAAAATGCCCATCATCAAGGGTTGTAATACCTTTAACTAAGTGAACATGTTTCCCATTTCCAACACTAATAGCTGGTCCTGTAACCATCCCTATTTCGTGATGATGATCAAAAAAGTCAGTATTAACTAATATATTGTGAATATGAGTGTTATCCATTAAAATTACTTCACTTGTAACTCCAGCAAAGCGATGATTATGCCTCTCTTCACCTTCTTCAGCTAGTTTAGTGCTTCCCAAAAATTCATGAACATGACTTTGGCAGCCATCATTTACATAGTCCATATTATCTTCATTTTCCCAGTGACAGTTAGACTCATAGCTAAACATAAAAAAACCTCCTTATTGTGGTTAATATATATTATGCAACTATGTATAGCTTGGCTACTTTTTTAAAAAAATGGAAGGATATATTACTCTAATCGGCGAGCTTTTCTTTTTTTATATGTTAACCAACCTATTTTTAGTGAGGAATATAATCCTACAGCTGCTGAACCATAAAAACCACCCATAAAAAGACCCGCACTTAAATCACCCCTATGGCTAAAAAATATTGATATTATAAAGCCAATCGCAGTTGCAAGGGTTGGAAAATATTTGCGTGGTATGGGAAATAACTTAAAACATTGTGTTAATATAACAGTTAAGGGAACTGCGATAATTGCATCCCAAAAGTTAGTTTGTATATCTGGAAAGTTCATTTTGATTGTCCTTTCATAGTTGATTCTTAAAGTTAAACATGTAAATATTATATGTTCTTCATAACTTAATATTATTTTTACTAGTATACCCCTAAAATAGAGAGATATTACTTTGTATTTAGAAATATCTTTATAGCATATCTTGGTAGAGATTCAAACGTCTTTTATCTATAATATATGGAGATAGCGAATATTTACCTTTTAATAAAAAAATAGCTGTAGTATCATATTATATAGAAAATAAATTTTAAACCTTATTACTATAAGGAAGTATCTTATTCTTGTATAGTGTTAAGATAAGTTCTTTTAATCATTTAATTTTAAGAATTAAAGTTTAAACATATAATTTTAGGATGGTGAAAATGGCATGGATAAAAAGAGTTTAAGTATAGGTTTTTTTGATTCTGGAGTTGGAGGCTTAAGTGTTTTAAGAGAAACTATTAAGCTTATGCCTAATGAAAATTATATATATTTTGGGGATTCAAAAAATGCGCCTTATGGAGTGAAAACTGTGGAGGAGGTGCAAAAACTAACCTTTAAAGCTATGGAGTTTTTAATTTCAAAAGGGGTTAAAGCTATTGTTATAGCTTGCAATACTGCAACCTCTGCGGCTATTGAGGAATTAAGAAGCTTTTATAAGGATATACCTATCATTGGAATAGAACCAGCATTAAAACCAGCAGTAGAGCTGAATAGAGAAGGTGCTGTGGTAATTATGGCAACCTCAATGACTTTAGCTGAGAAGAAGTTTAATGCACTTCAGGAGAAGTATAAGGAAGAAGCTAATATTGCACCTCTTCCTTGTGGAGGATTAGTGGAATTAATTGAAGATGGAAATGTAGAAGGAGAAGCGGTAGAAAGTTATCTTAGGGAAAAATTTAAAGAAGTAGACAGCAACAGAATAGGGGCAGTGGTGTTAGGGTGCACCCATTATCCCTTCGTAAAGGGAGTCATATCGAAGGTGTTAGGGGAAGATATACCTATAATAGACGGTAGTGACGGCACTTCAAGGCACCTAAAAAAGGTTTTAGAAGATAGTAATTTATTAAATCCTCAGGGTAGTAAGGGTACTGTGAACATATATAATTCTTTGGATAGTGAAGCTATAATTTCTTTAAGCTATAAATTATTAAACCTATAAGCTAACAATTAAGCATAATAAAGTGCAATTTTAAATAATTTAAGAAAATCCTTAACCAAAATAGCCCTAGTGGAATACTCTATAGTATAGACAAACTCTAAAGCTAGGAAGTTTTAATTTATAACAAGCTAGTAAAAAGTGAACTTACCTTTAAAGGAAAGTCACTTTTTTAGCTATTGTTAATGAGTAATTATATTTTCAGTAAGCTCATTACTAGCGGGATAATCTTGCAGTAGCTTCATTTTGATAGGAATTTTAGAGGGTATTTTTAAATCTAAAGGTTTTATCATGCAAAGGTTTTTCACATGAAGACTTTGAAATATATTCTTTCAAGGTAAAATTAAAATTTCTAGCAAAAATAAAAAAATAGGGTGATAAGGGTGAGGATTTTCAAATTTTCTAAAGAAAATAACCACGGTAACGATGGGGAGTTATTTGAAGTGAAAATCACTAAGGATAAGGAATTTAAAAGTGTGCTTCTTACAAATCCTACAGATAGCAACTGTATTTACATTATTGATAGGATTACGCTGATAAATAAACTTAATCTTAATGTATCTAGGCATAATGAAGTGAGATTTTATGGTTATGAGAATTTTAAAAGTGTAGATAGTGATTTTAGTTATGATTCCTTAAAAATTAAATTTAGATTACATGAAATAGAAAGTTCGGACAAGCTACTACTCCACAAAACTAGTATGATACAGGATTCTATTAATAATTTGATAGAAGAAGATTATTTTTTAGTATTACCAGGAGGAGCTCTTTCTATTGAATTTCCTAATGAGCCACGAGATGTTTCTTTTAATTTAGTGGTAGCAAAAGAAATGCTATAAAATTTAAAAATAGACCAGGAACATTACTTCCTGGTCTATTTTAATTAAATAAGGAATAGTTTCATAGGATTCAAGGAAGTATAACTTCTGTGAGGAATTAATTTTCTTTAATACAAGAAAATATGAAGGATATAGGGTAATTATCATTCTAGAATATTACTAAAATTTAAATATATTTAAAGATTATACTTGCATAATTATGGTATAATAAGTAATAAACTATAAAAGTGTACAAAAGATACATAATAGGTAAGAAGCTGTTGATTAAGTTGGCAGACCTAAAGAATTACGAGTAAGGAAAGGTAGGAATTTATATGAATCCAATAGTTACATTTGAAATGGAAAACGGAAAAATAATGAAGGCAGAATTATATCCAGAAATAGCTCCAAATACAGTTAAGAATTTTATAAGCCTAATAAAAAAAGGCTTTTACAATGGATTGATTTTTCACAGAGTAATTCCAGGCTTTATGATACAAGGTGGATGTCCAGAGAAAAGTGGAATGGGTGGTCCTGGATATTCCATAAAGGGAGAATTCTCAAGTAATGGGTTTAAAAATGATCTTAAACATACAACAGGAGTTCTTTCAATGGCAAGATCTCAACATCCAGATTCAGCTGGAAGTCAATTTTTTGTGATGGTAGCTAATTCTCCACATCTTGATGGACAATATGCTGCTTTTGGAAAGTTAATTGAAGGTCAAAATGTAGCAGATGAGATTGTAAGCACAAAAACAGACTTTAGAGATAGACCTTATGAAGAACAAGTTATGAAAGCAGTAACAGTAGATACCTTTGGAGTAGACTACGAAGAGCCAGAAAAATTATAAGCAGATCCTGAAATGGAAAAGGAGTAAGATATGAATTTGCTTGATAAGAAGGTTATTTTAACCTTTGCTTTAGATTTAGAAGAGATTGATACTTTAAATAGTCACTTTGAAAAACAAGGAGCGAAGCCTTGTGTTATAATAGAAAATTCTATGGCAGATAAAACTTTAGAGGAAATTCTAGAGGATAATGAGACAACAGAAGTAAAAAGAGAAGAACCATTGCCTAAAGAAAAAATTGTAATATTTAATGGGTTCGATGATGGAACCCTTCAAAGGGCAGTTACTGAAGTAAGGACTATATTATCAAGCCGTCCGATTTTAGCTACAGTAACTCCTATATCAATGACTATGAAATTTAAAGATTTATTAGAACATTTAGTTGAAGAAAGAGAATTTCATAGACAAAACTCCAAGAAAAAAAATTAACAGCTAAAGTCCCCTAGAATCTAGGGGAGTTAGAGTATAATTTTTGTAG
>NZ_DGLI01000028.1 GCF_002387895.1 Clostridium sp. UBA4548
ATTTAGTGCGACAGCCCCTTTAATATATCTATAATAACTATTTAGGTTGAACAATTAATCTAATTGCTGTTCTTTCTTCACCATCAATCTCAATATCAGTAAATGCTGGTATACAAACTAGGTCTACTCCACTTGGAGCAACGAATCCTCTGGCAATAGCAACAGCTTTAATTGCTTGATTAATTGCACCTGCTCCAATTGCTTGAATTTCTGCTCCGCCTTTTTCTCTTAAAACCCCTGCTAATGCACCTGCTACAGAATTTGGACTTGATTTTGCTGAAACTTTTAATACCTCCATAAATAAACCTCCTAAGTTAAACTTTATCATTGCAATATAGTAATTCTACAAAAAACACGAAAATCCTCTTAAAATATTTTAATTAATTTTGAAAATTGAATTTTTTTACTTTATTCATATATTAAAAAAATCTTCCTAAATCTTAGTACCACTACTAAAATTCAAGAAGATTTGTTGTTTGCAAAGTTATTATTTTCTATTTGGCATATTCTATTGAACGTGTTTCTCTAATTACATTTACTTTGATTTGACCTGGATACTCAAGTTCACTTTCGATTCTCTTCACAATATCCCTTGCCACTTCAACAGCGCCTGCATCATTGATTTCTTCTGGTTTAATCATAATTCTAATTTCTCTTCCAGCCTGAATGGCATATGACTTTTCTACGCCTTCATATGAGTTTGCAATTTCTTCTAGTTTCTCTAGTCTCTTAATATAAGCTTCTAAAGTTTCTCTTCTAGCACCTGGTCTTGCTGCAGATATAGCATCTGCTGCCTGAACTAGTATTGCCTCCAAAGACTGCATTTCTACATCCCCATGGTGAGCTGCTATAGCATTTACAACCATTGGCGATTCATGATATTTCTTAGCAATTTCTGCCCCAATTAGTGCATGTGGTCCTTCCACTTCATGGTCAACAGCCTTACCTATATCATGTAATAGTCCTGCTCTTTTTGCTAAAGTTGGATCAATTCCAAGCTCTGAAGCCATTAATCCTGCTAAATAAGATACTTCGATAGAATGTTTTAATACATTTTGACCGTAACTTGTTCTGTATTTAAGTCTACCCAACAATCTAACTATCTCAATGTGTAACCCATGTATACCAGTTTCAAAGGTGGCTTGTTCGCCCTCTTCTCTAATATCATTTTCAACATCCTTCTTAGCCTTTTCAACCATTTCTTCGATTCTTGCTGGATGTATTCTTCCATCAACTATTAATTTCTCTAAAGCGATTCTTGCAACTTCTCTTCTTATAGGATCAAATCCTGAAAGAATTACTGCTTCAGGAGTATCATCAATTATTAAATCTACTCCAGTTAAGGTTTCAAGAGCTCTAATATTTCTACCCTCTCTTCCAATAATCCTTCCCTTCATTTCATCATTAGGAAGGGAAACAACATGTACTGTTGATTCTGCAACATGATCTGCTGCACATCTTTGGATAGCGTATGTTATAATCTCTCTAGCCTTTTTATCTGCCTCTTCTTTAGCTTTTGATTCTAATTCCTTAATCATCATTGCAGTTTCATGTTTAATTTCTTTTTTCACTTCATCTAATAAAACTTGTTTTGCCTCATCAGATGTAAGACCTGACAGTCTCTCTAATTCTTGTCTTTGTTTAGTATACAATTCTTGTATACTTGCCTCTAATATTTCAACCTCTTGTTGCTTTTTATTTAATGATTCTTCTTTTTTCTCAAGAACTGTACTTTTTTTATCTAAAGATTCTTCTCTTTGAATTATTCTTCTTTCAAGCCTTTGGATTTCTGTTCTTCTCTCTCTTGATTCTTTTTCAAAATCATTCCTTAGTCTATGAACTTCTTCCTTAGCTTCAAGAATTGCCTCTTTCTTTTTTGATTCGGCGTCTTTTTTTCCTTCTTCAATAATTCTCTTTGCCTCGTCTTCAGATTTAGCTATATTAGCTTGAGATATATTTTTTCTTGTATAAATAACAACAAAAATTCCAATTAAAATAACAACGAAAATTGCTCCTACTAATAAAATAGTTGTGCCCATTTCCATTTAATCAACACCTCCTTTGCTTATTCCATAATATCTATTTGCAATAAATTGAAAGCTAGAAAAGGTGTCATACTTATTCAATTGGTAGCAATTATATTATGCTAAACCAGTATTTGTATTTATTTTATATTAATTTTTCATCAATGTCAAGATTGTTGCCAAATAGTACACTAAACTTACATGATGTTCTACATTAATTCTGCACAAATTTTACAATTATTATACTTATATATAATTAAAACTATTTTTCCTTTAGGAAATATCACTTACTGAAGAAAATATGTATTTCATTGAATCAACTCTTTACATCACTTAATAGAGCTTTTATATATTTATCAAAACCTTCAAAACTAACACTAAAACTCTCATTCTCTTCAATATACTTCACCATAAATTCTTAGGGCTTTTCACAATGCACCAAAGGAATTTCTCTGAACGTTAAAAAAACAGCTATAACCCATATAGTCATAACTGTTTTTCAACCTAATTATAAACTTTTCATATTTACTTATTAATACACTTTAAAATGAACAAGTTCATTTTATCAAATTATTTTCGAAGGAATTTTCACTCCCACTAAAGTTTATGTTTCATGCCTTACCTCTCACTTAAAGAGAGTAGTGGAGTTAACCTTGTAAGTATAGCTAACTCAAATTACTCTTCAGTAGCTTTATTACTTTCTCCTGCTTTAGCTACAGTTTCTTTATACAAGGGTAAATTATACTTTTCTCTTATTTTATTTTCAATTTCTAATCTAACTTGAGGGTTTTCTTTAAAGAAGGTTTTAGCGTTTTCTCTTCCCTGCCCAAGTCTCACATCTCCATAAGAGAACCAAGCTCCACTTTTTTGAACAATTTCTTCTTTAACAGCAATGTCAAGAACATCTCCTTCTTTAGAGATTCCTTGTCCATACATGATATCAAATTCTGCTTGTTTAAATGGTGGTGCTACCTTATTTTTTGTTATTTTAACTTTTGTTCTATTTCCAAGGAACTCTTCTCCTTGCTTTATAGTGTCAACTTTTCTTACATCCATTCTTACAGAAGCATAAAATTTAAGTGCTCTTCCTCCTGGAGTAGTTTCTGGACTTCCAAACATTACTCCAACCTTTTCTCTTAACTGGTTAATAAAAACAGTTACACACTTAGACTTATTGATTGCACCAGCAAGCTTTCTTAATGCTTGAGACATTAATCTTGCTTGAAGTCCTACATGGGCATCTCCCATTTCTCCTTCAATTTCTGCTTTTGGCACTAAAGCAGCAACTGAGTCAACTACTATTACATCTATAGCGCCAGAACGCACTAAGGCCTCAGCAATTTCCAGCCCTTGCTCTCCAGTATCTGGTTGAGATACTATTAAGTTATCTATATCTACGCCTAAAGCTTTTGCATATACTGGGTCTAATGCATGTTCAGCATCTATATAAGCAGCTGTTCCGCCAGCTTTCTGAGCTTCAGCAACTACATGTAATGCTACTGTTGTTTTACCTGATGACTCTGGTCCAAAGATCTCTATAATTCTTCCTCTTGGAACTCCCCCTATTCCAAGACCTATATCTAATCCTAAGCAACCTGTTGAAATTGCTTCTAGATTCATAATTGTGTTTTCTCCAAGTTTCATTATAGAACCTTTACCAAATTGTTTCTCTATTTGTCCCATAGCAGCTTCTAATGCTTTTAATTTTTCGTTATTCATATATTTTCCCCTTGGGGTTCACCATCCTTTCGATTATCGAACATTAGTTCTATTTAATTATATAATAAACTCTTCTTTAGGTCAACTATATAATGAGTATAATTATAATAAGAAGTTCCTACTAAATCAGTAGGAACCTCTTATTATATTTGACACTTTTTTAAATTTTAATCATTACTTGTCTGTTCTTATTACACTTTTATTTTTAACGAAATAATCCACTCCAGAAACTATAGTTATAACTACAGATAACCCTATAGAAATTGTTGTGATTAACTTTAACCATCCTAGAGGATAACTTAAATAAACTAAGCCTACTATTATAGCCAATATTTGAACTACAGTCTTTGCTTTTCCCCAATTACTAGCAGCTATAACTAAACCTTCTGAAGCTGCCAGAGTTCTTAATCCAGATACCGCAAATTCCCTAGCAATTATTATCATAGCTACCCATCCAAAAATAACATCTCTTTCCACTAATGTTATTAATGCAGAGGTTACTAATAATTTATCTGCTAGAGGGTCCATGAATTTACCAAAGTTGGTAATTTGATTTCTAGACCTGGCAATATATCCATCCAATTTATCTGTAATAGATGCAGCTATAAATATAACTGTTGCAATTACAGTTCCAGCTGGACTATTTAATGCAATAAAAATTAAGAATATAGGTACTAACAGCATTCTTAGTACGGTAAGTTTGTTAGCAAGATTCATTATACACATCTCCTACTTCCAATTTAATACTTCTTTATCTATTTATCAGTATTGTTAACAACCTCTCCAATAAGATCATATTCTAAAGCGTCAACAATCTTAACATTTATAAATTCTCCCATATTAATAATTTTATCACATTTTATAAAAATTTCACCATCTATTTCTGGCGACATTTCATAACTTCTTCCAATGTACTCTCCTGGTTGTTTTTCTTCTACTAAAACTTCGTAGATTCTTCCAACTTTCTCCTTGTTTATTTCAGCAGAAATGCCTTGTTGTAAAGCCATAAGCTTATGATATCTTTCTTCTTTTATTTCTTCATCTATTTGATTTCCCATTTCAGCTGCTGCTGTGCCTTCTTCTTGAGAATATATAAATACTCCTAGTTTATCAAACTTTACAGTTCTTGCAAACTCTAAAAGTTCATTGAAGTTTTCCTCTGTTTCTCCAGGAAAACCTACAATAATTGAAGTTCTAAGTACCACATTAGGAATTGCTCTTCTTAACTTTTCTATATTTTCTATAATAATTGCTTTTCTGCCTCTTCTTTTCATAGCTTTTAAAATATCATCACTAATATGTTGAACAGGTATGTCTACATATTTACACACTTTGTAATTGCTAGCAAATTCATCAATAATCTCATCGGTTAACTCTTCTGCATAGCAATATAATACTCTAATCCACTTAATACTCTTTATCTTTGAGAGTTCTTGAAGAAGTACATGAAGCTTTTGTCCTCCATATATATCTATACCGTAATTAGTAGTATCTTGAGCCACTAAAATTACTTCCTTATATCCGTTTATTGCAAGCTCCTTCGCTTCTGCTACAATATCTTCAATAGTTCTACTTCTATATTTTCCTCTTATCTTTGGAATAGCACAGTAAGCACATTGATAATTACAACCTTCAGAAATTCTTATATAAGCAGTAGTTCCTCCAGTAGTAACTATTCTTTTTCCTGAGTTTATGTTTGAATCACTGTAATTTGTGTAACAGCTCTTCTCCCCTTTATCTAAAGCTCTTTCTATGGCTTCGTTTAGCTTGTCATAGTCGTTAACACCTAAAATTATATCTAACTCTGGAATAAGTTCTAAAAGTTCATTTCCATATCTTTGAGTCAAACATCCTGTAGCAACTAAGACCTTACATTTATTATTTTCTTTATATCTAGACATTTCTAATATTGTGTCTATGGATTCTTGTTTAGATGTTTCTATAAATCCACAGGTATTTATTAATATCACATCAGCATTTTCTGGCTCATTAACTACTTCATAGGTTTCTTTTAAATTTCCTATAATGATTTCTGAGTCAATTCTATTTTTATCGCACCCTAAATTAACTACTCCTACCTTTAACTTACTCACTAGTTATCCTCCTATTTTATCTGTTATTATCCTTCGTAATCATTTTCTCTTATAAGAATCTGTCTTGGTTTGCTACCATTCTTTCCTGATATCACACCATTTTGTTCTAATTGATCCATAATTCTTGCCGCTCTATTATATCCTATCTTCAACTTACGTTGCAATAGTGAGGTTGAAGCTTGACCTGTTTCAAGCACTACACTTATAGCTTCATCCAAAAGCTCATCCCCATCTTCATCCTTACCACTAGCATTTACTTCTATTTGATCAATTATTTCTTTTTTATATTCAATTTCTTCAACACCACTTTTTATATAATCCACAACTCTTTCTACTTCTTCCTCTGAAACAAAGGCTCCTTGAATTCTAATAGGTTTTGCTTCACCAACTGGATAGAAAAGCATATCACCTTTACCTAGTAGTTTTTCAGCTCCTGATGAATCTAAAATTGTTCTAGAATCAATTTGACTTGAAACAGAAAAAGAAATCCTTGAAGGAATATTTGCCTTAATAACTCCAGTAATTACGTCTACAGAAGGCCTTTGTGTTGCTATAACTAAGTGCATTCCAGCTGCTCTAGCCATTTGAGCTAACCTTCCTATATAATCTTCTATATCATTTGGACATACCATCATTAAATCTGCAAGCTCATCAATGATTATTACTATCCAAGGGAGCTTCTCTTCTATTATTCCCTTATTTGCTAGTTCATTATAGCCTTCAATATTCCTCACATTATTATCTGCAAAAACTTTATATCTTCTTGTCATCTCATTTACTGCCCAGTTAAGAGCCCCTGCGGCTTTTTTAGGGTCTGTTACTACTGGAATTAAAAGATGAGGAATGCCATTATAAATATTTAATTCAACTACCTTAGGGTCAATTAATAATAGCTTTACATCCTCTGGTGAGTATTTGTATAATAAACTCATTAAAAGAGTATTAACACATACACTTTTCCCTGAACCAGTAGCTCCTGCTATTAAAAGGTGAGGCATCTTAGTCAAATCTGCTACAATACAATTTCCTCCTATGTCTTTTCCAAGACAAAAGGCTAAATTTTTATTAGACTTACTAAACTCATCTACTTCTATAACTTCTCTTAAAAACACTGGACTTAAATCCTTATTAGGTACCTCTATTCCAACGGCAGCCTTTCCTGGTATAGGTGCTTCAATTCTTACTCCTGAAGATGCTAGATTCAAAGCTATGTCATCAGATAAATTAACTATTTTACTAACCTTTACTCCTACATTAGGCTGAAGTTCAAACCGAGTTACTGATGGGCCCTTAGTTACTTGAATAACTTTAGCTTCTACTCCAAAGCTCAAAAGGGTTTCTTGCAATTTATTAGCACTGTTTAAGAGTTCTTTCTTATCACCTTTTCTTAGATTTAATGCTTCATTTTTTGATAACAACTCTATAGAAGGGTATTGATACTCATAATGAACCTTAGAGGCGGAAGTGTTAATTTGTATTTCCTCCTCAATTTCACTGCTACTTACTTCTCTGTTGACTCTATCTTCAGTATTCTCTCTTTTTTCAAATTTTGGTTTCTCATAAACTTCTACTACTTCATCACTTTGCTCCATAGATTTCATGAAATCAATTATTTTTATTTTTTGATCTAACTTTCCTGAAAAATCTTCAGTAGCTTTGGGTGCTTCCTTAATTTGTTCTGCCCCTAATTCATTTCCTATTTTTATTTCATTTTTTACTGGTTTTTTATCATTTAAAGACTGCTTGGCTGTTTTCATCAAATCTTTTATAGTTACTTCACTAATTAAGGTTATGGCTATTATGTACAAAGCTACAAAAATAATATAACTTCCAACCTTGCCAAATAACTGATATAAAGGTACCGCTATTAATAGAGAAACTATTCCTCCATGGAAGGTACTATCTCCATTAAATTGCTTAACAATAGCATCTGCTAGATATCCCTCCCTATAATATTTTGATAACACAAGCATTTCCACTACTAAAAGAGTACAAATTACGAATAACATTATTCCATAGAATCTTTTATTAAATCTAAGTCTTCCATTAGTTGAAATATAGTTTATCCCTATAAAAATAAAGAATACTGGAAAAATATATGCTCCAATACCTAACATACCTGTAAAGAATTTATTAAGAAAAATTCCAATAGTTCCTGACAATGAAGATGGATTTGAGAATAAAGTTGAAAAAAGGCTTAGTAATATGAGTACTCCTAAAGTAATTAACATTATTCCTGTTACATCAAAATTCTTTTCAACTTTTTCTTGCTTATTGTCATTTATTTTTGTGGCATTGCTACGACTTTTTTTACCACTTGCATCCTGCTTCTTATCATGGTCCTTAGATTTTTTAGCCACAATATCACCTCCAACTTAAATACTTCTACATTAGCAATTAAATTTCCTTTATTTTTTATTTATACCACATGACAAATCAAAGTCAAGTTCTACTTATACCTATCCCCTCTTAACTTCCAGAAGGCTCCTTAAGATAAAATATACGCCCTCTCAGCTTTTATATTATACATGAAATCACGTGAATATTTACTTCTTGGAAAAACTGCTTTGCTTTTCCAAATCTCCAGACAATGTTTAATTTTAACATTAACCTTGAAACTTAATAGCACATTATAATTATAGTCTAAAACTCCGAGTTTAAAATATAAAATGCAAATTTATTATATTTTTATATTTATGATTTATAAAATAAAATAAAACTAGCAAGGAAAGTTTTTTGTACCTTGCTAGTTTTATTTGCTTAATAATGAATTTTTTAATAAGTGTTACTTATAAGAACCCATAGTAAAGACTTAATTTATGAATTGAACCTACATTGGTTTCCTTAAGGAGTTTTGAAGATAAATAAAATTCCACCTTAAAAGCCTATATTGTCATAAATTTACTTATTACATACCATATTAACTCATCACTACTTTAGTCATCTCCAACTAATTCATTTAACTTATCCAAGGCCTGTCTAATGCCACCTACTTCATCAATTAAACCACAATCAACTGCCTGTTTTCCTATTAAAATTGTACCAATATCGTTAAGTAATTCATCAGTTTGACCCATTAAATTTCTAAAATCCTCATCACTAATTTTAGAAGTTCTAATGACAAATTCAACAATTCTATCTTGCATCTTCTTAAAATATTCAAAAGTTTGATGTACTCCTATGACAAATCCATTCATTCTAATTGGGTGAACAATCATTGTAGCCGTAGGAGATATGAAAGAATAATCTGCAGAGGTAGCAAGTGGAACTCCGATTGAATGACCTCCACCAATTACAATAGAAACCGTTGGCTTACTTAAACTTGCAATCATTTCTGCTATAGCGAGACCTGCTTCTACATCTCCACCAATGGTATTTAGCACAATTAGTATTCCCTTTACTTTTTCATCACGTTCCATTGCAATAAGTTGGGGAATTACATGCTCATATTTTGTAGTTTTAGTTTGTGGATTGGATATACTATGACCTTCTATTTGACCTATAATAGGAAGTATCTGAATTCTTTCATCTGGATGAGCTACAGTCATTACTCCAACTTCTTTAAGATTGGATACTTCTTCGCTAGGCCCACTTTTTAATTCCTCTTTTTTTGTATCTTCTTTGTTATCATTTATCAATTTTTTTTCAGGGTTTTTTTTCTCCATTTTTGACATAATCATTCCTCCTAATTCACAAATATTGTGTGCATTAGGAGGAAATTATATACTTATGAGAAAAGCATTAAATAATGAAGTAGCTTATTTTCTTAACAAGAAGATTATCCAAGATTAAATTCCTTATGAAGTGCATTTATAGCCCTTTGAGTATTCTTGGACTCTACTAAACACCAAATAGTCATATGGGAGTCAGCCGTTTGTAATACCTCTATCTGCTCTCTTGTTAATGCCTTTAGAATTTTAGCCATAACCCCTGGAATTCCTCTCATTTTAGAGCCTATTATAGCAATCTTGCTACAACTTTCAATATGATTACAGTTCAAGTTAATTCTATTTGCAATTTCCTTAAACTTAGTAAGGTCATAGCTAGCAATAGTAAATATTTTTTCTTTTGGAAAAACATTTATTAAATCTATGCTTATTTTCTCTTCAGCAAGTATATCAAACAAACTTTCATATGCTTGTTGGTTATTATCGCTGACTCTAATTTGAACTCTATCATTCATGTGAGTTATTCCTGTAATTATGCTATCACTATCTTCAACATAATGAGATATAATAGTACCTTCACTATCACTTAAAGTGTTCTTTATAACTAATGGAATATTATATTTTCTCGATATTTCAACTGCTCTTGGATGTATAACTTTAGCACCTTGATCTGCAAATTGGAATACTTCATCATAGCTTATATTTTGTATTAGGGTAGCATCAGATACGATTCTAGGATCAGCCGTCATGATACCATCTACATCTGTATAAATTTGAACTTCATCAGCTTTTAAAGCAGCTCCTAGTATAGCTCCAGTAACATCGCTTCCCCCTCGTCCAAGAGTAGTTAAAAATCCATTTTCACTTACTCCTTGAAATCCAGCTACTACTGGCACTTTTCCCTGATTTAGCAACTCTAATAGCTTATCTGGTTTCACCTCTAAGATAGCAGCGTTATTATAATTATCGTTAGTTTTTATGCCTGCTTGGCCACCAGTTAATGGTACTGCTAATATATTTTCTTTGAATAAATCCTCACTAATTACCACTGTGCTTAGAATTTCTCCACAGCCCATCAACAAATCTATTGCCTGAGGATTATTTCTTTTGAAATTCTCTCCAACTAAAGATAGTAAAGTATCCGTAGCATATGGAGCACCTTTTCTTCCCATAGCTGAAACAACTACTACTGGGCTATAACCTTGCTCTAGGGCAATTTTAATTTTTTTCACTACAAGTTTTCTATTTTCTTCACTAGATACTGAAGTCCCACCAAATTTCTGAACAAGAATCTTCATCGTTAAACCTCCAAATTTAAATGTGAGATCGTTTTAATGTTTCACCATCAATATCTATTATTATTGTTCTAGAGCCAATTTTTTTAACATACTCCCAAGGTACTTCTAACACATCCGCATTGCGGAATAAACTAAATCCACCTTTAGATTCATTCAATAATAATAGTTTAAACTCACCATTTTCATCTACTACTATATCATTATTACCTAAAAAACTGTATTTGTCACCATCATTAATATTTATAATTTCATATCTTTCCATTTCACTAAGATATTTTATATTATCTTCCATAAAATCACCTCACAATAATTCTCATAAATTACTATGAGAATTATTGTGAATATATACCTATTTTTAGATATAATTTAAATAATTCACATTTTAACTCTAATAAACTTTAGTTATACCCTAATAACCATTGTTTACTTGTGTACAAAAATTCATATCTATAATTCTGGATAAAATTATTCCTTTATACTTACCGTTCCCTATGAAGTAGATATTTTTTATTCCTGAACTTGCATAAAGAAAGTACATAAGTTTATATTTAATCCCTATATTTTAGTCTTATCTAATTTAAATTCAATTAAGGTATCTTTATAAATGTCTTTAAGCAAAGCTTCATCCTTCCCTACAAAAGCACTGTTATATATTCCTCTTCTGAAGGTCATATCCATCACAGCATCTACTTTATTATAATCAATACTATCTATTTTACTAAGCACATCATTAGGTGTATTTATTTTATCCTTAAAAAGAACAGATTTACCATTACTAAACATCCTACTGCTAGTGCTTTCCAACCCTAAAATATAACTTCCTTTTAATTGTTCCTTAGCTTTCATAAGTTTTTCTGGAGAAATTCTATCAGTTGAAAATCTTTTTAGTTCATGATTAATAGTTTCTAAGGCTACCTTTATATACTGTGGATTTAATCCAGTATATACATTCACTGTTCCCACATTTATATGAGAAGAGATAAATAAATAGATAGAGTAGCATATTCCTAACTCTTCTCTAATTTTTTGGAATAGTATGGAAGAAGCTCCTCCACCTAAAATATTAGAAAGTAGTATGAGGGTATAAATATCATCATGACCAACTTCTAAACCAGGCATACCCAAAGTTACATGTAATTGTTCTATATCTTTTTTCCTAAAAAAATTAGTTCTTTTAATCTCTGGTGAATTATATTTTGTAATACTTTTATTTTTACTGTCCCAGGCTCCAAAATACCTCTCTACAACTTCTTTTATGGTTTTCATATCTACTTTACCACAGATTGATATAACACAATTTTCAGGTATGTAATAGCTTTGTAAATAGTCAATGAGCATATTTCTATTAAAACCTCGTACAGTATGTTCATAGCCTAATATTGGCCTTGAAATGGATTCTTGACCCCAAGTAGCTATAGAATGTAAATCCATTAACACATCTTCTGGGGAATCTTCACTCATATTTATTTCTTCTATAACCACTCCTTTTTCCTTTTCAATTTCTTCTTCATTAAAATTGCTATTAAATAGCATATCCGATATTACATCTAACCCTAACTCTAAATAACTATCTAAAACTTTCACGTAGTAGCAAGTGGCTTCTTTACCCGTGAAGGCATTAATTTGCCCTCCAATGTCCTCAATAGCTTCAGCTATTTCTTTTGAAGTCCTTTTCTTAGTTCCCTTAAAAAGCATATGTTCTATAAAATGAGAAATCCCATTATTAAACTCATTTTCATTTCTAGATCCATTCTCCACCCACAGACCTACTGAAACTGAGTTAAATTGTTCAATATTTTCTACTACAACTCTTAATCCATTGTTAAGTCTAAATAAATTATACATATATTAATCCCCTTTACATAATAGAATAAAAAGGTCCTTTTCTATTATCTGTAGCTTCAACTAATACTATGTATACTATGATAGTTATTAGTAATTTGCTATAGACTATGACTTTTCACAGCTTCCTTCAACTAAGAACTTTTCTTATTCTTTTTAAATAGTTCAAGGTAGCCAGAGTAGTTCATATAAAAGTTAAGCTTCCTTTTACTTCTCCATAACTAAACTTTAATATAACAAAAGCGTGTATTAACACGCCATTTTAAAAGAACGCAACTACTTATAAATTTTTACATTTATTCTAAAAAATATTATTCACAATACTTTGCTATCATTATTATAAGTGAAAAAAGTTGAACTTCTTATATAATAAAAAAAATAAAAAGGCATAATGCCCTTTTATTGCTCTGGTTTATTTTCTTCACTATCTTTTATAGCATCTTTTCTTGAAAGGTTTACTCTACCTTGTGAATCTATTTCTGTAACTTTAACTAGGATTTCATCTCCAACAGAAACTATATCTTCTACCTTATTTACTCTTTCTGTATCTAACTTAGATATATGAACTAAACCTTCTTTACCTGGCATAATTTCTACAAATGCTCCAAAAGTTGTAATCTTAGTAACTTTACCTAAGTAAATTTCACCAACTTCTACTTCTTTAACAATATCTTTTATTATTTTTAAAGCAAGATTTGCACTTTCACTATCGTTAGACATAATAACAACTTTTCCATCGTCATTCGTATCTATTTTAACCCCTGTATCAGCTATTATCTTTTTAATAACTTTTCCACCAGGTCCAATTATATCTCTAATTTTATCTGGTTTAACTTGAATAACATACATTCTTGGAGCAAAAGGTGACAATTCTGTTCTTGGCTCTGGTATGCATTCCTTAATTTTATCTAAAATAAATAATCTAGCTTTTCTAGCATTTTCAATAGAAGTTCTGATACAGTATTCTGATAACCCTTTAATCTTTGTATCAACTTGAATTGAAGTTATTCCTTTTTCTGTTCCTGCTACTTTAAAGTCCATATCTCCAAAGAAATCTTCTATTCCTTGAATATCAGTTAAAACCTCTTCACTTGTTAAATCTTCATTGGTTATTAAACCCATTGCAATACCTGCTGCTGGTCTTTTAATTGGAACACCAGCATCTAATAATGCTAAAGTACTTCCACATACACTTGCTTGTGATGTAGATCCATTTGAGCTTAATACCTCAGATACAAGTCTTATTGTATATGGGAAATCCTCTTCTGAAGGAATTAGTGGTTCAAGAGCTCTTTCAGCTAATGCACCATGACCTATTTCTCTTCTTCCTGGTCCACGTAATGGCTTAACTTCACCTACGCTATAAGCTGGGAAGTTGTAGTGATGCATATATCTCTTAGTTTCTTCTTCACCAAGACCATCTAGTATTTGAACTTCTCCTAATGCTCCTAAAGTAGCAACAGTCATTACCTGAGTTAATCCTCTTGTGAAAAGTCCTGTACCATGAGTTCTTGGAAGTAATGATGTCTCACAACTTATAGGTCTTATTTCATCAAAAGCTCTTCCGTCTGGTCTTTTCTTATCTACTAGCATCATGTGTCTTACTATTTCTTTTTGAAGATTATAAACAACTTCTCCTACATCCGCCATTCTATCTTCATATTTCTCGCCAAATTCTTCATTGATTTTTTCCTTAATTTCATCAACTAAAAGGTTTCTATCACCTTTACTAGTTGTATACATAGCTTCTTTTAACATATCATAAGCAAAAGCTCTTACATCATTTTCGATTTCTTCATCTACTTTATGTAATTCTGGAACTATTTTTTCTTTTCCAAACTTACCTCTTGCTTCCTCTTGGAAGGCAACCAGCTTTTGACACTCTTTAAATCCAAAGCTAATAGCCTCTATCATAGTTTCTTCTGGTATCTCATCTCCACCAGCTTCGATCATCATTACTCTTTCTTTAGTAGCACATACTGTTAAAGACATTGAGCTTAATTCTCTTTCTTTAGCTGTTGGGTTAACAACAAAGTTTCCATCGATTAAGCCTACAGATACTGTTCCTACTGGGTCAGTAAATGGAATACTTGATAGGTATAATGCCATAGATGCAGCATTCATAGCTAGTATATCTGGTGCATTATCTTGATCAACGGATACTACTGTACAAACAACCTGAACATCGTTTCTATATCCTTTTGGAAATAATGGTCTTATAGGCCTATCTATAGCTCTACCATTTAGTATGGCTTTTTCAGATGGTCTACCCTCTCTTTTTATAAATCCTCCTGGAATCTTACCAACTGCATACAATCTTTCCTCATATTCAACACTTAGTGGAAAAAAGTCGATTCCTGATCTTGGTTTTTCTGAAGCATTTACATTTACAAGTATAACTGTATCTCCATAATTCACAAAAATAGCACAATCAGAGAGCATTCCTACTCTTCCAAACTCAACTTTCATTTGTCTACCTGCAATACTAGTTTCAATTGTGTTTATCATATATTGGCCTCCTTTCGCCCTTTAATAATATTATTGTCAAATTTTTATAATTTATAAATAGTTAAAATAATAGAGCGGCTTTGCCGCTCTTACTATTTTCTGATTCCTAATTGAGCAATTATAGTACGATATCTTTCAATATCTTGCTTCTTAACATAGTTTAAAAGTCCTTTTCTTTGACCAACCATCATTAAAAGACCTCTTCTAGAGTGGTGATCTTTCTTGTGAACTTTTAAGTGCTCAGTTAATTCTCTAATTCTTTCAGTTAATAATGCTATTTGAACCTCTGGAGAACCTGTATCTCCTTCGTGTCTTGCATATTTAACCATTATTTCTTGTTTTCTTGCCTTTTCCATCGTATAACACCTCCGAAAGTAAATCGCCAAATGCCATGTTTACCGTTGGCAATTCAAAAAACATAGCATAAGGTTCCTAAAGAATTATATCAAATTATTTCATACTTGTAAATTGTTATTTTTGTATATTATGATTAAATATGAAAATTTTATTTTAATTTTATGAAAAGTTCTATTTCCAACTTAAATTATAGTTTATACTTTTAGCAAAATTCTTATCAGCCTCAAGTTGAGTCTTCAAATCCTCTATAGATTTAAACTTTTTCTCTTCTCTTATTTTACTTACAAAATATATGTTAACCTCTTCATTGTAAATAGATTTTTCAAAATCTAAAATATGAGTTTCAATACTTAATTTTCTTCCCTCTACAGTAGGATTATATCCAATATTAGTTATACCTTTGTAGAATTTATTGCTGTACTCCACATAGGTATAATATACGCCCCCTTTAGGGATTGTAAACTTTTTACTATAACCTAAGTTTATAGTTGGGAACCCTATAGTTCTTCCTATTTGCTTTCCTTTAATAACTTTTCCACTAAGCATAAAAGGTCTTTGCAAGAACTTATTTGCTCTTTCTATATGTCCCTCTTGAATGTGATATCTTATAGCTGAGCTACTAACAACTTCATCCTCAACTATTACAGGTTCCACTATATTTAAAGTAAAACCTAGGGATATGCTTAAAGTTTTCAGTAATTCTACATCACCAAGATTTTTATATCCAAATCTATAATTAAAGCCAACTATAATCCCTGCCACATTATAGAAATGCTTTAGATTAAAAATGAACTCCTCTGGGGAAATTTTCATTAAATCTCTATCAAATTCCATGAAATTAACAATATCTACACCAAGCCCTTGTAGAATCTTTACTTTGTTCTTATTATCCATAATAAGCTTAGGTGCCAAATCCTTATTAATAACAGTTAAAGGATGATTACTAAAAGTACATACCATAGTTTTTGCATTTTCATTATAGTTTTTATTATATAATTTTGTAGCTTCTATAGCATTTTCGATGAGAGCTCTGTGACCTTGATGGATTCCATCAAAGCTTCCTAGGGCTATAAATGTAGGATTTTTTATCTCATGCTTAAAATTATCTTTAATTACTCTCATAACCTTCACTTAAACAAAAACTTTTAAAAGTTTTAATCCAATATCGCTATAGTATGCTATACCTATAAAAGTATTTTCCTCATTAAAAATAGTATAGTAAACAGACTTGCTTAAATCTTTCACTAATTTATTATCTTTAACAGCTACACCATTAACTAATAATTTTTGAAACTTTTCATCTACAATTATCCTATGGTAATTTTCAAAGGTACTCTCAATTGGCAATAGAAAATCTTTAATATTCACTTCATTCAACTGGTTAATATTAATGCTATCCTCTTTTACAAAGCTTCCTGTTCCGAGTCTCTCTAGACTCCACATCATAGCTCCACAACCTAAAATACTTCCTATATCATAGCACAAGCTCCTGATGTAAGTACCCTTAGAACACTTTACTAAAATCTTAACAATAGGCAGCTTAATTTCCACTATATCTATATTGTAAATTGTGACTTTTCTAGGCTCTCTTTCTATTTCTATACCTTGTCTAGCCAATTCATAAAGTTTTTGACCATTATGCTTTAGAGCAGAATACATAGGTGGAATTTGTTCTATCTCTCCAATAAAAGAATTTATAGTAGCTATAACTTCTTCTGATTGAAGATTTACATTTTTCTCTTCTATTATTTTGCCTTCTCTATCATAGGTATCTGTGACTACCCCTAACTTAAGTTCTGCTTCATAAACTTTAAAATCATCCATGATAAACTCAATAGCCTTAGTAGCTCTTCCAAGACATACAGGTAGAACTCCACTAGCCTCTGGGTCAAGAGTCCCACAATGTCCAACTTTTTTTTGCCTAGTAATCTTTTTTATTTTTCTAACTACATCAAAAGATGTAATTCCTGTAGGCTTATATACATTAATTATTCCACAAAGCTCTTTAGAACTCTGAGGTTTTATATTATCTAAAGTCATTATATCAACTCTTTTTCTAATATTTCCATGAGTTTTAACTTAATATCTGAAATACTTCCTTCAAAGGCAAAGCCAGCTGCTCTAATGTGTCCGCCACCATTAAACTGCTCTGCTATTCTTCTTACATCCACCTTGTTTTTAGATCTTAAGCTAACCTTAACCACTTCATCACTCTCTTTAATTAATACAACTACTTCTACATCTTTAATCATTGATCCGTATGTAAGTACATCTGAAGTATCTGACTTTTCAAGCCCTAATTCCTCCAACATGTGTTTTGTTATATACATAAACACTGCATTATCATTGAGTTCTAAAGTCATTGAATCAATTACTTTCCCATAAAGCTTTACTCTATTAAATTTCTTATTGTCAAAAATAGTTCTGTGAATTTCGCTAAAATCTATTCCTGTATTAATCACATCTCCTGCAATTGTATGAGTGACAGAAGTTGTATTAGAGTGTCTAAAAGATCCAGTATCTGTTAGTAGTGAGGTGTACAAAGATATACCCATGTCCTTAGTTAGTTTTACACCTAACAACTGTAACATTTGGTATATAATTTCCCCCACGGCTGCTGCATTAGTATCAACAAAATTATAATCTGCATATAATTCATTTGATAGGTGGTGATCTATATTAACTAAGGTATAACTTCTATTTTCCTGCATTATATCCGCATTAATTCTTTTAAAATCTCCACAATCTAATACTACTACTAAGTCTGTGTTGTCATCTACTACATATTTTTCTCCAGTTATCTCATTGCTACAAGGTAAATACTTAAAAGTTTCTGGAAGTACCTCTTTACATAAAATATGGACATTTTTATTAAGTGCCCTAAGCCCTTGTAAAAGGGCTGTGGCACTTCCTAAAGAATCTCCATCTGGGGATGTGTGAAAGGTAATAGCAATGTTTTGGCTTTCTTTTATAGCCTTAAGAATATTATTCATTATCATCGCTATTCTTCTCCTTTATAGCTTCGAATAATGTGTTAAGGTGCTGAGCTTTATCTAAAGTTGCATCAAGTTCAATTAGTACTTGCGGTACATGTCTTAGCTTTACATTTTTTCCTATTTCTTTTCTCATAAAGCCTGTTGAACTTTTTAACGCGTCCAAAGTATTTGCTTTTTGCTCTTCACTTCCAAAAATACTTACAAAAACCTTTGCATAGCTTAAATCTTTAGTTACCTCAACATCAGTTACGCTTACCATAGCAGTTAATCTAGGATCTTTTAGTTTGTTTTGTATTGTATTACTTACTTCTTTCTTAATTTCCTCATTAATTCTACCACCTCTATAATTAGCCACGTAACTCAACTCCTTATGTTATATTTGTTTAGGTTTAATTTCTTCCATAGTATAAGCTTCTATAATGTCGCCTTCTTTAATATCATTAAATTTCTCAACACTAATTCCACACTCGAATCCTGCTGCTGCTTCTTTAACATCATCCTTAAATCTTTTTAAAGATGCTAAAGTTGATTCAAATATTACAATGCCTTCTCTAAGCACTCTTACGCTGCTGTTTCTAGTGATTTTACCATTTAAAACATAACATCCCGCAATTGTGCCAACATTAGAAATTTTATATACAGCTCTAACTTCAACTCTACCAAGAACTACTTCCTTATATTCTGGTTCAAGCATTCCCAGCATAGCAGCTTTAATATCATCTAGAGCATTGTATATGATTCTATAAGTTTTTATTTCAACGTTATCTCTCTCACCTACAGCAATAGCATTATTATCTGGTCTTACGTTAAATCCAATTATTATTGCATTTGAAGCATAAGCTAAAGATACGTCTGTTTCAGTAATAGCACCTACTCCACCATGAATAACTCTTACTTTTACATTGTCTGTAGAAAGTTTTTCAATTGATTGTCTTATAGCTTCAACAGAACCTTGAACGTCTGCTTTAACTATAACGCTTAGTTCTTTAACTTTTCCTTCTTGAATTTGACTATATAAGTTTTCCATAGAAACTCTATTAGATGATTGGAAGTTTTCTTGTCTAATCTTTTCTTTTCTTGATTCAGCCATGTTTCTAGCTGTTTTTTCATCTTTAACTACAATAAATCTATCTCCCGCTGCTGGAACTTCAGAAAGTCCTAACACCTCAACTGGAATAGATGGTCCTGCAGCCTTAATTTTTTTCCCTTTATCATCAAGCATAGCTCTTATTCTTCCATAAGTTGTTCCAACGATTATAGAATCACCAGTGCTTAAAGTTCCATTTTGAACTAATAGTGTTGCAACAGGTCCTCTTCCTTTATCAAGCTTAGCTTCAACTACTGTTCCTTTTGCATTTCTCTTAGGATTTGCAGTAAGCTCTAACATTTCGGAAGTCAACGTTACCATTTCAAGTAATGTATCTAATCCCTCTCTAGTGTGTGCAGATACTGGAACACAAATTGTATCTCCACCCCAGTCCTCTGATAAAAGTCCATGTTCTGTTAACTCTTGTTTAACTTTATCTGGGTTAGCTGCTGGTCTATCCATTTTATTTATAGCTACAATCATAGGAACTTTAGCTGCTTTACAGTGATTAATAGCTTCTACAGTTTGTGGCATTATTCCATCATCAGCTGCTACAACTAATATAACTATATCTGTTATTTGGGCTCCTCTAGCTCTCATAGCTGTAAAAGCTTCGTGTCCAGGTGTATCTAAGAAAGTTACCTTTTCATCATTAACATCTACAGTGTAAGCACCTATATGCTGAGTTATTCCACCAGCTTCAGTAGAAGTTACCTTTGAATGCTTTATTGCATCCAATAAAGAAGTTTTACCATGGTCAACGTGTCCCATTACAGTTACAATTGGTGGTCTTTTTTCTTCATTTTCTTCATTGTCTTCGCTGTCTTCTACGTTTTCAGCATATACTTCCTCAGCTGCAAGCTTTCCAGCTTCTGCTTCTTTTAGTACTGCTAGTGAACCAAATTTCTCTATAACTTTTTCAGCTATATTAAAATCAATTTCTTGATTCATATTAGCCATAACACCTTCAAATATTAATGCCTTAATTACTTCTGTTGCTGGTTTCTTTAATTTTTCTGCTAAATCCTTAACTACAATGGTTCCTTCTAATTCTATAACTTCATCTACTGAATCTTCTATTTTTTTGTCCTCTTCTCTCTTATCGTTTAGGCCTCTTTTAATCTTACTGTTTTTTCTCTCTTGTTTCTTAATATCTTCATTAACCAACTCTTCATATTCTTCTACAATTTCTTTTTTGTCTTCATCTGAAGTTTTTTTCTCAGAGTAGAGTTCCTTTATAAGTTCTCCATCTTCTTCATCAATAACACTCATATGGTTTTTTGCTTCTATACCAAATTCTTCTAATAAAACAGTAATAAGTTCCTTACTTGATACTTCTAATTCTTTAGCTAATTCATATATTCTTAATTTTGACAAAACTTTCACCCCCGAATTTACGCTTGGTTCATTTCATTCCATAACTGTAATAACCTTTCGCTCATGTTTTTATCTTTTACACAAAGCACATTGATTTCTGGCCTTCCTAAACAATGTCCTAAATCATCCTTAGAAACATGTTCAATAATAGGAATGCTTCTGTCACTACAATACTTTCTAAACTTGTTTTTAGTGTTCTCAGCACATTCTAAGGATAAAATTGTTAAATAAACTCCATGCTTTTTTATATTCTCTTCGCACTTATTATATCCTTCTATTAGGTTACCTGATTTTTTAGTCAGTCCTAGAAATTGAAAAAATTTATTCTGCATTCTCTATCTCTTCTTTCAGCTTAGCATATATTTCTTCGCTAATCTTACTTTCTAAATTACGCTCTAAACGTTTGGTTTTTACAGCTTTTTCTAAGCACTCTGCACTCTTGCAAATGTATGCTCCTCTGCCTGGTTTTTTTCCATGAAGATCTATCGATATCTCATTTTCTTTGTTTCTTACAACTCTTATAAGTTCTTTTTTAGGTTTCATCTCCATACATCCAGTGCACATTCTTTGTGGTATCTTTTTAACCTTCATAAGATATCACCTACACTTCAGAATTATTAACATCTTCATTTGTTAAAGATGCATTTGTTAAAGCAAGTTTATCTGCTTGAGACTTGCTTTTTATATCTATCTTCCATCCTGTAAGTCTTGCTGCAAGTCTAACATTTTGACCTTCCTTGCCAATAGCTAAAGATAATTGATTGTCATCCACTACAACTTTAGCGCTTTTATTATCTTCATCAACGCTTACGTCTATAATTTTTGCTGGACTTAGCGCATTAGCAATATATTCTTCTGGAAGTTTACTCCACTTTATAATATCTATTTTTTCATTTTTAAGCTCATTTACGATGTTTTGAACTCTTATACCTTTTGGTCCAACGCAAGCTCCCATAGCATCTACATCTTCATCTTTTGAATATACAGCTATTTTAGTTCTTGAGCCTGCTTCTCTAGATATGCTTTTTATCTCTACTACTCCACTATATATTTCTGGAACTTCAAGTTCAAAAAGTCTCTTTACTAGACCTGGGTGAGTTCTAGATACCACAATTTGAGGTCCTTTTGGAGTTTTCTTTACTTCTACAATATAAAGCTTTAACTTTTCGTTAAATTTATATTCCTCACCTGGCATTTGTTCGTTTGGTCCTAATACTGCTTCAAGCTTTCCTAAGTCAATAAATACGTTACCTCTATCTTTTCTTAGTACTGTTCCAGTTATAATATCAAATTCTTTTGTTATGAACTCATCATATATTATAGTTCTTTCTGCTTCTTTAATTCTTTGAATTACAACTTGCTTTGCCGCCTGAGCTGCAACCCTACCAAAATCTCTAGGTGTTACTTCAATTTCAGCAATATCTTCTAAAGCATATCTTGGGCTAATGTCCCTAGCATCTTCTAAAGATATTTCAATTACATCATCATACACTTCTTCTACAACTTCTTTTAATGAATAAACATGTGTTTCTCCTGTTTCTCTATTCATTACAACTCTCACATTTTGATCCTTAGCATGTGACTTTGCAAAGTTTTTCTTATATGCAGCGACTAGTGCATCTTCTAGTGTATTAAATAATAACTCCTCACTGATACCTTTCTCAACTGCTAACTGTCTTATAGCATCAATGAATTCTTCTTTAAATCCCTCTCTCATTATTACTTCCTCCTTACAAAGATGGGTTTAGACTCACTGCAGAAACCTTTGATCTTGGTAAAACAACCTCGCTGCTTTCAACAGATAACACTATATTTTCTTCGTCAAAACTCTTTAATATTCCATCATACTTTTTCTTGCCATCAACTAAGCTATTTAGATTTACCAATACTGGATTATCAATATATCTACTTAAATGTTTTTCAGTATATAGAGTTCTAAACACTCCTGGAGAAGAGACTTCTAGATTATATTCATCTGATATTGGATCTTCTACATCCAAAACATCACTTATAGCTCTACTCACCTTTACACAATTATCTAGGGCAACACCATTGTCACTATCTATATAAACTCTAAAAATATTTTGTCCTGCTTCTTTCACATATTCTAGATAATAAAGTTCGAATCCGTTACTCTCTACTATTGGTAAGGCTAATTTATTAAGTTTCTCTATTAGTCCATTATTTTTCATAGTTATTCCCTCCTTTTTAATATTTTTCTACATTATGTGAATATTAAACCTATAAAGACTTTTAAAATAAAAATTTTAATACATTCTTATAACAAAGCCACAAAGAAACCAATATAATTACTTATCTAAGATAAGTTTTAGCTATTGTCTCCTATATTATAATTAAAACGCAACTTTTAGGTTGCGTTCTAATAAAGAGAGAGTAGGAAAACCCTACTCTCTGAAACAAAATTATGTTAACTTACTAAACTAAATATTATTATAGCACAATGAGGCTCCTAATACAAGGAAAAACTTTTCCAGAAATATTTAGTATATTTAAAATAAAGAAAGCTGGTTAGTTTCTGGTAAATCCCCCAGTGCACCATGGTTGCCCAGTGCTTCTATTACTGTTTTAGTTACCTTACTTCTATTACGCAAGTCCTCTTTAGAAATGAACTCTCCATTTTGTCGTTCTTCAGCAATAGCCTTTGCTGCATTAACTCCAACTCCTTGTAGTCCACTTAGAGGAATCCTTATAAAATCACCTTCAATAGTAAATTTTGTTGCCTCAGATTTATATATGTCCACTGGTAAGAATTTTATACCTCTTTTATACATTTCGTAAGATAATTCTAAAATTGTAAGCAATCCTTTTTCCTTAGTAGCAATGTTATTTCCCAAGGCATTAAGTTCATCCATTTTTGCTTTAATAGCTTCTTCACCCTTTATAACTATTTCTCCATCAAAATCGTCAGCTCTAACGGTAAAGTAAGTTGCGTAATAAGCTTTTGGATAATACACTTTAAAATAAGCTATTCTTACTGCCATGGTTACATAAGCTACCGCATGACCCTTAGGGAACATGTACTTAATCTTCTTACAAGAACCAATATACCACTCTGGCACATTATGTTCTCTCATTATGGCTTCATGTTCCTCTGATAAACCTTTTCCTTTTCTAACCTTCTCCATGATATTAAAGGCAGTTTTGGGTGGCAACCCCTTATAAATTAGGTAAACCATAATATCGTCTCTTGTAGATATACAATCTTTAAGGGTAGTAAACCCTTCTTTTATATAATATTGTGCATTGTTAAGCCATACATCTGTACCATGAGAAAGTCCAGAAATTCTCACCAAATCTGAAAAAGACTTAGGTTGAGTATCAATCAGCATTTGTCTTACAAACTTTGTTCCAAACTCAGGAATTCCATAGCTTCCAACTTCACAACCTAACTCCTCTTGTGTTAAACCTAAGGCCTCCGTAGAAGTAAATATACTAATAACCTTTGGGTCAGATAATGGTACTGTTCTTGGGTCTATTCCCGTTATATCTTGAAGCATTCTAAGTACTGTTGGATCGTCGTGCCCAAGAATATCAAGTTTTAAAAGTCTTCCACTTATGGAATGATAATCAAAGTGAGTAGTAATTATATCAGAATTAGGATCATCTGCTGGATGTTGAATTGGACAAAAGTTAAAAATTTCATTATCACTTGGAACAACCATTATCCCACCTGGGTGTTGCCCTGTAGTTCTTTTAACTCCCGTACATCCTAAAGTTAATCTCTCAATTTCTGCAGTATTAGCATTAATATTTCTTTCATCCATATACTTTTTAACATAACCATAAGCTGTTTTTTCTGCAATAGTTCCTATAGTTCCTGCTTTAAAGGTGTATCCTTTTCCGAAAAGTACTTCTGTATATCTATGAATATCCCCCTGGTTGTCTCCAGAGAAGTTTAGATCTATATCAGGTTCTTTATCTCCCTCAAAACCTAAAAATGTTTCAAAAGGTATATCATGGCCATCTTTTATATAGGGTGTTCCACACTTTTCACAGTTTTTATCTGGTAAATCCACCCCTGAACCAATAGAACCATCCATGATAAACTCACTGTTTTTACAATTTGGACAAACATAGTGAGGGGGTAGCCCATTAACCTCAGTGATATTAGTCATGGTAGCTACGAAAGAGGATCCAACAGAACCCCTTGAGCCAACTAAGTATCCATCAGCTAAGGACTTAGCTACCAACTTATGTGCGATCAAATAAAGCACTGCATAGCCATTTCCTATAATTGAGTTTAGCTCCTTATCTAGTCTCTTTTGAATTACTTCTGGTAAATCTTCTCCATATATATCAAAAACCTTTTCCATGGTCATGTTTCTAATTTCATCTTCTGCACCTTCAATTTTCGGTGGATAAGTTTCATCTGGAATAGGTTTAATAAACTCTATAGATTCTGCAATCTTATTAGGATTAGTTATAACTACTTCTCTTGCTTTTTCTTCTCCTAAATAAGAAAATTCCCTTAACATTTCTGTAGTAGTCTTCAGATAAAGTGGCGCTTGATTGTCAGCATCGCCAAATCCTTGGCCAGCCATGAGTATTCTTCTGAAAGCTTCATCAGTAGGATCCAAGAAGTGTACATCTCCCGTAGCTACAACTGGTTTATTATAATATTCTCCTAGCTTACAGATCTTTCTATTTATTTCTCTCAGGCTATCCTCATTCTTTACCGAGTTGTTTTTTATCAAGAATTCATTATTTCCTAGAGGTTGAATTTCTAAATAGTCATAGAAGCTAACTAAACCTTCTAAATCATCAAAAGTTTTTCCACTTAAAACTGCTTTATATATTTGTCCTGCTTCGCATGCCGAACCTATTATTAGCCCCTGCCTATACTCTTCAATTAAGCTCTTAGGAATTCTGGGTCTCCTTTGGAAATAATCTAAATTTGAAAAAGATATAAGCTTATATAAATTTTTAATACCTTCTTGAGTTTTAGCTAATATTATTACGTGATAAGTTGGGACTTTCTTAATATCAATATTTTTTAAGTATTCCCTATTTAAACTATCGATATCTAAAATTTGCCTTTCCATCAATATCTTAAAAGATTTCAGAAGAATTTCTGCTGTGGCCTTTGCATCATCTACAGCTCTATGATGGTTTTCAAGTGATATTCCAAGATGATTACAAATAACATTCAACTTATGTTTCTTTAATTCTGGAAACAAAAATCTTGCTAATGATAGAGTATCTAATATACCATTGTTAAAGCTAAGGTTTAATCTTTTACAATTGGCTTTTATAAACCCCGTATCAAAATCCGCATTGTGAGCAACTACAATGCTATCTTCTATAAATTCTAAGAATTTAGGAAGTATAGCTTTAATTGTCTCAGCCCCTTTAACCATATCATTATTTATCCCTGTAAGTTCTGTAATCTTATAAGGTATTGATATTTCTGGATTAACAAAGTAATTAAAACTATCAATTACCTCACCTTTTTGGATTTTCACCGCTCCAATTTCAATAATTCTATCATCGGAACTTGAGAATCCTGTGGTTTCTATATCAAAAACTACAAATCTATCTTCAAAAGACTTTCCTCTTGAATTCGATGCAATAGGAATACCATCATCCACTAAATAGCCTTCCATTCCATAAATCGCTTTAATTTTATGCTTTTTCGCCGCATCCATAGCTTCAGGAAAGGCTTGGGCTACTCCATGGTCTGTAATTGCAATTGCACTATGTCCCCACTTTGCTGCTCTAGCAATGATTTTAGATGCACTTGTTAGTCCATCCATAGAGCTCATAGTAGTGTGAGCATGTAACTCCACTCTTTTTTCTTCTGAAGTATCCATTCTTTCTATCTTTTTAAGTTTTACAATACTTCTTGCAGTGAGCACTAATTCTCTAGAAAACCTATCTATTTCCACTTCTCCATAAACCTTACAGTGAAGTCCTTCTTTAAGTTCTTCAAGAATTTTATCTAAATCATCATTAGCCCTAGGATATATTTTTACTGTGATGGAACTAGTGTAGTCTGTAACATATATAGATGGAAATATCCTTCCGCTTTTACTTTCAAATATATTTACTTTAAATACATCTCCAGCAATTGCAACTTTTCCTGAGCTAATATCCAATTCGCTAATAGCTGTGCTCTCTTCATTAATATTTCTTCCAAAAATCACATTTTCATCTATAGGCTCTTGTGCTTTTCTGTATTTTGTATAATCTTTTGCTTTATCTTTATTTGCGGTTTGCTTATTGCCATTCTCCTTGCTTTGTACTTTATTTGAAGATCCATTAATTTTAGATACTACTTCTTTTATTATAGTAGTCTCTTCAGCTCTATTTTCAATAAGATATTCGTCATTTATGTTAGTCCCATCAAATACTGCATTTATAGAAACCTCTATGCCAAACATCTCTCTTATTCCTTTTTTAAGTTGCATCTCTATGTTTTTGCTTTTTAACAGATTATAAATAAAGGCATTAGGCATATACAATGTGATTACTTCATCTTTTATCTCTTTATTACATTTTAATAATACGGTTCTTATAGAAGGAAAAGATGAGGCTACGGAGCTAACCACATCTACCCAGTACTGCCCCGCTACCTCATCTATTGACACCTGGTCAATATCTCTATACCATAATAACTCAATATTTTTAAAACAAATTAATTTTTTACTAATGATATCATATATAAGTTTTTTCTTTGACTCTTCAATATCCCACTTAAACTTTAAAATAACCCTAAGCTTTTCACTTTTCTTAAGATACTGCACCCTAAGCAGTTTAATACTATCATCTGTAAAAACCTCATTATTGTCTATATCCGTTTTAAGAATGTCAACTAGGCTTGCATTCATTAAATTACCTCCTAGTTTTAAAGTTTATTAATTTCATTTAAAAGTTCTTCTACTAAATTTTCTTCCTTAACTTTTTTAACTATCTCACCTTTTTTAAAAATTAGCCCTTCACCATTTCCACCAGCAATACCTATATCAGCTTCTCTTGCTTCTCCAGGTCCATTTACTACACAGCCCATAACCGCAACCTTAATGTTTTTATTTAAATCAGCTAATCTGCTTTCTACTTCTTCTGCTATTTTTATCAGGTCAATTTGAGTTCTACCGCAAGTTGGACAAGATATAAACTCAACGCCTTCATTAATGTATCCTAAAGACTTTAAAATTTCCTTACCAACCTTAACTTCTTCTACAACATCTCCAGTTAGTGAAACTCTAATGGTATCACCAATTCCTTGAGAAAGAATAGCCCCAATTCCTACACTAGACTTAATAGTTCCTCTCCAAATGGTACCTGCTTCTGTTACACCTACATGTAAAGGATAATCCACCTTCTCAGAAATTAACTTATAACTTTCTATCATTTGACCTACGTCAGAAGATTTTATAGAAATTACTATATCCTTGAAATTTACATCCTCTAATATTTTAACATGATTTAAAGCACTTTCAACTAGCGCTTCAGCACAAACTTTTCCGTATTTTTTCAGCAAATCCCTTTCAAGAGAACCAGAGTTAACCCCTATTCTAATGGGAATATTTTTAGCCTTTGCAGCTTCTGCAACAATCTTAACTCGTTCAATACTCCCTATATTTCCTGGGTTAATTCTTAATTTAGAAACCCCATTTTCTATAGCCTTAAGTGCTAATCTATAATCAAAATGAATATCTGCAACCAATGGAATATTTATTCCCTTTACAATTTCTTTTATTGCTTCAGCAGCCTCCATGTCTGGAACTGCACATCTTACAATATCACAACCTGCTGCTTCTAATTTTAAAATTTGATTTATAGTAGCTTTCACATCTCTAGTATCTGTGTTAGTCATGGACTGAATTGCAATATTAGAGTCTCCCCCAATATATACATTTCCAACTTTTATCTTTCTTGTTTCTTTTCTAATCATTTTATCACTCCTAGAATTGTACAGGATTTACAATATCCTTGATTAATACTAATACCATTAAGGCCATTAGTGCTAAAAATCCATAATAATTTATTGTGGCAACCTTTTCTTTATCAACTTCTTTTCCTGTTATAATTTGGAACAATAATAATAGTATCCAACCACCATCTAATGCTGGGAATGGAATTATATTGAATATGGCTAGTTGCACACTTAAGTAAGCAGTGAAGAATAATAAAGTTCCAACTCCTGCTTTAGCAGCTTGACCTGATACTTTAATTATAGTAATAGGACCACCTACATCATTTGCATTCAACTTACCTTTGAATAATTGACCAAAGAAAGCAAAGGTTTGCTTAACCATGCTACCAGTTTGATTAAATCCATGATATATAGACTCAGTGAAGCTTGGTTTTACCACTTTAGTATTTATACCAATTAAATATCTATTTTCAGCCTTATTAATTACTGGAACTATATTAAAGTTTACATCCTCTGTACCTCTTTTAACCTTCATATTCAAAGGTTTTCCTTCTCCAGTAAGCACTTCATTCAAAAATTCTTCCCAAGTTGATATGCTCTTACCATTAACCTCAGTAATTTTATCTCCAACTTGAACTCCAGCCATCATTGCTGGAGAATCTTTTACAAGCTCTCCTACAATATTTGTACGTTGCCCCTGAATTGATCCAGCCATAGCAAATAAAACAATAGCTAGTATAAAATTCATTATTGGTCCTGCTGCTACTATAGTGAGCTTTTGAAAAGATGTTTTCGATGCAAAAGCTCTAGGATCATTAACTGTTACATCCTCATCTTCACCATACATTTTTACATAACCACCAATTGGTAATAGCTTAATAAGATACTCAGTTTCTTTTCCCTTAACGCCAAAAACCTTTGGTCCCATTCCTAAAGAAAACTCTAAAACCTTAACTCCATTAATTTTAGCTAAAATAAAATGTCCAAACTCATGCCCTACAATAAGTAAGCTAAAAGCTAACAGTGCCATTATTATATAGGGTATATTCGATATTATAGTTTGCAATGCCTATCTCCCCTTTTATATATTATATTTATTTAAAACATATTCCCTAGTTCTTTTATCTATGTCTATAATTTGCTCTAAGGTTGGGTTTATTATATGTTCAAAGTTCATCATACACTCTCTAATTATCTCTTCAATTTGCAAATACTTTATTTTATTATTTAAAAATAATTCTACAGCTATTTCATTTGCACCATTAAAAATTGCTGGCATATTTCCCCCAGCCTTTCCTGCATCATATGCAAGACTTAAACACTGAAAAGTATCCATGTCGGGCTTTTCAAAGGTCAAGGAGCTTAAGGAATAAAAATCTAATTTTTCCGCTATAGACTGACCTCTCTTAGGATAGTTTAAAGCATATTGAATTGGTAGTCTCATATCAGTGCTGCCTAGTTGAGCAATTACACTTCCATCTATGTATTCTACCATGGAATGAATAATACTTTGAGGGTGAATCACTACCTGGATATTATCATAATCAACCCCAAATAGAAAGTGAGCCTCTATAACTTCTAACCCCTTATTTACAAGAGTTGAAGAGTCAATTGAGATTTTTTTGCCCATATTCCATTTTGGGTGTTTTAGTGCCTGTTCTGGTGTTATATCCTTAAGTTGTTCTCTCTTTTCACCTCTGAAAGGTCCTCCTGAGGCAGTCAAGATTACTTTCTCTACTTCATTATAGTTGTTTCCTTGTAAGCTTTGAAAAATTGCGCAATGCTCAGAGTCAACAGGTAATATTTGGACCCCATTTTCCTTAGCTTCCTTCATTACAATTTCTCCTGCCACCACCAGGGTTTCCTTATTGGCAAGTGCAATATGCTTTTTAGCTCTTATAGCACTAATAGTTGGAATTAAGCCAATCATTCCAACTACTGAAGTTACAACAATATCTATTTCTTCTAAAGTAGCAACTTTATTTAATCCTTCTATTCCACTTAACACCTGAATTTCTCTATTGGTTTCTTCACAGTAACTTTTAACTTTTAAATAGGAATCATAATCCATCATTGCCACATACTTAGGCTTAAATTCCTGAATTATATCTATAACCATACTATAGCTTTTATTAGCAGATATGCCTATTAATTTAATCTCTTTATTACTATTTCTTATCACATCTAGGGTTTGAGTACCGATGGAACCAGTAACACCTAATATACTTATATTCTTCACTTGTATCTCTCCTAACTACTTTCTCCAAATGCTTTAATACAGCTTATATTTCTAAGATTCTAATTTATAAGCTTAACTTATTCATAAACTTATAAATTCAGGTAATATTATAATCTCAAGTTTTCATATTAGCTCTTTACTAACATGTTTCTTTCATAGTTAATTTTTCCTGAAATTATCATATCCTTAAATTCTAACTTCTTTCTTATATCTTAAAACTTTAAGGATAAATTTAAAATAACTTATCTGAAATTCTAAAAAAATGTTGCTCTTATACTTTTAAGCTGACCTGTTGTCTGTCTCAGTGAACAGTATTTCATTAACAGTTACAATATAAATCACTGCCATTATAACACCTACAAATCCTGAAATTTTCATTCCAAAATAAATAGCTAAAATCATTGGTAGTGGATGAATTTGTAGTTTATTACTCATAAATTTAGCTTCGATTATTTGGGCATAAAAAATTAATAATATATATAACAGTAGCAAACCTCCAGCAATTACATAGGTGCCTTTAGTGATATTATACAATATTAATGGCCCAAACACAAAAATAGTTCCTATAACTGGAATTATATCTAATATTCCACAAACTATTCCTAATATTAAAGCATTATCTACTTTTAATATATAAAATCCACAAATTGTAATTATAGTATTTAAAACCACTACCATTAATATAACTTTAAATATCTTATTAATTTCTCTTACCCTTTGAAGAATAAATTCTGCATTCCCTTTAGTGATAATTCTCTCCGTAACTTTCCATACGGACTTTGCATCCTTTAACAAAAAATAAGCAGCTATATTACCTATAAAATATGTTAAAATTCCATCGGTAGTATATACTGCTCCTTTTCTTAAAAAATCTATATCATTTAAAGATTTGGATGTTATCTTAAGTATATTTTCTTTTAAAATCATTGGCGATATTTTTTCTGTAAAAGATAGACTATTCCATATATCTACTACATACTCTATAAAACCATTGTATTGATTTTGTAGAAAATAAAATATTTTGTTGTAAGTAAAGCTCCCTATAAAAATTAAAATAATGATAAACACAACGTTAGTAAATAACAGTGCTATAACAGAACTTATACTTGGAGAGAATATTTTATTTCTTCTCATGAACCTATAAATAGGAACTGAAGTATAAGTTAAAATAAAAATCACTAAAATTGGTTCTACGTAGCTATTAACAACCTTAGTTAATAGCAAAAAAACTAATAATAATACTACAACAGTAACTATATTTTTATATTTTTCAAGCACACTATATCCCCACAAAAATTGTTATATAATAGTATACTATCACTGATACAAAAAGTATGCTATCAAATCTATCCAATATTCCTCCATGGCCTGGTATCAAGTTTGAATAATCCTTCACTTTGGCATATCTCTTAATAGACGAAGCCACTAAATCTCCAAATTGACCAAATATGCCTCCAAGTATACCTATAATAACATAATGATATATAGGGATATTCACTCCATAGCCTCCTATTACATAGCCAAATATAGTAGATCCTACAATACTTCCAATTAATCCTCCAATTGATCCTTCAACAGTTTTTTTAGGACTTACCTTAGGACTAATTTTATGTTTACCTAAATATCTTCCAAAATAATAAGCTAGAGTATCACACCCCCAGGAAGATATAAATATTAACCAAACTAAATAATTACCATATTGCTTTAAATTTACTAAAATAATAAAACTAAAAAATATAGCTACATACAAATATCCCATAATAGTTAAGGATACATCTATAAAATTGTACTTAGTATTTAATACAGGTACTATCATTAATATAAAGATAGCTCCTATTAAAAGAAAACTCTGATAGGTAATATTAAAACCATCACCTATAGCTAAGTAATACAATATACAAAGTATATATCCTACGATAGAAATAGGATTAAAATCGCACTCTCTTGAAGTTTTGTAAAACTCATACATTCCAAACAATGCTAATACAAGAACTAAATACTTTAGATAGTATCCACCTAAAAATAAAAATATCAGCAATGGTGCTAAGGTTATAGCACCTATATACCTTTTATCCATTTAATTCACCCCTTATAAACTATACTCCACCGAATCTTCTATTTCTATTTTGATAATCACTAATAGCTTTACGAAGATCTCCTTCGGTGAAATCAGGCCAATTAATGTTCGAAAACCAAAATTCCGAATAAGCACTTTGCCACAGAAGATAATTACTTAACCTTAGTTCTCCACTAGGTCTGATAACTATATCTGGATCAGGCATACCCCGTGTATAAAGATGCTCTGAAATTAATTTCTCACCTATATCTTCAAGGTTTATTTCTTTATTTAAAAGCTCCTGTGCAATTTCTCTTACACCGCTAACAATTTCATCTCTACCGCCATAATTCAGCGCGATATTTAGGGTTAATCCTCTATTATTTTTAGTTTTTTCCTTAGCAGACTCTATAGATTGCTGACATAGTTCTGGTAATTTGCTTACATCTCCAATAACATTAAATACCACTTCATTCTTATGCAATTCATCAATTTCTTTTCCTATGAATTCTACCACTAGTTTCATGAGGGCTGTTACTTCATCTTGTGGCCTCTTCCAGTTCTCAGTGGAAAAAGCATACAAAGTTAAGTATCTAACCCCTAGCTTACTACATTCCTTCACTATCTTTCTTATAGTATCCATCCCTGCCCTATGTCCCATGGTTCTAGGCAAACTTCTCTCCTTTGCCCATCTACCATTGCCATCCATTATAATAGCAATATGAGCTGGAACATTATTTGCATCAATGATTATTTCTTGAGACTCCTTTTGTTTTCTCTTATTGTTATTAAAAAATAAGCCCAAATATTTTCTCTCCATTTCTTATATCGAAATATATAACTTTTTATTAATAAAACCTGCAGAAGTGCAGGTTTTAATTAATATGCTTATACAGATAAGATTTCACGCTCTTTAACTTCAACCATCTTATCTAATTCTTTTATAAACTTATCGGTTTCCTTTTGAATACTATCTTCTGCTTTTTTTGCTTCATCTTCAGTAATTGTATTATCCTTTTTTAATGCTTTTATTTTATCATTAGCATCTCTTCTTATAGATCTTATAGCAACCTTAGCTTCTTCACCAGTCTTCTTAACATTTTTAACTAAGTTCTTTCTTGTTTCCTCAGTTAATTCTGGAACGATTAGTCTGATAACAGAACCATCACTTGTAGGATTTATTCCTAAATCTGATTTTAAAATAGCTTTTTCAATATCCTTTATTGAGCTTTTATCCCATGGTTGAATTAATAGCACTCTTGGTTCTGGTGCTGAAACTCCACCTAATTGGTTAAGAGGCATCATACTTCCATAGCACTCAACTTGAATTCTATCTAGCATTGTTGGGTTTGCTCTTCCCGCTTTCATTGTTGCTAATTCAGCCTTAAATACTGAAATTGTTTTAGTCATTTTTTCGTCAGCATTTTTAATAATATCCTTTACCATAGAATTCCCTCCATCTATTTATTACATTTAACTGTATTAGATGATACTAACGTACCAATATCTTCGCCTTTAATAGCTCTTATAATGTTCTCTGGTTTATCTAACCCAAACACAAGTATAGGAATATTGTTATCCATACAAAGTGATGTAGCTGTTGAATCCATAACTTGTAATCCCTTTTCTAAAACTTCAATATAAGATAAATTATCAAATTTTACAGCATCTTCATACTTGTGAGGATCTTTATCATAAACACCATCTACTTTTTTAGCAAGTAGTATTACCTCTGCCTCAATTTCTGCTGCCCTTAAAGCTGCAGTTGTGTCTGTGGAGAAATATGGATTTCCTGTTCCCGCTGCAAATATTACAACTCTTCCTTTTTCAAGATGTCTCATTGCTCGTCTTCTTATGTAAGGCTCTGCAATTTCTCTCATCTCTATAGCTGTCTGAACTCTGGTGTTAACTCCAATAGCTTCTAATGAATCTTGTAGTGCTAGTGCATTTATGCAAGTAGCTAACATTCCCATGTAATCTGCAGTAGTTCTATCCATTCCTTCACCACTTCTACCACGCCAAATGTTTCCACCACCAACAACTGCTCCAACTTCAACTCCCATTTCCACTAGGTTCTTAATTTGTACAGCAATTGAATTAGCTACATCAAAGTCAATTCCATACCCTTTTTCTGCAGCTAAAGCTTCACCTGAAAGTTTAAGCATAACTCTTTTGTATTTTGCAGCTTCCATATATATTATACCTCCAAATCTTTCTTTTTACATCATTTACCTTAAAACTTATGTTATTTTAAAAAAAGAGAACACAGAGTTCTCTTCTTTTAGTTATTATCCTTGCATTTTTTGTACTTCTTCTGCAAAGTTATCTTCTTTCTTTTCGATTCCTTCTCCTCTTTCGAATCTAGCAAATCTTGTAACTGTTATTTCAGCACCGATTTTCTTTGATTCTTCTTGAAGATATTTAGTAATAGTGTAGTCACCATTTTTAACCCAAACTTGCTCTATTAAACAAACTTCTTTATAATATTTGTTTACTCTTCCCATAACCATTTTTTCAACAATATTTTCTGGTTTGCCTTCATTTAAAGCTTGAACTCTGTAGATTTCTTTTTCTTTTTCTAAAGATTCATTATCAACAGCATCTTTATTTAAGAATAATGGGTTTGCTGCTGCAACTTGCATTGCAATATCCTTACCAATTACAGCTAAAGCTGGATCTTGCTTTTCACAAGCTAATTCAACAAGAACTCCTATTTTTCCATTTCCATGAACATAGCTTTGAACTATTCCATTTTCAATAGCAAATCTTTCAAATCTTCTTACAGACATATTTTCACCAATTTTAGCGATTAATGCTGTAACAACTTCTTGTACTGTAACACTTTCATCTGCTATATATTTTTGAGCTACTAATTCTTCTACTGTGCTAACGTTTGATAATGCAACCATTTTTGCTACATTTTCTACTAGTGCTTTAAATTCGTCATTTGCTGCAACGAAGTCAGTTTCGCAGTTAACTTCTACTACTGAACCTAGTTTCATATCTTCTGAAATGTATGTAGTTACTATACCTTCAGCCGCAATTCTACCAGCTTTCTTAGCAGCTGCTGCTAATCCCTTTTCTCTTAATACTTCAATTGCTTTTTCCATATCCCCATTAGTTTCATTAAGAGCTTTTTTGCAGTCCATCATTCCTGCTCCAGTTCTTTCTCTAAGCTCTTTAACCATTCCTGCAGTTATCATCATTATTCCTCCTCTTTATAACTAATTTAAAAGGTAAATGAAAGAAATCCTTCTCTCACCTACCTTATAAATTTATTTTCTGTTTACAACCATAGATGAGGCTGTTTTTATTAATTCTTTAATTTCTATTACTCAGCTATTTGCTCGCCTTGTCTTGCTTCAATTATAGCATCAGCTAATCTTTCAGTAATTAGTTTTACTGCTCTGATAGCATCATCGTTTCCAGGGATTACATAATCAACTTCATCTGGATCACAGTTAGTATCAACTATTGCAATAACAGGTATTCCTAATATCTTAGCTTCTGATATAGCGTTTTTCTCTTTTCTTGGATCAACAACAAATAATGCTCCGATTTTCTTAGCATCCATGTTTCTGATTCCACCAAGGTTCTTTTCTAATTTTTCTCTCTCATTTTTAAGTTGAGTAACTTCTTTCTTTGGAAGAACTTCAAATATTCCATCTTCTTCCATTTTATCTAATTCTTCTAATCTTCCGATTCTAGTTTTAATAGTTCTGAAGTTAGTTAACATTCCACCTAACCATCTGTTGTTAACAAAGTGCATGCTTGATCTTACAGCTTCTTCTTGGATAGCTTCTTGAGCTTGTTTCTTTGTTCCTACAAATAGAATATCTTTTCCCTCTTCAGCTACTGATTTTATGAAATCATAAGCTTCATCTATTTTCTTCACAGTTTTTTGTAAATCTATGATATAGATTCCGTTTCTTTCTGTGAATATGTATGGAGCCATTTTAGGATTCCATCTTCTTGTTTGATGTCCAAAGTGAACACCAGCTTCTAATAATTGTTTCATTGATATTACTGCCATTTTTAATATACCTCCTCGGTTTTACCTCCATTGCTTTCATTTCCATTGAAAACCTTATTAAGGCACCTTTCAACAAATAGAGCAATGTGTGTATTTTCTTACCTTGTGTAGTATAACATAATTATACTTACTATTCAATAAAAATTTTATAACCTTATATATTTTTCATTTACACCTATTAATTTACACATATTTCTTTTTTTTATACTTACAACCATAAAAATTATATAAAAAAAATAAGTGAGGTAACCCCACTTATTTTAATTTATTTAATTCATCCATTAATTTGTCATTAAGTATTTTTATATGTGTTCCCTTCATTCCAAGAGATCTTGACTCAATAACTCCAGCACTTTCAAACTTTCTTAAAGCATTAACAATAACTGATCTTGTAATTCCAACTTTATCAGCTATTTTAGAAGCAACTAAAAGACCTTCACTACCATCTAACTCATTAAATATATGCTCTACTGCTTCAAGTTCAGAGTAAGAAAGAGTTCCAATTGCTAATTGAACTATAGCTTTCTTCCTAGCTTCTTCTTCAATTAAATCATTTTTAGATCTTAATATTTCAAGTCCTACTATAGTTGCACTATACTCTGCTAGTACTAAATCTTCTTCAGTAAATGGACTTCCGAATCTAGCTAATAATAAAGTACCTAATCTTTCTCTGTTTCCATTGATAGGAACAATAGTAGTTAACTTATTATCAAGCCCACATTCTTTACCATTTTCAAAAACACAAATACCTTTGCTTGGTAAATTTGATTTAGTTTCGTCTGCATTTAATAGTTTAGCATTGTAGCTCTCTGGAAATCTCATACCAGATAGAACTTCATTTTTAACCTCATCGCATTCAAATCCACCTGATAAGTTAAACCCTAAAACTTTTCCTCTTCTGCTTATTATATAAACGTTACACTCTAGCACGTCACTTAACAATTTGCAAATATCATCAAACACTACTGGTTCAGTACCAGATTTTTGTAATATCTTATTTAATTTCCTAGTTTTTTCTAATAGTGACAATTTAATTCCTCCTATTCTTTATTAGGGTAATTTTTATTTCAATTAGTTGTAATTCTCAATTATCTTTAGTATCTTTGAAACAATTCAAAACATTTGTGTAATTGAAAATTTTTAGAATTGTATTTCCCTCAAACTATAATAACACAGTACTTTTATCATTTCAACAAAATTATATTATTTTTCGACACATTTTGCCGTATTCTCATGTCTGTGGTGAATATTTTTTAGTTTTGTAATTATTTATTAACCATTTATTAATTTTTTATACTTACAACTTTTATTACTGCATTCTAAATAATCACCTTTAGCCTTAGAATACCTCTTTAACATAATTTCTCCACATTCTGGACATTTTTCTGTGCTAGGTTCATGCCAGCTTACAAAGTCACAATTTGGATAGTTAGAGCAACCAAAAAAGGTTTTTCCCTTCTTACTTCTTTTCTCTAAAACTGTTCCTTGACATTTAGGACATGGTGCTTCAATCTCACGAGCTAAAGGTTTCGTATTTTGACACTCTGGATAACCAGGGCATGCAAGAAAATCTCCAAATCTTCCTTGCTTAATCACCATAAACCTTCCGCACTTATCACACTTAACCTCTGATACTTTATCTTCAATGGTAATCTTAGCTATTTCTTTTTCTGCAACTTCTATGGCAGCCTTTAAAGGTGTGAAAAAGTTGTCAACAATAGTTTTCCACTGCTCTTTACCTTCTTCAACTCTATCTAACTTATCCTCCATAGCAGCTGTAAACTCCACATCTACAATTTGCTTAAAGTATTCACTCATCAAGTTATTAACTATAAATCCTAATTCTGTTGGGTCTAAAACCTTTTTATTTCTCTCCACATATTTTCTATCTAACAAAGTTGAGATAGTAGGAGAATACGTACTAGGACGCCCTATACCATTTTCTTCTAAAGTTTTTACTAAGGATGCTTCTGAAAACTTTGCAGGTGGCTGGGTAAAGTGTTGTTTACCTTCAATAGATTTTTTAATTAATATTTCCTGTTCTTCTAACTTAGGAATCTTAATGCCTTCCTCTTCATCCTCGTTGTCTCCAGCATAAACTTTAGTAAATCCATCAAATTTCACCTTATAACCTGAAGCTTTAAAATTATACGGCCCATTATCAATATTTATAGAAGTAGAATCTATTATAGAAGATGCCATTTGGCTAGCTACAAATCTATTCCATATTAGGGTATAAAGCTTATATTGATCATTATTTAAACTTCCTTTAGCTATTTCAGGTGTAATTTCAAAATGAGTAGGTCTTATTGCTTCGTGAGCATCTTGGGCATTCTTTTTCCCTTTATATACTCTTTTAGTTTTTGGTAAATAAGCTTCACCAAAAATATCTTTTACGAATTCCGATACTATTTGTTGAGCTTCATCTGATACTCTCACAGAATCTGTTCTCATATAAGTAATTAATCCCACAGTTCCAAAACCCTTAATTTCAATTCCTTCATAAAGTTGCTGTGCAGTGGACATAGTTTTCTTAGTTGAAAAATTTATCTTTCTGTAGGCATCTTGTTGCAAGGTGCTTGTAGTAAAAGGTGGCAAAGGATTTTTGGTTTTTTCTGTAGTTTTAATGCTCTTAACTATAAAGTTATTGTTTTCCAAATCCTTTATTATTGCATTACTTTCCTTCTCAGTTTTTACCTCAATCTTTTTTCCATCTTTACCATGTAGTTTAATAATAAAACTATTGGTTTCTCCCTTTTTTTGTACCTTTCCTTCTACTGTCCAATACTCTTTAGGTATAAATTCGTTTATTTCCTTTTCTCTATCACAAATTATTCTAAGGGCTACAGATTGAACTCTTCCAGCACTTAACCCCCATTTTATTTTTCTCCACAGTATAGGGCTGATCTTATATCCTACTAATCTATCTAATACCCTTCTAGCTTGCTGGGCATTGTATACATTCTCATTAATTGATCTTGGATTTTTTATGGCATTTTTCACTGCATTTTTAGTTATTTCATTAAATTCAATTCTGCATTTTTCTGTTTCATCAATTTTTAGCACCTTGGCTAGATGCCATGATATAGCTTCTCCTTCTCTATCAGGGTCCGTTGCTAAATAAACTTTTTCACTTTTTTTAGCTTCTCTTTTTAATTTATCTAATAAATCACCTTTTCCCCTAATAGTAATGTACTTAGGTTCATAATTATTTTCTACATCAACACCAAGCTGACTTTTAGGTAAATCCCTTACATGTCCCATGGATGCTTCAACAATGTAATTTTTACCTAAATACTTTTTTATTGTTTTTGCTTTAGCTGGTGATTCAACTATCACTAGTTTCTGACCCATCTTATCCCCTCCAGCATGTTATGCTATATAACTATTTATTTTATTTAAATTCTATGCTCATTTTTATTTGCAACAAAGTCCAAAATACTACTATATCTTAGATTACCTTTTATATGGATGACTTTCAAGAAAAATTTAAAGAATATTCATAATTTATTAACACATTAAACTTCACTACTAGCTGAGCTTAAGTTGAAACTTATTGGTTATTATTTATACCCTTACTATATCCAATGTAGGTATTTATATTTATGTTTATGCTTTTATATAGTATTATTGACCCTCACATAAAAGTTGCCATTTAAGCATAGTATTTCATCTTTTAGTTGCATTTCAAATAATACCTCATATAATCGTTTTATGTCAATATTAGTTAATCTTATTATATCGTCTATATGTATGGGATTATTGTTTATAACTTTGTATATTTCATCAGAAATACTACTTTTGATATCGCTTCGCCTATTACTAGTAATTTTATTGCCTTTGCTTTTAACTATACCTAACAAATTTAAAATATCCTGAGTTTCTGTAAGTACATGAGCGCCCTCTTTAATTAGTTTATTTGTACCTTTGCTTTCCTCAGAAAATATGGATCCGGGTACTACTAAAACATCTTTACCTTGTTCTAATGCTCTAGTTGCTGTTATTAATGAACCACTTCTTTCTCCTGCCTCTGACACAATAACCAATTTGCTTAATCCACTAATTATTCTGTTTCTTACTGGAAAATTCATAGGACGTGGCTGAGTTCCAGGAGGAAACTCACTAATTACACATCCTCCACTAGAAATTATTTGATGATAAAGCTTTGAATTTTCCTTTGGATATATCACATCTACTCCACTCCCTAATATGGCAACAGTATATCCCCATCCCTCTAGAGCAGTTTGGTGAGCCACAGTATCGATTCCTTTAGCCATACCACTTACAATATTAAGTTCATTTTCAAGCAATACTTTTGTTATTATCTTAGTTATATCTCTACCATAGACTGTACATCTTCTAGAACCAACAATAGATACATTTCTTCTAGTGCTAAGCTTTGAAATATCCCCTTTATAAAAAAGTGAAAAAGGACCATCATCCATAAGCTCTAAAATTTCAGGATAATCTTTTTCTCCTATTGTAACAATATTTATATTTTCCGTCCTAACTTTTTCCATAATATCATACAACCTTGGTAAATCATAGGACTTAATTAGTCTGTTTAATACTTTATTATCTTCAGATATATAATTTTTATGTGCAATTACATAGTCCCTTATGTTTTCCAAAGTTTCAAATTCTGATAAAAGCTTCAACTTTATATTACTAGAAAGCTCTGTCACAGAAAACCATAGTTTTAATATATCCATACGTTATACCTCTTTACAAAACAATATATCTTGGTAAAATAACATTTTAAAATTAGAGTTAGTAATTTTAATTTATATAATATTTTCATCAATAAACTTCCTATATTGAAGGGCCTCTATTATATCTTTTTCATCTATATTGATCTTTTCACTTAAATCAGCAATTGTTCTAGCCACCTTAAGTATTCTGCTATAGGCTCTTGTACTTAAGGAAAACTTATTGAAGGCTAACTCTAGTACTTTATGGGATTTTTCATTCAGCTTACAATACTTTTTTAAATGCTTCTCTCTCATCTGTGAATTACAAATTATACCTTCTTCTTTAAATCTTTCTTCTTGTAATTCCCTAGCTCTTTTCACCCTTTGCTTTATGTGTTCTGAAGTCTCAGTGTGTAAATTTTCATTTATCTCTTTGTAAGAGATAGGATTAACTGGAGAGAAAATATCTATCCTATCAAGTATAGGTCCTGAAAGCCTTGAAATATATCTTTTTACCTCATAATCGGAGCACTTACACTTCTTCACATTAGTGCCGTAATATCCGCAGGGACAAGGATTTAACGCTCCCACTAGCATGAAATTAGCAGGGTATTTTATGGTTCCGCTTACTCTAGAAAGTTTAACCTCTCTTTCTTCCAAGGGTTGCCTCAAAACTTGTAAACAACTTTTATTGAACTCCAATATTTCATCCAAAAATAAAACTCCATTGTGTGCTAATGAAACCTCTCCTGGGCTTGGATTTCTCCCTCCCCCAACTAGTGCAATAGATGTTATAGTATGATGAGGATTTCTGAAAGGCCTACTATTTATTAAGCCTTCCTTATTAAAACCTCCACTGACACTATAAATTTTTGTAACCTCTAGAGCTTCATCATAGGTTAATTCAGGAAGAATAGAAATAATCCTTTGAGCTAACATGGTTTTCCCTGAACCTGGCGCTCCATGTAAAAGAATATTATGGTTTCCAGCTGCAGCTACCTCCATAGCTCTTTTTGAGGCTTGTTGTCCTATGACTTCATTAAAATCTAGTCCATTACTAGTGTTTTTAAACTCTTTATGATTTTTATAGGGCATCATATCCTTATATCTTAGATACTCTACCACTTGGCGTAGAGTTTCTAAAGGGTATGTGTGAGCATTCCTAATAATACTACATTCTTCACGATTTTCCACTGGAATAATGTATTCATAAATGCCACTATTAACCCCTTGAATTATAATGGGCAAGGCTCCTTTAACCCTTTTTAAATCCCCACTTAAAGATAATTCTCCCATGAATAAATATCTTCCTATATCTTCTACAGCTATCTGGTTAGTAGCTATCAAAATTCCTATAGCAATTGGTAAATCAAAGTGGGAACCTTCCTTTTTTAAATCTGCCGGAGCCAGATTTATTGTTATTCTACCTACTGGAAACTCAAATCCAGAATTAATTATAGCAGCTCTTACTCTCTCCTTAGACTCCTTTACTGCTACATCTCCTAACCCAACTATATTAAAGGTTGGTAACCCATAAGAAATATCTATTTCTACATTAACTATTACTCCTTCAACACCAAAAAAAGTGGCACATAATATTTGTATCGCCATAATAATCTCACCTTTTCATATTTATAACGTAATTATTGCCAAATATATATTCTGTAAACCTGTAAATACCTTAGTACGTAAATAAATATATAGATGTATTTATGTATTTATACTTATTTCTTTATAAGAATATATAGTATTTATGGAGCTTCAGTCATTTTTAAAATATTGTATTTAGCTAAAACATAAGCAAATAATATAGAAAGACTATAAATTTATGCCCTTAGTAAGGGGATAATAATTTTGATGAATTTTTTTATTAACCTTTGCAACCTTTGCTTTTGCTTAAAATTTACATAGCTACTCTATACTCTGCCACATTAAGAATAGTGAAAGCCCTGATGATATTTTTGTGTTTATTATATTTTTTTTGCATAAATCTTTATATTAAAAACAAGCAATTATTTCTACAAGCACCAATACAATTAATGGAAATAATTCTTGAAACATACACCACATTGGTTTAATATTAGATTATAGGAAACTAATTTCAATTGATGAATTGTAGATACGACTAAATAGGTTTCCTTAAAAATTTTCAGGCATTCACATATTAAAAATTAATTTTCAAATCCTGGATTAACAAATTTGTAACCATAAGAAAGGATGGTTCAATGGGCGTATTAAATAAAAGTATAGGTTCATACGGTGAAAGTATTGCTGAAAGTTATTTAAAGGAGATGGGATATACAATTCTTGAAAGAAATTTCAAGTGTAAGCTAGGAGAAATTGATATAATTGCTAAGGACAATAAATATATTTGCTTTATTGAAGTAAAGACTCGTTATGGCTCCCTCTATGGAAGTCCAGGAGAGAGTGTAACTAATTTAAAGCAGTATAAAATTTATAAAACTGCTCAGTTTTATATTTTAAAGAAGAAACTCTATAAATTTAATTTTAGATTTGACGTGATAGAGGTTATATTAAATAATGAAGATGATAATTATTCAATTAAGTTGATTAAGGATGCTTTTCAGATTTCATAAATATTTTTTAATAATATGCAGTTTAAAAATAATAAAAGTTAGCTATAATAAATAGCTAACTTTTATTATTTAGAACCCAAATTTAGGATAGCTTGTAATTAAGCTACTCTAGTTCTATTAAATAATGAACAAATTCATGTTGTGGAGCTACTTTGGAAGCAGATTTTCACTAAATAAAAATATCTTTGTGAACAAACTGAGTTTGTTACACCAAAGCAAATTCCCTAGACAGAGCAATTGCAAGGTTATTCAACAGCCCCTTATAGAACATGTCAAACTTAAAGCTCCCAAAACACTGTTAAAACTTAAAATAATCATTAAAATAAGTTTTAACGTTGAAGATTAATATTTTCACATAAATTTAATTATAATTTAACTTTTAAGTAAAAACATTTACTCACTCATAATATTTGTTAAGAAAGACTTCCTATGTATTTCAGTTATTCCATAGGTTTTAATAGCGTCTATATGATCTTTACTTCCATAGCCCACGTTACTCTCAAAACCATATTGAGGATAACTCTTACCATATTCCTTCATAAGATTATCTCTATAAACCTTGGCTAGGATTGAAGCACATGCAATAGATGCACTTTTAGTGTCTCCCTTTATTACAAACTCATTTTTAATATTAAAATTCTTTATAGGATATCCATCAGATAATACTAGCTCTGGCTTAACTTCAAGCTTTCCAATTGACATTTTAAATATTTCATTATTGCAAAAACCTATTCCTCTTGTATCAATAATCTTATTATCAAGAACTGCAATGCTGTAAGCAACTGCTTTTTCTTTAATGATTTCACTGAGTTCCTCTCTAACCTTAGCAGAAAGTTTTTTAGAGTCATTAATATGTAGTATAAGCTCTGTAGTATTCAAATCTAATATGACTGCCGCTGAAACAATAGGCCCCGCTAGAGGACCTCTCCCTACTTCATCTACTCCTGCGACCACATTAACACCATACTTCTTATCAAACTCATAAAGATTTTTAACTCTTAAAAGTTCATTTTTATAATTTTCTAAATGCCTTTGTAATGATTTACCAACACCATTTACATTTTTTCTTTTATCACTATTTAATTTTTCTATTAACCTTAAATAGGCATCTTCCTGAGCTTCCACTGAAGTATTAGCTATGAATTCTTTTGCTAAAGCTTTTATATCATTAAATTTCATTCCTTCTATGCTATTTAATTTCATCGGGTTGTTCCTCTTTTATTTCTTCACCAAAATCAGGTCCCTCCAAGGATATTGGTCCTAGCTTTCCCCCTCTAAATTCATCTAATAGCATTACAGCAACTCTATTGTAATCAATGTTCCCTCCTGAAATTACTGCTCCTCTTTTTCTTCCTATGTTATCCATATTATCTATAGCAGCTTCTTCAAGAGAGTTAAGCTTATATCTTTCCACTAATCTTTTCGGATGAGTAACCTGTAATTTTTCTATTAACTTTAATGCTAATTCCTCTACATCCATTATTTCATCTTTTATAGCTCCAGTAAAAGCTAAGTTTAAACCAACTTTTTCATCTTCGAACTTTGGCCATAAAACTCCTGGAGTATCCATAAGTTCAATTCCAATTTTTGTTTTAATCCATTGTTTGCTTTTAGTAACCCCAGGTCTATCTCCAGTTTTAGCAATATTATTTTTCGCCATCTTATTTATAAATGTAGACTTACCTACATTAGGAATTCCTACTACCATTACTCTAGTAATTATATTTACTATTCCTTTGCTTCTCATTCTATCATGCTTTTCTTTAAGGATTTCCTCAAGAGCTGGCTTAATTTTATTTAACCCTGCTCCAGTTAAGCAATTAACAGATAAAACCTTAGTATAACTGTTAGATAGTTTTCTTACCCATAAGTTAGTTACACTATCCTCACTTAAATCACTTTTGTTTAAAAGTATTATCCTCGGTTTATCTTTACAAACTTCTTGTATGTCTGGATTAGAACTAGAATATGCTATTCTTGCATCTCTAATTTCAATTACTGCATCCACAAGCTTCAAATTTTCTTTTATTTCTCTACGGGTTTTGGCCATATGTCCAGGAAACCAATTTATACTCATTTATTTCATCACTCCTAGGTGTTTTATACTTTTTTATATTATTGACTATATTTTGCTTAGATATGATTTTTTATATTATAATCCATAGAAACCATACTTAAACCTTAAGCTATTTAATAAAACTGTTCGTGAAAATATTGGCTTAATTCTTTAAATCTATGTAAACTTGTAATTTCTAAATAAGCTAATATTTTATGGTGACTATATCTGTATATTTTCTATAATTATAACTAATAAAAAAAGGGACTCAAGAGTCCCATTTTTCTTAGATTAATTCTTTAACTTTAGCTGCCTTACCTACTCTGTTTCTTAGGTAGAATAACTTAGCTCTTCTTACTTTACCTCTTCTCACAACTTCGATTTTCTCGATAACAGGTGAGTTTATTGGGAAAGTCTTCTCTGTTCCAACATTATAAGCAACTCTTCTTACAGTGAAAGTTTCTCTAGCTCCACCGTTTTGCTTCTTAAGAACAGTTCCTTCGAAAATCTGGATTCTTTCTTTTGTTCCTTCTTTGATTCTGATATGTACTTTTACAGAATCTCCAACATTGAATTTTGGTAAGTCATTTCTTAACTGTTCTGCTTCTATAGCTCTTATTATATCTAACATGTGCATTCCCTCCTAAATTTTTTTTGACGTTCTTAATCATACTTTATGACAGAGGACCGCCCGTACTAGCACAAAGTACATTCTATCACAATATTTTTTCTTATGCAATATTATTTTTTTCTACTATAATAACTCTCTAATAATTTTTTATCCTCTTTAGTTAACTGAAAACTACAAAATAAATCTTTTCTTCTTTCTTTTGTAATAACTAAAGATTGCGTTCTTCTCCATTTTCTTATGTTTTCATGATGACCGGATAGTAAAATTTCTGGAACTTGCTCCCCCTGATATTCAACTGGCCTAGTATACTGAGGATATTCAAGTAATCCATTGTAAAAAGATTCTTCACTAAAACTTTCTTCACTAGATAACACTCCTGGGATTAATCTACATATGCTATCAACTATAGGAATGCAAGCCATTTCTCCTCCAGTAAGAACAAAATCTCCCAAGGAAATTTCCATATCTATGTACTTATATACTCTTTCATCTATACCTTCATAATGCCCACATAAAAAAACTAATTCTTGTTCTTTACTAAGTTCTTTAGCCATTTCCTGATTAAAAGTCTGCCCTCTTGGCCCTAAGAAAATAACTTTCCCACTATTATGTTTTTTTATTTCTAATATACTATCTACAATAGGTTGTGCCATCATCACCATACCTGCACCACCACCATAAGGGTAATCATCTACTTTTTTGTGCTTATTCAATGAAAAGTCTCTTATGTTTGTAGCCTTGATATTAATTATGTTACTCTCTTGAGCTCTTCCTATGATACTGTGGTTAAAAATCTCAAACATATCTGGAAATAATGTTAAAACATCTATCTTCATTCTGACCAAACATGAACTGGTTTTATTGTAATTTTACTATTTTCTATATCCACATTAACCACTATATCTTTTAAGGCAGGAATTAATACTTCCTCTTTCCCACTACCCTTAACCCAGTATACATCATTGCTTCCAGTTTCAATTACATCATAAATCTTTCCTAATTCCTTATTCTCAGTATCTACAACAGTACAACCAATTAAGTCTGCAATATAATAAGTATCTGCTTCAAGTGCTTTTGCAGCTTCTCTTTTGATCATAAGGTATTTGTTTCTATACCTCTCTGCCATCTCCATTGTATCTATTCCCGCTATTTTAAGAATTACTCTATCTTTTTGTAGTTTAACAGAGGTAATTTCTCTTTCCTCTCCATCTATAAGAACTTTCCCTAAATCCCTAAAATCCTCTAAGTTATCCATAAGTGAAATAACCTTTACTTCTCCTCTAACTCCATGAGGCTTAGAAATTTGTCCTACGCTCATAAACTCTTTCATAATAAATTTCTCCTTTTTACTTGCAAATATAGGCTTGTATATAGTATAACCTAACTTACTTATCCTAAAACTTCAATATATCAAAATAAGAGTTAGGTATCCCTAACTCTTATATTATCTCCACAACAACTCTTTTATTTTCTTTAATAGCCGCTGCTTTAACAACAGTTCTAATAGCCTTAGCTATTCTTCCCTGTTTTCCGATTACTTTACCCATATCCTCTTGAGCAACCTTTAATTCTAAAATTATTGAATGCTCACCAGCGATTTCATTCACTTGAACAGAATCGGGATTATCAACTAAAGATTTAGCAATAATTTCAAGTAATTCTTTCATGGAATGCGCCTCCAATCAATTGAACTTTTCTATTTTATGCCTGCATTGTTGAAAAGTCTTTTAACTGTATCTGTTGGTTGTGCACCATTTTTGATCCATTTGTTTGCTTTTTCTTCATCAATTTTTACAGTAACTGGCTCTGTAGTTGGGTTGTAATATCCAATTTCCTCTACAAATCTTCCATCTCTTGGAGATCTAGAATCAGCTACGATAATTCTGTAGAAAGGAGCTTTTTTAGCACCCATTCTTCTTAATCTAATTTTAACTGCCATGTTTTTTCACCTCCTTCAAAGGGTTATGCACTTTATATTAAAAAGGTAGTTTTCCAAATAAACCTTTCTTACCTGGCTTAGCCATACCTTTCATTTGCTTCATCATCTTCTTCATACTTTCGAAATCTTTGAGTATTTTATTAACTGCTTGAATTGTGGTACCTGAACCATTAGCAATTCTTTTCTTTCTTGAGGGCGAAGATGAAATTAAGTTTGGGTTTTTCCTCTCAGCTGTTGTCATTGACTTTATTATAGCTTCAACCTTTGCCATCTCTTTTTCACTCTGAGAAAGGTCTACACCTTTAAGTTCTTTAGCATTAAACCCTGGAATCATTTCTACAATTTTTCCTAGAGGTCCTAGATTCTTCATTTGATTCATGGTCTCAAGGAAGTCCTCAAAATTGAACTCTTGGTTAAGCATTTTATTTCCTAACTCTTGAGCTTTCTTTTCATCTATAGCTGCTTGAGCTTTTTCAATAAGAGAAAGTACATCTCCCATTCCTAGTATCCTAGAAGCCATTCTTTCTGGATGGAATACTTCAAGGTCCGTCATCTTTTCTCCCATACCAGCATATTTTATTGGCTTGCCAGTAATAGATTTAATTGAAAGAGCTGCTCCACCTCTTGTGTCACCATCAAGCTTAGTTAAAATAACACCTGTCACATCCAAAGTACTATTAAAGGTTTCTGCCACGTTTACAGCATCTTGTCCTGTCATGGCATCTACAACTAATAAAATTTCATTTGGATTTACAGATCCTTTAATTTGCTTTAACTCATCCATAAGAACTTCATCGATATGAAGTCTTCCTGCTGTATCTATAATGACTACATTACAATTATTATCTTTTGCGTTTTCTATCCCTGCTTTTGCAATATCTACAGGGCTTATCTTATCTCCCATAGCAAACACTGGTACATCTATAGATTTCCCTACTACTTGTAACTGCTTTATAGCTGCTGGTCTATAAATATCCCCTGCTACTAAAAGAGGTTTTTTATTGTTTTTTCTAAGGTTTAATGCAAGTTTCCCCGCCATAGTGGTTTTACCTGCACCTTGTAATCCTACAAGCATAATTACAGTTACACCATGATTAGCAAATTCTAACTTACTTTCTGTGGTTCCCATTAAAGTTGTCAATTCATCATTAACAATTTTTATTACCTGTTGTCCTGGAGTTAAACTCTCCATTACCTCATTACCTAGACACTTTTCGCTAACGGTTTTTACAAAGTCTTTAACAACTCTATAGTTAACATCAGCTTCTAACAGTGCAAGCTTAACTTCTCTCATAGCTTCCTTAATGTCTTTTTCAGAAAGTTTTCCTTTGCCCTTTAATTTTTTTATGGTTTCCTGTAACTTAGAAGATAATCCTTCAAAAGCCATGATAAACCTCCTATATATTCTCCACGATATCTTTTACAACATCGTTGATTATTTCTTTATTTTCTTCTTTACTCAACATTTTTTCTAAATCTTTCAATCTGTGAATAATCCTATCTTTGGAGTTTTCTATAGTTATGGCTCTTTCCATTAAGTGAAGTTTTTCTTCATATTCCATTAAAAGATTATCACATCTTTTTATTAAATCATGAATTGCCTGTCTGCTAGCTTTTGTAATTTCTGCTATTTCTGAAAGCGATAAGTCATTATTAAAATATAAATCCATAATGTCTCTTTGCTTTTCAGTAAGCAACGGCCCATAAAAATCTAATAGCAATGATATCTCTAATCTTTTTTCCATATTATCACCTAACTCACAAATGATATATTATCAGATTGAATATATGGTGTCAAGTACTTTTACTTAACACCCACATATATTTTTAATTAAAATAAAGCTTCTACAAATTCTCTTGCTCTAAATTCTTGTAAATCATCAATTCCTTCTCCTACACCAATAAATTTCACTGGTATATTTAAAGTATTTTTTATAGAGATAACCACTCCTCCCTTTGCAGTTCCATCTAATTTAGTTAAAATTATGCCATCTATAGGGCAAACTTCCATAAACTGCTTAGCTTGAATAACTGCGTTTTGGCCTGTGGTAGCGTCTAAGACTAATAATGTTTCTTTTTTAGCATCTTGAAATTCTCTATCAATAATCCTATTTATTTTGCCTAGTTCATCCATAAGATTCTTTTTATTATGAAGTCTTCCTGCTGTATCACATATTAAAACATCTACTTTTCTAGCTTTTGCAGCTTGAACAGCATCGTATACCACCGCTGCTGGATCAGACCCTTCTTGATGTTTTACTAGATCTACCCCAGCTCTGTTACTCCATACCTCTAGCTGGTCTATAGCAGCAGCCCTAAAAGTGTCTGCTGCCGCAAGTAATACCTTATAGTTATTATTTTTTATTCGTGCTGCAATCTTTCCAATTGAAGTAGTTTTTCCTACACCATTTACTCCGATTATTAGCTTAACTTCAGGAATTTTTTCTGGAATTATAGAGTTTTCATAGTCCCCTAGAATTTCAACTATTACCTCTTTCATAGCAGGAAGAATTTCAGCAGGATCCTTTATTCTTTCAGCCTTAACCTTTGCTCTAAGTCTTTCAATAATTTCTACAGAAGTTTCCACCCCTATGTCGCTAGTGATTAAAATCTCTTCCAGCTCCTCATATAAGTCTTCATCAATATTTACTGCTAGCTTTAGAACCTGAGTTACTGCATCATTAATACTGTCTCTAGTTTTTGAAAGTCCTGCTTTAAGTTTTTCAAAAAAACCTCCAAACATACACTTCACTCCTTTATAGTAAAATAATAAAACTTCTTATCTTGTTAAATTTACAGAAACCACCTTGGATACACCCTTCTCCTCCATAGTAACCCCATAAAGCATATCACTAGCTTCCATAGTTCCCTTTCTATGGGTTATAACAATAAACTGTATATTCTTAGAAAACTTTCTTAAAAACTCAGCATATCTTATTACATTGGCATCATCAAGAGCAGCTTCAATTTCGTCTAGTATACAAAATGGAGTTGGTTTCATTTTAAGTATAGCAAATAACAAGGCTATAGCGGACAATACCTTTTCTCCTCCAGACATTAAGTTAATGTTTTGTAGTTTTTTCCCTGGAGGTTCCACGTTTATTTCAATCTTCGAGGTCAATTCGTCTCCATCCTGAAGGATTAAATCTGCTCTCCCGCCTTTAAATAGTTCTCTGAAGGTTTGTTCAAAGTTAACTCTAAGTTTTTCAAAGTTATCTCTAAATACCACTTTCATCTTCTCAGTCATTTCACAAATAACCTTTATAAGTTCTTCCTTAGCATTTACTAAATCTTCTCTTTGATTACTCATAAATATAAACTTTTCTTTTACTTCCTTAAATTCCTCAATAGCCCCTACATTTACTACTCCTAGGCTTGAAATCTCTCTTTTTAAATTTAGTACTTTTTCCTTAAGCATAGATATATTAACAATATGTTCCTTATACTTTAAAGCCTCTGCATAAGTAAGTTCATACTCTTCATTTAATTTTTCTAATAATCCTTGTTCTTCAGTTTCAATTTTAACTAAGGACACTTGATGTCTATGATATTCTTTTTCAATCTTTTCAAACTCTAAGGTCAAAGTTTCAATTTGAGAATTAACTAAGTTTATCTGGTCCTTAAACTTTATTCTTTCAATTTCATTATCTTTAAACTTAAGTTCTAAAGACTCTAATTCCTCCATAAGAACTTTTACTTTTTCATTGTTCTCTTCTAAACTTTTAAAATAAATTTCTTTGGTTTTATCATAGTTTTTAACTTCACTTCTTAATTCTTCAATCTTTTGATTATATCCTACTATATCCGTTTTTAGTCTTTGAATCTCTAAAAACTTATTATTTATACTTTCATCAATTTGTGCTCTTTTTATCTTAAGATCAGTTAAATTATTTTTTATACTATCTATAATATCTAAACCTTGCTTTACTTCCTTATTTAGCAGCTCGTAGTTGCTTTCTATGGTTATTAATTCATCTTCTATTTCAATTAATTCTTTACCATAGTCATCTACGCTTAACTCCAAGGCTACTAACTTCTCCATAATGCTATTTAATTCTACTGTGGACTTTTCTAAACTTTTAGTAAGCTTTAAGGTATCTTCAGTTATAGAATTAATTTTCCCTTGAATTTTGGTAACCTCGATACTTTCAAAATGTATCTCATCTCTTAGATTTAAGTTTCTTTCATCAAGGGTTTTTATCCCTTCATTATAAGTTCTAACTTCCTCGCTTAATACTACTATTTCCTGATTATTTTCCTTTACCTTTACTGTTAATACTTCAATTTCTCTTTTTCTTCCTATGATGCTAGCTGTTTTAGAATATATGCTTCCTCCAGTCAATGCTCCTCCAGGATTAATTATTTCTCCATCTAAGGTTACAATTTTATGCTTATAGCCTGTAGCTTTTGCAATTTGCAGTGCCTGATCCATGTTATTACAAATAATGGTCTTCCCTAATACATAATCCATTACCCCTTTAAACTTATCTTCAAATTCTATAAGTTCACTAGCAATCCCTATGTATCCATCTTTATTCTTTATACTCTGTTCCACTTGAAGAACTCTTCCTCTTACAATATTCATTGGGAGAAAAGTAGCTCTACCAAGGTTACGACTCTTAAGATAATTAATTAATTCTTTTGCACTTTCTTCTTCTTCTGTAATCACATTTGAAATTGCTCCACCTATGGCAATCTCTATTGCAGTCTCAAACTTTTGATTAACCTTAATGATTTCACCTAAAACATAACAGTTCCCTTTTATATTTTTCACTGTTCCATTACTTAGATGTTGCATTAAATTCTTTACGGACTTATTATATCCCTCATATTGATTTTCAAGACTTATTAATGCATTTAAGTTTGCTTCATGTTTATTAGTTTGCATAGTTATTTCTTTTAACTTCTTTTCACTTAAGGTTAAACTATGTTTCAATCTGCCAATATTTTTTTTATTTTCTTTTACTTCTTCCTCAAAAGCTGAAATCTTTTCTTGAGATCTTTCAACCTCATCAATTAATGAGGTCTTAGTTCCATTATTTATTATGATAGAACTATTGTAGCTTTCCACATTAATTTTTAAATTTTCTAAGGTCTCTTTTGCTACCTCCATATTATTGTTAGCAACATTAATATTATTGCTTTGGGCGTTTTTCCCCTCCAACAACTTCACTTTTTTCTCTTCTAGACCTTTCAAATTTGATGACTCAGTAGAAATAGATTGGTTTATCTTATTTATTTCTTCTTCTTTCATAAAAATTTCATTATTAATGTTCTTTTGTTGCTCTTTCAAGGTATAAAGCTGTAATTCTAATTCATCTATCTTTTCATTTTCTTTTTCTATTCTATTTGAAAAATCTTCAATCTCATTTTGCACTCTTAATATATTGTTATCTATGCCTTGAATTCTTTCACTCATAAGATTAATCTCTGACAATATATTTTGATGCTTTCCCTTATTATCATAATAAAGTTGTTTATCCTGTGAAACCTTATTATCAAACTCTTCAAGTTCGGTATTCCATTTATGTAGTTCTTTTTTTAGAGTTTCTTTTTCCCTTAAACCACTTTCTAAGGCAATAGTAGCATTTTTTATTTTTATATTTAAATCACTTATATTGCTTTTAGTTTTTTCGATGAAGTCTATTATTATATTTATTTCATTTACTTTTAATTCTTCAGACAGCTTTAAAAAAGTTTTTGCCTTTTCACTTTCTTTTTCCAAAGGTTCAACTCTTTCTTCATAGGTATGAATTATGTCATTTATTCTTACAAGGTTATCTTCTGTATTTTGAAGCTTCTTTTCTGCTTCTTCCTTACGAGTTTTATACTTAACTATTCCAGCGGCCTCTTCTAGAAGTTTTCTTCGTTCTTCAGGCTTTCCACTCAATATGGCATCAATTTTACCTTGTCCAATAATTGAATATCCTTCTTTACCTATACCTGTATCCATAAATAATGCTTGTACATCTTTTAACCTACAGGTAGTGTTATTTATTAAGTATTCACTTTCTCCAGAACGATATAATCTTCTTGAAATAGTTACATCTGAATACTCTATTTGAAGATCTGAGTCAGAATTATCTAAGGTAAGAGATACCTGTGCAAGGCCCACTGCTTTTCTATATTGTGTTCCCGCAAAGATAACATCCTCCATCTTATCTCCTCTTAGACTTTTTACACTTTGCTCTCCAAGAACCCATCTAACTGCATCGGAAATATTACTCTTTCCGCTACCATTAGGTCCTACCACAGCAGTAACCCCTTGTTTAAAATTCAATTCAGTCTTATCAGCAAATGACTTAAATCCTCTTATTTCAATAGATTTTAAGAACATTTATTATCTCTCCTAAGCTCCAATTATTACTGGTAGTAAAATACCTAAAACCATAAATAAACATACAGTAGCAGCTAATATCTTAGCTATTTTTAATCTTTTCTTATCTTTCATAATTTCACCTTCTCCTTATTTATAGGATTCCATGATGGAATTTTAACTTATTCATATCGCCAAGCCCTTAAGTGAATCAGGGTAGGATTCATGTATAAGTTAAATTTTAATTTTAGTTCCATATATAGAACCAAAGTCAAGACTCAGCTTATACATCCTCACTTTTCAAGCCTATAATATACATAGTTTATATTATTAATTCATTTTTTTCAAATCCTATAGAGGTAACGGATTTTTCTATGCTAAAATATGGTCTAACCCCTCAAAGAGCTTACATTAGTTTAAACTCACTCAAGTTTAGCTTTCAGTCCTATAACTTACCGTACTTATTTTTTAAGTACTCCTGTACACTAACCTGATGTAAATCCTCTTTATGTTTAAATCCTAAAACCCCTCTTTTAGTTTCATTACTTTGAGTTACCTTTAACTTCTTAACTTCTAATTCTTCTAAAAGTTCATTAAAGTACTGTTTTTTATTAGCGTAAAGTTTTGAAATATCCTTAGGATTAATCCATAGCTCTTCACATACTCCATAAAAACTATGGTGCTCACGAACTATATCACAATAGATGCTTCCCTCTACTAACTCTCTAAAGGCAGGGTGAAAGGGTCCTTCAATTATGTCTCCCCCATAGTTTATTTCCTCTGTTGGTTGAAGTCCTATTCTTATTACGTTAATCTCCTTAGCAGTAAGCATTCCATAAACTACTTTTGAAATCTGAACAGCTTCTTCTAGGTCATAAGGCTTGTATATCCCTGTTTTAAGCATTTGCTCCATAGGGGTATCCTTAATTACCAAGGAAGGATATATCCTACTTATATCTGGTCCTAAGCTTATAACCTTTTTAGTTGTTTCAATATCCTTTTCCTTTGTATCTCCAGGTAACCCTAACATTATTTGATGGCCCAAGGTAAACCCATAACTCTTTATAAGCTTTGAGGCTCTTGTTACATCTTCGGAGCTGTGTCCCCTACCAGATTTTATTAAAACCTCATCATCTAAGGACTGAACCCCTAACTCTATTATATCAACTTTATATTGTTTTAAGTTGTCTAATATAGCTTCATCGATATAATCTGGCCTTGTAGATAATCTTATATAATCAATTTTACCACATTGTTTATATTCCATTGCAACATCCAATAATTCTCTTTGCTTGTTTATATTAATAGCAGTAAAAGTTCCTCCAAAGAAGGATACCTCAACTATAGAGTTTTCCCTTTTAATAGTTTCTAGGTACTCCTCAATAGTACCTCTCACAAAATCTCCATCTATCTTGAAGCAACTTCCTGTTATGCTATCTTGATTGCAAAACACACAGGTATGTGGACATCCTTCATGTGGAACAAAAATTGGTATAATATAATGGATTTTATTCATGTATTTCACCTCTAGTTATTAACAATTCCTTTGCAGCATTTTGTTCTGCCTCTTTTTTACTATAACCTACCCCTTTTCCACTTGAAACACCATTTACTACTACTTCAACAAAAAATTCTCTTCTATGTGGTGGACCTTCAAACTTTATTAAGTTATAAACAATGGATACTTCCCCATGACTTTGAAGATTTTCTTGAAGTTTAGTTTTATAATCAATTATAATTTCATTTTTAAAAGCTTTCTCAATAATGTTGTTAAAATTGTTAAGTATGAAAGTTTTTGCTACTTCATAGCCTCTATCTAGATATATTGCGGCAATTATAGCTTCTACAGCATCTGCTAATATAGATACTCTTGTTCTTCCTCCAGTAAGTTCTTCCCCCTTACTCATATTTATATAAATCCCTAAATTCCATCCCTTTGCAATCTGAAATAAAGAGTTCTCACAAACTATTAGAGATCTTATTTTAGTTAAATAACCTTCTGTTTCATTTTCTGTATTTGAATATAAATACTCAGATATTACAAGTTGCAATACTGAGTCCCCTAAAAACTCTAGCCTTTCATTAAAGCTTAACTTCCTCTCATTTGCATAGGAGCTATGAGTAATAGCAGTTTCTAAAGTTTTTATATCTTTAAATTCAACCATTAATTTTTTTTGTAATTCTAAAGTATTTTTTCTAAGGTTCATTTCCTCTCAACTTCCTTCCAGAAGTTTATTCTTCAAGTTACTAAAATTAATAATTCCTGTAAATTTTCAAAATTTTACCTTACCTAGAATAATAAGGCCCATTTCCTTCTAAAGGCAGTTATGTGACTTCACTTATACTCTTATGAACTCCTAGAACGTTTAACCTGAAAATTTACTTTTATTAGTAATAGGTTTTGTAAAGAACTTTCTCATGTACTTATGATTATAGAGCATATTCTAAAATTTCCTATGCTTAATAACTTCAAGAATAAACTTAAAAATAAGGTTCCGCAAAAATACGGAACCTATAATTAGTCTTCTACACGTGCTTTTATGTATTCTACTACATCACCAACTGTAGATATTTTTTCAGCATCTTCGTCTGGTATTTCCATATCAAACTCTTCTTCTAAAGCCATTATCAATTCAACTATATCTAGTGAATCAGCTCCTAGATCATCTGCAAAAGATGAATCCATCTTAATCTCCTCTTCATCTATACTTAATTGGTCTGCTATTCTTTTTCTAATTTTTTCAAACATGTTGCTCATCCTCCTAATTTATTACATTACTCTTTAAATATAATAGCTTATTAATAAGTTATCAACTACTTTTTATTAATACTTTAATATAATATACTAATTTTATTATATTTTATTCATTATTTGACTCTAGATTTTCAAATATTTCCTTCATTTTATCTAAAGCCTTATTGTCATGAAAAGTTTTCGCCTGTCTTATAGCATTCTTAAAGGCTTTTCCATCAGAACTTCCATGAGCCTTTATACAAATACCATTTACCCCTAAAAATGCAGCTCCACCATATTCTTTGTAATCATATTGTTTTTTAAAAGCTTTAAATACTGGCTTTAACAATAAGCCCCCTATTTTAGTTCTAGTGGTGCTCATTATTCTATCCTTTAACTCATCCAGTATAGTTGCTGCTACACCTTCATACATCTTTAATGCTGTATTTCCAACAAATCCATCACATACTAATACATTTACTTCTCCTGTAGGAATATCACGTGGCTCCACGTTTCCTACGAAGTTTAAGTTTTGTGTCTTTAAAAGCTTATGAGCTTCCTTTGTAAGTTCATTTCCCTTTTCTTCTTCAGCTCCAATATTTATTAATCCTATACTTGGATTATTTATGCCCAAAACACTTTCAAAATATACTTTCCCCATTTGAGCAAATTGAACCAAATAATGTGGTTTGCAGTCAGCATTAGCACCAGCATCTGCAATCATAAATGCCCCTTTTCTTCCTGGCATTATTGGTGCTAGAGTTGGCCTATCTATTCCTTTAATCCTCTTTACAATCAAAGTGCACCCAGCTAAGAATGCCCCTGTACTTCCTGCAGAAATTATAGCATCCGCTTCCCCGTCTTTTACCATTTGAAGAGCTCTAACCATAGAAGAATCTTTTTTTGTTTTTAAAGCCTTTACAGGGGTCTCATTAGGGCTTATAACTTCTCTAGCATCTACTACAGTAATCTTATCTTTGTTGTAATCATACTTCTCTAGTTCTTTCAAAATTAGTTCCTTAGGGCCTGTAATTGCTATTTCTACGTTATACTCACTTTGTGCTAAAACACACCCTTCAACAACTGCTTGAGGAGAATGATCTCCACCCATTCCATCTACTACAACTCTCATATCCAATCCTCTCATGCTTACATAATGTATTTTTGGAGACTAAATAACAAGTTTATTATTCTACACTCTTTATATTTATCTCCTTCATATATCTTACCAATTTCTATAATGTCTTTTATGTTTTGAAGCCCTGTATAAATATATTATATATTATATATTAAAAATCAACTTAATTTCCACTAAAATATTAAACTAGCAATAATTTTATAGAAAACCAAGCAAAGGCTTAATTAATTCCTAAAATCCCTTAAATTCATACAAAAAAAATAAAAGAAAGTCATATGACTTTCTTTCTATTTCTCAGTTGAAACAACTTCTCTATTCTTGTAGTAACCACAGTTTTTGCAAACTCTGTGAGCAAGTTTCATTTCATGGCACTGAGGGCATTCAACTATTCCTGGTAAACCTAGTTTGAATGTTTGAGCTCTTCTTGAGTCTCTTCTAGCTTTTGAAAATCTTCTAGCAGGATTTCCCATAATTACACCTCCTTATGCTTTAGAAAACAAGTCTTTTAATTTTGCCAACCTTGGATCCACATCTACGTCATCACAAGAACATTCCTTATGATTTAAGTCCGTTCCACACTGTTGGCATAATCCTTTACAACTTTCACTGCATAATCTCTTAACAGGTAGCTGTATAATAAGATTGCTTTCAACGATTTCATCAATGTCTATCTTATCATTTTTAATTGAGATAATTTCACTCTCTTCATTACTTGCACTAGTAGATAATTTTTCTTCTATGTCCATTTCTATGGTATATGGAAATTTTTTAAGACATCTTGAGCATGTAAGTAATAATTCTGCAGTTACTTTCCCCTTTAGTTGGAAGATATCACCAACAAAGCGTATAACTCCATCAAATTTTATCGGGCTTGAAACCATTACTGTTTCAGTACCGTCATAAAAACTTTCTTTCTCAATTACAACGTTGATATTTCTTTTGGAATTTCTTTTACCTTTTAATTCTGAAACATCTATGTTCATAATAAATGCTCTGAAAAAACATTAAAACTATGCTTTTTCTCATATAACTAGAAAGTTATATATTATGCAATCTACTAATTTAATAGCGTAAACATTGCATAGCTTGAGCAAAGCTCCAACGTCCCTCCTTAATTTCAATATAAGAATATCTACTATTTCAAACACAAACTATTATATAAAGTCTACACCTAAAAGTCAAGGTTTATTTATAGATAGGGAACCAAATTAAACTCCTTAATCACCTATGAATCTACCTTGGTTCCCTAATTCTCTTTATATATACATTTATTTAAAACTAACTTTAAAATTTTATCTTAAAGCTATTGGAAGCATTGTTAGAGCTTGCAATTAAAATTATCTTCTTTTACAAAATAATTATCTTTTGCATTAGTTTCTTGCATTATTTATTTTGTAGTTAATTCTTGAGTATCTCTAGCTATAACTAATTCTTCATTTGTTGGAATTACAAATACCTTAACGCTAGCATCTGCAGCACTTACATCTACTGCTTTTCCTCTAACATTGTTTTTCTCAGCATCAATTTTTATTCCTAAGAACTCTAAACCAGCACAGATATCTTTTCTTGTTTCTGGAGCATTCTCACCAAGACCTGCTGTAAATACAACTGCATCTACTCCGCCCATAGCTGCTGCATAAGCACCTATCATTTGTCTTACTTTGTAGTTATAAACGTCTAATGAAAGTTTAGCTCTTTCATTTCCCTCTTTAACTGCATTTTCAATATCTCTGAAGTCACTGCTTACTCCTGAAAGTCCTAAAACACCTGATTGTTTATTCATTAAGTTGTTAACATCGTCAGCTGACATATTTTCTTCTTTCATTAAGAAAGTAACTATAGCTGGATCGATATTTCCGCATCTTGTTCCCATTGCTATACCTTCAAGCGGTGTGAAGCCCATGCTTGTTTCTACAGATTTTCCATTTTTAACTGCAGATAAACTTGCACCATTTCCTAAATGACAAGTAATTATTTTTAAATCTTCTATGTTTTTGCCCATCATTTCAGCGCATTGTGCTGATACGAATCTATGTGATGTTCCATGGAAACCATATTTTCTTATTCCATGTTTAGTGTATAGTTCATATGGTAGAGCATACATATATGCTTCTTGAGGCATTGTTTGATGGAAAGCAGTATCAAATACAGCTACCATTGGTGTATTTGGCATTAAGCTCTTACAAGCATTTATTCCTATTATGTTTGCTGGGTTATGAAGTGGTGCAAGTTTAATACACTCTTCTAAGCTAGCCATAACATCATCATTTATTACAACTGAAGTTGCATATTTCTCTCCACCGTGAACAACTCTGTGTCCTACTGCAGAAATTTCGTCCATTGATTTTATTACTCCATGAGTATCATCAATTAATGCACCTAAAACTAATTTTATAGCATCTGTATGATCTTTCATTGGTTGTTGAATTATGTATTTGTCTTTTCCTGGAACTTTTTGAGTTAAGATTGAACCTTCAATTCCTATTCTCTCAACTAATCCTTGTGCTAATGACTCTTCATTTTCCATGTTTATTAACTGATATTTTAGGGATGAACTTCCACAGTTAATTACTAATACCTTCATTGTATTTCCTCCTCTATAAAGTTACTATAATTTATTTTTAAATATTATATTGAAATTTCAAGGTCCCTCTGAACTATAATAACAAAGCAAAGCTACTACAGATACTTTTCTTCACAAAACCTACACTGTAGAAAACAATATTCATTCATAGTTTTACTATAAATAAATTCTATTAACCTAGCATAATAAAAAATAAAGTAGCATAATGGATAGTTACTTTTCAGAATACCTTCATCTCAATATGATATTTTAATACACTCATGTATAATTTGGCAAATAATTATTGCCTTTTAAGATAATTGTCTTAATTTTAGGCAATTATTATTACACTTTTATCCATTTTTTAAACTGTATATTGTATTAAAACATGATTAATAAATATCCCTTATTAATATACCCCTTTTTACACATAATTTTCAACCTTAAATGCGAAATTATTTCAACCCTTGGAATATTATTAATTAATATGTACAAATTTGACAATATTATATATTATAAACTAATAGAGTATAAGTATTATTTTTTTCCGCTTTACTATTTTTCACTTATATATCTTTTTTCATATTGGAGTGAGTAAAATGAAAATTTCAGGAATTGTTGTAGAATATAATCCCCTACATAATGGCCATGTATATCATATAAATAAAACAAAAGAATTAACTAATTGTGATGTACTAATTGCAGTAATGAGTGGAAGTTTTAATCAAAGAGGTATCCCCTCTGTAATAGATAAATGGAATAAAACTTTAACCGCCCTTCATAATGGCGTAGATTTAGTTATTGAGCTTCCAGCACTATATAGTTTATCTTCAGCAGAGTTCTTTTCCTTTGGGGCAGTTAGCTTACTTAACAGTCTAGGAGTCGTAGATTCAATTTGCTTTGGCAGTGAACACGGAGATGTAACCTTGCTAAGTCATATAGCGGAAATTTTAAATACAGAACCAGAGGCATTTAAAGCTGTTTTAAAGGCTAAGTTAAAAGAAGGGTTAGTTTATCCTAAAGCCAGAACTCATGGTATATCTGCCTATTTAAATAATAATTCAATGGCAAATAACATGAACCTTAATGATTATAGTAAACTAGAAAATATTTTAAATTCATCAAATAATATTTTAGGTATAGAATACATAAAAAGCTTAAAGAAATTAAACAGTAACATAGAAGCATATACCCTTAAAAGGGAAGGTGCAGCCTATAACAGCGATGAACTAAATTCTCTTTTCTCTAGTGCTACCTCTATAAGAAAATTTTTAAAATCCGGAGATTCCATTGAAAATCTTAGTTCTCACCTTCCTGTGCAGGTTTATGAATTATTTAAAACCTTAAGCCTTTCCAAGTATCCATTTTCCTTTTATGACTCTATGTTTCCATACATAAAACATCGAGTCCTTACTAATAATGGAAATTTACTGAGAATTCCTGATGTTTCTGAAGGTTTAGATTTTAAAATTACTAAAGGGGTTTTAGAAGGGAACTCCTACGAGGCTGCCATTGATTTAATTAAAAGCAAGCGATACACCTATACTAGAATTAGTAGGGCCCTATGCCAGTATTTTGTTGGCTTTGATAATTATAATACAGAGGTCTTAAGAACCTTACCATGTCCTTATGCAAGGGTTTTAGGCTTTAATGACAAGGGGAAGTCCATCTTAAAATCTATAAAGAATAATAGTAGTATTCCTCTCTATACAAAGCTCCCAAAAGACATTAACGATACCATGAAGTTAGATATTCAATCTACAAAAGCATATAGTTTAATCAACAATAAAGTAAACTATAATGATGATTACTTAATAAGTCCTTTAATTCTAAAATAAAAAATCTAAGCCATTAACTTAAGTGAAATATAATTAGGTTAATGGCTTTTCCTATTAATTTATTTCTATTATAAAGACCTTTGAACAGTGAACAAAATTATTTTCATCAACAAAAAGTCTAGCTCCCTGTTCACCTTTCTATACCAAAGTTAAAAGCTTCTTCCCTAAAAAACACTACTAAATTTGGATTTTGAAACTTATACTTATCATAACTATCTTGAAGCAACAATATATTTAAATATAATCTATGCTTAGCAACTGTCACTAAAAAAAGACGGCAGACTTAAAGTTTCAAAAACGTTATTAAATTATCACTGTAAGAAAGAAGGCATGCCATGAAGGTAATATTAATCCTAACTTTAATAGTCATATTTTCTCTTATATATTTGCTTTTAAAAAATCATGATAAAAATGCTTTGCTCACCTTTATTTGTTCCATAATTGTAGTTTATATAGTGTTAAACCCCAAGCAATGTATTGGATTTACTATAGATGGAGCCAAGCTATTTTTTAATGCAGTGTTTCCTTCACTGTTCCCTTTTTTAGTTATAGTAAACTTAATCATCTCCTTTGGTGGCATTGAGATTTATTCTAGACTCTTAGGAACACTTCTATGTCGCCCTCTTGGACTTCCAAAAGAATGTAGCTTAGTATTATTGGTAAGTGTATTTTGTGGTTACCCTTTAGGCGCAAGATATGCAGCCGAATTATATGAACAGAATCTAATAGATCATAAAACCTTAGAGAGACTTCTAAATATTGCGACCAACGGAAGTCCCTTGTTCATTATTGGCTCTGTAGGCACCGCTATGCTGGGTCATCCATCCTTAGGCTATATTCTAATAATCTCAAATATACTTTCTTGTATTGTCATGGGTTTATTGCTACCTGGAAGATATAAATGGAAAAACTACAAAACCACTACTAAGCAAGCATCAACCCAAAGCATAAATTTAGGCGTTGCCCTTAAGAATGCCTTAGAAGATGCAGTAAAAACCTGCATATCCATAGGCAGTTTCGTCATAATCTTTTCAGTAATTATAAACATAATAAAGAGCAATGCTTCTTTCAACATTGCTCTAACCTATGTATCAAAATATACAAATTTACCTATTGAGATATTCCAAAGTTTTACTCTTGGAATATTGGAAGTAACCAATGGTTGTAATTTAATTGCTAGTTCAGCTATTTCTTATGATTTAAAGCTTACTATTAGCAGTTTTCTAATTGCTTTTAGCGGTCTTTCAATCACTTCCCAGGTATACTCTCTAGTATACAAACACAAAATTTCTATAAATAAATATATACTTTTAAAAATAATTCAGGGAATTGTAGCCTCCCTAATAACTTTATTTATATGTAATATGGGGTTTGTTCATATAGCTCAAGATGTATTTTTAGATAGTTATCCAAAAGGATCTTCCTTTTCTCCATTCTTACTAGGAATTATTATCTTAATAACTATGCCAATAATAGTTGATAAACTAAAATCCTTAATTAGAGTTTCCTAAGTCTTTAATATTTTCTCTTACTGTAGAAGTGGTGCTAGCTATTTGCTTATGAATATTTATAAGCATAGTTTCCATTTCTTTTTTTATGTTTATTAAAGATTGTTCTCCTACTAAATCTATTTCCTTCTGTAAATTGCTTAAAGTGCCATCCGCATAGTTCATCACACCATACTTTATTTCCTTAGCATGCATAGTAGCCTCAGTTTTAATTTCTTTTGCTTCCTTCTTAGCTAGCTCAACAATTTCATTGGCTGATGCTTTAGCTGCAGTTAATATATCTGAGTTCTCGTACTCATCCTGAGCTCTTCTTCTAGCTCTTTCTATAATTTCTTCAGCTTCTCTCTTAGCCTCATTTAATATTCTTTCTCTTTTATCCACAATGTTTTTAGCTTCTGTAAACTCATCTGGTAAATAACTTCTAATCTCTGTTATAGTTTGTAATACCTCTTTTTTATTTATAGAGACCTTCCCCACTAAATTCTTTGATGCCATTTGAATATTTTGTTCAAGAAAATCTAATAACTCTAATACCTCCATGTTATAACTCCCCCTCAAATTGTTTTGCTCTTTGTCTTATTTCACTTTCTAATTCCTTAGGCACTAGCCCCTCTAAGCATCCTCTAAACAAAGCTACTTGCTTAATAGCTGTAGAACTCAAATAAGAATACTTGGAGTTAGTCATCATAAACACTGTTTCTTTTTTGTGATCAAGTTTCTTATTCATAAGGGCCATTTGAAATTCATAATCAAAGTCTGACATAGATCTTAATCCTTTAACAATAACACCGATGTCTTCCTTGTTCATAAAATCCACAAGTAATCCACTAAAACTTTGCACTTTAACATTTTTTAGCTCTGACACTACCCTCTGAATATGTTCTACTCTTTCATCAATATCAAACCACCCCTTTTTATTAGGGTTAATTAATACAGCTACAACAACCTCATCAAATACATTTGATGATCTTTTTATAATATCTAAGTGTCCATTTGTTACTGGGTCAAAACTTCCTGGATAAACCGCCCTTGTCATTTTATATCTCCTTATACTCGTAGAAACACACTGTTGTATTTCCATATTTTCTTTTGTCTATTAAAACAATATTTCCATCACCTTCGTATATTTCTTCTCCTGAATCAATCTTAGTTACAATAAGCCCTTGTCTATTTAATAAGTTATATTTTGTTATAAGTTCAATAGATGGTGGTATCATTTCCTTTGCATAAGGAGGATCTATAAAAATTAAATCGAATACCTTTCCAGCTTTTCCAAACTCCTCAAGATATCTATAACAATCTCCTTTATAGCATTTACATCTATCTTCAAATTTTAAATTAACTATGTTTTGTTTTAAGAATCCAAAGGTAGTGTCTCCTTTATCAATTAAGTGGCATTCCTTAGCTCCCCTACTTGCTGCCTCTAAACCTAAACTTCCTGTACCTGCAAATTGATCAAGGACCACTGCATCCATAATTCTGTTTTGAATTATACTGAAGATAGATTCTTTAATTCTATCTAAAGTAGGTCTTGTTCCCATGCCTTCTGGTGATAATATTTTCCTTCCCTTTGCTATTCCCGCTATTATTCTCATTTGGTTTCCTCCTATGCTCTCCTAATTAAAACAAATATATTTTGAGCTTCTCTCTATGCTGTTTATTATTTCTTTAACAACTTTTTGCTCTTCCTCTTCTTTATTTGCTAATAAAGCTTTAGCTTCAAGATTAGCTACTTTAAATAATTGAAAATCTGTAGACAGGTCTGCTAATAACAACCCACTTTCACCAGATTGCCTCATTCCAAAGACCTCACCACTGCCTCTTATCCTTAAATCCTCTTCAGCAATGTAAAATCCATCATTACTACTTTTCATTATTTCCATTCTACGTCTTGTAGTTTCACTTTTAATTTCAGCAACTAGTATACAGTAGGACTTATAGCTTCCTCTTCCAACTCTTCCCCTTAATTGATGAAGCTGAGATAACCCAAACCTTTCTGCATTCTCAATAATCATTACAGTGGCATTTGGTACATTTACACCTACCTCGATTACTGTGGTTGAAATTAATACTTTAATTTCTCCACTCTTAAATCGATCCATAATTTCATTCTTATCTTTATTTGACATTTTACCATGAAGAATGCTTATATTTATATTTTTAAAATACTTCTCTTTTAATTCATCATATAAATTTGTTACTGAAGTTAGTTTTATTTCTTCATTTTCTTCTACTAGAGGACAAACAACATAAACTTGTCTTCCTTCCTCAATTTCCTTAAGGGCAAAATTATAAACTCTATTACTTTCATTTTTATTTACATAATAAGTATCTATAGGCTTTCTTCCAGGTGGTAGTGTATCCACTATAGACACATCTAAATCACCATAGAGATATAAATATAAAGTTCTTGGTATTGGTGTAGCACTCATAACTAGAACATCTATATTTTCGCCCTTGTTGCTAAGCTTACTTCTTTGACCTACTCCAAATCTATGCTGCTCATCAGTAACTATCATTCCTAAATTTTCAAATACTACATTTTCTTCTATTAAAGCATGAGTACCAATTAGCAAATCAATCTTACCCTGTGCTATTTCTTCTTTAATTATCTCCTTATTCTTACCAGTAGTACTTCCAGTAAGTAATTTTACTTTTATTCCAAAATCCTTATAAATTCTTTCCGCTTCTGCATAATGTTGTTTGGCAAGAATCTCTGTAGGTGCCATCATAGCTACTTGGTATCCATTCTTTATTACGTTAAACATGGTTATTAGCGCTATTATAGTTTTTCCACTACCCACATCCCCTTGCACTAATCGGTTCATAGGCACTGGCTTCTTTTGATCTAAAAGCACTTCTCTTACTACTCTTGCTTGAGCCTGCGTTAGCTGAAATGGAAGTTTTTCTTTTAATTCCTTCAATTCATCTGAAATCTTGAAACCTATACCTTTTACACTACTGTTAATTTCTTTTAAAAGAAGAATCTTCAAAGAGTAAGTAAATAGTTCCTGAAATTTCAACCTTCTCTTGGCTTCATTTAAAATTTTGCTATCCATTGGACTATGTATGCTTTTTATAGCTTCATCTAAAGATATGAATTTATATTTGTCAAGGATACTACAAGGCAAATTTTCAATAATATTGATTTGTACTAATGCCTCAGTGATAATCTTATTTAAAAAATTATTGCTCAAATCATCCCTTAAAGAATATTTAGCCAGTATTTTATTATCATCCAAAGTAATATTTCGCATAATTTTAGGATTACTTAAATGAATTTCCTTATTATGTTTTTCAATTTTTCCACTTAAAATATATTTGCCATTTACTCTAAAGCTATTTTTTGCGTAGGGTTGATTAAACCAAATCCCCTTGAATTTAGTGTTTCCACTTTTAAATAATACAGTAGATAAAACTTTTCCAGTTTTAGTTCTAATATCTTTAAGTATTCCTTCCACTGTTGCTTCTGTTATAACTTTATCTTTGTCATTGAATTCCTCTACATTGTTAGCTATAGATATAAACTCATAATCTCTTGGAAAATACAGCAACAAGTCTAATATTGTGTATATTCCACATTTGTTAAGTTTTTCAGCCATTTTAGGACCTACTCCTTTTAAATAGCTTACATCATCATAAATATTCACAATATCACTCCAAATTAAACAATGAACAAACTCATTTTATTTAACAACTTTGGAAGCAGATTTTCACTGCCACCAAATCAATTTATATTAATTAATAATATACGTTGACATTGATTCCATAAATATAGAAAAAAAGCCCGAAGGCTTTTATTCTACAGATGTAATAAAATAATATAGAGGTTGCTTTCCTTCAAAATATTGCACATCCATATGAGGATATTTTTCTTCTAAATCAGCAACTAATTCTTCCACTTTTTCCTCTTCACAATCTTCACCATAGAATATTGTAATAAGTTCGCTCTCTTCAGTTACCATGTTTTCTATAAGTTTTTTACACACTTCATAGATATCTGTGCCTATTTCATTAATTTTACCTTCTAAAATACCTAAAATATTGCCTTCTTTAATAGCTCTTCCATTGTCTTCAGTATCTTTAACTGCATAAGTTACTTCTCCTGAAACTACATTAGATAAACTTTCAGTCATTAAATTTTCATTTTCTTCAGTGTCTGTTTCTCCATTAAACATGGTTATAGCTGTAACTCCTTGAGGAATTGTTTTAGTTGGTATAACAACTACCTTCTTATCCTCGATTAAATCTACCGCTTGACTAGCTGTCATGATTATATTCTTATTGTTTGGTAATACAAATACCGTATCAGCATTAATTTTATTTATGCTATCAACTATATCCTGAGTACTAGGGTTCATAGTTTGACCGCCTTCAATTACTTGATCAACCCCTAAATCCTCAAATATAGCCTTTATACCTTCACCTCTTGCTACAGTAACAAAGCCATAAGGTTTATTAGGCTCATCAAAGCCTTCACTTGCTGTTTCATCTACTGCTTTTCCTGGTTCCATATCAGTTTCCAATAAGGATCTATGTTGTTCTCTCATATTATCAATTTTTATTTTTGATAATTCTCCCATCTTAACAGCCATAGATAAAACTTCACCTGGATCATTAGTGTGGATATGAACTTTTACGATATCTTCTAACCCAACTAAAACTATTGAATCTCCGCGTTTTTCTAACTCTACTTTAAATTTAGGAATATTTACACCCTCACTTAAAATTATGAACTCTGTGCAGTATCCAAATTTAATATCAGCAGGATTAATGTTAGCCTCAAGTGCTTGCGGTTGGAAGCCACTTTCTTTCACATGTCCTTCTCCAAACAATTCAACTTTCAAATCCTTGTCTAAGGCTTCTAACATCCCTTGTAAAAGTATTAAAAGTCCCATTCCTCCTGCATCTACAACCTTTGCTTGTTTTAATTGTGGAAGCATTTCAGGAGTTTTATCTAGCATAATTTTACTGTGATTGCATATATCTTGGAACAATGAAGTTATGTCCTCACTATTGCTACTCATTGCAGCTTCTCCCGCCGCTTTTATTATAGTAAGGATTGTACCCTCTGTTGGACGCATTACTGCTTTATAAGCAAAATTAGCCCCTTCTACCATACTAGCCTTTATATCTTCAATGGTAGCTTCTGATTTTCCTTCTAACCCTTTTGCTATTCCTCTGAAAATTTGAGAAAGAATAACCCCCGAGTTACCTCTTGCTCCCATTAAAGCACCTTTAGCTAATCTTTTGGAAACTTCTCCTAAAGTTTTATTATCTAAACCCTCAAGGTCAGTTGCTGCAGCTTTAAAAGTTAATGACATATTTGTTCCAGTATCTCCATCCGGTACTGGGAAAACATTTAACGAGTTTACATACTCTTTTTGCTCTTCTAATTTATTAGAGGCATTTCTTACCATGTTGCAAAAATCATGTCCGCTTATTTTTAAGTATTTCAATGTTGTTACCTCCTAAACTCTCACACCTTGAACATTTACTGTAACTTGTGAAACTTTAATGCCTGTAAAGTTTTCAACATTGTATCTAACCTTTTGTATAATGTTATTTGCAATTACAGAGATTTTTGTTCCATACTCTACTATTATATATAATTCAATAGTTATAACTTCGCCTTTAGAAATAATCTTAACACCTTTTCCAAGGTTTTCAGCTTTTAATAACTCCCATAATCCATCTTTTGCATTTTTTGAAGCCATACCAACAACGCCATAGCATTCCATGGTTGATATTCCAGCTATATTAGCTAAAACTTCTTCAGAATAATGTACATTACCTATTTCAGTGGTTATGCTAGCTTTCATATAAAAATTCCTCCTTAATTAGACCTTACCCTTATTTTATATTAAATTGCCAATTAATTCAACAAAATATGTATATGTAGGGAACCTAAGTTAAAACTAAGAGTATATAGGGATATAACTTAGTACCTTTAAACCTTTTGTATGAATAGATTGGACTTTCCTTACTGAAAATTATATTCATATAGGGTTTCCTTAGTAAAAGCTTACTTTACTCAGCTTTTAGAGCCTTGTGAACACCAATGTAGGTTACCTAGGTAAGTTAAGTCTCCAAATTAGTTCCCCATCCATATATATTAATTATTTTACTTAATACTTGCAAGTATTATAACAATTATGTTAAAATAGTTTATGTTTGATTTAGAACAATATTCTTGGTGACTTTAAGGAGGTGTATTAAATGTCAAGAAGATGTGATATATGTGATAAAGGTGTAGTTGCAGGAGCACAGTTCAGCCACTCACACCGTCAATCAAAAAGAACATTCGCTCCAAACCTAAAAAGAGTTAAAGCGATCGTTAAAGGTTCACCTAAAACTATCCATGTTTGTACAAGATGCTTACGTTCTGGTAAGGTACAACGTGCAGTTTAAGCATAAAAAAATGCAACTTTAATGTGTTGCATTTTTTTATTTTCTTAAATTTTATAAAACTTAACTAAAACTAGCAAGGAAACTTCCCTGCTAGTTTTAGTTACCTATGTTGTTTTCTAATAAATAACCTTATTATTTTGGATAAGAATTTAGGCAGTTTAATAACTTTTATTGTCATTTAATTCCTCCTCACACATTTGTATTTATGTTAAAATAATAAATTAGTTAATTTAATTACCCTCCATTATCTTCCATCCAACTATAATAATTACACCACCCATAGCCATTATCCATCCCCAAAATGGAATAAGCATAGATAACACAACTCCAGCACCAACTGCTACTGCTGCTGCTCCAATCTTTTTTTTGGTTCTCCTCCCACAAAATCTTGACATCTTTTATTCCCCCACGAATACTTTTATTACCAATATATGATAAACTTTCACATTTGCTACAAATAATAAATTATTGTTATAAATTTTATTTTTTATATTTATTTAGCACACTAATGATTATTTATTTAGTTTTAAAAATACCACAACATTCTTTCTTAAGTACTTTTTTTCGCAAATAAAAAAGTGTAGCACATTGGCTACACTTTATCTTTTGCTCTAATTATCATAAGTATTCCACTACTAAATTCTATCTCTACTTCCTTATTCTTAAACTTATTAGATAAGGTTAAGTTATTACTTGTGCTTAAATCAAAGTTTTCTAGTGGATATTTTGCCCCTTTTATAGTTAGTCCCTTAACATTTTCAAAGTAACTAAGAAGTGAAAAACTGTCTCCCTCTATCCCTTCTAAAGTAAGAGACTTATCTGATAGATATATCACGTTACACTGATCTATAATATAAGCTTTTATGCCCATTTTTAGTGCTCTGTATAGCACACAAATATTTCCTAGAAAATGATCTAATCTCTTTCCTGTACACCCAAGAAAAATCACTTCTGAAGCACCTAACTCCTTAGCTTTATCTAAAGCTAGATCACTATCCGTGTAATCCTTGTCTATCGGAAAATTTATAATTGGACAGGAAGTTTTCATTTTCTCTAATATGTGGGGGGCTATAGAATCAAAATCTCCTAATAAATAATCAGGATTAATGCCATAATTGTACAGCACATTTGCTCCACCATCAGCCGCAATAATAATAGAATTTTCATCTAAGTATCTATGTATTAATTCCTCACTTGGAGCATCTCCTCCACCTATTATGATCGCCTTCATGCTAAATCCCTTCTTTTAAAGCCTTTATATTTTCTTCAATATTATTATTCTTAAACACTGCTGAGCCAGCTACTATAACATTTGCACCACTGTTTACCACTGTGCCTATATTGGTGCTATCAATACCACCATCTACTTCTATAAGTAAGTTCTTATTATATTTTTCTGCTAACTCTTTAACCTCTTTAATTTTATCTCCACAATATGGTATGTATTTTTGTCCACCGAATCCAGGATTTACAGACATTATTAAAACCATATCTAAGTTAGGAATTAAATGTTTAATAGAATTAACTGATGTTGCAGGATTTAATGAAACTCCTGCCTTTACTCCAAAGCTCTTAATATAATTTATAGTTCTATCTAAATGTCTATCAGCCTCATAATGCACAGTTATAATATCTGCTCCTGCATCTACAAAATCCTTAATATATCTTGAAGGTTCTTCAATCATTAAATGTACGTCAAAGGTAAGTTTTGTTAAGCCTCTAATTGATTTTATTATAGGCACTCCAAAAGATATATTAGGCACAAACATTCCATCCATAACATCTATATGAATCATATCTGCACCATACTTCTCTAGGCTTACAATATCTTCTCCAAGTTTTGAAAAATTTGCTGATAATATTGATGGTGAAATTTTTATCATTTCCAGTTCCCCCTACTTATTGCTTCTTCTAATGTTTTTACATAAAATTTGTATCTAATTTTATTTATCTCTCCTAGTTCCAAAGCAGCTTTTACAGCACACCCTGGTTCCTTATGGTGAAAACAATTATTAAACTTACATTGGTCACTATACAGCTTAAACTCCGGAAAACAGTACTGTAAATCTTCTTTACCAATGAAATCTAGTTCTAAGGAAGAAAAGCCTGGAGTATCCACTAGAAAACCCTCTTCCACTTGGATTAACTCACTATGTCTTGTGGTATGTTTACCTCTTTTAGCTTTTTCACTAATTTCTCCAGTTTTCATCTTTTCTCTTCCTATGAAACTGTTTAAAAGAGTAGATTTGCCAACTCCAGATGGTCCGCAGAACACACTTATGTTGTCTTTTATCTTTTCCTTTAATCCTTGAACACCAACACCATGTTTTGCTTCTAAGTACAAAACATCATAGCCAACATTTTTTAATACTTCGCCTATTTCTTTATGCTCTTCTGTTGCTAAATCCATTTTATTAAAGCATACCACTGCCTTTAAATCGTTATATTCGCAAAGCACCAAAAACTTATATAACAGCTCTAAGTTTAAATCTGGCTCCTTAAAGGCAAACACAACAAAAGCTTGAGTAACATTGGCCACTACAGGTCTAATTAGCTCAGTGTGTCTTGGTAGAATTTCATTTATAACTCCTGTTTTATCTTTTTCAATTTCTATTACCACATAATCGCCAATCATAGGGGTAAGTCCACTGTGTCTGAACTTACCTCTAGCTTTGCATTCATATATTTCTTTATCTACATCTACGTAATATAATCCACCAATTCCTTTAACAATTACGCCTTCCATGTTACCTCCAATTGTTTTTCTTAATCCTTCATTTTTTAATCATTCTTATCATCATCTTTTTTAGCAGCTGTAGTTAATGTTATTGTAGTGCCTTTCTCTACCTTGCTATTTGGAGCCTTATCTTGTTTTTCAATTACATTTTTAGTGTCTCCGTTAACTTGTAAATTTAATCCCAGTTCTTTTGCTATATCCTGTGCATCCTTTACTGATTTACCCACAAAATTTGGTACTGTAATCTTGCCTGCATCTGGATCTTGGTACTTGTAGTAATTTACTGATATAGTCTCTTGTTCCTTAACCATTGTATTTGGCGCAATACTTTGATTAAATATTTTCCCGTCCTTAGACTTATCATCTGTCAATACCGCAGTAGCTTCTCCTAGTTTTAAATTTGAAACAGCTAGAACATTCTTAGCTTCATCCAATGTCATATTTGATAAATCTTTAACCTTTTGGTATTTAATTGCAGAGCCCTTACTTATAACTAAATTTACTATATCGTTCTTTTTAAGCTTTGCCTTAGGACCTGGATCAGTACTAATTACTAATCCTTGAGCTACTTCCTCAGAATTTTCCTCAGTTATCTTGCCTACCTTAAATCCTAAGTTTACAATGTAGTCTTGTGCCACACTCTTGTCTAATAACTTAAGGTCAGGAAGTTCCGCTTCCTCTGGTCCAATGCTTATCCTAACTCTAACTTCGCTTTCCTTTTTCACTACAGTGCCTTCATTTGGGAAAACCTGTAGTATTGTTCCTTTAGGTTTATCACTCTTTTCTTCACTTAAAACCACAAACTTTAAACCTAAATCCTCTACAGTCTTTTGCCCCTGTTCTTTAGGCTGCCCTGTTATTGTTGGAACTTTTATTTCATTCTTAGCTCCACCACCTGAGCTTAAGGAAATGAAAAATTTACCTGCAAATAGACCTAATACTATGGCAAGAATTACAGCTACTGAAGCAATAATCCATTTTTTATTCTTATTATTCACCTTAGGACTTCTTTTTTTAACTCTTCCATCATCATTATCATCTTCATATTCATCTTCTTCATAAGAATCTACAGTAGCTTTAACATCAACAGGGTCCATAACTCTAGTAAATTCATTTTCCTGTTTTGAGTTTATTATTGTGTAAGCTTGATTGCTTTGTATTTTCTTTAAATCATTTAATATATCTGTTACAGTTTGATATCGTCTAGCAGTTTCCTTCTCGGTAGCCTTTAAAATTAAGTTATTTAAACTCTCAGGAATACTTCCAATAAGTAGTCTTGGAGATATAACTGGCTCTTGAATGTGTTTTAAAGCCACTGAAACAGCACTCTCTCCATCAAAAGGAACCTTTCCTGTTATCATCTCATACAGTACTATACCTAAAGAATAAATATCCGTTCTATAGTCTACTATCTTCCCCTTTGCTTGCTCAGGAGAGAAATAATGTGCAGATCCTATCACTTTACTGGTATGAGTTATGGTATCTGAAGAAGCAGCCTTTGCTATACCAAAATCAGTTACCTTTACTGTGCCATCTTCCGTTACTAAAATATTATGAGGTTTTATATCTCTATGAATAATATTATTTTTGTGTGCACATTCTAAAGCCTTTGCAATCTGAATTCCAATACTTAAAGTATCATCTACACTAAGTCTTCCTCTTTCTTGAATTACTTCCTTTAAAGTTTTTCCATTAACAAGTTCCATAACAATATAGTTAATATTATTATCACTACCTACATCATAAATATTTACTATATTATTGGCTGAAAAGCTTGCAGCAGCTGCTGCTTCTTTCCTAAACTTATTCATAAATTCTAAGTTATTAGAATACTCTTCTTTAAGAATCTTTACAGCTACATATCTATTTAATAGAAGGCATTTAGCTTTATAAACTACAGCCATTCCACCTTCGCCTATCTTCTGGAGCAGTTGATATCTACTACCTAATATGGTTCCAATCATGTGTACACTCTCCTTTAAAAATGATAACAGAAATATTATCTTTCCCGCCTTTTTCTTTACTACGCTCTATTAATCTTATGCTGCTATTACTGATATCATTATTTATAATACTTAGGATTTCTTCCTCAGTTACTTCATTAGTTAATCCATCTGAACATAACATTACTGTACTTATGTTTTGTAAATCTAAAGGATAATAATCTCCCTTAATAGAAATTTTTGTTCCTACAGCCCTAGTAATAACATTTTTGTTTGGATGATTTACTGCTTCTTCTGCTGTAATGGTACCATTATCTAAAAGTTCCTGTACTAGGGAGTGGTCCTTAGTAACTTTTATTAATTCTCCTTTTGAAACCACATAACAACGACTATCCCCTACATTAGCTACAATAAGCTTATTTCCCTTAACATAAGCTACTGTAAGAGTAGTTCCCATACCACTGCAATTTTCATTTAATACTGCATATTTATAAACGTTTTTATTTGCCTCATCTATTGCACCTTCTAATGCTTGCTCCATGTCATAGTCGTTACAATGAGTTTTAATGTATTCTAATACACTATCCACTGCAATTTTACTTGCCACCTCACCAGCATTATGGCCTCCCATGCCATCAGCAATTACAAATATGCTAAACTCACTATCTTCATAAAATCCTACGGTATCTTCATTGAGGGTTCTTTTGTTCCCTAAATCTGTTTCTATACCTATTAATCTCCCCATATAGTTATGACTCCTTCTTTTTTAAATAACTTCTTCTAAGTTGTCCACATGCAGCATTTATATCAAGTCCCATTTCTCTTCTTATGGTTGTTTCAATACCACTTTTAACCAAAATATCCTTGAACTTGTTAATTGCCTCCATATTGGACTTTTTAAGTGTACTTTCACTTATTTCATTAATAGGAATTAAATTAACATGACAAAGCATCCCCTTTAAAATCTTTGAAAGTTCCTCAGCATTGTCCTTTGTATCATTAAACCCCTTAACTAATGCATACTCAAAAGTAATTCTTCGATTTGTTTTGCCTATGTAATACCTACAAGCTTCTAAGAGTTCCTCTATTGTATAGGCATTTGCAATAGGCATTGTTTGCTTTCTAATTTCATCACTTGGTGCATGGAGCGAAATTGCTAAGGTTATTTGCAAATCCAAATCAGCAAGTGACTTTATCTTTGGTACTATTCCACAGGTTGAAAGCGTAATATGCCTTTGACCAATATTTAATCCATACTCAGCATTTACATTATATATAAATTTTAACACATTTTCAAAATTATCTAAAGGCTCTCCACTGCCCATAAGTACAACATTAGAAATTCTCTCTTTTAGTTCACTTTGAGCTCTTATTATCTGACCCAATATTTCACCACTAGTTAAATTTCTTACTACTCCCCCTATAGTTGAAGCACAAAACTTACATCCCATTTTGCAACCTATTTGAGTAGAAACACAAATAGAGTTACCATGTTTATATTTCATAACTACAGACTCAATAACATTTCCATCTCTTAAAAGAAATAAATGTTTTTTCGTGTCTTCTCTTTTAGAACTGTAGGTTTCTATAATCTCTGGGATACCTACGTAAAAACTCTCCTCTAATTTTTCAAGAGTAGCTTTAGGAATATTAGTCATTTCACTAAAACTCCAGACTTCTTTGTATATCCAATCCATTACTTGCTTTGCTCTAAAATCCTTTTCTTTATTATCTTTCATCCATTGTTTTAACTCTTGCAAATCTAAATCCAAAATATTTTTCATCTTCTCACCTACTTATTTCTACGAATTTTAGCTACAAAAAATCCATCCATATACGAATTAGGGAGTATGGTTGCAAAACCTTCTTCATGGTAAATAATATTATCTGATTTTCCAAAATAAACCTTTTCCACAGTAAACTCTGGATTTTTACTTATAAACCACTTTATATTTTCTTCATTTTCCTCTTTATTCAAGGTGCAAGTAGAATATAAAATTACTCCTTGTTCCTTAACATACTTAGCTGCATTAATCATTATCTTCCTTTGAATTTTTACAATTTCCTGTAGCTCCTTAGCATTTTTATTATACTTAATTTCTGGCTTTTTTCTTATAATTCCAAGACCTGAACAAGGCACATCAATAAGAACGCTATCAGCTTTTTCACTAAGGCTCTCTTCATACTTTGTAGCATCTAATATAGATAAGCTAATATTACTTAGCCCAAGTCTTTCTGTATTCTCTTCTATTAATCTAAGTTTATGTTCGTATATGTCAAAAGCTAGTATCTTTCCTGTATTATTCATTAGTTCTCCAATATGGGTAGTTTTTCCTCCTGGAGCACTACACAGATCTAAAATGGTACTATTTTCTTCCACATCCATGGTTGGAGCTACCAACATAGCACTTTCATCCTGTACAGTAATATATCCATCTTTAAATAGAGGATTTTCTTCAATACTTCTTCCTCTAGTTATTTTTATTGCTTCTGGGCAAACATACCCTTCCTCTATCTGATAACCATGTTCTTCTAACCTATTAAATATCTCTTCATAATCTCCCTTGGTGGAATTTACTCTTACAGTAATATCTGGTCTTTGGTTTAGTCCTGATAAAATCTTCTCACAAACTTCCATTCCATACTGTTCATTGAATAACTTTACCATCCATTGAGGAAAGGAATATTTGAAGGCTAACTCTTCAAAAATATTCCCCTCCTTCCAATAAACTTCCTCTTCCTTATTTCTTAAATAATTTCTTAGTACCCCATTAGCTACCTTAGAAGCACCTAACGATACATACTTTTTAACTAAGTTTACTGCTTCGTTAACAGCAGCAAATTCTGGTACCTTATCTAAATACCTGATTTGATAAATAGTTATTCTTAAAACATTTAATAAAAATCTATCTGTTTTATCAAAATTATTTTTTAGAAATCCTTTTAAAATCTTGTCTATGGTATATTTATATTTTATTGTGCCATAAACAATTTCCGTTACTAAACCTTTATCCTTTTGATCTAAACTGCTACTATTAAGCATATTTCCAAGTACAATACTTGAATATGCTTTGTTATAAAATACTTCATTTAATACATCTACAGCTATTTTTCTAGCATTATCCATTATCTTCCCTCAACTTATCTTTCTCTGTCACTTAGTGCAATTAACCTTAGTAATTGTGCAATAGCAGTAAGTGCTGCTGCCACATAGGTAAATCCCGCTGCTCTTAACACCTTTTTGGTTCCAGTTAATTCATCCTCATGAAGTATATTTCTATCTTTTAATATAGCTACAGCCCTATTTGATGCATTAAATTCCACGGGTAATGTGACTATTTGAAATAAAACCACTGCAGTAAAAAGTAAAATACCTAAATTAACTAAAGCTGGCATGGATAAAATAAACCCTAGAATAAAAAGCATCCAAGATGCACTAGACCCAAGATTTGCAATAGGAACCATAGCCATTCTAATTTTTATAGGTACATACCCATCCCTGTGCTGAATTGCATGCCCCACTTCATGGGCTGCAACCCCAATAGATGCAATGGAAGCTCCGTAAAATACGTCCTGGGATAACCTTACTACATTTTCTTTTGGGTCGAAGTGGTCTGTTAATTTCCCTCCAATAGGAACTACTGGTACATGAAATAACCCATAGCCATCTAATATCATTCTTGCCACTTGGCTTCCTGTATAACCATTTCTACTATAAACCTTTGAATATCTTGAATAACTAGCTTGTATGTTAAATTGTGCCCAGGTAGCAATTATTAACGCTGGTAATAAAATCAGCATAGTTGAATCAAAATAAAACATATTAATCTCTCCTTAAATTTTATTTGTGTAATACTTCTTTTTCCTCTATACTGTTTCCTTTAATATACTCTGCTACTTTAAGAGGTTTTTTATTTGGAAACTGTACTTCTGTAATAAGCAAAATCTTATCTTTAGTTGAAACTCTTATTCCCTCACTATTCACCTTTAGAATTGTTCCAGGTAATTCTGTTGATTCCTCCTGTAAAACTTTAGTGCTTATTAACTTCATAGACTTATCCTTATAGAAAGTATAGGCCATAGGAAATGGGTTTAAACCTCTCACAAAGTTGTGAATTTCTTCTGCACTTCTTTGCCAATTAATATTTGCCATTTCCTTATTTAGCATACTTGCATAAGAAGTTATAGTATCTCCTTGTTTTACTGGCACTATTTCATTATTGTATACACCTTTAATTGTATCTACTAATAACTTTGCACCATCTGCCATTAGTAAATCATGAAGCTCTCCCGCCGTCATGCTTTCTGTAATTTCAATTTGGCTTTTTAAAAGCATATCCCCAGTGTCAAGGCCTACATCCATAAGCATAGTAGTATTTCCACTGGTCTTTTCACCTTCCATCACCGCAAAGTTTATTGGAGCTGCGCCTCTATACTTTGGAAGCAGAGATGCATGTAAGTTTATACATCCGTACTTAGGTATATCTAAAACTTCCTTAGAAAGAATTTGTCCAAAGGCCACTACAATTATAAAGTCTAACTCCATATCTTTAAGCTTATCTATTAGTTCTTTATCCTTTTTTAATTTTTCTGGTTGATACACTGGAATATCATATTTTAGTGCTGCCTCTTTAACAGAGGACATGGCCAAAGCTTTTCCTCTACCTTTAGGCCTATCTGGTTGAGTTAATACTGCTTTAACTCCAAATTCTTTCACAATAGCTTCAAAGGAAGGTACTGCAAATTCTGGTGTTCCCATAAAAACTATATTCATTTATTTACTTCCTTTCTTTAATGACTTATTAACAAATTAATTATTATACTAAAGGATTTTATATAGTTACTTTTTTACTTTATCCGTGTAAAGTATCCCATCTAAATGGTCTATTTCATGACAAAATGCCCTTGCTAGAAAATCCTCTCCTTCAAGTTCTATCTCTTGTCCATTTTGGTTTAATCCTTTAACCTTAACATATTCAGGACGTATTACCCTTCCCTGCTCCCCAGGAATACTTAAACATCCTTCTAAAGCTTCTATAGCTCCTCTTTGCTTTATTATCTCTGGATTAATTAATACTATAGGTCCCTGTCCTACATCTATAACTACAATTCTCTTAAGGATTCCTACTTGTGGTGCTGCAAGTCCTACACCATTTGCATCATACATAGTTTCTAACATATCTTTAATTAAAACCTTAGTTCTATCATCAATATTTTTAACTACCTTACTTTTTTTTCTTAATACTTCCTCTTCTTTAGTTCTAATTTTCCTTAGTGCCATTGTTATATATTCCTCCTGCCTATCTACAATAAATTATTTGGGTTAACATCTAAACCCACCTTAATATAATTATGAACTGAGTTTAACTCATTGTAGGTAATGTCCTTAATCTCCTCAGCTAATTCTGTGGTAAATTCTCCCTTAATAAGTATCTGCCACCTATAGGCACTCTTAATTTTAGAAATCCCACAGGGACATGGTCCTAATACTTCAATTTTATCATTATTATCTAGTTTTATGTGTAGTTTGTCACCTAAATCTTGTATACTTTTTATTAATAATTTTTCATCCTCACTACTTAGGTTTATAGCTAATATTTTAGCAAAAGGTGGATAATTCATAGCTCTCCTAATTTCTATTTCTTCCTTATAAAAACTTTTGTAGTCATTTTCCACAGCATATTTTATACTAAAACTTTCTGGTGTATAGGTTTGAACCACCACTCTTCCAGGTTTCTTTCCTCTCCCTGCTCTTCCAGAAACCTGAGTTATTAACTGAAAGGTTCTTTCACTGGCTCTATAATCTGGAAGATTTAAGGATAAGTCTGCTGCAATAACTCCCACTAAGGTTACATTAGGAAAATCTAACCCCTTAGCTACCATTTGTGTTCCAATCAAAACATTATGTTCCTCATTTCTAAAGCTATTATAGATCTTTTCATAGGAATTTTTCCCTCTAGTAGTATCAAAATCCATCCTAAGAGTTCTCGCCTCTGGAAATACTTTTTTTACTTGGTCCTCTAATTGTTCTGTACCAATACCAAAGTATTTTACATATTTACTCTTACATCTTGGACAGGTGTTTACTAACTGCCTCTTAGCTCCACAATAGTGGCAAGTCAGATTTGAAGAATAATTATGGTAGGTTAATGCTATATCACAATTGCTGCACTTAAAAACAAAACCACATTTTCTACAGGAAACAAAGGTTGAAAATCCTCTTCTATTTAAAAATAATATTGCTTGCTCCTTGTTAGCTAATGTGTGTTTTAATCCTGAAAAAAGACTTGCACTAAAAATAGATTTATTATCATTCATAAGTTCTTCTCTCATATCAACGATTTTTACTTGTGGCAGCATTGCACCATCAGCTCTTTCACTTAAAGTTATAAGCATGTATTCTCCCTTGGTCGCCTTATAATAGCTTTCAATGGCTGGCGTAGCAGAGCCTAATACAACTTTGCAGCCCTCTATGTCACTTTTAAGTTCAGCTATATCTCTAGCATTATACTTTGGATCACTATCTGATTTATAACTAGCCTCATGCTCCTCATCAATGACAATAAGCCCCAAATTTGAAAAAGGTAAAAAAATTGCTGACCTAGCTCCAATGGCCACCTTAACCTTGCCCATCTTTACCCTCATCCACTCATCAAATCTTTCACCATCACTAAGCTTACTGTGAAATATTGCTACATTCTTTCCAAAACGACCTTTAAATCTCTCTACCATTTGTGGAGTAAGAGAAATCTCTGGAATTAAAATGATTGAGTCTTTTCCATTTTCCATTGCTTTTTTTACTAAATTCATATAAATTTCTGTTTTCCCACTACCTGTTACCCCATGAATTAAAAACTTTTTCCCTTTAGAATTCATAATAGTATTAACAGCTTGTTGTTGCAAGGAATTTAAGGTTCTTTCCTCATAATTATTATATTGTCTATCGTTATATCTATTTATAATAGCTTCTTCTAATATTAAGAAGCCATGTTTAATTAAAGTGTTTATCGATGATACAGAAAAACCAAACTCATTTGAAAGTTGCTGTTTACTATAGTTTCCATCGTTTTCTTTTATAAACTCTAATATTTTCTTGTAGCTTTCTTTTTCATACTTTGTTGTTAGAGGTTCCCCTAAAACAACCACATTTTTAGTTTTGAACTTCATACCTTTAGTAATTCCACTTGGAATAAATACCTTAATACACTCTAAATAAGTACATAGATATTTAGCCCTCATAATTCCAATAAGAGAAATATCCTTCTCCCTTATAACCTGAAAATCATCACCTATTTCAATTATAGCCTTTAATTTGCTAAGGCTTTTTGCATCCAGCTCTACATACTCATATAACTGAACAATAAAACCATCAATATTTTTATTTCCCATTCCAAAAGGAACCTTAACTCTTTGGCCAAGATTAATTTTATTTTTTAATCCCTCAGGAACTTTATATGTAAATATCTTATCAACTTTTACAGAATCATTATTTACAATCACTCCAGCATAGTTATACATAGGTTTATCTCCCTTCACAAGAGTGTATTTATTTTTTCCAATAACTACATTTTCTATTAGGCATATGAAAATAAATAACAAGTCAAAGATGTGAAAGATATTTTGAGTTCACAAGTAAGCTTGTGCTGACAAGGAAACTGTTTCCTTAGATAGTGGAGATATCTAATGGTTCTGTTAACGCAGTATAACACAAAATAGACCAGGATACTGACTTATTTATTTTTTGAAGATGCCCTATATAATCTATAGTTATTTTTAGATTCTTTAAATAAGAGTAAGAAAAAAAGCGACATTGTCGCTTTTGACTAATCATTCTTATGTTTTAGTACTAAGTCAAAAATTTTCTGTCCTACTAATCTCTTAGACATCGAATCTAACTCTGTAATTTCACCTTTATTACTAATTATAGTTACCTTGTTACTGTCACTAGCAAATCCAGCATCCTTACTAGTAATATCATTAGCTACTATATAATCTAAGTTTTTTTTGCTTAGTTTTCCTTTTGCATTTTGTAAAACTTCATTACTTTCTGCTGCAAAACCAATTAGTACTTGATTTTTCTTCCTATCTCCAAGGGTTTTTAGTATATCATTATCCCTTGTAAATTCTAAAACTAAGTCTCCTGAACCTTTTTTAATCTTTTCTTCAGAATAATTCTTTGCTTTATAATCAGCTACAGCTGCAGATTTTATAACTATATCGCAACTATCATATTCTTGTAAAACCGAATTCAACATTTCCTCATTGGTATTTACAGGTACAATCTTAACACCAAATGGAGGCCTTAAGCTTGAAGGACCAGTTACTAAAACTACCTCAGCACCTCTGTCTCTTGCTTCTTCTGCAATGGCATATCCCATTTTACCCGTAGATTTATTTGTTATAAATCTTACTGGGTCAATAGCAGAAACTGTTGGTCCTGCTGTTACTAATACTTTTAATCCCTTTAAGTCCTTAGGTTCATACAATGCAGAAATTACTCTTTCAGCAATTAATTCTGTATCTGCGAGTTTTCCATCTCCTACATCTCCGCAGGCTAATCTTCCACTAGCAGGTTCAATAAAATCATAACCATAAGCTTTAAGCTTTCTCATATTTTCTTGAACTATAGGATTATTATACATGTTTGTATTCATTGCTGGAGCAAACATCACAGGAGCTTTAGTAGCCATAATAGTGGTTGATAGCATATCATCAGCTATACCATTTGCTACTTTCCCCATAATATTGGCTGTTGCTGGTGCAATAAGCATTAAATCAGCTTTTTTAGCTAAGGATATATGCTGTATTTCCCATGCTCTAGGTTCTTCAAACATGTTGTGTATAACCATATTTTGACTTAGGGATTGAAAGCTAAGAGGTGTAACAAATTCTGTAGCAGCTTTTGTCATTATTACATGAACATTTATATTTGCTTTTCTTAATCTACTGATTACATCTAAAGCCTTATAAACTGCTACCCCACCGCTCACTCCAATAACAACAGTTTTTTGCTGCTCCATTTTACTTTATGCCTTCTTTCGTAGTCTCTGCTTCAATTGCTCCCTCATTAATTTCATTAATAGCAATAGTCAAAGGCTTATTAGACTTAACAGTAATAAATGGTTTTTCACCTTCAATTATTTGTCTTGCTCTTTTTGAAGTTGCAACAACAAGAGAATATCTATTATCAACTTTCTCTAATAGATCTACTATAGATGGATTAATCATTGAATTGCTCATTACTAAAACCTCCCTAATAATTCATCTTTAATTTTAAAAACTCTACATTTTTCTGCAGTAATAATACTTTCAATTTTCTTCACTGCCTCTTCAACCTCATCATTAACTACAGCGTAGTCATACTTTGATGCAAAACTTATTTCATCATAGGCAGCTTCTAATCTAGTTTTTAATGATTCTGGAGTTTCACTTCCTCTATTTGTAATTCTGCTTTTTAATTCTTCCATCGATGGTGGCAAAATGAATATAAATATTCCTTCTGGATAAGCAGACTTGATTTTCAACGCACCCTGAATATCAATTTCAAGAATTACATCTCTTCCTTGCTCTAGCACCTCAAAAACCTTTGATTTAGGAGTTCCATAAAAATTGCCATAGACTTCCGCATACTCTAAAAAGTCGTTGCTGTCTATTTTTTGTAAAAATTCCTCTCTATTGACAAAGAAGTAGTTTATACCCTCTACTTCTCCCACTCTAGGAGATCGAGTTGTAGCAGAAACAGATATCCAAATATCATTTTGTTGTAGCAAAGCCTTACAAACTGTACCTTTACCAGCACCAGATGGACCAGATATTACTAATAATTGTCCCTTAGCTGACATTTTAATCTTCAACCTCTTCTATATGCTGTTCTTCATCCTTAGAAGAAAGTCTATGAGCTACAGTCTCTGGTTGTACTGCAGATAAGATTACATGGTCACTATCTGTAATAACTACTGCTCTTGTTCTTCTTCCGTAAGTTGCATCAATAAGCATTCCCCTATCTCTTGCCTCTTGAATTATTCTTTTTATTGGTGCTGATTCTGGGCTTACTATAGCTACTATTCTATTTGCTGAAACAATGTTTCCAAATCCTATGTTTATAAGCTTTATATTCATTAGTCGCCTCCTGTTATTCTATGTTCTGAACTTGTTCTCTAATTTTTTCAATCTCACTTTTTATATCCAAGGCTAAATTTGTTAGCTCCAAATCATTTACTTTAGATGCTATTGTATTAGTCTCTCTATTCATTTCCTGTACAATAAAATCTAATTTTCTTCCTATAGGCTCGCTCAAAGTTAAAGTTTGTTGCATTTGATGAATATGGCTCTTTAGTCTTACAATTTCTTCATCTACTCCTGTTTTATCTGCCTGAAGAACAACTTCCATAGCAATTCTATTTTCATCAAACTGTGACTCTTCAATAAGTTCCTTAACCTTCTTTGTAAGCTTTTCTCTGTATTCTTTTGATACCTCTGGAACTCTATCACTTATTCTTTCAACATATTGTAAAATCAATTCACATTTATCATTAATATCCTTAAAAAGCTTTTGACCTTCTTCTTCTCTCATTCTGATTAAGTTATCTACCGCTTCATTTATTGGATTTAATAAAATGTTCCAAACTGCATCTACATCTTCTTCTCTTTGCTTTAATGTAACTACCTCTGGAAATCTAGCTAAATTTGTTACTGAAATGTCATCCCTTAACTCATACTTACCCTGAATAGTCTTTAAACACTTCATATAGCTATCCATTAAATTCTCATTTAATACTGCTTCAATGTCGTCTCTATTAAAGGTGTTTTGAGTTATAAACACATCGACTTTTCCTCTTTTTATTTTTTCATTAAGAATCTTTCTAATATTATCTTCTAATGAAATTAAGGCTCTTGGCATTCTCACATTAAATTCAAAGTATCTATGATTAACAGATTTCATCTCAACAACATAGTTTGAATCCTTTTGTTCACTAGTACCTCTGCCAAACCCCGTCATGCTTTTTATCATAACAACGCTTCCTTCCGAACATTTCCTAAATTCAAAGTCTATTATACATAAATTATATCCTTAATTTCAAGTTAAAAATACAAGAATATAAAAGAAAAATGAAAGATTTATAAGAAAACTTAAGAAATCTACTGATAATTAAGATTTTAAAAGTTTTTATTTGTATATTTTAAAAACTTGAGGCTATATTACTAAATCATTTCTAGTAATATAGCCTCAATTAATATTAATCCTTATTAAGCTTTTAGTCTATAGTTTTTCTAATATTAATTATCATATCTTGGTAAGGATGCTAATCCTTCTTCTATTATCTGCCAAGAACAGGTTAATGCAATTCTAAAGTAATCATACCCTAAAGTTCCAAAGCAAGATCCTGGTGTTACCACCAAGCCATACATATCCAAAATTTCCGAACAAAATTCATGAGTTGTATATCCTTTTGGAGTTTTACACCAAATATAAAAAGTGCTTTCAGTAGTGAAGAATTGAATATTTTTTTCTTTAAGTACCTTTTCAGCTACTGTCCTTCTTTTAAAATATACTTTTCTTATTTCATCACCATAAGTCTTATCTAGGTTTAATGCTGTAACAGCTGCCTTTTGTATGGGAATAAATTGACCTGAGTCCAGATTGCTCTTAACCTTAACAAGAGCAGCTATAACCTCCTTATTCCCAACTGCATAACCTATTCTAAATCCTGTCATATTATATAGTTTAGAAAGGGTTCCAAATTCAACTGAGTGCTTATTTTTATCAAATTGCAATATACTAAGTGGACTTTCTTCTGGGCTTATTATTTCGCTATAAGCAGCATCATTGCATAGGACTATATTACTTTCCTCACAAAACTTAACTACTTCACTAAAAAACTCACCACTGCCTTTAGCACCAGTAGGGTTATTTGGGTAGTTAATGAACATTAATTTTGCTTTTGTACAAACTTCCTTGGGAATTTCAGTAAAATCCACCAAATAATCATTGCTCTCTTTTATAGGTACAGTGTAAGGTATACAGCCCCAAAGCTTTGAAGCTGATGAATAAACAGGATAACCTGGTTCTGGAACTATAACTGCATCTTTAATATCACAAACTGCTGGAATTACATTGCTAATACCTTCTTTTGAGCCGATTAAAATAGCTACCTCTTCTAATTCTAAGTGAACTCCAAACCTGTTTTTATAGTAATCTATAACTTGATTTTTTAGATAATTAATTCCATCATAAGGAGGATATTTATTAAACCCTACCTCATCAAATCCTTGAACTAAAGCATCAAGAATTGAAGGCTCTACAGGTAAATCTGGATCACCTATGCTTAAATCAATAATTTTCTTGCCTTCTTTTCTTCTTTTTTCTTTTATGCCGTCAATAGTTTTAAAATGATATACACCTATAGAATCTAATCTGTTGTTTATTTTCATATCATCACCCTGAATAAATGTTATAAAATATGTTATTCAGAGTGTGCTAAAATTGTTACAGCTTACTACTAGGTTCTAAATCAAGTTCATACCTTTAGTAATGACCATTTTCGAAAGTTTCTCTTATTTCTCTTAAATCATTAGTTTTTCCAAGGGCTAACATCAACTTTATTCTAGCCTTTTGACCTGGAAGGCTTTCACCAAAAATAGCACCAGCATTTCTCAAGCCTTTTCCTCCACCTGGATATCCATAGCTATCTAAAACTCTTCCCTTATAGCATCTCGAAACTATTACCACAGCCACTTGTTTTTCTATTGCTCTTTCTACAGCTTCAGCCATTTTAGGTGGAATGTTTCCTCTTCCCATAGCTTCAATAATTAATCCTTTTGCCCCTTCTTGCACGCAGAAATCTATTAGCTTACCATCCATACCAGCACAAGCTTTTATTAGTTCTACATTAGTCTCTACTTTATTTGTGTCAATATGATTTTTATTCAAACTATCTCTATAGAAAATAGCCTGGTTGTTATCTACAATTCCAATTGGTCCGAATTCAGGGCTTTGAAAGGTATTTAAGTGCATTGAATGTGTTTTTGTAACTTCACTAGCACAATTTAACTCATCATTTAAACAAACTAAAACCCCTCTATTTCTTGCTTCTTTTGAAGTAGCAGTACAAATAGCCGCTGCTAAATTAGCTGGACCATCATACCCTAGCTCCGAACTATTTCTCATTGACCCTGTGACTACCACTGGTTTTTCACTTTTTATAGTTAAATCTAAAAGATACGCTGTTTCTTCTAAACTATCAGTTCCATGAGTAACAACTACTCCATCTACATCTTCTCTATCTAAAAAACTTTTAACATAATCAGATAACTTCATCATTAACTCTGGAGTCATATGTGGTCCTGGTAAGCTAGAGAAAGTATACGATTCCACCTCTGCATGAGCTTCTATACCTGTTACCATTGACATAATCTCTTCTCCAGTTAGCGTAGGTACTGCTGCTTGAATTTTTGGATCAACTTTCATTGATATAGTTCCACCATTAAATATTACTACTACTTTATTCACTTTTGTAACCTCCCAAGAATAAAAACTACTATAATTAATTCATTTATATTTTACACCAACCTTTTAAGATTTACATCAAAATGTTGAATATTATTAAATATTTTATATATGGTTAATAAAATAATCACATTACCTCAACTCTATTTTTAAACTTTTCTTTTGTATGAACTAGTTGTTCTAAAAAATTTTATACTTAGTTGCAGAATTCTTAATGTGCACTTGGGCTTCTTTGTAATCCTTAATAAAAATTATATATAAGATATTTGTTAAATAATGAATACGTTCATTTTGCGGAGTTATTTTGGAATTAAATTTGGACTAAATAAAGGTTTCTTTGTGATCAAGCTGCGTTTATTTCACGGAAGTAATTTACTTAAACTAAGTAATCACAAGTCTAATAAACAGACCTTAAAGAAAATGATAGTCTTGAAGCTACAAAATGTTGTCAGAATAAAAGTGAGTGCTTTTATATAGCACTCACTTTTATCTAACTTCAATTTTTTAAGATTCACAAGCTTTCAAGTAAATTTTTTAGATTTTATAAAATAGTAAAAACAGTAACTTTATAAGGCTTTCCAAGTAAAAAAGTATTTTATTCTTAATGAAAACACCTCAAGTAACCCATGTAGATTTCACCTATAAGTTAAGTTTTGACTTTTATTTCTTGTATATACTTGGCGAAATTTTAATTCAAAATATATAAGTTTAAATTATATGCTTATTTCCTTTTTTTCTAAGTAATGAAATATTTCTTTTTCTATTTCATCTGTACAATTGTCATCTAATGTAACCGTCTTAATAAATCCATCTAAGGCTCTCATTTCTATCTTACACACTTGATCACCACTTAATAGGTCTTTGTCTCTTTCAAATTTGTTAATAGTATACCCTTCATCAATATAATCCCTTATTTTTTTCATTTTAACTCCTCCTTAGATAAGAATTATTTTTATTTTATAATATTATTATCTGCTATTTAAATGAACATATCCTATGACATTTTATATAATTAAGTTAGTACTTTTCTGTATTTCTATTATTTGACCACTAGATTCAAGAATATTTAAGTAATAAAACTAAGTGTAATCACTTAAATCTATAAAAAATCTATTAATTTCTCTATATTACTATTTTTGCTTATAAGTTTTTAATTATTCTGAAAATTCTAGGAATAATTAAGTCTTTACAGTTAATTTACAATTTACCCTAATTATTCATTTTTTTATTAAACATTAAAAATTAGGGTAAGAAAACTTTAACCCTATAATTGACTTACTTTCCTTCTGAACTTTATGTTGTTGTAATAAGATATATCCTAAAGATTACAATATGTTACTTATGAAAAAGCCTTAAATAAAAACATAAAAATAAACCTTAGGATCTATAAAGATTCCATAAGGTTTACTTTGCTTTGGTCTGAGTGACAGGACTTGAACCTGCGACCCCAAGCCCCCCAGACTTGTGCGCTACCATCTGCGCTACACCCAGATATATTACATTTCGTAATAAAATTATTATTTCTATTACTTTTAGAACTTTATTATATCAAAATTTAAAGGTTTTTCAAATACTTTCATATGAAATTTTATTTTGAATATAGTTTTGAGTTATAGAACTTCTTCTATAACTCAAAACTAGGTTTATTGTTAATTATAAGATTATACAGATTAGTCCACCATTACCTTCATTGATAATTCTTTGAAGAGTTTTTTGAAGTTTAACTTGAATATCCTCTGGCATTTTATAAAGCTTATTTTGAAGCCCTTCTTTAACAAGTTCTTCTAGTGATTTTCCGAACATATTACTTTGCCAAATTTGTGCTGGATCATTATCAAACTGCTCTATAATAGCATTATAGAATTCTTGACTTTGCTTTTTGTCACCAGTAATTGGAGTAACCTCAGTTTCAATGTCTGCTTTTATAATGTGTAATGAAGGAGCAGAAGCTTTAAGTTTTACAACTCCATTTTTCTTATCAATATTTGGCTCTTCGAATTTAATTTCACTTAACTGTGGAGCCACTAGTCCATAACCTGTCTCATTAACGTCCTTTAAAGCTTGTGCAATCTTATCATACTCTGTTTTTGCTTTATGATAAGAAGCCATAAGACTTAACAAGTCATTTTCATTCTTGATATCTGTATTACATACTTCCCCAAGAATTTTATAGAATAACTCCTGTTTAGGATTAATATCTACACAAGAAGTTCCATCTCCCATATTCATTTCTTTTACGTTTATGTTTGATAAGAACTCTATTCCCTTAAATGCATCTAGGCATCTCTTTATGTCTCTAACCTTAAATATATCTTTGCACATTGCTTTAAGTATGGTCATAACATTAACCTTTAACCAATGCTTAGAATTTAGGCTTTCCATCCATTGAGGCATGTCTATACTTATTTCCTTTACAGGGAACTCTTTTAGAACATTTCCAAATATGGCAGCTATATCATCTTCATCCATGTTCATTATATCCATGATTGTAACTGGAACATCATATTTTTCTTCTAACTCTCTTTGAAGCTCTATAGTTTCTTGTCCTTTAGGGCTTAAGCTATTAAGAAGAATAATAAATGGTTTATTTATAGCTTTTAGTTCATTTACAACTCTTTCTTCAGCCTCTACATAATCCGCTCTATTTAACCCTGTTATAGAACCATCTGTAGTAACAACTATTCCAATAGTTGAATGATCAGTAATAACCTTTCTTGTGCCAATCTCAGCTGCTTGCTCAAATGGTATTTCATAATCAAACCATGGTGTTGTTACCATTTTAGGAGCATTTTCTTCATTATATCCTAATGAACTTTTTACTACATAACCAACGCAATCTACCATTCTTACTTTAAATTTTGTACCACCCTCAAAGCGTATTTCCACAGCTTCGTTTGGAACAAATTTTGGCTCAGTGGTATGAATTGATTTCCCAGAACCACTTTGTGGAAGCTCATCCTTTGCTCTTTCCTTTTTATGCGGATTTTCAATATTAGGAATCACCATAAGTTCCATAAATCTCTTTATGAATGTAGATTTTCCTGTCCTTACAGGACCTACAACCCCTACGTATATGTCCCCTTGAGTTCTTTCTGCAATATCTTTGTATATATCAAAGTTTTCCAAGGTCCACCCTCCCATAACTACATATTAACAATATATATATATTGTATAAAAAAATAAAATATTACTAATTTATAAGAAAAGACAGTAAGAAATTTTCTTTTCCTTACTGTCTATATATATTACAATATTTATATTTTTATGCCTTATACTTCAATAAAAGAGTGCTCATCCTTCATTTCTCTAGACATAAGCTCTTGTACTGCATCATGGGCATTTTTATTTAGGAATAAAACCTTATAAAGCTCATCAGTAATAGGCATACTTATTCCTTCTCTTTCTTTCAGTGCATAAAAAGCCTTTGTAGCCTCAATTCCTTCTACAACCATGCCTACTTCTTTAGAAGCCTCTTCCATGGTCTTTCCTTGTCCTATAAGAATTCCAGCTCTCCTATTTCTGCTATGCATACTAGTACAAGTAACTATTAAATCTCCCATACCGGTTAAGCCATAGAAGGTTTCTTGCCTTCCGCCAAGCTTTGTTCCTATTCTCACAATTTCGTGCATACCACGGGTCATTAGAGCTGCTTTTGCATTGTCTCCATAACCTATGCCGTCAGTTATTCCAGCGGCAAGGGCAATTATGTTTTTACATGCTCCGCCTATTTGAACCCCAATTAAATCATCATTAGTGTAAATTCTAAAGCTGCTAGTGCTAAAAATCTGCTGAATTTCCTTAGCGGCTTCCATATCTCTTGAGGAAACAGTTACTGTGGTAGGAATTCCTCTTGATACCTCTTCAGCATGACTTGGGCCTGATAAGATGACAATTGGATTACTTAAAATTTCCTCTTCCATAATTTCTGACATGGTCTTAAGGGTACCTTTTTCTATGCCCTTTGCTACAGTAACAAGGATTTGGCCCTTATTTAGTAGAGGCGCAACCTGCTTTGAAACTGTTCTAATTACTTGAGAAGGCACGGCTAAAACTATAACCTTACTGTTTTCTATAGCTTTATCCAATTCTCCATAAGCAGTTACATTACCTGGTATAGTAACACCTGGGAGAAACTTGCTATTTTCCCTTTTTATATTAATATCCTCAACACCATGCTCATCAATTGTCCAAATAGCTGTTTCAATTCCTTTTTTAGAAAGCATTACCGCTAAAGCTGTACCGAAGCTTCCTCCTCCTAAAAATGCAACCTTTAACATAACTTCCCTTCCTTCCCTATATCTTATTATTCTTTTCTTTCTCTGAAGATTAGCTTTATACCTGTTCCCTTAAAGTCAAAGCTTTCTCTAAGTTGGTTTTCTAAATATCTCTGATATGAGAAGTGTAACAAGTTTGGATCATTTACAAAGAATATAAATGTTGGTGGTTTTGTGTCTACTTGAGTAACATAAAATATTTTTAATCTCTTTAATGCTACTATTGGTGGCTCTTTCATAAGCACTGCTCTACTTATTACATCATTTAAAACTCCAGTAGCAATACGCTTATTATAGTTATTAAAGCAATCTCTTGCCATTGTAAGTACTTTGTTTACTCTTTGGCCAGTTAGTGCAGATATATAAAGGTACGGTGCATAAGGCATAAAGGATAATCCTTTGGATATTTCATTAGTAAACTTATTCATGGTCTTATCATCTTTTTCAATTAGATCCCACTTATTTACAATAATCATTATAGCTTTGCTTAACTCGTGAGCATATCCAATGATTTTCTCATCCTGATCACTTAGAGTTTCAGTGGCATCAAGCATAAGAATACACACATCAGCTCTTTCAATGGCAGCAAGAGTTCTAATTACACTATATCTTTCTATTTCTTCCTTAACTTTGCTCTTTCTTCTTAAGCCTGCTGTATCTATTAAGATAAATTTGCCCTCTTCAGTTTCTATCCTACTATCAATAGCATCTCTAGTAGTACCTGGGATATCACTTACTATATTTCTATCCTCACCTAAAATTTTATTGATTAAAGAAGATTTTCCTACGTTAGGCTTTCCAACCATAGCAATTTTAATATATTCTTCGTCCTCATCATTTTCTCCATTAGTTCCAAAATGGCTAACCACTTCATCTAGCATATCTCCAAGTCCAAGGCCCTGTGATGCTGATATAGCAATTGGAGTTCCTATTCCTAAGTTATAAAATTCAAAGGCATTATCTTCTAATTCAATTCTATCTATTTTATTAACTACTAATATAATAGGTTTTTTTGATTTTCTAAGCATTTGAGCTACTTCAAAGTCTGATGGATGAAGTCCCTGTTTTCCATCAACAATAAATACAATAACATCTGCTGTTTCAATAGCAATATTTGCTTGTCTTCTCATCTGTGCCATTATTATGTCTTCATTTTCTGGCTCAATTCCACCTGTATCAATTATAGTAAAATTATGACGAAGCCATTCAGCTTCTGCATAAATTCTGTCCCTTGTAACTCCTGGTGTATCTTCAACTATAGCAATTCTCTTTCCTGCTAGTTTATTAAAAAGTGTTGATTTACCCACATTAGGTCTTCCAACGATTGCAACTATTGGTTTTCCCATTCTAATCCTCCTCTGTGTATTGATTTATAAGGTCAATTAAGTCTTCTCCTGTATAATCACATACAATTATTTTTTTATTTAATAATCTTTCTAAGTCTGCCACTGTATAATCATCTAGTAAAATTAATTCCTCTGTACTTCCGAGCTCATATCCCCTTCTCAGCACATTGCTAGGTATAATTATATATTCTCCTAAATCCCTATTTTTTAATGCTTCAATTATATCTTTTCCTGTTAAAAGTCCTGCTACTGTAATGGTTTTTCCGAAAAATTCATTTTCAACTCTAACCACGTCCAACTGAATTTTAGGATTTACTTCTTTAATTTGCGAAGCGATTTCATATATAACTTCATAAGCAGAAGTTCCAGTTACCATTGTAAAGGATCCCTTATGATTATTCTCTAGATAGGCAAGATCATTTTCTATAGTAGATTGTAATAATCTTATCATTCCTATACCATCTTCTAATTGCTCGTAGCCCCCATAATGCTCTTCCTCAGGTATACTAACTCCTGACACTACATAAAACTCATCTGACAATCTAGCAAAAGGAGTTCCAATTTCCTTTTCATACTTATGTTGAAGCTCTGTTATAAGCTCTATTTGCTTTCTTGCAGTATCTTCATTAAACAACTGAAGTTCTGGTAAGCTTTCCCTATGCTTTGTAACTCCTAGAGGAACAATTGCTACATTTTCCACATTAGGGTAAAGCTTCTGTAGGTCCTCTACGGTTTTAACAAGTTCTTTATTATCGTTTAGCCCTGGACAACATACAATTTGAGTATTAATCTTAATCCCTGCTTCTGATAATCTTTTTAGTATTTCGTATATGTTTCCAGCAAACCTATTATTAAGCATCCTAACCCTAAGCTGCGGATTAGTAGTATGTACTGAAACATTAATAGGACTTATTCTATATTTAATTATCCTATTAATATCATCCTCACTCATATTAGTTAAAGTTAAAAAATTTCCTTGTAAGAAGGATAATCTAGAATCATCATCTTTAAAATAAAGAGTCTCCCTCATACCTGGAGGTAATTGGTCAATAAAACAAAATACACATTTATTATGACAACTTCTAGGCTTATCTAGTATGGCTTCTCTAAATATTATACCTAAATCCTCATCATAATCCTTCTCTATTTCAATCTCCCAAATCTCCCCATCTTTTTTCTCTACTTCTATAAGTAATTCTTCATCGGTAACAAGAAATTTATAATCAATTATGTCCTTCACTTCATTACTATTTATACTTATAAGTTTATCTCCGACTTCTATACCTACTTCTTCTGCTATACTATCAGGCATAACTTTAGCAATCTCATTTTTCATATTCCTATCTCCTTTATGTACGTAGAAAATCAAAATCACCAATTTTTTCACGATTATTGATTCCCTTAAGGCTTTTGGAATGAATAAATTACCTCTCATTTTAAAAGCCTATACCGCAACTATAACATCTTACTATGATTATGTCCGCTATTATGATATATTATATCAATTACTAGGAATAGTCAATGTTTAACAACTCATTCCCACGTTTATTGTTCCACCTTAACCCTGCCAGAACTCCTAAGTTTATTCTCTCTAATTTTTATCCTTTATAACCAAGTATACCCTCACAAATGGAAAAAACCTCCATAGGAGGTAAGTTTAATCGTTTAAGTCTACTTGTTTTCCAGTAATTAAATAAATTGTCCACTCACAAATATTAGTAGTATGATCTGCCATTCTCTCAAGAAACTTTGCTACGAATAAAAATCTTGTAGCCTGTTGAACGACCTTTGGATTTTCTAGCATTATTACTAAAAGTTCACTGAATACTTGCTTATAGATAGCATCTACAGAATCATCTTTTTTACAAACAACATATGCCAAATCCACATCTCTATCCATATAAGCTTGTAAACACCCATCTATCATTTCTTCTACAATAGCAGATATTCTTGGAATATCAATTAATTCCTTAATATATTTTTGCCCTTCAAGCTGCTTAGTTATTTTAGCAATATCAACTGCATGGTCTGCAATTCTTTCCAAATCAGTAACAATTTTGCTCATGGTGAAGATGCTTCTTAAGTCAATGGCTAGGGGCTGACGAGTTGCTATAAGCTTAATACACTTATCTTCAATTTCTTTTTCTAAGTTATCAACTAAATCATCCTTTTTAATTACTTCATTGGCTAGGTTTATATCTTGCGAAACTAAAGCGTTAATAGAATTGCTAATCTGAGCTTTTACTATATCCCCCATTTTTTTAAGTTCCTCATGCAAATTAACTAATTCTGTATCGAAGTTTTTTCTTGACATAGCTACACCACCTTAACTTATTCTTCCTGTAATATAATCCTGAGTTCTGTTGTCTTCTGGTCTATAGAATATTTGCTCCGTCTCTCCAAATTCAATTATTTCTCCGTTAAAGAAAAAAGCAGTATAATCTGAAATTCGGGCAGCTTGTTGCATGTTATGGGTTACAATTATTACTGTATAGTTTTCTCTTAAAGTATCCATTAATTCTTCAATTTTCAAAGTAGATATTGGGTCTAATGCTGAAGTTGGTTCATCCATGAGGATCACCTCTGGTTCAATAGCAATAGTTCTCGCAATACATAATCTCTGCTGTTGTCCTCCTGATAGGGCTAAAGCACTTTTATTTAGTCTATCCTTAACCTCATCCCAAAGTGCTACTGCTTTTAAACTACTCTCTACTATTTGGTCTAAGACCTTTTTATTTTTAACTCCATGAATTCTTGGTCCATAGGCAATATTTTCATATATGGTCATAGGAAAGGGATTTGGTTTTTGAAATACCATACCAACATGCTTTCTTAGCTCCATTACATCGTAGCCCTTATATATATCTATATCATTATATGATAAATTCCCATCAATCTTAACCCCTTCAATTAAATCATTCATTCTGTTCAAAGTTCTTAAAAAGGTTGACTTTCCACAACCTGATGGTCCTATAAGTGCTGTAACCTTATTCTTTTTTATATTTATATTTACATCTCTTAATGCTTTCACAGTACCATAGTGTAGGTTAAGATCCTTAACCTTTATTATATCCATATTAAATCCTCCAATGATACATTTTATATTTAGATTCATCTCATCAGTTATTTTGTCCTAGCATCTATTAACCAAATCTACCTGAAATATAATCCTCGGTTTTCTTACTCTTAGGGTTATAGAAAATATCCTCTGTATTATTAAACTCTATTAGCTCTCCATTCAGGAAAAAACCTGTGTAATCTGATACTCTTCCTGCCTGCTCCATATTGTGAGTTACTATAACCACTGTATAGTTTTCTTTAAGCTCATGTATTAAGTCCTCTACTTTTAAGGTTGAAATTGGATCAAGGGCAGAGGTTGGTTCATCCATCAAAATAATATCTGGCTTTGCAGCTAGAGTTCTTGCAATGCATAATCTTTGTTGCTGTCCTCCTGATAAGTCAAAAGCAGATTTGTTTAGCTTATCTTTTACCTCATCCCATAGAGCAGCTCCTCTTAAACTTTTCTCTACTAATTCATCTAGAACTTTTTTATTTTTTATTCCATATCTTTTAGGTCCATAAATTACATTTTCATATATAGACTTCGGAAATGGATTTGCCTTTTGAAAAACCATTCCAACTTTTTTTCTAAGTTCTATTAGATTTATATCTTTATCTAAAATATTCTGGTTATCAATTACTATGGTTCCTTCATATTTTGTATTATCAATAATGTCATTCATTCTATTTAAAGTTCTTAAAAATGTAGACTTCCCACAACCTGAGGGTCCAATTAAAGCTGTAACCTTTGTTGATAGTATTTCCATATTTATATTCTTTAAAGCTTGATTTTCTCCATAATAAAAATTTAAATCCTGAACTTTTATTCCTAACTCCATAATAAATTCTCCCCTTACTAATCTAGTCTCTTTTGATACTTATTTCTTAATATTATAGCTAGAGTATTAGCACCTAGTAAAAATACCAATAGTACTATTATTCCTGTTGCCGCAAGCTTCTGAAATTCTGCTTGAGGTCTAGAGGTCCAATTATATATTTGAAGTGGTAGTGCTGTATAGGCGGAAAATAAGTCTTTTGGTAAAAATGCTACATAACTAGCAGCTCCCACCATAATAAGGGGTGCTGATTCTCCAAGAGCTCTAGAAATGGAAAGAATAGTTCCTGTAAGAATTCCTGGCATAGCAAAGGGTAGAACTACTCCTGTGATACTTTGCCACTTAGAAACTCCAAGTGCATAAGATCCTTCTCTTAAGGACTTAGGTACATTTCTTATAGCTTCCTGAGAAGTAATTATAATTGTTGGTAATATCAAAAGTGCTAAGGTCAAGGCAGCTGATACAATTCCTCTTCCAAACATAAAGGTTTGAACAAATACTGCAAGACCAAGTATTCCATAAACTATAGAAGGTACTCCTGCTAAGTTAGATATGTTAAGTTCTAAAAACTCCCTAAATTTATTTTTAGTCATATACTCTTCTATATAAATCGCCGAACCAATACCCAAGGGAAATGCAATTAAAGCTGTAAGTCCAATGACATAAGCACTACCTACTATTGCTGGCAAAACTCCTGCTTTAGATGCTATACGAGAAGGTGACCCTGTTAAAAAATCTAAACTTAAGTATTTTAATCCATCCTTTAATACGGAACCTATTAATACTATAAGTATTATGATTCCAAAAGTAGTACAAAGAAAAAATGCAGTTTTAAAGATATTGTTTATCCTTTGTCTACTTTTTAAATTATCCCTTGCATTATCCTTAAATAAATTGTTACTCATTACATTTTCACCTGACCTTTTTTTACAATTCTTTTAGCTATGAGATTTAAGCCAAAGGTTATTAAAAATAATAATGCTCCTACCGCAAAGATAGTTTGATATTCTACTGATCCATGGCTAATATCTCCCATAGCCACTGATACCATATATCCAGTCATGGTTTGTATTGAATTCAATGGATTTAATGTAAGCTGTGGCTTTGCTCCTGCTGCAATTGCAACGATCATAGTTTCCCCTACTGCTCTTGATATAGCTAATATAAAAGAGGAGACAATACCAGATAATGAACCTGGAATAACAATCTTTGTTACTACTTCAAATTTCGTTGCCCCAAGTGCGTAAGCTCCATTTCTAACTGAATTAGGTATAGCACTCATAGCATCTTCACTCAAAGAAGAAACTAGAGGAATTACCATAATTCCCACTGCAATACTAGCGCTTAAAGCATTAAAAATTTGTATGTTAGGTGCAAAGTTTTTTAAAAATGGAGTTATTACTGTAAGTGCAAAGTATCCATATACTATGGATGGAATTCCTGCTAGTATTTCTAATATAGGTTTTAGTATATTTCTAACTTTTTTAGATGCATATTCACTTAAGTATATAGCTGCGCCTAATCCAACTGGAATAGCAATAACACTAGCCCCTGCTGCAATTAGCAAAGTACCATTTAGTAGTGGCAGTACTCCAAAGTTCTGTGGTTTCATAAGTGGTGACCATTTAGTGCTAGTAAAAAATTCACTAATACTAACTTGGCTAAAAAACACAATACTTTCTCTTATTAAAATAAATATTATAGTAATAGTAGTTATAATTGATAAAATTGCAAACAATGATAAAGATTTTTCAATAAAGAATTCCTTCTTGCTTCCTTTAACCTTCTTTTTAAGTTCCATAAAAATCCTCCTATATAACTAACCTGTATGCGTTTTGAACAAATTCTATATCTATATATTATTCCCTCTTTGTTAACTCTATTATGTACTATGTTAAGTGAAAGTTAAGTGGAGGTTATGATTGGAATAAACTTAATTTAAAAAGCACTGGGATTATATATCCACAGTGCCTTTTAGAGGTAAGTAATTATCTTTTTATTATTTAATTTTATTCAACTGCTCTTTGTATTCAGCTTCTGGTAATGCAACTTCACCAATCTCTGGCACTATTTCAGCTGCATTTTCTAAGTAAAATTTAACAAATTCTTTTACTTCTGGCTTTCCAAAAGACTTGTTGTTTACATATACAAAGATAGGTCTAGATAATGGCTTATAGCTACCATCTTTAATTGTATTTAGTGAAGGTTCAACAGCTCCTGTGCCAGTATCTATTTTCACTGCCTTTAATTTATCCTTATTTGCTTCGTAGTATGAGAATCCAAAGAACCCTATAGCATTCTTATCTCCACCTATCCCTTGAACTAAAGTATTGTCATCCTCACTAGGATTCACATCTGGTCTCATTGCTTTGGCTTTTTTATTTATAGCTTCTGTAAAGAATTCAAAGGTTCCAGAGTCTGGGCCTGGAGTATAAAATTTAATAGGTTCCGCTGGCCAATCTGCTCTCACATCTTTCCAAGTTTTAACAGTACTATCTGGAGCCCACATCTTTTTAAGTTCATCCACTGTTAATGTATCTACAAATTTATTTTCCTTGCTTACACAAACTGTAATTCCATCATAGGCTACTATGAACTCTGTCATCTCAACACCATTTTCTGTAGCCTTTTTCTTCTCTTCTTCCTTTACAGGTCTTGAAGCATTTTGTATATCTGTTTCTCCAACTACAAATCTTTTAAAACCTCCACCTGTTCCAGATATTGCTACTGGTATTTGAACATCAGGATACTTTTTGTTAAACTCTTCTGCCATAGCTTCTGTTATTGGTCCTACTGTGGAGGATCCATCCGCTTGTATAGTACCTGATAATTTTTGTGTTTGGGCTGCATTATTATCTGTATTATTCTTAACTTCTCCACCATCTTTGTTTCCGCACCCCGCTAGCACTCCTGTCATCATTGTAACTGCTAATGTGGCTACCATAAGTCTTAAGCTTGTCTTTTTCATTAAAAATACCCTCCATTTATATAAAATTTATTTAGTTTTATTTCTTCCTTACAATATTTATTATAGTGTTTCTTAATTAAGGCATTATTATGTATTAGTTAAGTAATCGAAAGTTCTTGTTAAGCATATTTAACAATTTATACCTTCTCAATAAGATACAAATTCTTGTAACTCCTAAACATACTAGAAATATAAAAATTCCTTGCAAGAAAAAAGAACTATAAGTATTCAGTTAATACTTATAGTTCTAATTGATTTTCTTTTAGTTAATGACTAGCTTCCTTTATTTCTACCTGGTATCAAGCTATTAAGGTTATATAAGTAATTTCATTATGCATATGGAATTTTAATAATGAACTTTGTGCCAACCCCTACCTTGCTTTCCACTGCAATATTCCCCTTAAAGCTTAATACGATATGTTTAACAATAGCTAACCCTAAGCCTGTTCCACCTTTTGCTCTAGATCTTGCTTTATCCACTCTGTAAAACCTTTCAAAGAGTCTAGGTATATATTCCCTAGGAATTCCATTTCCTGTATCTTCCACTGTAATTACACAGTACCTTTTCTCATTTCTTCTAGAAATAATCACTTTATCCCCTGATTCACAGTACTTCACGCCGTTATCCACCAGATTTATTAACATTTGCTTAAACCTATCACCATCACCAATTAAATCAGGGACATCCTCACCCTCTATAGAAAGTATAATATTCTTTTTATCTGCTGTATTTTTAATTAAGTTGTAAACATCTCCAATAGCCTTATTAACGTTTACTCTTTCTTTCTTTCCTTCCCTTTGTTGCTCAATATCTGATAGTAATAATATATCGGATATTAATCTTGTAAGTCTTTCTGCTTCGTCATTGATAATATTTAAGAATTTATCTCTCGTTTCTATATCATCTACATACCTTAGAGTTTCAGCAAAGCCTTTTATAGACGTTAATGGGGTTTTAAGTTCATGAGATACATTTGCAACAAATTCAGTTCTCATATTTTCTAGCCTTTTTACTTCCGTAATATCATGAACTACTGCTACAGCACCAATATGCTGATTTCTATTAATAATATCCGCTGTTCTTACTCTTAACTCCCTTAATTGTGGTCTAGTAATTCTTATTTCTCTAAAGTTTGTATCTCCATCTAAAAATATATTAGTCATATCAAACTCTTTGGATACTTCACAGATATTTTTTCCTACAATATCTTCTTCCATATCAAAGATATTTTTAGCATAGTTGTTAATCATAATAATTTTATTTGTATTATCAATAGCTATAACTCCACTATCCATACTTTCAAGTATAGCTGCTAATCTATTTTGTTTTTCCTTAACTTCATTTAAAGTATTTTGAAGTTTATCTGCCATATGATTAAAATTTCTTCCTAATTGCCCAAGCTCATCTTCTGAGTTAACATTTACTCTCCTATTTAATTCACCTTTTGCAATCATTGAAGTAATAAAATCTAAATCCCTAATAGGCTTAACAATAACATAGGAAAGTTTAATAGATAGCCACAGTGAAATTAAAAGTATAGCAATTATTGCAACTATGTAGTATATGATATAGGAGCTTCCTAATCTATGTACATCTTTCAAAGCTTTTGAAGTTCTAATAATACTACCATCTTCTAGTTCACTAGCATAATAAATTGTATTAGAATCAGTATCCTTACTGTATCTGATACTGTAACCTTCTCCATGGTTTCTTGCTGAAATTACTTCTTCTCTATCATTATGATTATCTAACTCATCCTCAGAAAAGTTCGTATCCAATACTACTTCTCCCTTGCTATTAATCACAGTAACTCTGACATCTGATTCTTTTAGAATTCTAGTTACATTTTCTTCTTGCTCTTTACTCTTTTCCAAAGTGTTCTTTAATAGCTCATTATAAACTTTTAAGTTTGTTTTAGCATTAGTTTCATTTTGATAGCTAAATATTCCATAGAATAATAGTGTTATAAATAAAAATATGAAAATTAATGCTCCTAATATAAAGAGCATTAACTTTCTTTTCATACTAACTTTTAACTTATTCCTCATATTCATCTCCGTAGTTAAACTTATATCCAATACCTCTTATAGTTTGAATGTAAATTGGATTTTTATCGTCCTTCTCAATCTTCTGTCTCAAGTGCCTTACATGAACATCCACAGTCCTTGTTTCTCCTACGTATTCATAGCCCCAAATTTTATCTAATAGGAAATCTCTTGTCATTACTCGTCCCTTATTCTTTATAAGTATTTCAAGAAGTTCAAATTCCTTAAGAGTAAGTTCAATTTTCTCCCCTTCTCTTTTAACTTCATGCTTTTGAAAGTCAATGGTAATGTCTCCAAACTTATAGTTACTTTCTTCATACTTAACTGTAGTTCTTCTAAGGATAGCCTTCACCCTAGCAATAAGCTCCCTTACTGAAAAAGGTTTAGTAATATAATCATCAGCTCCTAGTTCTAGACCCAAAATCTTATCTAACTCTTCACTCTTTGCAGTTATCATAATAATAGGCATATTTGAAATAGAAGCTTCTTTCCTAATTTCCTTGCATACATCCAATCCATCCATTCCAGGCAACATTAAATCTAAAAGCATCAAATCCGGTTGTTGCTCCTTTGCAATTAAAAAAGCATCTTTTCCGTTATCAGCTGTAATAACTCCATATCCATTCTTTTCAAGATTAAATTTTATAAGTTCTAAAATATGCTCTTCATCATCAACTACCAAAATCTTTTTATCTGCCATATTAATTCCTCCACTTATCTTATATACACGAAGGAATACATTCTTCCCTCTTTTTCTTCTTCTCTTCTATAGGAAAATAGCTTAAAATGTTTGCTACAAAATGTACATTCTTCTGTGCTATTAATATTTTCTTCTTTAATTCCATAGCTTAAGAGCTGAATCTTAATACAGGTCTCTAAGTCTAGTTTTCTTCCTTGATTTATTTTAAATTCTTTTGATTTTACCTTATCTTTAAATATAGGGTTGTTATGAAACTTTTGAATAAGTTCCTCACTAACCTCATAGCAACAACTTCTATTGTGTGGTCCTATATATATGCTTAAATCCTCTGGATTACATCCAAAAGCATCCTTCATTTTCTCTACTGCTTTCCCAGCAATATTAGCATAAGTTCCCTTCCAACCACTGTGGACAGCACCTATAACCTTTTTTGTTTTATCAACTATGATTACTGGAACGCAATCAGCTGTAAAAACGCCTATAGCTGTTTCTCTATTACTTGTAATTATGCCGTCACCCTCACTATTTATTATGTCAGCATTATTACTAAAAATATGAATAATATCACTATGAATTTGATTTAAATATACCACTTCTTTAACATTGAACCAACGCTTAATACTATTTAAGCTTCTCTGTCCTTCTTCTGTCCTTCTATTAAAGGTTAGCCCATTTCCTGCTGTAAAGAATACTACTTCTATATTTTCTCCACAGCTATAAGTTAAATACTCAAAGCCCTCAATACAATCTTTTTTCATAACTATCCTCCACATATTAATTTAATAATACAATAGCCTTTTTTTATAATCTACTATTTATCCTAATTTTAACCTTTATTTAACATATAGGAAACTAAAGTTAGCCCTAAAATTATATTTAGTCTTATGTTGCTCTCTTAAAGCTTAAACACTACAAATAAAGCACTCCTTTACTTTAGAAATCTATATAAAAAAACAAGTAAAATGCAAAAACATTTTACTTTTCTTTAATTAATCTTTTTATTTCTTCCATAAAACTATTAATATCATCAAATTTTCTATACACTGAGGCAAACCTTACATAAGCTACTTCATCCACACTTTTCAACATATCAAGAATCATTTCCCCAATTCCCTCTGAACTAATTTCTGTAGTCATGTTATTATTTAAGGTTTTCTCAATATTATCTACTATTGATTCAATATTACTACGAGTTACAGGTCTCTTTTCACAGGCTCTCATAATACCATTAATTATCTTATCTCTATTAAAAAGTTCCCTTGTTAAATCTCTTTTAATAACAAAAATAGATATATCTTCAACCTTTTCATAGGTTGTATATCTTCTATTACAATTCAAGCATTCTCTTCTTCTTCTAATAGCCACATTATCTTCTGTTGATCTTGAGTCAACAACCTTACTTTCTTCTCCATTACAATATGGACACTTCAATGATTTTCACGCCCTTTTTCTATTATCTAGAATGCAACAAGGCAAATAAATATGTATTTTTCTTCCCTTTTGCACTCTCCTTAACACAAGCTACTTTAAAGTACATTTAAAATATAACTCCAATATCATAACTTATATAATTTTATTATACACATATTTTATAACATTAGTATATAAGTAACTAAAATTAAAATCAATACTTCCTAATGTAGCTACACCTTTCTCTATTAATGCTGTTGAAACTCTACAATGCCATCACCATCAATTAATATAACATCTACTCCAATTTTTTTTATTTTTTCCCAAGGTATTTCTGTATCTTGACTCTTCCCAAACCACCCTGCTTTTTCTGCAGGTATAATTATTGATTCTATTTTATGGCTCTCACAATTTATCTTAAAATCTTTAATATATCCAAGCTTACTCCCCGTGTTGATATCGATTATTTCCATCACTTTTAAACTATTAATTGCAAACATTGTACTCTCCATTTTTATCCCCTCACTTAAAATAATAAAATATTAATTCTTATAGCCCAAAAGCTAATATAGCATAGATTTAACTTTTTCCTTTAGCCTCTTTAAAATACCTAAATTAATCATCACTTGAAAATTCATAAAAACTTATAACAATCTATTCAACTTATATGCTATTACTTAAAATTGTAGAACTTAAAGTTTTTCTTAGTTAGAATAAAGCCTTGTATTCAAATAGCTTTTTAAAGTGATTTCCTTAATTCCTATTTACTACACCAAAAGAAAAAGAGCCCATAGGCTCTTTAAACATACTTTCTCATATGTTTTAATGCTGTTTTTTCTAATCTTGAAACTTGTGCTTGAGATATTCCAATTTCATCTGCTACTTCCATTTGAGTTCTTCCATCAAAGAATCTTAAGTTTAATATAAGTTTCTCTCTATCACTTAACTTCTTCATTGCTTCTTTAATAGATATATTTTCAAGCCAACTATCATCTAAATTTTTATTATCACTTATTTGATCCATAACATAAATTGCATCTCCACCATCATGATAGATAGGTTCAAATAAAGATACTGGATCTTGGATTGCATCTAAAGCAAATACTACTTCCTCACGAGATATTTGAAGTTCATTAGCAATTTGTGAAACAGTGGGTTCCTTGTTATCCTTATTTACTAATCTATCTCTTACTTGTAATGCCTTATATGCAATATCCCTCAAAGATCTACTAACTCTAATTGAGTTATTATCTCTTAAGTATCTTCTTATTTCTCCTATAATCATCGGTACCGCATAAGTGGAAAACTTAACATTCTGACCTAAGTCAAAGTTATCAATGGCCTTAATGAGCCCAATACAACCAACTTGAAATAAGTCATCTACGTTTTCTCCTCTATTATTGAATCTTTGAATTACACTCAATACTAGTCTAAGATTACCCCTTATGAATTGTTCCCTACAGGTATAATCCCCTTCTTTCATTTTAAGTAGCAGCTCTCTCATTTCTTTTTCTTTTAAAACTGGTAGCTTAGATGTATTTACACCACAGATTTCTACTTTGTTGATCATCATAAGGTCTTCATTCCCTTCAGAGTAATTGCATTTAAATTATCTCCTGATGTAAAAACTTTTATACTAAAGACAACCTTATAACATTTTATTAATTTCTTTCTTTAATCTTTTTATTATTCTTTTTTCTAGTCTTGAAATGTAGGATTGAGATATACCAAGCATATCCGCCACTTCCTTTTGAGTTTTTTCTTGGAATCCATTTAACCCAAATCTAAGCTCTACTATTTCTTTTTCTCTGTGATTTAATTTCCCCATAGCAATTACTAGTAACTGCTTATCCACCTCATCTTCTATAAAGTTATATACAACATCACTATCAGTTCCTAATATATCTGATAATAATAACTCATTCCCATCCCAATCTATGTTTAAGGGTTCATAAAAGGAGATTTCTGTCTTAGTTTTACTATTTCTTCTTAAATACATTAAAATTTCATTCTCGATACACCTAGAAGCATAGGTGGCAAGCTTTATCTTCTTTTCAGGATCAAAGGTATTTACTGCCTTAATAAGTCCTATTGTTCCCACTGAAATCAAATCTTCAACATTCACCCCTGTATTCTCAAACTTACGAGCAATATAAACAACTAATCTTAAGTTTCGTTCAATTAATGTTGCTCTAATGCTCTCATCACCAGACACTAAATCTTGTACTAATTTATCCTCTTCTTCCTTTGATAGCGGTGGGGGTAACGCATCATTTCCACCAATATAATAAACATGCCCAGCAAATGCTTTAAACTTGCTTATAAATCTACTTATATAACTTGGAATAGCTTTTAATAAACTCATTATTTTTTCTCTTATCTTATTCATCATAATCACAATCCCCCACTTTATAAAATTCCTCTTGGTAAGAGTCCGTTATAATCATTATATTTACTTAATTTTTTATCACAAAATGCTACTATTGCCTTTTCCTCTCGGGTTTCGTCATCCATAGTTATTTTAATGCTATCTGGTTTTATGCCTATTAATTTTCCATGTTGTCCATTCACCACTGAATATGGAATGTGGTATATAGAATACCCCTCTAAATTTATTTTATCAAAATATTCTTTTTCAATAATTATTACTGGTAGGTTGGTTGCTGGCTCCCTTAATTCATTGCCTGTATCTAAAAAAGCCTTTAAGGAAGTCTTTACTTCCTTAGTATAAATTTCAATGTTGTAAACAAACTTATCTAGCTTCCTACGATCTTTAACATAAATCACTAATCTGCTTATAACCGTATAAATTATCATAATTCCTATGTAAATATTTTTTGATGAAAAGTTAATCACCCTTGTGTTTGGAGTAATATTAGGATTTTCACTTAGTGCACTGTAGAAGGCTAGTCCAGCCAATAAAAAGGAGTAAAAATAGAATATTATTGTAGATTTAGCTATAAATAGTAGATTTTTCTCCTTCACTGCAATAAATATCATTAATAGTGCCATAAAAATTTGAAAAGGTATCTTAGCTAAGTACTGGTATCTAGGTACTAACATAGGAATCACATAAAGACTTCCTATAAAAGCTGCGGTAATCACCCTAAACATACTTGTTTTTCTTTTAATAGTTTGTAGAGTTACTGTAATGAGGAAAACATTCACAATAAAATTTTGAAACAATAGCACATCCAGATATATAACCATGCTTACTCCTCCTTTACTCTATTATAACTTGTAATAACTGTAAAATTTGTAAAATTCTAATCCTAAAATTGATTTTATTCATTAAATTTTACGTCATTTTACGATTAATTTTTCAAAAAATAAAAAAACAGTTGTAAATTTTATTTAATTTACAACTGTTTTTAGTATTAAAGTTTATTAAAAGTCATAGAAGCATTTAATTAAGTTTTATACACCCTTAATTAAATTATCTCATATTTTTTCTAAGCCATGTTGGTACAGAAAAATCTTCTTCTTGTGACTTAGGTTGTTCTGGTTCCTTAGTTGCAGCTACCTCACTATGAGTAACTTCTTTTTTTGGTAATTCAATTTTACTTGTAGGTTGAATTACTTTATCACACTCAAAACCAGTAGCTATTACAGTAATTCTGATTTCATCTTTAAGATTTTCATCAATAACTGCACCAAAAATTATATTTGCATCTGGATCTGCTGCTTCTTGAACAATTTGTGCCGCTTCACTGATTTCAAGCAATGACAAATCAGCTCCTCCAGTTACATTTAGTAGTACTCCCGTAGCACCAATAATTGAAGTTTCAAGTAATGGGCTTGAAATTGCTTGTTTGGCAGCTTCTTGTGCTCTATTGTCACCTTTTCCAGAACCTACACCCATATGAGCAAGTCCTTTATCTAACATAATTGTACTTATATCAGCAAAATCAAGGTTAATTAATCCTGGAATAGTTATAAGGTCTGATATACCCTGAACACCTTGTCTTAAAACATCATCAGCTTTTTTGAAAGATTCAACTAAAGTTGTTTTCTTATCAACTAAATTTAATAATCTTTCATTTGGTATTGTTACTAGTGTATCTACTGATTCCTTTAGAGATTTAATTCCTGACTCTGCATGAATCATTCTCTTTCTTCCTTCAAATGGAAAAGGCTTAGTTACAACCCCTACTGTCAATATTCCCATTGACTTAGCTATCTCAGCAACTACTGGAGCTGCTCCTGTACCAGTACCACCACCCATACCAGCAGTGATGAATACCATGTCTGCACCCTTTAAAGCTTGAACAATTTCTTCCTTACTCTCTTCTGCTGCTTTTCTTCCAATCTCAGGATTAGCTCCGGCACCTAAGCCCCTAGTAAGCTTATCTCCTAATTGAATTTTTAATTCAGCTTTAGATAAAGCTAATGCTTGTTTATCCGTATTTATACCAATAAACTCAACATTCTTTAAGCCTTCTTCAATCATTCTATTTACAGCGTTGTTACCACCGCCACCACATCCAATAACTTTAATTTTACATAAGTCCTTGTCTTGTACATCAAAATCAATCACAGTACTACCTCCTCATTAGAAAAATTCTGCCAAAAATTCTTTTATTTTACTTGAAAATGTAACTTTTTCCTTCGATTCATCTCTCTTATTAACTTCTAAATTACTAAACTCTTCTGTACCTTTTGATAACTCATTACTTATTTTATTTCTTAAAACTATTTCCTTAATTATTCCTACGGCAGTAGAATAAATAGGATTTGCAGCCCCTACATAAGAAGGCGACCCCACTCTTGTTGGCTTATTAAAAACTTCTGTAGCAACTACTGTTATGTCTCTGAATAAAGATACTCCGCCTCCTACAATTACAAAGGAGTTTATATCTTTATAGTTGCCATCTTCTATAAGTTTCTTCTTTATGATATTTAATAATTCTTTTACTCTCTCGCCTATAATCTCAACTAAAGTATCATAATTAATATCTATAGACCCATTACCAGTTATAGAGTTAACCTTAACTCTATAATTTTGTAAAGTTTTGTCCTTTATTAAATTACTACACTTTATTTTTAAGTTTTCCGCATCTTCATGAGGTACCTTAAGACAAATAGAGATATCATTAGTTATGGTTTCTCCGCCTAAGCCTACAGAAAATACATTCAAAATCCTATTATTTCTATACACTGAAGTTTCAATTACCTCTGCACCTATATCAATAAGTGCAACTCCGTTATCAATCTCATCATCTTCAATAATATCTTTATATATACCTAATGAATTAACTACAATACCATTAACTCCAATTCCTGCTCTGCTTAAAGCTTTTTTGTATCCCTCTAGCATAGCTGATGGAGCTGTTACCACTTGAGCTTCTACTGCAAGTTCCTCCCCTGTCATACCAACGGGGTTACCTATGTTGCTCATTTCATCTACAGTAAACATCTCAGGTTCCACAGCAACTACTTCTGTGCCTTTTTCCATTGGTACATGTTTTACGGCTTCTAACACATTTCTTAAATCTGAAATTTTAATTTCTTTACTTGGTGAAGATACAGAAACAGCTCTTCTATTTTTTGTTAACTCACACAGTGATATTGGTATAGACAAATAAGCCTCTTTAACAGGCATATTTACTATATTTTCTAATGCTTTAACGACACTAGTAACTGCATAAGATATTGAATTTATGTCCACTACCATACCGTTCCTAATACCACTACATTTAGAAGTAGTAATGCCTAAAACTTGAATTCTGTTATCATTATCTATCTTTCCAACAACACCACATACCTTAGATGAGCTAATATCTATTCCAACAATATGGTTACTCATTTAAACTGTTCCTCCTTTGATAGAAGTCTCAAAGGAATATATTCAACATAAACATCAAATTTCCTCCAAAAAATCATAATTTTAAAAGAAAAATTTATAAAATATTATGATATCTTTGATTATGTAATGCTAACTTTGTGTTTATCCTCAATCTTAGTATAAAACCTTGATAAATAAAATGCAATAATAAATGCCTTTTGCGGGCATATTTTTACACTTATGTACAGTTATACCTAAAAAAGGTGCAAAACCAATGCACCTTTTTATAATTACATCAACATCATTCTGCTTAAAATTTCCTTATCTACAGCATATGTCATTGCAACATCTTTTGAAATCTCTCTATTGCTGTATAGTTCTGAAATAGCCATATCCATGGTTTTCATTCCATACTTGCCTCCTGTTTGCACGGCTGACTCAATTTGATGAGTTTTTCCCTCTCTTATAAGATTTTGAATAGCAGGTGTTATAGTCATGATCTCTAAAGCTGCTACTCTCCCATTTTCATCAATTTTAGGAAGTAATTGTTGTGAAACAATTCCTTGAAGAACTGCTGCCAACTGTATTTTAATTTGTTGCTGCTGGAAAGGTGGAAAAACATCAACTATTCTATCAATAGTTTTTGCAGCACCTATAGTATGTAAAGTAGATAAAACTAAGTGTCCTGTTTCAGCTGCTGTAATAGCTATTGAAATGGTTTCTAAGTCTCTCATCTCTCCTACTAGGATAACATCTGGGTCTTCTCTTAATATTGCTCTTAACGCATTTTGGTAAGTTTTGCTATCCCTCCCTATTTCTCTTTGATTAACAATAGACTTGTTATGTTTATGTAAATATTCAATAGGATCTTCTAGGGTAATAATATGTGAGCTCCTATTGCTATTTATTTCATTAATCATAGCAGCTAATGTAGTACTTTTTCCGCTACCTGTAGGTCCTGTAATAAGAACTAAACCTCTTTGTCTTTCAGTGAGTTCCTTAACTGAGGATGGGAATTTTAATTCTTTTAATGTTGGAATTTTTAAAGCCACCACCCTAAGTGCTATGGCATCTCCCCCTCTTTGCTTATATACATTTACTCTAAATCTTCCCAGACCAGAAATAGAGTAAGATGTATCTATCTCACCCATAGTGTTATATGCCTCGTAATCCTTACCTAAAATTTCCTTTGCATAGTTAGCAGTATGGGCTGGCAAAAGCTTGTCATTATTGATTGGAACTAAATGACCGTTAATTCTCAAAGTAGGAGGTGCTCCCACAGTTAAATGCAAATCTGATGCATTTTTATTCATGGTTACTTCTAGTAATTCGTGTAATAACATATTAAAATCTCCTTTATAAATCCTCACCATTGTTTTCGTTCCAAATTTCTATAGCTTTATATGCTTGATTAAAAAGCATTTTTTTTCCATTCATTATTCTACAGCCAAACTCTTCTCCTTTTTTTAAAAACAATGACTTTTCTGGTACATAATTAAGGTCATAAAACAAAGTATCTTCACTTGCAGCTATAATAGTAATAGGATTTACATTTGAATGATTTGCTCCACCAAGAGGGGTGCAATTAACTACTATGTGATAATCTTCTAAAGAAAAGCTCTTATTAAAGTTCCACACCCTTGTTATTATGCTACTGTGTTCCACTAAAGTTTCTTCTCTTCTAGCTACCACCTCAATGGTTTTAGCTCCATTATCATGAAGTGCATATAAAACTGCCTTCGCTGCCCCTCCACTACCTATAACCAGAGCCTTACATCCCTTAATGTTAAATTTAATGTCTTCAAGAGTTTTAATGAAGCCATAATAATCTGTGTTGTATCCCATTAACTTCCCCTTGTTTACAGTTACTGTATTAACTGCCCCTATATATTTTGCTGGATATACAACTTCATCTAAGAAACTAATTATATATTCTTTATAGGGAATGGTAACATTAAATCCAATTATCTTATTTTTCTCCATACCACTAAGAAAGTGCTCAATGGCACCCTTTTCTATATCGAAAATTTTATATTCTAACCCTATGTTATTCTCCCTGTAATATTGGTTATGAATAAGAGGTGACATAGAATATTTTATGGATCTTCCAAGTAATCCACTATATCTCACTACATCACCTCCTTTAATCCTTACTATTAAATTATTAACTATTTCCCCACTACTTGTAAAGAGCCAATTAAAGTTTAATAAGGAAAATTCCCACAACTTCCCAATTCCTTGAAAAGTTTTTTCAAAGCTCTTTTTTCAATTCTTGATACATAGGATCTTGATATACCAAGTATTTTAGCAATTTCTCTCTGAGTTCTTGCATTGCCATCAAGTAGCCCATACCTCATTTCAATAATAACTTTTTCCCGTTCTTGCAGCACTGTATTTATTTTCCCGTAGAGCTTCTTAACTTGGATTTTATTTTCCACTATCTCTACAACGGAATCCTTATCGCTACTTAAAATATCCATAAGAGATATTTCATTACCTTCTTTATCCACTCCAATAGGATCTTGTAGGTATACCTCACCCTTAGTTTTTTTGTTATTTCTGATTAACATCAATATCTCATTTTCTATGCATCTTGCTGCATAAGTCGCAAGTCGAGTACCTTTAGAACAATCAAAGGAATCAATTGCCTTAATTAAACCTACAGTGCCAATGGAAATTAAGTCATCAACTTCCTTACCTGGGAAAGAATATTTTTTTACAATATGTGCTACTAATCTTAAGTTCCTTTCTACTAGTGTATTCTTTGCGTGTAAGTCTCCATCCTTAAACTTGTTTAAGTATAATTTTTCCTCTTCCTCCGTCAATGGTTGTGGAAATGAACTGTTGCCAGATACATACCCTGTTAGTAAAGTGAATTGTCCAATCACATTTAATAACCAACTCAAGAAAACCATAGATGCTCCCCCTAAAAGTGCTTATTAATATAGTATGATTGGAAAATAAAAAAGTGCATGTACACTTAATTATTTATTTGAAATTATTATTTTAGATATTTATTTTCTACTATTCCTTCCACAATATCTTTAAACACATAGGAGGCGGTTCCTCCACCTGCATCATTGCCCAGTATTTGTGGAACAAATACTACCATGGAATAATACTTGTTGTTGTATTTAAAAAATCCAACAAACCATCCATCAGAACATTCTATATTCTGATTATCTTTATCCTTTACAAAGTATTCTGTAGTTCCTGTTTTGCCCCCTACTTCCATTCCTGGAATCATTGCTTTTTTTCCTGTACCTAAATCATTATTTACTACTTCTATCATGCTATTTTTCAAAGTTTGTGCCGTATTTTTATTAATTACTCTCTCACTTTCTGTATTATACTTCTTAACTACAGTTCCATCTTCCTTTATAAGGCTATCAATAATTATTGGTTTTACATATACCCCATTGTTAACAACGGTATTTGGAATAGTTAATGCAGCAAGAGGGGTAGCTCTCACAGTCTGTCCAATGGATGTATTTGTTATAATTTCCTCTGAGTTTTTAGACGGATATCCCTCTATTTCCCCTACTTTTTCATCCTGTAAGTTTAGTATATTTGAAAACAATCTTTGCTTCTTAGAATAATTATATAAATTTTCAATCCCTACTCTCCATCCAATTTGAGCAAAGGTATTATTTGAGGAACTAATAAATGCTTCCTTCATATTATAACTATATTTCTTTTCCTTACTTTTAGGAAATAAACCATTTATTAAATTAAAGGTCTCCTTAGTTCCCACTATTTCTTCATCAAGAGCAGCTTCATATACAATAGTTTTAAAGATTGAACCTACATAAAATCCATTTTCGCTTGGAGTTCCTATATTCACATTATTGCCATAATCATCTTTAAGTGCCATAGATAATATTTTCCCACTGTCAGCCTCCATCATCACTACGCCAATTTGTCCATAGCTTTTATATTTATCATCCCTGAGCACTTTTTCTGATAGCTCCTGAACATTTTTATCTAAGGTCAATTTTACGTTCACGTTACCCTTATTTTCTACTATCCTTTCATCAATTATATTTCCACTAACATCTTTTTCAAATCTAATCTTAGTATATTTATTATCTTTAACATATTCATATACTTCTCTCTCAAGAGTTCCTTCATCTTTTAATTTAGTACTATCTGAAACTTTTGTCCCTCGAGTTATCACATTTCTTATATTTGAATTAATCTGAGTTTCTGTTTCATTAGTCTCGTACACATAAAAACCCTTTACAGTTTTCACGTCTTTTAGTTTTTCATAAGTGGTCTTATCTATATCATAATATTGCTTACCCTGATTTGAGTATTTTATCAGGGTCAAATCATAATCCTTATTATAATTTCGAAGGGTATAAGTTAAGGATTGAATTTCTGCTAAGTTTTCCTTGCTATTCATGGTAATAAAATTGTTTATATCTATTACAGCATAATATTTTTTTTCGTAGTTAAACAACTCTTCACTTTCTCTATCCAGTAGCTTATAAGGCATATTTTTTATATTTTCTTCATAGTAGTATTGCCTATTGGCCATAGTCTGAAGACTACTATTATCAAATAACTGAATATAGGCAAGCCTTAAACTTAAAACTATAAATAAAACTATCATAATGCTTGTCAAAGCATAGGTTCTACCTAATATTTTTTGTTTATTACCTCTAATATTAAAGCTCATAAAAACACCTCACTCTAGTGTAATCATTGACTAAAGTGAGGTATTATATTCCAATATATTTATATTAGTTTTGAAGTATTTGTCTAATGTTTGCTGTTATAATATCAATAGCAACTTTATTATGTCCACCTTCAGGTATAATAATATCTGCATATCTTTTTGTGTTTTCAGTAAATTGTTCATGCATTTGCTTAACCACAGTTAAATATTGAGTTATAACTGAATCAATAGTTCTTCCTCTTTCATTAATATCTCTAACCAACCTTCTAATGAACCTTACATCTGCATCAGTATCTACATAAATTTTAATATCAAGCATATCTCTTAATTCTTTTTCTTGAAGAACTAAAATTCCCTCTACAATAATTATATCTCTTGACTCCACAGGAATTGTTTCAACTTTTCTATTGTGAATTTCAAAGTCATAAATTGGCTTATGTATAGATTTACCGTGAATTAGGTCATTTAATTGCTTTACAAGAAGCTGAGTGTCAAAAGCATCTGGATGGTCATAATTTGTTTTTGTTCTTTCTTCAGGGGTTAAATAACTTTGATCCTTATAATAAGAATCTTGCTCAATCATAGCAATACATTCTTCAGTAAAACTCTTGTATATTTCTCTGGCAATGGTGCTTTTTCCCGAACCAGTACCACCTGTAATTCCTATTAAAACTGGGCGTTTCATTACTTATCCTCCTTGGATTTAATTACAATATCATTTTCCTGCAACTCTTCTTCTATAGTTACAGTAAATAACATTTGGGCACTTGGTGCAGAATCTATTTTATTTCCTTTGGAATCTTTCATATCTTTCAATACTACTTGTAAGTTATCTCCTACTGGTCGTAGTACTTCAACACTATCTCCGTCAAAGACTTTATTTCTCTGTTCAATAGTTGCAGTATTAGTAGCAGAATCAAAATTCTTTACCACTCCAACTATGTCATATTTTCTTATATAAGCAGAAGATTCATGAATTTGTTTATTAGGATCATTAAAGTAAAAACCTGTATAGTACTTTCTATGGCTTGGCTTATCTAAATCTTCTAACCACTTTTCTTTAAACTTATATTCTGAAGGATTTTTCATATACTCATCAATAGCTTCTCTGTAAGCTTTAGATACTGTTGCTACATAATATGAACTCTTCATTCTTCCTTCTATTTTAAAGGAAACCACACCTGTACTCATTAGTTCAGGAATATGTTCTATCATACACAAATCCTTAGAGTTCATTATATATGTACCTTTTTCATCTTCAATTATAGGATAGTACTCCCCTTCACGCTTTTCTTCAACTAAATGATATTTATATCTGCAAGGTTGAGCGCACTCACCTCTATTTGCATCTCTTCCAGTCATATAGTTTGAAAGAAGGCAACGGCCTGAATAAGACATACACATAGAACCGTGGATAAATACCTCAAGTTCTAAAGTCTCAGGTGTTTTTTCCCTAATTTCCTTTATTTCCTCTAAGGATAATTCCCTTGCTAAAACAATTCTTTTTACACCCATCTTATGCCAGAAGGTACAAGATTTCCAGTTTACGTTATTAGATTGAGTACTTAAATGCAATTCAAGATTAGGAACTACCTCTTTAGCAGTCATTATTATTCCTGGATCAGAAACTATAATTGCATCTGCTCCAATCTCATAAAGATCCACAAGATATTCCTCTAATCCCTCTAAATCTTCGTTATGCGGGAAAACATTTAAAGTAACATAAACCTTTTTCCCTCTTGAATGAGCAAACTCAATCCCTTCCTTAAGCTCTTCATTAGTAAAATTATTTGCAAAAGCTCTTAAGTTTAACTTATTTCCACCTAAATAAACAGCATCAGCTCCAAAGTTTATAGCAGCCTTAAGTTTTTCTAAATTACCTGCTGGTGCTAACAATTCTGGTTTTATCATCATGGTCCCTCCTTACTGTTAATGCAATACCATCTCCCATAGGCAATATGGTAGTTACTAAGTTTTCATCCTTAGATACTAAATCTAAATAATTTTTCATTCTTTTAACTATAGTAATTTTTCTTCTTTTTACTAACTCTTTAGATGCTACCATTCCCCTAAATAATACATTATCAGCAACAATAACTCCATCAGGGCTTAAAAGTCTTAGGCAGTGCGGCAAAAAGTGATTGTAATGTCCCTTACCTGCATCCATAAATATCATATCATAGCTGCCTTCTAATCCTTCTAGAATTTCCAGACAATCACCTTGAAGAATTTCAATATTGCTATTCAAGTTGTATTTTTCTAAGTTCATCTTAGCAATTTCTATAATTTTTTCATCTCTCTCAATGGTAGTAATTTTATTACTACCACCTGAAGACAAATTCATTAGTATGGAGGAATAGCCTATTGCCGTACCCAACTCTAAAATCTTTTTAGGCTTTTTTAGTGTAATCATAAACTGAAGAAATTTTGCTGTTTCCTTTTGCACAATTGGTACAGAATTTTCCTTAGCAAAATCCTCAAGCTCTTTCAAAATTCCTACATTATCTGGAATTAAGCTTCTTAAATAATCTTCCATATAATCATGTGTAATTCCACTCATTTATTTTCCTCCATTATAAATCAAAAAAATTCTATTTAATTATTATATGGTTATATAATCTGTATATAAAAATTTTATTAAATAAAATCTCATACACTATATTATATTATTGTTCATCTTTATAGTTTAAAAACTCTTCATAAGTCTTAAAAAACTTATGATTTAAGTTATCCTTTGTTATGTAAAAAAGATATTCGCTGCTAGTAGGAAATAATGCCGCTTCTATGGAATCCTTACCTGGATTACAGATAGCACCTATTGGCATCCCCTTAACATAATAAGTATTATAAGGCGATTGAATCTCTAAATCCTTATAGAGCAAAGCCTCTTTATGTTCACCTAGAGCATACAAAACTGTAGCATCTATTTGAAGTTTCATTCCTATTTTTATTCTGTTATCAATTACTGATGAAACTAATAGTTTTTCTTCTTTAGCAGTAACTTCACGTTCAATTAAAGAAGCTTTTGTAATCAAATTCTCTAAGGTATCATTACTTATATCTATATTTTTCTCTTTTTCTATGGTCTTAATAACCTCTAAAAATCTTTTATGCATTAATTGTATTACTTCATTACCGGTAATATTTTTCTTAAATCTATAGGTATCAGGGAATAAAAAACCTTCTAAGCTATATCTTTTTTCAGCATTTGTAGCTATATAATCTGGTAGCTTATATTCCTTACAGGCCTTTATAAACTCTTCTTTCTTTAAAATTCCCTTTTCTTCTAATGTTGAACCTATTTGTTCTATAGTATAACCTTCTGGAATAGTTACATTAGCATTTTGTTGATTTAAATTAGGATCTTCTAATGCCTTTATAAATTCATCCATAGTTAAAGTTGGTGAAACACTAAACTCACCTGGTATAATTTGTGGATTTATCTTATTAATTTTTACATAAAGTTTGGTTAACATTGGATTTTTAATAACTTTTTTATTATTTAGCTCCCCTAATACGTTATAGAAGGTATATCCTTCTTTAATTTCTATTACAATGTCTTCTTTCCCTTTAAATGGATGCGAAGTAACATTTTTGTAATAAAACATACCCCCTAAGCCAATAATTAAAAATGCAATTAAAACTATAATTATTGGTTTCTTCACAAAATCACCCCATATTATTTAATAAGTAACAAGGACTTAATTATTTAACTTCTTTCTAAGAAGGCTTTAACTCAATGTGCAGCATGAGCTAAAGCTTTCTGTTTTTTAACTACTTTATTTTCTTTAAAGAAGCTCTTTTTCTTAGTGTTGGGTCTAGTATTTTCTTTCTCATTCTAATAGTCTTAGGTGTAACCTCAACAAGCTCATCTGAAGCAACAAACTCTAAGCATTGCTCTAGGGACATATCATTTACTGGAACAAGCTTTAATGCGTCATCTGCTCCAGAAGATCTTGTGTTTGAAAGATGCTTTTTCTTACAAACATTAACTTCAATATCGTCTCCTCTAGAACATTCTCCACATATCATTCCTTGATATACAGGCACTCCTGGTCCTATGAATAAGGTTCCTCTTTCTTGTGCGTTAAATAATCCGTAAGTTACAGATTCACCACTCTCGAATACTACAAGTGATCCTCTACTTCTCTCTGGAATATCTCCTCTGAACTTCTCATAACCTTCTAATACATGATTCATTATTCCATTTCCTCTTGTGTCTGTCATAAACTCATTTCTGAATCCAATTAATCCTCTAGAAGGTATTTTAAATTCTAATCTTGTGTATCCATTTATAGCACTAGTCATGTTAATCATTTCTGCTTTTCTTGGTCCTAACTTTTCCATAACTACGCCCATAAATTCTTCAGGTACATCTATAGTTAAATTTTCAACTGGCTCTAGTAATTCTCCGTCTTTTTCCTTATAGATAACCGTTGGTTTAGAAACTTGGAACTCATAGCCTTCTCTTCTCATAGTCTCGATTAATATAGAAAGATGTAGCTCGCCTCTACCACTTACTTTAAAGGAATCTGCTGAATCTGTTTCTTCTACTTTTAAACTTACATTTGTTTCAAGTTCTTTCATAAGTCTATCTCTTAAATGTCTTGAAGTAACAAACTCCCCATCTAGTCCTGCAAAAGGTGAGTTGTTAACTATAAAGTTCATACTAAGAGTAGGTTCATCAATATCAACAAATGGAAGCGCTTCAGGTGATGCTGCATCTGCTATAGTTTCACCAATATTAATATCAGATATTCCAGAAATAGCTACAATATCTCCAAGCTTAGCTTCTTCAGTATCTTCTCTCTTTAATCCATTATACACAAATAAACTTGAAATTTTTACATTTTTTGTGCTTCCATCTCTTCTTATTTGAGCAACGTTTTGGTTTCTCTTTACAGTTCCTCTTTCAATTTTACCTATACCAATTTTACCTACATACTCATTGTAATCAATAGATGTAATAAGTAATTGTAATGGTTCATCTATATATCCAACTGGTGGGTTTACAGTGTTGATAATAGCTTCGAAAAGTGGTCCCATACCTTGTGAATCATCTTCTAATTCGTTTTTTGCTATTCCTTCTCTTGCTGAAGCATATATAACCTTAAAGTCTAACTGTTCATCATTAGCTCCAAGTTCTACGAATAAGTCAAAAACTTCATTTATAACTTCTTCAGCTCTTGCATCTTTCCTATCAATCTTATTGATAACAACCATAGGCTTTAACTTAAGTTCTAGTGCCTTCTTAAGAACAAACTTAGTTTGAGGCATAGCCCCTTCATAAGCATCAACTACTAAAAGAACACTATCAACCATCTTAAGTACCCTTTCCACTTCTCCACCAAAGTCAGCGTGTCCAGGAGTATCGATGATATTAATCTTAACATCATTATACATTACTGCAGTATTCTTAGAAAGTATTGTAATTCCTCTTTCTCTTTCTAAATCGTTAGAGTCCATTACTCTTTCTTGAACCTTTTCATTTTCTCTAAACACCTTACTTTGTTTTAAAAGTGCATCTACTAAAGTAGTCTTACCGTGGTCAACGTGGGCAATTATAGCCACGTTTCTTATGTCTTCTCTTGTATATAAATTCATCATTTTCCTCCAATGTTCATCAAATTTTTTAGAATTAATTGCAAAATCAAACTAGTAAGGAATTCCTTACTAGTTTTTAATAATAGAAACTAGTTAAAGTATCTAGCTTAATATAACATTAATATCATATATTTTAATATGATAATGCATAGCTTCACTTATTAGAGTATTCCGTGCAAAATAAAATTGGATACTTTAGTTTGTACCCAATTTTAAAATTCACTATACTTATTCTAATATTATGCTCCATAAAAGTCAATGTTATAACAATATTAGTTATTTGTTAATATTAATAAAATTTTCCACATATAGGTTTTATACTATGAAAAATCAATTTATACTTCCATAATTATAGGTAAAATCATTGGTCTTCTCTTAGTTTTTTCATATAAATATACTCTTAATACTTCTCTTATGTTAGCTTTTATAGTTGGCCATTCGGTAATATTTTTTTCTTCACATTCTTTAAGAGCTTCTCTTACACGTTCTCTAGCTTGTTCCATTAGATCTTCTGATTCCCTTACATATACAAATCCCCTAGATATTATATCTGGACCTGCTATTACAGAGCCACTTTCTTTGTCTATAGTAACAACTACAGTTAATATACCATCCTGTGATAGATGTTTTCTGTCCCTTAAAACAATATTCCCTACATCACCAACACCTAGACCATCTACAAACACCTGTCCAGAAATAACTGAACCAGATTTTCTTATAGAGTCTCTAGTTATTTCGATAACATCTCCATTTTCCCCTAAGTAAACATTCTTTTCTTTCATTCCAAGTTTTACAGCAAGTTCACCATGTTGTTTTAAATGTCTGTACTCACCATGAACTGGAATAAAAAACTTAGGCTTTACTAAAGTATGAATTAGTTTTAATTCTTCTTGGCAAGCATGACCTGATACGTGCACATCTGCCAAAGCTTCATAAATAACTTCTGCCCCTTGTTTAAATAGTTGATTTATAACTTTAGACACAAGTTTTTCATTTCCCGGAATAGGAGTTGCAGAAATAATAACCATATCACCTGGAATAATATTTACTTTTTTATGTTCAGAAGCTGCCATTCTTGATAAAGCTGACATAGGTTCCCCTTGGCTTCCAGTAGTTATTATCACAATTTCATTCTCTGGATACTTTCCAATAGAATCTACATTAATTAATGCACCCTCATCAATATTTATATATCCAAGTTCTATTGCAACTGCAATTATATTCTCCATACTTCTTCCAGAAAGGGCAACTTTTCTTCCATATTTTCTTGCAGCAGTTATTACTTGCTGTACTCTATGAATGTTTGAAGCAAAAGTTGCTACAATTATCCTTCCCTTTGCAGAATGAAATATGTTTTCAAAGGTTTCTCCTACAGTGCTTTCTGACATGGTATACCCTGGTCTTTCAACATTTGTGCTATCTGCCATCATAACAGTAACACCTTTTTTACCAAGTTCTGCGAATCTGGTTAGGTCGGCTACTCCACCATCTATTGGAGTAAAATCTATTTTAAAATCTCCTGTGTGAAGTAATACTCCTGCAGGAGTGTGAATTGCCAAAGCTACAGAATCTGCGATACTATGACTTGTTCTAATAAATTCTACAGATGAGTTTTCCAGCTTAACAATATCTTTTGGTTTAACAGTTATAAGTTCTACTGTACTTAATAATCCATGTTCTTTTAGCTTAGTCTCAACAATTCCTAGAGTAAGCTTAGTTCCATAAACAGGAATATTAATTTGTTTTAGTACATATGGCAAAGCCCCTATATGATCCTCGTGACCATGAGTTAGAAAAATGCCCTTAACCTTATCTTTATTTTTCAAAAGATAATTTATTTCTGGAATTACTACATCAATTCCTAGCATTTCATCATCTGGAAATTTTAAACCACAATCTATTACTATTATATCATTTTTATATTCAATAACAGTAAGGTTCTTGCCAATTTCATTTAATCCCCCTAAAGGAATAATCTTAATTTTTTCTTTTTCCTTTTTCAAATATTCTTCCCTCCTTCATTTAAAAATAGGTATCTGAAATAAATAACAAGAAAAAGCTGTTAAATATATCAGCATTTAACTAGTTACCTTTAAGATACCTTTTGTTGCTTATATATCATTTAAGAGCATTCGCTACAAAGGCCGTAAAATTTCAATGTATGATTCTCTATATTAAACTTATATTTTTTTTCAATAACTTCTTCAATTTCATCCAACAAATCACCTTGAACCTCAATTACTTTCCCACAGCCATTACATATTAAATGATGGTGTTGATGACTATCATCTTGGTGACAAAGTTCATACCTACTACGCCCATCATCTAAATCAAGTTTGCAAACTACTCCCATTTCCTCAAGTAATTGCACTGTTCTGTAAACTGTAGCTAATCCAATCTCTGGACAATCTACTTTTACTAAATCATATAATTCCTCTGCTGTAAGATGGCTACCTTCACTATTGATAATTTCACTAAGTATGGCTCTTCTTTGAGGTGTCAGTTTATATCCTTTTTCCTTAAGGAATTCTTTTAAATTTTCAATCTTATCCTTTGCCATTTTTGAATTAATACACCCTCTCTTTTCTAATTATCATGAAGTTACCTCTTATGTAAAACCCAGATTAATCTAATAGACCTTCTTCTGAAAGTGTTTCATAAGCTTCAGCAACCATATTAAATTCATCTTCATCATCTACAGAAACTAAAACCTCATTACCATCTTCATCTTCAACAACTTTAAGTGCTACTGCATCTAAATCATCAGTTCCAGCTGGAACTACTATAAAGTATTCGTTTTCTTCTATGTCTAATTTTGTTATTACTTCAAATTCTATATCATTTCCTTCTTCATCAGTTAATACAACTTTTTCTAAATAATTATCCATTTGTTGCCTCCTAATATGTATTTGTATTTTATTAATATATACTGTCCAAATATCCTTGTAATATATAAGTTGCTGCAATTTTATCCACTATTTTTTTTCTTTTGCTTCGAGACATATCTACTTCTAACATAGCCTTATGTGCTGCTACTGTAGTAAGCCTTTCATCCCAATATTTAATTGGTACTTCTGTATTTTCTTTTAGCTTATCACAAAACTCCATAACCTTTTCGCCCTGCATTCCTATGGTTCCGTTCATATTTTTAGGCATTCCAGAAATTATGGTGTCAACATTATATTCTCTACAAATCTTTAAAACTTCTTCAATATCATATTCTATCTTCTTGCGTTTAATGGTGGTTATGCCTTGTGCTGTAAATCCTAGCGGATCACTTATTGCCACTCCAATAGTTCTATCTCCAACGTCTAATCCAAGTACTCTCATATGCTACTCCTTAGTATATTTAGCACCTCTTTAGAGCTGCCTATTATTTAAAAGTATAACAACTAAACCTTTATAGCCTTAGTATTTGTGAATTACAAATAAAAATGCCCGATGACGGGCATTTTTTTATTTTATTTCTAGATAAGCTTTTAAAACTTCTTCTAATATATCGTCTCTCTCTAGCTTACTAACTAATGCTCTTGCTCCGTTATAGTTGGTTATATAAGTAGGGTCACCAGATATTAAATATCCAACTAATTGATTTACTGGATTATACCCTTTTTCTTTTAAAGCATTATACACGTCAGTTAGTATCATTTTAGTCATATCCTTTTTATCTTTAATTACATCAAACTGAACTGTGTGTTGTTTATCCACCATAATCACCTTCTTATTTTATATGATACAGGTATATCTTAGATATATTATAAAACATTATCTCCAAAAAGTATACTATTTTACCAAAGTTTCTATTATTAGGAGAGCCTTATCCATAGCCTCTTTCAGTTTCTCTGGAAGCTTTCCGCCAGCCTGTGCCATATCAGGTCTTCCGCCGCCACCGCCGCCAGCAACTGTTGCAACTTCCTTGATTATCTTACCACAATGCACACCTTTCGATACGGCTTCCTTAGATGCCATAGCTACAAATTGAACCTTGCCATTAGAGTTACTTCCCAGAACTACTACTCCATCCCCAAGTCTATCTCTTAATTTATCTCCAAGATTTCTCAGTGCATCGCCCTCAACATCCTTAACAATACCAACTACAGACTTAACTCCTTTTATTTCTTTAACACTATTTAAAAGCTCATCCTCTGCACCACTAGTTAATTTTTCTTTAAGGGCTTGAATTTCTTTTTCCTTTTCTTTTAAAGTTGTTACTACAGAGGTCAGCTTATTTAGGATATCCTTTTCTCCACATTTTAACACCGAAGAAATTTCCTTTAAGAAGTTATTTTTTTCTTCAACATACTTAACTGATTTTTCTCCTGTTATAGCTTCTATTCTTCTTATTCCTGCTGCTACTCCTGTTTCACTTAGAATTTTAAATAATCCTATTTCACCAGAATTTTCAACATGAGTTCCTCCGCAAAGCTCTTTGCTATAATCTCCTACTGAAACTACCCTTACATCTTCCTTATATTTATCATCAAATAATGCTACTGCACCACTTGCTTTAGCTTCATCTATAGACATAACATTGGTAGCTACATTGTAAACCTTCATTATTTCTCTATTTAGTATATTTTCAACTTTTATAACTTCCTCTTCACTAAGTGCTGCAAAATGAGTGAAGTCAAATCTCAATCTATCCTCATCCACATAGGAGCCAGCCTGATTAACATGCTCTCCTAACACTTCCTTTAGTGCCTCATGAAGCATATGAGTTGCAGTATGGTTTTTACAAATGTTCTCTCTTTTTCTATTATCTACTTCTAAGGTAACAACTTCATTTTCTTTCAAACTTCCTTCGAGAACTTCAACAAAATGAAGGGTTTTCCCACTAATATTTTTCTTACAGTTATAAACCTTAGCCTTAAAACTAGGAGAATAAATTAATCCACTATCTCCAACTTGGCCTCCCATTTCAGCATAAAATGGTGTATTGTCAGTAACAATAATTCCTTTTTCACCTTTTTCTAAGGAATTTGTAAAGTTATCTTCTTTTATTAAAACTAAAACCTTGCCTTCACAGTTTAAAGTTTCATATCCCTTAAATTCAGTTGTAACTTCTAATGGAATTTTATTTAAGACTCCATCATCACTACCCATGTAGCTAGAATCTCCCCTAGCTGCCCTTGCTGTTTTTCTTTGATTATCCATCTCAGCATTAAAGCCTTCTATGTCTATAGTTAGACCTTTCTCCTCTACAATTTCTTGTGTAAGTTCTAGAGGGAATCCATAGGTGTCATAAAGCTTAAATGCCTTTTCGCCACTTAAAGTTTTCTCATTCTTACTTTCTAACTCTTCAATATAACACTTTAATATATCCATTCCTGAATCTATAGTTTCTGTAAATCTTTCTTCTTCAAGCTTAATAACTTTCTTAATATAATCTTTCTTTTCTTCTAGCTCTGGATAAGCACCTTTGCTGTTTTCAATTACCTTATCACAAAGTTCATGTAGGAAAATGTTTTTAATTCCTAGAAGTCTACCATGTCTTGCAGCTCTTCTTAATATTCTTCTTAAAACATACCCTCTTCCCTCATTAGATGGTAGGACTCCATCAGAAATTAAGAAAGTAGTACTTCTTATGTGGTCAGTAATTACTCTTATAGAAATATCAGTTTTTCTATCTTTTCCATAAGTAACTTTAGCTATATCACAAACCTCATCTAAAATTGCTCTTATAGTATCTACTTCAAAAATACTATTTACATTTTGCATAATGGTCGCAATTCTTTCAAGGCCCATCCCTGTATCTATATTTGGATTCTTAAGTTTTATATAATTACCCTTTTCATCTTTATCAAACTGAGTAAATACTAAGTTCCAAAACTCAATTACTCTATCTTCTTCCCCAGCTTTAATAAAGTCAGCTTCATTTGTTATAGTCCCAAGTTCACTATTTCTATCGTAGTGAATTTCTGAACATGGTCCACATGGTCCAGGTCCTACTCCAACTTCCCAAAAGTTATCTTCTTTTCCAAGTCTAAATATTCTATTTGGATCTACATCTGTGGTTCTACTCCAAATTTCAAAAGCCTCATCATCCTCAAGATAGATAGTTACATAAAGCTTTTCCTTTGGTATTTGAAGTGTTTCCGTAATATATTCCCAAGCCCATGGAATTATCTGTTCCTTAAAGTAATCTCCGAAAGAGAAATCTCCAAGCATTTCAAAAAAAGTACCATGTCTTGAAGTTTTACCTACATTGTCAATATCACCAGTTCTTATGCATTTTTGACAATTTGTAACTCTTTTGCTAGGTGGCGTTTGAAGTCCTGTAAAATAAGGTTTAAGTGGTGCCATCCCTGCATTAATTAGCAATAAACTATTATCATTCTTAGGAACTAGCGGAAAACTCACCATTCTCAAATGGTCTTTACTTTCAAAAAACTTTAAAAAAGATTCTCTAATTTCATTTAGCGACATATTCTTCATTATATATCAACCTCCAAATTATTATTCATTTTCATCTAAAATTAATAAATTTATGCACAAAAAAAACCTCTTCCCCAACCAAAGGGACGAAGGTTTTCCGCGTTACCACCCTAATTATATCAATGAACCATCGATATCTCTTAATTAAAATATAGCTCCAAAACAGCTTCAATATACTTTCCAAGAAGTTTTCACCAGCCACTTCCTCTCTGAATGTTCCGTACACTTACTCCTTTTTATCATAGCTTAATATTCATTTATTTCTATTTTAAACCTTGTTAACTACAAATTAAGTAGCATATACTCTTCTACTACACAAAAGTATAGTCCATTTATGACTATCTTTATTATACCAAGGCTTGGATCAAGCTCTCTACATACCCTTATTCATAAGACTTTATATTGTGAATTATAAGTAAAATAATATTAATTGTCAATACAGAGAAATGAAGTTATACTTTTGGTTCTGCAAATTTCCTCTTAGTTGTCTTAATAGTTTATAGATTATTATATCAAGTATTAAATAGAAGCCCTGATTTCTCCTTTTAGAATAAATAATAATCTAAATCCTCATAAAGAATCTTAACCATAACCCAAAGAGGAACCACTACAATCATTCCGATTATACCACCTAAACTTCCACCTATGAGTAATAAAAGTAATATAGTTAAAGGATGGGAACTTACACTATCTCCCATCATTTTGGGTCCAACTACATTTCCCTCAATTTGCTGAATCAAATTAAGCCAGATTGCTAACCATATAGCTTTTTGAACAGAAGTGAAACTTGCTAATATAACAATAGGTATTGCTCCAATTAAAGGTCCAAAGTAAGGTATAATATTGAACACTGCATTAATCAAAGATAAAGCAAAGGCAAACTTAACTCCTGTGAATATTAATATAATATATGTAAGAACCCCAACAATACCACATAATTCAAACTGAGTTATTATATATCTTTCTAAAACCTTGTCAATGTGAACTAATGCTCTTTTTACAACATTCCTACTCTCCATAGGTACATATCTTATTACCCCATTAAGTATTTTTTCATCATCACATAAGAAAAAGTATACTAAAGTTGGAATGATGAATATAAGGAGTATATTCTCCCCAATACTGATAGTTGTATTTATAGTTTCTGTAACAAAACCTTGAGCACTTTCCTTTATCTTTATATAAATATTATTTAAAGTTTCTCTAACAAACTCATTTTTTGCAAACTCATACTTATCTAAAGAAAATCTATTGAAATAGTTTTTAATTTGGCTAACTGTATTAGCAAAATTTGCACCTTCTTTATATATTGAAGGTATTAACAATATAAAAATCAAAGCTATAGCTAGTAAAATAGTGCTAATAACTATAATAGCTGATAACTTCTTGTTTAAGCCTTTACGTAGAAATATTTTGTAAAATGGCCTTAAGCTATATGCAATAATAAAGGAAATTAAAATAACTCCAAATATATCTAAAAAAATAGGAACCTTCCAAATGAGAATCACTATTAAAGCTATAAAAGCAATAGTAATCAGGATATTTTTATACTTTATCTTAATGTTCTTCATAATTTACCACAACCTTTGAAAGGGATTTATGAGGAGTTACCACAAGTTTAAACTTATCTTCATTTCCAAAATAGAGTAAATTATCTTCGCCTAAAATTAACTCCTTAATAAGAAGTATTTTTCTCTCTCTAAAAATTCCAGCTATAGTTCCACATTTTATTGATATACCTTTTAGCTCAAAGGTTTTTTCACAAAATATAATGTCATTAACCATTCCTAATATATTTGAATGTTTGTCTAAAACATACATATTTCTAAGTTCTGAAAAAGAAATTTGATTTTCCTTAGTAGTTTTGGTTACTAAAATTTTGGTATTATAATAAATAATATCCTCTTTTAATATATTAAAACCTTTGCTTATAAACTTATAAGGATTAACCTTAAAGCCTGTTACTTCTTTTTTATTAAAGTTAATTAAAATATCCTTAACATAGCCTAAATTCTTACCGTTGATGTCTATTACATCCATATATATAAAATCTCTACTTTTCAACATAATTGTTACCACTCCAAAGTATGTAATTATTATGTTATTATATCCAAATTATTCAAGTATATACTTTAAAAAAAGGATAGTCTCAAGTTTCATCAAAACTTGAAGCTATCCTTAAAATTATCTTATAATTCTTCTACTTCATGTTGGTGTGAATTAGTATTTTCGTATTTATCCTTCCACTTATCAAGGCCTATAGCTTCTCTATAATTGTTAATGGCCCTATGAATGGTTTGTTCCGCAAGTACTGAACAATGAATTTTTGCTGCTGGAAGACCGTCTAAAGCTTCTATTACAGACTTATTAGTAAGTCCCCAGGCTTCTTCTAAGGTTTTGTTCTTTATTAGCTCTGTTGCAATACTAGAAGATGCTATAGCAGAACCACATCCAAAGGTCATAAACCTTACATCCTTAATAATGTTGTCTTCTACCTTTAGGTAAATCTTCATTATATCTCCACAGTTTGCATCTCCTGCTTCCCCTATACCATTTGCATCTGGCAAGGTTCCCACATTTCTTGGGCTATAAAAATGTTCCAATACTTTATCACTATAATCCATTAAATAACATCTCCTAATTCAAAACTTATAGTTAATTTAAGTTAAGACCAAATTCCCCTATAATGTTTTTAGGATATTCAGCTATATGCCAAATATCCTAAATATAAACTTCATAGTATGCTGTTGTTATAGAATTTCTTCTATAATTCCGCCGCCTACCACTAAATCATCAATATAACATACTACCGATTGTCCTTTAGTTATAGCCCTTTGCTTTTCATCGAATATAACTTTAATTCTATTATCATCCAATTGAGTAACTATAGCTGGAGCTGCTTTTGTAGAATACCTTACTTTTGCAGTTACTCTAAGCTCTCCCTGAATCTTATCAAAAGGTATTAAATTAATATTCTTTGCGATAAGCTCAGTTTTAAAAATATGCTCTTCCTCACCAAGAACTACTTCATTTCTCCAAGGAATTATATCTGTAACAAACATAGGCCTTCCAAGGGCTATACCAAGACCTTTTCTTTGTCCAATAGTATAGTGGATGATTCCTTTATGTTTTCCTAAAATCTTTCCTTGCCTATCCACAAAGTTACCTGGTTTAACTTCTCTTCCGCCATATTTCTCTATGTACTTTCCATGATCATTGTCCGGAATAAAACATATTTCCTGAGAATCTCTTTTTCTAAACACATCTAAGCCTATTTTCTCAGCTATGGCTCTAATTTCAGGTTTAGAATAAGTTCCACAAGGCATTAAAGTATGGGCAAGATGCTCTTGTGTTAACCCATAAAGCATATAGGTTTGATCTTTTTTATCGTCCTCTGACTTTCTAAGAACATACCTATCTTCTTCTTTAGTAATAGTTGCATAATGACCAGTAGCTATATAATCTGCTCCTAGCTGCTTAGCTTTTCTTAAAAGCTCACTAAATCTAACAGTTCTATTACACATAACACAAGGATTTGGAGTTCTTCCTTGGAAATATTCATCAACAAAGTAATCTATAACATTTTCCTTAAAAGGCTTCTTAAAGTTTAGCACGTAGAAGGGAATATCTAAAACATCTGCTACTCTTCTAGCATCATTTGCAGCAGCTAAAGAGCAACAACCACCTTCTGTTTCCTCGTAATCGGGATTATCAGAAAGCTTCATCATGATTCCAATTACTTCATAACCCGCTTCCTTAAGTAAGTATGCAGCTACGGAGCTATCAACTCCTCCACTCATACCAACTATAACTTTTTTTTTCATTAATTATCACCTATTCTCCGTGTACATGATCATGAATATCATCATGCTCTTTAAAGTCCCAAAGGTCTAACCCTTGATTTTTTCTGTAGTCATTTATTGCTTTATGGATAGCCTCCTCTGCAAGAACTGAACAGTGCATTTTTACTGGTGGAAGTCCATCTAAAGCTTCAGCTACTGCTTTGTTTGTTAGAGTCCAAGCTTCATCTACAGTTTTTCCTTTTATAAGTTCTGTAGCCATACTTGAAGATGCTATAGCTGAACCACAGCCAAAAGTTTTAAATTTAGCATCTATCACTATGTTGTCTTCTATTTTTAAGTAAACCTTCATTATATCTCCACATTTAGCATTTCCAACTTCTCCAATACCGCTGGCATCCTTAATTTCTCCAACATTTCTTGGATTAGTAAAATGATCCATAACTTTATCGCTATACATATTAATTCTCCCCCTTATTCATATAATCATCATATAATGGTGACATATCTCTTAATCTTTGTACTATTGATGGTACTGTTTTTAAAACATAATCAACTTCTTCTTCTGTTGTTCCATCGCCTAGACTTAATCTTAAAGAACCATGAGCTATCTCATGTGGCAATCCAATTGATAAAAGAACGTGTGAAGGATCTAGTGAACCAGATGTACATGCACTTCCACTTGAGGCACAGATTCCCATAGCATCTAACATTAAAAGTACAGATTCCCCTTCAATAAATCTAAAACATACATTCACGTTACCAGGAAGTCTATTTTCTCCCTTTGGTCCATTTAGTCTAGTATGAGGTATTTCTAATAATCCATTCATTAATTTATCTCTAAGGTAAGTTAATGTCTTATTATGTTCTTCCATATTATCAGTAGCAAATTCTATAGCTTTTCCAAGTCCTACAATACCAGCTACGTTCTCTGTTCCAGCTCTTCTATTTTTCTCTTGTCCGCCGCCATGAACTAGATTGTGAATTTTAATTCCCTTTTTAACGTATAGTGCTCCTACACCTTTAGGTCCATAAAATTTATGTGCTGCTAAAGAAAGTAAATCCATATTCATTTCTTTTACATCTACTGGAATGTGTCCAACTGCTTGAACTGCATCTGTATGGAAGAATATTTTCTTTTCCCTACAAATCTCTCCAATTTCTTTAACTGGTTGAATAGAACCAATTTCATTGTTTGCCATCATTATTGTAACTAAAATAGTATTTTCCTTGATAGCATTTTTTAAATCTTCAAGTCTTATTACACCTTCAGCATCTACATCTAAGTAAGTTACTTCAAAACCATGTTTTTCTAAGTATTCACAAGCATGTAGCACTGCATGATGCTCTATTTTTGTTGTGATTATATGATTTCCCTTATTTTGATGAGCAAAAGCAATCCCCTTTATTGCCCAGTTATCAGCTTCTGATCCACCACCAGTAAAGTAAATTTCAGCAGGGTCAGCATTAATAGCTTTAGCTACTCTCATTCTAGCCTTATCTAAAGCTTTTTTTGTTTCTCTTGAAATTGAATATACAGAAGATGGATTGCCATAAAACTCTGTAAAATAAGGTATCATCTCTTCTAATACTTCTGTTTTTGTATAGGTTGTAGCTGCATAATCCATATAAATAGGTTTATTCATTTAAATTCACTCCTTTTAACTTGGCGATGTTAAAATAATCGTCTACTATATCTTGTAAAGTAATAGAGGTGGTTACACTATCTATACTTTCTTTTATCTTTTTCCAAACAATTCTCGTGGCACAACAATCTATGTTGTTGCAAGAACCATCTTCTAAACAATTTGAAATTTCAATGGGTCCTTCTAAAACCTCTAGAACTTCATAAACTGTTATATCTTTAGGTTCTTTATCTAAAATATATCCTCCATTAGCCCCTCTTACACTTTTAATAAGTCCTGATTTTCTAAGTGATGAAAAAAGCTGTTCTAAATAATATTCAGATATTTTTTGTCTTTCAGAAATACTCTTTATGGATACTGGCTCTTTGCCATAGTTAATGGCTAAATCAACCATTGCCTTAACGCCATAACGTCCTTTAGTTGATAATTTCATATATATCATTCCTTAAGTTTCATTAATGGTTTTTAATGTTGACTGTTTTACTACACTTTCATATTAGCAAATCAGAGTAAAGTTGTCAACAATTCTATTTTACTTTTTTATTATAAGGAAGTAAAGGGAAATTTATACTCCTTCCTATCTAATTTTAGGGTTAATAATCTTTGTTGTGCCAATAGTTAAAGTTATTAATATTATGTAATAGAAGAACTTTTAGGGAGGTTACAAAAATGAGTAACTTTATAGATGGTACCTTATATAGAGATCTAATCATGGGCATAAATAATAAGGTTCAACTAGCAGATGAAAACTTGATTACTGGTATAAACTTTGATAATGCTGCTACCACTCCACCTCTAAAGTGTGTAGTTGAAGATATAATAAAATTCTGCCCCTGGTACTCATCAATTCATAGGGGAGAAGGCTATAAATCCCAATTATCCACTTCCATGTATGAAGAAAGCAGAAAAATTATTGGAAGATTCGTAGGTTATGATGAAAATAATATGGAAGTAATTTATGTGAAAAATGCCACTGAAGCAATAAATAAGTTAGCTAACATTTTATCATGTGGAAAAAGAAGTAATGCTGTTGTTTTAAGCACCTCCATGGAACACCATTCAAATGATTTGCCTTGGAGATATAACTATAACCTGGATTATGTTGATGTAGATGATAAGGGGAGACTTGACTTAACAGATTTAAAAAATAAGTTGGAAAAGTATAATGGTTTAGTAGCTTTAGTTACTGTAACTGGTGCATCAAATGTAACAGGTCACAAAAATCCTATATATGAGATTGCTAAGCTTGCTCACAAATATGGTGCAAAAATTTTAGTGGATGGAGCACAGTTAGTTCCTCATGCCCACTTTGATATGAAACCCTTCTACAGTGAAGATCATATTGACTTTGTTGCCTTTTCTGGCCACAAAATGTATGCCCCCTTTGGAACTGGGGTCTTAATAGGCTCTAAAGAAGTGTTTAATCAGTGCGGACCCGACTATGTAGGTGGTGGAACAATATCTTTTGTATCCCATGACTTAGTAAAATGGGCAGCTTCTCCAGATAGACATGAAGCTGGTTCTCCTAACGTAATTGGTTCCGTTGCCCTAAGCTGTGCTGCAGAAAAATTAAAAGAACTAGGCATGGATAATATAGATAGATATGAAAGAACCTTAACTAAATATGCTACAGAAAATCTTATAAGAATACCTTCTGTAATTCTTTATGGAGATTATATGAACTTCAGAGATAAGGTAAGCATTATTCCTTTTAATATAGAAGGGATTCACCATACTATTCTAGCTAAAATTTTATCTTACGAATTTGGAATTGCAGTTCGAAGTGGATGCTTCTGTGCACAACCCTACATGCAAAATCTCCTTCATGCCACTCCTGAAATGATTAAAGAAAATATAAATGCTCCTAAAGAAAAAATGCCTGGTACAGTACGAATTAGCTTTGGAATGTATAACACCTTTTACGAAATAGATCGTTTCCTCAATGTTATTTACAAAATTGCAATTAATAAGAATTACTATTTAAATAAATATAATTTTTTTAACTATAAATTAGTATAAAAATACCCGATGCAATTGCATCGGGTATTTTTTATAAATCTATTCCTGCTGATTCTCTTAATTTATCTACTGATTTATCAGTTTTATTTTTTTGAAGCATCATATAAACATAAACTGGTATTCCTACTAACATTAGTATAAATCCGTACATAACTGTTTCTGCTCCAGTTCCATAGATTGCATAAATAGAATATCCAAATCCAAGGATTGAGAAGAAAGCATTCTTTAAGAAGCTAGCAAAATTAAAGTTCTTATCTCCTTTAAATAATAGCACTATTTCTGCTGCTGCACAGAATGAGTATGCTGGAAGGAAGGAAAGTGTAGCAAGTAATATCATGAAATCAAAGGCCTTTTGTAAAGTACTTACATAGTTAAGTATAAGTAATGCATTCATACAAATACTTCCTATGATTAACGCAGCCGTAGGAGTACTATACTTAGGACTGATTTTCTTGAATATTTCTGGGAATAATCCATCCTCTGCTGCACCAACTGCACTTCTAGCAGTAGTTAAAAACCATCCTGAGGTTGCTCCTAAAGTAGATATTAATGCACCAAAGGCAATGAAGTTTCCTCCCCAATTTGCTCCAGTAGCACTATTTATAATATCTGCAAGTGGTGCTTCTGACTTAGCAAGGGTAGCTTGATCCATAGCTCCCATAGCCACAAAGCTCATAAAAATATAAATTGCTGATACAATCAAAATCCCGTATACAGTACTCTTTTTAATATTTTTCTCTGGGTTTTTGATTTCTCCGCCTGCTACTGTAGCACTTTCAAGTCCTACAAAGGCCCAAAGAGCTATTGCTATAGCTGAAGGTAACGTATTCATTCCAACTAATTCTTCACTAGATACTGTACTTAAATAGCTTGGGTTAAAGTTTATTGCTGCAATCACTATAAAAACAACAAGTACTCCAACCTTTAATACAGTGGATATAACCCCAATCTTACCTACATATTTAACTCCATAAATATTTATAGCAGTGAAAAGCCACACTACTATGGTACAAACTAAAAATGCAATACCAGGTGATTTAGCTGCTGGTACAAAATATGTAAAATAGCTCATAAAAGCAGTTATAATTGCGCAGTTTCCAACCCAAGAACCAATCCAAAAGGACCAACCAATTAAGAATCCTGCAAAATCTCCAAAAGCTGCTCTCGTATAAACAATAGGTCCCCCAGTTTTAGGCATCTTTGAACCAAGGTTTGCAAAGCTAAGTGCAATTAATAAAGATCCTATAGCAGTTATCATCCATGCTATCATAGATACTTTTGGATTTGTTACCCTTGCAAAGCTTGCTGGAGACATAAAAATACCAGAACCAATGATGTTTCCAACTACAATTGCTGTAGCCGCCCCAAGACCAAGCTCCCTTTTTAATTTCCCCTCATTGTTTAAAGGGTCTAAATTTTTACTCATGATTATCCTCCTTAGAAGTTAAAATAAAACTTGTCCTAAAATTCTAAAAAATCGTAAACGTATTCTATAACACTATATGTATTTTACGACCTTGTTAATACATTAACTAAGTTTAATACATAATGAGTAATAATTCAACATTTTCTAACAATTATTTTAAAATTTTATAGATAAATTATTTATATAAATAAAATTAAAATTAAACATGTTTATTTTTTGTGAATTTTATGTTGAATTTATTAAGAAAATGAAAAAAAGACCAAGGCACACATCACCCTAATCTTTTAGTACCAACTCCATATTACCTGTCATTTTAGCTATAATAGGCATTATTAACTATTAAACTAAAGTCCTAATCTTAAAAAGAAACCTTATTTTTTTACTAATTAATGGTTCCTGTACCTTGATTTGGTGCCCCCCCCTTTAATAATCTTTCTCCCCCCCCTAAACTCTTATGGATATCCTTCACTTCTAATACAGTACCCATGTTATCCCCCTTTTCAATTAAGCACCCTTAACAACCTGTGCAAAATAATATGCTTTTTATTTATTTACGTTTATAAGCAAATTTTATTTAAAAGTAGTGCATTAATATAGATTACAAATCATATTAATACACTACTTAATACACCATATTTACCATTATTATACACTTAAACAACTAACCTCTTACCTAATTAAGTATTTTTAATCATTCAACAGCTCTAATGGAGTCAACAATGCTACTTTTAAATAAACTCCTCGAAGGAATTATTGATGAAATTAGGCAAATAATTATCACTGTAACATAAGTTATAACAATAGTTACAGTTGGAAACTGCCAAATTATCCCTTGACTAATGAGTTGAGCTCCAACCATATAAATTAAATATGTCAATATAGTTCCTAAGGTTATACCTATTCCACCTGAGGCTATGCCATAGAGTAGACCTTCATGGATTATTATTTTTCTAACCTCATCACTTCCGAGTCCTAAGGCTCTCATCATGCCAATTTCCTTACTTTTTAATATTGCATTCATGCTCATTATATTTATTAAGTTTATTATGCTTATGGTAGCTATTATAAAAATAAAACTATAAAGGCTTAAAGACAATTGAAAATTAGTTTTTTTAACTCTTTCAAGCTCTTCCTTAAAAGATATTATTTTTATTTCTTTGCTTAATTTCAAATTGTTTCTTATCTCATTTTCCACTTTTTCATAGCTAACATCTTTTCTTAAATTAATTACTACTTCTTGATCTTTCTTAACCTCCATATGATTTTCAGCAAATTCACTACTTATAATGACCATATTCTTTTCTTTTCCATAGGATAAATTTAAGGCTTCTTCTTTAAGTAGTCCGCCTATGATAAAATCTTCATTACTAAAACCTAACTCCTTTCCTTCTTTATCATATCTTGTATAGCCTAGTCGTATAGTATCTCCTACTTGTACGTTAGTAAAATTATAATTATTTAAATTTTGTGCTAGAATGACAATAGGTTTTTCCCTCATCTCATTTACACTAACATTTCCCTCTAGTAACCCATCCTTTAATTTATCTAGTTCCTCACTACTATATCCCTGAAGCTCAGTAATAAATCTATAACGGTTTTGAGCTACTAAATCCTTCATAAAATTATCATTCTTACTTTCAGATTTTATATATGCTATACCATCATTTGTTAGTTTGTTTTGTGGCACTTCCATAGCAATTTGAAATTTCTTTTTTACTGACAAATAATTTATACCATCAATGTTTTTTAAACTACTAACTTCATTACTTGCTAACCCTAAGTTTTGTGAATGGCCTATGGCTGAAACAATAAAATCACCATTAAAATCATTTTTAAATCTGCTAACGGGATTAGCTAATGATATTAAGTAATTTACAATCATAAGCATAACTATACTCATACTTAAAGAAAATACTGTTGTCATAAATCTCTTCTTATTTCTGCTTAAATTAAGATAAGCTATATGAGTAGTAAAATTAAACTTTTTCATCATAAAACTATTACTTTGCAATGACTTCCTATTTCTTTCGCCTTTTATACCCATATTATTATTTGAAATAATGGCTTCCATTGGAGATATTTCTGATGCTTTTTTAGCTGGAAAGTATACTCCAACAATTATTGATGCAAATCCTACAATTAATGAAGAAATAATCCCTATACTAGGAATTTGAAATTTACTTGCAGTGTTACTCGTGCCTAGCATAATTTCTATTCCTATTTGAGTCACAAAACTTCCAAATAAGATTCCCATAGGTATAAATATTACCCCTAAGATCATGCCTTCTCCTAACACTAAGCTTTTTATCTTTTTAGGTGATGCTCCAATAGCTCTAAATATTCCAAAATCCTTTACTCTTTGTGCTACAGATACATTGAATATATTGTAGATTATTATAATAGCCACAATACCTACTACTATAAATAAACCGACACAAGCAAAATCTAGTATTTTTTGTCCTAGTACATAACTTCCTATAAGTTCATTAGGCATAAAATGAATCTCCGAATAGCTATTTGTAGCAATAAGTGTCATCAATCCATCCTGTATGGAGTAATCATCCTTAAAGGTTAAATATCCACTATATTGTACATTTTTATTATTTAAAATTGTTTCTGCACATTCTTTAGTAATATAAGCTTTCCCGGTATTTTTAGGTCCATATGCTGTAGACTTATGTTCAAATAACCCTACTAATATAAAGTTATCATTATTTTCTATATTTTTTCTTCCATTGGGAGACATGTACTCAACAACTGAAGATAATTCAATACTATCTCCAATCTTATGTTTTTGTGGAAGTAAATCTAGTATCCACTTTTCTAAGGCAATCTCCCCTTGCTTTTCTGGATACTTACCTTCTATTAACTTGTAGTTTAAAAGTTCAGTAATATTTTCATCACAACCCAAAATGTCTAATTTATAACTTGTATTTTCAAATTTATGAGTTCCTAAAGGAGTTATAAAAGTAACCTTATCTATGATAGGATCATCTTTAATTTCTTCAAATCTAGCTTTATTCCATGTAAAAAACATGGCATCATATATCCCTCCAGATCCATCAATAACACTTTGATAGAAAGCCTTTTTTATAGTCTCAACTAATATAGTTGCAGAAATTACTAAAGATATAGATAACACTATTCCAACTGCCATAAAAAAAATTCTTTTCTTATTCTTTAGAATATATCGTGGAATTAGACCCCAAAAACTGCGCATTATTTAGTCCTCTTATCATCCACAATTATGCCGTCAGCTATAGTTATAATTCTATCTGCACGAGCTGCAATATTAGGGTCATGGGTTATCATAACCAAAGTTTGATTGTATTTTTTTATGGACATAGTAAGTAAATCTAAAACCTCATTACTATTTTTGCTGTCTAAGTTTCCTGTAGGCTCATCTGCAAATATGATTGAAGGCTTATTAGCAAGAGCTCTTGCAATAGAGGTTCTTTGCTGTTGTCCTCCTGATATTTCTCCTGGTAAATGAGTTTTTCTATTTTTAATATCTAAGTTTTCCATTATTTCATTTATATAAGCTTCATCAACTTTTTTGCCATCCATTAATAATGGTAGTTTAATATTTTCCTCCACTGATAATATTGGAATTAGATTGAAGAACTGAAATATAAAGCCTATGTTTCTTCTTCTAAATCTAGATAGTTCCTTCTCTCCCATAGAATAAATATCCGTATCATTTATAAAAACTTGTCCAGCTGAAGGCTTGTCAAGTCCTGCTAGAAGATGTAGTAAGGTACTTTTCCCTGAACCACTTGGTCCTACTATTGCCGTAAATTCTCCTTTTTCAATAGAAATATCTGTAGGTTTAAGTGCCTTAACCTCTGTTTCCTTAATTCCATAGGTTTTTGTTAATCGTTTTGTTCTTAATAATTCCATAAAATCTCCCCCTAATTATTTCCTCATGAAGATTGTTTTATTAAAAATATTTTATTGGCTTCAAAGATGAAGATTTGCTCTATTTATCTTTGAAGCCTAAAAAAATTTGTACTCATATATAAATAACCTATTTATCTTATTTTTAATAATCTTACTTTTATTCTATTCCTCTTATAGAGTCAACAACACTTGAAGTAAAAAGTTTTCTTGAAGGCAGTATGGCTGCTATAACTGTAATAAAAGTAGTAATAACAAATACTCCTGCTACCTCTAAGGTAGGAAAGTTCCATGACATATCTGCTTTTATTACCCCTCTTCCCTTAATATAAATTACATATGTTGAAAACACTCCTAATGTTATTCCTACTATACTAGCTGCAACTCCATAAAACATTCCCTCATGTTTTATCATAGTTTTAACCTCATCACTACCAAAGCCCAAAGCTCTCATCATTCCAATTTCTTTATTCCTAATCATTACATTCATATACATTATATTTATCAAGTTAATTACACTTACTATTGCTACTATGAACACAAGACTATATAGGGTCATAGATAACTTCATATTGGACTCTTTTGTTGTTTTAAGTTCTTCTTTAAAGGATTTAATGGTTAAATCTCTTGAAAGCTTCATGGTATCTCTTATTTCTTTTTCTGCTTGTTCATAGTTTGCATCCTTATTTAAGGTAATATTTGCCTGCTGATAGTTATCAATGCTTAAATAGTTTTTCATTGCATCTTCACTTACTATAAACATAATACTGGTACTAGCATCTACTGAAGCTAACATTTCTTCCTTAACCACAGCTCCTACTTCAAATACTTCTTTTGAATCTCTAACAGGATTTCCTTTTTCATCATAAATTGGATAACTTATTTTAATTCGGTCCCCAACTTTGATATTAGTATAATCTCTATAATTTAAATCCTGAACTACTATAGCTAATTTCTTTTCCTTCATTTCATTTACATCTATATTTCCTTCAATTAGTCCTGATTTTAACTTTTCAAGTTCTTCAGAACTGTACCCCAAAGTTCTTGTTTCAAAATAGTATTGCTTTTTATTAAATAGCTCCTTTAAATATGGGTTTCTATTACTATTAGCCTCTTGAAATTTCAAGCCTTTGCTAGTAACACTTTCTGCCGGCACATATACAGGTGAAGAAATTCTTCTCTCAGTTGAAATTTTCTCTACTCCTTTAATTTTAGAAATCTTACTTATATCTTTTTCAGTTAACCCATAATCTTTGGAAATTCCAGAGGATAGTAATACAAAATCACCTGGAAATTTCTTTTTAAAGTTACCTATTGGGTCTGCAGAACCTATCAAGTAGTTTACACAGCTTAACATAATTATGGTTATAGATAGAGAAACTATTGTAGTTATAAATTTTTTCTTATTTCTATTTATATTCATGTACGCCATATTAGCTGGAAATTTAAATCTTTTTCTTAATGTTCCATTACCTTCAAGGGAACTTTTAATTTTTCTTCCTTTTAAGTTTAAATTATTATTAGAGCTTATTGCTTCCATAGGAGATATTCTTGATGCCTTTAAAGCTGGAAAGTACACTCCTATAATAATTGATAAAAATCCAACTACTAAAGCCGGCGTTATACCAGCCATAGGAATATGAAATAATCCCTTTAAATTCCCCGTTGCTGAAGAAAGCATCATAACGGTCCTAACTGCTAAGCTTCCTAAAAATATTCCTATTGGAATAAATATCATACCTAAGGCTATGCCTTCCCCTAGTACTATGCCCTTAATTCTAAGGGGTGAGGCTCCAATGGCCCTTAACATTCCGAATTCTTTTGTTCTTTCTGTTATAGATATATTAAACACATTGAAAATGATAATACTTGCTACAACTCCAATGATAATAAACAGCACCTTAAAAATTAATTCAAAGACTTTCCCATATTGTATAGTGGAAGTTTTAACATAATTTTCATTAAAGAATATTTTAGAATAATTATTTGTTGCTGCTAGCTGCATTGCAGTATCTGTGACAGAACTTGTAGGGTTTATCATTATATAACCTTCATATTCTAAATTTTGATTTTTTAAATTATCCTTAAGAAATTCTTTAGTTATATAAGCCTTTGCTGTATTTTTATTAGAAAATTGATTATTAGTGTACTTAAAAGTTCCAACTAAAACAAAATTACTTTCTATCTCCTCTTGAAGCCTCTCACCATCCAAAGTTCTATATTCTACAGTATGTGGAAACTTCATGGTATCCCCTATTTCATATTTTTGAGGTAATGCATCTAATACCCATTGCTCTAAAGCAATTTCATTTCCTTTTTCAGGATATCTTCCCTCTGTTAGATTAAAGTTCAAGAAATCTGTAATATTTTCATCATAGGCTTTAATATCAATATTGACTTTAGAATTTGGAATTTTATATTCGCCCAAATTAGCAGCTATAGACATTTTCTCAACTGCTGAATCAGTCTTTAGCTCCTCAAATTTTCCATAATCTCTTGTGAAGAATGAAATATCATAGATACCTCCTGCATCGTCAACCATCCTTTCATAGGATGTCTTGCTCACAGATTCTTGTATTATACTTAAAGAAACTATTAATGCTACTGACAGCACTATACCAATACCCATAAATACAATACGCTTCTTATTCTTAATAATGTATCGTGGAATTATCCCCCAAAAACTCCTCATAATCTCCCCCCAATTTAATTTTCATTCAGTTTTTCATGGTACTAGATTACTAAAAAATATTGTTTAAAAAGTGAAATGATTTGTATAAGATCTGTTGCATAAATTTTTATATGTATCTTTAATCCTAATTTAATATAGAAATAGTATATTAGCATCATCGTCGACTTACTTCTGTATTAATATACTACATTATTTTACATAAGTTTTCAGTAAATTTTCAGAATTTTACAAACAGTTAATACTTTTTTGAAACCTTTGCCCATAATAAAGGTTTCAAAAATCTTACCTTTATTAAATTTACAGCTTATACCTAATTATCTTTCCCATAAATACTAGGGTTTCAGTTACAATAACCATTGAAATAGGTATCAGACTTATAAACTTATTCTGTTAAAAAAATATTCATTTCTTTGTCTACCTCTTTAAAATCATATCCATTACTGGTCAACCCAAGTTAAATAGTCTTCTATATTAGTTCCTACTTAATGCATTCTAGTGGCAATGTATCTGACTCAGATAAAAAAGCCAGCATTTCTGCTAGCTCTTAGTTTATTATTTTATATTTTTATCTATTAATATTATAGTAAGATTTCTTAACTTCTATAACTCTCTACTATTTCTCCATAGTAAATTGTATGGTAATCTCCTCCATCATAGCATTCTTCTTGTATAGATTTGCTCAAAAGGCTAGGGTCCATAGCTTGTTTGTAAACTATCTTACATTCGTAGTGAACCATATTCTCTCCCGCTATTATTGGAGTTTTCACAGCTTTTGAAGGTGCTAGTTCTAAGTTGCATTCTTTAAACTTATCCATATCTCTTCCTGATTTTGATCCAAAAAAGCCTAGTTCTTTTCTTAGGTTATTGTTTACTGGAACACTTACAGTAAAGCTTTCTGCTTTTTCTATTAAGTCGAAGGTATATCTAGACTCCCTCACTAGTACAGTAAATATTGGTCTTCTCCATTCAAAGCCTATGTTTCCCCAGCTAATGGTCATAGTGTTAACTCTGTCCCCTTCCTTCACTGTAAGAAAGGCCCCTACTTTATGTAGGTTTTCCATGGCTAATTCTAAGTTTTCAACAAATTTTGCACTCATTTTTTTCACTCCTTATATTTATAATGTAGATTTTCTCTACACTAATTAAATTCTTTATAAAATGACTTATAAAATGTTTAAGTAAATTATAATAAAGTTAATATTATTAATGGGATTGTAATTACTGAAAGTATTGTGCTCAAAAATACACATTGGGATGCATATTCTGCATTTCCTCCATACTTTGAGGCGATTATTGGGGCCATTACTGCTCCTGGCATGGCAATTATTATTACACACACTCTTGTAAGTTCTCTGTCTAGTCCTAAGGTAGTCATAGCTAAGTAAACTAAAAATGGAGAAACTATTAAGCATATAAAAGAACCTAAATAAATGGTCCAGTCTGAAAGTACTTCTTTAAAATTCGCAGAAGATAGCATAGCTCCTACTATTAACATAGATATTGGCGTGGTGGTATCTCCCATTAGCTTCAGAGTTTTATATATAGGAGTTGGCAGTTTAACGGGAGAAATGAATAAAACTAACCCAAAACAAACAGCAATAAAGGCTGGATTTTTCAATACTTGTATAAAAGATTTTAAAGACTTTTTCCCACTATATAGGGATACTCCTAAGGTCCATACAAAAGCATTAAATACCATATTAAATATTGCTCCATAAAATACTCCCACATCCCCAAATATGCTTTGAAGCACTGGATATCCCATAAAACCCACATTGGAAAAAGTGGTTATAAATCTTAATACTGGCTGCTTCTCCTTAGAAGCCTTAAAGAAAAAAAATTTACTTATGGCATATAAACCTAAATGAATTACTATGGAGTAAATTACAATTTTCTTTGCACTATCTAGTAAGTTACTGTCAAATTCTAGATTAAAGGTACTGACAATTAAAAAAGGTAAGGTTATATTAAGAAGTAAACTACTAAGTCCTTTTTCTACTTCCTTAGTAATAAAACCTCTTTTAGTTGCATAAACCCCCACCAACATCATTAAAAACAATATTATTACTTGATTTATCACATCAATATTCATTTTTTCCTCCCCTTTAATCAACTAATCAAATATTACTAAATAAACTTAATTAGTTACAGCTAAAATTCAAGCCTATAAAAATACTATTCCTTAGATTTCATTTTTGTTCATCAATTTTACTATATTAGGTTTTACCTTGAAAATATATTTCAGCAATCTACAAAATATATTGTGACAAATCATGAATTTAAAACAGCATTCTTTATTATCATACATTGTTTTCCCAGGAAATATATATGATTGCATGTAAATAAATGGAAATATGTTGAAATTTATTTCCTGGAAAATATTTTACATAATCCGCTAGACAAATTTCTTTGGAAATTAACTGTTCTCACTTATTATAATATATTAATTTTTATAGTTTTACCACTGTCCTACAGTGTAAAAATTTCAGTAAAAAATAAAACTGCTGACAAAACCCTTTTGTCAACAGCCTTATTACTACCTATTTATCAAAGCTATCGTTAGTCCACATAATGATATTTATTATCCTACATAATATTTACTTACATAAGGTGAGGTCATTGCTTGTAGTAGGCAGCCATAATCCATATAAAAATCTACTACATCTCCAACTCTATAGTCATATTTACTTTCTGTCACATCTAGAATTAAGTGGTCGCTACTAGCACCTAAGACTCCAATTCCACTATCTAAGGGCGTTATTCCATCCACTTTAATATCCTGTCTTCCAAGTGCAATAATTGCTCTTTTTATAACTCCTCTGTCCTGAAACTTTGGAACCTCTCCAAAGGCATCTAAGCCTATTTTCCCTGTAGGTACAGAAGGCTTATTTTTAATTTCTATAATTTCTCCTTTAAGGATAAAGCAATCCTTATGAGCATTAGGAACTTCCTTTCCATAAGCAGTTTCTCTTCCTAACACTATGGATTCACCAAGTCTTAATTGATTTACCCCCTTAGGCATGGTGTTATCCATTACCATATAAAGACTGCTAGAGTTTCCTCCTGATATAATTGGAAGTTTTATCTCTAAAACTCTCTCAATTTTTTCTTTAATTGCAATAAGTTTACTTAAATTTTCTTCGTCAGGTAATACTCCTCCGTAACAGGTTAGGTTTGTTCCCACACCAACAAGCTCTATATTAGGAAGTCTAGTTATTTCCTTTGCCGCATCTAAAACGTCATATTCTAAAACTCCCTCTCTTAAATCTCCTAAGTCTATCATTAAGATAACCTTGTGAATTTTATTAGCTCTTTTTGCTGCTTTCGCTAGTTTTTTTACTGTTTCTACTTCTGAGTTTAAAGATATATCTGCATATTTAACCACAGAAGAAGCATCACTTTCCATAGGTATTCTAAGAAGGAGTTTTTCACACTTTGCTTCACTGACTCTCTTTAGGTTTGAAAGCCTAGAATCTCCTATAACCTTTAAGCCTCCTTCTATCATTGAGTTAACTATAGGCTTTTGTGCGCAAAATACCTTTGTAACTCCAACTACATCTATGCCTAGTCCTTGGCATATTTCAAGAATGGTTGCTGTATTGTGTTTTATCTTATTTAAATTAGCTTCTATACAGGGATAACTTCTTTTCATAGCTTAAGACTCTCCTTTAATAAAGTAATTGCTGCTTCTTTGTTTTCTCTACTTAAAACTCCAGCACAGGCCATAATATACATAGTATCTATTAATACCTTGGCTTCATGTCTTGGGTACATTGTTAAATCCTCTTTAATTTCTTTTATCCCTTCAAGAGTTTCTTCACCCTTTTGAAGTCTAGTTAAAGCTCCACCGGTACCCACAATATATTTCACCATGGATAAATCCTTTCCATAGGCTAAGAAATTCTTTCCTGCACCATAGACTCTTTTTATTTGACCTACATGCCTGCTTATTGCTACTTCCACAGCTTTTTTAGTCAAAATGCCGCTCCATCTTCGCTCTTCTTCCGTGGCTGGAATGGGTCTTATTTGACTTTCTATATATTCACTTGAGTTTCCTTCAGTTTCATGGTGTGTTAAAAGCTCTATTACATTAGCTCTATTAACATAAACCCCAAGATCCCCTTCAACAGTTCTTTTTGCTTTAGGTTCTGGAGTTACAAGGATATCTAATACCTCCAAACTTCCCTCTGTAACTGAATGCACATCTGTAGTAGCTCCCCCAACATCAAAAACTAATACATCTCCAAGGAGATCATATAAAAGCTTAGTAGCTTCCATTACAGCTCCAGGGGTGGGCATTATTGCTCCATCCACCATTTCTTTGATTTTATCCATGCCCCCAGCCTTTACAATATTTTTCTCAAACGCATCTTGTATTATAGCTCTCGCTGGTTCTACATTTAACTCATCCACTCTAGGATAAACATTCTCTATAACATAAAGCTCTTTTCCTTCAAATATTTCCTTTATTTCATCCACATTAGCACAATTACCGCAGTAAACCACTGGGATTCCAAGATCTGCTTCTGCTAAAATTTCTGAATTGTAAAGAGCAGTTTCTCTTTCACCGTAGTCTGTTCCCCCAGCAATCATAATTAAATTTGGGCTTATTTCTCTTATCTTTTTTATATCAGATTTTCTAAGTCTTCCTGCTGTAACCATCTTAATAATTCCGCCTGCACCGAGGGCAGCTTCTCTTGCAGCTTTTACTGTCATATCTTGAACTAAGCCGTGAACGGTTATTTTAAGTCCCCCAGCAGCACTACTAGTGGCAAGCATTCTTCCATACTCTAGCTTTTCTCCTAAGAAATCCTCAATTTCCTTTACTGCATTTTTAAGTCCAATGGTTACATCCCCTTGCAGCACAGAAGTAAAGGCCTTTCCTTGTCCAATTACTTCTACCCCATTTTTAAAATTAAAGGCTGTAACAAGGGTAGTAGTACTTCCAATTTCCGCAATTAAATACTCTACCTTCATAAGCACACTCCTATAGTTAAGGGCATACATTGATTTTGTATGCCCTTAGTTTATTTTTAAATATTAGTATTTGTACTCACCTACTGAATTTAAATCTTTAGTAGGTATTTATAACCCTTATTGCTCTTCTTTCATTAAAGTTTCAATTATGAAAGACGCCACATGGTGACCTTTGCTTCCACGACCAAAACCTGCATCCATTCCATTAGCTACAGCAATTTCATTAGTAACTTGAGTTCCTCCACAAGCTAATATGAATTTGTCTCTAACGCCTTTTTCAATACAAAGATCATTTAATTTCCTCATATTCTTCATATGAACATCATTATGAGTAATAATTGTACTCATTAAAATTGCATCAGCCTTTGTTTCAATAGCTGCATCAATAAGCTTTTCTACTGGGCATGAAGTTCCAAGGTAAACAGCTTCAATACCGTACTTTTCTATACCACCGTGTTTAATGTCAATTACTTCTCTTAAGCCAACAGAGTGCTCATCCTCTCCTGCAGTAGCTGCTACTACTTTAACTGGATGCTTTTTAACATAATCTCTCATTACATCATCTGCAAGGATTTCTTTCACCTCAGGAAGCTTTAATTCATCTCTAACAATTTTAAAGTTAACTCTTCCTTTAATTTCAACTAAAGTTCCTTCAGCATCCTGCATTACTTGCTTATGGATAATTTCCACATCTGTTAAGTTCATGTTTTTACCCATTTCAAGAGCTGCTGCTTCTGCAATTCTCGGGTCTTCTGGAATGAATAGAGTTACAGATACATAACCATCCTTTTTCCACTCAACCTCTGGTACAATGGTTCCATCTTCCTTAACTTTTTCCATTCTCTTAATAACATTATCTTCTTCATCTAACTCATCAATGTAAACAATCTTGCTTCTATCACAGAAAGTACATCCTTTTATTGCATCACAAGCATGCTCATATTTTTCTGGCACATTGTTGTAACCAAAATGAGCACAAACTGGTGCAAAGTAATCCTTATCTCTTGGAACTACAGTATCCACTGCAAGTCCTCCATCTATTTTACGAGCAATACCATCACCGTTTCTTGCTGGATATTCACCAGAGTCAACGAAGAAGCCATCTTCAACTGCTTTGAAGTATCCGCCATTCTCAATGATTTCTTCTAAAAATAATACGGCTCTTTCTTTAAGCTCTCTAACTTTTTCTGGTAGGTATCCTTCTTTTTTAAGTTCTACCATATCCATTAATCCATCCATTCCAATTAGGGCTTGTTTTGCAGTGTTTACTGCATGAATGTTATTGTAATGCCATGGCACGTTTCTTCCTTCATCAGGAGTAATTGTACTTTGAATATCAGCTGAAGTAAGTTCAGAGATTAATAAGTTTAAGCTGTGAGTTACTGTAGCCTCTCTTGTACAAGAATCCATATACTTAGTATTCATTTGAGCTCTCATTTTATAATTTCTAAATAAGTCTCTTAGTGCCACTGCATAAGGTAAGTCATATCTTAAGCATGGAGCTGGTGGCGCTGTTGGTGGTACTGTTGAAAGAGCAATATTACTTGGTTTCATTCCTACCATTTCAGAGTATTTAGAGTTTATAGCATGTTGAACCATAAGCTCTGGCATTACCATGTAACCTTTCATTGCTGTTGCGTTGGCATTATGAGCTCCGTCTATTTGAAGCATATCTGCCCAAGCCATCATGTGCTTAGCTACAGCTGCATCTACGAAGGATCTTACCATGTTAATATTTCTATATAAAACATTGTATTGTGGGTCTTGGTGAGCACCATTAACTCCCTCTTCAGCAAACATAACTGCGATGTCTGGACCTGCAACCCCTGATACGTAAGAGTGGAAGTTAATTTCTCTTCCTACTTCTTCTTCTATTAAATCAATAGCTTTTCTTGTAGCTCTTACTTCTTTTCTTGTAATTGGAACTCCACCGATTCCTTCTGGTGAACCTTCAATTAATCCATCGTAATGGCTTTGTCCAGCAGTTCTAATAACCATAATGTGGTCAGCTCCATGCCATGCAGCCATTCTCATTCTTCTTATATCATCTTCAAATCTTCCTGAAGCAATCTCAGTAGTTATTACTGGTTTTGGTTGAGGATCTATGTTATTAAAGCTTCTTGCTGATGGAAGAGCTTTACTATTTTTAAGTGGTTTTGTGATTTCTTTGTACTCAAATTCTCCCATTGGTTCATTGTGAGCTTCTCTCCAATGCCAACCTCTTCTCTTTGGCTCATACTTATCTAAATCCTTAAGTATCTCTTCCACATTTATTTTTTTGTTTTCTTCTAGCATTATTTATCCCCCCTAAATAATCCTGATACTTCATTCCAGCCTTTACCTTCTCCTAGTTCGCGTCCTGCTTCTAAATAGTTCATTCCTTTAAGCTCTGCATATTTTAAAACCACATTTCCCATACCTTTACCTAAAAGTTTTGCTTTCATGCCTTCTTGAACTATTTTTGAAGATTCAATACTTGAAAAGCCCATTCTTAAAAGTACAGATCTTTCTATGGAAGAAGATGTGTTGTTATAAGCTAAGTCCACCATTGGTCTAGCTATTTGTTCAGTTAGTGCCCAGAATCTTTCATATAACTCCTCATCAGTTAAGTTTTTTAAATGCTCTCTTCTTTTTTGAAAATCATCTTCTCTTTTCACTTCTTTACCCCCCAATTATTTATTTAACGAAAATGCCATGGCTAGAAAGTATATCTACTACTTCCACCTTGCTTAATTTTGTTTCTTCACATAGGAAATCTATATCAAGAATATCTACTGTGTTGGTTTCTAGCTTTTTAATACTGTTTTTAATAAGGGATTTTCTGTACCCATTTAAATCTTTATCATCTACTTGAAGCATAGCTGGACTTTCTGGAAGCACAATATTTTTCCCTGGAACCTCTGTTTTTGGATCACCCTTAAGGATTTCTATGCCATTGTTCTTTGCAAAGGTAAGTTGAGGTAAAATGTGTTTTCCTGCTCCAGTGTATTCTGTTTCTTGAATCACTATAATTTCATCATTATCCATCTCTTGAGCTATTACAAAAGCTGCTGCAAGAGAAGTATTTCCTGCTGGTCCTCTTTCTAAGCCTTCAAGTTGAGCAAGAAGCTCTGTCATATAGAAAACTTGTCCTTGAGCTACCGTTACATATCTATCTAAATATCTAAGTGGTCTTGCTGCACTTCTTGGTACGTCACTTCTATCTGGCCATACCATAAATGGTATTCCAAAACCAGTGTGTCCTGTAGTGAAGGATTTTCTGTTAAAGTCCTTATCACTTGCCATATGAAGTCCTTCTAAATTTACAGAAGCTCCTACCATTTTTGTATTTGTGGCTCCAGCCTTTATAAGACCTCTTGCTGTACCAGTTACGTTTCCACCACCAGCATGGGTTGCAATTACCACTTCTGGATCCTTACCGAATTTTTCTCTACATTGTGTTGCAATTTCATAACCTAAGGTTTCTACTCCTGCAATACCGTAAGAAGAGTATAAAGATGCGTTATAGAAGCCTGTTTCTTCTAATATGTTTAAGTAAGTATAGAAAAGCTCTGGACCTACAGTAAGCTGAAGCACCTCTGCTCCTAAACCTTCACACTTTCTTCCTTTTTCTAAAATTTCTGGTTGACCTACTTTTTTAGAGTCATAACATTCTTGCACTATTATACATTTTAATCCTTGCATAGCTGCCTGAGATGCAACCGCTGCTCCGTAGTTTCCTGAGGTTGCAGATGCAACTCCCTTATAGCCTCTTTGCTTTGCATCATAAACTGATACAGAGGCTCTTCTATCCTTAAAGCTTCCTGAAGGGTTACAGCTTTCATCCTTTATAAAAATTCTAGCTGCTTTTCCTGTTTTAGAAACTTTTCTTGCTAGGGCTGTGATATTTTTTAACTCTAGAAGCGGAGTGTTACCTACCCCAACTTCCCTTTGAATTCTCATGATGTCACTTAAGGAATATCCAGTGTCTCTCATCATAGCTTCATAATCAAAAGCTAAGGCTCCTTTTTCATACTTACTAAAGTCAATTCCTACTGACTTTATCATTATTTCATTTTTTCTCTCCATGAGAGCTTCATATTTATTCACCTTATTCACCTACTTCCTTACACTATTTAAAAATCATTTCCTTTGCTTGCTTTCCTACATATGCGATCTCACTTACATATCTACCAAAATCATGAGTGTAAGCTGGCTCTACTGCGGTTACTACCCCTCTAACTTTTCTTCCACTAGGAGTTTCAACTTCTGTTTCTTCTCCTAGGTTACATTCTGCTGTAGTAAAACCTCTAACCCACATCATAAGTGGAGTACTTTTTGTTTCCTCTGGTATAACAGGTGATCTATCCTCTGGATCTAAAACTTTGTTTGTTATCTCAACGAAAGTTCCTACCTTAATCAAGTTATCCACCTCCAAAATTCTTTTAATATTTATTTTATTTACCCATATTTCTCTCATAAATTCTCAATTTATATATAGCTGAAAGTAACTTTATAATATGCTTCCTTGGATTAAATCTCTCATATATTTTTGAAATTTACTCCAAGGAAGTTTAATTTAAATTCTAAATTAATTTTATATATCTTACTGGCTTTTACCCATAAAGCCCTCTAATTTACTAACTTAAATTTAACACTCTATATTATCTCTTTATAAAAGTTCTAAAGTCTCCCATAATAGCTCTTGGTACTGGTAAATCTATCATTGTTTTTAAGCCTGGATCTGCATTAATAACATGAGGAATCATATTAACGCACATAGCAATTGTACCAAGTCCTCCATCAACCTCTGGCTTAATAGACATATTAACTTCTGGCGTACCTTTTATAGTGATATAATCTCCTGTAAAGGTGCCTTCCATTTCAGGCTCAATTTGTTGTGGGTGGATCATGTCAATTTTAACCTGTCCATCTACAAAACCTTGTCCAGTCATGTTAACTCCTGCTACATCTCCAGCAGCTGCAAAACCAAATGGTGATTTTCTATCTACTGATGTAACTATTGGAGACATTTGTTGCTCAAACTTATCAACCTTCCAGCCAATAGCATCAGCAATCATATTAATAGACTCAGAGAAACCAACGTGTCCTGCTAAGCTTCCATCTGCAACTCCTCTATTGAAATCATCTACCTTCATTCCAACTCCTTGCTCTTCCATTACTGCTGGTCCGAATGGTGATAGACTGTTTACTCTCTTAGCTTCAATGTGGTCTACATCTGTCATGCAGCCAGTTAAGCAAACTACTAATAAATCCATGATGAGTCCTGGGTTTATTCCTGTTCCAAGAATAGAAACTCCATTTTCCTTAGCAATTTTATCTAGCTCTGCTGCAAGTTCTGGATTTTGAGCTTGTGGATAAGACATTTCTTCTGCAGTTGAAATTACATTTATTTTCTTCTCTAATACTTTCTTTAATCTTGGGAAAGCATTTTTAGTGAAAGAGTCTGTTGCACAAAGGCATATGTCACAGCACTTTTCAGTTAATACTTCATCTATGTTAGGATTTATTATAACCTCTGGTCTTTCTCCTCTTTCTACACCTAAAACTTCATAAATACTTCTGCCAGCTCTTTCTGGGTGTAAGTCACATACTCCTACTATATCTACACCTTTCTTCTTTAAAAGCATACGAGCCATTCCGCTTCCCATAGCCCCAAAGCCCCAAATTGCTACTTTAACATTTTCCATATTCATATTCCCCCTTATAATTTAATTTTCACTTTACTCTTTTAATACAGCAATTTCCGTGCCAAGTATTTTTGCGAAGAATTAGAAATTTCCTGTAGTTATAACAATTATTTTGTATAATATTCTAAATATTTTAAATTTTATAATGAAGTTATTTTTCTACCGCAAAATTTTTTTCTTCATTCTTTGAAATAAAACAAGTTTACTTACATAAACTTCAAATAAAAAAGGGTAAATGCATATTTTTTTGCACTTACCCTGCCGAATTTATGGCACCTGTATATTTTTAATAATTATTCACACTGTTATTTAACTATAATATTTAGAAATTAAAGTTTTCTTCCCATTATAAATTGTATTTTTTTAATTTATATTGCAAATTCTGCCTAGAAATTTTTAGTTCTTCAGCTGTTCTAGTAATATTCTCTCCATTTTTTTTATATATTTTTGTTATTATGGCCTTTTCTACTTCCTCTAGATGGTTATTTAAAGATAAATCACCAGTAAACTTACTATCATTATTTAAATCTCCCACAATAGTAATTTTATTTTCAAAGAATTCTTTAGTTAGCACTTCCCCATCATCCACCATGTTCATAGCTGATTCAATGGTATTTTTAAGTTCCCTGATATTTCCCGGCCAATTATATTCATAAAACTTTTTCCAAACCTCTTCACTAAGTCCCTTTATATTTTTAGAAAGAAGCGTGTTATAGTGACTTATAAAACTCTCTGTAATTTCTTTAATATCTTCTTTTCTTTCTCTAAGAGACGGTACATCAATTCTCATTACACTTAACCTATAATAAAAATCTTTTCTAAGCTTTCCTTCTCTTATAAGTTTTTCTGGTTCTTCATTTAAGGTTGCAATAACTCTTACATCTATATCAATGATTTTATTGCTTCCAACAGGTCTTATATATCCATCTTGAAGTACTCTTAAAAGCTTAGATTGAAGATAAGGTTCCATGGAGTTAATTTCATCTAACAACACAGTTCCCCTATGAGCTTCTTCAAATAGACCTTTTTTATTTTCTGCTCCTGTAAAGCCACCTTTCACAGTTCCAAATAGCATTCCTTCTAAAAGTGCACTAGGTATTGCTGCGCAATTTATAGGAATAAACGGTTTATCCTTTCTAATTCCATTATAATGGATGCTTTGAGCAAATAACTCTTTACCAGATCCAGTTTCCCCGTAAATTAGCACAGAAGAATTTGAAAGACTTGCTTTTACAGCTTTATTTATTTCATTCCTTATTTTTGGGCTGTTCCCAATTATATCTTTAAAGGTGTAGTTATTTTCTTTTTCTTTTATCGCATTCTCTAGCATGCATATCTTTTCATTTAACTTTTTAAGCTGAGTCATATCTCTTGCAATTTCAATGGCAGCTACAGTTTTTCCCCCTATAACAACTGGCACTGTGGTGTTGATTGATGTAATGTTCTTACCATGATTATTGCTATATTGCTGAACTACATCTTTAAACTCCTCATTATTATTAAGGGCATTCATCAGTGTAGAGGTGCCTTCCATGCCCTTTAAATATTCATAAACTTTTTTGCCAAGAACATCTTCTCTTTTTAACCCTTCCATTGTTGCCATAGCAGTATTGTAATAAATAGTTTTGCCCTTACTATCGACTACATGTATTCCTTCTTTTAAGTTATTGATAAGATTTTCTAAAATACTTTCAATCTTATTCATTCATATCCCCCATTTTATATTAATTAACTAAGTTAAATCCTTTATTTTGTGTTGTAACTAACTTATAAGTAATTAAATTAATATTATCTTAGTACAAATTAAGAATTAAAGTCCTTAACTTGCACATAAATCTCTTTTATTCTTTTAAGTGTTTTATAGCAGAGTAAAATTAATTGTAACCCGATATCTCTATATTTGAATCACTATAATTTAATTATAATTATACCTTTGTAATTAATCAATTCTAACAAAGCAAATCTACTCTGCCACCTTTGAACTATGACTAAATCTTAATATTCTAACAGATTACATTTTATTAAGTTTTTGATATATAATAACAATGATATAGATTTAAAAGGGAAATATTTCATATGTTTCTATATGAATGTCTTAAAGGCATTAAAGTGTTTATTAAGTTTAATCATTTGATTTAATTCCCTATATTACTATAGGAGGTGTTTTCAATGTATAATGATGAAATTGTCCATATAGCTGCTGAAGCTGGAAAAATAATGCTAGAAAATGGTGGAGAGACCTATAGAGTAGAACAAACTATTTCTATGATTTGTAATGCTTATAATATTAAATCAACTGAAAGCTTTGTTACCCCTACAGTAGTCATGATTTCTATCACAAATCAAATGGGGGAGACTACCACTGTTATAAGAAGAATTACTTCAAGAACAGTAGATCTTGAAAAAATAGCTGCAATAAATAATTTGTCTAGATCTTTGTATTCAAAACCTCTTTTGATGAAAGATTTAAAAGATGAAGTAAAAAAAATTGAAAGGCACCAAAGATATGGTAATAAGATTACAATAATTGCTGCTGGTGTTACTACTTCCTTTTTCTCACTTTTATTCGGAGGAAATATTAGAGATTTCTTTATCTCCTTTATTGCAGGAATTTTAATTAAGCTCCTTAGTAATTATTTAGATAGATTAGATGTGAATGGGTTCTTTGTTAATGTATTAGGTGGTGCTTTAGCTGCCCTTATTGCTTTAATGGTTAGTACCTTCTTACCAGGCTTTAACGTAGATAAGATTATTATCGGTTCTATAATGCTTTTAGTTCCAGGTCTTGCTATAACTAATGGTATACGTGATACCATTGCTGGTGACTTATTATCTGGATTATCTCGTTCCTTAGAAGCCCTGATGATTGCAGGCGCAATTGCAGCTGGAACAGGTATAGTATTTAAAACTTGGATATATATCTTTGGGGGAGTGTAATTATGATAAGTGTTTTATATGCCTTTATTAGTTCCTTAGGTTTTGGCATTTTATTTAATGTACGGGGTAAAAACTTGATAATTGCTTCAATTGGTGGAGGACTTGGATGGCTTTTTTACCTAATAACTAAGAATTCTACTGGTTCGGAAATTGTAGCTTTATTCGTTGCTTCTATAGTTATAAGTGTGTTTTCAGAAATTTTTGCAAGAATAATGAAAAATCCTGTAACAATATTCTTAATCTGTGCTCTAATTCCCTTAGTTCCTGGAGGTGGTATGTACTATACAACCTTTGAAGCAGTTCAAGGTAATGTAAGCAAATCTATTGTTCTGGGCATCCAAACCCTTTTCAACGCCGCTTCCATTGCTGTAGGAATAATTTTAGTTTCTACTATAAGTAAAATTATAAATAAATTGAAGTTTAATAAATTAGAAAGTTTGAAGAAATAATAAAAATCTAGTAAGATTTTAAAAATCTTACTAGATTTTTTTGAAACTTTTAATTGTAGCTTTTAACCTTTATGTATTTTTTTAAGTATCCATAGCATTTACTTATAGTATCTACCTATACTTTTTAAACTTATACATATGTTTTATAACTTGAAGGAAAATTATATTGTTGATTGATTAGATTAGCTCTTAAACGTTATAATTTTAACACCTTAATTTTAATATATTAAAAAATACTTTCAATATTTATTATATATGAAAATCACACTTGATATTGTAACCTTATTTTTTCATTCACAGTTTCAATTTAGTTATTTGTTTCAACATTTCCATTTTGTATATTTATACTAATAAATATTATATTTTTATATCGATTTTGATACTAAACCTTAACATTATGTGTAAATAAATTTTATAACTTATAACTTACTCATGTTACATTTGCTCTTTAAACTTCTCAATATATGTAGATTCCATTACATAACCAACAGCTTTCTTTCTACCTAAAATCTCCCTGGAGATGTTTGAATTCACCTTCAATATAGGCTTGCTTTGTGAAAAGTTTAATTTATTAACTTTAAAAGTCTTAAAGAAACCAAATTGTATTTAAGTTTTATTTAAGTTATAACTTTATTCACCATATAATTTCTAAGATAAAAGTTTATTTTCTGCATGTTCAAAATTCTTAAAGTATCCACACTAGTAATAATTCGTAAGCTAAATGTTAATGTGATTTTTTTATATAATATAATGGATTTTTGTACACAATAACATTTATAAACTTGAATATTTTTATTAGAGATAAAAAACTAGCAAGCTCAGCTTCCTTGCTAGTTTATATATATATATCTATAATAACACTATTTATTTTCTAAGATAAATAACAACATAGTATCTATGCTTTCTCTATCCTCTATACTATTATAAAACTGAATTAATTTAATTATATTTACATCATTATGATCTATAATTTTAAGAGATAATAACTCTAAAATATTATTCTTAAAATCATTTATGTTCTCTAAATTATTTTCTAAAACTAAAGCATTTAAATACTCTCCTAATGCTTTTCCTAGCAGCTCAAGGCTTTTGCCACTTTTACACATACTTATTACTTTTTCAAAATGCACCTTAGCCTGTTCTATGTCCTGTAATAAAGTTGATGCTATCCCCACTTGAAGATGTGCATTAACAATACAACAATCCTTATCTGTATTGGCACCATTGCTTAATTCATTGTTAAGCTTCTTTAAATAAGTTTTAATATTTTTGTAGTCCTTTAAAATTATGCAAATGTCTAATATATCAGTCATTATTAATATCTTTCTAGCTACATTATTATTAATATACTCATCTAATATTACTTTACTTAATTTAAAACTATCATTAAATAGCTTTATTTGTTTAAGACAATGAGCCTTCAATCTATGAATTTCAAATAGTTCTCCAGATGCTAACTTTGGAAATGCACTTAAAATTTCTTGGATTTCCTCTAACGCCTGGTTATATTTTTTTAAATTTATATTTGCTAATAGATTATTAAAAGTTAATTTATATTTTAGTTCCCTACTTAAAGCCCCGTCATACTTAAGAGCTAAGCTGTTAAAATGTATAGCTTCCTCATATTTCATTAGTATTAAACATAAATCACCAATTTTTTCAAGAATTATTGATAATACTTTAGAATCCTCTATCCTAGTAGCATTCTCCAAAGCTTTAACATAATACATATAACTTTTATCATAATCTCTTTGACTTTCATATATCTCCCCTATTTTTTCATAAAGAACTAGGTTCTTTTCTGGTTCCCCGTACTTCATACAAAAAACCTCTATTTCATCCATTTCTTTAACTAAATTTTCAGAGAAGCTATTCTCGTTTTCAACTAAAATTTCTATATAATTATCTGCAATTTTATTAGATTGTTCTTTAATATCCTCTAATAAATAACTAGCTTCAACAGAGAAATCAATGTCTCTCTCTTTGCAGATTCTATTAATATTATCTGCAATTATTTGTGCCACGTTGGGTGTAAGATTAGTTTTATTGTTTTCGATTATGCTTATAAGTTCTCTTGTTATTTCCCCACCAGTAATGTCTTGTTGTCTAATTTTAAAGTTTTTTCGTATTCTTTTTATTTTTTCTCCTTGTGATAAAATTTCCATAACCTATTCTCCTCATCCAAAACCTTTGTGTTAAATAATACCGACATAACCACCATATCAACCCTTATTTTACCAATTAGCTAATGAATTTTATTTTGTTTAGCAACCTTCTTAAAAGTTTCCTCCACCAATACCTAATTTGCATAAAAGCCCCTCTGGTAAAGAGATAGGTGATTTAATACCTCAAAATGTTGCTAATCAACTGCTTTAGTGTAAGAAATAGAATTAGTTATTTAAGTTTTTGCAAAACCTTACAGTAGAGTAATTTAATTTACTTACATTTAGTAACCTGTACTGTAAAATTATACTAGTTAACATATCTCTATTATACTATTTTTTATAAAAAAATAAAGCATATTTATAGAAGGTTTTTTTATTATGAAGAATTTTTTTCAAAAATTATAATTCATTATTATGAATTTGTTACTTAACTTATAAATTCCTTAATTTTTATTAGTTGCTTTTTTAAAATCCTTGCACTGTACTCCCTTTAGAGAATAGACATTATATAAAGAATTATTGAAAATACAATTATGCATATAAAAAAATACCACTCAAATGAGTGGTATCTTAATTCTCATAATGAGAGTTAGCAAGAATAATCTTGCTAACTCTATTATTTAAAGTAAAATCTTTAATATAAACCGCTGTGCCGTTTATGCTGGTATATTTGAACCCGTTCTCTTACGGGTGGATTCCGCCTTTTTACTTCTGGTACCTATCAGTTAATATTAATAATAAAGGATAGGTCAACACTCCATAAAAAGAACTTCTTCCTTTTAAATCACTGTTGGCTCAACATAGACCAGTTCCGCGCACACAGCAGATCATTTCTAACTTGTAACTACATTATATAATAATTTTAGTGTAATTGCAAATAGAATTAAAATTTCATACTAAAGATTTTACAATAATAGTATATCCGCTATGCCGGATATTATTCTTTTTAAAATCTGGATGAGTTTCTTGTATTTAACAACTTAAACTTAAAACCTTTCATCCTATAAAGGACTTCTATTTAAACCTAATAACTCCTAGCCACAACCAAGTATACATTATATAATTAATATTTTTCTTTATATATAGAATAGAATAAAGAAACTACACTAATAATAAACTTGCTTTTGTACTCTCTTTTATATAAGTTGCTTTTAATTTATTAAGTAATGTAGGGACTCCTTCGAAACTTATATAATTAACTTACAATGTAAAATTAATTGTTCTTAGCTATATTAATTCCAAGTTCTTTAAGTTGTTTTTCTTCAACCACGTTTGGCGCCTCACTCATTGGACAGTATGCATTTTGATTCTTAGGGAAAGTAATAACATCCTTAATGTTATCAGTACCTGCTAGGAACATTACCATTCTATCTAATCCATATGCTAACCCGCCATGTGGTGGTGGTCCATATTTGAAGGCTTCCAATAAAAATCCAAATCTTTCCCAAGCACTTTCTTGACTAAAACCAAGAAGACTGAACATCTTTTCTTGAAGCTTGGTATCGTGGATTCTTATACTTCCTCCACCTAACTCCTCACCATTTAATACAATGTCATAAGCCTTTGCTCTAACTCTCTTTGGATCAGTCTCTAAGTACTGTAAATCTTCATCCATTGGTGATGTGAATGGATGGTGAAGAGCCACATATCTATTTTCTTCTTCATCATATTCAAGAAGTGGGAATTCTGTTATCCATACAAAGTTAAACTCTTTGTTATTTTCTAAAATCCCTAGTTCTTTTGCAAGTTCTAATCTTAATGCTCCTAGTGATTGTAATACTACATTATCCATATCAGCTACAATTAGTATTAAATCTCCTGTTTTTGCACCAGAAGCTTCAATAATAGCTTGCATTCCAGCTTCATCAAAGAATTTAGATATTGGAGATTTTATTTCATCTTCTTTATAAGCTATCCAAGCAAGTCCCTTTGCCTTATAAGTTTTTACAAACTCCCCAAGCTTATCAAGTTTCTTTCTTCCCATATCGGCAGAGTTCTCAGCAACTATAGCTCTTACTGAACCACCATTTTCTATAGCATTTTTAAATACAGCAAATTCTGTACCTCTTACTGCCTCAGTAATATCTTTTATTTCCATGCCAAATCTTAAATCCGGCTTATCACTACCGTATTTACTCATAGCTTCTGCATAAGGCATTCTTCTAATTGGAAGTTTAACTTCCTCACCAATTACTTCTTTGAATACTCTTTGAATTAAGCCTTCGTTTAATGAAATGACATCGTTAAGTTCTACAAAGCTCATTTCTAAATCTATTTGTGTGAACTCTGGCTGTCTGTTTGATCTTAAATCCTCATCTCTAAAGCACTTAACAATTTGGAAGTATCTATCAAAACCTGATACCATTAATAATTGCTTAAATATTTGTGGAGATTGTGGAAGTGCATAAAACATTCCTGGATAATTTCTACTTGGAACTAAGTAATCCCTAGCCCCTTCTGGAGTGCTCTTAGTTAGCATTGGAGTCTCCATTTCTAGAAATCCATTCTCATCTAGATAATCTCTAACTACCTTAGATGCTTTATGTCTTATCATAAGAATTTTTTGCATATCCGGTCTTCTAAGATCAAGATAACGATATTTAAGTCTTATATTTTCTGATGCATCCAAATCCTCTTTTATGTAAATTGGAGGTGTTTCAGACTCAGAAAGTATTTTAATACTTTCACCCTTTAACTCTACCATTCCTGTTGGTAAATTTGCATTTGGTGCTTCTCTCTTTATTACTTCACCAGTAACTGCAACACAGTATTCTGACTTAGCTAAGTCTGCCTTTTCAAAAGCTTCCTTATTTATTTCTTCACCAAACACTACTTGTAAGAGTCCAGTTCTATCTCTTAAGTCAATAAAAACCAAACTTCCTAAATTTCTTTTTCTTTGAACCCATCCCATTACAGTAACTTTTTGTCCTACTTGACTTTCTCTAAGTTCACCGCACATTAGGTTTCTTTTAAGTCCATTAAGTGACTCACCCATTTATTTTTCCTCCCTTTATGTTACAAGAAGCAAATTGCCTCTTTAATTCCATTACAGCTTCTAAATTTGTATAATTTTAAATTAAGCTTTTATGATTTTAGCTACAGCTTCTATATTATCTAAGGAAACCTCTGTAGTTTCTCCATCACTCATTCTCTTTAGCCTAGCTACTCTATTTTTAACTTCATCTTCTCCAAGTACCATAGTATATCTTGCAGCAATTTTATTAGCAAATTTCATCTGAGCTTTTACACTTCTAGCCATGTGATCGCATTCGCATTTAACTCCGTTACCTCTTAGGCTATGAATAACCTTTATAGCCTCAACCTTCCCCTGTTCTCCCATAGAGCCAACATATAAATCCATATAGGTTTCTTCTGGAATTTCTATACCTTTTTCATCTAGGGTTAGAAGTAATCTTTCCATCCCCATACCAAATCCTATAGCTGGCATAGATGGTCCACCAATTTCTTCGATTAAATTATCATATCTTCCACCACCACAAAGAGTAAAACCCTTATCCATAATTTCAAAAATGGTTTTGCTATAATAATCTAAACCTCTAACTACTTGAGAGTTAACTACATAATCTATTCCCATAGCTGATAAATAAGTTTTTAAACTTTCAAAGTGCTCACTGCACTCCTCACAGATATAGTCTAATATAATGGGAGCTCCCTTAACCACTTCTTTACAACTATCAACCTTACAATCTAATATTCTTAAAGGGTTCTTATCTAACCTAGTTAAGCAGGTTGTGCATAGCTCATCTTTTTTGCTAGATAAAAATTCTGTTAATGCTTCATTATATTTTTTCCTACAAGTTGGGCATCCAATGCTATTAATATTAAGCTCTATACCTTCAACTCCTAGCCTTTTATAAACATCCATTACAATACTTATAACTTCGGCATCTACTGATGGTTCCTTTGAACCAAAGACCTCTACTCCAAACTGATGGTGTTGCCTTAATCTTCCCTTTTGCATTTTTTCATAACGAAAGGCTGGAGTAAAGTAAAACATCTTAGTTGGTTGAGCTTCGCTATAAAGAGTATTCTCTACAAAAGCCCTAACTGCTGGTGCCGTTCCCTCTGGCTTTAAAGTTATACTTCTTCCACCTTTATCCTCAAAAGTGTACATTTCTTTTTGAACCACATCAGTAGTTTCCCCTACTCCTCTTTTAAATAGTTCTGTATGTTCAAAAATAGGAGTTCTTATTTCTCTACAACCATAAGCTGCAGCAATTTCTCTCATTATCTTTTCAATAAAATTCCACTTGTACACACTGCCTGGTAAAATGTCCTTTGTACCCTTAGGTGCCTTAAATTCCATCTAAATTCCTCCTTGTTACTTAGGTTACTTCAAATTACTAGTACCTGTATCTATTGCTCTGGCTTATATAAGCTATCTAATAACTTCACCTTTTTGTCTATCATTTCATCAATTCTATTTACATATTCTCTAACATCTTTTACATTGCCAAATCTTTCAATTCGGTTTTCTTCTAAAAATATCACTTTAGAAACTGCATCTGCACCCAAAGCAATAATAGTCTGCTTTTCTTCTATCATTTGGATGTTATAGATACCTTCCTTACCCTTTTCTGAATAACCCACATTTTCCATGTTGCCAACCATGTTTTTTTGCCTATACATGTAGTAAGGAATCATTCCAAGCTCTTTAGATAATTCCACTGTAGCCTTATACATTTCATTAAGCTCCTGTTGACTAGGTATTTCATACTGCGTATTATTAACCATATTTTCGTAAAGCTTAGATGCCCTTTTTATAGACATTCCATGGACTGTTAAGCTATCTGGTTTAAGTTTTAAAAGCTCTTCACAGGTATAGTTAATTTCCTCTATCCCTTCTCCAGGAAGCCCTACAATAACATCCATATTTATATTGTTAAATCCTAATTGCCTAGCCAAATTGAACTTATCTACAGCATCCTCTGCGGTATGATTTCTTCCAATGAGCTTTAAGGTTTTATTATTCATTGTTTGCGGATTTATACTAATTCTATGAACATTATATTTTTTCATAGTCCTAAGCTTTTCTTCAGTGATACTATCAGGACGTCCACACTCTACTGTAAATTCTTTTACATTATGATTATGTACAAAATAATCATAGATATCCCTTAAAATTATTTCAAATTCATCATTATTTACAGCAGTGGGGGTTCCCCCTCCAAAGTATACGGATTCTATATTTAGATCACGGGATTTTATGTAACCACTTAGGGCCTTAATTTCATTAGATAAGGCATTTAGATATGGTTTAACCAAACTCTTGCACCCTGAGATTGGATTAGAAGTAAAAGAACAATATACACAACGTGTAGGGCAAAATGGCATACCTATATAAACACTTATGGTATTTTCATCCTTATTTACTATATTTCTTTCATATTTTGCAACTTCTATACAAAGCTCTGCTTTTTCTTCTGATGTTTCATGAATTACCTTAAAAGTTTTTATGATTTCCTCTTCAGAACAACCTTTCTCTAAAAGCTCTAAAGCTTTTTTAGATGGCCTAATCCCAACTAGAGTTCCCCAAGGAAGTGCTTTTCCAGTATCCTTAGAAAGAAACTTGAACACTGCTTTTCTAACTTCTTCTTTAATCTTATAGTTTTTATTTATATCAAATTCTTCGATTCTTTCTCTACCTATAAGCTTAATGGTATCTTCATGAACTTTAACAAACAAATCAACTTGTTCATCACTGTTAAGTTCAATAAAGTTAATATCTGCAAAACTGTAAAAAAGGTTAATCATTTGAAATACATCATATCTAAATTCAGGATTATTAAGTTTTATTTTAAATTCTTTCTCAGTGCTATACACTTTATATCAAGTCCTTTATGTTTATATGTAATACTATAAAAATGGATTATAAATTTCTTCGTCTCCAATGGTAGTACTTGGACCATGCCCTGGATAAACTATTGTTTCCTTTGGTAGTACCATCAACTTTTCCTTAATACTTCTTATTAATGCCTCTCCATCTCCGCCAGCTAAATCACTTCTTCCAATAGAACCCTTAAATAAGGTATCCCCTGAGAAAACCATGTTTTCTATTTGAAAACATACACCCCCTGGTGTGTGACCTGGAGTATGAAGTACCCTCAGATTACTTTTCCCAAAAGTCAAAGTATCTCCATGATTTAAGGTTATATGTGCTCCTCCCTCAATAAAAGGTCCATAGTACTGAACCTCCTTTAATATCATTTCGTTATCAGCTATTCCTATGGCAACCTGAGCCTTTGTTATGGCTTGAAGTCCATCTACACCTGTAGTATGGTCAAAGTGTCCATGGGTAAGTAATATATACTTAACCTTTGCTCCTAAAATATTTAATGCCTTTTCTATATCATCTACGTCCCCACCTGGATCTAACACCACAGCTTCCTTAGTTTCTTCATCCATTAGAATATAGCAATTAGCTCCATATATTCCTGCCATTAATTTTTTAACTATCATTGAGTTCACCTCTAAAAATCTTTTTTACTTTCTAAAAGTAGAGTAACTGGTCCATCATTTTGTATGTAAACCTGCATATCTGCTCCAAATTCTCCAGTTTCAACTTTGTTAACGTCCTTTTTAAAAGCTTCTACTAAATCATTATAGAGCTGCTCCGCTACTTCTCCACCTTGAGCCTTCATAAAATCTGGTCTTTTTCCCTTACGGCAGTCTCCATAAAGGGTAAATTGAGAAATAAGCAACAACTCTCCATTTACATCGCCAAGGGAATGAGTCATTTTTCCAGTTTCATCTTCAAATATTCTCATTCCAACAATTTTACGAACTATATATTCTATGTCTTCTTTAGTATCTTCTTTACTTATTCCTACTAAAACATTTAAACCTAAGCCTATTTCTCCGATAACTTTATTATCAACTTCAACTCTAGAAGCTTTAACTCTTTGTACTACTGCTCTCATAATCATATCTCCTTTATACTATTTTTTTATTATTTAAGTAATCTTAAGATAATTTTATAATACAAGGCTCATGCAAAACCCATATTTTAATGCTTAATTCTATATACGTCTCTAACACCTTTTAATCTTCTAATCTTGCTTTGGACTTGTTTTAAGTGCTCTACATTAATTATTTTTATTTTTATATTAACTAATGCTTCTCCACTCTTTAGGGTCTTCCCATTTATAGATAAAATATTAGTTTTTGTTAGTCCTAAGATTTCAATTATATCTGTGAGAAGTCCTAGTCTATCTTCCCCTCTTATCTGTATATCTGTTATATAATTTTCACCAGTTTCATTACCCCAAGAAACCTCAATTATCTTATCTGGCTCCGTTTCTTGAAGAGATAAAAGATTTTTACAATCACTTCTATGAACAGATACCCCTTTTCCTTTAGTGATATAACCTACAATTTCGTCTCCAGGTACTGGGCTACAACATTTTGCAAACCTAGAGTGAACATTAGAAGTCCCTTTTACTTGTAGTCCTGAATAGTTATTGTAACTAGTAGTTTTTCTTGGCTGTTCTTTATTAAACTGTTCTATTACAGAACTATTGCTCTCTACTTCTTTTTCTTTAGCTTCATAGGCTTCTCTTAATTTAGTAACTAAATTAAAAGGATTAATATCACCTACCCCTACTGTAGCAAATAGGTCTTCTAAATTCTTTAAATTATATCTTTTAAGAACTTTTTCAAGAGTTGCAGACTTTGAAATTACTCCGAAGGAATATCCTTGTTTTTTTGCTTCCTTCTCAACAACTTCTTTGCCCTTTTCTATACTTTCTTCTCTATTAGCCTTTTTAAACCAAGCTTTAATTTTACTTTTTGCTTGGTTACTCTTTGCAATATTAAGCCAATCAATGCTAGGTCCCTTAGTATTTGGTGAAGTTAGCACCTCAACTATTTCCCCAGTTTTTAAACAATATTCCAAGGTAACTATTTTTCCATTTATCTTTGCCCCAGTACACCTATGACCAACATCGGTATGAATAGCGTAAGCAAAATCTATAGGTGTTGAATCACTTGGAAGACTTATAACATCCCCTTTTGGAGTGAATACAAATACTTCGTCCGAAAACAAATCTATTTTAAAACCTTCCATAAATTCCTCAGCATCAGAAGTTTCCCCTTGCCATTCTAGCATTTCTCTTAACCAAGATAGCTTTGAGTCTAAGGAACTATCTCCATCTGTATTGTTAGTTTCTTTATATTTCCAATGGGCAGCAATACCGTATTCTGCTGTTCTATGCATGTCATAGGTTCTAATCTGTATTTCAAAAGGCTTTCCAAAAGGACCAATTACAGTAGAATGGAGTGATTGATACATATTTGGCTTTGGCATAGCAATGTAATCCTTAAACCTACCTGGAATTGGTTTATACATAGTATGAACTATTCCTAGTGCTGCATAGCAACTACCAATATCATCAACTAAAATTCTTATAGCTGTTAAATCAAAAATTTGATCTATATTTTTATTTTTACTTTCCATTTTTCTATAGATGCTATAGAAATGCTTTGGTCTACCTTCTATGTCTGCCTTAATGCTTACCATAGCTAAATGTAGTTTTAATTGAGAAATAATATGATTTATTTGTTCTTCTCTCTCTGCTCTCTTGTCAGAAATAAGTTTTACAAGTTCATAATATTTTGTTGGTTGTAAGTATCTAAGAGCTAAATCTTCTAGCTCCCACTTAATTTTAGAAATTCCAAGTCTATGAGCCAGTGGAGCAAAAATATCCAATACTTCTTTAGCTTTTTCCTTTTGCTTACTTTCTGGCATATACTTTAAAGTTCTCATATTATGTAATCTATCTGCAAGCTTTATAAGAATTACTCTAATGTCCCTTGCCATAGCAAGAAGCATTTTTCTCACATTGTCAGCTTGTTGTTCTTCTTTAGATTTGTATTTAATCTTTCCAAGTTTTGAAACGCCCTCTACCAAATTTGCAATTTCTACACTAAATAATTCGCAAACTTGCTCATATGTATATTCTGTATCTTCTATAACATCATGTAAAAGGCCTGCAGCAATAGTAGAGGTATCAAGTCCTAACTCTGCCAATATGCACGCCACCTCTAAAGGATGAATTATGTATGGTTCTCCAGATTCCCTTTTCTGATTTTTATGGGCATTAAGAGAAAAAGTATATGCTTTATGTATAAAATCCACATCTACATTGTGACAATTATTATTAATTTTCTCAATTAGTTTCTCAATCATTGGATTCACTCCTAAAACTAAAGGCTGGTTACATAACCAGCCAACTATTTTTACTACATAATATTATATACCACAACCTAAATTAATGCAATTTTTAGTTGAGCTAATTGTCAGATTTTATAAATCGTATTGTACCACTGACATAATGTCATGATTGCCTAATTTACTTCTTCCATTTAACTCTGTAAGTTCAATTACAAAGTTTATTGATACTAACTCTCCACCAACTTCTTCAATAAGTTTAGCAACAGCACCTACTGTTCCTCCTGTAGCTAATAAATCATCTACAATAGCAACTCTTTGACCTGGTTTTATAGCATCTTTGTGTATCTCTAAAACATCACTTCCATACTCTAAATCATATTCTACTTTCATTGTATCATAAGGAAGTTTCCCTGGTTTTCTAACTGGCACAAAACCTGCTCCTAAAGCATAAGCTACAGGTACTCCAAATAAAAATCCTCTTGCCTCTGGTCCAACTACGATGTCTATATTTTTATCTTTTAAATACTCTGCTATGGTATCTATTGTTACCTTTAACGCCTCTCCATCTTGTAAAAGCGTAGTTACATCTTTAAAACTAATACCTTCTTTTGGAAATCCATCTATAACTCTAATTTTTTCTTTAAAATTCACTTTTATTCCCCCTCATGGATTTTTACGAACATTTTCTGTTTTTAAGTGTTTATTATACTTTACTATTATATATTACTTTTATGTACTTATGCAACAAAGCACAAATAGTGCATTTGCTGTTCTTGCTACTATTATAGCATTTTTAATTTTTAGCTCTTCTTTTAATTTCACTATAAAGATATTTAGAAATTTGCGCTGCCCTATAGCTATCGTTAGTAGTTAAAAGCTCTACAATAATCCTAGAGTTGTTTATCCTCTCCTCTGGAATCATTTCTGGAAAAATACTAGCTATAGTTTCAAGGTTAAAAAAATCCTCTTTATAATGGGTATTATGTTCTTCTAACAGTGCTTTTATTCCATAATTATTGGTGGATTTTAACTGTTTTAACCCTTCTTCCACGAAGAATTTGTTCTCTCCCCTAATTGAAAGTTTTTTAGTTACTGTACCAATCATCACTAAGTCTAAATATTTTTGTAAACAAGTCATTTTATAATAAAAAGAAATGGTTTCAGCCAGCTTATAAGCAACTCCCGCTGAGCCCAGCTCCTTAAAAGGATAGTTACATATAGGGTTATTAGGGTTTATCACTATGCCTTCTGAATAACATGAATTATAGCTATGATAATCTGTAACTATTACGTCTATATTGTTTTTTTCACAAAACTGAATACCTTCTTCAGAACTTGTACCGCATCCAACTGTAATAATTAAATCTGCTCCTAAATATTTTATATAACTATTTACATCATTTTTACTTAGAATCCTTTCAATTCTCACTTCACTTGGAATAAAGTATTCAACATCAGCATTTAAATACTTTAAAACTAGCATTAAAAGTGAAATTGCAGTTACTCCATCAAAGTCATAATATCCATAGATAACTATTTTTTCTCTTTCATTTATTGCTTTCACTATTCTATTCAATGCACTTTTCATATTTCTTAAAAGTAGTGGATTATACTGATTAACCTTGAAAATCTCTTCCATGTGCTCTCCTCCAAATAAATAGAAAACACATATATTATAATTTAAAATTCCCCTTATTACAAACATTTTTCGAAAAAATAAGCCAGAAATCTACAAGAAGTAGTTTCTGACTTATCTAAATATAAATTTTACGCTGCTACAGCCTTTTTATTTTTACCTTTTCTTTTCTTCAATACAACCCAAAGTGGGCTAGCTATAAATATTGAAGAATAAGCTCCACAAGCTATACCAATTATTAGTGGTAAAGAGAATTCTCTAATAGATGGAACAAAGATATAAACAGCAGTTATTGTTATTAAAGTCGTTAAAGTAGTATTGATAGATCTTGCCATAGTTTCATTTATACTAATATTAGCAACTTCCTCTGAAGGCATTCTTCTATTTTTCTTAACATTTTCTCTTATTCTGTCAAATACAACAATAGTATCGTTTATAGAATAACCTACGATGGTTAATATAGCTGCAATGAAAGGAGTGTTAACTTGTATTCCTAAGATAGAATAGAAAGATACTGTTAGGAATACATCATGAACAAGAGCAATTATAGCAGCTATTGCAAAGTTTAATTCAAAACGCATTGCCACATAAAGTAATATAGCTCCATTAGCCACAATTAATGCCCAAATTGCCTTTTGCTTAAGTTCATTACCTACACTTGCACCTATAGTTTCACTTCCTATTACGGCACTATCTTCTAAGGAATACTGAGTTTTTACATCTTTAATCAGATTGTTAACCCCTTCTTCATTAAGTACTCCTTCTTGCACAATAATTTCTATTTCTTTTCCTTCATTGGCAACCTTTGTAGAATATTTTCCCTTTGCATACTTATCTACAATAGCATCCACATCAGCTTTTTTAAATTCTTTATTTATGTTCATAGATATTAAAGTACCACCTTTAAAATCTATACCATAATTCAATCCCTTAGTAAGAAGGAAGGATATCCCAATTATTGTTAATACTATTGAAATAGTAAACCAAACTTTAGTCTTTTTAATTATTTGTAACATAATCCTACCCCCTTTTTACACCGAAGTGTGATGGTTTAGTTATTATTCCAGCATTTATTGTATGCTTTAATAAGAATTTAGTAACAGTAAGAGCGGTAAAAATACTTACTATTATACCTATCATTAGGGTTACAGCGAAGCCTTTTACTGCCCCAGTTCCCATAAAGTATAATACTAATCCACCAATTATAGTTGTTATGTTAGAATCTAAAATTGAAGATAAAGCTCTATCAAATCCTGAGTCTACAGCTGATCTAATAGATTTCCCCATCTTTAATTCCTCTTTAGTTCTCTCGAATATAAGTACATTCGCATCAACAGCCATACCAATGGTTAAGATTACAGCTGCGGCACCGGAAAGAGTTAATACCACTCCAAAAGCTGAGAATACATATAGTACTAGTACTACATAAAGAGATACTGCAATTGATGCAATTATTCCTGGTGCTCTATAATAAAGCATCATAAATAGCATAACGCAGATTAGTCCAACCATCCCTGCTTTTACACTAAGTCCCATTGCTTCAAGCCCTATAGTCGGTCCTACAGTTTTAACTGAAACTGCTTCTACTGGCACAGGTAATGCACCAGATTGTATTATATTTGCTATTGAATTTGCTTCTTCGATATTTTTCATACCAGTAATAACTGCTTCCCCTGCATTTATTACTTCATTTACTGTTGGTGCAGTTAACACATCTTCATCCATCTTTATAGTAATTTGCTTACCAATGAATTTTTCTGTTGCCTCTGCAAACTTTTGTTTTCCTTCATCATTAAGCTTTAAATTAACTACATTTTGGTTATCTTTTGTAATATAAGCTGTAGCTTCCTTAACTTCTTTTCCTGTTAAAATTACATTTCCATCTGGGTCTACAAAAGTTAATTCTCCTGTTTTACCAATAGTGTTTAACACTTTATCCGTGTCAGACTCACCCGGTATTTCAATTCTAATCCTTTTATTTCCCTCTGGAACCACTGAAACTTCACTTGTTCCCTCTTTGTTTACTCTTCTAGAAATTAATTCTACTGTTCTATTTAAAACATTAGAATCCACATTATCTGCTTTAATTTCCATTAATAAAGAGGTTCCCCCAACTAAGTCAAGACCTTTACTTATTGATTGACCAAAGGACTTAACCCTATAGTCCCCTAGTTTTAATCCAAAAAGTCCTGAATAAGCTAATAGGGCAATTAATAAAACACTAATAATTAATAAAAAGCCACTTTTACCCTTTTTCATTTTTATCCCCTTTCACGTTATTCAAAATTAATATATATAATGTAGATTATAAATCTTACTAAAAAAATAGTCAATCATAGGTAATTAGTGGAGATTTCCACTAATTACCCATTATCTTACTTTTTAATGCTATAGCACATTCAATTCTTTTCTTCTGCATTTCACAGCCTATCTCATAAGGAACATGGATATCACCGTTAAAGTTAAAGTTATTAGCTTGACAACCTCCACTACAGTAGAATCTAGCCCAGCAAGTTTTACAGGTTGGCTTATTATATATGTGAGCCTCTTTAAAATTCTTGACTAAATCAAAGTTTTTTACACCTTCTGAAATATTTCCCATTAAAAATTCTTCTTTTCCAACAAATTGATGACAAGGGTAAATATCTCCATCTGGAGTAATAGCTACATACTCATGACCTGCTCCACAACCTGAAATTCTCTTGTAAACACAAGGTCCTCCCTGTAAATCTATATTGAAATGATAAAATTTAAAGTCCTTACCTTCTTCATGACGTTTTAACATTTCGTCGTAAAGCATATCATATTGATTAAATATAGTAGGTAAATCTTCCTCTCTTAAAGAAAGAGGATGCTCATCTGGAAGAACTACAGGTTCAATAGAAATTTCCTCAAAGCCTAAGTCTGCCATATGCTTCACATCTTCAAAGAAATCAGTATTTTCTCTTGTAAATGTACCTCTAACATAATAAGACTTTGATTTATCTCTAACTTCTACCATCTTTTTGATTTTAGGAAGTATACTATCATAGCATCCTGTTCCATCAAATCTTATTCTTACCTTATCGTTGATTTCTTTTCTTCCATCAATGCTAAGAACTATATTTCCCATATTCTTATCTAAATAATCCATAGTTTCATCATTTAAAAGAGTAGCATTAGTAGTCATAGTAAATCTAATTACTTTTTTATGAAGCTTTTCTTGCTCTCTTGCATAATCTACTATTTCTTTTATGGTATCAAAGGCCATTAAAGGCTCTCCCCCAAATAGGTCTACCTCAATATTTCTTCTTGGTCCTGAGTTTTTAATAACAAAATCTATAGCTCTTTTTCCTATTTCAGCAGACATAGGTTTTCTACATCCACTGTTATATTCTCCTTCATCAGCAAAGCAATATTTGCATTTTAAGTTGCAATCATGAATAATATTTAAGCATAAAGCTTTAATATTCACCTCTGCTTGTCCGCTTTTCATAGCTATATCTTCATATAAATCCTTAGAGTACAGAACTTCTTCCTTCACTAATTCCTCTAACTCATTATATACTTCCTCTATTTCTTCTAAAGAATATTTATTGCCATATTCTTTAATAATTTCTTCCTTAGATATTAGCTTGTCTTCATCTAGAAAGTCATAAACTATTTCATCTACTAGGTGTACTGCTCCAGAATTAACATCTATAATATAAAAATCATTTCCTTGTATAAATTTATGAACTAATGACATTTTTTTCCTCCCAACTAAACACAAAGCAGTAACCCTTAGTTACTGCCTCTTTAGATAATTAGTTTTCACAAGCTAAATTAGCTACTGTGCATGAAGTTTTGCATGCTGATTGACAAGAGTTAGCACACTCTTTGCAACCTGGTTTCTTTAAACTTTCTTTGATGTTTGATTTGTTGATTGTTTTGATGTGTTTCATTTTTGTTCCTCCACTTGCATGATTATTATTTATAACAAAGCTAGCATTTTTGCTAACCTTACTATTTTAATCTCCTAGATTTACTGCTAACATTCCTGATAATGATCCTACTGCCATTGCAAGCAATAATCTTATAAAGTCTCCTCCATCAACACCAAAACCTTTTCCACATAGTACAGATACTATGTAAAGTATTAACATGTAGAAAACTGCTACTAATAATCCAATAAGCCATCCTTTATTTCCCGACTGCAAAGTTGCATAAACTGAACCATACAATACACTTAATAAAGTTAACACTACAATAAATGCAGAAGTAACCTTAGGGCTAAAGGGTGTAAAAGCTGTGATTAAAGAATAAATTAGTACGCAAAGCATTGTGGTGATTGATGCTCTTAGGACTCCTTGACCTATACATGAGTATTTTAATCTTTTATACATATATAATCCCCCCCATCTATATAATAAATATGAGTAAATAGGGGGAATTATTCACAATATATTATTTTTCTGTCTCGTTAGTAGTAACTTGACCAATACCCATTTTAGCTAATTTTATTCTAGCTCTGTCTGGACCTGTCTCTAAAATGATATAGTCTTCTTGGATGTTTATAATTTTACCCATTATACCACCCTTTGACACAACCTCATCATTTACTTTTAATGATGATAACATATCATTGTATTGTTTTTTTCTTTTCTTTTCTGGTACGAAAATCATAAGATAAAATAATCCAAGAACAATTATCATAGGTGCAAAAGCCATTATTTGATTCATAATATTTCCTCCCTTCTCTTATGCTCTTCCGTTCCATTGATTTAGCTTCTCTTCTTTAAAAGCCTCAAAGTAATCTCCATCAATGGCACTTCTTATATCTTCCATAAGCTTATTATAGAAATATAAATTATGCAATACACAAAGTCTCATAGCTAACATTTCCTTAGCCTTAAATAAGTGTCTTATATAAGCTCTTGTGTAGTGCTTGCACGCTGGACACTGACATTCTTCATCTATAGGATTGCTGTCTAACTCGAACTTTGCATTCATTAAATTTATTTTACCATATTTAGTGAATACATGTCCATGTCTTCCATTTCTAGCTGGTAACACACAATCGAAAAAGTCCACTCCCCTAGAAACTGCCTCTAATATATTGCTTGGAAGTCCTACTCCCATTAAGTATATAGGCTTATCTTCTGGAAGATGAGGTACTACTGCATCAATAACTCTATACATTTCTTCATGAGTTTCTCCAACAGCAAGGCCTCCGATAGCATATCCATCTAAATCCATTTTAGTAATGGTTTTAGCATGTTCTATTCTTATATCCTCATAGGTTCCACCTTGATTTATACCAAATAGCATTTGCTTTTTGTTTATAGTATCTGGTAATGAATTTAATCTATCCATTTCAACTTTGCATCTTTCAAGCCATCTAGTAGTTCTTGCCACAGAGTTAATTACATATTCTCTCGTTGAAGGATTTGGAATACATTCATCAAAAGCCATAGCAATTGTTGACGCTAAATTGCTTTGTATTTGCATACTTTCCTCTGGTCCCATGAATATCCTTCTTCCATCTATGTGAGAACTAAAGTAAACCCCTTCTTCCTTAATCTTTCTCATGGAAGCTAAGGAAAAAACTTGAAACCCACCAGAATCTGTTAAAATTGGTCTATCCCAATTCATAAACTGATGAAGTCCTCCCATCTGCTTTACTACTTTGTCTCCTGGTCTTAAATGTAGGTGATATGTATTTGATAGTTCCACTTGGCATTCTATTTCCTTTAAATCCATAGAGGATACAGCACCCTTAATAGCTGCTAAAGTACCAACATTCATAAATACTGGAGTTTGTATCACCCCATGAGGAGTGTGGAATTCACCTCTTCTAACTTTTCCTGATTTTTTTAGTAACTTATACATGTTATCCCGTCCTTTTAGTTACTTATATATTTTATTCATCATAAACACTAGTCCTATTTTCTAAAGCCACTTATATAACAACATCCACTAAAACATACCTTGTTAAATTGTAAGTAATTCAAATTTGCCTCAAACTTGTATCTATGAAACCTTATTGAAAGATCATCTGGTGTTTCTTAGGAATTAGTGGATAAACATAGCATCTCCAAAACTAAAAAATCTATATTTGTTTTCCACAGCAACATTATAAGCATTCATAATAATTTCTCTGTTTGAAAAAGCACTAATTAACATTATTAATGTAGATTCTGGAAGGTGGAAATTAGTTATTAAGGCATCTACTATTTTAAATTTATAACCCGGATAAATAAATATACTAGTATAACCTGAAGCTTCTCTAACTCTGCCATTTTCATCTGCAATGCTCTCTAAAGTTCTGTTAGAAGTAGTTCCTACCGCGATAACTTTTTTCCCTTTTTCCTTAGTTCTATTTATTATTTCTGCATTTTCACTATTTAAGTAATAGTATTCTTCATGCATTTCATGTTCTTCTATATTCTCAGCTTTTACCGGCCTAAAGGTTCCTAAGCCTACGTGTAAGGTTACAAAGGCAATATTAATTCCCTTAGCTTTAATTTCCTCCAATAATTCCTTAGTAAAATGAAGCCCTGCTGTAGGCGCCGCTGCTGATCCAACTTCTTTAGAATATACAGTTTGATATCTTTCCTTATCTTCCAGCTTTTCTGTAATATAAGGTGGTAATGGCATTTCTCCTAGAGCATCTAGTACAGCTTCAAAAATTCCTTCGTAGAAAAATTTAACTTTCCTATTTCCATTATCTAAAACTTCTATAACTTCCGCTTTAAGCTCTCCATTTCCAAAAGTAAAGGTAGCTCCAACCTTAGCACGTTTTCCTGGTTTAACTAGAGTTTCCCATATGTCCTTTTCTAATCTTCTTAGAAGAAGAAACTCCATTTTCCCTCCAGAACCTTCCTTCGAACCATAAAGTCTTGCTGGCATAACCCTAGTATCATTTAAAACTAGGCAATCACCTTCTTCAAGGTAACCAATTATATCTTTGAAAATCTTATGTTCAATATGTCCAGTACTTTTATCTAACACCATTAATCTTGATTCATCTCTTTTTTCTAAAGGATGTTGTGCTATTAATTCTTCTGGAAGATGAAAACTAAAATCTTTAACCTTCAATGTTAACACCCCTTTTTTCTTAGTTTTAAAACAATTTCCCTTCTGGAATTGCTCTATTTAAATGATTATAAGCCTTATTAGAAGCAACTCTTCCTCTAGGAGTTCTAATAATAAACCCTTTTTGAATCAAATAAGGTTCATACACATCCTCTATGGTTCCAACTTCTTCCCCTATATAGTAAGCAAGAGTTTCAAGTCCCACAGGTCCTCCTCCAAAATTATCAATGATAGCTTCTAAAATCTTATTATCAACTCTATCAAAACCTTCACTATCTATCTCTAAAAGCTCTGCTGCTAATTTTACAGTATTAAAATCTATGTGTCCATGACCTTTTACTAAACAATAATCTCGGACTCTTTTAAGTAGTCTATTTGCAATCCTTGGTGTACCCCTTGAACGCTTTGCAACTTCAATTGCAGCATCTTCATCCATTCCCACATTTAAAATACTTGAAGATCTTATAACAATTTCTTTTAATTGCTCTTCATCATAGTATTCCATTGGACACATTACCCCAAACCTATCTCTTAAGGGAGAGGTTAAAAGTCCCGCTCTAGTAGTTGCCCCAATTAAGGTAAACTTAGGTAAGTCAAGTCTTATAGACTTTGCAGAAGCTCCTTTACCAATAACAATATCTAAAGAATAATCTTCCATAGCTGGATAAAGAATTTCCTCTACAGCTCTATTCAGCCTATGAATCTCATCTATAAAAAGCACATCAAAATTGCTTAATCCCGTAAGTATCGCTGCTAAATCTCCTGCTCTCTCAATAGCAGGACCCGAAGTTATTTTTAAGTTGCCACCCATTTCTTTAGCAATAATATTTGCTAAAGTAGTTTTTCCAAGTCCTGGTGGTCCATACAATAATACATGGTCCAAAGGCTCTTTTCTGATTTTTGCTGCCTGCAAAAATATGCTTAATCTTTCCTTAACTTTTTCCTGTCCTATGTATTCCTTAAGCCTTTGGGGTCTTAAAGAATATTCTACTTCTACATCCTCTTCTTTAAATTCAGAAGAAATAACTCTTTCCTCCATAGCATCCTCCCCTTTTTAAAGAGTTTTTAATGAATTAAAAAGTTTTAATTCATTAAAACTTGCAAACATCCTTTTATCATATCTTCTATGGATTTGGATTTATCCACATTGCTTAAAGCTTTTTCCGCTTCCTTCTCTGAATAACCCAAAGCAATAAGAGCTCCAAAAACTTCCGAAATTCTTTCTTCATTGCTTTCAACAGCTGAGATGCTAGTGTTTTTAGAAACTGTATCTTCTAATTTAATCTTATCCTTAAGTTCTAATATTATTCTTTGGGCTGTTTTTTTGCCAATCCCCGGTGCCTTAGTCAAAGTTTTTTCATCTCCACTGAGTATAGCATATTGAAGATTAGTAACATTACAAATAGACATTAAGGATAAAGTAGCTTTAGCTCCCACACCATTAATAGTAAGTAGTAAATTAAACATCCCTATTTCATCTTTAGTTAAAAATCCATATAATCCAATAAAATCTTCTCTAACCACTTGCTGAAGATACAGAGTAATATCTGCACCTACAGAAGGTAAACTAGATATGGTGCTGCCTGAGGTAAATACCTTATAACCTATTCCCATATTTTCAACTACTATGTAATCTTTAGCTAATCCTATAAAAGTTCCCTTTATGTATTCGTACATATATAATCACCTGTTATCTTATTTATTTTATGAAAAATGAAAATTCAAACTTAAACCATATTGAAGTATTCCAACTTAGATTTCTTAATTATGTTTGCATTGGAAGCCTATAACAACTATATATTACTTTACCATCTATAATACCACAATTCAACAAAAAACCTTAAGGAATAATCATCCTTAAGGTTTTTTGTTATGTGCTACAAAGTGACTGACCATATTCTACAGCATCTTGTATATTTGAAAACTGATAATCTTTATCCCCATAATACAAAGATTTTAAAAGATTACCTTTGTCCTCTATGTCCTTTAATGTTATGTTGGAATTATCTTCTCTTTTTGGATTTATAATTTTGCTTTCAACTACTCTAATGCTTTCATCCTTTTCCTTCTTATATATAACCATATTATTATCTTTAATACCTATAAAATAACTGTCAGGGGAATAATTATATCCTGCTACCTCCTTAATGAAAATAGCATCATTTTTGGTAAACTGTTGAAGTTTATATCCGAACTTCTTAAAAATTTCCTCTAATTGACTTTCATTAAGCCCTATTAATTTTTCCTTTTCAATTTTAATACTTTCGTCAATCTTATTATCAGCTTTAATGTGGTCCAAACAATTGGCATATCTTACTAAAAATTCTAGTTTTGTATCTTTTGTAATAATAACACCATTTTCCTTTATAAAACTAGTTTCCTTTGTCTCTGCTAATACACTCTCATCTAGATTATCACCATGGGTTCCTTTATTTATGAAGCTCAAACTAAGAGCATAACTAGCAGTAAAAAGACATATGGCAATGAATGTTATAACTATATAAAACATCTTATTTTGTTTAAATTCTTTTAACATAATATCCCTCCTATAAGGGATTATCACCACTCTAAAGATTTTTATACAATTATTCATTGATTTTTTTAATATTTTGTGAAGTATTTCTTTAATTATTCATTTATATAAATTCACTCCATATACCTGATGTGGACTTAACTTTACTCTTTACCTCAAAAAATACTTCACCTTTACATAAATAAAAAGAAACTGGTTTGTAATGCACTCTTGTGCATTACAAACCAGTTCCCTTATTTAGAATTATGATTTCCCACAATATTTTAACCAGCACTTAAAAGAGTAACTGCTCCATGTTGTTTAAGCTAGAATTAAAATTCCTTCTAAAGCAGTTTAACCTAAAGAACTTGTTCATTTCTTAATAATTTTTATCTCTTCAAGCTTAGCTCTAAGAATTTCTCAATATCTTCTTCAATGATGCTTAAAGAACCTCTCCAGAAATCAACTGAGTTAATATCAATGTTCATTATCTTAGTAACCTCAGCTACTTTTAATTTTCCTGTAACACTAAGTAACTTATCATACTCTTCAACAAAGGATTCTCCTCTTTTTAAGTATTCTGCATATAAGCCCTTTGCAAATAATAATCCAAAAGCATATGGGAAGTTGTAGAAGTTATATCCTGCTTCATAGTAGTGTGGTTTGCATACCCACATATAAGGATGTAGATATTCCTGATCTAGTCCATCTCCATAAGCTTCCTTTTGAGCTTCTATCATTAAGTTTTTTAATTCCTCACTGCTTAATGAGCTTACTTTTCTATTTTCAAATAAATTACTTTCAAAGATAAATCTGCTTAAGATATCTACAATTATTTGAGTGCTATCTGAAATTTCATTTTCTAAAATTGAAAAGGCTTCTTCCTCTGTAGCTGTTTTTATAGCAGCCTTCTTTACTATAGTTTCACAGAAGGTTGATGCAGTTTCTGCAATTGGCATTGGATAGTCACTATTTAAATATAATTCATCCTTTAAGCACTCTCCATGATAACCATGTCCAAGTTCATGAGCCATGGTTATTACATCACTTAAGGTATTACCATAGTTAAGCATTATACGGCTTTCACCTATCATTTGAAGATTGCTGCAGAAAGCTCCTCCTACTTTTCCTTCTCTTGGGTAAACATCTATCCAACTATTATCAAAGGCTCTTTTTGCAAAGTCCCCTAACTTATGGCTAAAGCTTCTAAAGTTTGCCTCAACAAAAGCCTTACCTTTTTCATATTCAAATTCCATTTCTACATTTCCCATTGGTGCAAATAATTCATAAAAAGGAAGTCCGTTATTATGTCCTAATAACTCACCTTTTCTTCTTAAATACTTTCTAAAGGTTGGAAGGCTCTCCTTCATAGCAGTAATCATTGCATCTAGAGTTTCTTTACTCATTCTAGATTTAAATAAGCTCTCATGCAATGGGGACTCAAAACCTCTCAAGTTAGCTACAGTTATAACTTCACCTTTAATTCCATTAAGAGCTGCAGCCACTGCCTCTTCAACCTTTGAATAAGCTTTCAGTTCTGCCTCATAAGCAGCCTTTCTTACCTTCCCCTCCTTATGATGAGCTAAATTTCTAGCTACAGTAAGCGGTACAGATTTTAATTCTCCATTTTCTTCAATTTCCACTCTTAAGTTAGAAGTTACTAAGTTTTTCATCTTGGACCAAGCACTTGAACCTGTAGTTCTCATCTTGGCAATAATTCCTTCTTCTTTATCACTTAGCATATATTTGCTTTCTTCTGCTATAGATGTTAAGAAGAATTCATATACCTTTAATTTATCTGAGCTTTGGATAATTTCTTGTAGGTTTTCTATGCTACCAATAAATTTGTAAACCTTAGCAGATGGTTCTGCAATTTTACTATACTTTTCTTCCCCAATTTCCATATTCTTCTGTGCTTCAGTGTTATTAGTATCCACACTTAAAATTAAAGATGCAAAACTTAAAACTTTATTAAAGTTTATTATCATCTCTGTATTAAGAGTAATATACTTTTCTAACAATTCCTTTTTGCACTCATAAGTATCTAGTGAGTTTGCAAAATCTATATACGCTTTAACATACTCATCACATTTTGCCATATCACGGCTATATTCTTCACTATCAAAAGAAGAATATAATTCTTTTAAACTCCAGTTTTCTTTCATTGACTTCGCCCCCTATAAAAATTAATGTTATCATTTCCCATTTTATCACTTTTTCTTAATAATTTGAATATTTTTATATGACTACACAGAAGTTTTACATTTGTAAACTAAAGTGCACAGTAACACTTGTTTTTTTATATTAATGAATTATATTAAACTTTTCTTGTAAATTCTTATAAAATAAAAAGAAGCTCTAAATAAAGCTTCTTAATTAGGAATTACATATCACATTGTTCAACTTCGATAGCCCAAGTACCGCAGTTTTTGCAAACTAAGATACTTACTATATAACTGTTATCTATTTTTTTATCCTTAACTAAAGAAGTTAAAGTAACATCCTTATATTCAGGAGATATTGTGCTTAAAACATAATTATTGTCCTTTGTAAACATATAAAAATGATATTCAAGAAATTCAAAGAACTTAGTATCATCTTTTCTATTGAACTTGCATTCCTCACAACAACTGTCATAATACTCAGCTGTAAAGCCAACCTCTTCACCTTTATTTAATAGTTCTAACACCGCTGAAATATTAAAATTTTCCACTTCCTCATTATTTATATAATCGCAATTCTCTTCCTTAAGCTCAAATTCTTTGTCTTCATATTGAAATTTATAGTTATTCATTATTAATCAAACCCTTCTATATCCTATGATTTTCCAACTTTAAAGTCTATTATAGATATATCACAACCAGAATAAGTTTTCAAGCATATATAAAGTACAACAGTGTTATTATAACACTAAGGTATCTTATTTATTAAAGCTTATTTTGAAAACAAAAATCACTCCTTTAGTTGTTTTATACAACCTCTAGAGTGATTTTACGTATATCATTACCCATAGAATTTAAATTTCAACATTTATCTTAATCCACAGAATAATCTGTATGTATATCACAATGAATCAAAATTTAGTATTAAGTTAAATCCTCTCAAAACATTGATTTGTCTACTAGCCTTCAAACTCCTCTGGGAACTCGGCATTATGCCAAACATCTTGTACATCGTCATCATCCTCAAGTGCATCAAGCATCTTTTGGAATTTAACTGATGTTTCCATATCTAATTCAGTAGTTGTATCTGCTACTAACTTAACTTCAGCTTCCAAGAACTCTATTCCATTGCTTTCAAGATTCTCTCTAACTGTACCGAAATCTTCTGAAGTTGTTGTTACAACATAAACTTCTTCCTCTGATGAGAAATCCTCTGCACCAGCATCAAGGGCCATCATCATTAACTCATCTTCATCAATGTTATCAGTTTTTTCTATAATTATTTCGCCCTTCTTTTGGAACATAAATCCTACACAGCCACTTGAACCCATGTTTCCACCATGTTTAGAAAATGCATATCTTACGTTACCAGCAGTTCTGTTTTTATTATCAGTTAATGTTTCTACTATAACTGCCACTCCATTTGGACCATAACCTTCATATGTAATCTCTTCATAAGTTACACCTTCAAGTTCTCCTGCTGCCTTTTTAATTGCTCTAGTAATTGTATCTTGAGGCATGTTTGCAGCTTTTGCTTTAGCAATAACGTCTCTTAGTTTGTTATTAGTTTCTGGATTAGAACCACCAGTTTTAGCAGCTACCATTAACTCCTTACCAATTTTTGTGAAAATCTTTCCTCTTTTTGCATCTACTTTGCTTTTTTTAGCTTGTATATTATGCCACTTTGAATGTCCGGACATATTATTTCCTCCTAACTATATATAAGGCATTTTCAAACGCCTAAAGTTTCCTTATTATACAAAATAACCTAAACATTATATCATACCCACCATATTAATTTCAAATCTGGTTAATTCACTACATAAAGCCTATTATCCTGTTTAAAGAAATATTCTTCATCCCCTTCACTAATAACCAGTTTTCCATTGGTATTTTCAGTTAAGGTGTCACTTATTTGTTTTATCATAGTTGATTCACAGTACATTAAAATTTCTACCTTGTCTGTGTAAACTGTATCTTCAATATGCCACTGATTAGTGCTACAAACATATTGGATCTTTCCTAGTAACTCATAATCTATGGTGATTCTCAAGGGCACTCCAAGAACTTTTTCCACTACTCCACTTTCCCCTATTGCCAAGGAAGCTCCCTTAGAATATGCTCTTGCAAGGCCTCCTGTCCCTAGGAGAATTCCTCCAAAGTATCTTGTTACTACTACAACTATATCTGTTAAGTCACTTTTTTTAAGAACTTCCAGTACTGGAATTCCCCCTGTGCCCTGTGGCTCTCCATCATCACTATATCTTTGAATTCCTTTATTTACACCAATTGCATAAGCATAAACATTATGTCTTGCTTCTTTATGTTGACCTTTTACTTTGTTAATAAACTCTTTAGCTTCCTCTTCCGTATGTACTCTTTTAACATGTCCAATAAACACGGACTTTTTCTCTTCAAATTCAGCAACAGCTTCATTTCTTACTGTAAAATAGCTCAAAATTCTCCCCCTCTCCTAAAGTTTTAAATCTTCCTCTAGAGCTAATAAAAATTCTTCACAAGCCTTTTGAATGTACGGCTTATCACTTGCATCTAAAATTTCTCTAACTTTTGGGACAGCTCTCTTGGATTTAAGCTTTTGAAGTGATTTTATAGCATAGGAAACCACCTGAGAATTAGCATCACTTAAAGCTCTAATTAGTGCAACTTCTCCTTTTTCATGAGCAAGCTTTCCTAGTGCAGATACGGCTAATCTTCTTATATTAACATGATTATTTACAGTTCCCTTAATTAAAATATCTACACATTCCTCTATTCTCAATTCTCCTATAATCCAAATTGCTGACTCTTTGTCCTTTAGAGTTAATTCCATATAATTTCTTTTTATAAAGTCTTTAAGTTTTTCTTTGTTCACCTTATCTAAGCTGTTTAAAACGTAAATCCTTTCCGATTTATCGGCCTTAGCTAAGGATTTAAATAATTCATCTATGCTGGAACTTTTAACTAAATATCTATATTTAATTTTAGCATTAATTATCTGCTTTTGTATTGTAACCTTATCTAAGTTTCTAATTTTACTAATAGCCTCTAAAGATTTTCCTTCTAAATGCAGGAAATAGGTTATTTCTTCTTCGCTATAGTTTTCTATGAAATCCCAATTGTATTTTACTAATCCGCTGCTCAAACTCTTACCACCTTAAACTCTATTTATAAGAAATAAAAATTATGTGTCTACTTATATATGAATTTATATACTTTACTTAAGATTTCAGAATAACCAAATTAAATTTTCACCCCAAAACTAATATTATATAAGAAGTTTATATAATAACTTATAAGTAAATCTCTCTATAAAATATAAGATATGAACTATTAAAAAGTCATATCTTATATATCACATATTAATTTTACGACTATAAATGGATTTTCTCAATGTTTTTCCTTTCAAATCCTCCACATTTATTACATTTAAATATATGGACACAACAATTTCCATTGTCATCTATGGGATCATCAGCACTGTAGTCATCAAAATACTCTTGTTCTCGTCCTTTATTCTCCATGACACCCTCACAGTGATGGCATTTATAAACTGTATTGTATAAATCATTACACAATGGGCAAATTACTTCCTCCATAACTTGAGCCTCCTACTAAAAACTGATTTTATTATTTTCACTGGTTTCTTAATATGATTATTCTACAAAAACCTGTAAACTATTCTACTAGTGTAGCTTACAAATAGAAAAAGCAGAGAACCCTCTGCTTTTCCTATTCTACAATATAATTTTTACATTTATTATAAACTTCTTCATCACCTTGAACCTTTACTAAAGTTCCTTCTTCTAAGTATTCTTCGCCTTCAACCTTTGCATTTCTATGAAGATAAGCTACTGTTGAGGAATCACTATAAGGTATTATCACCTTAAAGCTTTTTAATTTATATGGTAATATTTTTGTGCACTCTTGAAGTAACTCATCTAAATTTTCACCAGTTTTAGCTGAAATCTCAATGATGTTGTATTTTGAAAACTTCTCTTTAAGGCTAATTAATTGTTCCTCTGAAGTTTTATCAATTTTATTAAATACTAAAATTGTAGGCTTCTCACCTGCACCTAATTCTTTTAACACCTCTTCAACTACTTCTATTTGAAGAGCTGCAGTAGCACTTGAAGAGTCTACTACATGAAGAAGTATATCTGAATACACAACTTCTTCTAAGGTTGATTTAAAGGCTTCCACTAAATCATGTGGGAGTTTTCTTATGAATCCAACAGTGTCAGTTACTGTTGCTTCTCTATTATCTGGAAGCACTATACCTCTTGTAGTAATATCTAAGGTTGCAAATAGCATATCTGCTTCAAACACCTTTTCCTTTGTCACAGCTGACTTTTGTGGTGAAAAATCAGTAAGAATATTTCTTAAAGTTGACTTTCCAGCATTGGTATAGCCCACAAGAGAAATTCTTGAAATATTATCCTTATTTCTACCTTCTCTTTGTGTAGCTCTGGTTGTTTTAATTTTTTCTAACTCTCTATTTAAATCATAAATAGTTTCCTTTATATGTCTTCTATCTGTTTCTAACTTCTTTTCTCCCGGTCCTCTAGTTCCAATTCCTCCCCCAGTTCTTGAAAGAACGGTTCCAAGGCCACTTAACCTACTCAATCTATATTTTAATTGAGATAACTCTACTTGAATTTTTGCTTCTTTTGTTTTAGCTCTTCTTGCAAATATATCCAAGATTAAAGTAGTTCTATCAACTACCTTAACACCCAGAGCTTGCTCAAGATTTCTCACCTGAGATCCTGATAATTCTTCATCGAAAATTACTACATTTGCTCTTAAGGATTGTCTTAGTAGTGCTATTTCTTCAACCTTTCCACTTCCAATATATAGAGCTGGATCTATTTTATTTCTTTTTTGCAATATGCTATATACTGGCTCCACATTACAAGCCTTTGTTAGTTCTTCTAGTTCTTGAAGACTTTCTTCATCTTCAACTGCTACTAAAATTGCTCTTTCACTGTTATCCTCAATAATCTCGTTATCTTTCATCAAGCTTTCAACATGTTTAACTCTATCTAGAAAATTAAACTCTAGTAATTTTCCTATACTTAAAGGTCCAACTTCCTCTTCAATTAAAATATTATTTCTTACATCGCAAAAGCCTAAATTAAAATAAAGGGGATTATCCTGGGATACTCCAATGGCTACTATGCAGTCCAATTTCAATTTAAGCAGTGCTGAAATATCTAAAGCAGATAGTTTTGGATTTCCATTAGGATGAGTATGTATTACTCTTATAGAAGATAATTTACCTTCTTTTATATTAATTTCAGGCATATCTACAGTAGAACTATCTCCTATAGCTACACTTACTACAGAACCTTTTCTATCTATAGCTACACTTACTTCTCTTTCTAATTCTAATGTAACTTCCTTTAAAAGGTTTGCTAATTCTTCTGTAAGCACTTCAACTTTTCCGAATTTCATATCATATATTTCATCTAATTTGTTTAATATAAACTTTTTAACACCTTCTGTATTTCCATTTACCATAAAATCATCTCCACCCTGTTTAAAATAAAGTTATTTTAGAATAATATAGTTTGGACCTAAAAAGTTATTTATCTACATTATTCTTTATAATAAGTATTTATGTTTTTATAGTCTTATATACCCTTGACAACTTTCATATTATTTTATACTATAAAGGCATTATTGTAAATATAGATTAGAGGGTGTGAATCTTATGGAAAATAAACAAAGAAATATATTGTTTTCTAAAGAACAAATTGATGTAGCAATCACTAAAGTTGGTGCACAAATCTCTAAAGACTATGCAGATAAAAAGTTATATGTTCTTTCACTTTTAAGAGGAAGCTTCATTTTTACTGCAGATTTAGTTAGAGAAATCGGAGTTCCAACTAAAATTGGATTTATGACAACTTCAAGCTATGGCCACGGTGAAGAAACCTCTGGGGTTTGTAAGGTTGTTAATGATGTTCCAGATAATATAGAAGGCTATGATGTTCTAGTGGTGGATGACATAATAGATAGTGGAATAACTATGGATTTTGTAATGAATCACGTTAAAAACCTTGGTGCTAACAGTGTTAAGTGCTGCACACTATTAGATAAGCCTGAAAGAAGAAAAATTGAAATGAAACCTGATTATTGTTGTTTTGAGATCCCTGATCTATTTGTAGTAGGTTATGGATTAAATTATGGTGACTACTACAGAAACATACCATACGTATTTAATTGGGAAACACCTGAAGAATAATTTTGTACATAAAAACACCACCTAGAAATATCTATGGTGGTATTTTTATAGTTTTTTAAAATCGATAAAAAAATAAAACCAACAGTAATATTAAACCGTTGATTTCACACTTCTTTAAATAGCTGCCGTTGTAAAGTCGAAACTGTCTTGTCTCTTATAATCCCGTAAAAGCCCCGTATATATAACATCTTTGTTCTCCATGTTATAAAAGTGTGTGGGTTGCACTAATGCTGGTGGAATATTAAAATCTAAAACTCCACTCTTTAATAATACCTCAGATACAAATTGTGAACAAAAATAATGATTTGTTCTTTCTATAGGGACATTAACCAGTACCCCTAATAATCCTATCATATTGTAATGAAGGTTATGTTTTTTAATTTCAAAGCCCTTAATTATATTTCTAATAGCTTCGTACTGTTCATCAGTTACCTCTATAGCATAAATATAACACTTTGTATTTTCAAACTTTTTATAAATCCCATCTTTTATATCCTCTTTTATAAACCCTCCAATAAAAGGATTATTTACTTTCTTCCTTGCAAAACTATATAATTCCTTTAGTTCAGAATCCAAACCAATAGAAACATGAGAATATTTTTCTCTGGAGAAAAGTTTAATTACCTTAGAAGGAGCTGTTCCTGTATATGAAAGCATAATATATATTTTTTTCATATGTTTCCTCCATTTAAATTATAATTAATAAATTCGCTATAATTAATAAAACAACAATAATTATTAAGACTATATAATTGCTGAACTAATCATTTATTGATTTAATTTTAACACAGCTTTAATAGTTTGTCCTTATAAATCTATTAGAAATATTTCAATGAATTTCCAAGTTAAAAAGAACCTACTGACCAATAGTTTCATTTTGTAATAAATCCTTATTTAAATCCATTTGTAAAGAGGTTTGAGGAACTTTTCCTACAATAATAGTTTCAGCTATTGGAACCTGATTTACTATTTCCATATCACTACTTGCCATAGGAATTATAACCTTAATTTTAGTTTTAGCCTCTAAATATATTTTGTGTCTAGTTTGGTTTATTCCTGCTGTTTCAAACTTTGAAATATACTTAGTTTCTATATGCCCTATGGGTTGCATTCTCACCGTAACCTTAGGACCATAATAAGCAAGTATATTATTTTTTGCTAAATAACCAAAAGGTAATCTAATTCCCACCTCTCCAATCCTTCGTATCTCCTCTTGTGCATTAAGCGCTACACCAGTGGCAATTTTATTCATTTTAAGAGTATCCGTTCTTATCATTGATATATTGCCTTCCCCGTCTTTTTCTACATTGATTATTTCTCCATAGTTAAAGTTATTAGAATACTCCTCAAATATGGCTTTATTAATGATTTCCGTTGCCTTAGCTTTCATCTCTGCATCACAGGTTACCATAACTGTAGGCATAATAACTGAATCTAGTGCATAAATAGCAGTAAAGGATAATGATATTAGAAAAAATACTATAATTAATAATTTAAGTTTTGTTATAGCTTTCATGGATAAACCCCTTTATAATTGTAATATAATGGATATAATTATACCTATGTATATATTTATATGTATGCTAGGAAGTGCAAAGAATAACTTTGTTTTTAAATTTTAAAAATTATGGTATAATAACTAAAAATGAAAGAAAATCTTAAGGAGGATACCTTATGGGGGAAAATAGACAAACCGAAGGAAAAAACAAAAAACCCATGAAAAAAAAGAAGAAAAAATTCTTTAAAATTCTATATATACTTCTTTTATTAGTTATTTTAACTTCCATAGCAGTTGGTGGAGGAATTTTTCTAGCAGTTATAAAAACTGCACCAAAGCTTGAAGTAAATAATTTTTTAAAGGTTAGAGAAACTTCCATACTTTATGATAATGCTGGACAAAAAATGGATGAGTATATTTCTGAGCAACGAAGAATCGCTATAACCTTGGATAAGGCACCAGAGGATTTAAAAGATGCTTTTGTTAGTATTGAAGATGAAAGATTTAAATCTCATCATGGCATAGACTACAGAAGACTAGCTGGTTCCACTTTAAAAAATGTAAAAGTACTAGTTGGTATGGCTCAAGGAAGCTATGAGGGTGCTTCCACTATTACCCAACAGCTAGTTAAATACAAGTTTTTTTTACAAGAATCATTAGATAACAGATTATCTTTTAAAAGAAAAATTCAAGAAATGTATCTAGCTATGGAAATTGAAAAAAAATTAAGTAAGGATCAAATTTTAGAAGCATATATGAATACTATATTCTTAGGAGGAGACTCCCATGGAGTAGAAGCTGCTGCCAATATGTACTTCAACAAATCGGTTTCAGACTTAACCTTAAAGCAGGCAGCCTTTCTAGCAGGCGCTGCTCAAAACCCTTCATTATCCTTTACTATGGCGCGTAATGCCTTTGAAACTAAACAGCCTTTTGACTCTCCTAGAACAAAAGCTGTTTTAGGAAAGATGTTAGAAACTGGCGCTATTACTCAAGGAGAATATGATACAGCTATGGCTGAGAATTTAACCTTCACTTTCTCTGAAGTGTCAATAGATAAGATGAACTATGAATGGTTTTCTCGTCCTGTGGTTGAACAAGTAAAAAAAGATTTAATGAAAGTTTATGGATATACTGAGGCTGAAGCCTATGAACATCTTAATTCTGGTGGATTACAAATACACACTACAATGGATAAGAAAATTCAAGACTCTACTCAAAAGGTTATAAATGAATCTTTTCCTAATTACAAGGATTTACAAGCTTCTGCAGTAGTAGTTGATTATTTAAAGGGTGAAGTGAAAGCTATTGTAGGTGGTCGTGGAGAACAACCTGCTTTATCTTATAATAGAGCAGCTTCTGATAACTTCTTAAGATCTCCTGGTTCAAGCATAAAGCCATTAACAGTATATGCACCAGCCATAGATTCAAAGAAGATGACTGCTGGTTCAGTATTTGAAGATGCACCTATTCCTAAAAATGTGGGTTCTAAATATGCTGCACCTGGTAAAGAACCTTATAGTCCTACTAACCTTCCAAACAAATATGCTGGTTATATAACTTTAAGGGATGCAGTAAAATATTCTAAAAACACTATTTCTGTTAAAATAGATGATGAAATTGGACTTCAAACTGCAGTGAAGTATGGTGAAAAGTTCGGGATTCACTTAGATAATACAGACAAAACAAGTATTTCTGCTCTTGCTTTAGGACAGCTAGATGGTGGAGAGCTAAAAGGAACTAACCCACTTGCAATGGCACAGGCTTATGGTGCTTTTGGAAATCAAGGGATGATGTCTAAAGCAAGAATGTATACTAAAGTAACTGATAAGAGTGGAAAGGTTCTTTTAGAACCAAAGTTCGAATCTACTCAAGTAATTTCACCTCAGGCAGCTTATATAATGTACGACTTATTAAAAGAGCCAATTGCTGGAACTGGTCCTGGTGCTAAATTTGGGGATATGCCAGTTAGAGGTAAGACAGGAACCTCTTCTGATTATGTAGATATTTCTTTCGCTGGACTTACACCTTATTACTCTGCTGCTGTATGGATTGGTTACGATAATTACAAAGAACTTGATAGTGGTGTTAGAGGTAGTAATAACTCAGCTACCCTATGGGGGAAAATTATGAAACCTATTCATGAAGGCTTACAGGTAAAAGATATCCAAAAGCCCGAGGGAATCGTTAACGCTTATGTATCTAAAGATTCAGGGAAAATTCCTACTGAACTTACAAAGCGTGATCCAAGAGGTAATAGAGCTTATCAAGAAATGTTTATAGAAGGAACTCAACCTACTACTCTTGATGATGTTCATGTTGAATTAGAAGTAACAAAAGGAGCAGATGGTAAATACTATCTAGCTACTGAATTTACTCCAAAGGATAAAGTTGAAAAGAGAGTATTTATTAAGAGGGAAAATAAATATAATGTTAAACTTGAGGATGATGCTTACTTAGCTCCTACTGAAAAGGATCCAACAAAGCCTGAAGATAAGCCTCCAGTAACAACTGATCCCCCTGGTACAACTACACCTGGAACTACTCCTGGTGGTACTGGCACCGATCCTAATAAACCTGGTACATCAACTGATCCAACTAAGCCTCCTAATAAACCTGGAGAGCCAACTATTCCTCCTACAAACCCAAATCCTTAAAATTAAATTTAACTAAATTTAAAATACCCCCAGTGCTTTTAAAAAGCATTGGGGGTATAGTTTATTGCAAATTTTAAAGGTTATTTTATTTATAGGATTTTTTATACTTTAATTTAACCTTAAAATTTATTTTAAAGCTGAAAATTATTTTGTCTTAGAGTTAAAACAAAGTGACATGATGTATCCAAATACAATAGCTACCGTAATTCCTCCTGCAGTACCCTTAACTCCACCTGTAAAAACACCTATAATTCCACTATCATCAACTTCTTTCATAACTCCCTTGGCAAGTGAGTATCCAAAGCCTGGCAGTGGAACTGTAGCACCGGATTTCCCAACTTCAACTATTTTTTCATATATGCCAAATCCTTGAAGTATAACCCCAGCTGTTACAAAAATAACTAGTATTCTTGCTGGCGTAAGCTTTGTGGTATCCATTAATACTTGTGCTATAACACAAATTATTCCTCCTACAAGAAAAACTCTTAAATACTCTCCTATGTTAATCACCTCCACATTCCACTACAACAGCATGAGCTATTCCTGGAATACTTTCCCCTTGAAGGGCTGATGTTGAACTTAGAAGGGCTCCTGTAGCAATTAATAGTACTCTTTTATATTTTTTATTTAGTAAACCTTTATATATCATGCTACACATTACAGTGGCAGAACATCCTGCTCCACTTCCACCACAATTAGTTCCTTGATTTTCCCCATGAAAGATTTCCTCTCCACAGTCAATATAATTGCTTTCTATGTTGTAGCCATATTCCTTTAGTAGCTCTATGGTAATAGTTTTTCCTACTTTCCCTAAGTCCCCACTTACTATCAAGTCATAATCCTTTTCTGTTCTATTGGTATCCTGAAAATGTTGCTTTAAGGTATCAACAGCAGCAGGCGCCATAGCTGCTCCCATTTCATTGGGATCCTTTATGCCATAGTCCTTAACTTTTCCTGTAGTAACATGTGTAATGTAGGGATACTCTCCCCTTTTTCCAAGGAGTAATGCTCCTGCACCAGTTACCGTCCATTGGGAAGAAGGGGATCTTTGACTTCCCATTTCCAAGGGTAATCTAAATTGACGCTCAGCAGAAGAAAAATGGGAGGAGGTTGATGCAATAGCATAAGCTGCAAATTCAGCTTCAATTGCCATAGCTGCCATAGTTATAGCTTCAGTAAAAGTGGAGCAAGCTCCATAAAGTCCAATAAAAGGAATTTCTAAATCTCTTGCCATAAAGGTAGATGACATTATTTGGTTTAATAGGTCCCCTGCAAAAATATAATCAATGTCTGATTCCTTCATTCCTGCTTTTTTAATACAGGAAGTCACTGTGTTATAGTGAATTTTGCTCTCTGCTAGCTCAAAGCTTTTACACTCACACATATCATCACTGAGTATTTCGTGAAAATATTCTTTTAAGGGCCCCTCCCCCTCCTTTGGCCCTACTATCGTATAGGCTTCAATGATTTTAGGTTTACTTCCTAACTCTACAGTTTGAAGTCCAACTTTTCTTGCCACAAACATCACCACCTAAAAAAGTAATATAATATTCCTAAAATAAAAGAAGATGTTATTCCATAAACAAGCACTGGTCCAGCCACAGTAAACATTTTTGCCGCTACACCAAATACAAAACCCTCTTTCTTAAATTCTATAGCAGGTGAAACTATTGAGTTAGCAAATCCAGTGATAGGTACTACTGATCCTGCCCCTGCATAATCTCCAATCTTATCATATATACCCACACCTGTAAGTAATGCGCCTATAAAAATCATTATTATTGATTCAAAAGCTGAAGCTTCTACTTTTGATATTCCTAAGTTAATGAGAACATCGTATATTATCTCTCCAACCATACATATTAACCCGCCAGTCCAAAAGGCTCTAAAACTATTTCTCACCAAATTAGGCTTAGGTTTAGACTGTTCGTAAAGTTGCTGAAACTTTTGTCTTATGTTTTTTTCCTTAACTTTCATAGTGAACAACTCCTTATTATCTTTGCTGTTAGATTAATCAGATCATTAGCCTATTTATTTTCCTTTTACCTAGGAAAGTTTCACTATTTTAATAATGATTTTATCTAGTAAATTATTATTTACTCTGGCAATAAATATATTATCTGCAAATATCTTATTTTTACTCAAAAATAAGATACTATTGAGTGTTACTCAATAGTATCTTATTCAATGGCGTCCTATCCACTTAACTTTTCTTTCATTATCTTTAAAACTTTTTTTTCAATTCTTGATACTTGAACCTGACTAATACCCATCATTTTAGCTACTTGAATTTGGGTCTTATCCTTAAAGTATCTTAAAAGTATAATTTGTCTTGATTTCATATCAAGCTTTGTCAAAGCTTCTTTCAATGCTAACTTATCAATAACTTCATTATCTTCTTCATAATCCTCACTTAGTTTATCAATTAGTAGCACTGGAGCTCCATCATCTTGATGTATAGTATCATATAGATATTGCATACTACTAGAAGATTCTAATGCAGTGATAATTTCTTCCTTATCAATGCCTGAAAACTGTGAAAGCTCTTCAATTGTAGGTTCTCTTCCCAACTTTTTTGTTAAGGAATCCTTATCGTAATGAAGTTTTCTTGCTGTATTTTTTACACTTCTACTAACTTTAATAATTCCATCATCTCTTAAAAATCTCTTTATCTCTCCTATTATCATGGGAACAGCATATGTAGAGAATTTCACATTAAATTTATCATCAAAGTTATTTACTGCCTTTACAAGTCCAATACATCCTATTTGAAATATATCATCATACTCATATCCTCTATTTAAAAACTTTTTACTTATAGAAGACACTAAAGGTAAATTCATTTCAATAAGATAATCTAGCGCAACCTTATCCCCATCTTTCGCAAGCTTTATTAACTGCATGTTGTCATCATAATTGTAATTATTATTTTTAAGCCCCTTATCACTCATACTCTTCACCTATCTTACTGAGTTAAAGATCTTCTTCATTGTAATAGTTGTTCCCCTACCTTTTTCAGATTTAACTTCTAAGGAATCCATAAATGTTTCCATAACAGTAAATCCCATACCAGATCTCTCTAAATCTGGTCTTGAGGTATATAATGGTTGCATAGCAAGCTCTAAATTATCAATTCCTTCTCCCTCATCAGTGACACTAACAGTTAGTTCATTTCCATTTATTGCAGCTTCTACAGTGACAGTTTTATCTTCATTTTCATTACCATATCCATGAATTATTGCATTGGTTACCGCTTCTGAAATAGCTGTTTTTATATCGCTAATTTCATCTAAAGTGGGATCTAACTGAGCAGCAAATGCAGAAACTACTACCCTTGCAAAACTCTCATTTTCCGAAATACTTTTAAATTCTACTTTCATTCTATTTTGCTTCATTACAATCCCTCCATTAAATGTTGTTGACCGCTTGTTCAACATCATCAAAAACTGAAATTATTTTAAACATACCTGATAACTCAAATACTCTCTTTACTGAAGCTCTTGGATTAGTAATACAAACCTTTCCATTTCTCATAGCTACCTTTTTATATCGGCCAATAACAGCACCAATTCCCGAACTATCCATAAAGTTTACCCCTGAAAAGTCTAATATCAACTTTGTGTATCCTTCTTTGTCCAACATATCATCTACTCTATTTCTAACTTCTTCAGCACTATGGTGGTCTAGTTCCCCTTGCAAGTAAACCACAAGCTTATCCGTAACTGGCTCAAATCTTAGTAACATGCGTATCCCTCCAAAATTTTTATATATATGCAAAACCTTTCCATTTATGATTATTAATTATACACTAATTATTCTATAAATTACAGTTTTTTCCTTCTTTTTAACAATATTTTTATATTTATTTTTAAAATTTATTTTTTTTAAGTAAAATTCTAGTAAAAAACCTTGGTTTTCCTGCACAATATACTGCATGTTGGGCAAAATACTATATATTGCAGAAAATATTTTATATTGTTATAATGGTGTTGTTTATTTTTTACAACTATATATAATAGTAGAAATTACAACTTGGAGGAATTTAATATGGAAATGTGGTTAAAAGAAGAACAAATAGAAAGTGCAGCTATGACTTATAAGATAAAAGAAACTTTGGTTAGAAGAAAAACTGACTTTCAAGATTTAGCTATATTAGATACAGAAGCTTTAGGAAGAATGCTTGTCCTTGATGGGATTGTACAAACAACTATTAATGATGAATATGTTTATCATGAAATGATAGCTCATATACCTCTATTTACTCATCCAAATCCTAAGAAAGTTTTAGTTGTTGGTGGTGGAGATGGTGGCGCTATCAGAGAAGTGCTAAAGCATCCTTCAGTAGAAAAAGCTGTATTATGTGAAATCGATGGTGCTGTTGTAGAGGAGTGCAAAAAGTATTTGCCTGAAATATCTTGTGCATTAGATGACCCAAGATGTGAGGTTTTTATAGGTGACGGAATTAAATATGTTCATGAACATAAAAATGAATTTGATATAATAATTGTAGATTCTACTGATCCTTTCGGAGCTGCGGAGGGATTATTCGGCGGAAGCTTCTATAAAGAAATCTCTGAATGCTTAACTGAGGAAGGTATATTCATAGCTCAAACAGAAACTCCTTTCTATCTTCCAGAAGTAGTTAAGAGTGTATTTAATGACGCAAAAGCTGTTTTCCCTGTAACTAAGTTATTTATGGCAGCTATCCCTACTTATCCAAGCGGATACTGGAGCTTTACAGTAGGTTCTAAAAAGCATGATCCTGAAAATGCTGACCTAACTAATGCTTTAGACATAGATACTAAATACTATACTAAAAAACTACACAAAGCCTGTTTTACCCTTCCTAAATATGTTGAAGATTTAATTAAATAAATACTTTATATGTTACAAATTTAATAACTATAATATAACATCAGTTTAATAATTAAACTCAAGTTATAACACAAGGCTAGTGAACTTTTCACTAGCCTTTAAAATTTAAAACACTTTATTACAACCTTATAAGGAATCTTCTATTATTTTTATTTCCTCATGATTTATATTAAAGTAATTGTATAACTCTTCTTCTGTTAAAGTGCTAAACCCATTAAAATCAGGTATTCTAAGCTTCATAACATTGTTAGGATAATACTCATATAAATCTTCACCTAACTTTTTAGCAAAGGTTTTAAAATAAAATTCATACAAGTTACTATTTAATATAAATAATAAAAATTCATAGGAAAAATCTATTTTCTCTTTTAACCTTAAAGCATAAACATCTGCACTAAAATAACTACCCTCATCTAAAGCAAATTTGCTGCTAGCAGCTTTAAAGGGAAATATTATTTTTTTATCTTCAAAAATATTTTGAGTTCTTCCCCATTGAAGGGCATACCATTTTCTTACACCTTTTACGCACTCTCTTCTCATTGATAACTTTTCTTTATAGTCCCCAATATACCTTATTGAGTTTGGATACTGACTTTCTTCCTTTATCAAATCCGAGTATATAAGATAACTATTTTGCCTATTTACTTCATTTTTTCTTATATAGCTTCCCTTAATCCAAGGTTTTAGTATATCTTTTTCTAGATGCCTTTGCTCTGCTGTTTGACCTTTAACCACAAAAGCTCTATCACATCCAGTAATAATCCCTTGATGGCTTGTACAAATATCTGACAATAAGTATTTACACTTACTTTCTATCTTTCTAACTATTTCCTTAATTTCATTATTCCTAAGAATCCATTCATCGCCCTTTAGTGATTCTTGAGATATAAAAAATCTGTTATAATCATTCCCTTCATTTAAAAATAAGGAATTAAAAAACCTGTTATCTTTTTTCCCCTTATCAGAAAGTGGTTTTATTATTTCTATATCCTTATAAGTGTCCTTACTCTTATCCATAAATATGATTACAGGATCAATACCTATCCCTTTGAAGGGTCTAACCCCGTAAAAATCAATAAGTTTATAAACAGACATGGATTCATTTATAATTCTTCTTAAATTCTTTCCACTTGAAGACTCTAAAAAATATCTTGAAGTAATAAAAGACAGCTTTCCCTGTTCTCTAAGAGTATCAATAGACTTCTTAAAAAAACAGTAGGAAATATCACTTTTATCTTTGAAAACTTCACTATATATAGTTTTTAATTTTAATGAATATTCCTTATCTATAGATTTTGGACCAACATATGGTGGATTTCCAATTATTACATTGAACTTATCAAGTTCTTCATAAGTTAAAAAATCTCCATTAACAAGATTTTTTGTAACTTCTCCACTTATTGAAAACAGGTCTAGTTTGAGTATATCTAGAGCCACACCATCTATATCAAATCCATATAAGTTGTGTGTAACAATATGCCTATTGATATTGTTTTCATTTAGTTTTATTTTATTTTCTTTGTTTATCCTACTTATATTTCTTAGGTATATGTCTTTAATATAAGTAAAACAATGTATTAGTAAATTCCCCGTACCACAGGCGGGATCTAATATTTTTATATATGGATTTTTAATTATATCCTCTTCTTTTATTGTGTTGTCTATAAGGTATCTTGCCATAGCAAATGGAGAATAAACTGTTCCTTTTTCTTTGTTATTTTTTATTATTTCATAGTAATATTCTGCAACAGTTTGTTCATCAGGAATATGAATTTTCTTTTTAAAACTTCCAATTGCAATCTCCTTAAACATAAAATCTATAGGAGAATTTAATACTTCAATAACTTCTTTGATATTATCAACAAATATTTTTCCCATGGCGATCACTTCCTTACATAACTACTATTTAAAGAAACTTTACTTTCTTATTTATATTAAAATCAGTATAACATAACTGAACAATTTTTGTAATAATGTAAAAATTAAAAGAAAAATGTCCCATACTCTAAGAAATTAAAGTATGGGACATAATATTACATATTTTCTTTTACTATAGTTAATATTTCTTCTTTTCTTTTTAACCCGTCCTTAGAAAGTCTTTCTATTTCTTTTTCCATGGCAGCTTTATACTCTTCATCTTTAATGCTTGAAAGATTTATTTTTACATTTAGTATAGCTCCTTCAATAGCACTTTGAGTCATTAAGGCTGCAACCCCACCATCAGAAATTGCATTTTTGTTTCCGTATTTAACTGAAACTAAAATACTGTCATAAAGGTTAAAGGTTTTTCTTGCCACCTCTAGAGGAATTGCAATTGCCCCTTTATAGCCTTCTTGTATCTTCTCACTTCTAATTGCCTTTTCTTCTTCTGTTTCCTTTGGAAGTTTAAAGGCAGCCATTACAGAGTTAAAAGCTTCTACATCCTTATTCATTAAGTCTAAAAATTCATCTTTTAACTTATCTGTAATTTCTAAGTGCTTATCTACTAATGCTTTTTCCTCATCATTTAAGCTTGCATAAGCTTTTTTTCCTACAGTCAAGTTAAATACCATGGCACTTAATGCACTAGCTAAGGATGAAGCTAAAGCTGCTACACTTCCTCCACCTGGAGCTGGTGAGTTTGATCCAAGCTCTTCTACGAATTCTCTTACAGTTTTATTGTCTAACATATTTACTCACTCCTTTTAATGTTCCACTACGATTTTACCATTTTTTATAACTTTATCTATAGAATTTATACCAAAATGATAAATTAAATAATTTAAATTTTTACTACTAAAAATTGCAATGTCAGCCTTTTTACCCACTTCTATGGAACCAATACTGTCTTCTCTATTTATTGCACAAGCTGCATTAATAGTCATAGCATTAATGATTTCTTCTGGGAACATTCTCATTCCAAAGCAAGCAAAGGTCATTACATTTTGTAGTGACTCCGTAGGTGAAGTTCCTGGATTACAATCTGTTGCTAGTGCTACAGCAACTCCATTATTAATCATTTCCCTTGCCCTTGCATATTTTCCAAGCATTAAATAAAAGGCTGTAGATGGTAAAAGTACTGCAACTACATCATTATCAGCTAACGCCTTTATTCCTTCATCAGAAGCTGCGATTAAATGCTCTGCAGTTGTAGCTTTTAATTCTCCTGCTAATTCTGCTCCCTTTACTGACTCTACCTCATCAGCATGAATCTTAAGCTTCAACCCATGTTTTCTTCCTATTTCTAAAATGTTCTTGCATTCCTCTGTTGTAAAAACTCCCTCTTCACAAAAACAGTCAACGAACTCAGCTAATTTATGTTCACTTATATAAGGAATCATTTCTTCATTAATTTTTCTTATAAATTCTTTTCGATTTTCCTTATATTCCTTTGGAATTGCATGAGCTCCCATAAAGGTTGAAACTATATCTATAGGATGACTTTCATTAAGTAACTGATTTACCTTAAGGATTTTTTCTTCGCTTTCTAAATCTAAGCCGTAGCCTGATTTACTCTCTACAGTAGTAGTTCCATGATTAAGCATAATGTCTAATCTTTTTCTAGCTTCTCCTGCTAATTCTTCAACTGAAGCTTTTCTGGTGTTTTCTACTGTACTTAATATACCTCCACCCATTTTAAGTATTTCTATATAGCCTACCTTGTTTAATTTTAGTGGTAGCTCTCTTTCCCTGCTTCCAGCATACACTACATGAGTATGAGGGTCCACAAGACCTGGTGTCACTGTCTTACCTCTTCCATCTATGATAGTATCTGCTTCAGCTATATAGTCTCTATATTCTTCTCCACTGCCTACAGCTATGATTTTATCTTCTCTTATTACCACATAACCATTTTCAATGATTTTGGCATCCTTCATTTCTTCTCTTTTCTTTCTATAGCTGCCCTCACAGGTAACTAAACAGTCAATGTTCTTAATAATTATGCCCATTAGTATCAGCTCCTAAATAAAATTATTCACTTATTCTTTTTTCTAATATTTGATCCATTGAGAAGTTTTCTATTTGAAGATAGTACTCTGCACTCTTAACTAAGGCTGCCATTGGTACAAGACCTATAACTTCACTGCCTATAACTGGTACTCCATAACGTTTTGCTTCCATTTTAACCATTTCAAAAGCTCTATATACTGCAGTTTTTTCGTAGTTTACTAGGTTCATTGAAACTTGAGCTATGTTTCTATCTTCTAATTTTACTCCCATAGCCTTAACAAATCTTAAGCCTCCACCTAAATGTCTTACAGTTTTTGCAATGGCATCAGCAATTTCCACTTTATCTGTACCTAAGTTAACATTAAAAGCTACAAGTGGTTCTCTAGCTGCAATAGCAATGCATCCACCCTTCACATTTACTTCACTTGGACCATAATCTGGTTTCCAATTTCCTTCTTTTATTTTTGTAAAGAAACCTTCATATTGTCCTTTTCTTACAGAAGCTAAGTTCTCTCTATGTGATGCTGTAGCAGCTTTTTCATAAAGGTAAACAGGTACATTGAATCTCTCACCAATTACTTTACCAACATTATTAGCTATTTCAACGCATTCCTCCATAGTAACCCCTTCTATTGGAACAAAAGGTACTACATCTAAAGCTCCCATTCTTGGGTGACCACCTTCATGAGTGCTCATGTCTATAACTTCATAAACCTTCTCTGCCATGTTAATTATTGCTGCTTGGAGTGCCTCTGGATTTCCAACTGCTGTAACTACAGTTCTGTTATGGTCTGCATCGCTTGAGTAGTCTAAAAGCTTTACCCCCTCAGCCTTTCTTAAAACTTCTACTATACTTTCTACTTTCGCCTTATCTCTTCCCTCACTAAAGTTAGGTATACATTCAATAATTCTCCCCATTATAAAGTCCTCCTTATATTTTTATAAAATTAAATTATTTCTTCTATTAATAAGTTACTTTTACTACTTTCTCTACATTATTAACAATTGTTTCCTTAACTATAAGTTCTAGTACTTTATCTAGCTCTTTATACATAACTACATCTTTATCTATAAAATTTACAGCTTTTCTTACTGTATCATAGGCTATTTTAGTTCCTTTTCCTAAAGTGACATTTTCTCTAAAATCTATTCCTTGACAAGCTGCTAAAATCTCAGTAGCTAAAACTCTTTCACAGTTTCTGATTATGTCCCTTCCCTTTCTTGCTGCTATAGTACCCATACTTACATGGTCTTCTTGATTTGCAGAAGATGGTATAGAATCCACACTAGCTGGATGAGCTAAAATTTTATTTTCTGATACTAAAGCCGCTGCTGCATATTGTGTAATCATAAACCCAGAGTTTAAGCCCCCATGCTTAACTAAAAAAGCAGGTAAATCATTTAGTTGATAGTTTATCAATCTTTCAAGTCTTCTCTCGGATACATTTGCAAGTTCTGCCATAGCAATACCTAGAAAATCAAAAGCTAAAGCCATTGGCTGCCCATGGAAGTTTCCTCCTGAAATTACTTGGCCTTCTTCAGTAACTATTGGATTGTCTGTTACTGAATTAATTTCAATTTCAACTTTTTCCTTTACATAGTTTAAGGCATCCTTGCTAGCACCATGGATTTGTGGAATACATCTTAAGGTGTAGGCATCTTGAACTCTTATCTCTCCTTGATTTGTAATAAGACTACTTCCTTCTACTAAATTTAAAACATTCTCTGCTGTTTTGATTTGTCCTCTATGAGGCCTAATACTATGCGTTCTTGGATCAAAGGCATCTCTTATACCTCTTAGTGCCTCTAAAGTTAAAGCTGAAGCTATGTCTGAGGTTTTTACAAGGTTAATTCCATCATAAAGTGCAAGAGCACCTACTGCTGTCATTATTTGAGTTCCATTAATAAGGGCTAAACCTTCCTTAGCAACTAATTCTACTACAGGAATTTCTGCTCTTTTCATTGCCTCCTGGCCAGTTAATATCTCTCCTTTATATTCTGCTTCCCCTTCCCCAAGCATAGGAAGCACCATATGAGAAAGTGGTGCTAAGTCTCCTGAAGCCCCTAAAGAACCCTTCTCTGGAATTATAGGATGAACTCCTTTGTTTAACATTTCAATAAGAGTATTTAAAGTTTCTAATCTAATGCCAGAATACCCTTTTGATAAAGCGTTGGCTCTTAGTAGCATGGCAGTTCTAACCTCATCTTTTGCCAGCCTATTTCCGAAGCCGCAAGCATGAGATATAATAAGGTTTCTTTGAAGAGTTTTACAATCCTCTCCTGATATAGTTACATCAGAAAACTTTCCAAACCCCGTAGTAATTCCATAAACAACCTGGTCATTTTCTACGATGCTATCTACTATACTTCTTGATTTAATTACTCTTTTCTTTGCTTCTTCACTAAGCTCTACCTGATAATTTTCTCTAGCTACTTTGATAATTTCTTCTAGAGTTAAACTATTTCCATCAATCACCACTTTTTTCATTTAATAACCCCCAATATTTATAGATTTCTATATCTACTCTATTCTTTATAAAACCCAAATAACCTCCTAAAAATATATCAAGAATATTGCGAATATTTTTAACATAACATCACTTTACTTTGTTAAACTTCTCATACTGCTTTTTATCTATATAGATATACCACGTCTTAGCTTTAAATAAAATTAATTTTTTCTATACTTGGATAGCAAAATACTTTAAGGTTTCAAGTAGTAAATCTATATATGACTTACAAAATAAAAAGTCTAGTTCAATCTCTATCAACCTCTTTAATTTCCCCTTCATAGAGCTTTATATAGCTATATAATGTACTTCTTGACTTAACACCTAATAATTTAGTAAACTCGACTGCTGTTATTTCTCCGAATTTCCACTTTTCATAATACTTCTTAAAGTCTTTGGGCAGTTATTTCACGTTCCATTTCTGCAACTGCACCCAGGATAGTTAATAAAAACTTGTATGTATCACCATTTGTGTTAAATCCTTCTTTGATGAAATGAACTACAACACCTTTTTCTTTAAAAAATTCGCATAGTGACCTAAGACCATCTACATTTCTTCCTAATCTTGAAATACTTTCACAATAAACGTTGTCAGTTTTCTTTGCCTCTAATTTTAACTTATTTAACTTTGGTCTATCTGCGCTTTTCCCAGTTACCTTATCTATATACCTTTTATTGATTTTAATATGCTCCAACGCCATTTCTTGACGTTTTTCATCTTGCTTAATAGTAGATACTCTTTCATAGCTGTAATTCATAGCAACCCCTCCTATAACAATTATAAGTGTTCAAAAAAGTTATTCAACGCATTGAACACTTATATATCTTGATTATTATTGTTTTATAAAGGTTTATGTATATTTTTATTCGTTTTAAACATGTACATAAAAACTGTTGATAAATTGAACATATAAGAGAGTTATTTAGGGTGACAATGAGGATGTCATCAAAGGAGGTTATATAATGAGGGTTAAAAGGGGACATAAAAAAGGCATAACCTTATAATTAAAAATTCTTTAATCGTTGATATAAATCTTCCGAATGACGATATCGTTAAAAAGCCTATCAGGATAAGTGATAAGATGTGGAATGATTTTAATGATTTCTGTAGAAAACAGGGTATTTTGAATTTGACTTTAATAAAATTCCTGAAAAATAATCAAAGAATTAATTTACATTTTATTCAAAATTATGGTAATATATATGTATATAATTATTAAAGGAGGCTCCTTATGTCCATTTTGTCAACAGTGATATCATATATTGTGTTTTGGATATTTTTAAAAAAATTTGATGACAAAATATGTAGACCGATTGAGAGTTTTATAAACAAATTTAGATATAAGAAAATTATTAAAGGTGTTGTATTAATATCATCTGCATTTATATGGCTAAGTATGGAAGGTTACGCAGGGTTAAATGATATTCTTTGGGGTATTATTTTTGGAATGATCTTAGCAGCAGGGACTACATTCTTAAATGTATTTAAAAATTAGTAAAAAGCTAAAACATGTATTCACATGTTTTAGCTTTTTTTTAACCTAAGTAACTAGGATCGGTTTCCCATTTACCATTAGCATATTGTAATGCAACAACTTTAGGTGCCTCTATTGCATACCAAGACTCAAAATAATCGCCACCTGATTTTACTCTTTTATATTGATACTTTTGAGCTACTTTGGCATTTATAAATCTGCCACTATCCATTAAATCGTTTGCTAAAGAGTATGCCCTACCAGCTGCTTTAAAGTCGTATTGTATTACTGCAGACATTACCATTACTCCAACAGCAAGTGGAGGTAGTACTACTAAAGCTTTCATTGCTAAGATTCCTAAGTTGTTAACATCGCTGGCAGCGTTTAAACATTTATCACGCAGATTTCTAGATTGCATCGCATTTACTACATTTTCAAAGTATTTAGTTTCTCCATTGTATGGCATAAAAACATCTCCTTTAAATTTAAAATATTTTATTTTCAATCGATTGAATTACATAAATTAAAAACGAAAATTTTTGAAACGTGTAAACCTAAGTTTAAAACAATTATTTATTTTTTTTTAAAAACATAATCTTTAATTTCCTGTACATCGTTTTTTACATCTTCAATAATGTTAAACTTATCTGTTAGCCTAGAAATAATATCCTGATAACTTTTTTCTCTTTCATCCTGCTTAATATCCCTTTTTTCCTGAGCTTTAAGAATATAAAAAATAAGAGCAACACTCAAGGCTGCCCATAACCCTTGAGAAGCTGCTATTTTAAATAGTTCACTTTCCATTTAATCACCCCTTTGCGTTATCCATAACATACAGATAATTTCTAAGGGCCTCAATACCTCGCCTTTTGGTTTTATTAACAGCTTGTCTACTAATATTTAAAGACTTGGCAATCTCAGAATCAGAATATTCAGATAAATAGCTATGCTTTAAAATTAATTTTTGTTGAGCTGTCAAAATATCCATATCAAAAAGTTCTTTTACAAAAATATGAGTATCCATATCAACTTCAATTTTTAATATGTCTAAATTCAATTCTAACTCTTCAGTGGGTTTGAGCACGTATTTTCTAAACAAATCAATACTTCTATGTTTTAGAAAATTAAAGAGATACTTAACTAAAGCACCTTCATGAGACTCATCAAACTTATTTATATCTATTGTTCCTAAAAGTTGAATAAATAAAATTACAAGATCTGTTTCGGCTTCTTCATAATTTAGTTTTTTAGATAATTTTTTAATTAATGGTTTAAATTTGTTAATGATCGCTAGTGAAGCATCCCTGTTACCTTCTTGGTGTAGAAGAACTAATTCATATAAAGAAGTTTCAATATCCATATACCTCAACACAATCCTTTCTATTCCCTAATTAACCCATATATGTAACTAAAAACGGATTGTGAAAGAAACTGTAAACTTTAAAAATAAGTTTTTTTGATGAGTATATAGAAATGCTTTTCAATAAATATACTTAAACTCCTCTAATGCGGATACTTTTCAACGTAAAATAGATTTCATTTGTGACTAAAAAGCAAAAAACTCAAGAAATTTATATGTTCCTTGAATGATACGTGCCAATTACTTTTCTAAATTCTTCTATAACTAAGTATGTGGGTACTTAATTTAAAAACTATTTTTATTATATGTTTATTAAACCAAATGATAAGTTTTAATAAATACCTACAATTTAGTACCTATTAGTGTCAGGTCAATTTCTTTTAATTTTTCTGGCCAGAAACGGCGGTTAAAAGTTTATTAAGATCAAAGATTAGTTTTTAAAAAAATTTATTAAAGGGAGGCATTCTATATGCAGTGTATTTTATCATTTTTACATTCTCATTGGGACAAACTTATCAATATTGTAAGTTCATTATTCAGGTCTAAAGGAACCCTTTCCATGAATTCTTCATCAGTCTCACAAAAAGAAAAAATAACAAAAGGTTTTTTTATTAACCTGAGGATATTTAAATGTTATTTTAATAAGGTTACATACAAAAAATATAAGAAGTAGTTTTATATTTTAATTATTGTTTAAAAGATGCGAGAACTATCTATAATTCGTTAATAGATAGTTCTCGCATCTTTAGCTTATATAAAGTCACATATTAAGTTAAAATCCATAGATAACTTTTTTACAATTAGACTTATTTATTTCATTCATGATTTTCATAACTATATTATTATTGATGCTATTTGAGTTAGAATTTATTAAATTATATACTCTTCCGACACTAACTTCTAGTAACCCTATACCTGGATATTTGTAGTCCTCTATAGCTGTTTTAGCAGCTCTAATGACCTCTAGATTATCACTAATTATATATAGGTTATTGCAACTCTTTATAGTTAATTAACTTTTTATCTATTCTTAAATCTCCCACTGATGCCTTCGCCTCTAATATTACTACCTGTCCATTTTCACGATTATAACCTACAATATCAAATCTATAGTTGTCTATTGTAATCTCTGCAGCACATATATACCCTTGGTTAAATAAGTACTTAAGCCCATAATTCTGGATCTTAGCATGCCTTTCTATACCTTTTAAACTGATTTCATTTGCTATAGTTGCACTAGACATGTAATCAGTAGCCTTAGTGTTTTTAACTTTTTTATTTCTTTACTAATTTTAACTTTATCCTTTTCTATTTTCTTTATTTCTGTTTCCATTAATTCAAGTTTTTCAATATATTGTTCTGCTTCCATTAATCCAACTGGTAATCTATATTCTTCAGAGTATACTGGAATTCCAAACTTATTCTTCTCGTGCTGATCCCAATCAAAATTTAATTTACGGCCTTCCTTAATTCTCTTTTCTATATATTTTATAAATGCTAGCAATAGATGGCGAAAAGCCTTTAAGAAACATGGCGTTTTAGGGTTAGATGATACAAGAAGAAGTAACAGTGGTCGTCCACGTGAGCGTGAGCTTACACAAGAGGAACTAATATCAAAAAAAGATGCAGAAATCGCATATTTGAAAGCTGAGATTGAATTGTTAAAAAAGTTAGAGTTGCGAGAAAGGTAGGTGAACAATTATAAGCTATCCGCAGCAGAAGCATTTAAGTTAATCAAATTAACTGTTAATAAGTTAAATACCTCAAATTTAGTTAGCCATTTGTGCAATACTGCAAATGTATACCGTTCAGGTTATTATAATTATTTAAGATCTACCGATCGACGGTTGCAACGAGAAGCACAAGATTTAGTTTTAAAGGATATAATTTTAAAAGCTTATGAACATAGAGGATATAAACGTGGTTCCATATCTATTAAAATGACGTTAAATAATGAGTTCAACATAATCTATAGCAGGAAGCGTATTCAAAGAATTATGCACAAATACGAGATAGTTTGCCTAATTCGCAAAGCCAATCCATATAATCAAATACCGAAAGCTACTAAGGAGCATACTGTTGTACCTAATATTTTGAATAGAAACTTCAAACAAAATACTCCAGGAAAAGTTTTGCTAACTGATATAACATATTTACCATACAGCGGTGGCCGTATGGCCTATTTATCGACCATTAAAGATGCCTCTACTAACAAAATACTAGCCTATATAGGGTTCCATGATAGAATTTTAACTTATTCATCTTCATAACCCCTTAAGGGAACCAGGGTAGGACTCATGGATAAGTTAAGTTTTAACTCTGGTTCCCTATATAGGGTTCCTTGGT
>NZ_DGLI01000038.1 GCF_002387895.1 Clostridium sp. UBA4548
TTCATATTGAAGTGCTTTTTTTATTGCAAAAAACTTTTTTATAATAAGTTCTTACAAAATGCTAAATTTAATTTTTTATTAGTATGTGAGAAAATAGTAATGTGATAAAATTAAAACCTTAAAATAAAAATTGCTAACATCTATTAATAATTAGTGGATAAAACTATATAAGTACAAATGATATGTGGATAAGTTTTTGACAGATTACATAAAAACTATAAATTAAAGTTTTTAATTGCTAAGATTTTGACAAAAAAGATAAAAAACTATAAAGTACATTAAGTAGTTGAATTTTACATTCTAGCAATTTTATATACTTAGGAATATATTAAAATTTAATAATTTTTGTTATATGTTGAAAAAATAATAACTTATGTATGGAGCTGATAAAATGATTTTTGATAAGAATACAAGAGTTGTAGAGTTTGTTAGAAGACCTAATAGGTTTCAAGGTTATGTAATTGTTGATGGAAAAGAAGAACTTGTGCATGTACCTAATACAGGGAGATGTAGAGAGATATTAGTTCCTGGATGTAAAGTCATACTCAGGGAAGAGTTTGGAGAGCATAGAAAGACTAGGTTTAGTCTAATTGCGGGATATAAGGAGGGAAAACTCATTAATATAGATTCACAAGTTCCTAATAAAGTTGTAGAGGAAGCTTTAATTCTAGGTAAAATACCAGAATTAAAGAGATACAATATAGTTTTGAGAGAAAAAACCTTTGGAAATAGTAGGTTTGACTTTAAGCTAGGAAATGAAGATGGGGAAGAGTATTACTTAGAAGTGAAAGGAGTTACTCTAGAAAATAATAAAAAAACTATGTTTCCAGATGCCCCAACAGAGAGGGGCAGAAAGCACCTTTTAGAACTTGTAGAAGTGAAAAATAGTGGAAGAGGAGCAGGGGTTTTATTCTTAATTCAAATGGATGAAGTTGAAAGCTTTTCTCCACATGATGAAATGGATAGAGACTTTGGTGATGCCTTAAGATTTGCAAAGGATAATGGTGTAGATGTATTTGCATATGAATGTAAAGTTGGAGAAAACTTTATAACTTTATCTAATAGAGTAAATGTAGATTTATAGAATAAATGGCTTTAAGCTAAATAAAATAGTATTTTTAATTCGAGGGAGTATCAATAAATACTATAATTGATTAAATATCTATTTAAAAACAAAAATTATAATTGTTAAAACTTATGATATCATAGTATTGTAACAAGATGTAAAAAATGTTTCCTTAAAAATAGTATTTCCTTGTAATAAAGGTCCTACCTTATATGGTTGGACCTTTATTTTATATTTACAACAAATTATATTTCTAAATATTGCATGTTTATATTGTAATATTTAATATATAATAAATTTGAATGATATATTACTAATGAAATGAGGAGATTTTTTTGAAGTTTAAATTTTGTCCGCTATGTGGAAGAAATTTAGTTGAAAAGTACAGTTGGGATGAAGGTGGGGTTCCTTATTGTGAATATGACGATATAATGTATTTTGATACTCCAAAACCTTGTGTAGTAGTGGCTGTATTAAAGGAAAATGAAATACTTCTTCTTAAGCAAAGTTATATTTTCAAAAATTCAAAGGTTTTGGTATCAGGCTATGTTACAGTTGGAGAAACTTTAGAAGAAACAGTATATAGGGAAGTGAAAGAGGAAACTGGAATACTAATTGATGATATTAAATATTTAGGAAGTCAGTGCATAAAGTCCAAGGAATTATTGATGATTGCATTTATGGCTAGATATGTAGGTGGAGAAATAGAAAAATCCTCTGAGGTAGAGTGGGTAGAATGGGGAAACATCGAAAATGCTCTATGTGAAATGACAGAGGATGAAATAGGAAAAAATATTGTAAAAAAAGTATTAGAGAGTATAGAGTATAAAGGAAGTAAAGCATATTCTTGTGATATAAACTAGTTAATATAAGGGTCTGAGCTTTCAGCCCCTTATATTATTCTCTTTAACTTAATCTTAAGATTATCATTGTTATAGGATATATCTACATCATCAGTCATCATACCTACTAGGGATAGCTCAGTATCCAAGTCATCATTACCTGTGAGTTCCCAGTAGTATTCTTCAATATCAGATCTTCTTGGAATACTAAGTAAGTTTTTCATATTAAGTAGGGATTTCTCATCTAAGTTCTCAACTGTGCAAGAAAAATCAATATTTAAATTATGCTGTTCAACGTAGTAATCTAAATGTATATTTTCACAACCAATTTTCAGTAAGTAGTTCATAATTTCAGTTATAATTTTTAAATTTCTTTGACGCAAATGTCTCATCACTAAGCTTCCTTTCTAAAAGCTGTTATTAATGGTACTAGGATCATACATATTATACCACCTGAAAATCCATTATTATATAGTATAAGTCCACCATGTAGGTATCCAATATTCATGACTAGGCAAGTATGAAGAAATCCTGCAAGCACACCAAAGTACCAACCAAAGCTTCCTGCTATTGGAGCCACCGTTGTACTAAATAGAATACTTAAAAGCATATTGGGAGAGTTAACGGACCAGATATTTAAGAAGGAGCAAAGTAAGGCGCCTAACATTATAGGTGCTGCATTTTTTAAATGCTTGCCAAAAGCCCCAAATCCAGTTATAGTGAGTATGCCACCTAGGGTTGGTCCATTTAAATCACCATTAACTAATAACACTAATAGTGTAGAAAATATACCTAGTAAGCCCATATTAATTAGTGTTATCCCTTTACCAAAAATTATGTAATAGTCACTAATTAACCTACCAGATGTGTTGTATAATTTAAATAGATTCTTAAAACTTTTATCATTTAAAAAATATCCAATTATAATTAATATTAAAAATAAGGATAAAAATAATATTGAAAAAAAAGTATTATTTCCTGTAGACCAAATCAATCTTGTTCCAAAATTAATTCCAAAGGCTCTAAGAACGGACATTAATAAAGTTCCTAATAAACCAGCGGCAAGACCAATGTTGTAAAGATTATAACCTTGATGTAATTTTAGGGTGTAAGATGCCATTGGAGGTAGTAAAAAGCCTATAGATACTGTTACAAGTAGACCACTAACTACCGAAATAAAAAGGGGAATTGAATCAGTTACAATTAGTTGAGTTACTGTAGGTGATAAGGTAGTTCCGAATAATGCTATTATAATATAATTGGAAAAGGGTTCTTTTTGATATTTGGAGTAGAGCCATATACCAAAGATTATAGGCCATATATTTAAAATGTTTTTGCCAAACAGTGAAAATCCACCTACGGTAAATAAAGCAGCTGTAATAGAACCCGAAGGACTAACTTTTAAAAATGTTAATATAAAGATGTAAGTTAGTAAGACAAGAGCGGAATTAATAAGTGTTGCACCAATACCACCAAGCTTTATATAATCAGTTATAAGGATATCTGAGTTTAATATAATAATTTTTAGGCCGTGGAGTATATCAGGTACAGTATCAATAAACAAACCTAGAATAATTAGTAAAATGCTATAGCAAGTAATTAAAAGATATGGCAGGGGAAGTTTTAAAATTTTAATCATAATAGCCTCCTCGCGTAAAAGTTCTGTGTGTTTATATTGTTATATATTAGGTACTAATATATAATTATTAATAAATTTATAATAATATTATAATAATAAATGTGTTATTTAACTATAATTATTTTAATTTTTAAGGGAGAAATTTTTATGAGAAAGCATATACCTGAATTTAAAGGATTATTAAGAAGTCATATGATAGAACTTCCTACGGCTATAAGAGATGCCAGTGGAATCATGATTTTTGGAAAGAGATTAAAGTCTTTTGTTTTTACAACAGATGTAGCTATTATAAGGAACACAAATGCGGATGCTGTTATAGCCGTTTATCCCTTTACACCTCAACCAATCATTACAGAAGCACTTATATTAGCTTCTGATGTACCTTTATTTTGTGGGGTGGGTGGAGCTATCACTACTGGTAAGAGAGTTATTAACTTAGCCCTAGATGCAGAATTTAAGGGTGCCATGGGTGTAGTTGTAAACTCTTCCACTCCAAATGATGTTATAAGTCAGATGAGAGAAACTATTGATATACCTATAATAGTTACTGTAGTTTCTGAATTTGAGGATATTGAAGCTAGAATAAGCTCTGGTGCAACAATACTAAATGTTTCAGGATCTAAAAGAACTCCTGAAATAGTAAGAAAGATTCGTGAAAAACATCCAGAGTTTCCAATACTAGCAACTGGGGGACCTACAGAGGAAACTATAAGGGCTACAATAGAAGCTGGTGCTAATGCTATCACTTATACACCTCAAAACACAGGAGAGATTTTAAATGAAATAATGATAGGTCACAGAAAAAAATATGCACAGATAAATGATAGTTTTGAGGAGCAAAACGATTAGTTCAGTTCACAGATAAATGATGGTTTTGAGGAGCAAAACGATTAGTTCAGTTCACAGATAAATGATGGTTTTGAGTGATAAAATAATTAGTTTATTTCCTTTGCAAAAAAAGTAGTTCATGTTTAGTATATGAAAATCTAATGGTAGTTAAAATAATTAAGAAGGGAGATATTATGACTATAGTAGTATATAATTGCAAAAAATGCCCAGAAGGTACTTCTGGAAAATGTGATGGTAAAACAGAAAATTGTATGTGTAAAAGATGCCCTAGAAATTTAGGGCAATGCTTAATAACAAAATATTGTAGAGAAACAGAGTCAGTATTGGACTTTTAGTATAAATGCGTATTTATTTATGTATTTACAAATATTTAACAACTGTTGAAAATAATCTTCTTTTATTAGTTGAATATTTTTTTCGTTTATATAAAACAATAGATATAAACTAGAAGTTCTAAAATAACATTTATGAGTTTTAGAAATAATTTCAGGTTTAAGTATAAATCTTACTACTATAAAAGAAAATAAACATAGGTAAAGATTAATCTAAAGGTTTATTAAAGATTTACAAAACTTTAAGATGTTTATAGGAGGATTTATATGGTATCTAGCGAAATAAAGATGAGAGTAGCACAAAATTGTCCGGGATATAATAACAGAAATTACTTTTCAATGATGAGTATGTTGGAATCTAGTGAAAGTTGTAATACTTGTACGAATTATGTTAGAGGTAAGTGCGTAAAAGACTTATTTGATGAAGTATCTGGAAAAATAAGATTAAATTAGTAAAGTTCAATTAAAATATTTATTCAAGGTTAGTTAATATTTACAAATTTTTGAGTTGTTTAACTTGAGAATTTAATACATAAATGTTAAAATGATAATGGTTTTGGACTTCAAGACTAAAAAATAAAAATATTGGAATATCCAAAGAAACTTGGAGGGTGAATTATGCATAAAAAATTATTTATACCAGGACCAGTAGATGTGGCTCCAGACGTTCTTGAAAAAATGGCTACACCACAAATTGGACACAGAGGTAAAGAAGCTTCTAGAATTCAAAGACAAATAAGTGACTACATGAGAGTTATATTCAATACTAAAGAAGAGATATTACTTTCAACTACTTCTGGAAGTGGATTAATGGAAGGTGCTGTTCGTTCATGTACAGCTAAGAGAGCTGCAATATTTGCAGTAGGAGCTTTTGGTAAGAGATGGTACGAGATGGCTGTTGCTAACAATGTGCCAGCAGACTTATTTGAAGTTGAATGGGGTTTACCAACAACTCCAGAGCAAGTAGAAGAAGTATTATCAACAGGAAAATACGACTTAATAACAGTTACTCACAATGAAACTTCATCTGGATTAATGAATCCACTTGATGAAATTGCTCAAGTGGTTAAAAAGTATCCTGATGTAGTATTCTGTTTAGATACAGTAAGTTCAGCAGCAGGTACTGAACTTAAAGTTGATGAGTGGGGAGTAGACATTTGTATAACTTCAACTCAAAAAGCTATAGGACTTCCAGCTGGAATGTCTATGTGTTCTTTCTCTAAAAAAGCAATAGAGAGAGCTAAACAAGTTCCATACAGAGGAATATACCTAGATCTTTTAGGATTATATGAGTACATCCAAAAGAAAGATTACCAATATCCTTCAACTCCTTCATTAGCTCATATGTTTGCTCTAGAGTATCAACTAGACAAGATCATAAACAAAGAAGGATTAGAAAACAGATTTGCTAGACATATAGCTGGTGGAGAAGTAGTTAGAGCTTGGGCTAGAAAATACTTCGAAATTTTACCAGAAGAAAAATATATGTCAAACACATTAACTAACATAAAAAACACTAGAAACATAGATGTAGCTGCTCTTAACAAAGCTTTAGGAGAAAGAGGCTATCAAATTTCTAATGGTTATGGAAAGTTAAAAGACAAGACTTTCAGAATAGCTCATATGGCTGAAAGAACTGTTGAAGAAATAGAAGAATTATTAAAAGTAATCAATGAAATATTAGGACTTGAATAATTACTGGTAACATGAGGTTAGGAAGGGGAAAACCCCTTCTTAACTTAAGTTTTAATAATTCCTGTTGTAATATAATCATTTGAATACTTTTCTTTTTATGAGAAATTTTAAAGTTTAGTATAAAAGCTATAGAACAAAAATGAATCTATGATTTGTTAACCTTATAGGAAAACAATTACATTGTATAAGTGGGAGGATTACCATGATAAGAATATTAGTTACTGATGGAATGGAAGCTAGTGGAGTGCAAACTCTTAAGGAAAAAGGATTTGAAGTTGTAGAAAAATTCTATGAGCCAGAAGATTTAGGATTAGCATTACAAGAGTTTGATGTTGTAGTTGTAAGAAGTGCAACAAAAATCAGACAACCAATAATAGATAAAGCAGCTGAAGCTGGAAGATTAAAATTAGTTATCCGTGGTGGAGTTGGAGTAGACAACATAGATGTAGCTTATGCTATGGAAAAAGGAATTAAAGTTATGAATACTCCAAATGCAAGTAGTGCATCAGTTGCAGAACTAGCATTAGCTCATATGTTTGCAGTAGCAAGATTTATAAATATCTCTAATGTATCAATGAGAGAAGGAAAATGGGATAAGAAAAAGTACGAAGGAACTGAAATCGGAGGAAAAACTCTTGGTTTAGTTGGCTTTGGAAGAATTTCTAGAGAACTTGCAAAAAGAGGTAAGGCCCTAGGAATGAAAGTTATATACACTGATATAATGGGTAAAATGGAAGGCCAAGATGAGTATGAATTCTGCTCTTTAGAAGAATTACTACCACAAGCTGACTATGTATCATTACACATTCCATTTATAAAAGAGCAAGGTGCTACTATTGGTAAAGCTCAATTTGAAATGATGAAGGATGGAGCTATACTAATAAACTGTGCTAGAGGCGGAGTTGTTGATGAGGCTGCTTTAATAGAAGCTTTAAACAGCGGTAAATTAGCAGGAGCTGGAGTTGACGTATTCGTAGAAGAGCCAACTAAAAACACTGAGCTTGTTAACCATCCAAAAGTATCTGTAACACCTCATATTGGAGCTGCTACAGTTGAAGCACAAACAAGAATAGGTGAAGAGATAGTTAGTATCATTGTAGACTTTTTCAATAAGTAGAACTAAACTGTATTGAAATAAATTAAACCATTAATATTAACAATTATTAATATTAATGGTTTTAAATAAATAATAAACTTGGTTTATAAATTTTTATTATTATATGAATAAAACAAATAAATTTTAGGAGGAACAACCATGGCAGTAGTAAGACCATTTAAAGGCATAAGACCAACAAAAGAGTTAGTAGATAAAGTTGCTGCTCTTCCTTATGATGTTATGAACACTCAAGAAGCAAGAGAGATGGTAAAAGGAAATCCATATTCTTTTTTACATGTTGACAAACCACAAATTGATTTAGATCCAAGCATAAATCAATATGATAAAGTTGTATATGAAACAGGTAGAAAAACTCTTGATAAGATGAGAGAAGAAGGAACATACATACAAGATAGCGAACCAAAAATGTACGTTTACAGACAAGTTATGGATGGAAGAGTACAAACAGGGATAGTTGGATGTACTTCAATAGATGAATACATGAACAACATAATTAAAAAACATGAGCATACTAGAGCTGAAAAAGAGCAAGACAGAATTAACCACGTTGATTACTGTAATGCAAATACAGGTCCAATATTCTTAACTTACAAAAATGTTGGAGAGATAGATACAATAGTTGCTAAATGGACTGAAAAAGAGCCAGAATACAACTTCGTATCTGAAGATGGAATATCTCACATCGTTTGGGTAATAGATTGTAAAGAAACTGTAGAGAGACTAGAAGAGTTATTTAAAGGAGTTCAATACCTTTATATTGCTGATGGTCACCACAGAGCAGCTTCAGCTGTTAAAGTTGGTAAAATGAGAAGAGAGCAAAACCCAGGATACACTGGTGAAGAAGAGTTCAACTTCTTCTTATCAGTTATATTCCCAGCTGATGATTTATATGTAATGGACTATAACAGAGTAGTTCAAGACTTAAATGGAAACTCATCAGAAGAGTTTATGAATAAAATTGCTGATAAGTTTACTGTAGAAGAGTACAAAGGTGCGGGACAATACAAGCCAGAAGCTAAAGGAAACTTTGGTATGTACTTAGATGGAAAATGGTATAAGCTTACTGCTAACGAAGGAACTTATGATCCAAAAGATCCAGTTAAGAGCTTAGACGTTTCTATACTTCAAGAAAATCTTTTAAGACCAATACTTGCTATTGAAGATCCAAGAACTTCTGATAGAATAGACTTTATAGGTGGAATTAGAGGACTTGGAGAGCTTGAAAGAAGAGTAAAAGAAGGTATGAAAGTTGCTTTCTCAATGTATCCAACTAGTATAGTTGAGCTTATGAACATTGCTGATGCAGGAGAAGTTATGCCTCCAAAATCAACTTGGTTCGAGCCAAAATTAAGAAGTGGAATATTCGTTCACGAATTAAGCTAATTATAAATAAAAAGGTAATCTATAAACTATTTAGTTTGTAGATTACCTTTATTTTTATTGTTAAAGTTTATTAATTATTGTTTGGTATTAAATTTCTTACATGAAAAGCGATATATTTCCAAACTATATGTATTAGAATAACTTGTATTGGAAACATAATTAAGCTCTTTATAAACCTAGGGCCTATAAGTGCAAAGACTGCTTTGCCAGTAATCATGGAAAGCCATAAAGTGTTAAGGCCTAAGTCTACAAACATGGTTATCATTAACACTGTAATAGCTACACGAAGGATTGAATTATTCTTTTTGTGAAGCATAAATCCATAGATTAGACCTGATAGTAAGGCACTAACGGTGAACCCAGGAAAGTATGCACTTTGAGGGAAAATTATCATTCCAAGAATGTCAGAAACTCCTGCAGCTATACTACCTAGGACTGGACCTAAAGTGATGGAACATAGTGATGTTGCCACAAAGGCAAACCCAATTCTAAGTATAGGTGTCTGGATTGATAAAAACCTTGTGAGGATTATCTCCAGCGCGATAAATAGGGACATGATTACTAAAGTACGTGTTGTTTTCATTTTAAATGAAATACCTCCTTTATCTATGTCAAATACGCCACATAAAGATAAAGAATTCTTTTCTGTGGCAGCGGAATGCGACAATTGTACCGCAAATCAAATTCGATTTTTCGTTCAGCGGCAACTTCCCGTCCAACTGACACTTAACGCACAATTATCTACTCTGCCAATTTTTGTATTTGCAATTTAATTATAATTATTTATTTGTGAGATTACAACAGAATATTTAAAAATACTTAATAAATAGTTAGGACTATAGTTGATAATAATATTATTATAAATATCACTTGATTAAATTCAAATTTTAGTATTAAATATACATGTTATGAATTTAGAATTAATTTAATTTTATCAAAAGGACATTAAATGTAGTTATATGTCCCTTTATTGTATAAAGGAGTGAACAGAAAAATGGCTCAACATGCGTTTTCAAGATCAGAACTTTTAATAGGAAAAGATTCTCTAGAGGTATTAAAGAATAGTAAAGTAGTAGTATTTGGAATAGGTGGGGTTGGAAGTTTTACAGTAGAAGCACTAGCAAGAGGAGCTGTTGGAAATTTAGTTTTAATAGATGATGATGCAATATGCTTAACTAATATTAATAGACAAATACATGCAACAGTAAAGACTTTAGGAAAAAGTAAAGTTGAAGTAATGAAAGAAAGAGTACTAAACATAAATCCAAAGTGTGAAGTGACAACTCATGAAGTCTTTGTTACAAAGGACAACATAGGAGATATTATAACAGAGGATACTGATTATGTTGTTGATGCAATAGATACCGTATCTTCAAAGATTGCTCTAATCGAATATTGTAAAGAGAGAAATATTCAAATTATTAGCTGTATGGGTACTGGTAATAAGCTAGATCCAACTATGTTTAGAATTCAAGATATATATAATACTAAAGTTTGTCCTCTAGCAAAGGTAATGAGATATGAGCTAAGAAAAAGAGGAATTAAAGAGTGTAAGGTGCTTTATTCAGAAGAGATGCCAACAAAACCAAAACAAGATGAAGTAGTAACTTGTAAAACAGGATGTGTTTGTACTGGTGGTTCAAAAAAATGTGCTATAAAACGTCAAATACCTGCAAGTAATTCTTTTGTTCCTCCAGTAGCTGGAATGATTATTGGGGGAGAAGTAATAAAAGACTTAATAAAAGAAAGCTTTCAAAAAGAAAGAGAAAAGAAAGTTATAAAATTATAAACACCATTATATAATCCATGGTTAATGATGAACAAGGATTTTAGAAGTAGCTTTGGATCCAACTGAAGTTAAACTTTATTAATTATAAGTTAAAAACCTAGTAAAGATATTGCTTTTACTAGGTTTTTACTTAAGTTTATTACTTATTTATTACCATTCATTTAAAAAGCTATAGAGGGCAGGATACACATTAAGGTTTGCCATTAAGCTCATATATTCATCCATTGCCTTGGAATTTTCATCTTTTCTTTTAATTGCCCTAATCATTAAGTTTTTAGGGGTTTCCAGAGGAGAAATATATTCTACTACAGATACCTCATAACCTTTAGCTTCAAGCATTAAACTTCTCATTCCATCAGTTAATATATCAGCAAGCCTAGTTTTAAATACACCATGCTTAAGTATAGTCTTAAAAGGTTCATAAGAATACTGATTTAATAATTCTCTATGACAACAAGGAACAGCAATAATTACATCAGATTCAACTCTAATTCCAAGAGCTAAAGCCATATCTGTAGCAGTATCACAAGCATGAAGTGAAATAACTACATGGATCTTCTTATCAGGCACATAATTTTTTATATCTATGGCATGAAACTCCATATTCCTATATCCTAAATTGGAAGCCATAATTTTAGAACTTTCAATAACACTCTCAGAATAATCTAAACCGATAAAGTGGCACTTTCTTCTTTTAACTTCAGTTAAGTAATAATTAAGTACAAAGGATAAATAGGATTTTCCACAGCCGCAATCTAAAATATTTATGGTCTTATTTTTAGGAAGCTCATCTAAAATTCCTTCTAGAAGTTCTACATAGTGGTCTATTTGATTGTACTTTCTTATTTTATCATTTTTAATTTTGCCATCTTTACTCATAATACCAATTTCCTTAAGCAAGGAATCAGCTTTTCCAGTCTTTATATAATAATCTCTATTAAGGAGTGTAGAGGTATTTGAATGAGAACTAAAGTCTTTCTTAGTTGAAGCAGGAGTGTCTGAGTTCTCAACCTTATCTACATCAACATTTTTCATTGCCACATTTTTATTGTCAGCAGTTATTAAAATAACCTCACCTCTCTCACTATAAGTTAATGAAAGAGATTCATAGCTCTCAGCTTCATTAACAATGTGCTCAAATAGTTCATTAATGGTAAGAGCTTTAGTGATACCCTTAAAATTATATTGAAGGGTACTATCCTCATTTAGTTGAGCAATACCCTTAAAGTTCTTAAGCCCAGAAACATAATTAACTGTTATATGATTGAAAATTGAATTGTTTTCTGAGAACCTACTTTCTAAACCCATAAAAAAAAGCTTTAATTTACTTATGTTATTTTTATTCATTCTATTTTATCACCTTTCTAAACCTGGAAGTTATAATATGGTTAGTATATCAAAAGAAAATAATTACTAAAAGTATTTCCAATAAAATTAGCATATATGCCGTATTGAAAGTAGTACCTAAAATAACTATTAAACAGCATGAACTTATTCAATAATAATCAGGAAATATGATATAATATTCTAGTATAAGATAGGGGGGATATATTGAGGCAAAGCAAAGATAATTTATGGCTTATTATTTTTATGTTTTTAATAATGGGCTTTAATGCCATCGTAGACAATACAAAGGGAGTACTAATACCAATTTTTAAAGAGGTTTTTACTGCTAGTAATACTGATATAGGGTTAATGATTAGCATAGGAACATTTGCCTATATAATATTTACTTATATAGGAGGAATTTTGTGTGAAAAGATTGGTCAAAGAAAGGTGTTTCTTTTAGGTCTTATATTTATGACTATATCAATTTTCCTCATGTCCACTGCAAAGACTTTTAACTCACTGTTAATATATATGTTTATAATGAATGTAGGAAATGCTTTGATTAGCATAGGGATTAACACTCTTATTCCATTAGTATTCATATCTTTTCAGGCTATAATAATGAATCTAACACATTTTTGCTATGGGTTTGGGTCAACAATTGGTCAACTTAGCATTGGTCATTTAGTAGATAAAGGAGTAACTTGGAGAAGTATATATGTGGGTATTGCTATTATATACATAGCTATAAGCATAGGGTTTTGCTTTATTAAGGTTTCTGATGCTCATAAAGTACATGAAAACAAAAATCTAAATATTACTAAGGTGTTTAAAGAAAAACTCTTATATTTTTATGGCTTAGGCCTTGGGTTTTACGTATTTGCGGAAGTTGGAACAGCTAGCTGGCTTGTTAACTTTCTCCAAGAAAGTTATAACTATAGCTTTAGCAAAAGTTCCTTATATTTATCTGCATTTTTCTTCTTGTTTACTATTGGAAGACTAGTAGGTGGATTTATAGTAGAAAAAAAGGGATATCTAAAATCAATATTAGTATCTTTAACCGTAGCACTTATTTTATTTGTTTCAGGCCTTTTAATTGGGGATTTCGCACTAGTACTAATATGTATTTCAGGGCTATTTTTTGCTATAACATTTCCAACCCTTACTATAACTATAAGAAAGGTTTTTCAAGAAAATGGAACTTATATAACAGGAGTAATTATTACATTTTCTAGTTCAATAAATATGGTGCTAAATTATATCATGGGAAGTTTAAGTGATATAATTGGGACTACAAAAGCATTTTATATGGTTCCTATAAGCTTATTTATGTCTATGATTTTTGTATATTTAATTTATAGTAATACCAAAAATAAACTAACTTTAAGGCAGGTAGAGCATAATGGATAAAGGAAGACATGTTAGTATAGAGTACATAGAAGAAAAAGAAGCTAATTATATAATAAGAGATTCTGTAGGTATTACTGTAGGAAGAGTGTTTATTATAAGTTTAGATAAGGATAATAGAAATATTATATTAAGGCTTAAATTTTATAAAAATAATAAGGAACAAGGAAAGCTTATAGAAGATGCATTAAAATTAATTTTAGAGGTTCTTATAAGAAAGAACAATATTCATAAAATTAATATTATATGTGATGAAAATATTACACTAAATCCTTTCACAAATTTAGGATTTACTCTTGAGGGGTTTCTTTCTGATAATGTTATTACAGCAGGTAATTATAGTAATACTTTATTATTTGGAATAACAGAAGAGGAATATAATAAGAATTTTATTACTAAAGAATTTGTTTTGGAAGGAAAAAATATACGGATTAAGGTGCTTACTCCTAATGATGCGGAAGAAATTTTAAATTATTATAAAAAAAATAGAAATTATCTTTCCAAGTTTGAGCCACATAGAGATGAGGATTTTTATAAAATAGAAACTCAGACTCAATCCTTAATAGAAAACTATAAGCAATTTTTTAAAGATGAGGGTGCCCATTTTGGCATATATCAAGGAGATAAATTTATTGGGAGAATAAGATTGTATAATATAGTTTATGGAGTATTTAGAAGTGGATTCATAGGATATTCAATAGATGAAGCTTATCAAGGAAAAGGGTATATGAAAGAAGCAGTGAGCTTAGTTGTAGATTATGGGTTTCAATTTTTAAATCTTCATAGAATTGAAGCTAGTACTCTTGTAGAAAATAAAAAGTCACAGGGTGTATTAAAGGGATGTGGTTTTTTAGAACTAGGTGTAAGTGAAAGGTATTTATATATAAATGGAAAGTGGAGAGACCACGTTATTTTTTATAAAGTAAATGAGTAGAGTAAGGTTTAGGAAACTATATCAATTGTGCGTGAGTATTGATATAGTTTTTCATATTTTGTAAAATTAACCTTGCTGACTGTATAAAATTTGGAGATGTCATTAAATAATAAATAGACAAATTTTTATAAGGAATTTAGAAATATATAAGTTGCAACAGCATTTTTACATTAGGTAATAGGTTAAAAGTAACTTGCATGAAAGAGAATGCAAAAGCTGGGCTATTAATAGTTTAGTTTCTTTATTGCAATATATATTAAAGATATAATAAATATCTGGGCAACTCAGACATATAAAATTTAAAGAAAAAATTATAAACATAAAACTTGCCAAAGGTTTATTTACAAGGAAATTAGCCTATTTATCTTAGAGAACACTTAATTTAGATAACAAACATATCCTAGTGTATCAATGTATAAGATAGTAAGAAATTAGAAGGAATAGAGAGTATTGTGGGGTTATTGTTAAATAATAGCTATAAATTAAAAAATGTAGATTTATTTATTTGATAGAATACTACTTGTCGCTGAGATGCGGCGGCGCTACAATGTAGCGAAAGTGGTCTTTGAAAATTAAA
>NZ_DGLI01000020.1 GCF_002387895.1 Clostridium sp. UBA4548
CTGCTAAAGCGACAGCCCCATGTCTTAAACCTTTATTGGTTTATATAATTTTGAATAAACTTTACATATAGACTTACTTTCTGTGGTTCTAAATTTGCTATACCACGCTCATACTTGGATAGCATACTTATAGAGCATCCAATATAATCTGCAACAGTCTTTAACTTAAGGTTATATCTTCTTCTCATTAATGTGCAGTAATCTCTATCATTAAGATATTTTTCCATTTAACTTCCTCCTTTCTGTTATTCAACTATTTGAATTAAGGCCAAATAAAAAAAGAGCAGATAGTTCCTGCTCTTTCATATAACTTATAAAACAATAGTTATTTTTTTACCCCTATACTATATAAGTAGGTTTTGAAGGTACTTTTTACAGTTTTTTTCGGGTTTTAAAATTCTCTACACTATATAAGTAGGTTTCTAGAGTAGTTTTTGCAATATTTTTCGGGTTTAAATTCCCTCTACACTATATAAGTAGGTTTTGAGAGTGTTTTTTACACTTTTTATCGGATTTTAAAACTCTCTACACTATAAGTAGCATTTGAAGGTCAAATTTACAAGTTTTGTCGGGTTTTAAAATTCTCTACACTATATAAGTAGATTTCTAGAGTGTTTTTTACAATTTTTATCGGATTTTAAAACTCTCTACACTATATAAGTAGCATTTGAAGGTCAAATTTACAAGTTTTGTCGGGTTTTAAAACTCCCTGCACTATATAAGTAGGTTTCTAGGGTACTTTTTGCAATATTTTTCGGGTTTAAATTCCCTCTACACTATATAAGTAGATTTCTAGAGTGTTTTTTACAATTTTTATCGGATTTTAAAATTTGACTTCACCATTTCTTACAAATCAACACTTCATGTTAAAGTTTTTTATTTCCTTATTGGACTTCTGCCAGTTTCCATAAAAATCAATAAGTTCTTGTGCTTAATTTAAAGCCAAATAAAAAGAGCAGATAATCTCTGCTCTTTCGTATCACCTATGAAACAATAGTTATTTTATCCCTACACTGTATAAGTAGGTTTTGAGGGTGCTTTTTACACTTTTTTTCGATTCCTATAAAATTTATTAATTTTATATAGTATTTAGGTTGCTTTCTGCTTATTTATTTGTGTTGATATATGATATCTTGGAATTTATTCATTATAGAAATAGTTTTATTAGTAAAAGCAAGTCTAACAAGTATCCCTCCTCACTAAACTTTCTTATCATATAAACTCAAAATTTTAAACTAATTTACATACTTTATAATCCTTATCTAAAAAGTTTTACTCATTATCATCAATAACATATTTTTTTGAATCTATTCTAAACATTAGTTTTCCACAATATTGGCATACTTGCGATTGTCCATCTACAATGAACTCCTTATTTCCACATTCCTTACCACATACTGCAAATGCTATATAAATTTCTTTAGGAAAATTTACTTCCTCCACTTCTAAATAGTCTTCAATTTCATACTGTTCAAATTTCATTTTTCTCCTCCTTATTAGTTATTAACTCTATGGTATTGGTATTAAGTTTCTTGGTGGAAATAATATTCTTGACCCTTCAGATATTATTAAATACACTGATAATGCTATACCTGATAACATGCGCTCACTTTTATTACCACGACCCGATAATATGGTTTCAACAGAACCTCCTAATTGATTTCCATTCCTATCCCATCTGTTATCACTATCTTCATCATCCCAGTGTCCATCTTGCTCTCCATCCCCTCTATTAACACCCGCACCATGTGACCTGTTATCCCATGTATATTTTCCCGACCTACCTTCCCAATATCCCAATGGACTCCATTTTGGTTTTTTCCCTGCTAAATCTTTAGGTAAGGTTGGCCATGATTTTGGGGGTGTTTTTCCAGGCTTCCTATTTTTTTTTGACATCATTATTATAGATTTTGATGCTTCTCCCATGGCAGCATATGAAGCCTCTCTCATTTCATCTGTTTCTTCACCCATAGTGTACACTGGTCTAAATCCATTTTTATCACTCATATTAACAGGATTATTTTTTGTATAAGCAAACATATTATGTCCTAGAAGTTCTCCAGTTTGTCCAATCAAAGCATCCGCATTAATAAACCTTCCCCACTCTGGGTTATAGTACCTACTTTGTAAATAATAAAGCCCAGTTTCGGTATCATACCTATATCCTCTATATCTATAAGGATTCTTAACTCCTACAGTATCTTTAAGTGTTCCCTCTATAGAAATTAGTTTTCCCCATGAGTCATAGGTATAACTTGCAACTTGAGTTCCTGCCTTATCTATTAACCCTATTATATCACCTTGAGCATTTCTTACATAGAAGTATGAGTTCTCCATTATCATTAGCAGTATAAATATGCTCTTTTTAAAAATAGTAGCCATGTGTAATTTTTACATGAACTTCAAAAGTCAGCAAGCACAAGGCTATGGTGAGAGTACTTTCAATGAAAATTTGAATTAAAGCGAAATAAAAAAAGAGCAGATAGTTTCTGCTCTTTCGTATCACCTATGAAACAATAGTTTTTTTACCCCTATACGTATAAGTAGGTTTTGAGGATACTTTTTACACTTTTTTTCGATTCTTATAAAATTTATTAGTTCTACATAGTATTTAGGTTGGTTTCTACTTATTTATTTGTGTTGATATATGGTATCTTTAAATCCTTATTTGTTATGGAACTTCTTCTATTCATAAAATTTTATTGCTAAAAGGAAAGTCCAATAAGCACTAACCCTTATTGAACTTTCAACTGGTTCACTATTTTGATTTTTTATGAAAAATACTAATAAAAATAATCATTAAGTATTTTTCATATGAGATTATATTTCTTCTAACTCTATTCCTGAAATAGAAGTCAACTTATCAATCTCATCATTACTGCAATTGCTAATGAAACTAAATTTTTCATGTGCAGTATTAATAATCCAAGGCTCTCTATTTTCTTTCAAAAAGCATAAATCTTGTAGAAGTAAGGGTTCAATCCATGAATATAATCCCTCTGAATATTTTTTTATTATTTCCTTTGTTATATCATTTAACTTAAAATAGTATACTAGAGCATATCCACCTATTCGCGTTCCAGGCCAACTTTGTTGCTCTTTTTCTTCTATTATAAATTCATTCAAATCTTTTAGTAAGTTTTTTACATTTTCACTTGCATTATCTTTTTTTCGTCTTACCAACATAAACTCATTACACAAACTTGCAGCAAAATCAATTAACTCTTCATATGATTTTCCTTTTGGCTCTGTAGAAAAAATCCACATTTTTTAACACCTCCTTTGTGACAAACAATTCAAACTTCTTATTTATCAAAGAAAATATGACCTCCTACATGACCTTGTAAATGGTAGTGATACTTATTGTGTGGACTCCATGTGTGTATGTCGGGGTCATCAGGTCCATCTTCAGTTCCACCCAACGTATTTGCTAAATAAACTGCGTGAAGTTGAGTTCTTGCATAAATATCCTTTCCAGCCAACACCCTAGTTTGTGCCTGTGCAAGTGTAAGTGGATTACTAATATTTATTCCTCCACCATTTTTAGTTGATGCTGCAAAATAATCATATTGTTGTTTTTTTGAGTTGGTAATTGGAGCAGATATAGTCTTACTCTTTGTAGTTGACTTTTTGGAACTTGAAAAAGAAATAGCCTTTCCAATTCCAACTACTGTTCCAGCAAATCCATACCACAAACCTTTTAGGCAATCTTGGAATGCACTACCTATAGGAATTACTCCAGCACCACCGCCTCCTCCTCCACCTCCAAAATTATCAAGGGCTTGACTACTTAATAATCCTGTATCACCCTTCCTATTTATAGGATTATTCTTACAGTAAGCAAACATATTATGTCCAAGAAGTTCTCCAGTTTGTCCTACTATTGCATCAGTACTAATAAATCTCCCCCACTCTGGATTGTAATATCTACTCTGTAAGTAGTACAATCCAGTCTCGGTATCATACCTATACCCTCTATATCTATAAGGATTCTTAACTCCTACAGAATCTTTAAGTGTTCCCTCTATAGAAATTAGTTTTCCCCAAGAATCATAGGTATAACTTGCAACTTGTGCTCCTGCTTTATCTATTAACCCTATTATATCACCTTGAGCATTTCTTACATAGAAGTATGAGTTCTCCATTATCATTAGCAGTATAAATATGCTCTTTTTAAAAATAGTAGCCATTTGTAATTCTTACATAAACTTCAAAAGTCAGCAAGCACAAGGCTATGGTGAGAGTACTTTCAATGAAAATTTGAATTAAAGCCAAATAAAAAAAGAGCAGATACTTTCTGCTCTTTCATATAACTTATAAAACAATAGTTATTTTTTGCCCCTATACTATATAAGTAGGTTTTGAGGACACTTTTTACACCTTTTTTCGATTCCCATAAAACTTATTAATTTTATATAGTATTTAGGTTTGTTTCTGCTTATTTATTTGTGTTGATATATGATATATTTGAATCTTATTCATTGTAAAAACAACTTCATCGTTGACAGGAGGATTAACAATTACTACTACCTGCTAGATTTTCCATGTTATCTTTATATTTTTATTATATAAAATTTAAGTAACTACCTAATTCGTATAATTAAAAATAATATTTATTTTTTAATTATATTTTAAAGACATGTTTATATTTATTAGTTAAGTTACACAATGAATTAAAATAAAAATTTTACTATTACATGAATAATCTATTTGTTAACACTGGCTTTAGGCTAACTTTGATATTACACTAAAGAAAAACACAATAATCCCTATCGCAATTAATACTGAAGAAATAATCATATTTAACTGAAATATTCTATCTCTAGTAAATTCATTCTCAAATTTAGCACTTAACTCCTTATAAACCTCTTTCCTTAAACTAATCATTAAAACTCCATTGAGAAACATCATTATCCCTGGCATATATTGAATAGTAATTATTGAATCAAACCAGAAGTCTAATAGCATTATTATAGTCATTAAAACTATATTTAAAAAAAAGAACCCTAACCTTATTTTCATTATACCCCTCCAATATTATATTTTTATAATTTATTACTGCTTTACCTTATTGCGAGAAAGTATCCATGTATAAGTATAATCTGCATGCACTTCTACAACTGGTTGGAATTTTCCACCTATATTAATACTATATCCATCAATATATTTTCCATTAGACTTGCAATAAACCCAATCTGTCCCTACACCTATAAACCATAGACTTGCTGACCCGCCTGCATCACCACCTGGCCCCGAGAGGTCAAAAATTGTATCAGCATTTGTTCTAGTGTAAGCAAGGTTTAAAGATGCTTGAGGTATAGCCGACCCTCCAATAATTGGACTAATTAATAATCCCTTGTTATTATGACTATCTGTTACTCTTTGAATAGTGACACCCACTCTAGCCCCAGCGCCCACCGATACTGAAAATCCATATGCTTCTGTTCCCGTTCTCTCATAACCCCCTGGGTTAAACGTGCCAGCAGTTTTTGCCAAAGAAACATATCTCTCTAATTCAGTCTCCTCTTCTTGCCCATATATATTACTAAATATTGGTCTAAACCCATCTTCATCTTTCATGTTTACAGGACTATTCTTACAATACGCAAATAAATTATGTGCTAGAAGTTCTCCAGTTTGTCCAACCAAAGCATCCGCATTTATAAATCTTCACTCTCCCAGGTTGTGATATCTTTATTTTGATAGCACCTAGCCTCAATATTATATACATATAATCTACAACCATAATGATTCATGAATACAACATATAGTTATCTTGAAGTTTAAAATATATCTATGTAATTTTCTTACTTATGTAAGAAAAACCAACTATAGTTACTATAATTGGTTTTTCTATAACACTAAATTATTATAAGCACAAATCTTTTTTATATCATTTCAAAGATATTTAATCCTGTGCACTTTCTTGCAAAACCTGCAAAATTGTAAAATTAATAATAAAGATTTAAAGTCAGTTGATTTTTTTGTTTATTAGTGATTTTTTTGTTAGCCATAGTATTAATGACAAAATCATAGATAATAAAAAGCTCACACTATAAGTAATTGTCATGGCAAAAAAGAAAAACATATTTCCATAATCCTCGCTGTTAATTGGGTATATCTTATAACCTATACTCCACCAAAGAATTAATAAACCACTTAAACTTATAATATATGTTACCAAGTTTATAAATAGTTGAACAACAACCTTGTTAATTTTATCATTTATTATTATTTTATAGCATATTATACAATTTAATATTAAGAATATTATAGGAATACCAAAAACTAAAAAATCTATAGTATTATCTGAAATATTCAAAACTTCAAATAGAATCATTAAAAACATACATACTAATGAATTCGCAATGCTAAAAACAAAGGACTTTCGAAAGTTACTCATAACTCACCTCATATCTTGTTATATATAAATTATCAATTTAAGAAAATTTTTATCATTTAAAAATAGGTATATTGTAGAATTTAACGCTTGCCTCATTGTCTATACAGTATTTTAAGATTCCATGCATTATCCATGCCTGGTCTCTTGGGTCATCACCGTACCACATATTATTTTGCCACTCTTTATTCGAAGTCCCACTCCTTATTTGATATAATCCTGCTGCTATTTTTAGTATGGTTTCATCAAAACCAGCAGCCATACCTACATATCCATAATGTAAATTGCCTATATCTGCACCATTAACTTTTTTTCCATTATAAGTCATATTAGGATATTTCCATTCAGATTTCCTTTTTAAATCCCATGGGCCATTTGATTTAACTTGTTTAATCCAGTACAGATTAGTTTTAAACTCGCTATGGGAGTTACTATATTCTATTGCTTGCTTTGCATTTACCTGTAGCGTTTTGTTTAATTTGTCAGTTATATCTACAGGTGGAAACATACTTGCAAGAGAAGCTTCTCTCATTTCATCTGTCTCTTCCCCTACTGTATATATAGGTCTAAAACCGTTTTTATCACTCATGTTTATAGGGTTATTTTTAGTGTACGCAAAAATATTATGACCTAATAGCTCTCCAACACTTCCGCCTAGTGCATCAGCATTAATAAACCTTCCCCACTCTGGATTGTAGTAACGACTTTGTAGATAATATAATCCAGTCTCGGTATCATACCTATATCCTCTATATCTATAAGGATTCTTAACTCCTACAGTATCTTTAAGTGTTCCCTCTATAGAAATTAGTTTTCCCCA
>NZ_DGLI01000026.1 GCF_002387895.1 Clostridium sp. UBA4548
AGACTTATTTACACACTCTAAAAAAATGTGCTAACTTAACTTTTAAGTTAGCACATTTTATCTTTATCTAAATTTCTACTTATTCTATAAATTTCTTACTATATAAGACACCTACTCTATAAGTATTCCTACTTTAGGAAGGTCGGATAGCTTTTCTTCTATCCCACTATAACCTCTTAACTGTGGAGTTAAATCTTCTCCAGCAGCGAGTCCAAGGTCCATTGCTTTTCTCCATCTTGGATTATTGCTTACATCATATACAATGCCCTTAATGGCTACATAAGCAGGACTCCCCATAATACCGTCAAACTGAGCTAGCTCATTTAAGTTAAACTTTCTAGGTTGCCTAGTATAATTTTGCTCATACTCTTCATAATAGCGATGGTCGTGTTCTGCAGCATCTGCATCAGCTTTAGTTTTATGAACTGTACCACGTGGGTGTTGTGGTGGTGCATAAATAGAGTATAGTTTAATTGGTTTCTTTCCTGTATTAATCAAGTTGTGCCATGTACCAGCTGGTATAATGAAGGCAAAGTCATCACAAACCTTTGCTCTAAAATCTAGGCAATTTTTTCTTTCACCCATCATAACAAGACCTTCACCTTCTTCAATACGTATAAATTGATCAAGGTGAGGATGAATTTCTAAACCAATTTCCCCTCCAACAGGGATACTCATTAAAGTAAGTTGTAAATGCTTTCCTGTCCATAAAGCTGTACGGAAATTTTTATTTTCCTTAGTAGCCTCTTCAATGTTAATTACAAAAGGCTGTGGTCCATAATCTTTTAGCTTCATTTCCATGCAATCTGAGTTATTCATATGCTTTTTATTGTGGTGTTGGTAAGGCTTCATGTCGTACATATCATCCATTAAGTCTAAATCATACTTTGAATCTTCCTCACAATATGAGCAAGGATATTTTTTGTTAGAATTAGGCATATTGTTACTCCTTTTATAATGTTCTACCACCATAATATGATTAATGTTTACAAAAGGTGCTTTCATTCATAGAGCACAATAGCCCTTCTTTCCTATAACTAATTTAATGTATTCATTATTTAATATCTTTATTAGTTTCACTTAATTCAATCTTATTTAGAACAACCCTAGCTCTTTTAATGAGATTATAATCTGCTCTTTCCACTTCAAATTCACTATTAGAAGTATTCATTCTATTAATACACTCTCTGTATTCCATTTTACTTCCCACATTTACCTTCCCTGATAAATGAAAATTAGTGCAACCTGTTAATTTATATATTTCTTCTAAATTATTATCATTTACTCCACAGCCAGGCATTATAGTTATATAATATCCAAAGCTTTTTTGAAGCTGTCCAATATAACTTGCTCCTTCAAGAGCATTTTTTCTTTGACCTGAAGTTAAAATTCTGCATATTCCCATTTCAATAAGTTTTGGAATGTCCTCTATTGGGTCTTTCGCATCATCAAATGCTCTATGAAGTACTACTTTAAGAGGGTGAGCAATTTTTACAAGTTCCTTCATTCTCACTATATCTATCTTTCCATCACTTAATAATATACCAGTAACTATGCCCTGAAATCCCAATTCCTTTGCAAGGATAATGTCACTTTTCATAGTTTCAAATTCATTATCATCATATAGAAAGTCTCCAGAGCGAGGACGTATCATTACAAAAACTTCTATGTCCTTTAATTCTTTTGCCTTTTTCATTAATCCATAGCTTGGTGTCAGTCCTCCTATATTTAAAGCAGAACATAATTCTATTCGGTCTGCTCCTGCCTTCTTCGCTGTTATCATGGATGTATAGGAATCCACACACACTTCTAATATCATAACCTTATCCTTCCTTTGCTACGAGGTTATCTAAAGCATTATATTTAAAGTCATCATCTAATGGGAATATTGGTCTTTTCACCAATTTATAATCTAGAGTTTTTAAATCTTCATTTGTACTCCCCTTTGTAAGTGCCATTATGCTGCGCTTTGCAACCACCTCATGCTGATGAGTAAGATAACCAAGCTTACATACTACTATTTCTGCCTCCTTTGGATCTACGCCTAAGTCTGTAAACATCTCAGGTACTATATAGCCAACATGAGCTTCTGCAAGAACTATATCCACTCCCTGACTATTAAATAGTGCTAAGTCCCCTTTTATCATTCCTTCTCTAGACCAATCTTTAATATAAGCTTTTACTAATCCCTTTGCTGTTATAGGTGATGTAGTAATAGTATCAAACTTTGCACCAAAGGTAAGTGTTATTTCTTTTCCAACTTTTCCTTCACACTCTTTTGTAGCTATAGGATCATATATTCCACCATATATAACTGGTCTTCTTAAATTATTTGTTCTCTCATCCGCCATTATTAGCTTTAAAAAGTCTGTACAGTCTGAAGAGGAACCAGCCGTTGGGTTATCCCCAGAATCAGAAAGGTAAATAGGTAGCTTTCCTTCCTTAACAGCTTCAAAAGTTACATCTAAAGCTTCCTTTTCATTATAGGTCTCAGTATGGAAATGAAAATCGTATTTTTTTGCCCAAATTAGCTGTGCTAATCTAACTGCCTCTCTTTCTGCCAACTTAAGGTCATCATTTGCTACTACGTAAACAGCAATAGAGCTATCCTCATTATCTGCCCAAGGGAACCCCATCAAATAGGAAGCAGCCATTATACCTTCCTTTTCTTCACACTGTCTAAGTTCATTAATTAGTTCTACCATGGGTTCCACAGAAGTTTGTGATTGTTCCCCAGCAATTAAAATTGGCACCTTTACCCAAGCTGACTTAGGCTTTGCGTTGTTTTCAAGAATCTCTATGGTCATCTTTGCAGCATGCTCACCAGTTTCAAAGCAATCTGTATGTGGAGCACATTTATAACCAACAAAACCATCACAATTGTTGTGCATTCTTTCAGTCATAGTGGTGTGCATATCCAGGGAAGAAATAATAGGAATACTTGGAAACATTCTTCTTAAGTCTTCCAAAAGATATCCTTCTGCCTCACCTTGTTTATCAACTCTCATAGATCCATGTAATGCTAAGGTTATTGCATCTATTGGTGCTTTTTCCTGTGCAACTTTAGCTCTTTCTATTATTTCCTCCTTAACTTTCATATAAAAGTCATAATCAACTTCACCATTAGGAACAGCTCTGGCAAATACCGTAGGAATTACTTCATAACCAGCTTCTTGTAAAGTCTTTATAACTCCAGTTGTAGAATCATTATCCCATAGATTATTAAAAATATCCTCTCCATGTATAACTTTAAAATCTTTTTCACCTGCTATTATAGGATTAAAAGAATTAGATTCATGGTGCATTCCTGCAATTAAAACTCTTTTCATTAGATTTCCTCCTTATATTTTTATGTTAACACTGACAATTAACTGTAGTGAAAGATTATTTGCTATTGCAATTTTTTCTCTTTCAAAACCTAAGCCTTGTTTTGTATTATTTTATCTAAAATAAGTTTCAAATCCATTATTTATAATTTCTGAACCCCTTGGTACTTGAACTACTATTAAACACATATTGAGAAAGTCAACACTTGACCCCATGGCATTCATCAAACATAGAAATAATGTGAACCAGTTCAGCCATCCTAAAATACTAAGAATAAAAGGTAGTATAATTGATAATATAATAAATGGCATAATAGATATAATTAAATATCTTTCCTTTTTAATTTTTTCTGTAGTATAAACAAAACCTACAAAACCATTGATCCCCCAGTACACTTTATCTGAAGTAAAAGCCTTGGGAATAAAGCTAGCATGAAGGAATTCATGTATTGTCATAAATATAAAAAACATAACAACATATAGTAAAGTATCCAAATTTACTGTAAAAGTAATGTTTAAGTCATTCTTAATATTGAAAAACTCCTTTAAAGGAGGATATAAATAATAAGCAATAACTGCAAAAATAACTCCATTTATAATCATAAAAGGTACTGATAGCAAAATTGTTAAACCTAAATTAGAAGGTTCCTTTAGTTTAGTCCATCCATCTGCAACTAATTTAGCACTTACTTCTTTGTCAGCAGTAGGTATTTTTCTTATATATTTCATTATTGAAAATCCTTTCTTCAAATGTACATAATATCTACTAAGAATTTCTTATGAAATTCTTATATTCCATAAACTATAAAATTTAAGTAGCTTTATCTTATTCATACTTGTCCCATTACTCATTAGTCTGATTCATAAGAGTAATTCTTTTTTTAATTATTTATGTAATATATTTAAGTATATCTCTTAAATCATCCGTATCTACAGAATGCATTGCATTCTCACGAACCTTTGAAGAGCTATTTATAGCAATAGATTTTCCGCAGTAGTGAAACATTGGAATATCTGTTGAGCCATCCCCTACAGCAACACATTCCTCTGGACTTATGCTATTCTTCTCACAATAATCTTTTAAACACTGAATTTTTTCTTCAGCTCCTATGTAATTCACTATGTTTCCAGTGAATTCTCCATGAACCACTTGGTAGTCACTACCATAATAGTCATCGAATCCCCAAATATCGCATACAACTTTAGCCACTTGCTTTGGACCCACTGTAATAACAATGCATTTTATATTCTCTTCATGTAATTTGTTAACTACACTTTTTATATTTTTTAAAGGTTTTGCAATATCTAAAAAGCATTGGCCAATTTTATTCTCCTTAAGACCTAAAAGCAATTCTACTCTTAGGTAATCTGCTTCTTTGTAGTTAATTAATCCCTTTTCTTCTTTCTCTTGTATTAAAGAATGTTCTTTTTCTTTTCCATTTAAAATACATGGCAACATAACGGAATGAATCTCTCGAATTAAGGTATCATCCAAATCAAAACACACAAGCTTAGTATTTTTCATTCATATTCACCTACATTTATAATTTTATTTTATCAACTTTTGTTTTTAAGCCTACCTATTACAATTTATGACTCTTATAATACTGTGTAAGTTAGCTTTCTATAAATTGCATCTATCTTCTTACAGAATCATTGCTATAGTGAAATAAAGTCATGCCTTAATTTCTGCATGAAAGCTAACTTAGTTCCTTAAGACTTTTTCGTCACTAATAAAATATATTTTCATCTTGGAAGTCTAAATATTATAGCTATTTACTTCTTAGTAAATCCAAAAAACTTATAGCTTCCATCTTCACCTTCTACAAGTTCATAAGGCTTAGTTTGTGCAAACCATTTCTTGGCAAATTTATTTTTTCCTGCAGGATATAGTAAGTAATGTACCTCTCCATTAAAACGCACAAATTCCAGTCCTTCCTCCCCTAACTCTAAAGCTATTTTGTCTTTGTAATATACACCTTCGTATTTAGAAAGCTCTTCTCTATCTACTTTAACTTCTGTAATCCTTCTTGGTTCCTCAGTTTCTCCTGTAAAAATAATTTCAGCAATAGCATTACCAATGTGATAATTGTTTCCACATTCTGAATTAGACAATATCACAATACAGATATCCTCATCATAGAAGTCTTGTCTATATGTCATAACCCCTAAATGATCCCCTCCATGATAGAATCTTGTCCTCCCATACATCTTATCCTTGGTTAACCCATAGCAATAGCCTTCTTTATTTTCAGTTAAGAAGCGGTTATAGGTGTTATGGGATAAATATAATCTATCTTTAAGGCAGTAATACCACTTGCACAAATCTTCAAAATTAGATACTACAGCTCCTGCCCCAATGCTGAATTTTTCATTATAATACTGGCATCTTACTACTTCATTTCTATCCATCTGATATGGGAAGGCCTTATTTTTTATAATAACATGTCCATCATCAAGCACTGTGTTTTTCATTTCAAGAGGCTCAAAGATATATTTTTTTAAAGCATCACCAAAATTCATACCAACAAGGTTTTCTATTATCCATGCTAGCATGTTGTAATTAGCGTTATTATATTCAAATTTACTTCCTGGCTGAAAACTTAGGGGTCTCTTAATAAATTCATCGAAAAACTCTTGACGATTAAAAGTATTTCTATCATAGCATTGGAAAAAGTCATCTTCCCAATTATAAAATTGGTGAAGTCCTGAAGTATGTGATAATAAATGATGAGCTGTAATGTTGCTATCAATGTGTAATTCTTTAGGCAAGTGTAAGTTTATAGACTTATCTATATCTATTTTTTTCTGGTCATACAATAACATAATTAAAAACGCTGTAAACTGCTTAGATATTGATCCCAAGGTATAGCATGTATCTATACTATTTGGAATATTGTATTCATGACATGCCATTCCAGAAGATTTATTAAACATAACCTCCCCTTTATTCAAAACAGCTATAGTGCCTGAAAATGGCCAAATCTCTAAATATTTATTTATATAACTTTCTATAGTTCTTAGCTTCACAACTATTAACTCCTTTGTTAATACTCTTCATATAAGTACTGTATTTACCAACCTATTGGAAACTTCACATCTACCAACATACGTAAGTGTCAACTGCTCAGCCTAGGAAAATTACTTTGGCAGCAAACCTATATAAATCTACGTCTTATAAACTAAACCTAAATAGCCTGCTACAACTTTAAAAATATAAATGTTTCTAAGTTATCCCCCATATGTTAATAAAACTTTTTCAGTATCTATTTTCTTTTTGTTAATTTCATATAGGTTTTCTCACCTTTTTTCCAGATGTTTAAATTAGCTAATCTCTCCCCATTATCTCCATGGTCAGGATTATTAAAAGCATCTTGAAGGTTTTCACAAGGCAGTTTATTACAGTGTCCACAGTGGTTAAATCCCTTTTCAATAGAGCATTTTGCTATTTCACATTGTCCCCAAAACATTTTCCCCTGACTTTGCTGGCAACCTGGACAGTTTGTACCTTCTCTCCACTCACAATCCCCGCAATAAGCTCCACACATAGCAATCATATTTTTATCCATATATATCCCCACTTTCTTTTATATCTATTTTAACTCAATAAAATGTGAAATTTCAGAAACCTTTATATATGTATTCCACTAAGTATATTAATTTCCTCCAATCACATGAGAAAAACTCAATGAATAATATTAAATAAAATTGCACCCCTAACCTTTACAAAGATTAGGGGTGCAATTAATTATTCTAAGTTTATAAAAATTCATATCAAAAACTTATGGATCATATCTTTTTGAATATCGCTTCTGCATTTTCTTTTTTAAGCTATCAAGGACCTAAAAGAGCAATTATCTTTTATAATCATGCTTAACTCGTTTAATTGTTCCCCATTCCTTCTTTTTTTTCTTGTATCCAATAAATGAAGTTACTCGAACAAAAGAAATAACATATCGGAAAAATAAACTCTCTAATAAGCAAATAAACACTGCCTTCAAGGTATCAGAAAGTGTTATTTTTAAATTCTGTGTATATATTCTTTGGAAAAATGCTGTTATTGTTAAAATAGCTCCATATAATGAATAAAGTAAAAAGAACTTTATCATAAAAGGAATATTTAGTATTCCAAAATTCCATGCAATAACTATAGCTACTATACCAAATACCTCTATGGCAGGAGCTAAAAGCTCAAATAGTAAGTAATACATATAGGATACAAAACTCACTAATCCAAACCTTAAGTTAGCAAAAACTCTATAATACTTCGTCATGCTTTGAAATAATCCAAGATACCAACGTCGACGCTGCTTCATCAAATCTTTTAGTGAACCTGGAGTTTGGCTCCAACATATTGCATTAGGTTCGTAACGAAGTGAGTATTTAATATTGTTATTGCGGCAAAATACATGAAGCTTCACAGCTAGTTCCATATCTTCTCCTAAAGTGTTGCTATCATATCCACCAGCTGCCACGACAATATCTTTTTTAAATAATCCAAAGGCACCTGAAATGATTAAATTTCCATTAAACTGATCCATAAGAATTCTTGATGCTAAAAAGGATCTATCATATTCAACAACTTGCATACAAGTAATGAGATTTAGCGGAAGGTGATAACCTTTAACCTCACCACCTACCATTTCTACGCACTGTGCAACACGTATAAGTCCCCCTACAGCCACAATAGAATCATCTTCCAGTACCGGTTGTACAATTTTTTCCAGTGAGTCCTTTTGTAAAAGAGAATCTGCATCAATTCCAAGAAAATATGGAAAGCGAGAAGCATTTATGCCCATATTTAATGCATCGCCTTTTCCTCCATTTAACTTACTAATCAAAGTAAGCTTTATGTTCCCTACCATAGCTTCATAAACCGCCTTATGAGGTTCACATTCCAAACGTCTATGGATAGGTCTACTCACAGGCTTTAGCTGAAATGCTTCAATTAACTTCTTTGCAGTATTATCCTTTGAACCATCATCTACCACAATTATTTCATAAAGCCTATAGTTTAACTCTAATAAAGATTTTATACTATCCACAATAGTAACTTCCTCATTATATGCAGCTACAAGTATGGAAACAGGCACATAATAATTATGCCTTAACTCATTACGAAACTTAATCATCCTATCTCTTTGATAAAGCTGTAAGGCCCCAACAGTTACAGATAAGAAAAGGTATGAAGCATAGGTTAGAAGATAAACTAAATAGAACCATCCTACCCCTTCCATAAATTTATCGACAAAACTTATCATTGCGCCTCACCCACCTTTCGTTGCTCTATCATATAACTAAGAATTTCCTTGGCATAACGATCTTTGCCTTCTAGAATATCCTGCAACCTTTCAATATCAACCTTTAGATTTACCAATGAGAGAGCCGCATTATATCTAAGATACCAATTTCTATGATTCAAGGCTCTCTTTAAAGTCTCAATAGTTTCTTCACTAGGATATTTATCTAAAATAGCTGCTGCTACAATCTTTATATTTTCATCTACTTCTTTTTCATCATTCAAGTAGGCTATTAACAAAGGCTCAACAGGCTTATAAATGTATCTACGGTAGTACCTCATGATTGCTAGTTTGATATCAAGACTTACATCCTCTGATTGGAGAACTGAAAAGAATCTTGTTTTAAAATTACTTGAATAAGCTGTAATAAACTGTATCACTGATACCATAATATTATCATCCCATTTTTGAAAGTAATTCCATAACCGCTCTGCAAGGTCATATTTATCGCCAGCAAAAGTCAGCAATCCATCTGAAAGTAACTTCCTATGGTGAAACCATTGCCTATCATTCATAATTTGCAAACTGTTCTCTATGGCTTGAGAATTTCCTAAAGAATACAAAGCATTTAAAACATTTTCACGACAGTACACTGTGGAGTTATCCATATAAGATATAAGTATTTCCATAAGAGGGCTATATTCCTTGTCCTTCTGAGGAGGATTTTTGAAAATGAAGTATGCAAAGAAAGCTCGACTCATACTTTCTTTCCTTGCATATTTATAAGCTAATTCTTGGATAACCAAATAGTTTTCTTGTATATATTTCTCCAACTTAACTCCTGTATCTCTCAAACTATCTAGTGCACGAACATAAAAAATTAATTCATTCACATTATTTAATTTCTTATTCAGTAACTTCTTATGGCTTTCTTCTATAACTCTTCCTAAATTTAAATTATGAATCTGTCTCCTGATCTCCTTTTTCCATCCATTAACCTTTTTATTATATTTCTTTTTTCCCCTTTTAGAGTAGGCTATGTAGATAATATTATAAATCAACAAAACACAGCAGACAAAAAGGTAACTGTAGATAACCTTATCTATACTAAAATTCATATTTTGTCCTCCAGCTTTCCTTTAAAATAAAGTAGGACTTTTTTAACTGCTGGTAATAGGTTGCCTTGCTTCTCCATGGTTTTAGTTTCATCTCAGTCATAGATATTGGAGTTTCTTCTAATAGTTCTCTAACACCAATATACATACTTGAAACTTTTAAACCTTCAACACCAAAATTCTCGTAATAATCATCATGAACTTCCATGTCAGCAGGGTTATAAAAGTTTAAGAGTTGCCAAGGAATTCTAATCTCCACAAAACCTGTTCCATAGCAGAAATCTGCTAAAGAGTTATAATTACTACTGTTAGGATTTCCATTTCCATTAACCAGCCTTCCAGTTTCATAGGTTTCAAAGAGTCTTTGAGTCATAATTTCCTCATCAGTCATACCTTTTGACACTAACGTTTTATTCTTACAAATCATAGAAATAGGCACAAATTCACTGGAGTCTTTTGCTGGGAAATTTACAAAAGGATCTTCTCCTTTAATCTGAGTTAAATAATTTTCTCTTAAAGACTCATATCTTGACTGTACTAACAAGCGACTATCATTAACTCCATTAATACAAAGGAGAAAATCTGCTTCCCTTTCAAAGTTAAGCTTAGGATTTTCACTTCTTGTGCTACCACTTTTAGGTGTAGTATCAATAGGAAAATAAAGTGAAGTCTGTTCATTCATATCTTTTTTCTCAGCTAAAATATAAAGGAAACTCTCATCATGTCTAGCAGATAAAGTAACCTCTTCTCTACTTAATATCTTATCCTTATCCTCCCACTCAGAAGAATCCCCATCTATATAGGTGGTTTCTTCCGGTGTACCAGTATGAAAAGACATCAATCCATATCCTTGTCCATTAGTCTGAAGGTCATGCCATCGATAAGACTCTTTTACATTTACTGCATAGGAAGTATTCCAGGTACGTCTTTCCCATACATCCTGCCATGTACTAACTACTGCACCACTACAACCTGAATTTACAATATCACTGTAAGTTGAAACCAAAGCGTTTCCCTGTTCCTCTTCTGTAAGAGGTCCACTTATATCATCAGTTCCTCTAGAGGAAGAAAACCCATAACTAGCAATAACTACAGGCATAGAATGATAGCTAGCTAGCAGCTGAGTATAGCCCTCATAATAAAATTCCTTATTTAAAGTTGGAAGTATACCTGAGAGTTTAGCTTTCTGCTCTTCAGAAAAGTATTCTTGAAAACCTGGGCAGAATTCATATAATCTATAAGAAGCAAAAAAACCACTAATAACTTCATCACTTGAAAGTATATTTTCTGCATCTAAATAATTATATTTTCCAAGCTGCTTTCCATAAAACTCCTCATAAACAAATGGATCGTTCTGAGGGTCATTAATAAAGGATATTAGCCTTTGTTTTTTATACTTTTTACTCTCATAAGAAAGCATATCATCCATAATTTTTGCCAACATTGCCTCAAATACTGTGGCATCTTCATCTGTACGGAAATACTTTCCCTGATAAAAATTTTCTTGAGTTCCATTGTGATTTGTATAAGCCATGGTGCCTGGATTCCAGTAACTCCCAATGACATATCCTAGCACCCAAGGTGATATGTTCTTTCGATAGTTTCCGCTTCCCTTCATCTTATTTATAGAAATGCTTTTTCTCCCATGAATTATATCCACCACATCTTTAGAATCCTCCCTCAAGGTTTCATAAAAATCACTACTATAGGCATCCTTTCCAGAATTATTGGCATAATCTGATACCTGAATTCCTTGTAGCAAATAAAGTGGCACTTCTCTTTTGCTATTATATTCATAAAAAGCATTATAAAAAGTATCGTTATAAATTGTATTTATACGAATAACATTAGCTCCCATTTCTTGTATCTGCGTAAACCACTTCATCCAAGTATCTTTATCAACAGCATAATCCGTGGCATGGTAGCTAGGTATATTGCTTTCCAGATCCACACCCTTAACCAAAAACTCTTTATCTTCCCCATTTTGATTTTTAATGTAAATCTTTTTGTTTTCAGTTCTCCACTGAGTTGTTACTGGCCTATCTGGATGGAAATCAATATAAAAACCACCGTAATACACCGCATAGCGCAGTCCCAGCACAGAAAGAACAAGCATAACAGCGGTAATTATAAATTTTCTCATTTGGCCCTCTCCTTCATTATTTCACTAAATCATTTATATTTTTAGATTCATGAGAGTATTGATAAAGGGTATCTATATGCTCATCAAGCCAATTCCCTCTGGCTACAAGAAAGTTCTTTAGTTGTTTTACTGACTGCTCATAGCTAGTATAATTTCTCTCTACTGGTGTTAAATAATTCATATGATTATAATTAGATAAATCAAATACATATCCCCAAACCTTATAGTTCCTGTCAACAGAACTCCCTAGCCACTGATTAGTTTCATCAATATAATTAAGAAGATAAGCTTCACTAAGAACTTCCTTGCGTAATTCCTTGTATCTTTTAATAACTGCAGTAACAAACTTTTCATCCTTAATTAATGCATTAAACAAGGGTGAATTTATCATGGTAAATCCTGCTTCATTCCAGGCATTTTCCATGTAATTATCTCCTCCATTGTTAAAGTCCCACACACAAGGTTTTAGTTTTCCCCTTACATCCTTATAGTAAAAAGTAGAATAATGCCCAGCATCCACGTTTCGGAATAATTCATTAATCACAAAATACTCAGCAAAACTATTTAAGTCTATATATTTTGTATACCCCTTTTTTTCATCAGTTAAATCATAAGAGTATAACACCTTTTCCATTTTGCTAATATCTTTCTCTATATATTTCTTACGCTCCTCAGTAATCAAATTGATTCCTGGATACCTAACATCTAGTGCCGCAATGCCACTACGATAGGTGTAATAAGCATAATTATCTAGTTCCTTATTACCTTTTCCTTCTCTATCCCAAAGTACAATATAGCTTGTCAAAGTACTATTTTTATCCGGTTTTTTTATATTGATTCGTCCTTCACCTCTACTTACACTTTCCATGAGTAGATAAAGGCCCTGATATTTTCCATCTAAAAACATCTCACAGTATCTGACATTTGGAGCATAATCCATGATTTCTCCTGAAATATTCAAAGCAACATAATTACGCATAAGGGTTCTATCAAGAAATGGCCCATTTAGCACCCATTCATCATGTGGTTCCATTCCTGCAATCCCTTTCTTATTCTCCGTACCATCCTCCAAAACAAGGTGAATAGAATAAGATTTCTTATCAAAAAATCTAGATGAATTTCCCCGGTAACTTATTTCTGCTAAAGAAGATAATGTAGGTTTATCAGTAATATTATTAACACCCTTTTGCTGGTCTATAACAGAAAAGGAAGCTGTAATCCTTGGTAATTCATCTGCTGCAGTCTCATATCCCACAGTTTCACCATTTTCTACAATAGGTGTGCCAGGGACCTTTTGTCCCCCAGTGCTTATACTAACAATTGGAAGGTGTGTTTTAAATTCTTCACTTTCTTCATCATTAGCTGCTTGCCATTGCTTTTCACGATGCTGATGAACTCTAATGGATTTATTTTCAACATTTAATTGGTATAACCCAACGCAAATTCCTATAATAAATACTATAGTAATCGTATATATCAATTTGCTCTTCATTATTTTTACCCACTTATTTCATCATTTTGTGTAATTATATTTACATACTCCACACCGCCGAGGGCATATAGTTTTTGAGTTATTCCTTCGCTTTTTTTATAAGAAAGATTATAAGTGCTACGAGACATTTCAAATATAAATTCTACTGCTTGCTCAGTTGTATTCTTAACTCTTAACAAAGGTTTTTTGTTAAAATACTCAAAAACTATTCCTTCAATATCAGTTTCTTTGCTTCTACTTGCACGAACAATTAGTAAGATTCTATTTTCATTTTTTACTCTTCCCATTAAAAGTAATACCACAAAAACTACAACGGTACCTATTCCCGCAACTAGATAATCTCCAACCCCACAACATATACCAACGATGATAGCCCAAAAGATATAGGTGGCATCTCTAGAATCCTTAACTGCTGTTCTAAAACGAACAATAGATAATGCACCCACCATACCAAGGGAAAGGGCAACGTTATTTCCTATAACCGTCATAACTGTTGCAGTTAAAATAGTTAATGTCATTAGAGAAACATTGAACTTTCGACTATATGCAGTACCTACGTGGGTAAACCAGTAGGAAATATAAATAGCTATTGAAATTAAGGCTGATGAGATAATATGTAATAAAATCGACTGAGTACTTAAGGTACCACTTTGTTCTAAAACATTTAGTAATAATTCTTTCATAAAAACTTATCCCTTCCCATATTAAAATAGGTAATGCTTACTGACGGATCTTCCTAGAGAATATTTACTTACAGAAACTTCACTAGTATCACATTCATTAAGCATATCCTTGATATACGCAAATAAAAACCCATTAAATTTTACTTCTAATACACCTAGATAAGGATCTAAAATACTATTTTCCACAAGAGTATCTGAAAAAATATCAAAGGAACTTTCTGTGCCAATAATATGATGATCAAAGGTCACTCTTATATCATTAGCATTTGCAATAAAAGCTTTTCTTTTATAGGTTACAACGGTCTTAGGTCTATAACAAAACATATTCATTAGTGAAAAGCATTCCGCAGCAAAAGGTTCTTTATACTTTAAAAGTACAGAATAATTTCCTTGAATCATTCTTTGGGCATCTTCCTTGTTCAATCGTAAAGAACGTTTTTTTTGCAGTGCCCCCTGTTTCTGCTTCATTTCTAATAAAGCAAAATTAGCTTTAGGATCATATATTCTTAATCGAATCTTTCGTCGAAGCTCCACGCCCTCTTCCTTTTCATGATAATCTTTATCATCCAAGGTATCAAAATATAAGGATCTTATCATATAACCATCCTCCTGACTATGGCTGTCCACTTGAAGGATTTTGCTTAAATTATGGCTATATTGATAAAATTGAGAAAGCGAGATTAAAAACTTCTTTTCCTGCCTTAATACTTCATTCATTTCCTATAATCTCCTTTAATGCTGCATAATCATGAAAAGCTATAGAAATGTTTCTTCCATTAAATGACTTCTTCAGCTCAATGAAATTTTCTTCTACTGAATTTAAGCCTTCCTCATAGTATGTGTTTTTATCTATCAAACCATGTTTGCCTGGAGCTTGCATTTCATATATATTGATAAGCTCTTTACCATACTTATTAGTCAATACCGCTTCATTTTCAATATGCTTTTGCTCTTTCCCCTGATAATAATTCATAACCGCTAAGCTATCACAACTAGATTTTATTAACTCCTCAACTTGCTTCGAAAATCCTAAATCATCATAAAAATAAGGAATGCAAGCAATGACTTCTAGCCCATTTTCATGTGCCTTTTCATAGGTTTTCTTCATATTTGCTACAAGTCCATTCATAATTTTTTCCCGTGATTGCTTATCCCATTCATCTAACAGGTAAGGCTCTACATCAAATAACACACCCTTTATTCCTTTACTCTTCCCTAGTGACCTATTAATATTAACTACTTTTTCCACTTCACTAAGCATAGTTTCTCCACTTTCTTCTAATGCCCATTGTGGAGCCCCTGTAAGGAGATATACACTATTTTTTTTATCAGTAGCTTCCCTCACAAAATTCAAAATATCCTTCTCCTGTAAATCTTCTGAAAAACTTTGATAAATTGTGTTAAGCTTCAAATCTTTCATTGTTTCATAAAGCTGAGCACGGCCTTCTAATACTTCAGAATCCTTCCAAGAAAATAACCCTCTTGCTTCCTGTGAAGTTTTATTTAAACTGCATCCGCTAAAAAAAGATCCTACAGTGAAAAAAACTATTATAAATAATAAACTTTTTATTTTAAACTTCATTAAACCAATCCTACCTTTATGATACTTTTTAATACAATGTTTTATGGTAACTATAGGAAACTAGAGTTAAAACTTAACTTATCCATCAATCCTACCCTGGTTCCTATAGGGGTTTATGACGCTGAATAAGTTAAAACTCTATCATGAAACCCTATAGAAAAGTACATCTTAATCCTTATCATTGCACTTTGTAATACTACATGTTACTACATGATACGACTAATTAATACAAATTTCTATTGTAAATTATACTCCATATTTTTATAATACTCAACTACCTTTTCCTTATTTTCAAATTTTTATAAAATATGTATTATATTTACAAACTTCTATGATAACCATTGCCCTAGTAAGTATATTTAACATATCTACTAATCTACTTTTATAAAAAAATTATGCTGAAATTTACAGGTTTTTATACACAAAACCAATTTATGCATTACTCCTACTTTGTTTACCTTAAGACCTTTTGACGGTGAATAAAATAAATTTTCATCATGAAATTCTATAATTCATAAATGCCCTAAACAATAGGAAAACCATAGATATATAGAGAAATAGTTCTTCTACTATCCATGGCTTACTAATATTAAATTAATAAATATTATTTTTTTGGGTAACCCCTTATTATTTTACTTCATTAATCTGCATACTCTTCCCTTAATATAGAATAATATTTGCAATCCACTAAAGAACCATCCTTGATCTTGTGTATTTGCCTTAAAGTACCTTCGTATTTTAACCCACACTTTTCAATAACCCTGCCAGAAGCTGTATTATCCACATGATGACGACCAGTTATGCGATTAAAGCCTACTTCTTTAAAGGCAAATTTAATGAGAGCTGAAAAAGCTTCAGTGATTAACCCTTTATTCCAATAAGCTCTACCTATGCAATAACCTATTTCACAACTTTCAATATTATTATCTACATTCATAAGTGCAATAGAACCAACTACACTGTTATTTTCCTTTACTTCAATTGCCCAGTTATAATTTTCTTCACTACTATACTTATCAATCCACATTTCAAGAAGTTTTTTACTTACTCCAATATCACTGTGAGTTGGCCAAGATAGGTATTTTGTAACCTCATCATCTGATGCCCAGTTATTAAACATATCCTTAGCATCCTCTTCTTTAAACCTTCTTAATATAAGTCTTTCAGTTTCTATGGTTTTTGTTCCTATATGATGCAACATTGTGCCCCCCTAAAACTTCATTATATATTCCTCAATATGAATTTTTTATATTTACTATATTTTTATTAGTTTTTCATGTATTTATAGAAATTCCTAGTAACATTAAGTTGTGATAGGTATGCATTTTCTAAATATATAATATTTCCATAGTGAATCTTTATCTAATAGAATCTCTTTTTCAAAGTCAAATTTTTTAGAGGAATATAACTTTAATTCCTCTAGGGTATGAAAGTAAAAATCTCTATCATATTCCTCACCTTCAATAGTTGTGTAACTTGATTTTTCACTTTTTCCTATGCCATCTTTAACCGCTACAAATAAAAATCCATCATCATTTATAACCTTATAAACTTCCTCGAATGCCTTTGAAAGCTTATGATCTGGAAGGTGTATTAACCCAGCTATTACAGCACAGCCATGAAATTTACCAACATAGGAATAATCATTTAACATATCTTCAACAACAAATTTAATATGTGGATTTAGCTTTTTTGCAATTTTAATACTTTCTTCGCAAAAATCAAGTCCAATAACTTCAGCACCAAGGTTTTCTAATCTCATACTTTCATACCCTGCTCCACAGCACAAATCTAAAACCCTTGGATTTTGTGGCAAGTAGTTAATAAATTCCATTAGATATGGAACCATGGATTCATCTTTATACCATTTATTAGCCCATTCTGAAGCAGTTTTATTATAAAAATCTTTTGTACCCTTCATATAGAATCCCCCCAATACTATGTTAATTTTTACCTTAAAGCAAGAAAACTAATTAGAATTGCAGTGGAAATAATAATGCATATAGTTGCAATACACATTTGAATTATTTTATTTCGAACTAATGCTTTATCAGTAAAATTAATGATAATTCCATATAAAGATAAATACCACCACATAGAACCTAAACATATAGGTATTAAATAAATAAACACACCTACCCCCCCCCTTAATAATTATCCACCCATGTTTTGCAATTCTAAAATTTTCATTTTATTCTTTATAAAGCTTTGCATTTCCTAGCAACACTACCTCATCACCCTTTACAATTATGGCACTTTCAGGTTCTGTGGTGTATACTCTTTTTCCTTTTTCAGCCATATATCTTTCAATGCTTTTATTTTGAGAATCTGTATTTTTATAATGAACTTCCACAGCAAAATCCTTAGCATAACTCAAACCTTTTTCATAAACAAACTCTGGATAATCATCATCTGGTGAAATGTAGTAATCCTCACACTGCATCATAGTACCAGCACTCCACCCCATCTTAATTCCAGGATGATTTTCAAGGGTTTCAATTAAATTAAATTCTTCCAACCTTCTCATTGTTTTCTCTGGAAAGCCACCAGTAAAAAAGATTATATGGCTTTCATTGATTTTTTCCTTTGCACCATGGCTATCATCTGTAAAATAATTAATCAATGTTATATTGTCATCACTAATACCATAGGCATGGAAAGGAGTAGTCATTTTAAAGAATTCTTCCCCATTAATTTTGTTGTAAAGTGATTCCCATTGCTCTGCATCCTTTATCCAATCTTCATGAAAAGCAAAAGGAATTATGCAAATTTTGTGTTCTGATTTAATTATATTTTTAAAAGTTTCATAAGCCCAAGGCTGATGAAAATCTAGCTTATCTAATAAAATATTCATTGTATTCACCCCTTAATATAAGCACAAATTATTCTCTAGCCTTGGTTCCCTGATGGAAAAACAATTGCCATGTTCCATCAATAAGCTTCCATATAGAACTTCTCCTTGAAGTTACCCGAGTACTTGTATTAAAGGTTTCAAAGTTAAGTAAAACTACATCTTGCGCTAAACTCTTTACTATAAAGTTCTTTGGAATTATCTCAACTTCCTCCTTATCTGGTAAACTACCCAAGACTTCCTGCTTATTACAGACATGCCCTGAAGTACAATACTCAATAAATTCATCTGCTATCAGTTTATCTAGTTCTTCTACGGATTTTCTTACCCTAGGATCTAAAAGTCTTTTTTCAAGGTATATAATCTTCTCTGAGAGAGTTTGAAGCCCCATAAATAACACCCCTTTTTAAGCAAAAGCCACTAATAAATAGTGACTTTAAATTTTTCTATTTCTTACTCAATATGCTGTTCTTCTATTCTAATTACCTCTACCTGTGGATACCTTTCTTTAAGCAGTTTTCCTAGAGTTTCAAGTCCAAAGATTTCAGTAAAAGTATGACTTCCTACAACCAAGTTTATCTTTGCATATCTAGCATACTCCACAGTATACAATAATTTTTCTCCTGTAAAATAAACATCACAGCCTTCATCTACACAGGTCTTAATATCTATAGCTGAAAACCCAGCTCCTGTAACAACTCCAATTTTCTTAATCAACTTATCACTGTTTTTCCAACTACCTACAGGTTCTTCTAGTAACTCTTCTATTTGTTTTACTAATTCCTCAAAGGTAATAGGCTTGTCTAATATTCCTATTCTTCCACAATACATGCCCTCATCATTAGAAAACTTATCAGTAACTTTAAAGCCAAGTTTATTTAATATAGAGACATTATTACCAAACTCAGCATCATCTAGTGGTAAATGAATATAAAAATGAGTAATTTGATTATCTCTTAAAATCTTTAGGCAATCTTCCTTCATTCCCTCCATCCATGTCCAAGCATCATGGTGAGTTATAAGTAGATTTATACCATTTTTAACTGCTTCTTCTGCTGTTTCAATAGTTAAATTAGTGCAATAACCTACTTTAGTAATAGGTTCGCTTCCTATGTTGGTAAAGCCGTACTCATCTTTTCCCTCAACAATATCAAGCTTCTCTTTTGTAAAAGTATCTATTATAAACTTTTCAAATTCCTTAACTAACATACTCTCATCCCCCATTCTACTTTTAAAGCTCTATCCAATATCTTTGAGTTATTTTATCCCCTTCAACAACCTCATTCTCTAGCACTCCACCATTTTTCATTATGGTTCTCGCTGAACCTAAATTATCTTTATCGCAGGTAATTAAAGCCTTATTAATTCCTAGTTCTTTTGCCTTAGATAGTGCAAGTGACAACATCAACGATGCATAGCCTTTTTTTCTTTCACTAGGTCTTATGCCATAACCAATATGCCCTCCATAATTAAGTAAATAGTCATTTAAATAATGTCTAATATTTATAGCACCTAAAATTCTCTTATTATCTTCAACCAAGAATAAAGTATGAGCTGGAACGAAACCATCAGGACAGGTCTCTTCAAATTTATAGTTATTTTCTAGCCAAGTTTTATAATCCATATCTAGTAATCTAGCTGCATAGGGTACAATATTCTCCTTAGCTTCATCCCATTCTCTAATAAAATCATAATGCATTTCTTCCATTTCTAAAGTAGGTCTTAATAATTCTATCTTCATATAATTCATCCCCTTTATAAATATTTTTCCTCTCTTAGTCTCTTCCTTTTTTACTTCATAAATCAAGTTAAATAACTTTTGTTCCCATGTGATTACACAAAATAAACATTTTTTCTAAACACTTTACTTCTTATATCTTAAGCATGAAAAACCTATCTCTGTGATTTTCATAAGGACTATTAAATCTCAATCTTCATCCCATCATAAGCAAATTTAATATTCTCATACTGTTTTTCTAGCCCCAAATAGTCGTCATAGGACTTGCCCCAATCCTCTCCTAGGTGAGTCATAATAACTTTTTTAATGTTATACTTCTGCTTTAATTCTTCTATTTCCTCCATTGTAAATAATTCTTCTCTAAGCAAATTGTCCTTTTTAAGTATGAATCCATCCTTAAGCGTTTCTCCAATAACTGTGTCTCCAATTATCATCACATCTGCATTTTCAAAAATGCTGTGTTCTAGGAAGGGCTTCACATCACATGGGGCATAAATAACCTTATTTCCATTTTGTTCAAAGATAAATACTGTAGCTGAGGTAGCTTTAATAAAAGTAATTTTTATATCCTTTATAGTAATGCTTTCTTCCACCACCTGTCTTTTTATTAAGTTTCTAGCCTTTTCATAGTAATCTAAGAAAGATCCATACTTAAAACCAATGGTGTTTATATCCTCCATTACATGTTTCATAGCTAGTACCTTTATTGGATCTGTGCATTCTCTTCCCTCTGAAATCTCTAGCCAATTTATGCGAAGCTGTTCAAAAACTCTCATTCCTAGAGTGTGGTCGGGATCTATATGGCTAAATAGCACTGTATCTATTTGCTTCACGTCACTATAATTAAGAGCATGAACAATATCCTCTGGGGTATCCACAACCAGCTTTAAATCTTCTAGGTATAAACTGCACCCAAATCTTGAATAAGGCTGCCCTTTTTCCCTTGCTTCTTTACATATATCACATTGACAAAGTGGTTTAGGTAGTGCAACACAGCCACCACTTCCTAGTATTGTAAACTTCATCTTTCTGTCCTCCAAACTGTAATAAAAATTAGACCTATATCTTTCTTTTCTGTTTCAAAAGCCATTGATAAAGCTCTGGTTCTTCATATGCTAATGTGCAAACTTCATGTCCACTATTTTTATAAACTCAATATTAATTTAGGAATTAAATTCTCCCTACTTTCATGAAATTTTTTAGTATCTTCATCGCTTCTTCCTACTAAGTGATTTTCTGTTGCTGAGTTATCCGAAACACATAAGATAGCAATTCCATCTTTGTTTATTATCTCCATACAGCGGTAAAATGCTGCCGTTTCCATTTCTATTGCTTCACTACCAAGTTCACGTATTTTATTTAAGTGCAGATACTCACAGAATATAGAATCTGTGCAATATACTATTTTCTCCTTCAATTCAACACCTATATTCTTAGCAATGTTCATTGCATTTTCTTTCACTTGTTCTTTTGGATATACAAACCTTTGAAAGTTGTTTGAATCTATATTTTCTTGTAAATATAGTGATGCCCCATCTCCAGCAATTGATTTTGATGGAGTAATAATATCCCCTAACCTCATATCTTCTTTTAAAGCTCCAACAGCTCTTACAAAAATAATTTTATTACATTTTGCATTTCCCAGAGTTAAGCAGCAATCAACTATTGTAGGTGCACCTGCTGAAGTTTGTATATAACCATATTTCTTGTTATCTACTTCTAAAACATATCCATTGTAATATGGTCCTTCTTTAACCAATTCAATTTTCACATTGTTATTCTTGAATATCTTTTCTGGCTTCCAAGATGGTGCTAAAATAATAGCTTCATACTCTTCATTCTCATCCAATCCATATATGTTGTTTAAAAAATCAGTACAACCACTATACTTTTCCATATTTAACTTAAGCTTATTATATAAATCCATTTTTATCCCCCTTAGTCCAATGACTTTGTTTAGCACTTCTTTAATTCGTATATTAACATCTTGGAATTTTCATCAGCAATTACGCTAAAATCATATGCTCCGTATACATTTTTTATTTCCAATCCAACTGAAGTAAATAATTTCCTTGCTTGATCATTAAATAAATATCCAAGTTTAAAATCATCTTCAATTTTATTAATCAAGTCTTCATCATGAAAAATCTTATAAATATACTTCATTGATATAACTTGCTCCTTCGCATCATGATCTTTTTGAATAGAGTATTTCTTAATTGTATACCCTAATTCTTCATCAAAGTATTCAAAATCAAGCCTTTCACTACTTACATTTAACTTATCTGGGTTAGGATTAAACTGATCTATAATTACTATACAGTCCTCACTCATATGCTTTTTAACACATTCTAAACATGCAATTCTCTGTTCTTCAGATATTAGAGAAAGAATTGCAAGTCCTGGGAAAATGATTAGGTCAAATTTTTGATTCAAATTAAAATCAGTCATATCTCCCTTTATAAGCTGTACATTGTTTTTATAGTTTAAATCTGTAGCTTTTAATTTTTCTTGTAGAATATCTAGCATTGATTTAGATAAATCTAGTCCAACTATACTTTCACATTTTGATGCTAAAGGTATTGTTACTCTCCCTGTTCCACACCCAATTTCTAAAACCTTAGTAAGCTTATTAACATATTTTTCATAGAAGTTCAAATCTATATCATATTTTTTTATTTCATTTCCCTTATCATAAAATCTTGCAGTATTTGAATAAATATTTTCTTTACTCATGTTTATCCCCATCTTTCTCCTATTAATATATCTTTATGAACTCACTCAAAGGTTAAAAACTTCATTTAACCTTTGAGTATAGTAGATTATCAAAATAAATCCCATTAAACTCCGTAATTTTTCTTAACAAGCCTTCTTTTTGAAATCCAGATTTTATAGCAACCTTTTCACTTGCCTTGTTTCTTGGATCCATACGAATTTCAAGCCTAATTAAACCAAGCTCCTCGAAAGCTATTTTTTCTAGCTCTTTTACTGCTTTAGAAGCAATTCCTTTATTAAAAAGCTTTCTATCTATAAAATAACCTATCTCCCCGATATGCGAACTTTCTTGAAATATTCTTATATTACAGCCTCCAGCAACCTCATTGTTATATATAATTGAGTAATTATATTCTAAGTTATTTTCTCTCTTATACTCTCTCCTTTTAATCCATTCTCTCTCCAAGTCAACGCTTTCAGGAATGGTAGCATGATAGTATTCAAATTTACCTTCTGTTAAGATTCTAAAATATGATTCTGCATCTTCTGTTATTGGATAACGTAATTCAATCATAAACCTCTCCCCATATGTTAAGTTTATTTTAATCTCCATTGTTTAAAATTCACACCTATTGAAAATATCCTAAAGTAACTACTTAAATTCTCATAGTTATATTAATACCTATAACTATAGATTATTTCATCCTTAACTTCTGGCTCCTCAGCTCCTATACTCCTGTATAGTGCACAGGCTGCTTCGTTACTTATATTTGTTGGAATCCATATTTTTATTACTTCCTGTAGCTTTCCATCTTCAATAATTTTTTCAATTATCCTTTTAGCAATTCCCATTTTTCTATAACACTTCAAGGTTCCTATTTCATACAAACAAATCATGTTTTTTGTAGTATCAAGTCGTCTTTGAACATAAGCTATAGCATAAGCTACTGGCTTATCATCTACTGTTGCAACATAAAACCAATTATCACTACTACTTAAAAACTTTTCTATAGCAGCTTCACTAAAAGAACATAAGTCTTCTTCACCTTTTACATTGCTAATTGCATCTTTAATATAACTTATTTCATCTATTCCGCATTTAAAAATCTTTTCAATCATTTTTCCCTCCCCAAAGCCATAAATAATTATTTTTAAAAACCATCAGCTAGCTTTTCTTCTACAATAAATCTAGTCGGCCAAAACTCATATAAACTAATGCTTTCAATATATCCTGAGAAAGAAGAAAAGTTTTGTGCTACTATGGGTATCGCCTTTTGTATAACCTCTGGTTTATCAATAATTATGGTAGCGTGAGGTGCCCAGTTTAAATCATTTGCATAACTACTATTAAAGTTTTCTTGTAAATTCAATAGCTCATGAGAAACTGACGGCGCGGCAAATAGCACTTCCATTCCAAATAAACCAATATGGTTAAGAGATACCTGTATCTTTGATGTATTACTGGCGACTTTCTTTAATAGCTCCTTTAATACATTTTCCTTTTCTAACTCAAAAGTTCCTAGAGTGATATGATAAGGTAGGTTAGGAGTTTGATTCCCTACAAAACCTGCTTCCAAAAGCTCCTTATATATCCTGCCTAATTTTTCTTCAGTTTCTTTATCAAACTGTGCCATTACACATAAAAACTTGTCTCTCATTGTCTTTTCCCTCTTTTCTATATATCTATTAAATTGGCATTAGTTGTTTAACAAGAAACTTATATAATGGCTTTTTCATATCTGTATTCAACTAATTTTTTACCTATAGTTATTTCCTTAACTGTCCCATCATGTTTAAAGCCAACTTTTTCATAGAATTTTCTTGCATTTATGTTTTCTTCAAGAACCCATAAAATAACTTTGCTAAAATTCCTTTTGCTTAATTCATTTATTCCCCAGTTAATTAATTCAGAACCAATCCCCATATTCCAATATTCTGGAAGTAAATATATACCCCATATTTCCCCACAAGTATCAGTTTTATCTGCATCTCTGCATTTTCCTATACATATAAGTCCAACTGCATCATTATCCTTAAATATAATCGCATCTTCTTCCCAGTTCTCTGTTAGTGCCTTTTCAAAGTATGCTTGTCTCTTTTCGACGGTAATATTCTTTAATATTTCATCTGGTACTATACCTTTGTATGCTACTTTCCATGACTTTGAATGAATTTCTCCCAAGGTTCTAGCATCCTTTATATTAGCGTAGCGAATTCTAAGCATAATATCTTCCCCTAATAAACTTATATTATTTATTTTGATTTCTTATAATTTCCTCAAGAGTGTTTACTCTTTCCTTTAAATCTTCAATTTCTTTTGTTAGGTTGAGTATCCTTCTAAGAAATCTACATAGCTCTAAAAATATAATTAATATTATTACTAATTGAATTCCAATAACTATACCTTCCACAATTATCCTCCCATATAACTTAACTTTTAGTTAAGTACTAAAATGTTGTAACTAGGAAGAAAGATTATAATACTATTACCTTATCAAAACACATCATTATTATTTTAGATGCAAAATTTCATGTTTTTTAAGAATATACTATTATTGATGTGCTATGATATATCTTAGTTCCTTAACTTCTTTGCCTCCCATGTTTGTTATTCTGAAAGTGTTATCATATTTGAAGCCTATTTTGTCATAGAAATTTCTGGCTCTTATATTTTCTTCTAATACCCAAAGTTCTATAGTAGTTAATCCTTCTTTCAGTATTTCGTTGATTCCCCACTCTATTAGTTCTTTAGAAATGCCGCTTCCCCAAAACTTGGGAAGCAAATAAACTCTCCAAATCTCTATACATGATTTTTCACTATTATCATCTCTAGGTTTTCCAAAAGATATTAGCCCTGCTGGTTCACTTTCATCAAAAGCAATAATAGTCTTAGGAGAACCCTCTGATAATTCACTAATAAACCTTTCTGTTCTTCTTTCAACAGAAAAAACGTCACTTAAAATATGGTCAGGAATAATATCTTTAAATCCTGCTTGTGCTGATTCAGAAAGAATTCTGCCCAAAGTAGCCGAATCATCTAAATTTGTATATCGGATTAATGTGCTCATGAAAATCCCCTCCCTCTGAACTTAATATTTCCTACTGTAAGGTAACCTACAGTTATCCTTAGAAATTACTATTATATCTAGGTTAATATAGTAGTTCTTGTGATAATTCGGCATATAACAAAATTATGAAGTAAAACTACATCAGATTATGCTCTTTACAGGAGTTAGAGGACCTTATACATTGATGTATAGCTTGATGCCCGAAATCCAAGATTCTCATATAATGGTTTTCCTTTTTCAGTCGCATTTAAATCAACTGCTGCAACGCCTAATAGCTTTGCTTCTGATAAAAGTTCAGTCATAACTTTCGTCGCAATTCCCCTTCCCCTATGTTGTGGGTATGTAAAAACATTGTATACCGTACCAACAAGATATGATGAAAACGCTATTATCGGAGGTCTTTCCACGATTGACATAAATGCAGTTGCTAATACTTCATTTTCATTTTCGGCAATGATAGCAATAAATCCCTTGTTAAGGTGTTGAGTAAAATATTCTTCTAACTTCGTTCTAATATCTTGCACTTCTTCCGAAGAATACACACCTTTTTCTGCAAACAGGTATTCCATACGAATCTTTATGAGGAGGTCAATATCCTCTTTAACAATTTTTCTTACTTTCACGTTTTTCACCACCTTATATTTATAATCTTCAATTCGCCCTTTTTTACGATTGTAGCTTACTTTATACTCTTTAATTTAGCTAATTACTCTCTTAATCTTTTATTTTCGTCTCTAAATTCTTCCCTCTCCCCATGTTGTTCCTTCAGAAATTATGTGGTATATTTCTTTAGCACAAATAATAGCTACATGTACCTCTAAATTAGGACCACATAATCCTGTAGCAGCAGATGTAACTAAAATGAATGATAGTTTATCAGTAAAAGTTTTAAACTTAGAAAGCTCATTTAAATATTCTAAAGCTTTCCCTTTTACAAATTACTGAGGTTTTGATTTACCTTCATTCATTTTTATACCCTCATATCTATTTTCAATTAACTTTAAAATTGCTTTGTTAACAGCTTAAGAGTATTATAAGGTAATCTATACTATTTCAAATTGAAGTCCATTATCTTTTCAAATACCATATCTTGGTTTGGAACCATATAAGAAACTCTATGACAAATAAATGAACCATGTATTGGATTTTTATTTAATTCTTCAGTTAAAGCTAATGTATCATCTTTACTTATAAATTCAGCAATTGTCATATGTGCTTTAAAAGGCCACTTTCTACTGTAAAACTCAATACTTTTAACACTTTCAATAATTTTATATAATTCTTCAAACTTTTCTTGTTCCTTAATCTCTAAAACCACACCATTTGCAACTGGAAGAAAGTTTATAAAGGGTCCATACTGGACTTTAAACTTATTAAAGTCTGCTAATTTCATTTTAATTTCATTTATTCCTTCAATTGTTAAGGGATTTTTAAGCGGCATTGTTAAGCTTATGTGAGCACAACATCCCTCTGCTGAAAAGCTATCATACTTTTGCCTTAATTGATTTACCATAGATAGGAGTGGCTCTGGTGGAATAAATAAAATAACTCCATATTTATATTCCCTTTCCCATTCATGCTCCCATAATTCCTCGTTAGCATATTGAGTTATTGCTTTCATACACTATCCCCTCCCAATTCAATGTAATAATTCTTAATTCCCTGATATTTCTCTCAATCTTCACCTAAAGTATTAACTTACTTGTCAACACTATCTTTGACAAAAACAGAAAGGATGCCCAGCAGGATCAATCATAACTGTCCAGTCATCTGAAAACTGAACAGATGCTACAGTAGCGCCACAGTTGATAGCGTGTTGGATAGCTTTTTTTATGTCTGATACAACAAAATCGAAATGAATACTTTTCTGCTGCTCATCAGAATTATCCGGCCAAACAGGAGGTTTATAGTCAGCTTCTTCTTGGAATATCAAGAAAGGAGTTATTCCTGTTTTGCTTACAGATATCCATTCTGGATCATCGTTATGCTTTTGCCACCCCAATAGCTTTGCATAGAAGTCAGCTAATGCGTTTGCATTTTGACAGTCAATTACTACCGAGAATATCCTAATGCTTAACTCTTTATCACTTTTTATTTCACTCATAATTTATCTTTAGTGAGAGAGTGTATAATAAGTACCAAACCTCACTAAAACTCACCTCTTTTCTATATCTAGTGCACATTCCTAGACACAGATTGATTTTATTTTCATTATACATAGACTACATATAATCTATGTGGTCTATGATTTATTGCTTGTGTATAACCTATTATTAACTATGTGTGTAATTCGTCATATGAGAATATTAACTGGTAACTTTATCCTATTTATATCTTTCTTGCTAATATTCCTGCTGTATGATGATAATGAGGTTTACCATGTCCATCATCTATAATATTTTCTTCAAAGTATTTAATTGTCTCCCAATCTTTAAACAGCATTCCTAATTCATTGTCCTTAAAACCAGTTACCCAGGTATCTATACTATCTGAATAATACGTATCCTCATTTCTTATTTCTGCAAGTTCATGTTGACGATTAAATGCATTATCGTGAATTGTGAATACTGTAATATACATATATCCACCATCTTGTACGTTATTTTTTAGTCTTTGAATAACCTGAATTGATGCTGCTTTATCTAAAAAGTTAAGTGCACCACCTGTAGAAAGAACTAAATCATATTTATTACTATCATAATAGTCAAATACTGAAATAACCTCTGTCTCAATGTTCAATCCAATACTTTCAGCATTTTTATTCAAAAGTTTTAAACCTTCTCTTGATATATCTATAGCCTTCACTCTTATTCCTTCTCTAGCAAGAAATATTGAATGTCTTCCATTACCTGCCCCCGCATCAAGACTTGTTTCGATTGGATATTTATTTACTATATTTGCAATTATTTCATCTGGTTTCTCTAAATACCCGTCAGTGTCTGAATAAATTTTATTCCAAACATTCATTTTAATATCACTCATAAATATCCCCTTCCAATTCAATGTAATACCTCTTAATTCTCAGTAACCTGCTATTTTAAAAACCTATACCACATTCTCACCATTTTCATATTTAAAATAAGTCCCATAAATGTCCATGTTATCATCTACAATTTTAATAAATGAATTATCATATAATCCATATATAGTTGTATATTGTGATGCTTCATAAACTTCTTTCATATGCTCTTCACTGGCAGAATCTAAGTGGGGTTCAACATTAATGTCTACAATTCCAATACCCTCATAAATAGCTAGTTCTGGAATGTTATCATTTATATCTCTTGCTAGCACTACTCTTTTAGCCATATTTATTGAACCAGCACTCATTCCAATAGTAATCCCTTCCCTTTTCTGCAAAGTAGGAATTAGATTGTATTCTTTCATGTGTTCAATTTGCTTTAATGTATTTCCACCTGAAAGCCAAATCACCTCAGCATTTTCTACATATTCAAGAGCTTTTTCTTTAGAAGTTCTATAGTCTATGGTGTTAACTTCATTGAAAGTAATACCATTTTCTCTAAACATGTTCAAAAACACCTGCCTATACTTATCAGTTTTTAAGTGTTCACCAAAGTCTGATGCAATAAATAACATAGATCCATTGTTATGATAATGTTCTTTTATACAATTAATAAAATCCTCAGGAAATCCATTTGGAAATCCACTAGATAAAATCGATACTCTCACTTCTCATTCCCCCTCATACTCTATAAGCCCTTATGATTGGTTAGATAGCTTTCTAATAAGCCCTTCCGCTACTTCAATTGAGTTTAGTGCTGCTAATTCCACATTACTTTTAAAGGACTCCGAACCATTTTCATCAGCATTATCTGACATAGAGCGAATAACTATAAAGGGGATTTTATTAACATAGCAGCTGTGAGCTACACTAGCACTTTCCATATCCACACATAAAGGGTTAAATCTTTCTATTAAATCTTCTCTTTCATTATGTGTAATAAAGGCTTCTCCAGTAATTATCCTTCCAATGTAGCATTTATTTTGAGGTTCTAATTCTTTGCTAACTTCTTTACATAATCCTAATAAATTTGCATCAGGTCTAAAATATATATCCTCCATCCAAGGATGGTACTCTGTTAAAATTCCACCTTTTACATCATGGTAAGCTATTTCATTTGAAATGACGGTATCTCCAATCTTAAGATTTTTATTTAAGGCACCAGCAACTCCAGTTAAAATAACCTGAGTAGCTCTAAAGCTATCAATTAAAATCTGTGTTGCAATAGCAGCATTTACTTTACAAACTCCACATAATACTGCTACTACTTCAACACCTTCATAAGTTCCTGAGTAAAACTTTAACATAGCCTTTTCACAAAGCTTTTTATCTTTAATTTTATCTATAAAAGGCTGTATTTCTTTTTCTGTAGGTCCAATTATTCCTATTCTCATTTTTCTCCCCCATGTATTAACTCCTATGCAATATAAACTTTTGGTAAGGATAGTTTCTATCTATAAGTAACTCATCCTCCACAAATCCAAATTTCTTATATAGTGCTCTTGGAGCCATTCCCTTCACTTTTTTAAAGTTTATTTATAATTAAGTTTCCTGACTCATATTTTTTAAGTCCTTTATAAAAGGCGGTATAAGCAATGATTATCCACATAACTGCTACGGCTAACACAGATAATAGCATTGGTAAACTAAAGTTGTTTATAATTCTAGCTGGCATATATACCATGAAAGCTGCTGGTATTAAGGTGTATAAAACATACCTAAGTCCACCTTTGAATATGCCTTCTGGATATATGGTAAAGCTTATTAGAAATTCAGTGGTAAGCTGTGCAATGCCTTCGGTGTTACCACTATAAAAACTTAAGGCATGTATGGTTACTAAAACTGAAGCAAAGATTAATGCACCTGTAATTATAAAGAGTAAAAATAACCCAAAGGCTTTAATATCAAAGCCCTTAATAAAGAAAAACAAAATAACTCCGTATAAGGTGTCTCCCCAAGCTGAAACAATAGTCTTCGAACAAAGAATATTTATTAAAGGATCCTTAGGTTGTAATAAATAGGTGTCTAACTCCCCATTTAAAATCATTCTAGTTATTTGATTTACATTTCCAAAAGTTATGAAGCAAAGTCCAAAACTTGCTGAAGATATTGCCCATAGCATCATTGCATCTGTAAAGCCATAACCCCCTATAGTATTTACATTGTTAAATAGTATCCACCAGAAAAATATGAAAGCAGAATTATTTAATGCCATTCCAAAGCACTGCATTAAAAAGCTCACCCTATACTCCATCACTGCGGATAAATTGAATTTAAAATAAAAACCCATGAGCTTTAAGCTCTTTTTAACCTCCATTAACATTTAAGTTCTTTGCCCCCTTTCTGTATAAAATCATAGCTAGTAAGAAAAATCCTATTAAATAAATTATTTGTATACCAAAACCCTTGTAAAATGCACTAAAGGAAAAGTCTACTGCAAGTTTTCCTGGCACATAAGTTACATAGGCAAAAGGTAAATACTGTGATATATTCTTAAGCCAATTAGGAAAAAGCTCTATTGGCATTAACATTCCGCCTAAGGTAAAAATAAGCTTGGAATAAATCCAAAAGAAAGCACTATTTTCTTCAAACCAAAAGGATGTTAGTGCTAGGGATATATAAATAAAGAAATTTATAAAGCAACCTACCATTAAGGATAGAAATATAAAAGGTAAGTGTGCAAAGTTGAACCCTTGCAAAGTTCCTACATAAATTAATCCTACCAAAATTCCTATAATTCCATTGGTCAAAAGCTTTACTCCTACTTCTCCAAGAAAATAAGAAAAACAATATAATACATAGTTATAGGGTTTATTTAAAAGGTAAGCTATATTACCACTCTTAACATCCTCATTTACTTGAAGGTGTACTTCTGTTCTTGAAAGAGTTATAAGTTCTGTAACAACTAAATACCAAATCATTTGATTTAAGGTAAGTCCTCCAACTAAAGCTCCCTTTTCACTGTAAATGGCTTTCCAAAGCATTAGGTATATAAACATAATAAAGATGAAAAATATATTCTTACCTAAGAAGTTTCAAAAATATACTAGGCTGTTTGCCATGGTGATTTTTGAAATTTGACCATATTTACGAATTAATTGCATAGTTCTCACCGCCCTTTTTTTGTGTGTAAATTAGTGAGATTACCTCCTCTAAGGGTGCTTCTGATATGGTGATATCATTAACCTTTCCACATTTTATAAGTGTTGTTAATACCTCATCTATATCCTGTTTTGTGGTATCAACTTGTACCTTTACTGCATTCCCTTTATGCTTTATTATATTTAAATTTGAATCCTGTAAATTTACTGAATCACTGTACTTAATGTGGATTTCCTTTTTATTTAGATAATCATACTTAAGACTTTTTATAGTTTCGTTTAACACCACTTCTCCATGATTTATTATGATAGCTCTTTTACATAGCTGCTCAATATCTCCAGCATCATGGGAAGTTAAGAAAATTGTAGTTTTCTCCTCTTTATTTAACTGTAAAATAAGCTCTCTAATTTTTTGCTTAACCACAACGTCTAATCCAATGGTTGGCTCATCCAAGAAGATTATTTCTGGTTCATGTAAAATTGAAGCTGCAATTTCACAGCGAATTCTTTGTCCTAAGGATAGTTTTCTAACAGGTACATCCATTAAATCTCCTATTTCAAAAACTTCCTTAAGCATTTCAATTCTCTTTTTAAGCTTCTCCTTATCCATTTCATAAATATTTCCCAGTAAATTAAAACTGTCTAGTGGAGGTAAGTGAAACCAAAGTTGTGATTTCTGACCAAATACTGTACCTATTTTATAGGACAATTCTCTTCTATCTTTAGCTGGATTTAATCCTAGAACCTCAATATTTCCTGAGGATGGATATAAAATCCCAGTCATCATTTTAATTGTTGTTGACTTTCCTGCTCCATTTGGTCCAATAAAAGCTAATATTTCTCCCTTTTCTACTTGAAAGGAAATATCCTTTACAGCTTTCACTTCCTTATAGGAAGGTGCAAACATTGATTTTATGCTTCCACTTAGCCCTGGTTCTTTTGTTTTTACCTTAAAAGTTTTGCATAGATTATTTACCTTGATGATGCTCATAAAAGCGCCCCCCTTTTTTAATTTGAATATTAATAATTAAGACTTTGTTTGTACATGAAATCTTTTAATAATTAATATCTTATTGCAATAAATTGTGCACTGATTTAATTGCAACTTTCATGATTACTATTTAGTCTTAAAAATTTGTAAAAAAATAAAGCCTAAAGTACAAATCTCATAAGTTGAGACTCGTCCTTTAGGCTTTTTTCCTAAAAGTGTAGATAAAATCCTGCATCGCTCGGACCAGACATGTTTCCATCGGAACCCTAGATGCACTCTCGTAGTAAGTTAATTATAGTATATTTAGAAACATTTGTAAATATAGTTTTTATAAAATTCTAAATAGTTATATATATTAAACACTTTTCTCATAGTTTTTAATTATATAACTCTATCTCTTTCATTCCTAATGATTATTAAAACCTGAGATATATAAGTAAAATTGAAATATTATCTTAAAGTTCGATGTGCATCTTAGTAGGTCTAAATTGCAACTTACTCCCCAGATTATTTACATAGCTTATTTATAGGTTTATATTAGTATTAAGATATGAGATTGAAAAAAATGGATTATAAATAAGATAGATGTTAATTTTTGAAACTTATATTTTTTTAAGATCATAAAAAAACTATTTATGTCTAGGCTCATATCTTATGATAGTCTTATAAAGATAAAACTACTCATATTTAAGTTTTGTGATGAAATGCAAGCTATAAGGCTTACTTTAAAGAATTGCTTAGCTTAAAAATTGTATTTATAAGACTATTTGCTTTTTAAAAATTTGTAACAAATAATAAAAGAAACTTTTTAGGAGGTGGTACTTTGAAAATAATCATTGATAGTTCTCCAGAAAATAAAGAAATAGAAATAATGATTAAGTGCACAGAAGTTAATGAAGAGATACAAAAAATTATTTCACTACTTAAGCAAAATGATGAGAAAATCATTGGTATTTTTAATGGTACTTCCTACCTCATTGAACCAAATGATATATATTACTTTGAAACTGTAGATAAAAAGACTTTTATTTACACAGAAGCACAAGTTTTAGAGACTCATTTAAGACTTTATGAAATAGAGGAAAAACTATCAAAGTTAGATTTCTTTAGAGCCAGTAAATCTACCATAATAAACACTTCTAAAATTAAAAAGCTTGCACCTAGATTTAATGGTAGGCTAGAGGCTCTACTGGAAAATGATGAAAAGCTTATTATTTCAAGACAGTATGTGCCAGTAATTAAGGAAATCTTAGGGATGTAAAGGAGTGATTGTATGAAAAAATCCATGAAATTGCTAATGCAATTTAAGTTTGTATGGGGACTTTTCTATGCTGCAGCTATTATAATTTATACTATTGTAAATATGCTCCTAGGGAACTCCTCTATGGAATTCATAGTGGTATGGCAATTGATGATTTTAACTATTGTGCTAGTGCTGATTCAGTATTTAATTTTCGGTGAATTCACTTTAAATAATGTTTCTATGAAGGGAAAGTTCCTAATTCATTTTATACTCTGCTATGCAATAATACTATTGTTTTTAAATATGTTTCAGTGGATAAATGTACAAAACATCTCTTCCTTAGGACTTTACACTGGAGGCTACACACTTTTTTACCTTGGAATACTTAATTCACTTCACATATATTATAAACTAACAGGAGAAGAGCTGAATAGTAAGCTTGCAATGTATAAACAAAGTAAAAATTTAAAAAAATAAGATATTTTTAACTAAAGCTATACTTTAATGTACAGATTACCAAAGTGCAAATGCATTTTATCATAACCATAAAGCCATAAGGGAACCAAGGTAGGCTCTATGTAAAAGTTAAGTCTTGGCTTTAGTTCTCAAAAAATATAGTAATAATGAAAATAATCATAGTTCTCATAGTATGGAGGGATTATTATGAATGTTATAGAAATTAAAAATTTAACTAAAACCTACGGAAAAAGCCGTGGTATAGATGGAGTTACCCTATCTATAAAACAGGGTGAAATTTACGGATTTATTGGTCCTAATGGAGCTGGTAAGTCGACCACTATAAAGGTGCTTTTAAACCTAATCTTTCCTAATAGTGGAGAAGCTAAAATCTTTGGCTTAGACTGTGTTACGAATACAACTAAAATTAAAGAAGATTTAGGCTATGTACCAAGTGAGGTTAGATATTATGATGATGTAAAGGTTGGGGAAATAATTAACTATGCCAAAACCTTTAAGAAAAACATTGATGAAGAATATGTGGATCACTTAATTAAAACCTTTGATGTGGATTTAAATAAAAAGATTTTTGAATTATCCCTAGGAAATAAAAAGAAAGTAGCACTAATTCAAGCTTTTATCCATAAGCCTAAACTTTTAATTTTAGACGAGCCTACTAACGGACTTGATCCATTAATTCAACAAAAGCTATTCACTGAGCTGATAGACCTTAAAAATTCAGGTTCAACTATTTTCTTATCTAGTCACAACTTAACGGAAGTAGAAGAGTTTTGTGACAGGGTAGCCATAATAAAAGAGGGTAAAATCATTGAAGTTAAAAATATTGAAGAGTTTGCAAATAAAAAGGTTAAAAGAATCACCCTAAAGCTTTCTCAAAATCTTTCTGAAGAAGTTAAAACTCTAGGTGGAGAAATTCTTGAATTTAAAGATAATGTAATGGTCTTTAATTACAATGGGAACATTACTAAGCTTCTTTCCCTTTTAGTTAAATATCCTGTGGAAGATCTAATCATTGAGGAAAAGAAACTTTCAGAAGTATTTATGGCTTATTATGAAATGGAGGGGAAATAAATGAATATGTTTAAAATGGACCTAAAAAGAGGCTTAAAACCTTTAGCCATATGGAGCATTGTTTGTGTTCTACTAATTATCTTGTTTATGTCCATGTTCCCTTCAATGAAAGATAGTGGCATGCAAGAGCTTGTTAACACTAAAATGGATGCCATGCCTAAAGCCCTTCTTGAAGCTTTTAACTTAGAGAATATGCCTGATTTTTCAAAGCTTAACGAGTATTTTGCTTATGTATTTCAATATATAGTAATTGCTGGTTCTATCTATGGTGGTATTTTAGGCTCTAAAGCCTTAATCAAGGAAGAAAGCGAAGGAACAATTGAATTTCTTTACGCTCAACCCGTGAGTAGAACTAAAATTGTTACTATGAAAATCTTATCTTCTGTGGTTATATTCTATTTATTTGTAATGGTAATGGCTCTTGCTTCAATAGGAATTTCTCTACTTGTGAAACCAGAGGATTTAAAAGTAATAGATTTAGTAATGGATATGAAGCTTTTATTTGGTGGTTTCTTCTTAATAGGTTTAGTATTTATGTCTATAGGTTTTTTAATATCAGTGGTAATAAATAACTTAAGACTAGCAATGCCAATATCTACTGGAATATTTTTTACTACTTATCTACTTGGAACCTTCTCTGGTATGATAGGTAACTTAGAATTCTTAAAATACTTTTCTCCATTCCACTATGCAGTGCCATCGGAGTTGCTTAAAAACGGTTTTCAAACTTCAAATATAGCAATATCTATAGTTATTATAATAGTAACTATTGCTTCAACTTACTTTATTTATAGAAAAAAAGACTTTATAATTTAACACAACTTTTATAAACTCAAGTCTATGGACTTCAATATGTGACAATCTAAAACTGCATCCAAAGTTGTTAGCTATATGCAGTTTATTGCTATTTTGATATGGAATTTAAAGCCCTATAAGTTTTAGTTACTTATAGGGCCTTTTATATTATTATTTTTTTATTTTTTCATTACATTATAATTAGCTTGAAAACTTGTAGGAATTAGCTCCACATATCCTTTGTTAGTTCTTCGATTTCTTTTATTCTTTTTTCCGTTTCCTTTTGATTTATATTATATGTGTTGCCTTGCTTTTCAATTATATCCCCTTCATGAGGCTTTCCAACAATAAGGTTTCTTGCAATATTATGCATGTTTCCTTCTTGATCTTCGCAAACTGCAAAGTTACCTTCAAATCTATCTATTATAAACTTCATAATATCCTCCTTTTAACTTACACATTTGTCACAAGGATCTGATTTTGGGTTAGAAGAAAATGCTCCTTCATTTATGGTCTTACTCCTTGATAAAGTTGAACAGTTTTTATCATAGTGATAGGATTTGCCATTTGGTGTCCAATACACTATTCTATTTGAACTTGATGATACTGAAGCAGGAGTAGTTATACTGCTCTCCGCCTTTGAGCTTGGTGCTGTGTCTGAGGTACTTTGTTGCTGGCTGCTAGCCACTGCACTATCTTCCTTTTCTTCATAAGAGCTCTTATCACTTGAACCAGTTGAATTTCCAAAACCATTGTAAGTTCCTGGCTTAGTATTAAACGTTACTGCATTCCCATCACTAGTTGCAACTATAGTGCCACTCTCATCAGTTCTATATACTGGTATACCTTTGCCTTTTAACCTATCTAAAATATTTTGCTTTGGATGTCCGTAGGAGTTATCTTTTCCTACAGAAATCACAGCATACTTAGGATTTATTTTGTTTAAAAATTCTGAAGTTGTAGAACTATTACTTCCATGGTGCCCAATCTTTAAAACTGTAGAAGACACATCAAAGCCCTTAGCTATTATTTCCTTTTCAGGCACATCTTCTGCATCTCCTGTTAAAAGAAAAGAAGTATTTCCAAAGGCTATTTTAACCACTATTGAGTAATTATTTAAATCCTCATAGCTTGAGCCATTTGGGGATAAAATTGTTACAGTTGCGTCTCCTAATTTAAAGCTTTCTCCTGGCTTAGGAGCTGTAAAACTTAGCCCCTTGTTTTTTGCCGCATTAACAACATCTGTAAAGGTTTTAGTATTTGAAGTTACCTTTGGCATATATAACTTTCCAACCTTGAAGGAGTTTATAACGTAATCCAGTCCTCCAATATGATCCTCATGAGGATGAGTTCCAATTAAAAAATCAACATTTTTTATTCCTTGCTTTTGTAAATAATCCTTAACTAGGTTTCCATCGTCATTATTTCCTGCATCTACAACCAAAACCTTATCGCCTTGTTGAATTAATATGGAGTCCGCTTGCCCTACATCAATAAAGTGGACCTTTAGCTCACCCTTTACTGCTGTACTTCCATTTGCTGAAGCTGGGTTGGTTACACTATTACTATCACCTTCAGGTGCATTGTTTTCATTTTTACTATCTCCCTGAGTTTGTACGGCATCTCCTGTTTTATTCTTTGTTGTTCCACCATTAGCACACCCACTAAAGCCAAATAATGCGATAATTAAAAAGGCAATAAGAGTAATACTACTTATGTTTTCTCTTAACTTATTCATCTAAAATCCCTCCTACATTTATTATTTCTACAACCTATGGTTCTATCCTTTAGGTAATTTTTTGAAAATCTTGCTATATTAAAAATCATAATAATTATTCTAGGAGGTAAGGAACATAATATCTTACTTAGCCCATATCCCTCTCCACAATCATAAATACGTTACTACCTATTAAAGGTGCTAAAAGTATAACAAAAACCAGGTATGGTTGTCCACACCTGGCCCAAAAGAATCTATCTAACTATCATGCACCTTAAAAATTATAGGAAAGTGCATATATAACCGCCTATAATAACTACTATATTTTTATAAACACATGTCCTATAAATATACTAACTTTTTCTTTTCTAAACTTCTACCACCAACATCCGCAACCCAAGCCACCGAATAAGAAGAATAATAAGAAAAGTAAACCTAAGTCTTCAAATCCTGTGTTACAATTATTACCACATTGTGGGCTCACTCCTGAATATCCTGGATTGTAATTATTGAAACTAGCAGTATTAAATCCTTCATTACTACTGAATCTTCTTAGTAATTCTCTTCCTTCTGGAGAGCTTAGCAGATTTTTCAAAGCTTGTGCTTCTGTCATTCTAATCACCCCTAATAAATTTTAAGTAAAAGCGGTCATTAAAACAAAGCAACATTACTTTATTTCATAGTAACCAACCTTTACTTAAGTAAAGATAATACTGCCTAATATTATACTATGTAGCTTGTACACTTTTGTTAATAAAATATAAGAATGTTTCACAGGAAACATATGGAAATTATTCCATATAAATCAACCACATTTTATTTTTTCATTAGAAACCATTAGTAAAATTTTGGTATAATAATTATATATGTACTTAAAGTTTAACTTTAACTTATGTGCAAGTCTAACTTGCTTCTCTTTAAGATTCTAGTGATAAATACATAAACTAGCCCTTAATTAAGGGAATCATGCCTTTTCGTAATTACGAATTAATTTAGTACTATTTCAACTTGTACATTAAAATTTTATGTTAATATGCTGGAAATTTATATTTAGAAAGGAGTCTATAATGAAGTATAATTTCGATTCTTTTATAAACAGAAGGGGTACTAACTCTTTAAAGTGGGATTATATTAATTCTATATTTAATAAGGAAGATTTAATTCCCCTTTGGGTAGCAGATATGGATTTTAAGTGCGCTGAACCTATAACAAAAGCCATTGAAGAAAGGGTAAAGCATGGTATTTTTGGATACACTGGAAAACCAGAATCCTATTATAATTCAATAATTAGCTGGATGAAAAAAAGACATGGTTGGGAGATAAAAAAACCTTGGATTTCTCATAGTCCTGGTATTGTGCCTGCAATAAATATGTGTGTGCTTGCATATTCAAATCCTGGTGATAGAATTTTAGTTCAATGCCCAGTTTATTATCCTTTCTTTTCTGCCATTGAAAATCATGGAAGAGTATTGGTAAATAGCTCTCTAAAATTAGTTAACGAGAAGTATTACATGGACTTTAAAGATCTTGAAGACAAATTTAAAACTGGAATTAAACTTATGATTTTATGCAATCCTCATAACCCGGTTGGTAGAGTATGGTCTCTAGAAGAACTTAAACTTTTAGGAGATTTGTGTGTAAAATATGATGTCACTATTATTTCTGATGAAATACACTCAGACTTAATTTACCCTTTTTACAAGCACATTTCAATTGCATCAATTTCAGAAGAATTGGCGCTTAAAACTGTTACTTGTACAGCTCCTAGTAAAACCTTTAATATAGCTGGCCTTGCTACCGCTACTCTAATAATTCCAAATCAGGAGCTATTAAATAAATATAATACAGTGCTTAATAATCTCGGAATATCTATGTGTAATACTTTTGGAGTAACAGCCCTTGAGGCTGCTTATACCTATGGTGAAGATTGGCTTGAAGAGCTACTCATTTATCTACAAGGCAACATGAGCTTTTTAGACCACTTTCTTAAAACGCGCATTCCAAAAATCAAATTGATTCCTCCTGAGGGAACCTATCTTGCATGGCTAGATTGCAGAGATTTGAATCTTAATGATGAAGAACTTAAGAACTTTATGATTAGTAAGGCTGGGGTTGGATTAAATAATGGACTTGAATTTGGGTGTGGTGGCGAAGGCTTTCAAAGAATGAATGTGGCTTGTTCTAGAAGAATTTTAGAGAAAGCTTTAATTAAAATAGAACAAGCAGTAAATAATATGGATTAATACGTTTACATTTACGCCTTCTAGTGTCTTATAAAATGTTAGTCAATCTAAATTAACCATATTTAAATAGAGTATATTATAGATGCACAGGAGTATGTTTCTCCTTTGCATCTTATTTTTAATCTATTAAAAGCACACTCTTTAAAAACTTCCTCCTCTCTTTATTAATGTCTCAACCACTCTTTCTAGATTTAATAATCCATAGCCCAAATAGTCATCTCTACCTTTTTCACCTAAATCTGTAGATGTACTTTTAAGAATTTCTTCTATTTCTTCTGGCTGAAGTTTAGGATTAATCCCCTTCATTAACCCTACAGCAGCTGAAACCATAGGTGCAGAGTAGGATGTGCCACTATCTACAACCCTTTCACTATCTCCACTAAAAACTAAAAGTTTATCTCCTGGAGCAACCAGGTCAAGTTCCCTTCCAAAGGCTGAACCACCTTTTTCTCCCCAAAGTGCTCTATTATTGTTTATATCTGTTGAACCCACTGCTATAACATTTTTTAGCTTAGCACTATAATTAGTAATTTCCTTATTGTCATTGCCTGCTACAGTTACAAAGGTTATGCCATAAGAAGCTGCTCTATTAATAGCTGCCTCCAGTTCTCTTTTAAGCTTTTTTACTTCTTCATTATCTTCATGTTTAAAAGTTATAACACTGCTAAAATTAATTGCTGCTATGTTTAACTTTTCCTCTAAAACATAATGGTCAATTATATCATTAATGGCATAAGTTAGCCTTGTTACATCAGATTCTCCACTAGCCTCAGATATTTTGTATTGTATAGTCATTATGGGTTGAGACAAGCTATATGCTTCATTATTATTAATTCCCAAATCATAAATTATCTCATCACAAACAAACTGAACTTCTGTACCATGATTAATTCCTACCTGGTAGCTAGTCCACGGATTTTTATGATACTCTCCCCAAGCGGGTACACATCTAGTACCATACACATATTTTCCTTCATTTTGCCTTTTATATTTATAATCAATGCCTGAATCTAATATGACAATATAAGAGCTTTCAAGCTTCCTATTCTTTAATAACTTAGCAGCCTGAGCAGTCTTTATTTTATTCTTATAATACAAATTATCCCTTAAGGAACTTGTTTTATAGCCAGACATAGTAGCTGTAACCATCATAGCAATTATAAGCAACATTAGCTTTTTATTTATAACACCACCCAATTGCAAACCCCTTTCAAAATGAACTTTAATCAAATATACTTTACTTTTATTAAGTATCTTTGACATTTCTAAGAATTCCTAAACGAATTTGTCTTAGTCTTTTAGAGTAAGTTTTATGTTACCAAGTCTTCTGTAAGTGATGAAAGACATACTTCTGTAAAAGTCAAAATATCCATTTACTTACCAATACTAAGTATATTATTTCATATGGGGAAAAATTATAGATTAGCTTTTTTCTTTTATTTTTAAAGTTAAAATCCTCCCTAGAAATCTTCTTGGTTTTCCCATAAGTTCTTATAAACCTATAGAATTAACCTAAAAAACTTTCTAGATTTATACTGCATAACAGTTTCTTTGAAGCATTCATAAGCATAGTATATAAGTACAGTATGTTTTGGGAGGTTTTTATTGTTGGCAACAAGCAATAAGAATAATTTATCTAAATGCTCTAGTTTTTCAACATCTTCAAATACTGATATAAACTACAAGGAAAAATTCAATTGTAATTTAGATTGTAAGCGGATAGATGTTAGTGGTACATGGATTACTGGTTGGAAAGGAGCTCCAGTTAAAATGTACTTGTTACAAGAAGGTAATTTGGTTACTGGTACTTATGAGTTCAATAATGGAAAAGTATTAGGAGTTTTAAATGGCAATATTTTAGAAGGGGCTTGGGTTGAGCTGGATAGTGTAGGCAATTTTCGCTTTGCCTTCTTTGATAATGGTATTCGCTTTGAAGGCAATTGGGGTTATGGTAAAGATGCAACAGGAGGAGGAATTTGGTACGGTAGGAAAATTCAAGAGGAAGCCTTTGATATAACAGGAGTTTGGGATAGTAATTATAGCAGAATGTATCTTGAACAAAGAGATAATACAGTTGTAGGGAAATATGATAAAAATAATGGACGTATGGAAGGGGTTTTAGAAGGTAATATTTTAACTGGCAATTGGTTCGAAAGTAGGTTCAAAATTGGCTCCTTTGACACCGCTGGGAGATTTAGGCTTACTTTCAACACTCTCAATACCTTTACTGGAAGTCGAGGGTCTAAGGATAGCATAAATAATGAAGGTCCTTGGACAGGAAAAAAGATAGGTACTTTAAGTTCCTTTGCCAGTGAAGAAATCACTATAGATACTACTGGAACTTGGAATACAAACTTTAATACAATGTACCTGAGGCAAACAGGCTTCAACGTCAGTGGAGAGTTTGAATTTAATAATGGAAAACTACTAGGTGTTATTTACGGAGATACAATGACAGGAAACTGGTACCAAGATATTGACAATGATGGTATCTATAATATCATTGGCACTTTTATATTTGTTTTCTCTAGGGACAATACTTCCTTCAAAGGAACTTGGGGATATGGTGAAAGCCCTTCTGATGGTGGTCTATGGAATGGTGTTAGAGTAGCTTAAGTGTAGTAAATATTTAGTGTCTTTTAAAAGTTACCTATTTTATAAAAAGCTACCCAATTTCTATGATGAAAAAACATGTCAAGCTCTGAAACCCGCATAAATACTGTATATTCTTATCTTTATATAAATTCATAAAGATTTATTCCTGTATTCATAACCCTTTATAGTTTCTATTTTTCACTAAAAAGACCTTTAGCCAGAGGCTTAAGGTCTTTCTACTAATATATTAACTATTATCTAATTTAATTTTAATACATTTCTTGGCTTAAAAACTTCCTGTTCTATTGCCACTTACTTTTGTAAGTAAGCCTTTGCAGCCTCTATAAATTCTTCTTGTGTATCTTTTACAACAAAATCATCTCCGAAGAAACCATAAGCTTTATCTTTATATCTCCAGCATTCAGCTATACATGTAGTTTTTAATTCACTTGCTGGAATAACCTTTTTAAGTTCCTCTATATTTACATTAGAACATCTTTCGCATATGTAAATCATTGTTTTCTTCCCTTCCTTTTTAAAATTCAACCTTATTATATCACAAAAATAAAGTTGAATTTAATGGTCTAAAGATATATTTCACAAGCAATTCTCTTTCCTGTAGCTGTTTTAAAATTGTTCTCAATTGCTACCTTTAGCTTTTCTTTATCACTTCTTACAGGTCTTGTTTCTAAATTCACTAAAAGATCTGCTTCCCACTGAATTTGAAAATCAACACCATCTATTTTTGAAAATGTGTGATGGTTTCCAACTACATAAGAAATTCTATCTATTTTTTCTTTTGGGTATCCTATTGTCTCTAGAATTTCCTTTGAAACTCTAGCTCCTTCTTTTTCTTGATAAGGCGCCGCATCAGAGCCATGAATTTTAACTGCATCAATTGCTCCAATATCATGAAGTATAGCAATCATTGCTATTTGCTCTCTTTCTTCCTGTGGAACCTGTTCACCCTCCATGATTTCCTCTGCATATTTAAGCACATTTAAAGTGTGTTCAATCCACCAAGTATTTTCTTTAAATACTTCCTTCATTGCTTTAATTGCTCTTTCTATAAACATCTTACTTCTCCTTGATTTATTATTAATTTATTTTTTATTTAAATCTACATACCAATCAATTAAGGATCTAGCAATACTAATAGAATTGGGTACTTGAGGCATATTGTCAGCTGAAAACCAATAAGCTTCAGCAATTTCATTTTTATCTATATTTATTTCACCACCATCATATTCTGCAGTAAAGCCCACCATTAAAGAGTTCGGGAAAGGCCAAGGTTGACTTCCAAAATATTTTATATTTTTAACCTTAATACCAACTTCCTCCATAACTTCTCTAGCAACACATTGCTCTAAGGTTTCTCCTGGCTCAACAAAACCTGCAAGGACACTGTAAAATGGGAAATTAGATTTCGCATTTCTAGCGAGAAGAAGTTTATCACCCTTAGTCACAGCCATAATTACAGCAGGTGATAGCCTTGGGTAATTTATAAGTTTACACTTAGGGCAAGCTTTTCCAAATTCATTAGGAAGCTTATAGGTTTCCCCGCCACATTGTCCACAAAATTGATGTGTTTTATCCCAAGTCATAATTTGAATTGCACGACCTATAAACATGAAAAATTCCTCATCTACTAAATTAAATAGCTGCCTTAACCCTCTAAACTCCATACCTTCAGGAGCCAAAGCCTCACTTAATAGTTCTGCTGAGTAATACTGGTTATCATATCTTTCACCTAAGTCTTGTACTCTTACAGGAGTTAAATTTAATTCCTGTAAATCCTCAACTTGAGGAATAATAGCTTTATCATTTTCTATTTTTACTAATAAGTCGTTGCCACGAAAGGCAAACCAAAATATGGGCTTTTTATTTAATAATGAACCGTCCATCATTTTATTCCCTTCTTTCATTTATCCTAAGTAATTTATTACTTACATTATACTACTATCTAACATAATTAATAATATATCTAAATTCCTAAAATAAAAATTTACTTGTAAAAAAAACTTACCATTATATAATTAAATTAATATTTGTAATACTTTTCCTACGTAAGTTTCTTTTAATTTAAGAAATGCTAGAACATACTAATCCTTATGATTTTACACCAAATACGCTTTAAGTATAGTACTTTAATATCTTTGCATATAAATCTTACAGTATCACATATATATAATTATTAAATAAACAAGGGGGTCTTTTTATGGTTAGTACTATGTCTATAGCTAACATGGTAATTTCTTTAATTGCAACTTTAGCTGTTGTGGTTATAAGTTTTATCTACTTTTACAAGAAAGAAAAAATTACTATTAAACCCGTACTTATAGGAGCTGGAACTTTTATTTTATTTTCTCAGGTACTAGAGAAAATACTTCACTTTATTGTAATTAATAATAAAGTTTTTACTAACCCTTTAGCTTTTGCTATTTATGGAGCCTTGGCTGCTGGTGTTTTTGAGGAGTGTGGAAGATTTATTGCCTTTAAAACCTTGTTAAAAAATAAGCATCAATGGAAGGATGGAATTGCTTTTGGAATTGGCCAAGGTGGGATTGAAGCTATTCTTGTTGGAGTTTTATCTACTATTAATTATTTAGTAATATCTAGCCTTATAAATGCAGGAACCTTTGAACAAACTCTCGGTACTACCGTACCTGCAGGATCTCTAGCACAACTAAAAGGTGTTTTAACTGGCCCTTCTTCTATGTTTTTAGCTATCGGTATAGAAAGAATTTTTGCTTTTGCAATGCAAATTGGTCTTACCATGGTAGTGCTATACGGAGTTAGGCATAAAAAGAACCTCTACCTACTCCTTGCTATACTCCTTCATGCACTTATGGATGTTCCCGCTGCACTTTATCAAACTGGTTTCTTTAGAAATGTTTGGCTAGCAGAATTAACATTCTTTGGTTTTGCAATAATTGCAGTACTTTATATTAGAAAATCAAAAAAATCCTTTGGTGATTAAGGTAGGCTTCCATGATAGAAGTTTAGTTTAATTATTACCATAAAATTTTAAGATAACTAAGATAAGAGCAATGGATAAGTAAGTGGGAACTTTGGTTTCCTATATAAAATAAGTTCTTATGTTGACATTTATATGACAATCATTAAAAAAGCTAAAGCACTACTGTTATACCAATAATACTTTAGCTTTTTTTAATATTTTATAATATAGTATATTACATATAACCAACCGAAAATCCCATGGACAATTGCCCAAAATATAGATTTCCAAGTAGTAAAGGATATTACCATGGCAAGACATGTACCGAAGCTTATGCCATTCTTAACTATTTCTTTTTTCTTTCCCATATTAACCCCCATTTAAAATTGCTTTAATTTTATGTATGAAATTTTTAGTTACTCAGTTAATAAGGTTACTTCTACAATTTCTGGTTTATTGAATAACCTTTGAGGGAATAAACTGTTTCCAAGTCCCCTACTTACTATCATTGTAGTATCATCTAATACATATTTTCCATTAGTGTACTTAGGAAACATTCCTTGACCTGGAGCTATTACTCCTCCAATGAAAGGAAGTCTCATCTGTCCACCATGAGCATGGCCTGAGAATACAAGGTCTAATTTATAGCTGCTATATTCTGATATATATTCAGGTTTATGAGCTAATAGAATTTTAAACTTACTTTCCTCAAGATTTTCCATTGAAGCTTCAACTGCTTCCTTCAAAGGTTTTTGAAGGGGGTCATCTATACCAAGAATATAAATTTCCTCTCCATTTTTAGTAAGGCTATCACTTTCATTTCTAAGAACTTTAACCCCTATTTCTCTTAAACCCTTTTCCAAGGCTGAGAATTTCCTTGTTCTTATCTCATGGTTCCCATTAACATAATATACTGGTCCAATTTTAACTAACTCCTTCATAAAATCTAAGCTTATTTCCTCATTATATCTTCTGCTATCTATTAAATCTCCTGTAAACACAATTACATCTGGGCTTAAACCTTTAACTTTTTCTGCTACCTTATGACCAAAATTAAAAAAACTTTTATTGTGAAAATCAGATAAGTGAACAATTTTATAACCTTGAAAATTTTTAGGTAGCTTTTTCGATTGTACACTAATTTTACTTATGGAAATAAAATTGTTTTCACTATGCAAAAATATAATCAAAAGAACCAATAAAAGAACTATTTTCACTTTCTTTCTCCTCATAACTATGACCTCATACATTCTTATACTAAATATCTATCTGTATACCATTAAATTAAAGATGATTACTTGATTATACCATAAATTGCATTTAATTGAACAACTATCATCTATTACTTATCTAAACGTAATACAAGTACTCCTAATTTATTTTAAAGATGCTTAAATCACTTTGAAACTTTATATAGTTTGAAACTTGTTAGTGCAATAATATTTTTGTATTTATTTAAACTAATAAAATATAAGTTTTCCATATAAAAAAATAGCACTTTCCAGCGCTATTTTCTCATAACAGAAACCTTCCAACTAGGATCAATTTCTGCTAAGGCTACTTGATTTTTATAGTCATCAATTCCTTGCTTTTGCAATTCTCTCTCTAGCCATTGTTTATTTTTATTTATATGCTTAATATTACTATATAAAATATTACCATCCATGATTAAAGGTAAAGTTATCCCCTGCTCAGTGGGTTTAACATTTATATCTTTAAGCTTTACATTATTATTTTCTGCCCATGGAAATACAGATAGATTCCCTTGCGGTTCTATAATTGCAGTATGTACATCACTTGTTTTGTCATATCCTTGCTGACGTAGTAAACCTTCTAGCTGATTTAGACTTAATCCCATGAATTTTAAATTTTTCATAATTATTTCACCCCTACTTATAATTAAAGTAGGAGTGTGCTCAAAAACATGATTAAATTTATTAACTAGTGCTAACTTATTAATTAAAAACATCAATAAAATAAGCAATCCTCCACCGTATACTGACTTAATGACAACCTTATCAACCAACGGCTCAGCTGCAACATTTGCTAAAATCATTATTCCTGCAATTTCATAGGCTGTCATTTGTGCTATTGCTTTTTTTGTTAAGGATCTTGCACATAAAAAGGTAAAGAAGAAGACTATAATTACTCTTAAGGAATATATTATAAGATTGTCCATTGAAGTCCCCCCTAGTCTTAGTTTTAAGCTATCATCTATGGTGCAGAAAATCCATCTAAAACCCAGTCTAAAGATTCCTTTAATGCACCAATATACTCTAAAGCGGTCTCCTGTTCATAATCAACGGATATATATAGTTGACCTAAGGTATTTTGAAAGGTAGACATGGCTTCTGTAGCATTATTTGTTCTTATAATTACTTTATTATTTTCATAGATGTTCTTAAGTTCTTTAGTGCTTTTCTTTGCTTCAGCCCAATTTTTATTATTAATACTTTTCTCAATATTATTTAAACATGAATTAAATTCGTGTTTAGGTAGCATTTTTTCAAATAATATCCACATTATAAGAAAGCAAAAAACCCAAGTTAACATAATCTTATATCTCATCTCAATATTTTTAAACAATATTATACCACCTGCCTAGTTTCCCAATTGATCCCAATGTTCATAGGCCTCATAAAGTCCGTCTATTGCTAAAGCCTTATTGTTGGATTTGATTGCTCCCTTCAATCTCGCCAAACATACATTTAGTTGATTTATTTCATCTCTTTCAGAGCTAAACTGAGTCCTATTTATTAGTTTATCCCAAGTTTCTTGAAGCTCCTCACTATGGAGTTTAGCTTCTTCCCATCTATCATTATTAATATCCTCCTCTACAATGGCTACAAGCTCAGTGAAGTTTTTATTATGAACCTTTGTGGTTTTTAAATAATTTCCACTTAGCATAACTGCTAGGAAAAGGACTATAGTTACAATTGGTATACCTATAACTAAAAACTTTCTCATATTGTCCTCCTTAATAAGGGCCTTCATAATCACCTATATCTTTAATGTTCTTTAGTTCATCTTTATATTTGTCAATGTAAAAAACTCCATTATCATCTAGTGTAGCAAGAAACACTTCTGAGGGCTTCTTTACATTATATTTTTTAAGTTCTTTCATTAACCATCTTTCATCTTTTCCTAATTCTTTTAAGTTTTGATGAAAAATTACTCCATTATATATTAATTCTGTGCTTATAGCTGCTTGCTGAACCTTCTTTTTCATATCCTTTGGAGTAATTGGCTGATATTCTGACTTTTTAAGCACCGACAATTGACCATTAGGCTCAATAATTGCATACTCAACTTGATTCAAATCGAAAACATCTTTGTTTCGTAACATTTGTAGCAGATCAGCTGATCTGAACTTCATTTTGCTTAGCGCACCTTCCATTATCTTGCCATTCATAATAACAATTGTTGGTTCACCATCTATATATTTTCCTACATAAATCCACTTATTTGTTATTATTTCCATAAGATAGCCAAGAGCTGCCCAGGTAATTAATCCAACCCAATGTGGCCACGCTCTGCTGGATAGGTCTGTAGTTAAAGTAGCCGCAATAGAACCAATGGTTATACCTAATATATAATCAAAGAAATCCAATTGACTAATTTGTTGCTTTCCAAGTACTCTTGCAAAAATTAATAATGTAAAGAATCCTATAACTCCTCTTACTAGTACTACTAACCCCTCATTCACACCATTACCTCCTATGCTAATTATTGTGTTCTCAACTGTATTTCAATAAACTTCTATCTCTCATGTTATGATTTACTTATCTAGGATAATTATACTTATTTATTTAAAGCTATTGCTTAATGCTATTCCAGTATATTACAATTATTATGTATTATATTTCATCTATGATCTAATAAAAAAGGATGTGGAATTTTTAATGAGTGAATCTGAAAAGTTCTTTAAAAAGTGGAATAAGTATAGACAGCATGGAAAGGTAAAATACATCCTCTTATTTGGAGTTCTAATAGATACTTTATACTTTTTATTATTCGTTACCTTAATATTTCCTATGTTGAAGTATAACTTTAATTTTCACCGTTATTCTTGGTTTAGCTTTATAAAAAATGTTGGTATAGGAATTACTGTTGGCCCTATTATAGGTTTTATTACAGGATATACTCAGTGGAATGCAAATGAGCACAGGTATGCTACTATGATGGAGCATGAAGATAGGCTATAAGGTAGCTTAAACTCTATAATCCTAACTAAGAACTTTTACTAAGTCATGTTTTCACCTCAATAAATAAAAGTAAAGGAGCTAATACACAGCTTATATCTATGTACTAGCTCCTTATAATTTATTCTTTTTATTTCACTTATATCATATAAGTATAACTTCTAACTATTATTTAAAGAGGTGTTAAAATTCCTTCTAAGTTCTTTAAAATAAAGCAAAATTATTCGTTATATAATGATTATTATAGCTCATGTTTTTCTGGAACTATTTCAATCCAATAACCGTCTGGATCCATTATGAAGTATATTCCCATGGCCTTATTTTCAAAGCAAATGCAACCCATTTCTTTATGTTTTTCATAAGCTGACTCAAAGTCTTCTGTAACTACAGCCAAATGGAATTCAGCTTCCCCTAGGTTGTATGGTTCTTTTCTATCTTTAAGCCAAGTTAACTCTAGAGTAAAACCTGTAGTTTTATCTCCCATATAAACAAGAGTAAAACTGCCATCTGGTGCATTATATCTTCTTGCTTCCACAAAGCCTAGTGCTTCTTCATAGAATTTCATACTTTTTTCAAGGTTTAAAACATTAAAGTTAAAATGATTAAAGGTAAATTTCATTCCAATTTCCGCCCTTCTAAATAAATTTCTATGTATAGTATACACTATATAAGAATTAATAGTAAAATATAACAAGGAAAAGTTAATAAAGATTCTTCACTAAATCAAGGTTCCATGAAAATATAGAAATAAGCTAATTTTCACCTTGCTAAACTAAAGCCTGTAAATTTCTAAGTTAAGGAGGTAAAAAAATGAGTACTATTAAAGCTAAAATTCATTATATTTACCATAGTGGATTTGCCCTTGAAATCCAAAATAGTTTTTTAATCTTTGATTACTATAAACACCCAAACCTTGATGAAGGTTTAAAAACTGAGGATATTTTAACCCCTGAAAACCTTAAGTCTAAAAAGAAGGTGTTTGTTTTCTCATCTCACAGTCATGGAGATCATTTTAACCCAGAAATTTTGACCTGGGAACAGTATAATGATAACACAGAATATATCTTAAGTAGTGATATTGAAATAAGTAACTTGAAACCAAATTACACTATAATTTCAGAAGGTGAAGAAAAATTTATTAAGGATATTTGGGTAAAAGCTTATGGTTCAACGGATATAGGCATTTCCTTTCTTGTTAAGGTAGATGACTTAACTATTTTCCATTCAGGTGACCTTAATTGGTGGCACTGGAAGGAAGATTCCTTAGAGGAGAGAACTTTAGCTGAAAAATCTTTTAAAGAAAATATAGAAATATTAAAATCACAAGTAAGTAACATTGATATAGCCTTTTTCCCTGTGGATTCAAGACTTGAAGAATTTTATTACCTTGGTGGAGAATACTTTTTAAAGGAACTTCACCCTAAGCTATTTATTCCAATGCATTTTGGCGATGATTTTTCAGTGACTAAAACCTTTGCAGAGAAATTTAAAATCCCTAATACTACCTGTGTAGAAATAAATCATGTCTTCCAGGAAATCTTGTTTTAGTAATTATCGTGAAAAGGTTTATCAGTTCTATTTTAAAAATAGCCTAATCTAAGTTATTTTACTAAAGTAGCAGCAATCTACTTAGGTCTAACAACTTTGGAGGCGGATTTGCACTGCTCCTAAAAGAATTCCCGTAGACTGTTCAACTGCCACTTATAAAGGTTAGCAGACTTAAAGTTTCCAGAATGTCGTTAAGTTACTACCTTAAATAGGTTATTTAAAACACAAAAATTCCCAGGGAAAAATCCCCTGGGAATTTTAATTAATAACACTAATTTAAGAACCTTTAAACTCTATAGGTCTTTCCTTAGAATTTTATCTCTAATTTATAATTCTTTTAAATTAAGAGCAGAAGCAATTTTGTCCTTTTCAAAACCAACAAATTCTTCTTCATTTATAATTATTACAGGTACTGACATGTAACCTTTTTTCATTAGAGCTTTTCTAGCTTCCATATCCTTAGAAATATTGTGTTCAATATATTCTACATTCTGCTCCTTAAAAAATGCCTTAGCTTCATGGCAATATCCACAAGAATCACTGCTATAAATTTCAACCTTTTTCATAATTTTACCACCTTTCGTAATCCATCTTATATATAATTCTCTTAAATTTAGGGTTCTATATAGAAAAACCATTTTGACCATTAAAACATTACTTCCAAAAATGATTTCTCCAAGGAAATAGGTAAGCTCACTGTAATATAAATATCTAAGCTATCCTTATAGTGAACAAACTTTCATTCTATAACCCTATATATTCTCCAATGTATTTAACATTTCTTTAAGTTTATCCTTTAAAAGTATTGCTTCTTCAGCTGAAAGTCCTGTGGAACAAAATAATTTAGCGGGTATTTCCACTGCTTTATCTTTCATCTTAACTCCAGCTTCTGTTAGCCTTACGTAAACATTACGTTCATCCTGTTTATCCCTAACTCTTACAACTAACTCCATAGCCTCTAGCTTTTTTAACAGAGGGGTAAGGGTTCCAGAATCAAGATGAAGTTTTGTTCCTAGTTCTTTAACTGTAACATCATCCTTTTCCCACAACACTAATAAGGTTATATACTGAGTGTAAGTTAATCCTAATTCATCCAAGAATGGCTTATAACGCTTTGTAACCTCTTTTGAGCAAGCATATAAGGCAAAACAGAGTTGATTATCTAACTTTAATAGTTCGTAGTTCATAATTATAATAATGCTTCAATATGTGGTTTTATATCCATTGGTTCTGTTGTTGGTTCAAATCTTTCCACTATATTGCCTTCCTGATCTATTAAAAATTTAGTAAAGTTCCATTTTATGGAGTTTCCTATTAAATAATCTGGAAAACTCTCTTGAAGGAAGCTGTTAAGAATTTTTCCTGATGGATGAGATAAGTCAAAGCCTTTAAAAGTTGTGTTTTCAGTTAAATATTTAAACAGTGGATGAGCACTTTTTCCTCTTACATCAACTTTCTCAAATAGTGGAAAAGATACCCCATAGTTAAGTTGGCAGAAACTTTGAACTTCACTATTATTTCCTGGTTCTTGCTCAGCAAATTGGTTACATGGGAAACCTAATATTTCAACGCCTTTATCTTTATATTCTAAATAAAGTTTTTGTAAATCACCGTATTGAGGAGTAAAGCCACACTTGCTTGCTGTATTTACAATAAGTAATACCTTTCCTTTATACTCTTCTAGAGATACCTCTTCTCCATAGATATTGTTTAATTTAAAATCATAAATATTCATTGTTAATCCTCCTTAAAATTCTCAGCATTTTATCTTATTCATTTAAAAATCAATTTATTCATTTTGTTAGTATGAAATTCAATTTTTGTAAATTCTAATATATAAAATTAAATTGTATGCAACTAATCTTTATATTATTATAATACTCCTCCTAATCTATTTAGTCAATAGCTTAAAAGTAATTTTTTCTAATAATTTGTTAATTTAATTAAATTGATGAATATATATAATTTTGAGCTTGTTTACTTACTTTAAAGAGAATGTAAAATAGAATTCCATGTATTTATGCAGTATCTTTATTACATTCTATATAGATAAAAGAAAAAGAAGGGTATTTTCCCCTTCTCTAAATATTGTCTTACTACCTATTTCTTTTATAGCTACATAATGTAATCTAAGTCTTCATCACTTAAACTAACTATTAAAACTACTTATAAAATAAATTATTTTACAAAACTAGTATTTTTGACACCACTAACTTCTTTTTAAGTAGTATTCTAGTATATTCTTAACCTTAGGAACTACTAAATGGCTTCCCCCTCTTGACTTCACATCTTCAATCACCATAGAAACAACTATCTTAGGGTCATCTAAATTTAAAGCCACAAACAATCCATTTTCTTTTCCTTCTTTATCTTCAGCACTCTTTTTAAATTCTGCAGTACCAGTTTTCCCTCCAATTGTAATTCCCTCAATATATCCCTCATGTCCTGTTCCTTCAGGGTCTGCTACTACAGCTTTTATTCCTTCAACTAGTGGACTTATGTTTTCAGTGGAAATTGCATTAGCTTTCCAAACCTTAGCCGTATGTCCTTGGGTAATATCCAAGGCAGGAGCCAAAAGGTTTCCCTCATTTACTAAAGAAGAATAAGCAAGTGCTAAGTGTAGTGGAGTCATGAGGACTTCTCCTTGACCATAACCTGTATCCCCTAAAAGTATATCCTTTGAAATCTTATTTTCATTAGCAACTTGTGTATTTTCCATTGGATATTCAAAAGGTAGCTCCTCACCTATACCAAAGGACATTGCTCCCTTTGCAAAATCTTCTTTTCCTATATTTAATGCTGCCATTCCAAAATATATATTATCTGAATACTTAAAAGCATCTTTTAAATTGACTGGTTTTCCTGGATCCTTAACCCTGGTGATCTTATAATTTCCCCACGAATTACTAGGCTGCCACTGATTCCCCTGAATGTTTACTCCCTCTTCTGGTTTTATAACCCCCTTATTAAGACCTATAGCCCCAGTTATTAATTTAAAGGTAGAGCCTGGAGAGTAAGAATTATTAAATTTATTATCAAATTCATCTACAGGAGTTGCTTCCCAAGCTGCCTTCTGAGTATCAGTGGTATAAGTTGAAAATACATTAGAATCATAGGAAGGTGAACTCACCATAGCAAGGACTTCTCCTGTTTTAGGATGAGCTGCAACAGCTGCTCCTGATTCTTTGTTCATTTCTTCATAAATCTTCTTTTGCAATTGTAGGTCTATAGACACCTTAATATTTTCTCCATCCTTAGGATCTTTTTTTCCTACTTCAATAACTTCTTTCTTTTCGGAGGTTCCTCTTTCTATATAAATTCGACCTCCTGCTTCTCCCTTAAGTCGTTTTTCATATACTTGCTCTAATCCCTTTTTACCAATTAGACTATACTCATTATAGCCTTGATCCTTTACTTTTTCTAATTCCTCTGCAGTAATGGCTCCAACATATCCAATCAATGCTCCACAGGCTTCCTCACCTGGGTAAACTCTTCCCATTTCTTCATTTACTTTCACTCCATTAATTTGTAAAAGGTAATCTACCTTTTCCTTTTCTTTTGAAGCTACCTTTACTATGGGTACAAAGTAGTCTGGATTAGTATTGCCCTTTAGTTTTCCTTCAATTACTTCAGGTTTTATATCAAGCAGCTTAGCCATTTGAATAATTTTATTTTCTTTATCTTCCTCGAAAAGTCTTGGATGAATCCCTACTGAATTAATCTTTGAATTTACAGCAAGTCCAGTTCCACTTCTATCATAAATTTCCCCTCTGTTAGGATGAAAAACTTCAGCTCTTACCTTGTCTCCTGGCTCCATATAAGGAAATATAAGTCTTTCGTTCCATACTACCTTCCAAGTATTTTTCTTTTCTACTTTTTCCTTTGCAAGTGTTACTTCATATCCTGGTATTTCCACCGTCCCTGCTAAAGTGTTCATTTTAATAGAAAAAGGTATCTTTACACTTTCTTCTTTAGTTTGCTTTAAATCTTCCATCTTAGTTGCAGTAATGTTAATGTCCTTAGCTTCTATTCCTTCATAGATATTAGTATATCTTTTTATAAAATCCTCTTCAGTAATTGCAGCTCTTGAACTTTGTGAAACCATGGTATACATAGCTTTAAAATCCTTATTCTGCCAACTTGCTTTATAGGCCTCAAAAGCATCCTGAGGATTCTCTTTTTTACCGCAGGCAGTTAATAGCACTACAAAACTTAAAATTATTGTAGTAGTAGCAAAGGATTTAAATCCTTTAAAAGGGAAAAAACTTCTCTCTTCTTTATTGTTTTTGTTTTCATATATTTTTGATAGAGCTTTCCCCTTTAAAGGAACCTCATTCTTACGTCTATTAGCTTTTATAAAATTTTCAAGATAGTCCTTCTCTAATAATTTCCCTAAAGGCTTATCCATAAATTGCACACCTCTCTTTAATTCTTTAATTCTTTAATTGTTTAATTGATATATTTATGATTATATCATATTTGTAATTATATTCAAAATATTCTCAACATAAACAAAGCTGCTAACAATACGCTGTTAGCAGCTTCTAAAGGTTTGAGGAGGTAGTTACTCTTAAGTTATATCACTTATAAAATCTTGATTATAATCCAGATTCTTAAGTGGTTCTTCTTGCTATCTTAACTGTTTTTCGTAAGTCGTAGTTATGCTTCTCTCTTGAAAGTTATATGATTTTAAATAACACACTGTTTTCTAAATAGATGTGAATAAATAAATCTTTCTCTAAATTATGAAGCTTGTCATATACAAGTTTGAAAGTGGTGCATGCTCCTTCTGGAGCTTTGAAATCTCTTGTGATTTGCTCCATTTCCTTAAGGATATCCCCTGCGGCATCATGCTCCTCTTCTGTTTCCTTTATGAACTTTTCAATACCTTCCTTATACTTTTCATCTTTTGTGCTTTCATAAGCTTTGATAAGTGGGAATAAATTTTCTTCCTCTTTCACTAAATGCTCTTCAAGCTCAGTTTTAAGAGCACCAAATAATCTATGAACTTTTAGTAACTCTTCAGCATGGTGGCTAAAGTGAACCTTTAAAACTTTAAATAATAGAGCATCAATTTCTCTTAACTCTTTTTTAGTGAAATCATGATGTGTTTGCTCAATGTGTCTCATGAGCACTGTTGGCTTTTCCTTTCTCCAATCTCTATACTCAGCATTAGATTTTATAAATTTGTCATATTCCTCATTTAACTTTTCCACAATCACATCGGAATTTAAACCTTTTTCTTTTAGTGCTGCTCCTAAAGTGTCATGTCCTCCACAGCAGTAATCTATTTTTAACTCGTTGAATATTTCACTTGAACCTGGAAAAATTGAAACTACTTCACCTAATTTTTGATTTATATTAATTATTCTTTCCATTATTATTCCTCCTATTTTTTACTGTAATTTTTTTATTTTTATTTTTACAACTAATAGTTTCTTGCTTTTTAGTATTTGTGTTTTCCTATGACTTTATTTTATATTTTTTTAGAAATATAAAATATGATTTGAATCACATTTTAAAAATAAGTAGGAAAATAAAAACTGCATGTCTTCACATAACTTTTAAAAAACTACAATTACTTATAATTCTTCACTTATATTTTAGAACCTGCTATCTACAAGAGTTTATTTAAACCTCTATAAATTAAGATAAGTTAAATTTCCTATAATAAAAAAGCCACTAAAAAAACTTCCTTAGCACAATTTGTACTAGTGTTATTTTTCTTAGTAGCTAACTATACTTTTTAACTTATGTTTTTCACTAACTTATAGCCTTAAGCTTTAGATTATAATTTTATAATGTCATGGCTACATCAAAGAAACCATGTAGGAGTATACACGGAGATAATGATTTAGTCTTAAAATACAATTTTCCAAACATATATCCTACCATAGCCTGTGCAGCTGTAGCTATTAAAAAAGTCCAAGTTACTGTGCCAGAGCTTATTATAGGGCTCACTACATGACTTATCCCAAATATTATAGCTTGTATAACATTACACTTTTCATCAGTTAATCGTAACCCCTTTAGCCCAGATATTAAGAAACCTCTATAAAGAATTTCCTCATAAAAACCTGGGTAACATGAATTAACAATTGTATTTATAATAAAACCTATAACAAACTTTCCATTAGCCATATTTTCAAAATGAATAGTTCTATTTGTAATTCCTACAATGTTAGTTACTATTTTAAAGGTTACATATAAAATAATAACAAATATAATGGATTTAAGTGTTAACTTCCAATTATAATCACTAATTCTTATTTTAAAGAAGTAGCAAATGAAAATTGATAAGGTCAACACTAATGCTGCAATGAAAAAATGCAAAATATTAACTTCATTTCCAGAGTAATTGTTAATTCTAAATATGTTAGTCATTATGACAACGCAAATCAGAAAAATAAATTCTAAAATACCAAATAGAATCAGAGCCCTTTTGTTCACATATATAGTTCTTCTTTCATCACCCCTAATAGGAAATAAATATACTATCCCAATTGTAACGGCTATAGCACCAGTCATAAGTAATGGATAAATTAATGGGCTTTTATAATAAGAATTGATATTATACCTACTATAAAAATATAGGCATAAAAATCCCACTGTTAGAACTCCTAAATCCCACACTAGGGTACTTAAATTCTTTTTATTTAAATATCTCATAAAATCCTCCCAAATTCTTATCAACTACATATACACTAACTCTTTTATAGCTTTAATTACCTCATCTGGTCTAGTTTCATTTATACAGTGATTACTGTCTTTAACTATTCTAAAGTCACATTTATCGGATAATTCCCTTAATCCATGAGACAAATTTTGTGAAAGTCTCTCAATTTTTACTGCTTCTACTTTTGGTATTCCTTCAGCTACCATTTCACTGACAGAGTATTGCGGATCTTCAACTAACACTATTAACGGACATTTTGGAAAAGCTCCAGCCATCTTTATATTTGCTACATTATATTTTAAGTCAAGTATTTCCGAAAGTTGTGCTTCATATATTTCAGGTCTTACATAAAATTCTAAAATTTCCTTTTGAATCTCTATAGGAAGACTAAGCTGACTCGAAGATAGTTCCGGCTTTATCTCTTTCATCAATTGTTCTCTAGTATACTTAGAGTACTTTTTCCATAAATCAATATACACTTCATCTGAGGTAGTTTCATTGGATATGGGAGTATCCAATTCATCAAACTGATTCCCTCTATTCATTGATGCAGATTCTACTAGCAATATACTTTCTACATAATCTGGATACAACCTTGCAAAATGCTGAACACACAAACCACCATAAGAATGACCTACTAATATAACCTTTTCTTTGATTCCATGTGTGAGTAGTAAGTTATATAAATCTTTAGAGGCTATAAGCGTACTACTTCCTTCATCGCCAATTTGGCTATTTCCAACTCCGGATCTGTGAATTGCAATAATTTTTGCATGTTGTGATATTTCTTCTATAATACTTAACCAGTGATAAATGCTTCCTCCCATTCCTGGCATAATAACAACATTCCTTTTTCCACTACCAGCGATTAAACATTCTAATTTTTTCTCTCCCACATCTATTAATTTAAACATCTTTTATACCCCTTAATAAAATTTAAAATCTTGTCCACTTTCAACTCTAAATACACTAGCTATTACACCCTATCCCCTTGCTAATAGGATGCAAAAGGGACATCTAGTTCTTTAAATGTTTTCATTATCTTCAAGATAATTTATGAAACTTTATAATCTCCAAATACACTATCTAAAGTAAAAAGTTCTTCTGAATAAATCTTGCTACTCCATCTTCTTCGTTACTATATGTAATATGGGTAGCTACCTGTCGCACTTCCTCAATGGCATTTGAAACAGCTACTCCATAGCCACAAGTTTTTATCATTCCTATGTCGTTATGATCGTCACCAAAAGCTGCAATCTGACTTAAATCAATATTTAGATGTTCTGCTAGCTTAATTATGGCATAGTCTTTAGTAGCATCTTTATGAGCAAACCTACACAAGTTTTCACCAGTATAAGTAAGAAAGCTACACTCTGAGTACTTAGCTGCTAACTCTAGCGCAGATTTCTTATTATAAGCTTCTACTGTAATTTTAAAGGTTGAATTATTTAGTGGTTTTTCAAAGTTGTTATATGCAACATTATTATAGCTTCCACCACTTTCTAATAACTCTCTACTGTTGGAGTAATTACCCGTTTCTGTTACCACAGATACATATTCAAAGTCTGCATGCTGTACACATTCTTTTATTAGCTCATCAGAGGTTGAAGGTGACAACATAGATTTGTAAATTATATCTTCATTATGCCTTGCTAGTGCTCCTCCATTTGTTATAACTATGTCTGGTTTAATTATATCTATGTATCTTTTAGCTGCCCTATCTGAACGTGCAGTTGCAATTGCAATACTAATTCCTTGTTCTTTACACTTTTTTAGGGTTTCTAAAGTAAAATCAGATATACTTTTATCCCCTTTTAGCAAGGTTTGATCTAAGTCTGTTATAATTAATTTCACTTTTTTATCCATATTCTCCTCCTAAGTAAAATTGAAGAAATTCCATCCTTGGTTGTTGCACTTTTTTCTAATTATTACTTTTTCTTCAATATATAATCTATATAACCAGATGTGTATTCCATATCATCAATAGTTCTTTTTACTAATCTCTTTTCCTTATAGATAATATTAAATCCTTTAAGGTATTTCTCTACCTCAGCTTCTTTATAATGACTATATAAAACCTCTTCCCCTTCTTCATTGTGCATAAATTCCCCCTGTCTGATTTCAACTCCCTTACCAAAAGAGTCACATTCCTCACTTAAAAAGTTCACATAGCACAACCCACCAGGTTTTAGCACTCTTAAAAACTCTTCTAAAGCAATACTAAATTCGTCTTTACTCATGTGAACAGAAGTATTATAGGAGAATAAAAAGCTAAAAAACTCAGCTTCGAAAGGAATTTTTGTCATATCTCCCTTTATAATATTTAAATCTATTTTATTAGTCTTACAAAAAACTTCAGCCTTTTTCAGCTGTGAATGGGACGCTTCAATACCATAAGTTTTATAATTAAACTCATAAAAAAGTGATAAGGGCGGATTACTTCCACCAGCACCACAATCAAGAACTATTTTTTCATGAGGACTTGAGTTACAGTACTTTAAAAAATTATATAGTGGAAAGGCGTTTATAAGCTTATGCATAATTACATTCTCCTTACACAATATCCTTTTGAAGTATAGCCATTATAATTCCATCTTCAAGCTTACCTTTAATTAAATCTCTTTCTCTTACAACACCTTCTTTTGTGAAATTTAATTTCTCAAGTACCTTTACTGAGGCATCATTTCCTGGTGTAATAAAAGCTTCAATTCGATTTAAATTCATTTCACTTAGTCCGAATTTAACTACTGCCCCAACAGCTTCTGTGGCATATCCTTTATTCCATTGATCTTGAGCTAAGTCATATCCAATTTCAGCCCTACGAGCTCCATCATCAAAATCACCTAAACAACATATGCCTACTAGCTCCTTTGTATCTTTTAACTCTATTCCCCAAGTTATCTCTTCTTCAGCTTCAAATTCTTCTTTATATCTTTTTATAAATTTCACTGCATCCTCTTCAGATTCTATAGGGCTAAACCAATCATATTTTGCAACCTCTGGGTCACTAAATACTTTGTAGATTCCTTCTACATCATTTTCATTGACTTCTCTTAAAATTAGTCTATTAGTCTTAATTTCATTTATTGTTTCAATCATTTTTACTTCTCCCTTTTAAACCATACAATACTTTGTAATACTCTTTTAAAATTATTGCTACTAACTTTTTTGCTAATTAGCTTTTACATAAAACCTGGGCTACTATTAGCGATAATTAAGGCATCTTCAAGAAATAAATAATTCAGTATTCTCGCCTATTTTGAGTTATACTACGTCAATAGGTTCCTTATCTAACTCAAAATATCCTTCACATCTTTGACTTGTTATTTACTTTTAGATGCCTAAAGCAAAAAGTTCTCCTGTATAAACCTTGCCACTCCATCTTCTTCATTGCTATAAGTAATGTGGGTAGCAACCTGTCTTACTTCTTCAATTGCATTTGAAACTGCTACTCCATAGCCACAAGTTTTCAGCATATCTATGTCGTTATAATCATCTCCAAAAGCTGCAATCTGGCTTAAATCAATATTTAAATGTTCTGCTAGCTTGCTTATGGCGTAATCTTTGGTTGCATTTTTGTGAGCAAATCTACACCATGGTTCCCCACTATAAGCAAGAAAACTGCACTCAGAATACTTAGTTGCTAATTCAAGGGCTGCCTTATTATTAAAAGCTTCAACTGTTATTTTAAAGGTTTCACAATCTAATGATTCTTCATAAGTATTATATATAGCATGATCGTAATCCACACCATTTTTTAATAAGTTTGGGCTATTGGAGAAATAGCCCATTTCCGTTTCTACAGTTACTTCCCCAATGTCTGTATGCAGTACACATTCTTTTATTAATGCCTCCGATACTAAAGGTGATAGCATAGACCTATAAATTACTTCCCCATTATGCTTTGCTAGTGCTCCTCCATTTGAAATCACAATATCAGGTTTAATTAAATCTATATATTTTTCAGCTGCTCTTTCTGAACGTGCTGTTGCAATTGCAATGTTAATCCCTTGCTCTTTGCATCTTTTAATTATATCTAAAGTATACTGAGATATACTTTTATCTCCTTTTAATAAGGTTTGATCTAAATCTGTTATAATTAGCTTCACTTTCTTCTCCACATTTGTATCCCCCAATAAAATTATTTAATGTTTACCTTCTCTCACTAAACATTAAACAAGTTCATTTCCGGCATTACTTTCAATGGACATTTAACTTAAATGAAGTCATATGTGAGTATCATTCTCCTAAATGTTATTAGTCTGTATTTAAGCTTATAAGTCCTGTTGCCAAGGTTTCTCCCCAACATAAATAGTCGTGTCCTGATTGAAAATTCTCATATTTCACATCATAACCCTTGGATAATAAAACATCTCTCATATTATTTATTACTTCCATCATCACAGGTTCATCATCATAAGGCGCATCTTCAAGTAATCCTGCATTTAAATAAAATCTTATAGGCAGCTTCTGCTCTTTTTCAAATTCCTTTGTTAACCATTGAGATTCATACCAATAAGATCCTGATTGAGAGAGAACTTTCCCAAAAATGTCCCATCTTTTAAGAGCTATAAAGCTTGCTGTTAAACCACCAAGACTAAGTCCTCCAATAATTGTCCTCTCTGGTTCCTTGGTTATGTTATAGTTTCCATAGCTCCAAGGCATTACTTCCTCTGTAATAAATTTCATAAAGGACTCATTACAGGTTAATTCTTCATATCTGTTTTTAGTACTATCAACTAATATACATACTGTAGGTGGAATTCTTTTTTCATGAATTAAATTATCAAGCACCACATTTGCTGATAAATAACTTAAATAATCAAACCCATCCGTAAGTACTAGAACGTTATAAAGAGAAGTTTTCTCATCATATTCACTTGGAGTATAAACCCACATCCTTCGAGTGTTACCTAGAATCTTGCTTTCAAATCTGCTTAGCTTTATATTTCCCTTCTTCACCTGTTTATTTGGGATTGTCCAAGCCCCTGGTTTAACCTTAGGAAGTTCTACTAAAGAGTATACGCTTTCCACACTTTCTGGATTTTCCTCATCTTTCACATTTACTACTCTTTTAGGATTTAATGAATCGATAATAGAATTTTTCTTAATCTTTTTATAATCATTGTGAAACTCATAGTTTAATGAAAAATTATATTTAAACTTAACATCATTTCTAACTATATAAGACTTAAACCAAATATCTGTGTCTTCCAGTCTCTCCATGATATTTTCTGAATAACGATAGCCAGGAACTCCTCCATATATAAGAACATTATTTACTCCTTCATTTCCCCTATAAAGAAAAGTAATTATCACTTTTTCTTCCCCTTGAACTTCTTCAATTAAAGGTGTTCCTTCCCTTTCAACTTCCTTCCAAAACTCACCTAAGACCAAAGTACCGCAACTAAGTTTGTTGTATAGCTCCTCAATCCTAGGGCTTAATAATTTCACCATATTATATCCCCCGTTAATATACAGTGCTCTTATTTAACTAAGAATACCTTTAATTATTGCATTTAAGGTTTATTCTTCGAAACACTTATATTTACTATTATTTTTAGTTGTGCCTAGTATTACCCTATCCTCGTATTCATTAGTTCTCGTATTATAAGCTGCTTCCTTTTTCATTCCTTCTTGTTTAAAGCCTAACTTCTCACACAATTTTATTGAAGCAATATTCTCTGGATGTACTGATGCTTCAATTCTATTTAAATCCATAAGTTGAAAGGCAAATTTAAGAACTTCTTCTCCTACTTCCCCCATAATGTTTTGGCTCCAGTATGCTTTGTTAAGCATAAAGCCTATTTCTCCTTGAGAATTACACTCATTAAAACTATGTAACGTAATTAGGCCTACAACATTATCCTGGTCCCTTGTAGCAATGCACCATCTAATAAATTTCTTATTTTCAAATCCTCTCAAAAAGGCTTGTACAGATTTTTGAGCTTGCTCCATTGTTTGCATAACTCCCATTTGTTGATATTTTACTGTGCCATCATCTGAATATATTTCATATATTGCTAAATAGTCTTTTTCTTGCACTTCCCTTAAAATAAATCTTTTACTCTTTAGGTTTGGAAATGCATTAAAACCAAATTTAATTTGACCCATATATTTCACCTCTTCCATAAAACATGTAGTTAAATTATATCATAATTTACATTTTATTCTATGTAACTTATTATTTTTTGCAACATTCATTGTTTTTTGTCATTATCGCTATATATGAAAAAACATTACCGATGATTTAATCCAATATTTATATATATTTCAAAACAAAAACACCATAAAATTCATTGCTGAACATTACAGTGTTTCAACTAATTCTTACTTTAATTTTAGCTAATTTTCTTTCTCATTCTTAAAAAGGTTAATTTCTCACCTGCTATTTCACCTTCACAGGTATAAAATATTTCAAAATTACATTTCTCATAGACTTTAATAGCTCTTTTATTGAAAGCTGCAACTCCACATCTAACATATTGTCCTTTGTAGTTATACTCTCTTACAGCAAAATCAATGCATTGTGAAACAAAACTCACTCCAAGTCCCTTTCCACATAATTCTGGTTTTAAACCCCAACCTACCCACATTTCATAACAATTTTGCGGACTATTTTTAACCACTTCATGACTAACGTAACCCTCATCTTCTAGCTCTTCACCATCTTCTTGAAAGAATTCAACAGTAAATTCTCCAGCAAGATAATTTTCTTCATCTAATACTGCAAATTTTCCCACTCCCCAACTTTCCTCATTAAGTAAAAGTTCCTTTTCATTTACATAATCGTATATATGATATTCATCTCCATACTTCCAATTATCAATGATTTCATTTGCATATCCTAAATTCATTGGAACAAATTTAAAATTCATAATATAGCCCCGCTTCCTTTTCCATGCCAGTCTAGATATTTTAATTTTAAAAACTGAATCTTATATTAAAAATGAACAAAATTACTTGTATTATAAATTTCTAATTAGATTTCCTCATAATTATACATCTTTCTTTGAACCCAAGACTCTTCCAGAACTCTTGTCCCCTTTGATTCCAGCAGAAAACATCTAAATCTATAGAATCAGTTTCTAATTCTTTCATAAGTTGATTAAAGGCAATTGTACCCAGATGTTTTCTTCTTGCATTTCTACAAATAAAAAAATGTGATAAATAATAAGGAGTGGCTTGAGTTCTTACTAGAGCGTAACCAACAACCTCTTTATCCTCTAGAAATAAAAATGCCACTGCACCTTGTTCCATAGCATACTTTAATCTTTCTTGTAAAACTTCAATTTCTGGTATATTATCATTTTTTTCATCCTCATATAATTCCTTATTTAACTTTGCAAGGACTAATAAATTATCCATAGTACATTTTATAAGTTCCATATCACTTACCTCCATTATAATACTTAAAGCATAAACTTTATTTTTGAAATATGCTCCTTACATCTTCTAATCCTTGATAAACCTCTTCTCTTGTAAAATTTCCTTCTTGCAGTTCCTTATCACTCTTTTCTAGCAAGGAATTATAAAACTCCACTGCAATTTTATAAATTACTTCTGAATCTTTTTTATTTATTTCTTCGAAAAGTATGTTCTCTGCCTTATTATAGTTTCCTTCATGAACAAGTCGATTTAACATAATTTGTAGAATATCCGTTGAGCCTAACTGGTTCAAGTTTATTTTTTCGCTACTTTTTTCTTTTTTATTGAGCACAGTTTTTGCTAAGTTTCTCGCAAGATTTTCAATCATTCTTTCAATGTTCAAAATTTCACCCTCTTAAAGTATATTACATGTTAGTAGCTTTACTTATCCTTAGTTAAATTGTAGCATAAATTGAATATTATTACATATGCCCAATTGAATAATATATCTCTTGTCAAAATTATTGCTTTGTAATACAATAATTTTCCTTATTCCCATAAAGTTCTAAACTATAATATTGAAAAAACTATTAAGAAATTGAAAAATTTGTCGAAATAAGTAGTATGGATTTAAGCTAGTTATAAACTTGAAGAAATTTAAAAACTTGAGTTCTTTAATAAACTATAATTTCAAATTATAAAAGTTAATCTTACTAGAAAGGAATTAAAATATGAGGAATAATAAATATGTTCAATATGCACCTTTAATCTTTGCAACTTTTGGATTGTTTTTTGCTATAGCAGGCTATTTTATCACCTTTTATACTCCAAGGAATATAGCTAAATTTACTTGGTTAGCACTTATGTTTGTTTTTATAGTTGTTGGCTTGAAGTTTGGTCGTTTAGTTAGAAGTTTTTATGCAGACTTCTACAAGGATTCTCTAACTGGGCTTAAAAACAGATTTTTTTTCTACTTAAAACTTGACTGCATAATGGATAAAATATCAACTGTGCCGGAACCATTAACTCTTCTAATGATTGATATAGATAACTTTAAACATATTAATGACACTTTTGGACATGTTAATGGAGATAAGATATTAAAGACTACAGCGGAGATTCTTAACTCTAGCGTTAGAGGAAATGATGTAGTTGCCCGTTGGGGTGGTGAGGAATTTACAATTTTATTGCCAAGCACAGATATTAATAAGGCTACAATAATTGGTGAAAGAATTAGAGAAACCATCTCAACACACCCATTTAAAATTGATGATGTTTCACTAACTATAACAGTAAGTGTAGGAATATGTTCCACAACTAAGAAAATAGATGCAGAAGAATTCGTTAATCTGGCAGACTGTGCCTTATATAAAGCTAAGGAAAAGAAGAATAAAGTTGTAAACTGTGAACAGTTAGTTGCTGTTTAGGCTATATAAAAGCTCAACTTCAATTGTATAGGGAACAAGGCTAAAGCTTAACTTATACGTAAGTCCTGCTCTGCTTACCTTAAAGGTATTTGAAGATGAATAAGTTAAAAATTCATCATGAAACCCTATATAAAGTTTAAAGGTAAAATTTTGATTTTATAACCTGATAAAATCAAAATCCACTTAAGTTTAATTAGGTAGTTTAACCTAATTAAATCTAAGTGGATAACTTATTTCTATTATAAAGTTTTTATGTTTATTAGTTATATTGCATAGTACTAATATCCTTTTATTACAAGGTCTTACTGTCTTCATTGATGCTTAGTGAAACATATGAAGTAGTCTATAGGACCTTATTTACTTCACTTTGTTCTTTCTTCCCGCTACAACAATCCCCATTTTTCATACCTCTAAACATCATAGGAATCATAAAAAGCATCATTATTGGACAAATAAATGGAGTAATGGTTGCTAATAAGGTTTTAGCCCCTCCCCCAATATTTAATAGTGGAAGTATAGCCACAATGAGAATAGGAAGTCCTCAGCATAATGCCATCATAAGCATATGTTTAATTGGACTATGTTTCTTACCATTTCCTCCATTGTTATCTCCATGACATTTCATATTTCATTCTCCTTTCATATCTTCTTTTTTCTTTATTATACCTTTGTCATATGTAGATAAAATGAAGATTTTCTTTCTTGGAAAATGATTAAATTCTTTTTTACAGCACTATTATATATTTAGTTATATTGTGTAATATATCTTTTAAGCAGCTATATTTGCACTATGTTTCTTTTCTTCTCTTAAATATAAAATATAAATCAACATTGCTGATAACATAGTTATAGAAAATACTAAAGGCCACACATATACCACTCCAACTCTTTCAATATATCCACCCATTATTACTGGTCCTATAGCGGATCCTCCACCTGTAATTATATTTAATACTGAGTTAAATCTTCCTCTATGAGAGCTTGGCGCATGGTCCGCTATATATACCCCTGAATTTGTTGCATTTAAGATTTCTCCAATAGTCCAAATTATAGTTGCAATTATGTATAATGGATAAGCTTTAATAAAAAAGTTCATTCCAAAGCCAACAGCAAAAAATACTCCAGATACTGCTATGTTAAATAAGGGTTTATTCTTTTTAGTTAAATGCACTATTAATGTGGTCATAGTTACCACTATTATGCCATTAGTGAAATATATTCCTCCCATAAGTTCGGGAGCTCTATCACCAAAAATCTCTGTAAACTGAAGTGGTGTGCCAAAGTTTCCTTGGGAATAAGCAAAAGAATACACAGAGGATAATAATGCAAAAGCTAACACCACAGGCTTTTTCATAAGTACTGAAAAAACACTACCTTCTTCAGCCTTTTCTTCCTCAGTTACTTCCAGTTGCTCCTCAGTAGAAGGTTTAGTTTCCTCAACAAATATAGTTACTAAAATTATATTTATACAAATTGCTACTGCATTCCCTATAAAAGTTAAGGCAAAATAGTTTTTATACAAAAAACCTGCTAAAATCGGTCCAATAGAAAATCCAATATTTATACCAAGGTATAAAAGTGAAAAGGCAGTTTTTCTATTACTTGAATTCGTCAGATCCGCTACCATTGCACTATTAGCTGGCTGAACTGCTCCAGTTGATACTCCTGCTAGAATTAAAAGCCAAGGAATCATCATTGATTTTCCAAGGAAGGCACAAGGAAGAAATAGAAGTGCGGCTAAACTTTGAAAAATAATCATAACTTTTTTTCTTCCAATTATATCTGAAAGCTTTCCCCCTAGTAATCCCCCCGGAATATAAGAAAGAGCGGAGAGCGAAACAAACCACCCTGCTTCTTTAGCACTCAGTCCTAGCTTATCCGTTAAAAACAAAGTTAAAAGTGGAAAAACAAAACTTCCCATACTATTTATTACTCTCACAAAAAATAAAACATAAATTCCTCTAGGAAGCCCTGAGTAAGATTTAAAGAGCCTTTTTAAATTCATATTATCGCCGTCCTTCCAATTTTAAGCAGTGTTTACCAAATCATTGTCTATATTTGTATAATAAATTTAAGTTCTTATTAATACTCTCTACTTTAATAGATAACTGTAGTGTATCTAACTATTTTTTTTACTTATATACATTTCTTTTCAATGATATTAAGTATATACATAGATATGTAATTTAACACTTAAAACCTCATAAATACTCAAGTAAAATTATATCACCTAATTCCACACAACTAAAGAAATTTTCAAAAATATTTGTATATACTGAATTTTCTTCACCAGCAAAGCTATTTCACTGCCATTATTTAACTTATATTAAATAATATTTTGAGCTTATCTTTTAATATTAAAAGATAAAGTCATCCCCCTACATTAATAGATGGTGATGACTTAAATAACTTTATAAATTTATACAATATTTTTTTTCAAGTTTTACAGGATAGTAGGACCTTTTAGCTTTTCTTAATCCTTCTATGCCTAAATCTTGTTCTCTATTTATATATCCTACTTCGTTCAAATATTTTTCAACAAAGGTCTTATTTGTAAAAGCATATATTCCATTGATATCTTTTCTTCCTTTTTCAAAGTGGACTATTGCCATATCCTTATTAACAATTTCTCCCACAGTAAAGGTTGAAATTATATCATCAACATAAACCGCCATACCCCTTAAATTTAATTTATCAGCATTGTATAAAACTTCTACAATGCCTTTTAACTCATAGGTTAAAAACTTATCTCCAGTAAAGTTTTCCTTATGCCATTGATGAGCTAACTCAATACAATCCTCCATTACTCCTGGCTCCGAAAAGTCCTTTACTTCATAGTTATAGTTTTTTACAAAGTAATTATAGTGATTTTTCTTCCCGTGAAGCTTTTTTCCTGACAGTGTTGCTAGCTTTTCCTTTAGATATATATAATCAAAATTATCTACATCTTCTTCAATGTGAGCATCTTCCCCATATATGTCCTTAAGATCCTCAAGGAAGGAATCCTCCACATCTTTAAATAGATATTTCATATTATTTTCTTTTTTATATTCTTTTAGTTCATGAATTAATTCTTTTAAATTCTTCTTACTATATCCAATTGGCTGCATAAAGTAATAATTATCCTTAAAGTCTTTTTTCTTTATAATTAGAACACCTTTGTGTATGGCATATTGCACATCACAGGCTTCTCTCCAAACCAGCAAAGTGGTAAAGGAATACTCGCTAGTGATAAAGTTATAATTTTGCAAATATCTATCCAATATTGGCTTATCTTTAATGGTAAGTTTCTTAAATATCATCATAAAATTCTCCTTGTAAACATTAGTCTATTCTTATTTTTATCCTCTTATGACTTTATCTTTACCATCCATTATAATGTATTCTTGTCCTATCAAATCTATCTTCTGGTGTTTTCTCCTCATCTGGATACCCAATTGGCACTATTGATAAAGGAACCACACTAGTAGGTAATCCTAGAATCTCTTGTATTTTCTTTACTCTATCAACTATTGGATAAACTCCTAGCCAAACAGCACCAAGTCCCATATCCTGTGCTGCTAGTAATATGTTTTCAGTGGCAGCAGAACAATCTTGTACCCAATATCCTTTGAATACTTCTTTTTTCTCATCTCCACAAACTACAATTGCAACATCTGAGTTTAATAACATTTTAGAGTAAGGATGTACTTCAGTTATATTCTTCATTATTTCCTTGTCTCTTAATACCACAAACTCCCAAGGCTGCTCATTTCCTGCTGATGGTGCAGCCATAGCTGCTTTTAATAGGTCTTCTACAATTTCATCACTTACTTTTAAGTCTTTATATTTTCTTATACTTCTTCTTTTTAATATTGAATCCATAAAAATACCTCCTAATTTGGTATATTACATTATATTATTATAGAAAAATAGTTTCAATGCCACAAGTACGCACTATTTTGTATCATAGTATCCAAAAGGATACTGTAATAGATAAATTTATAGAACTTTATGTAATTCCTCACTTCCTATAATATGCAGCACTAAAAAAAAATCTACACTGCCTCCTAGTTACTTTGTAACTAACATATTAAGGATTAAAACATTGTATTTTTGACACCGTTACCATGTTTACGATTAACTTGAAGAAGATTTTAGCAGAGAACACTGCATAATAGTGAATCTTTATTATTTTTGACCATCCTTTTTGCATATTTGATTAATTAAATCAATAAGTCTATAATAAACATGTATACAATATTTAGTAAGGGGGATGCGTAATGGATAATAGTAATAAGAATCAAACCCATACCGCATTATCACATTGGCATAACTTTAGACTTAAGCTTTTATTACAAGGAATTGTTGTAGGTATTTTTTCTGGGTTTCTAATAGTACTCTATAGGATTGTTCTAGAAAGAGCCGAAGAACTAAGACATTTCATCTTAAACCTTGATATTTCAAAGTATAAACTTATGCCTCTATGGTTTCTATTTTTAATAATCTCAGCATATATTGTTGGTTTGTTAATAAAAACGGAGCCTTTAATCAGTGGAAGTGGAATTCCTCAGGTGGAAGGGGTACTTCTTAGAAAAATTAACATGAATTGGTTATCTGTAATTATAAAAAAATTTATTGGTGGAGTCATTTCTATAGGAGCTGGTTTATCCTTAGGTAGAGAAGGTCCTTCTATACAGCTTGGAGCTGCAATGGGACAAGGTGTTAGTAGAATTTTTAAAAGAATACAAATTGAAGAAAAATACTTAATTACTAGTGGGGCTTCCGCTGGACTGGCTGCTGCCTTTAATGCACCTTTAGCAGGAGTAATGTTTGCTCTTGAAGAGGTCCACAAACATTTTTCTCCTCTCATCTTATTATCAGCAATGTCTGCCTCCTTAACAGCAGATTTTATTTCAAAACATTTTTTTGGTCTTAAACCTGTTTTTAATTTTGAGAATGTAGTAGCTCTGCCTCTTGAAAGTTATGGCTACATTATAATATTAGGAATTATTGTGGGTATCTTCGGTGCCCTATATAATAAGTGCCTTTTAAAAACTCAAGATATTTATGGTAAGCAAAAGTGGCTTTCAGTTAGGTTTAGACCTATGATTCCATTTTTAATTGCTGGAGTGTTAAGCCTAATTCTTCCTCAAGTCCTAGGAGGAGGCCATTCATTGATAGAATTGATGATTGAAGGTAGTTTTACTCTCAAAGTCCTTTTTGTAATTCTTATAGTTAAGTTTATTTTTTCTATGATAAGTTATGGTTCGGGAGCACCTGGAGGAATATTTTTCCCTTTATTAGTGTTAGGAGCATTAACTGGTGCAATTTATGGAAATATATTAGTGGACTTTTTCAATTTTAATCCTCAATATATTAACAACTTTATAATTCTAGCTATGGCAGGATATTTTACAGCTATTGTCAGAGCTCCTATTACAGGTAGTATTTTAATTACAGAAATGACTGGTTCATTTTCTCACTTGCTTTCTTTAAGTCTTATATCTCTAGTAGCCTATGCCACTGCTGATTTACTAAAGTCTGAGCCTATATATGAATCTTTACTAGAAAGACTTTTAAAAAACAATGGTACTTACGAGTTCACTGAGCATAGTAATAATAAAGTTATATTAGAAGTCCCAGTTTGCTTAGATTCTGAAATAGATGGAAAAGAAATTAAGGAAATTAAATTACCAAATAGTTGTTTACTCGTTTGTGTTCAACGGGGTGCTAAAGAGCTCATTCCAAAAGGTAATACCACCCTTCACTCTGGAGACTATCTTAACGTGTTAGTAGATGAAAATAATGCTGCGGCAACCAAGGAAGAACTTCTAAAAATAGGTGGTAAACCAAGGTTGTAGTTATAAATAATCACCCCCTGTTTCTATACTTTCCTAGAAGCAGGGGGTGAAATCTATGATTTAGTACATTTATATTTATGTTAATACTCCTAAACTTTTCTTATATGTTATATAGAAGCAATTACAGTAAAGCCTAATTTTTAATGGCTCACTACACAGTTTCTCCCCTTATTTTTACCTTCATAAAGAGCCTTATCTGCATCGTTAATTGTGGAATCTACACCTAGGTTCTCATTATACTCTGAAACTCCAAAGGTAACGGTAAGTTTAATTCTTTTTTTTTCATAATTAAAGTTACTACCCTCTATTTTCTCTCTAATAAATTCACAAATTAAAACTGCTTCCTCCTCATTTGTGTCAGGTAAGAGCATAAGAAACTCCTCCCCTCCCCATCTAGATAAAACATCTTGCTTTCTTATATTAGCCTTTAATATTTTTGATAGCTTTACAAGAATATGATCCCCACAATTGTGTCCATACTTATCGTTGATGCTTTTAAAATAGTCAATATCTATGATAACAATAGAAAAGGTTCTTTTAACATCTTTATACGCAACAGCTTCCTCTTCAATTTTACTCATAATATAGCGCCTATTATAAATTCCAGTCAATACATCAGTTTTAGAAATGGCCTCTAATTCATTGGTTTTAACCCTAAGCTCCTCAGATTTTTGCGAGTTATTTAAGGCTATAGCAATATAGGAAGCTAAAGCTTTGATCATTCCAATAGACCTATCTGAATATGCATTATTTTTGTAACTTTGCACCGTCATGGCACCAACTATTTTGTCCTCAGTAATCAGTGGATAATAGATTATAGACTTACATTTGAACTTATTCTCAGTAGCTCCAACCCTAAGCTGTTGTTTATTATCCAGAATCATGTCATTAATACAGATTTCTTTCTTTTCTCGTATGCATTTTGCCGCGTAACTTTTTTCGTTGTCAATCATAACTTGGTGCAAAGGTAATCTCTTCCCTTGTTCTATGAGGATTTTAAAATCTATACTTCCCTGCTCTTTATTATATAAACAAATGCCGAAAACATCTGCAGCCATGAGCTTATTTATATTTTTATAAACCATGTTAAGAACTTTTTTAATATCTAATGTAGCAGTTATTTTTTGACCAATTTCCCCAATAATTTTAATATCTTCATAGGATGCAGCAAGAGCATTAGCCTTTAATGTAGTTTCCTCAGCTTTTCTTTTTAATTCTTCTGTTTTTAATCTTTGAATTTCAGCATCCTTTTGAGCCTTTTCAACCTTAAACTCAGTCATATGTTGAACAAGTTTATCATTTAATTCTGTAGTTTTTATTTTCTCATTCAATTCATTAAAAAGCTTAAGATAATTAAAGGCTAACTTATAGTCCCTTTTCTTTTCATAAGTTTCTGCTAAAGTCATATAGATATCTTTTAAAAGCCCATTGGCATTTATTTTTTTCGCTTCTTTCATAGCACTTTTTAAATACTTAATACTTTCTTCATTATTATTTTGCTTTAAATAAGTAACTCCTATTTCATTAAGCATATCTATTTCAGCATATTTCTTATTGCTTTCTTGATATAATGAAAGTGCAATTTGGTAATTTTCCAATGCCTTTGAAAGCTGATTCATTTCTTTATATATAACCCCAAGAATACTATAATATTGAGCAAAATCATGCTTTTCCGCATGATTTGTCTCGAGAATAGAAAAGGCTTGTTCACAGTATTTTTGAGCTGTTTCAGTATCTTTTTTTCTTAAATACATATTGGCTATATTGAAAAGAAGTAAACTTTGGAAGCTATATTCTGTTTTCTTAACTATTTTTATGGCCTCTTGGAAAAATTCTAGAGCTTCATCAGCTTGACCTGAGTTATCATATACCACACCTATATTATTTAAAATAAATGGATCTATCTCTTGATTGTTTTCCTTCATCAGTTCAAGTGCTCTTAAATAAGATTTTAATCCTACCTCAAGGTTTCCTGAATCTGTATATAAATATCCCAACACATAGCTAGCATTTATTTGACCTTGTACAAAACCTAAGCTTATTGCTAGCTCATTTCCTTCACTAGCTAACTGCAGTGCTTCAGCATACTTACCCTGCATACTATTATATCTAGCCAGCAAAATCGTGCTTAAAGCAATGCCCTCTTCATATTTAAGCTTTCTTGATAACTTTTCTGCTTTTTTAACAATATTTAAGGCTTCTTTTACATCGGTCCGAATTAAGTCCCAAGCTCTACTAAGTAATAAGTCAATTTCTTTTTCTACTTTCTCATTGTAATTGTTTCTCACCACAATTACCTCCACTAGACATTCAACAATGTTTATTAATATTTAATAATACCACAAAGTTCCCAATTTGTCTAAATAAACTAGTTTATAAAGTCAGAAAATTGTATCTAATCAACCTGTGTGTATTTTTCTAAAAAGTATCTAAAATTTCATTATTCCTCTAAACAAACTGCACATGCCAAACACTGCTATAGAGGCTCCAATAATTTTATTTATTATACAAAATATCTCTATCTTAAAATTTCTTTTTGAACTATCAATTAATTTTGACACTGATATCCATAGGATTGTAGAACCAATGAATATAGATAATACAAATAACATATTTTTTCCTACTTCTAAAGTGTTTATTTTTAACCCAATTTTCGTAAAAATTGTAAGGAAAACTAGAAATGTCATTGGATTTGAAAGTCCCAGTAAAAAGTTAGAAATCCCTGGATGTATAATGAATTTTCTTTTCTCATCTACTATAGCCTTGTCCTTAAGTGCATTCATAAAAATATTTAATCCAAGGACTAAAAATAATGCTCCTATTGCATTATTAATTAAGTATTTGTGTTTATGTATAATATCATCGATAAAGCTAATACCAAATACTGCACATAAGGAATACACTACATCAGATGCCGCTGCTCCAACTCCAGAAAAAAAACCGCTTTTCCAGCCATTATTTATAGTTCTTTGAATGGCTATAATTCCAAGTGGTCCTATAGGAAAGGAAACAATCATTCCTATTATCAAACCCTTAAATATCATGTTCAATTTATTCCCCCCTAAAGATTCCCTTATAATACTAAATATTATAAAGATACCACTAATAACTTTAATCGCTATTAACATATATATCATATGTTTAATCTATATAACAGTACTTTCTTAAATTTATTTATATCCTATTTAGTTTCGATTATAAAATATATGATATTAGTAGAATAATTATAATCACTAAACTATTCTCTACCTAAAGTAATAACCTTACACCAGACTCTAGACCTTGACATATTATACTATTAGATTTATTATTTTATATATAATTAAATAATCTCGGTAGGTGAGGTTACTACAAGGATACGGATTGCTGCCGTAAAAGAATGGAAACATTCTTAACTGGTTAGCAGGTTTTGCCGAACAAAGAAGGCTTAATCTAATGCAATTACATTGCCTTGCAGAGCTAAAACTTGAACGAGAAAGTATTGATCAAATACCTTCGTTATCTTCAAGTTTACGGAGGTTTTTTATTTTGATTTTCGGAGGTGAAAAAGAATGGACTCAGCCGGTAGTAGTTTGGATGGAACGGACAATTTTATATGGTTAAATAGTACTTTTCATTTGAAGGCAAGCTCTGTTCTTTTTTACATCTTGAAGCCACCTAACTAAATTGTTTCTATTAATCATATAATTGCTGTCCTCATTTATTCTTAACTATGAGATTCCCCTTATACTGGCCGTAAAATAAAGGCTTCCATTGCAATGAAGTTTTTATTTTAACTCTTAAATTCTCCTTTTTCCTAAACCACAAGGTGAAGGTGTTAGGGAATTTATTACAGTACAGAATTCTTATATTTAGATTATCTAAATGTATATTTAAGAGGCGGTGATTAAAAATGAATAAAGTAGAAACTTTAATCCATGTTTTATCAAAGGATAACTATGAGCTTCTATCAGAGTTTCTCTATGACGCTCATCCTATCGATGTTGCTTTTCTTTTAGAGGAATTAGATGATGAAAACTTAGTGAAGTTTAATTCTTTAGTAAACAGCCAGCTTATGGCTAAGTTTTTTGAGCAATCAACTATAGAACTTCAAGTAAGGTTAATTAAACTTATTGATTTTCAATCAATAGTAAATATTTTCTCATTTATGTCAAAGGATGATGTTGCCGATATTCTTGGGGGTCTACCAATAAAAATGAGAAAAGCTTTGCTTAAAATCATGAAAAAAAGTGATACTATAAAGCTAGAGGAATTACTAGGTTATGCTGAAGATAGTGCTGGTGGTATTATGACAACAGAATATATATCCCTTCGAAGAGATTTAACCACCTCAGAGGCTTTAAGTAAAATTAAAAATATAGGTCCTAAAACAGAAATAATCGAAACAATTTTTATAACAAATCAAAAAAAAGAGCTAGTTGGAACTGTTGATTTAAGAGATATATTAATTTCTCCTGAAAATAAACTACTTGAAGAGATAATGAGAGAAAATATTATTTATGTATATCCTGACATAGATCAAGAACACGTTGCTTTGCTAGTTTCAAAATATGATCTAAAGGCAATTCCTGTTGTAAATCACAGAAAAAGTCTCTTAGGAATTATTACTGTAGATGACATTATTGATGTTATCGTTGAAGAACAGACAGAAGACATGCTTCATTTAAGTGGTGTTAGTAAAGAGGAAAGAGTAGATAGCACTCTTTTAACCTCTGTAAGAAAAAGACTTCCTTGGTTATTTATAAACTTAATTACAGCATTTTTAGCTTCTTTTACAGTAGGCTTATTTGAAGATGTTATAGCTCAGGTGGTAGCACTAGCCGCTGCTATGCCTATTGTTGCAGGAATGGGCGGAAACGCAGGCACTCAATCCTTATCTGTAGTTATTAGAAGTATTGCCCTAGGTGAAGTTGATTTAAAAAGTAATTGGAAGCTCATCTTTAAAGAGGTTTTTCTCGGTATGATAAATGGAGCAGCTACAGGTTTAGTGACTGGATTTATATTATATTTAAAGTATGGAAATCCATATCTTGCCCTTATTATTTTTATTGCTATGATTGGAAATTTAGTTATAGCGGGTTTCTTTGGTTTTTTAATTCCTCTTGTTTTAAAAATGTTAGGTATAGACCCTGCACTAGCATCCTCCATATTCCTAACAACTGCAACAGATGTATGCGGATTCTTTCTTTTTCTTGGGTTAGCTAAAAACTTTTTGAAATTTTTAATATAGATAACAAAACTCCTAGGTATCTCATTATTAACCTAGGAGTTTTGTTCTTCTCTAAATAGCTTTATTATAACCTTAACAACTTTCTTATCATATGTCCTTTACTTGCTAGGATAAGACGGCCATGAATTCTTCTCCTGTAATAGTCTCTTTTTCTAGGAGATATTTTGCCAATTCATGAAGCTTTTCTTTGTTTTCTTCTAATATATCAAGAGCCCTTTTATGGCAAGTTTTAATAATTTGAAGGACTTCCTCATCAATCTTAGCTGCGGTTTCAGCCGATACTATTAATGAAGCATCTCCACCTAAATATTGATTGTTTACAGTTTCTAGAGCCATCATATCAAACTTTTCACTCATACCAAATCTAGTAACCATAGCTCTACCAATCTTTGTGGCTTGCTCAATGTCATTAGAAGCTCCGGAAGTTATGCTATTAAACACAATTTCCTCCGCAGCACGCCCGCCCATATAGGTAGCTATCTTATCTAATGCTTGCTCCTTTGTCATTAGAACCTTCTCACCTTCTTCCACCTGCATGGTGTAACCTAAGGCGCCAGAAGTTCTTGGTATTATAGTTATTTTGTGTACTGGTGCAGAGTGGTTTTGCTTTGCTGCAACAAGCGCATGACCGATTTCATGATAAGCAATAGTTAATTTATCCTTCATGGAAATCACTGCATTTTTTCTTTGGTATCCAGCAATTACAACTTCTACTGCTTCTTCTAAATCACTTTGAATTATATATTTACGTCCAAACTTTACTGCACGAAGTGCTCCTTCATTGATGATGTTAGCTAAATCTGCTCCTGAAGCTCCTGAAGTAGCTCTTGCAATGCCATTGAAATCTATATCATCGCCTAATTTAACATTTTTTCCATGTACTTTTAATATGTCTTCACGGCCTCTTAAATCAGGTAACTCTACAGGAACTCTTCTATCAAATCTCCCTGGTCTTAATAATGCTTTATCAAGGGTTTCAGGTCTATTTGTAGCTGCTAAAATTACTACCCCTTTATCTGCATCGAAGCCATCCATCTCAGTTAAAAGTTGGTTTAATGTTTGTTCTCTTTCATCATTACCACCTGGACCTGCTGAATTTCTACTTTTACCTATAGTATCTATTTCATCGATGAACACAATACAAGGTGACTTTTCCTGTGCTTGTTTAAATAAATCTCTCACTCTAGCAGCACCCATCCCAACAAACATCTCTACAAATTCTGAACCTGAAATTGAAAAGAAGGGTACTTTTGATTCTCCTGCTACTGCCTTTGCAAGAAGGGTCTTACCTGTTCCTGGAGGACCTACTAATAGTGCTCCCTTTGGAACCTTTGCTCCAATTTCCTTATATTTTTGAGGATTGTGTAGGAAATCTACAATTTCTTGTAAAGCTTCCTTAGCTTCATCTTGTCCTGCTACATCGGCAAAAGTCTTCCCAGTTTGTGCTTCCACATATACTTTCACATTACTCTTCCCAAAGGTCATTGCATTTCCCATGCCACCCATCTTACCTTGTATTTTTCCTACAAGCCTCTGTCCAAGGATTGTGAAGATCACCATTGGAAGAATCCATGATAATAGGAAACTAACAAGTGGCGAAGTTTCCTTTGGTATAACTCTTTCAAAGCTTACATTAGCACTATAAAGACGTTTAACTAAATCAGGGTCTTCTAAACGACCTGTTATATAAAGACCTTCTTTTCCCTCTTCATTAACAGCGCTAAAGCCTATTTGGTTTTCTTGTATTTCAACTTTTCTAACCTGCCCACTCTCAATTTGCTTTAAAAACGTACCATAATCAACTTTGCTAATTTCTTTTTGCAAAATCATAGGTAGTAATAAAGTGTTTGCAAGCATCATAATGACTATGACCACAATATAATAATAAATCAAAGGTTTTTTAGAATTTTTTTGTATCTTCATTAATTTTCTCCTTTTAAATAGTATTTCCTTACTACAGATTTACAACCTATCCCTAGTAAGTTTTTATTTCTGTGATTGTACTAATTATTTTAACTCCGCAAACCTCTTCCACATTTTTACAGCTTATATTTTTTAAGTCCTTCATCCATATTATTAGCTAAAGTATTTAATTCTTCCGCTGAATTTGACATTTCTTTGAAAATTTCTAACTGAGAATCTGCACTTGCAGCTAATTCCTCACTAGCTGCTGCTGTTTGCTCTGAAACTCTTGTACTGTTTTCAATAGCAGAAATAGCATCCTCTTTTAGATTTTCCATGTGGTTTATTGCTTCGTTTGTGTCATTGATTTTTTCTATAATTGATTCAATAGACTTAGCTATTTTATTAAAGGAACTCTCAGTCTGATCAACGGCTTCGAGTTGCTCACTAGAAACATTCTTCATAGACCTCATAGCATTAATTGCCTGTTGAGAATCCTCTTGGATATCTTTCATTGTATTTTTAATTTCTTCAGTTGATTTTTTACTTTCCTCAGCTAGCTTTCTAACTTCTTCTGCAACTACTGCAAAGCCTCTACCTGACTCTCCAGCTCTAGCAGCTTCAATGGCAGCGTTAAGAGCTAGAAGATTTGTTTGGTCTGCAATACTTTGTATAGAATCTACGAACAAACCTATATTATTTAACGTAACAGTAAGATTTTCTATAGCCTCAAATATCTTCTCTGAAGATATATTGTAATTATCAGATTCAATTCTTAGACTTTTAACAGTTTCAAGTCCTTCTTTATTTAAGCTACTTACACTGCTAGCCTCAGTCATCATATCGTGATAACTGTTACTAACAGCATCTATATGTTGAGACAATGCCTCAATCTTATCTACACTTTTTTGTGTTTCCGCCACTTGATTAGTTACACCTTTAGCAATTTCATCAATTGTGTTAGTTATTTCAGATATTGTTGCTGTGGCTTGTCTTACTTTTTCAGACATATTTAAAGAGGAGCTAACCATGGCTTTTGTAAGCACAAAGCTTCCTTGTATTATTTTTCTCATTTCTGAAGTTAATGAGTTCATGTGATCTGCAATCTTGCCTAAAGCTTTGAAATCCTTCTTTTCAATATCCATAGATAAATCTCCAGAGTTTATAGCATGGGCAACATTAGTAAAATTGCTAGAAGCTTTTTTAATTACTGCCATAAATATAACTAATAAAAGTAATGCTAAAACTATATTTGATACAATGCAAATTGTTGCTATCATTAAAAAGTTTTTTGAACCTGTAATGGCTTTTAATAAAAGCGCTAATATTGAACCCTCAACAGCTGTAACTATCACTGATAAAAAAATAGTGGCAGTAAAAGTTGCCTTTAATAGCTTTCCTACACTGCTTCCTTTACTTATACCTTTTTGAATTAACTCACTCATGGATATTTCCCCCTACACTTTTTTGTTCCTTTTAATACATCTTCATTTTTACGCTTCATACAGTCAGCAAAAATAAAGACTTTCTTATTCCTGCTTCTCATCTTGGTTCCCTTAAAGCTTTCTGGTGTTTCATAAAATACATTTTCACCTTCATAGCCTATATTTTGTCTACTCCGCCTATCAATCTATATTTTTCCTTATGTTTCTCACCAATCCTTTGCGATAATTACCAGGAAATAGCGCTGGTTTTATGAGACCAAGCTTCCTTGACACCATTTTTTTAATTTGATACCATTATCATACCGACTAGCCGGTAAATAAGTATTATATTAATATATCATAATAAACAGCTTTATTAAAGAGTAAAATCATTAAATATTAGAGGTGTAAAATAAATGTCCTGGATTCTTGGAGTTATATACATACTAAACTTTATTACCATACTTACAATTTTATTTATTGAAAGAAAAAAGCAATCAATTGCCTTTACCTGGATTCTTATAATGACTTTTCTTCCTGTAGTTGGTTTTATCCTTTATCCTTTTTTAGGAAGGAATTTAAGGCCAAATCAGAAAAAGCTATTTAAGTTAAAAAGGGAGTTTGATATTCTCTATAGTGAAAGACTTCAAAAGAAAAATTTACTTTCCAATGAGGCTACTTCTTATAGGGTTCCTTGGTCATAA